>CAWEOG010000008.1:0-232082 GCA_963810595.1 Bryobacterales bacterium | reverse complement strand
CATTGAAAGCTCGCTTCATCTACTTCCTCTACTGGACCGTTCAGGCCCTTTCCCTTCCGTTTCTACTAATCTATCTGTTTCTGCGCTGCGTGCGCGATCACCGCTACGCGCGCCGCTTGCGCGAGCGATTCGGATGGTTGCCGCCCGACATTCGCCCGACGGCTCCAGGCGGAATCTGGTTACATGCAGTTTCCGTGGGAGAGGTGATTGCCGTCGAGGGGCTGGTGAGGCGGCTGCGCGCGGCGGTTCCCACCGCGCCGGTGTTTCTCTCTTGTTCCACCCTGGCGGGACGCCGCACCGCCGAAGAGCGGCTTGGCGGGGTGGTCCACGGTGTCTTCTATCTACCCATCGACTACCGGTTCGCCGTTCGGGGCGTGCTGCGCCGCCTGAAGCCGGCGGTGCTGGGCATTGTGGAAACCGAGATTTGGCCCAACCTGTACCGGGAAACCAGCCGCGCCGGCGCGCGGATCATGGTAATCAACGGCCGTGTCTCGGATAAGGCGTATCCCCGGTACCTTCACATCCTCTGGCTGTTGCGCCAGGCGATGTCGTTTGTCAGCCTGGTTCACTGCCAGACGGAGATTTCGCTCGAGCGCTACCGGGTTTTCGGCGCTGCACCAGAGCGCTCGGTGGCCGCCGGCAACTTGAAGTACGATTTTGACGCCTCGGCCGCGCAGGTTGCCCCCTCGCTGCGCGAATACCTGGCGGACACCGGCGCGGGCGCGGTGTGGATTGCCGCCAGCACCATGCCCCCGGCGCGCCCCGGAGACGTGGACGAAGACAACGCCGTGCTGGACGCCTTTGAAGAGCTCTCGAAAAACCATCCCGGGCTTCTGCTACTGCTGGTTCCCCGAAAGCCCGAGCAGTTTGACGAAGCCGCCGGCAAGCTGAGCCGCCGGGGTATCCGGTTCGCGCGGCGCTCGCAGCTCAACCCGACGCAACCGCTGGCGTTGCCGGGCGTGCTGCTGGTGGACACGATTGGCGAGTTGGCCGGGCTGTTCGGGCTGGCCAATGTCGTTTTTCTGGGCGGGACCCTGGCCGACCGCGGCGGGCACAACATTCTCGAACCCGCACTCTGTGGTGTGCCGGTAATTCTGGGTCCGCACATGGAAAATTTCCCGGAAATCGCCGCCGAGTTTGACGCGTCCGGTGCCTCCGTGCGGATCTCGAAACCATCGGAGCTGGCGGCCGCCGTCTCGAGCTTGCTGGAGGACCCGGATCGAGCGATCGGGCTGGGGGAGAAATCCAAGGCATTGGCGGAGGCGAAGCGCGGCGTCACCGCCCGCACCATCGCCGAAATTCTGCGGCTGCGTGACGAGGCGATTCCCCAGCCCCCGTCCCCTCTGCCCGGGAAGTTGCTGCTCTGGCCGCTGGCCCGCATTTGGGAATTGGGCGGGTTTTTCAAACGCGGCCGAGACCTGGCGCATCAGGGATGCCTCACCGTACCGGTGGTCAGCGTGGGCGGATTGGCCATGGGGGGCACGGGCAAAACTCCGCTGGTAATCTGGCTGGCCCGCCAGGTTCGCGACGCCGGCCGCCGGGTCGCGGTGCTGACGCGGGGCTATGGCCGCCAAAATCCGGCGGATGTGCAATTTTTCGCTCCCGGCGAGGAAGTATCCTCCCTCGACGCGGGCGATGAACCGCTGCTCATCGTCCGCTCTTCCACCGCCGCCGTCGGAGTCGGCGCCGATCGCTATGAAACGGGCTCAATCCTGGAAGAGCGTTACCTGCCCGACCTGTTCCTGCTCGACGACGGCTTCCAGCACGCCCGCCTGGCGCGCGATCTCGACATCGTTCTGATGGACGCGCTGAATCCACTCGCCGGCGGCGATCTGTTTCCGCACGGCCGGCTGCGCGAGCTTCCGGAAGCGCTGGCTCGGGCACACGCCATCGTGCTGACCCGCTGCGAGCCGGACCGCCACTATACAGGGCTCAAGGATCTCGTTCGCCGCTACAACCCCGAGGCGCCGATCTTCCAAAGCCAGGTGGTGCCGGAAAGCTGGCTGGCTCACCCCCAGTCCTCCGCGGCGCCCGCCCGAGAGTTTGGCATCGCCGATTTCCCCTTCAGGAACGTGGCCGCATTCTGTGGCGTGGCCAATCCATCCGGCTTCCGCCAGGTACTCGCATCCCTGGGTTTGCGGCCGGTGTATTTCAAGGCTTTCCCGGACCATCACCACTATTCGAGCGACGAGCTGGGCAAACTCGCCGACGCCTGCCGCAAGTACGACGCCGACGCACTGCTGACTACCGAAAAGGACCTGATCAACTGCTTCGACGAGGACATGCTGGAGATGGCGGGCATCCCGCTCTACGCCTTGCGAATCGGCATGGAGGTTGCGGATGCCGAGGGCCTGTTGGCCCTTCTTCCGCTGGCCCGTCCCTCGGACCGCCAGCCGCGGGTGCCCGTGCGCGAAGCCTTACGAGAATAAGAATTCCTTCTGGCCCGGTTCCGGCGACGCCCCTTCCAGGCGCAGCAGGCGCTCTTTGATATGCAGGCCCGCGGAATAGCCGCCCAGCCCGCCCCCGCTGGCTACTACCCGGTGGCAGGGAACGATAATCGGCACCGGGTTGGCCCCGTTGGCAGTACCAACCGCCCGCACCGCCAAGGGCTTGTCCAACAGGAGCGCGATTTCCTTGTAAGTACGGGTCTCGCCGTAAGGAATTTCGAGCAGCCGGTTCCACACGGCAAGCTGAAACGGGGTGCCACGCAAATCGAGGGGCACCTCGAAAACGCGCCGCTCCCCGGCCGCGTATTCCCGCAGTTGGATTTTCGCCTGCCCGAGTGGGCCGGGGATTTCCGCCGGCCCCTGAGGCTGGTCCGCAAACGGCTGCGCGGACATGTAGATGGCGGTAATCCCGCGATCCGAAGCGTAAACCTTGACGAAGAGATCGGGGAAGAGCTGAAACACATCCGTCCGGTCCATATCGACATTCTGGCAGCCGCCGGGTTTCCCCGCTACCCGGCCCACTTAGCCCCGGTGCCGGACGGCAAGTGATTGCTATAATAAAATTCCTGGCCCTATACCTCTGGAGGACTATTTGGACAAGAAAGTGATCTTGTTGCGCCCGCGAGGTTTTTGTGCGGGGGTCGTGCGGGCAATCGATGTCGTGCGTATCGCCCTCGATGTGTACGGCGCACCCATCTATGTCCGTAAGGAGATTGTCCATAACCGCCACGTAGTGGACGAGCTTCGCGAGGCTGGAGCGATCTTCGTGGAAGAGCTGGCGGAGGTTCCCGAGGGTTCGCGGGTTATTTTCAGCGCCCACGGCGTTTCTCCGGAGGTACGGGAGGCTGCCAGGGAGCGAAAACTCCAGGTGATCGACGCCACCTGCCCGCTGGTTACCAAAGTTCACCTGGAATCGAAGAGGTTTGCCAGCGACGATTACACGATTATCCTGATCGGCCACCGCGATCATGACGAGGTGATCGGAACCATGGGCGAGGCCCCAGCGTCCACCATTTTAGTGGAGACCGTCGAGGACGTGGACCGGCTGGAAGTCCGCGATGATAGTCGGGTTCGTTACATCACCCAGACCACGCTCAGCCTGGACGAGACCCAGGACATCGTGGCCCGGCTACGGGATCGTTTCCCCAAAGTGACCGGGCCTGCTTCACAGGATATTTGTTACGCCACCCAGAACCGGCAGACCGCGGTGAAGGCCGTGGCGCCCTTGTGCCAGTTGCTGCTGGTGGTCGGATCCCAGAACAGTTCCAATTCGCGCCGCCTGGTGGAAGTTTGCCAGAGGTCCGGCGTGCCTTCCTACCTCATCGACGATCGGCGGGAGCTCGAGCCGGAATGGTTCGAGGGAATCCGGACGGTCGCGGTTACCGCCGGCGCTTCCGCGCCCGAGAACCTGGTGCAGGAACTCATCCTCGGTCTCCAGCAATTCGGTTTTTCCGACGTGGAGGAAATGGAGATTGTAGAGGAAGACGTTAAATTCCAGTTGCCGGCCGAATTGCATTCATCGGACGCCCGCCTGACGACGATTTCGACGCTATGAAAACGAGTATTCAACTGGCCGGAGAGCTGGTAGCCGGAAGCGTGCGGGCCGCGCGCCAGGCCGCGAACCATATTCTGGGGCGGCAGCACACGGAAGGCTTCTGGTGGGCCGACCTGACCGCCGACACCACGCTCGAGTCCGACTACCTGCTGCTGCTGCTGTGGCTCCATCCTCCGCGTGAAGGTGTCTGGAATCCGCCCAACCACACTCAGGTGAATCGCGCCGTGGCCAGCATCCTGGCCCGGCAACTCCCCGACGGGGGCTTCAATACCTATCCCACCGGCCCCGCCGATGTCAGCGCTTCGGTGAAGGCTTACTTCGCACTGAAACTGGCCGGCCTGGCGGTAGACGATCCCCGTATGGTGAAACTGCGGGAGACCATCCTGCGGCTGGGCGGCATTCAGGCGGCCAACAGCTACGTCCGCCTGAATCTCAGCCTGTTCGACCTGTTTCCGCGGCAGTACGTTCCCAACGTTCCCCCGGAAATGATTCTGCTGCCCGGTGGCCCGATTTACCAGATGTCGTCGTGGAGCCGCGCCATTGTCATCCCGCTGGCCGTCATCCATGCACTGGACCCCCGCCGTCCCGTCCCGGCGGGCTTCAATCTCGACGAGTTGTTCCTGCGGGGCGCCAAGCCGCGCCTGGCCGTCGGCGGACGGCATCGCGGCTGGAGCAAGGTTTTCCTGGTGGCCGATCGCTTTCTGAAGTGGTGGGAGCGCTGGGGCTCGCGGAGCCTGCGTTTGAAGGCCATGCGCGAGTGTGAAAACTGGATTCTCGCGCACACGAGCAAAACCGACGGTTTGGCCGCCATCTATCCACCCATGATGTACACCATCATGGCGCTCGATCTGCTCGGCTACGCCCCCGATCATCCGGTCCGAGTCGAGGCGCAACGCCAGTTCGACCGCCTCATGGTGGACGACGGCAAGCATCTCTTCTTCCAGCCCTGTTTCTCGCCGGTGTGGGACACTGCCATCGTCGGTTTTGCGCTGGCGATGTCCGGCGCCGCGCCGCCCCAGGCACTCACTCGCATGGCCGACTGGCTTCTCACCAAGGAGGTCCGCGAGAAGGGGGACTGGTCCGTCAAGCGCCCCAAAACCGAGCCGTCCGGCTGGTACTTCGAATTCGCCAACGAGTTTTACCCGGACATTGACGATACCGCCATGGTACTTCTGGCGCTCCGGCACGCTTCGGCTTCCAACCCGGACGCCCAACAGGCTTGCGTCGGGCGCGCCGTCCGGTGGCTGCTCGACATGCAAAGCCAGGACGGCGGCTGGGCCGCGTTCGATGTCGACAACAATTGGTATCCGCTGAGCTTCGTGCCTTTCGCCGACCACAACGCGATGCTCGACCCCACCTGCCCCGACATCACCGGTCGCGTCATCGAAGCCTTGTGCGCCTGGGGTGTCGAGGGCAATTCCCCGGCGATCCGCCGCGCGGTTCAGTATCTGCTGCGCACGCAGGAGCGCAACGGAAGCTGGTATGGCCGCTGGGGCGTTGACTACGTGTATGGCACGTTTCTCGCGCTGCGGGGCCTGCGGGCGGCGGGTGTGGGCCCGAATCACCCGGGTAATCATCCGCGCCGTCGACTGGCTCCGGCGCGTCCAAAACCCCGACGGCGGGTGGGGTGAAAGCTGTGAAAGCTATGACCGGCTGTCGTTCGTGGCCGCCCCCAGCACGCCGTCGCAAACCGCCTGGGCCGTTCTCGGCCTCGTCGCCGGCGGTCAGCAGAGCAGCGAATCCACCCGCCGGGGTGTCGAATTCCTGGTAGAGACACAGCGTGGCGACGGTTCCTGGGACGAACACCTCGCCACCGGAACCGGTTTCCCGAAGGTGTTCTACCTGATGTACCACCTTTATCGCGATTCGTTTCCATTGATGGCCTTGTCGACCTACCTGAAAGCCAATTCCGGTGCGGGAGGGGACCCGGTATGAGATTTCCGCTATCCATGACGGCAGGTATGGCGACCTATATCGCCAAGAACAAATGGCGCCCTCGGCCGGAGTGGCAGCGTAACGCCGCGCCGGCGAGTGACCCGTCCAACCCTTTCCGTATTTTGCACCAGCACCGTATCGGAGCCAACGCCCCGCGCCCGCACCCGATGATTGACAAGCGCTTCCCGCTGGTGCTGATGCTCGAGCCATTGCACGCCTGCAACCTCACCTGTACCGGCTGCGGGCGGATTCGCGAATACGAATCGACCATCCGGGAACGGTTGTCGATTGAACAGTGCCTTCACGCCGTCGACGAGTGCGGCGCTCCGGTGGTCTCCATCTGCGGCGGAGAGCCCATGCTGCTGCCCGATATCGCACCGCTCACGGCGCAGATCCTGGCACGCAACCGCACCATTTACCTGTGCACCAACGGCATGTTCCTGCGCAAGAAGCTGCATGAATTCGTGCCGCACGACAGGCTCTTCTTCAATATCCATCTGGACGGTCTCGAGAAGACCCACGACATTGCTGTCGAGCGCGAAGGCGTGTTCCGCGAAGCCATGGAAGGTATCCGGGTCGCCAAGCAGGCCGGCTTCAAGGTCTGCACCAACACAACGGTTTACCGCGAAACCGACATGGCCGAGATCGAGGCGTTGTTCGAGTTCCTGGAGCCGCTTAACCTGGACGGCCACATGATTGCTCCGGCTTATGGATACTCCGCCGTCAACGACCGCGAAATGTTCATGACCCGCGACGACGTGCACGAAAAGTTCCATGAGATCAGGAGATTGGGCCGCCGTTTCAAGATCAACAACTCGCCGGTTTACCTCGACTTCCTGCAGGGAGACCGCGATTTGCCATGCACGGCCTGGGGCAACCCCACTTATAACGTCAAAGGATGGAAAGGCCCTTGCTACCTGATCACCGACGGGCACTACGAAACCTTTGAAGAACTGATGACCAAGACGCCGTGGGAACATTACGGCCAGGGCAACGACCCGCGCTGCGAACACTGCATGATGCACTGCGGCTATGAACCTTCCGCGGCGTTGGGAATTAACTCCCGGCTTTCCGACAGCATCAAGTTGCTAGGCTGGGCGTTGCGGTGATTCGACAGCGGTGAAACCCGTTCTTGTTACTGGCGCCACCGGGTTTGTAGGCTGGCATGTGGCGAGGCTGCTGGTGGAGCGCGGCTGCCGTGTGCGGGCGCTGGTGCGTGGCGAGCGATCGGTATTCGGTCCGGAGATCGAGCCGGCGCCCGGCGACTTGCGCGATGCGGCGTCGTTACGCCGGGCCGTGGACGGTTGCGGCCTGGTGTTCCACGTGGCGGCGGATTACCGTCTGTGGGCGCCGCGGCCGGAAGAGATTTACCGTTCGAACGTCGACGGCACCCGGAACATGCTGGAGGCCGCCCGCCAGGCCGGCGTCGAACGGTTTGTTTACACCAGCACGGTGGGCTGCGTCGGGTTTGTACCTGGCGGATTGGGCGATGAAACGACGCCGGTCGGTCTCGAAGACATGGCTGGCGCCTATAAAAGATCAAAATTTCTGGCGGAACAGGCTGCCGTGGAGTTCGCCGAACGGGGTTTCCCGGTGGTTATCGTGAACCCCACCGCACCTGTGGGCGACCACGACCGGAAGCCGACGCCGACCGGGAAGATTATCGTTGATTTCGTGCGCGGCGACATGCCGGCGTATTTGGATACGGGTCTGAACCTCGTGGATGTTCACGACGTTGCGGCCGGCCATTGGGCCGCTTGTGAGAGGGGTCGAGCAGGCAGACGATACATTCTAGGCGGCGAGAATCTGACTTTGGAGCAGATTTTCCAGAGGCTGGAGAAAATCAGCGGCCGCAAGGCGCCCAAGGTGCGGATTCCTTATGCCGTGGCATTTGCATACGGTGCGCTCAACACCGGGTGGGCCAACCTTACCGGCCGCCAGCCGAAAGTGCCGCTGGATGCGGTGAGGATGGCCAGAAAGAAGATGTTCGTGTCGACAGCGCGCGCGCGGGAAGAGCTTGGATTCACGACCGGGCCGGTAGACGGCGCGCTGGCGCGTGCGGTGGAGTGGTTCCGCGCCAATGGCTATTCGCAGTGAGGCCCGTTCGGTGGCGAACGTTTTGTTGGTAGCGGCCGAAAGCCGCGAATTCGCGGGCCTTTTGAGGCGGGCCGCCCCGTCGCGCCGGCTTTCGTGGCCGCTGCGGTTCGCCGCCGAAATCGAGCGGCACGCTGTACGATGGATTCTGGCTGCCAACGGGCCGGGACCCGGTTTGGCGCGCGTGTGCGTCCAGGTGGCCGCTGCGCGCGCGCGGCTCGACGCCGTTGTGAGCACCGGATTCTGCGGCGGTCTCGATCCGTCGCTGGAGCGCTGCCAGGTTTTTCTGGCGGATACGGTCTGGTCGCCCGGGCGAGACCCTGAATTTCGGGTGTCGCCCCCTCGCAAGGCCGCTTCCGCCGCAACCGGGAGATTGCTTTCTGTCAACCGGGTGGTAAACTCGATTGCCGAAAAGGCTGAGTGGCGGCAAAAGGGCGCCGCTGCCGTTGACATGGAAGCGTTTGCCGTCGCCGAAGAGGCGGCTCGGCGGGAACTTCCGTTTTTTTGTGTGCGCATCGTCACCGACGCCGCCAAAGAGGGGTTCCCTATGGACTTTAATGCCGTGCGGGACGCGGAAGGCCGCTTTTCGCGAGCCAGAATTGTGTGGGAAGCGCTGCGCCGGCCGCGCTCGCGCATCCCATTTCTGGTGTCGCTCGATCGGGGCCTTCGCCAAGCCTCCGGCATACTAGGAGACTTTCTTGCAAGTTGCGAGTTTTAGTCCGAACAGCGAATCGGATGAGGCTGCGTCCGTCATGCGCGCCGCCGTTTACACCGGCAACAGCCGTATTTCCGTCCAAAGCGTCGCCGTACCCCGCATCGGACCGGGCGAAATGCTGGTCCGCGTGGAAGCCTGCGGCATCTGCCACACCGATCTGAAGAAGATCGAGCACAACCTCCTTGCCGCGCCGCGCATCTACGGCCATGAATCGGCTGGCGTGGTGGCGGCGGTCGGAGACGGAGTAAAAAAATACCGGCCCGGCGACCGGGTGGTTGTTTTCCACCACATACCTTGCAGACAATGTTATTATTGCCGTCACAAACTTTACGCCCAGTGCGAGACTTACAAAAGGGTGGGCGTAACGGCGGGGTTCGAGCCCGCCGGCGGCGGCTTCGCGCAGTATGTTCGCGTGTTCGACTGGATCGTCCGCGACGGAGTCGAGCGAATTCCGGAAGGCGTTTCGTTCGAATCCGCGAGTTTCGTAGAACCTGTTAACACCTGCCTGAAGGCGGTGGTACAACTCGATCCCTTACCCGACGAGGTGGTACTCGTTCTCGGGCAGGGGCCGATTGGTTTGATATTTACAGCCTTGGTTCGGAGGACTGGCGCCCAGGTGATTGCTACCGACCCTATCCGGCGGCGGCTCGATCTATCCCGGCGGTTCGGCGCCGTTGAAGCGCTCGACCCCCAGCGGCAGGATGTCGGCCGCGCCGTCCTCGCCAGAACCGAGAGACGCGGCGCCGATGCCGTTATCGTCGCCGTTTCCGCTCCGGGCATCGTGGAGCAGGCTATCGCCTGTTCACGTCCGGGTAGTCGTATCCTCTTGTTTTCGCAGACTTCCGCCACCGAGCGAGTGGAGCTTTCCGGCGCCGGAATCTGCAAGGAGGAACGGACCCTGTTTGGGTGCTATAGTGCTTCTTTGGACCTCCAAAACGAGTCGGCCCGTCTGGTCTTCAGCGGAGAACTGCCGGTTGGAGAATTAATCTCCCATTGCCTGCCGCTCGATGAGATCGAAAACGGCTTTCAACTGGCGCTGCATCCGGACGAGCAATCGCTGAAAATTATCGTTCAGCCCCAGAGGTTGTCATAGTGAAAACGCAAATGCTGGCTGCTGTCCTGTACGGCAAGGAACACCTCCAGGTAGAGGAGGTCGCCGTGCCCGCGATTGGCGGCGGAGATATACTGGTGCGGGTTCGTGCGGCGCTGACTTGCGGAACCGATGTCAAAGTGTTCCGCCGCGGCTACCACGCCCGCATGATCGTACCCCCTGCATTGTTTGGCCACGAACTGGCCGGCGACATTGTGGCGGTGGGTGAGCGCGTCACCCGCTTCCGCCCCGGCCAGCGGGTGGTTTCCGCCAATTCCGCTCCGTGCCGGGAGTGCTTCTACTGCCAACGGGGAGCCGAGAATCTGTGTGGCGACCTGCTCTTCAATAACGGCGCTTACGCCGAATTCATCCGCGTTCCCGAACGCATCGTAGAATTCAACACCCTGGAACTTCCCGACCACGTCACCTATCAGGACGCCGCTCTTAGCCGAGCCCCTGGCATGCGTGCTGCGCGGTCTCGAAGACACCGGCATCCGATCCGGCGACACCGTTTCGGTCATGGGCCTCGGCCCCATCGGCCTGATGTTCGTGCGTCTCGCCAAGGTCTACGGCACGCGCGTCATCGCCATCGGGCGGCGGCACCTCCCAGTTGGATAACGCTTTACGGATGGGCGCCGATGAAGTTCTGCTGTCGGACGGCTCGGCGGACCTTCGCGCCGCCGTCCGCGATTTGACCGGAGGCTATGGAGTCGATGTCTCCATCGAAGCGGTCGGCACGCCGGACGCGTGGGAAACAGCGGTGCAGTTCGTCCGCCGCGGCGGTACGGTGAATTTCTTCGGCGGCTGCCCCGCCGACAGCCGCGTATCGCTCGATACCTCACTGCTGCACTATTCGGAAATCACTTGCAAGGCGAGCTTCCACCACACTCCGGCCCACATTCGCAAGGCGCTCGAACTGATCGCGCGCGGCGAAATCCGGGCGTCCGACTTCGTAAACCGGGAAGAACCGCTCGCAACCTGCTGGACGTTATGCGCCATCTGATGAGCCACAACGGCCACATGAAGACGGCCATCATTCCCTACAGCTAGGGCTTGGATGGCCCGGCAGGGGTGCCGGCGCGGGCGGCGACAGACGCGGTGTTCTCCGCGCTTCTTCGGCGGGCTGTCCGACTGGATTTCCTACTCCCGCCAAAACTTCCTGGCCAGTCCGGCGGCCGGCACGCCAGTTCTCGCCGGAAGAGTGCGCCGCCTACACGCGCTGGCTGGCCACCCACCACTACGAGAACTTTCACGTCGTCAGTTTTCTGCTGCCGAAAGAGCTGCATCAGGATTTCTTCAACGTCTACGCGTTCTGCCGCTGGGCCGACGATCTGGGCGACGAAATCGGCGACACCACCGAAAGCCTGCGGCTGCTCGCCTGGTGGCGCGAGCGAGTTCGACGGCCTGTTACGCCGGCGGCCTGCCCGCAATCCCGTTTATGTAGCGCTTCGGCACGACCATCGAACGCCACCACCTTCCCAAAGAGCCGTTCGCCGATCTGATCACCGCGTTCGAGCAGGACCAGCTCGTCACACGCTACCGGAACTGGGAGGAAGTCCTTGGACTACTGCCGCTATTCGGCCAACCCGGTGGGCCGCCTGGTGCTCTACCTCTGCGGCTACGCGGACGAAGCGCGCCAGCCGCTGTCCGACGCCACCTGCACCGCGCTGCAACTGGCCAATTTCTGGCAGGATGTCACCGTCGATCTTCGCAAAGACCGCATCTATCTTCCGCTTCGACCTGTTTGAAAAGCACGGCTACTCGGAGCGCGAGCTGCTGGCGTTGCGTTTCACTCCGGCCTTTCGCGCCCTGATGCGGGAAGCCGTCCATTGGCGGAAGACCTGTTTCGCCGCGGCCTGCCGCTGGCTGGCATGGTGAACCGCCGCCTGTCGCTCGACCTCGACCTGTTCAACCGCGGCGGCCTCTTCATCCTGGAAAAGATCCGCCGGCGGAACTACAATGTCTGCGGGAGCGTCCGGCAATCGGTAAAGTCGAGCGGGTCGGCATCCTGCTCCGCAGTCTGTTGCGGGTGGCGTTTCGACAGGCGGCATGAACGAACTCGACAGGTCCTACACCCACTGCAAGCACGTCACCCGCACCCGCGCGCGTAACTTCTATTACTCTTTCATCCTGCTCGATAAAACCCGCCACGACTCGATGTGTGCCGCCTACGCGTTCATGCGCGAGAGCGACGACCTGAGCGACGATCCCAACCGCGATGGCCCGGGCGCCGCCCGCCGTGCGCTCGACAACTGGCGCGAGGGGCTGCACCGCGCGCTCGCAGGAAACTTCGACGGCCACCCCGTCTGGCCGGCCTTTTACGACACCGTCCAGCGCTACGCGCATCCCGCATGCTTACTTCGACCACCTGCTGGACGGCATGGCGTCCGACCTCGAGCCGCGCCGCATCGTACCTTCGACGAGTTATACCGGTACTGTTACCAGGTGGCGTCGGTACCAGGGCTGACAACCATCCACATCCTCGGCTTCAAATCCCCGGAAGCCCTTCCACTTGCGGAAAAATGCGGGATCGCCTTCCAACTCACCAACATCCTCCGCGACGTGAGGGAAGACGCCGGGCGCGGGCGCGTCTATCTGCCGGCAGAAGATCTCGATCGTTTCGGCGTCGATCCATCCGGGTTCAGCGACGGCGAGGGCGGCGCAAACTTCCGCGCCTTAATGGAGTTTGAAGCCAGCCGCGCCGGCGACTACTACCGCGAGTCGGCGCCCCTGCTGAAGCTGACCGAAGGCGCCAGCCGCCGCAGTCTCTGGGCGCTGATCGAGATTTACTCGCGTCTGCTGAAGCGCATCCGGAAGAGCGACTATGCCGTCCTGGACCGCCGTATCCAATTTCCAGCCTGGAGAAAGCGGCCATCCTCTTACAGGCGTCCCTAGGTCTTTCCGGTTAATTGAAGCCGCTGAATTGTGAAAGAAAGGTTCTCCCGAGACACAGTCAACACTTTATCAACACTTTATCGCTACAAAGAGACCATAACGTGTGATATACTTGCTTCGACCTAGGATTGATCCGCGATCTGCCTGCCGATCAGGCGGAACGCGGATCGAGGCCGTCTTTGAGCGACTGGAGGGCGTTGTCGCGCTGTCACGAGGGCTGGCCTCGCCAGGCGGATATCCCGGCTGGGCTCAGCACTCTTCGGCCCGGAAGTGAAACGCTCGCGGGCGCATACGTTTCGTGGTGGCACCGGGCCAGCACGGGCTGAAGGGAATGGGGGACTCATCGCCAGCCCTCATCCCCGGGGCAAAGGGTGGGAATGGTTCGTGTTCGGGGGTCTTCCTCGTGGCATTCCGTTCCGGGAGCGAGGAGCAGAGTCAGGCTGCTCCGAGTGCGTCTCCGTCAAAGCTCTATGTTCCCGAAGCCGTGCGGCTACCCCTGCCAGAGCCACAAATGTTCGTGTACCCACGCCGGCGCCAGACTAGCTTTCCACTCATTTAGGAGGTCATGAGATGTCAACACAAAACAAGCTGGCCGCTGCGGCCGGCATTTCCCTTCTATTGGTGTTGGCCGTGCTGGTTGGCAGCCAACCTGCCAGGGCACAGGCCCTTTACGGCTCGATCGTGGGAACGGTTGTCGATTCAAGCGGCGCCGCGATTCCAGGCGCCAACATAAAGATCACTCAGACGGAAACGAACCAGACCCGCGAAGCCGCTTCCAATGATCTGGGCGCCTACAACATTCCTTCCGTTCCCAGCGGCACTTACAGCATTACCATTTCGAAAGAAGGCTTCCGCGCTTATAGCGAAAAGGGAGTCGTTGTCACCATCAGCAACGTTGTCCGCGTGGACGCGGCGCTCGCCGTGGGCGCGGTCTCAGAATCTGTGGAGGTGAGCGCACAGGCGGTTACATTGCAGACGGATCGTGCGGAAGTGCGTTCCGAAGTGTCGACAAGGACACTGGAGGAGATGCCGGTGCCGGTGAACCGGAACTACCAGAACCTTTTTTATCCTCGTGCCCGGATTCTCGCCGCCGGCGAACGCTCACTCGGTTTCCGCCAACCCGACGCGGGGTTTGAATTTCAACGTGAACGGCGGAACCCGTAACGCGAACACTATCCGCATTGAAGGCGCCAGCGCCACCAACGTCTGGCTGCCGCACGTAACAGCGTATGTACCTGGCCTCGAGTCGATTGAGACGGTTAGTGTCACCAGCAGCAGTCTCGACGCGGACCAGGGCCTGGCGGGCGCCGCCGCGGTGAATGTGCAAATGAAGAGCGGCACGAACGAGATCCACGGCTCGCTTTTCGAATACCACACCGACAACAAGCTCAAGGCCAAGCCATTTTTCCTGCCTGCTGGCGAGCGAAATCCGAAGAACATCGACAACCAGTTGGGCGGCACCATCGGGGGCCCGATCAAGAAGGACAAGCTGTTCTATTTCTTCGGCTACGACGGCCAGTTCCAGAGACAAACCGCCAACAGCTCTTCCATTACGGTTCCCACCGCGGCAATCCGCGCGGGCGACATGTCGGGATCGTCGGGCCTAATCTACGATCCGGAGACGGGGAACGCCGACGGCAGCGGGAAGGTCCCCTTCACCAACAATCAAGTCCCCGTCGGGAGGATAGAGCCGATCTCGCAAAAGATCCTGAGCTTCATCCCTCAGCCCACGTGGCCGAACCAGACGACGAACAACTTCTATGCGAACGGGGCACTCGCCATAAATCGGAGCAAGTATGACGGCAAGCTGAGCTGGAACGCGAGCGACAAGCTGCGGATCAGCGGGCGCGCCGGGATTTTGAAGTACAGTATGACGAGCCCGGCGGCGTTCGGAGAGATCGGCCCGAACATCAGCAGTTTCGCGGGGCGCGACGGCCACGGATCGGGCACTGTCATCAACAGTTCGTTCGCGGGCAGCTATGTTTTCAGCCCGTCCTTCCTGCTGGACACCTATTTCTCTTATACGCGGCTGAATACTTCCAATGAACCGTTCCCGTTGGACCAGAACGTCGGATTGGACGTGCTGGGAATTCCCGGCACGAATGGTCCGACCCGCAGCTATGGCGGCTGGCCGCAGTTCAGCGTCAGCAGCTACAGCGCTCTCGGCGCGTGTAGCTACCCCATCTACTACACACTGCCGACCTGGGAGTATGTGGCAAACTTCAGCAAGATTCACGGCAGTCACAATATAAAGTGGGGCATTGATATTTCCCGGCAAAAGATGGCCACCTTCGAAGCGGCCGGCTCAGGCAACTTCTCGTTCAACGGCGGCTCTACCGCCATCAAAGGGCAGTCTACAAACCAGTACAACAGCTTCGCGGACTTCCTGCTGGGATAATGCTTACTCCGGGAGCCACGACATGATTTCCGAGAACGGCCGGGACCGGGCCACCGGTCAGACCTGGGCCTATAGCCTGTTTGTCCGCGACCAGTGGCAAATCTCTCGCAAACTGACAGCGTCACTCGGCGTCCGGTGGGACTACTTCCCTTTTGGTCGGCGGCAGGACATGGGTTTCCAGCAGTACGACTTCAATACCGGCAAGGTAAAGGTCTGCGGCCTGGGTAACAACCCCATTGACTGCAACATTCAAACGCCCAAGAAGGATTTCAGTCCCAGAATCGGATTTGCCTACCGCGCGACGGACACGCTTGTGATCCGCGCCGGCTACGGGATCAACTTCGATCCCCAGCCCCTGTCGTTCGCACGCAACCTGCTTTCGGTGTATCCGGTGTACCTGGGCATCGGGCTACCGGCTCCCCCGAACTCGAACAAAGCAGCCGGCTTGCTGAAGAACGGCCTGCCCGCGATTCCCGTCCCCGCAGACCTGTCGAGCGGGATCATCGACATTCCGGCGACCGTGGGCATCTACACGCCTCCGGACAAGTTCAAGATGGGCTATATCCAGTCGTGGAATTTCACCATCCAGAAGCAGCTTTTCTGGGGGTTCATCGGCCAGGCCGGATATGTTGGCACGCGGCAGATCAAGATTCTCCAGGCCGTGGACCAGAACGTCCAGAGAGTGGGAGGGGGACGCAACAGCCAGCCCCTGTACCAGAAGTTTGGACGAACCTCGTACACCTCCCTGTTCACCAACTTCGGCAAGAACTGGTATGACTCGCTTCAGGCTACCCTGACCCGAAGTTTTGCGAACGGAATCCAGATTAACGGCGCATACACGTGGTCCAAGGCCATGGCACTTTGCTGCGACGACCTCAGCGACAAGAACCCCGCCATCCAGATTCCGGAATACGCCGGCCTGACCAAGGCGCTGGCCGGCTTCGACCGCACCCAAGTGTTCTCTCTCGCCGTTGTAGGCGAGTTGCCGTTCGGCAAAGGCAAGAAGTGGGCAAACGGAGAAGGACTTCTTCCGAAGATCGCGGGCGGCTGGCAGTTGAACAGCCTGTTCAGCGCCTATACCGGCAATCCGTTCTCGGTGTCCGCTTCGGGCACCTCCTTAAATGCTTCCGGAAACACGCAGCGGGCGGACCAGGTGAAGGCAGAGGTGGCCATGCTCGGCGGAGCCGGGCCGAACCAATCGTGGTTTGATCCGCTGGCCTTTGCGCCGGTCACGACGGCACGGTTCGGGACCGCCGGGTACAACACGTTGCGAAGGCCGGGATTGGTGAATCTGGACCTTGGATTGGTCCGCGATTTCAAGGTCAAAGAACGCATTGAGCTGCAGTTCCGAGCCGAGGCGCTGAATTTCAGCAACACGCCGCACTTCAGCGGACCCGGCAGCAACGTTTCCAACCTGCAATTGAACAATGACGGAAGCATCAAGAACCTTGGCGGCTTCACCGTCATCAGTTCTACCCAGGGAACCGGCCGCGAAGGAATCGACGAGCGCGTATTCCGTCTGGGACTGCGCGTGAGGTTCTGACGCCGAACCCTGCCGCAACGCTGGACCAATCTCCGTGCCGGTCCGCCCGGGCCGGCACGGAGCCCTCGTGAATCGCACTCTCTCCGGCCGCACCATACACCGCTCCCGGCCCCCGCTTCCATTTGCGCTTCAAACGCGGTAGTATAGCGCTAAAATATTCTTTATACTTCGGAATGACTTCTCGACTGAGACAGGAGATCTGAGTCAATGGCACGAAAGAACATTCTTCATCAGGCATCGTTTTCACGGCGAGACTTTCTTGCCGCCGGTGTGTCCGCCCCGGCCCTCGCAGCCAGTCCGGCGGCCTTTCCTCAAACTGCTCCACAGAGGGCCGCTGCAGCCGCGACGGCTGGCGTGTCGACGATTCTCCAGGTTGACTACCGGAAGTTGGTATCGCGCGCCGATCTGCGCTACGACAAGCCGGTATCCCGCAGTGAAGAAGGCCTGCCGGTAGGCAACGGCCGAATGGGCAGTCTGATATGGACGAGTTCCCACAGCGCTCAAGTTTCAGATCAACCGCCCCGACGTCTTCGCGGAAAATTGTGCCTCCCACAGTTTTCCAAGGCGCCACACGGACTACAGCGCGGGCTGCGGCTATGTAGACATAAATTTCGGCGATTATGGCGATGACGTCTTCGCGGGCGCCGATTTCGGACAACATCTCGGCGTTTACGACGCCCTGATGACCGCCAGCGGAAAAGGCGTCACCGCCCGCGTGCTGGCGTCGAACGAACATGACGTCATCGCGGTTGAGATCGACGACCAGCGGCAGCAGCCCGCTCCGATCGCCACCGATCTCCGCATGTTGCGCTACGCAATCGAATATTTCGTCGGGAAGAACTGGGAACTGACAAGCCATCGCACGGTGATGGTGGAGCATCGCGACCAGACGGCGGCATCCCGGCTGGACATTCGCGAAGGCCGCATCGTGCTGGTACAGGAGTTTCGCGAGGGCGACTACTACAACTCCTCGGCGGTCGCCATCGGCGTGGCGGGCCGCAAATCCAAGGCAAGCTACGCAAGCGACTCCGCTGTGCGCCTCGCGGCGGCGCCGGGCAAGGGGAAGTTCACGGTTCTGATCGCCTCCGCCGCCAGCTTCGACCCCAGCGAGGACGTCGCCGCGGCGGCGTTGAAGGAGTTGGATGCCGCCTCGGCCAGGGGTTTTGACGTACTGCTCGCGAGCAACCGGCAGTGGTGGCACAACTACTGGTCGAAGGCCTTCGTCCACCTGAGCAGCGGCGACGGCGTGGCGGACTACGTCGAACAGAATTACACCTACTTTCTGTACGTCATGGGCTCGGCGTCGCGGGGAAAATATCCTCCGCGGTTCGGCGGGCTGCTGTTCGGCACCAACGGCGACATGCGCGAGTGGGGCGCGCAGCAGTGGTGGCATAACTTGAGCTGCTATTACGACGCGATGCCACCGACCAACCGCCTCGACATCATGGACCCGATGTTCGCCATGTACAGCGGCATGTACGACTCGCTTGCTACGGCCGCGCGCGAGCAGTGGGGGAGCCAGGGCGTCTACATTCCGGAAACCGTATGGTTCGACGGCCTGGCGAAGTTGCCGGACAACATCGCCGCCGAAATGCGCGACCTTTACCTGCTGCGCAAGCCGTGGGACCAACGGTCCGAGCGGTTTCGCCGGTATGCCGAGACGCAGCATCCGCACAGTTCACGTTGGAACTGGAAAGGCCCCGGCAAGTGGGTCGAGGGACATTGGGTTTGGAAGGACAAGGGTTACGGCCCGTACGGGGAAGTGAATCACATCTTCTCGAGCGGCGCCAAAATCAGTTATCTCTACTGGCTGCGCTACCTCTA
Organism: Bryobacterales bacterium; assembly: GCA_963810595.1. Taxonomy (GTDB): domain Bacteria; phylum Acidobacteriota; class Terriglobia; order Bryobacterales; family Bryobacteraceae; genus CAWEOG01. The sequence goes on along the minus strand of CAWEOG010000008.1, from coordinate 213,586 downwards.
CACGAAAGACGACCAGTGGCTTCGCGAGCGCGCTTATCCGGTGCTGAAGGGGATTGCCGAGTTCTATCGCAACTACCCCAAAATGACGAAGGGAGACGACGGCAAGTACCACATTCACGACGTCAACGACCACGAGCCGATCAAAGGGGCGCAGGACACTCTGGAAGAGATGACGGCAATGCACTATATCTTCCCGACAGCCGGCCGCGCCGCCTCGATTCTGGGTGTCGATCGGGAACTGCAGGCGGCCTGGCGGGATGTGGCCGAAAACCTCGCGCCGCTGCCGAACAACGTTCAGCCGGACTCGCTGGATCCCCGCCAACCGGGTCAGCCGAAGATGTGGACCAACGGACGCAAGCCGGTTATCGGGGGCAGCCCGACCCGAGGGAGCGACCATCTGCTGGTACCGGCGATCCACTATGACTTTTTGAATGTCGCAAGCGGCAACCCGGAAATGACACAAGTTGCCAACGCGACTTTCGATTCGGTGGTTCCCGGTGGAGCGAACGACAAGACCGCCGTGCACGTGCTGTCGAGAGTGGCGATTGCGGCGGCGCACCTCGGCAGGGCAGGTGACCTGCGCCACCTGGTGCCGAACCAGATGCGCAGTTTCGACCCCGGACACGACTTCTGCGACTGGCCGGGTCAGGGAAGAATCGGCGTTATGCCGAACCGTCTCACTTTGCGGGAAGGGCCTGGCGCCATCAGCGCCCAGCGTCTGGGAAGAGCGTCTGCCGCGTTGCATCTTGCGATGCTGCAAACCGTGCCGCCACTGCCCGGAGAAGACCCCGTGATGCACGTATTCCCCGCCTGGCCAAAGGAGTGGGATGCGGCGTTCACGCTGTTAACCAGCGGCGCGTTTCTGGTCACGTCGTCGTTCCGGCAGGGCAAGACCGATTTCGTCGAGTTGCATTCGCAGGCCGGCGGGGAATGCCGGCTGCGAAACCCGTGGGGCGAGCAACCGGTAACGCTCTACCGCAATGGGGAAAAATCGGAAGACGCGGAAAGCGGGCTACTCCGCTTCAGCACGCGCAAGGAGGAGACCATCGTGGTGGTGCAACGAGGGCAAACGCCCGGCCAGCACCAGCGGACCGTCCTATAGGATTCCGGCTGGCGGTTCTTTCACCCGCGAGCCTGCCATCGTAACGCTAACAAGAACAGGAGTGGAAATGCTCAAACATCAATTCAGTTTGCTCGGGCCAATTGCCTTCTTCGCTTTCTTAAGCCTGCCCTGTGCCGGGCAGTTGTCGCCCGCGGATTGGGGAGCTCCGCCGGTGGCGGTCTCTCATGCCAACGGCAAGTGGACGATCGCCGGGAAAAAGAATACCGTCGTCCTCGACGAAAAAGACCTGTCCTTTATCGTCAATTCGGGCCAGACCGCCTGGAGAATGGTGCCTTCCTCCGACCAGGACATGCTGGTGGACCTGGATGGGGACCAATTCCATCTGCGTCTCGCGGATGCGCCGCGGATTGCGATCACCCCCTACGCGACGGGCTTCAAATCCGGAGTGAAAATCGTGCTCGACGGATTTCGAAGTACGGGCATCCGCGCTCCTGGCGCGCCGGTAGGCATCCGGTTGTATCTCACCATGGCGCTCGAAGGAGGCGACGAGGACCTCGACTTCGAGATTTCGGCCGTCGAGCGCCACGGAAACATACGCCTGCTGAACTGGCCTACCGCGCTGGATGGGAGCGACGAGGACAATACCGTCCTCAGCAACGATGACGGCATGATTGTGCCGCGCAACTGGCCGACGGCGTATTACCCCATTCACCGCGCCAAGGACGACACCAGTATCATCCAGAGCGATCTCATCGAATCCTGGTCGATGTCCTGGTGGGGTTTCGAGAAGGGCCCCGCCGCCATGATGGTGATTGTGGAAACGCCGGACGACGCGGCCTACACATTCTCCCACCCGGCCGGCGGGCCGACGGTGATGGGGCCCCAGTGGCGGGCGCAATTGAACCGGTTCGGCTACCTGCGCAGCATGAGGATGGTGTTCTTCCCCAAGGGCAATTACGTCGACATGTGCAAGCGATATCGCCGCTACGTTATTGCCAGCGGCCAGCTTGTTCCGCTGAAGGAGAAAATCGCCCGCGATCCGCTGGTGGCGAACCTGATCGGCAATCCGTTCGTCGGCGCCAGCGTCCTGCGGAACGTCAAACCGGGTGGACCGCGCTATGACACCAAGAACCCGGCCAACAACTACCACCTCACCACGTTCGAACAGAATATCGAGCGCCTCCGCAAGTTGAAAGCGGATGGCTTCGAGCACCTGAATGTGAGCCTGTCCGGCTGGCCCAACCAGGGCTACGACCGCCAGCATCCCGACGGACTGCCTCCCAACGCCGCCGGCGGAGGCTGGGCGGGAATGAAGGCGTTTTTCGACGCCTGCAAGGAGCTCGGCTACACCTGCTGGCTCCACGACCAGTATCGCGACTATTACCCGGACGCGCCCTCCTTCAACACGGAATTCGCGGTCTACGAGCGTGACAGCACCAGCCCGCCCACTCACTTCCCGGGCACCCGGTTCCATCCGAACGACTGGAAAGAGGGCTACATCCCGTACATGAATTACTGGGACGGCGGCACGCAGGCGTACCTGGACAACCGTTACATGCTGGGGCACGTCGAGAAGAACTACCGGCTGATTTTCGAGCACGGCATCCATCCGCAGGGCGCCTATGACGACGTGTTCGGCTACATCCCGCCGGACCAGGATTTCAATCCGGAGCACCCCAGCACGCGCACCGAGTCCATGAAGGCGCGGGCGCTGGTTCTGAACTGGGTGCGCTCGCACCTTGGCGTTGTCGGAGTCGAGGACGGGGCCGATTGGATCGTCCCTTACGCCGATTACGCCACCAGCCGTTTCAACCGCAACCCGAGCAGCGGCAACGACTCCACTTCGCAAGGCGCCATCGTCGCCCCGCTCTACGACCTGGTCTACCACGACGCCATCGTCACCACCGACAGTCCGGACGACCTTCGTTCCTTCCTGTACGGCCACGCGCCCCAGGTTTGGCGTAACGACGGGGAGGCGGGCTCGGACAGCCTCCGCCGCATGGCCGCGCTGCACAAAAGAGTCGGATTGCTGGAAATGACCAACCACGAATTCCTGGACGCCGGCCGCACGCGGGAACGGACCACCTTTGCGGACGGAACTACGGTGACTGTGGATTGGCAGAAGAAGACTGTCGACATCAAGCCGGATTTGGACCTGCAAAAATAGCAGGCTCCGCGGCTTGAAACGTCTGAACTTAAACGACGGGGGACACAAGTGCCCCCGTTGCTTCCCTATCTTTATAGAGCATCGGCGAAGAAATTCGTTTCACGGAGGCGTCGGCGCCCCAGTCCCGGGGAGGAATGAAACGTGCCTTGCCCGCTGTCCGTCCACTCGGCAGGAGGCAAGAAAAATGCAACGTCGAAATTTGCTGTTAATGGCAACGGTTCTGGCTGTGACGATCGCGCCAACTGCCTTCGCCGCGCCGAAATCGGTTGAGCACGCAACCAGCGATACCAAACAGATCGCCGTGGTCACCGGCCTGGACGGAGCAACCTATGAAGCCTATCTGCCCAGCACAATCAAGCAGGTGCAGCAAGCCCTCAAGGACAAGGGCATGTACAGCGGAGAAGTGAATGGCGTTTTGGACAAAGCGACCATGGACGCGGTCGCCGAGTTCCAAAAGCAGAATCACATCGAAGCGAGCGGAGTCCCCTCGCCCGATACCCGAGATCTGCTTTTGAATAAAAAGTGAGCCAGGGACAGGCCGCTGAGGTCGCCGGAAATCCGGGCGGCCCCAGCGAACCACCTACGCTACCGGCTAAAAACAATCCTTCCCACACGACACGAACGCGGGTATACTCTTGCATAGAAAACTGGAGAAAATGTCCTGGCCACCTCCCCCGCCTCAATCGATGCGGCGTCACGGACCGATTCAGTTAACGTCTTAAGTGCGGAATTCGAAGGCGCGGTTCAAGCTCCGTTCGCGCCCGATCGCACGGGAGTATCGGGGTCTTCGGGTTCGTCAGCCGCCGGCTTGCGGGGAAGAAGCTCGAACTCCGTCGGGCAGCCGTTCGGACAGACCAGCCACAAGCATCCCTCGCGTGCTTCCTTCTGCATCTGTTCGAAGCAGAAGGGACATTCGGCGATGGTTGTCGTCTCCATGGAGATAATCGGCGCTGCTCGCAGACTACCACCATCCCGCCGTCACGACCAATAGGTATTTTCGATCCGGTGCCCCCTGGCCAGCGTCTACATATCGTTAAAGGTAACGTTGAACTAAATCTCTCCGCGGACCCTCCGTTTGAGGTAGAATCTATCAGACCGACGCGTAAGGAGAGCAATCCTCATGGACATTTCCAGGCGGAAAGTAATTGGTGCCCTGGCGGGCGTCGTACCGGTTTTGCAACTACCAAGGGCTGTGGGCCAGACAGCCGCTCTGGCGATTGAAAAGGGCCCCTTCGAGGCCACACGCGAATCGCTCGCTTCTTACCGGGTTCCCGAGTGGTACCGGGACGCCAAGTTCGGCATTTGGGCCCACTGGGGTCCGCAATCGGCCGCCGAATATGGCGACTGGTACGCCCGGAACATGTACATCCAAGACTCCAAGCAGTACAACTACCATGTCAAGAAGTACGGGCATCCCTCGAAGTTCGGCTTCAAGGACATCGTCCCCACCTGGAAAGCCGCCCGCTGGGACCCGGCCCACCTGATGCAGCTCTACAAGCAGGCAGGCGCGAAATACTTCTGCAGCATGGGGGTCCATCACGACAACTTCGACTTGTGGAATTCGAAGTATCAGCCGCGCTGGAACGCTGTTGCTTCGGGGCCCAAGAAGGATGTCGTCGGGCTGTTTCGCAAGGCGGCCCTCGAAGAGGGTCTGAAATTCGCCATCAGCGAGCACCTGTCGAACAGCTACAACTGGTTTTCCACTTCGCACGGAAGCGACAAGACCGGCCCTCTTGCGGGCGTCCCTTACGACGGCACCGACCCGAAGTTCGCCGACCTCTATCACGAGCTGCCGAAGGACTTCGACATTGCCAAGGCGACTGCGATGAGCCGAAACGCTCCGGACTGGTGGAAGCTGCAGTGGTTTCACCGTATCAAGGACCTGGTGGACAACTATCAGCCGGACCTGCTTTACACCGACGGAGCCATTCCGTTCGAAGAGTATGGCCTGAGCATCGTGGCGCACTTGTACAACAGCAACGCCAAAAGGCACGGCGGCCATGTGGAGGCCGTCTACACCAGCAAGGGCCGTCAGGAATGTAATGAAGGCACCTGCGTGCTGGACCTGGAGCGCGGCGTCGCGGGAGGCATCCCGGCCAACCCCTGGCAGACGGACACCTGCATCGGGCACTGGCACTACGATGTGGAGGCCGAAGTACAAATCGCCCAAAATCGTCATCGACATGTTGGTGGATATCGTCAGCCGCAACGGCAACCTGATGCTGAACTTCCCGTTGCCCAACAGCGGCGAGCTCGATCCCAAGGAGAGAAACATCCTGGCGGAGATCACCAGGTGGATGGCGGTCAACAGCGAAGGCATCTACAGCACGCGCCCGTGGAAAGTTTTCGGGGACGGTCCGGTGGCGAAGGCCCCACCCGTAACCACTGGGCGTCGCGGCTTCGGATTCAACGAGCGCACCCGCAAGGAGTTCACGGCCGAGGAAGTGCGCTTCACGACCAAAGGCAAGACGCTGTATGCGTTTGTGATGGGCTGGCCGGAAAAGCAAACCGTCATTCAGCCGCTCGCCACCAACGGCCCGGCGGGCGCGTTGAAGGTGGAGAATGTCGCAATGCTCGGCTTCGGGGGCAAGTTGGATTGGAAGCAGGATGAGTCGGGTCTAACCGTGCAAATGCCCGCCGAGAAGCCGTCCGACCACGCCATCGGCCTGAAAGTCGCACTGGCCTAGGCGACGCTTTACCAGCGAGCAAACGAACTGTTTCATCCGCGGCCGCGCGCTGGCAGGCCCGACGTGTAAGCCCAAGATTTTGCTACACACGCGCCCGACCTTGGCCGCGCGCCGCCGCAAAGTTAGAAAGATGTCGCGATCCGGATCAGCCCCAGAGGTCCTCGGTGTTGACCGGCTTGCCCTGCAGCTTCAGGTAGTAGAACAGTTGGCTTTTGTGTCGATCCAGATGCTGCGCCATCTGAAGCAGATGCCGGCCCAGCACGTGCGACACGCCGGGGGCCCAGGGGGCAGCTACCTGTTTGTTTGCCAGATCGTCCTCGCCGGCCCGGTCGATCATTTCGAGGGCGGTGGTCTGGTCTTCCGAGAGTAGCTTCTTGGCTTCTTCAACGCTCCCGACGGCAGGCATTTGTCCGGCGGACGGCATCATTTCCTCGGGAGTCAGGTCCTCCAGCCTTTTGCCTTCCGGAAGACCCCAGTCGCCGGTGACGAATCCCTTCGACGGAGCGCCACAGGCATTGGTGATGTGTTTCAAAAGCTGGCGGGTGGTCATCCAGTTACCGCCGCTGGATGGTTTCCAATCGAGGTTGTCCGGATCGACCTTGTCCAGGAGTTTTGCGGTTGTCGCGTACGTGGTTGTGATCTCGTCCTTCAAAAGCTGCGTCCAGTTCACGGCGTTTCTCCTTCCCAAAAACCGTCCTGCGCTCCGAGTGTAGACACAGGGCCGCGCCAACGCAATCTCAAGGCTGGCGGCGGACGCCGGGAAGCATTCATAGCAGCGGGCAGCCGGCTGTTCCATCCGGCCGTGGCCTCTGTCTACCGTTCCTGGCAGGAACAAGATTTCCGCCGGTTTACACCCGGCGGTTGCCCGGAGGTGCCGCCCAAGCTGGACAGCCGAAAGACACATTCCCCATAATCAAGGGTATGCGGCGAGGCCTCGCTGCCCTTCTGATCGCCGGTGGGATGACCCTGCCTGCCGGACGGGCTGACTCTCTGCGCGAAATACCGTTCGATTTTCTTCACAATCAGATTGTTGTCGAAGGAATGGTCAACGGCCATGGACCTTACACCTTCATTCTCGATACCGGCACTCGCGCCACTACCATTGATCGCCGGGTGGCCGAAGAACTCGCATTGCCGATAGGAGGCCCAGTGGCCGCCAAGGGGCTGGGCGGCGACCAATCCTCCGAACGGCGCACGACGTACATGCAATTCGAGCTTGGCGGCATTGTAGTGCCCCGTCTTGACGCGGCGGTGTTCGACCTGTCGGCCATTTCCCGCACCCTGCGGTGGCCCTTAGATGGCGTGCTCGGCTTCGGCTTCCTCGAATCGCGAATCATTCAGATCGATTATTTTCGACGGCGGATCCGGTTTTTCGCGGAGTCCCCCTATCCGGCAAGCGAGCGACGGCAGGACGGAAAGTCCATTTCTTTCCCGATGCAGTTTCGCTCGGACTCGGTGCTGCCCGTGCTGGAGGATTGCTACGTAAACGGCACGCGCCTGGCCGTGACTCTTGACACCGGTTCCAGCCTGGGATTGGTGCTCTTTCCGCGTACGATCGAGCGGCTGGGCCTGGGTGAACTGGCCCGCGAGGGTACCCCAATGGAGGCGGCCGGGTACCTGGGGGAGGCAAGGCTGACCAAAGGCTGGGTCAAATCGTTAGTGCTGAAGAGCATCGACCTCGGAGCCGTCGAAGTCGCTTACGTAAGGAGCGGATACGCGGCCGATGAGCAGCCGGAACGCCGCGGCGGGAGCGTGGGCAACGCAGTTTTGCAGGATTTTGTGCTCACGCTGGATTACCCCGGCCGGCTGGTTACCCTTCAAAGTACGGCTGAATAGAATATGAAGAAGGTTGCCATTCTGCTTGCGTTTCTATTGCCGGCGGCGGCCCAGGTGTTGGTAAACGGGGCCGGGGCTACCTTTCCCTACCCGATCTACGCGCGGTGGTTCGACGAGTTTCACCGCATCCACCCGAACGCCATGATCAATTACCAGTCGGTGGGCTCCGGCTTCGGCATCCGGCAGTTGAAAGCGGGCGTTCTGGACCTGGGGGCATCCGACATGCCACTCGATGATTCCGAGCCGGCACTGCCACCCAACGGCTTGCTGCACTTTCCCACCGTTGTTGGCGGCGTTGTGCCCATCTATAACGTTCCGAAGCTCGCGAGAGAACTGGATTTCACTCCGCACATGCTGGCCGGCATCATGCTGGGGCAAATCAAGAGGTGGGACGACCCGAGGCTGAAGGAACTGGCTCCCGGAGTGCAACTCCCGACGGCCGAGATCATGGTGGTGCATCGCTCCGACGGCAGCGGCAGCACTTTCATCTTCTCGGATTATCTTTCGAAGACGAGTCCGGAATGGAAGTCCAGCATGGGCAAAGGGACGTCCCTTCATTGGAAAGTGGGGATCGGAGCCAGAGGCAATGAAGGGGTGGCTGGAATCGTCAAGCAGACGCCTTTCTCCATGGGCTACGTGGAATTGGCGTACGCCCTGCAGAACCGCCTCACTTTCGGACGGGTGCGGAACTCCGCTGGCAAGTTCATTAAGGCCGATACAGCCAGCCTCATGGCCGCCGCCGCATCGGAAAAGTCGATGCCGGACGACTTTCGGATTTCCATAACCAACGCTCCGGACAAGAACGCCTACCCGATCGCAAGCTACACTTGGCTGCTGACGCCGGCGCGCATTCCGAATCCAGTGAAGAAACGGATCATTGTGGATTTTCTCGAGTGGATGGTGCGGTACGGCCAGAGCATGGTGGGAGATCTCGGATATGCTCCCTTGCCCAAGCCGGTAGCGGAGAAGGTGCTGAAGGCCTGCGGCAGGATTCAATAGCACAGAGCTCGATGGGGGGTTGCGAAGGGAGGCGGCGTAGTTTGGAAACCCCGCCTCCCGAGAGCAAAACCACCAAGATCAGAAGTTGAAGCGCAACGAGAGTTGGATCTGGCGGTTGGTGCCGATACCGATCTGGTTCGACACGGTGGAGTTGACCACACCAAAGTTTCCGCCTGCCGTCGAGGTGGTCAACGCCTGGCCCGGCTGAACGCCGGATGAGCCGGGTCCGCTCGGCACGATCTGCTGGAGGCGCAAGTTGCCCGGATTGGCGAAGTTCGCGTGATTCAGAATGTTGTAGATCTCCGCCCGGAACTCGATGTTCGTCTTTTCCGTTACGGGAAACCTCTTGCCAAGCGTCACGTCGAGCTGGGCCAGTCCCGGCCCGGTGAGGCTGTTGCGGGAGGAGTTGCCGAAGGTGCCCGGCAGTGGGATCGAGAAGGCCGCCGGATTGACCCAACTCAGACCGTTCTGCAAGTACGGACTCACACCCGCCACCACGTCCGGCCGGCGCACGTTACGGCTGTTCCCGCCACCGGGCGTGTTGATGACCGGCACGGTGTAAACCGTTCCGCCGACAACCACGGGATTGGTGAAGTACTTGCCGTCGCGAGTGTCTTGGTAGAGAATGTCGGGCCGCGTGATAAGGATATCGACCGGCACGCCGGTGCGTGCGTTCACGACACCACCCAGGTGCCAGCCGCCGAGGGCCGCGTCTTCCGCGCGCGAGGCTTGGGTCAAGTACTTCTTTCCTCTCCCGAACGGCAGTTCGTACAACGCCGTCATGTTGAAGCTCTGCCGGATATCGAAGTTGTTGCTGCCATAGTCGGCTCTGAAGTCGTAGGGGTTGCCGGCGGTATTGGCTTCATTGGACCCGCCCGTGTCGCCGATGTTGTGCGCCCAGGAGTACTGCGCGCCCATCGAGAGGCCTGATGCAAAGCGCCGGTTGAGAGTCATCTGCAAGGCGTTGTAATGGAGGTTGCCGCCGCTGGTCTTGTAGTCGATCTCGGAAAACCGATTGCCGAATTCCCGGTTCACAATCGCCGCGCCGGTGGTCGGGTTCATCCCGACGCTGACGATCTTGTTGGTGATGCTGCGAAGGAACATGTTGCGCCCCTGACTGCCAACATAGGCCGCCGTGAGCACGGTGTTCCAAGGCAACTCGTGCTGGACCGAGACTGTGTACTGCAGGACCCGCTCGGGAATCGTATACCCCGTTCCATAGGCGCGCGGCTGGAAGCCCAGGTTGGGATCGTTGATGTTATATGAGTCGTAAATCTGCTGAATGTTCAGCGGATAGGCCAGTAATGGGCCGGATGTGATGGTCTTGCCAATGCGGTCGTTGGCCTCCGGCTGGAGCTGATCTTCCGTCTGGCCCGGTCCGTAGTAATAGCCCGATCCGATACGGAAAACGGTTTTGCCGGCCAATGCCTTTGGCGCCCAGGAGAATGCCAGGCGAGGACCGAAATTGTTTTTGGAAGAGTGGTACCACTCCTGCGAATAGCCCGGGTAGATGGTGCCGTCCGCGATGCTGAACCACACATCCTTGTTCCGGACCTCGTGCAAGGGCTGGTAGTATTCCCAGCGCAGGCCGTAGCTCATGGTCAGAGTGGGGGTGATCTTCCACTCGTCCTGGGCGTAGAAGATGTAGTAGTTCTGCCGCATGTGGGCGTTTCCGGACAGTCCGGTAAACGGGCTCTTGGCGCTGAGGTCGCCATTGAAGGCGATGGACGAAGGCTGGTTCGCGAGAAAGGCGGTCACGTTCGGGAACGAGTAGGTGGTGCCGCCAAGCTGGTCGTTGTACAGGCTAATGAGACGAACCTCGGCGCCGAACTTCATGCTGTGGCTGCCGTGGAGCACGCTGAGATTGTCGATGAAGGAATTTGAGAAACCGGTGTACGGCGCCCCGCGGCCGTTGAACGAACTGCTCAGCCGAATCAGTCCGGACGGAATTGCAAGGCCCGCGCTGCCAGATTGACCGGCGATGCCACCCAGCGCAACGCTGCCGCTCAGGTTGATGGTTACGCCGTTGATGTTGGCGTCGGGACTGGGACCGGGAATCCCCTCGACGCGGGTTTTCGACCCGTTGAATCCGAACTTCGTCTCGTTGATGATGCTCGGAGTGAGGATCTGGGTGAGGCTCACTACGGCGTTCTGGGGCACGATGCTGGTGGCATAGATGCTGCCGGTTGAGTTCTGCGTCTGCGCGGACTCGCCCTGGTCGCGGTAGTAGCGCACGAAGAGACGGTACTTGTCGCTGAGGTTATAGTCGAATCGTGCGCCACCGGAATTCTCGTTAACGTGGCTGGGAGCGTTGATGTTGACGATGTCGAAATTGGGGTCCGAGGAGGGAGTCTGCCCGATCGGGAAGGCCCCCAGCAAAGGCTGGATGGACGGCACCGCTTTGGCGCGTGCCGCCGCGCTCAAAGTGCTTTCCACGATGGGTGCGCTGGTATGCTGCCTCAACCCTTCGTAGCTGAGGAAGAAGAAGGCCTTATCCTTGACGACCGGCCCACCGGCCGACGCGCCGAACTGGTTGAGCCGGAGCACGGACTTTGTGGATTTGTCGAAAAAATTGCGGGCGTCGAACGCATCGTTGCGGATGTATTCGAACGCCGATCCGTGGAAGTCGTTTGAGCCGGATTTGGTAATGAAGCTGATCTGGCCGCCGGTGCCCGTGCCATACTCGGCAGGGTAATTGCTGCTCTCCACACGGAACTCCTGAACGTTTTCCAGGCTTTGCTCCAGGCGGAACTGCGACGTGGTCTCGCCGTTCAGGTTGCCGGGCGAAGCGTCGACAATGTTGGTGCCTTCCACGCCATCGTAGCGGATTTCGTTTTCCTGGTTCGCCATGCCGCTGAACCGGATGTTGTCGAAGGTTCCGCTTCCGTTATTGACCGCGCCGGGCGCCATCAGATAGAGCTGTGAGACCTGCCGGCCGTTGAGCGGCAGGTGGGAGACTTCACGCTCTGAAACGTTCGTCCCGATACGCGCCGAGCTGACATCGACGACCGCCAACTCTCCTCCCGACACGGTGACCTGCGTGGCGACCGAGGCGGGCTGCAACTTGAAATTCAGGGTTCGCTCCTGTCCGACCTCAAGCCGTACCCCAGTAAACTTGGAAGGTGACATTCCGGTCGCTTCCGCCGTTACGGTGTACACGGCCGGCTGCAACTGGGTTGCAATGTACCTTCCTTGTTCGTTGGCCGACAGCTTTTGGGTCTGGCCGGTGCCTTCGTTTTTCACGGTTATGGACGAGCTGGGAATCACGGCGCCACTGGCATCAGTGACGGTTCCGACGATGCGCGCGGCATCACTTTGGCCGTAGACGAGAGGTAGCGCGAGCACCCCAAGAAGGGCAAAACGGAGAATTCGGTTAGTCATAAACATCTATCAGCATACGGGCCGTGCGTTACAGCCCCGTGACGCTTGTATGAAATGTCCGGCACAATCCGCCTCCTGGGCGGAAGTACCCGGAGAGCACCAATCTTATTTGGAGTTTCGTTTTGGAAGACCGACAGGGGAGTCCGGCACCGCGAAGCTACTGACCTCACACGATTGGGTATTGCAGGAAACATCCGTGGATGTTCCGGCGTATCTCTTCAAGAAGTCCGCCGCAGTCTATAATTTGGCAGGGACACGTATGAACCTGGCAATCATCCTGGCGTTTGTCGGTCCGCTTTGGGGGCTGTCGGAAATTGTCCTGGGAATCGCGACGCGGGCGCGCCGCGGCCCCTCGGCAACGCCGCACGACCGTGGCTCGCTCATTCTATTGTGGGTCGTCATCACCGGAGGGATCTTCGCGGCTTTCGCCGTCCGTCCCCCCGCCGGGTTCCGGATCTCTGTACCGTTGCTTTGGATGCAGGCGGCCGGCCTGATTCTTCTCTCGGCGGGGCTCATCGTGCGGTGGACCGCCATCCTCACCCTGGGCAAGTTTTTCAGCGCGAATGTGGCCATCCACAGCGATCACCGCATTGTCCGCGCCGGGCTGTTCCGGTACGTCCGCCACCCCTCCTACACGGGTCTTCTGATGGCCTTCGCCGGTCTGACCCTGGCCCTGGATAATTGGTTCAGTTTTTTGGTGGTGGTGGTGCCCGTCACCGCGGCCCTGTTGTACCGGATTCACGTCGAGGAAGCGGCTCTGGTGGAGGCCTTTGGGCAGGAGTACCAGGAGTATCGCAAGACCACCCGCCGACTCGTCCCCGGCCTGTACTGAATGCGAAACGCATCGAGCGATATCGAATCAGTAGCACCGCAAACGTCTAATCTCGCCCGGCAATCCTGACAAAAAGCGAACCGGGTATGTAATCCGCCGCCACCGCTTTCCCGTTCAGAAAGGTAAGATGGGCGCAATGGCCGAGACCATCGCGGCAAACGTGGAACTTGTTACCAGTGCGGACGCTTTCGACGAGTGGATGCGCCGGGAACAAAAACGGATATTTCTGTTGTGCCGCCGAATGTTACAAGATACTGATGAGGCGGACTCGGCCACGCAGGACGTTTTTCTGAAGGCCTATCGGGCTCTTCAGTCGAACGGCAGCCGCCCCGACGATCCGGGAAAGTGGCTCACGCGGATCGCGGTGAACGCCTGTCTGGACAAGCTGCGCTCCCGGCGCTGGCAGTTTTGGCGCAAACGGCCCAACCCGAGCGACGAGGAGACGATTCTGCTGATGACCACGGAACGCTCGCCGAGCGCCGAGGACCGTGTGTTTGCCTCGGAGATCGGCCAGCGGCTGGAACGGGCGATCGAGGCTCTCTCCGGCCGGCAGAAGGCGGTCTTCGTGCTGCGCCACTTCGAGTACCGGAGTCTGGAGGAGATTGCTGAAATTCTGGGCCTGGACGTCGGAACGGTAAAGGCCCACATGTCCCGCGCGCTGGGCAAACTGCGCGAGGATTTGAAAGATTTGTACGCCGGAACGGGACGCTCGCCCGCGTCCCGCCGGGGCGATTGATGTGTGGGGAAGATAGGTATGATCGAACGCAATCAGGCAATTCATTCCGCGTCCGCCGCACCGCATTGGACGGACGAGGAGTTGCTGGATCATCTTTACGGGCTCGACCCCGAGGACAGCGAACGGCTGCGGCATCTGGCGCAGTGTGAAGACTGTCTTCACCGGGCGGAGCAGTGGCACGCGACCCGAAGGCAGGTGACCGCCGCACCCGAAATCAGCGGGTCGTTTCTGGCGGCCCAGCGGGCGGAGATCTACCGCCGCATCGAGGAAAGACGTCCCAGGTCCTGGTTTGCCCCGCTGGCGCCCGCGATTGCCACGCTGGCTTTGCTGGTGATCGCGATCTTCCTGTACCAGCCCGCGCCCACCCCCGCGCCGCGTGAGGTGGCAATTACCGACTCGGAATTCTTTTCCCAGGTTTACGACGACGTTTACCGGACCGAACCGAAGGGCCTGGATACCATCCACGGCTTGTTTGAGGAGTCACAATGAGAGCACTGATTCTCGCCTTGCTCCTGCCTGTGGTGATGCTGGCTCAACCGCCGCGCGGATTTCTCACCTGGTGGGATTCGCCGCTCGCCAAGGAACTGAATCTTACCGCCGACCAGCAAAACCAGATTCGCGACATCCTGCGCGATTACCGCAAGGAATTGATTGACGAGCGGGCCGCGGTGGAAAAGGCCGAAATCGACATTCAAGCGGCGATGGAGGCCGACACTTTCGATCGGAAGGCGGCCAACGCCGCTTTGGACAAACTGGTGGCGGCGCGGGCGGGCATGACCCGCTCTTTTACCGAAATGGGTTTCAAGCTCCGCACCATCCTGACCGCCGATCAATGGAAGCAGGTGCAGCAGCGCGCCCGGCAGGGTATGCGGGAACGCGGCCCGGGCGGACGAAACCAGCGCCAGATGCAGCCGAACCGCGGCGGCATGCGTCGCGGAATGGGTTCCGGCGGCCAGGGGCCGGGCGGACCGGCACCTGGCGGTCAGGGCCAGGGCGGGCAGGGTCCAGGCGGACCCCCTCCCCTGGAGTAGCTCCGACTCATTCAGAAGCTCAGGCTTGCGGGCTGGCTTGACGGGGCGCCGGAGCCCGTCCCCAGCGTTGGGTGGCAAACCCGACGATAGCGCCGACGATCGATCCGGGCACCATGATCTGCACATAGTAATACTGGCCGTCGGTCGGCTGGCTGGCAACCCACCAGGCGAACAAGAAACCGGCCAGCAATCCGAAGATCACTCCCGCCGGAACGGAGCGGACCTTGCGGGCGAAGAATCCCGCGGCAACGCCCACAATCAGCCCCTTGACGGTGGAGCCGATCAGAATCGTCATCATGTAGGGGTGTACGGCGGGTGTGAACCAGGCTGTCATCCCGTCAACCAGTCCCAGCGCGGCCCCCAGCCACAAGCCCAGCAACGGTTTGTTCATCGTTGACCTCCTTGGAGAAGCGAGTTGTACCCAATCGCTCCATTCTCCACATACTTACGCGGTGGTCAAGCCTGTCTTTAACCCGCAACGAAAAAGAGGCCCGGCTATTTCAGTGAGAACAGATAAATGATCACGCGCACCGCGATGTATGCCGCGACAAGCACGACCAGGGTTTTGTTGTTAGAGGTGACGCGGACAACCTTCTCAATCGCCGTCTCGCGGTACGCTTTCACCGCGAGGCCGTCCTGATAGCGCAGGATGTCGTCCATCAAGTCCGGGCCGGAACCATAGCGCAGATCGGGATGCGCGCTCATCGCCTTGCGAGCGATGGCCACGAGCCGCCTGGGCGGCGAGGGTTGCAGCAGGTAGAGCAGGATCGCGCCCAGGCCGTAGACGTCCGTCCGGCGGTCGGCCGGGCCGCCGGCAAGCTGCTCGGGAGCCATCCAGCCGGGCGTGCCGGCGACAGCTTCAGCCTCGTCATCCGACCTGGCAGCCCGCGCGATGCCCCAGTCGAGGACGAACACTTCTCCGAAGGCTCCCACCATTACGTTCGAGGGCTTCAGGTCGCGGTGAATTACGTTCTCGGAATGGGCGAACGAAACCGCGTCGCAGATTCTTCCAAACACGCGGAGGCGTTCGGCCAGGGCGTGTTCATCCCGAAGGTATTCGTCCAGGGTGCGCCCGCGAACCAGCCGCATCGCGTAGAAGACGCGCCCGTCCGGCAGCGCGCCGGAATCGTACACCGGTACGATGTTGGGGTGTTCCAGCCGCGCCAGCAGCCGCGCTTCGTCTCGCAGTTTGTCGCGAACCGCGTCCGGAAGTGTCTCAGGGGAAAGAACCTTGATGGCCACGTCCCGGCCGAGCTCGGTGTCTTCGGCCAGGAACACCAGGCCCATCCCACCGCGGGCGATCTCGCCTTTGAGACGATACTTCGTGCCCGAAAGGTCCGGCAGTTCCGTAACCTGTCTCAGATGCGAAAGCGCGTCGTCGGAAAGGAACATCAGTCGGCATCCACGCCCAGCAGGGCACGCGCCTCGCGGCGGTATTCCTCCCCGGTTGCCGTCAGCCCCCGCAGCGCCGCCAGCGCGGTCTTCCGAAAGCTGCGCCGCATGGACGCGAGGTAATTGGTGAGCGTGACAGAGGTGACGCCGAGTTCGGCGGCCAACTTTTCGTAAGTCGGGCGGGCGTCGGCATCGGCGCACAGGTCGTAACGTTCGAAGGCTTGGAATTGGGTGGTCTTGCCCATGCGCGCGCATTCCGCGCGCAGTTGCTCGACCGCGAGTGAAAATACGCCGCGAATCCACTCCCTGCGAAAGTACTCGTCCATGTCGAAGACCCCGGGATCGGGAACCTCCCTTTGCTGTAGCTCTCCTTCCGCGGATTCGAAATCAAGCGGCAGCAGGGTGGCGCCGCCCCCGCGCTTCAGCCGCCTGGCCGCTTGCGCCTGGTTGGCCGTGTAAGCGTCCACGCAGGTACGAAGGAAGGTTCGAAAGCTGGCCTTCGCCGGATCGTAGGATTCAAGATAGTCTTTCTCGATCACCCGCGAGAAGAAGCCCTGCGTCAGGTCCTTCGCTTCCTCGTTGGAGCGCCGCCAGCGGATCCGGATGTACTTGTAGACCGGCTTCCAGTACACCGCGACGATCGATTCGAAGGCGCGTTGGCGTGTCTGTTCGTCAGCGCTGCGCGCTGCGAGGATGGCGGAATGGCGGGTCCGGGGAAAACGGCTCGCCGATCCACCGATTCGCGTGTCCTCGTCAATCGCCATCGCACACCATTCGCCTGGCTCAGCACTCGATTTTCGCACGACCCCGCTCTCGTGGCGCCGCCTACGGCACTTCGAAGGCGACGTAGATGATGGTGCCCTGGCGCTCCACCACGCCGGCTACCGGGTCACCCGACCGCAGCTTATCCACGATGGCGCGCAGTGCTTTCACGCTGGCAACCGGCTCGCGGTTGATGGAGTAAATCACGTCGCCGGTTTTGAAGCCGTCGCCCGCCAGCGGGCCGTCGACGGATTGCGCCACTACCAGCACGCCGGATTCCTTGCGGAGCGGCGTCAGGGTGTCACGCAGTTCCTGGTCCAGGTCGATGACAAAGACGCCGAGCTTCGGAACCAGCGCATTCGAAGTGGTAAACAGGGTTGCCAGGCTGCTGGGGTCCCGAGGCTTCTTTTCCACCTGCACGTCTACTGTCATCTTCGTCTTGCCACGCAGGACCTCCAGTTTCGCTGTATCTCTGACCGAAGGCAGATACAGATTCATCTCCAACTGCCGGGTGTTTTCGATGCTCTTTCCGTTGACGCTGAGAACGATATCCCCGCTCTGCAGCCCGGCGCGGTCGGCCGGACCGTCTGAGTCGATGTCGCTGAGAATTACCCCCCAGTTCCGGGCCAACCCCAAACCCGCGGCCAGCACTGGGGTGATGGACTGCGCATTGACCCCGATCTGTCCGCGGATCACGCGCCCGTTCTTTCGAAGCCGCTCGACGATGGCGCTGACGGTGTTGCTGGGGGCGGCGAACCCGATTCCTTCGTTGCCGCCGCCCTGCGACAGAATGAGCGTGTTGATTCCCACGACTTCCCCTTGAGTGTTCACCAGCGGGCCGCCGCTGTTACCCGGATTGATGGGTGCGTCGGTCTGGATGTAGAGCATCGCGTCTTCCGCGCGCAGTTGCCGGGCCGGGGCGCTCACCACCCCCATGCTCACGGAATTGTCGAGCCCCAGCGGGCTGCCAAAAGCAAGCACGAATTGTCCCTGCTCCACTTGGTCTGAATTGCCGAAAGGGAGAGCGGGCAATCCTGTCTCCGGCACCTTCAAAAGGGCAATGTCGGTTTCGAGATCCACCCCGACGATTTCGGCGCGCAGACTGCGCCCTCGCGGCTTTACGCCGGTTCTTTTGGGACGGCCCGCCTCGGCGCTGAGGGTCAGGATCACCGTGACCCTCTCGGCGCCGGCCACGACGTGGGCGTTGGTGACCACGTAGCCCGCCGGGTCGATGATCACGCCGGAGCCGGTGCTCAACTGGCGCACGGATACGTCGCTAGTATCGTTATCGTTGGAGTCGTCCACCGGGCGGTAGCCGGTTGAGGTGACGGTAACCACCGACGGGCTGACCTTTTCGGCCAGTTGCCGGAACGATTCGCTCATCCGGCCGAGGGTCATAGACTCCTCGCTCCGGGATGCGGGCGCCGGCTGCGCCGCCGCCGGCCACGCCAGGATGGCAAAAAGCAACGCGCCAGCCAGCGCCGTTCGACCGCCCACGATTCCCGACTGTTTGGGGAGCATCTGAAAGACAATTGTAGAACTGTCGGCGGCGGCAACGGGTCCGCACTCTGATAATCCCAACCGTTTGGGAGGTGTGCTGCGCATCGGCGTGGCGCGAAAACCCCGGCACAGAGCCTCCTTATGAGTCGCGGCTCAAGCCTGAGCACCGACCGTTAGGGAGGCGGTCTGCCTGCCAGCGCAGACAGTACCCCTCAGCGCAACGGCTGCACATATATACTCATCGGCTCCCCCTGTTCTTCCGCGACATACCGCACGGCTCGCTCCAATTGGCCCACCTCCCCAACACGCCGAGTACTCCCATGCCTCGCCCATCGGAGCCTCCCGGGCGGGTCCAACCGGGATAGATTCAGCGCCCTGCTGGCGTAAGACTTGAGCATGTTCATCGCCCGGTCCGGAGCCTCTTCGGTCTGGAGGATCAAGTGCACGTGAGTTTCGCGTACGTGGGCGGCCAGTAGATTCCATTCTCTGTGCCAGCAGGTCTCGCGGATGGAAGCAAGTACGATTCCTCGGCGTGCTGCATCCATCCTGTATGCCGCCTGCTTCATTTGCCCGCGGCAATAGAACTCCAGGTACGGCGCAGGCTCACGACACCGTTGACCCACTTGGTTATTGCACCGATCAAGCCATCCACGTGCGTCCCCGGGCAAGTGTTGCCCGTAGCATGAGAAGGTAATGAAGTAGGCGTCGAGGCGCGTTTGATACAGTGGGTCCATCTGCAAGAGTAGTGGCACTCGGCGCAAGAGAATCTCAACGAACGTCCATAAAATGTGCCAAACCCGCATGCAGACCCCCTCCTTTTCAGTCGCGGCTCAGCCCGGAAACCCCAGCGGCGAAGCGGCGGGACAATGGAGCGGTCAGAACGGATACGATAGAGATTAACCGCATTGCCCGATCCGCCTGATGATTCAACTCACCCAAGCCGGAATGAGATTTGGCCCGAAAGTGCTGTTCGAGGGCGTGGACTGGCTGATTACACCGCAGGACCGGGTGGGGCTGGTAGGCGCCAACGGAACCGGCAAAACCACCGTGCTGAAGGTGGTTGGCGGACTGGAACAGTTGGATAGCGGCTCCGTCTCGCGAATGAAGGGCATCCGCGTCGGCTATCTTCCGCAGGACGGACTCGAGCTGCGCGGCCGCACCGTGTTCGAGGAATGCCTCTCGGTGTTCAGCGGGCTCCAGGAGATGGAGCGCGAACTGGTGGAACTGGCCCACCAACTGGCCGATCTCGACCCGGTCACTCCCGAATACTCGGCGGCGGCCGACCGCTATCACCGGATCGAGACCGAGCTGCGCGCCCGCGACGCGTATACTCTCGATGCCCAGGTGGGCATGGTGCTTTCCGGGCTGGCCTTTCCGAAGGAAGATTGGGGCCGGCTGACCGAAGAGTTCTCGGGCGGCTGGCAGATGCGCATCGCGCTGGCGAAGCTGCTGCTTGAAGCGCCCGAGCTGCTGCTGCTGGATGAGCCAACCAACCATCTCGATCTGGACGCGCGCAACTGGCTGGAAGATTATCTGAAAAGCTACCCGCACGCCTTCGTTCTGGTGTCGCACGACCGGTATTTCCTGGACGTCACCGTCCGGAAGATTGTCGAAATCTGGAACCGGTCGGTGCACTTCTATCCGGGCAACTACGAGAAGTTCTTGCAGCAAAGGAACGAGCGCCGCCTGCACCTGGAGGCACAGCAGCGCAACCAGGACGACCGAATCCACCAGCTCGAAGTCTTCATCAACCGGTTCCGTTACCAGGCCACCAAGGCGAAGCAGGTGCAGAGCCGGCTGAAGGAGCTGGAAAAGATCGACCGCATCGAGATTCCACCCGAAGAAGAGACCGTCCACTTCAGCTTTGCTCAGCCTCGCGCGAGCGGGCGGATTGTGGCCGAAATGCACGAGGTGCGGAAGAGCTACGGATCGAAGGAAGTATTGTCCGAGGTGAACTTTGTCATCGAGCGCGGCGACAAAATCGCGCTGGTGGGGCACAACGGAGCCGGCAAATCCACGCTCATCAAACTGCTGGCGGGCATCGAACCATTAACCGCCGGCGACTACCGCCTGGGACACAACGTGCTGCTCGACTACTTCGCCCAGGACCAGTACAAGGAACTCGACCCCGACGCCGTGCTGCTGGACGACCTGGCCACGGCGGGACAGCGCATGACCATCACCGAGCTGCGAACGCTGCTGGGCTGCTTTCTTTTCTCCGACGACGACGTGTTCAAGAACATCGGGGTGCTCTCAGGCGGCGAGCGCAACCGCTACGCGCTGGCGCGCCTGCTGGTGAGCCCGTCGAATTTTTTGCTGCTGGACGAGCCCACCAACCACCTCGACCTGCGCGCCAAGGACGTGTTGCTCGAAGCCCTCGGCAACTACACCGGGACGGTGGTGTTCGTGTCTCACGACCGCTACTTCATCGACAAACTGGCCACCCGCATCTTCGAGATCGGAGGCGGCGAGGTGCAAGTATACCCCGGAAATTACGAAGATTACCTGTGGCGCAAGGAACGGGAGAAAGCCGGCGCTTCGGAGGACGGCGCAGTCTCGGAAGAACGCGTGGAACCGGCCACTGACGCCGTTCCGGAAACCGACGGAGGCAGGACCAGGCGGGTGAACCCCATTCGCCTGCGTCAATTGCAGGACCGGGTGAAGGAAATTGAGAGAGAGGTGGCCGGGGCGGAAGCGGAAATCGCCGATCTGGAAGACGCTCTGGCCCATTACGTGAATGCCGAGCAAACCATTCGGCAAACCGAGCGCCTCACCGAACGCCGCGCCGATCTCGAAGCGCTGATGACGGAATGGGAGCAGACTACGCAGGCTCTCGAAGACGTGGGCTGACACAGTGCCGGCACAGCCCCATAATCGGTGATGCGATTTCAGACCGGAATCGCCGCACTCAAAAAAGCGAAGCGAAAATGACCGGTTCAGAGGCGCCGGCAGCCGATTTCGCTCACTTGTTTTTCTTCAGCCATTCCCGGAACGACAATAGCCTTGGTAGCGATTCCCGATCCTTCTGGCGATTCGCTACCTGTTTGCTCACAATGATGTCGTCCAGACTGGCGATGGGGAACCCATGACGCTCGATGCGGCGGCTCCACGCATCGTCAAAACGCTCGATGCCATCCGGTACAAAAACTAAGTGTTTGTCCACGTACAGGTCCACATCCTGGGTGGTATCGGAATAGCCGAGCAGGATTGCCCCAGACTTGCCAAAAAACAAATATCGGACGCCATGATGTTTGAAAATCTGTCCAGGCTGTTGGGCGTTATGAAACTCAAATGCGGCCATGGTCAGTGCCGGCTATACCCCAACCAATCCGGCAGGTTTTCTTTACACCAAAGCCGATATTCTTCCAGCGTGTCGAACGAACGATATTCAGCATCGTCCAAGACGGGCTTATACGTGTGAATGAACGAATTGTGGACATGTTGCTCAATCGGCCGCTTTGCCGCCGCTTCAAAATCTTCCCATTCAATCGGGTCTTGCGAAACCGTTTCCATAGACGGCCTCATGGACGGATGCGGGTTACCACCCCGGACAAAGACACAGGCCAGCTTCCTTCCGCCGCTTTCGCCTGCCCGATCCGTGGGGGTCTTCGCATTTCGGACAGACCGGACCTTCCACGAGCCGAAGCTACCACAGGTCGGTTTGGAGAGTCGAGTCAAATCGTGGTCTCATTTCGGCCGGAACATCCGCAGCCGGAGACTGTTGCTCACCACGCTCACCGAACTGAAGGCCATCGCCGCGCTTGCCAGTACCGGGCTGAGCTGCCAGCCGAATGCCGGGTAGAGCGCGCCGGCGGCAACGGGAATGCCAATGATGTTGTACAGGAACGCCCAGAACAGGTTCTGCTTCATGGTGCGCATGGTGGCCCTCGAGAGAGCAACCGCGTCGGCCACGCTGTTCAGGTCGCCGCGCATCAACGTCACGTCGGCGGCCTCGATGGTGATGTCCGCGCCGGCGCCGATGGCCATTCCCACGTCGGCTTGCGCCAGCGCCGGCGCGTCGTTCACGCCGTCGCCCACCATGGCCACCACCTTGCCTTCGGCTTGCAGGCGCTTGATCTCGTCCACTTTGCCCTCCGGAAGGACCTCGGAGACAGTGCGGTCAACGCCCGCCTGCCGAGCCACCCAATTGGCGGTGGCGCTGCGATCGCCGGTCAACATCACCACTTCCAGGCCCAGACGGTGCAGGCGCCGGATGGCCCCGGCGGACGACGGTTTCAGGGTGTCGGCGATGGCAATGACAGCCGCCGGGGCTCCGTCCACCGCCACCAGCACCGGCGTTTTTCCATCGTTGCTGAAGGCCGACGCGGCGCCGTCCAGAGGCCGCGTGTCGATGGATAGATCGTCCATCAACCGCTGGTTGCCCACCACCACCAGGCGGCCGTCCAGCGTGCCCGTGGTTCCGCGTCCCGCGCGGGATTCGAATTTCGAGACCTCCGGCAAGCGCCCAACCCGCGCGGAAGCGTAAGCTACGATGGCTTGCGCCAAGGGATGCTCAGAGGACTGTTCCAGCCCCCCGACCAACCGCAGCAGCTCTGTTTCATCGATCGCGCCACCGACGCTCTCGACGCCGGTGACGGCGGGTTTGCCTTGTGTGATGGTGCCGGTCTTGTCGAGAACGACGGTTTGGATGTTGTGGGCCCGCTGCAGCGCCTCGCCGCCTTTGATGAGGATGCCCAGCTCGGCTCCGCGGCCGCTCGAAACCATCACCGCGGTGGGCACCGCCAGCCCCATGGCGCAAGGGCAGGCGATGATCAGCACGGCCACTGCCGCGGCGAATGCCTGCACGGGTGACGCCCCCGGCACCAGCAGCCACCACACCAGGAAGGTCACGGCGGCAATGCTCATCACGCTGGGCACGAAGATGGCGCTGATGCGATCCGCCAGCCGCTGGATGGGCGCGCGCGAGCCTTGCGCTTCACGCATCAGCTTCACGATGTGCGCCAGCACGCTTTCGCCGCCAAGCGTGGTGGCCCGGTAGCGAAAGGCGCCGCTGGTGTTCACCGTGCCGCCGGTGACGTGGTCTCCCGGCGACTTCTCGACGGGAATCGACTCTCCCGTCAACATGCTCTCGTCCACCGCGCTTTCCCCTTCGAGCACTTCGCCGTCTACCGGCACGCGCTCGCCCGGGCGCACCAGGACGATGTCTCCCGCCGTAACTTCCTCGACCGGAATATCCACCGGCATCCCGTTGCGCAGAACGCTCGCCGTGCGGGGCTGCAAGCTCACCAGCTTTCGAAGCGCCGCGGTGGTTCGGTTCTTGGCGCGGCTCTCGGACGTGTTGCCCACCAGCACCAGGCCGATGATCATGATGACCGCGTCGTAATAGACATCCGGCGCCACGCCATGATTGAGGAAGAAGCCCGGCGCTACGGTGGCGGCCACCGAATACAGAAACGCCGCCGAGGTGCCCACGGCCACCAGCGTGTTCATGTCCGAAGTGCGGTGGAGGAAGGCGGACCAGGCACGCGTATAGAAATGGCGGCCCGCCCACACCATCACCGCAACGGTGAGCGCCAGCAGTCCATAGCTCAGAATCCAGGCGGGCACGGCATACAGCCAGGGGAGGGAACGCTCAAGCGCCGGCGACATCCACTGCATGCTCCAGCGCAGCAGGGGATCGACGGTCTCGCCCACCGGATGCGCGTGGGCCAGCGGCATGGAGACGAGCATCGCCGCCGCGCCGGCCAACACGGCGAACAACGCCTTGCGGCGCAGCGCCCGGAACTCCCGCAACTGCCCCTCGTCCTGCGCCAGTTGGTCTTCGAGCGCGCTGCGAACGCTGGTGGGCAGTTCCGCGTCGTAGCCGGTGTCGCGAATCGCATTCACCAGGTTCTCGGGCGAGGTCTCCTCGGGCACGTAAACAACCGTCGCGGTGTTGGTCATCAGGCTGACGGTCGCCTCGGCGACGCCCGCCTGCTGCTCCAGCGCTTTCTGGATGTTCGCCTGGCAGGCGGCACACACCATCCCGCTAACCGGTATGCGAATCGTTTTCAAGCCGGCGGAACTGGCGATCATGGGGTTCCCCGCTCAGCAGTCGGCGACGATCTGGTAGCCCGCCTTGGTGAGTGTGCCCTCCGCCTCACGCAGAGCGGGGTCGCTCGAAACCGTCAGCCGCGCGGAGCCGATCTGGACGTCCTGCACTTCGACGCCTTCCACTCGTTTCAGAAGATTGGTGACGCGCGTGACGCAGCCACCGCAGTGCATGCCTTGGATTTTGAGATTCACGCTTTTCATAGCCTGTCCTTGCCCGGCACATTTCCCCGCCGGGAATTCGGAACATCCCCTACCTCTATCTTATGCAGGCGTTCCTTGCGCTGGAGTGTGGGGAGCGGTTACAGTGGCAAAGAAAAGGCGAACCCGGCGTGGAGCACATTCGCGAACAACTGGAACAGCTTCGCAAGCGCATCGCGAAGATCGACCGCAAGTACGCGGAGGCGCCGCCGCGCTCCGAACCCGAGCTGCCGCCCCTTTCGCTCGAACCCGTCCGCCACGACACCGAACGCTATCTGGATGGCGAAGAGGTCTCGACCGAGCACGGCTGCCACTGGGAGCTGGAACGCATGTGGGCGCGCCACCGGCGGCACGGCAGCATGGACATTTCGACGCTGCAGGAATTGCCGCCCGACCTGCTCGACGTGCTTTCGAAGGGCGAGGCGCCGGCCTGTCCGCCCGCGCGCTGGGCCTTCCTCGATACCGAAACCACCGGCCTGGCGGGCGGAACCGGGACGCACGCGTTTTTGGTGGGCGTCGGCCGCATCACCGCCGCCGGTTTCCACCTGCGGCAGTTCTTTATGCGCGATTACGCCGAGGAGGCCAGCCTGCTCCACCGCCTGGCGGAATACCTGGCCGAATTCGACGTCCTGGTAACCTACAACGGAAAGACCTACGACGTTCCGCTGCTCGAAACCCGTTTCCTGATGGCTCGCCAGCGCACACCGTTTTCGCGGCTGGCCCATGTCGATCTGCTGCACGGCGCGCGCCGGTTGTGGAAGCTCCGCTACGAGAGCTGCAAGCTCACCTGGCTCGAAAACCAGGTGCTCGGGGTGGAACGCGAAGGCGACCTGCCGGGCGAGATGATTCCGCTGGTCTACTTCGATTACCTGCGAAACCGGCAAGCCGAAAAGCTGGTGCCCATCCTCCACCACAACGCCATCGACATTCTGACACTGGCCTGTCTGGCGGCGATTGTTCCGTGGGCGTTCCGATCGCCTCAGGAGGCGCCGCTTTACCACGGCGCGGAAATGGTAGGGCTGGGGCGCTGGCTGCGCCAGGCCGAGCAATGGGAAGACGCCGCCGCCCTGTTCCGCCGCGCCATCGCGTCCCGGATGTCCGACGAATTACTGTTTCGAACGCTCTGGGACCTGGCGCTCATCGAGAAAAAGCTGGGGCGGCTGGATGCGGCCGTCCAGGTGCTCGCCGACCTGGCCGCCAGCCCAAACCCGTACCGCGGCGCGGCGCTCGAAGAACTGGCCAAGCACTACGAGCGCCACGAAAAGAACTTCGCCATGGCGCTGGAGATGACCGAGGCGGCGCTGGACCTGAACGAAAGCGAGGCCCTGCGCAAACGCGAGGCCCGCCTCCGATCGCGGCTGGCGCGCCGGGCAGGCGGCGGCCAGAAGCCGCTGCTGTAAAACGCCGTGCCCGGTAATGTTAGAGTCGGAGTGGGTTAGCGATGCCTCAACCGACAGTCGTGGAAAAGGTCGTCCTGGCGTTTCTGACTCTGGGTTCTCTGGCAGCGTTCTTCTACCGGGTTCGCTTGATTCTCCGAAACATTTTTTGCTCGAAGAAGGACGAGAGCTTTCGCCTGGCCCCGATCAGCCGCCGCATCCGCGATTTCTTCTGGGAGGTCGCGTTGCAGGGCCGCGTCATCCGCCAGCGGCCTCTGGCGGGCCTGGCGCACGCGCTGGTCTTCTGGGGCTTTTGCGCCTTCGCCCTGATCACTCTCGACCATTTCGCGGCCGGCTTCGGCTTCCGCCTGCTGGATCCGAGCGGAGCGTTTGGACGCGTGTATTTCGGAGCTGTCTTCCTGTTTTCCATTGCGGTGGCGATCGCCATCGCCGGCCTGGCCGTTCGCCGCTTCGTGGCGCGGCCGAAATGGCTGGGAGAACTTTCGCTGGAGTCGGGTCTCATTGCTTTTTTGATCTTTCTGCTAATGGTTACTTTCATGGCCGAATACCTGGTGGGCGACCGGGGGCTTTTCGGCCGCGCCAACTGGTGGTGCCACATCCTGACGATCCTTGTCTTCCTGCCGCTGGTTCCGCGCACCAAGCACTTTCACCTGCTGGTGAGCCCTCTGACCGTATTTCTCTCACGGGGTGGATTCAGCGCCATCCCTCCACTTGCGGACGACGAGGATTTCGGCCTGGCCACCGGCAAAGACGTCACCCGCATCGCCGCCCTGCAGGTATATTCGTGCGTCGAATGCGGACGCTGCACCGAGCACTGTCCGGCTTACAACACGGGGAAGGTGCTGAACCCGAAACAGATCGCCCTCGGATTGCGGGATTATTTGAACGCTTTCGGCCCGGCCGCCGGAGAACCGTTATTGGGGCAGCATCTTTCCCGGCGAAGCCGTGTTCCAGTGCACCACCTGCGGCGCCTGCGAATTCCAGTGTCCGGTGGGGGTGGAGCATCTTCCACTGATTGTCGGGCTTCGGCGCGGCTCGGTGAATACGGGCGAGTGGGAGGATGAGCACGGGACCAGGCTGTTTCTCAACCTGGAGCGCCACGGCAACCCACTAGGACTATCGTCCATCGAGCGGGACAAGTTTATTAAGAAGAGCGGTCTGCCGCTTTTCGACGGCAGCCAGGAATACCTTCTGTGGCTCGGGTGCATGGGCGCCTACGATCCGCGAGGCCGCGAAATCGTGCTCTCGCTGGCGGCCGTGCTGCGTTTCTCGGCATCGGCTTCGGCGTGCTGAAGAGAGAACGCTGCACCGGAGACGCGGCCCGCCGGCTGGGCAACGACCTGGCCTTCGCGCAACTGGCGGAGCAGAACATCGAAGCCTTGCGAAAGGCGGGAGCTCGGGAAGACTACTTTCCATCTGCCCCCACTGCGTGCGCACCATTCGGGAAGACTGGAAGGAGTTCGGCGGCGCGTTCGAGATCGAGCACCACAGCGTCTTATTGGCGCGGCACCGCGAGCGCCTTCCCGCGGCGGCAAACGGCGAGACGGTGGTGTTTCACGACCCCTGCTATCTGGGCCGCTACCAGGCGTCTACAACCAGCCGCGGGCGGTTGCCGCAAAGGCCGGCAAGCTGGTGGAAGCGGAGCGTTCGCGCGAGCGCTCGTTCTGCTGCGGCGCCGGCGGCGGGCTGGTATTTCTCGGCGAGGAAAAAGGCAAACGCGTCAGCCACGAACGGACCGAGCAACTGCTGGCCACCGGAGCCACCACCATCGCGGCCGGCCTGCCCGTTCTGCAACACCATGTTCCGGGACGCGCTGGCAACACTTTCGGGCAACCCGCCCAAGCTGCTGGACATCGCCCAGATCGCGGCGGCGAAGCTCGCGCCGAGCGAACCGGGCTGAAGCGCGGCCATGTTGGTTGAGCGTGAATTGGAGAGCATGCGTTCTCCGGTAGGCAGCAAACTGCCCTACGGGCGGGGATCCTCAAAACATCGAAGTCTTCCGATCTGAGATGGCCTTGAAAGCGAAGAAGAGTCGCGCCTCTGCGTGCCGTCCACCGTCTCGATAAGCTCACCGGACAAGCCGCGCCATAGCAGCGCCCTGCCACCTCAATTTGAGGGTGTGATCTTCAGGGAAGAATGACGCGCTTTCTCCGGCGCTATTTGACCTTCGCGTCCGCGCGGCTTCGCCGCCCCCGCAAGCCTGGTTCTCTACGAGCGAAGTCAAACCAGTTCGAGACCTCATGCGCGATCTAGAATGGGTGAATCGCGGCGAACCTGGAGCGAACCGTTTTCTCCATTTGAATCGAAACTCGTATAATCGACCCATGCAAAGAATACCCTGGAGCACAATTGCGCTCGGCTCGCTGTTGCTCATCTCGGCCTACTCAGAGGGAGGACAGAAAGTGCAATCTCCGCAGCCTGAAAAGTCGAAGCCGCCCGTCAAAATGGAGCAGCGCGGGCGCATCCTTGGCATCGGCGGTATCTTCTTCAAATCCGCTAATCGCGATCAGATGCGCGAATGGTATTCGAAGCATCTTGGACTCGCTGACAAAGGCGGAGGCGTGATGCTTCCGTGGCGCGAACACGACGACCCGCAAAAGGAACACGTTACCGTTTGGACCGTTTTCCCCACCTCCACGAACTATTTCGATCCCAGCCACGCATCGTTCATGATCAACTACATCGTGGACGATCTGGATGCTTTGCTCGACCGCTTAAAACAAGAGGGAGTAAAGATTGACGCCAAACGAATGAATGAATCCTACGGTCGCTTTGCCTGGATCTATGACCCGGATGGGAATAAGATTGAGCTCTGGCAGCCGTCCGCAAAGCCCTAAGGGTCTTCCACTGCACTTACTCAATCGGTTTTCTGTAGCTACGGTCCCGTCGTCGTAGAATGGCCGGAAACGCTGTCTGCTCCAGTTCGCCGCCGGGGGCGCGCACAACCGGGCGCAACTCCGGCGGAAATCGTGCGGTGCAAGTTTGGTAATCGCCAATATTGGCCGCAAGTACCCGAGTCAGTCAAGCACTGCATCGCCGCGCTTAGGGTCAAGACACGGCGTCTTGGGACCGTTACAGAGGCTCCGAGCATATCGTCGGCTATACGGACACTGGGACCGGGTTAGGAAGGGTAAGTTGGCATCGCGACTCGAACCGGTCGTAATGGACGGTCTCGTCATTGAGAACCCCCGTGGCACCACGAAAGAGGCAGGCGGGATCGTGTCCGAGTAGCGCTAATGGCAAGTGGGACCGATTGGCGTCGGATTGATCTTCTGCGCTGCGCCAGCCTGGGGGGACTGTTATTCGGCGTGTACTACTTCCGTTGCTTCTTCGTGCGTTCTCTCCGTACCTTACCGGGAAAACGCCTTCTCCATTTCCCACTGAGCCGGAACAGGACGGGAATCAACGCTCCAGTTGGCCCGGCAGCGCGCGCAGGTCGGTGTATTGGGCCGCGTTGATGATGTAGTACCAGTCGGCGAATTTCGCCGATAAATTCTTGGACGCCCGCTCTCCCGCGGCCGCATTCCCGCCGTACCGCTTGGCCAGGTCGGAGTCGAAACGGGTGGTGACCCACAGGTAGCGCGTGGCGTCCTGCGGCGCCGGCGCGGCCTTGGCGGACGTCTGCTCGGGCGGCTGGCTGGGGCTGTCCGCCGCGGCGCCCAGGCCGGTGACCGCCGCGCCGAACCGCAAGGTATACACGACGCCGTCTTTGGTCTCGGCGGTCATTTCGCCGTTGCCCGCCAGGAGTCGTCCGCCGCCACCCAGAAAATAGCCCCGCTGCCGCAATGACAGCATGGTGTCGAGCGAGATTCCCAGCGGCTTCGCCGAGCGCAGTTCGTCGGCGAGCGACGGCGGTTTCGGGCGCACCCCGGCAATGCGCAAGTTCCCGAGAGCGCCCAGAATTGCTTTCACGCGCGTCCCATTCACTTTTTTCGAGCCTTCGAGCGTCCAGAAATCACCCTGCCGGGTGAGAATCGAGCGCTGGAGCTGGGACATGCTGCCCATCTGTTCGTCGATGGAATAGGCGTTGATCACCATGCGGCGCACGTCCGCGGTGCTCAGTTGCAGGATGTGGCCGCCCACCCAATCCTCAAAGCGGGCGGACGGGTCGGCATCGGTTTTCACCGCGTAAACCCGCTTCTCGCCGGGGATGCGCACGTAGCGGTAGCCGGGCTTGCTCTTCACCGGATACCCTTCAATCAAGTCGGCCAGTACCTCGCCGCTTGCTCCGCGAAGGGTAACGTGCTTGCCGCGGCCCCTGAGCGTGGCCACTTTCGTGTCCAGCGGGTCCACCACGCCGTATTGCGCGTGGTCGAGCACGTTGTTCGAGACCACAATGTCTTTCTTCACCCCGACCAGCGCGGCCACGGCTTTGGCCAGTTGGTCTCCGGCTTCGGCCGGGTAGTCGTAGTGGGACGGCATGATCCAGCGGCCCTTCTTGAATTCCACCTTCAGGGGACGGGCCACCGCTTCCGACTCGTCGTAATCCACCACCTCGATATCTTTCACCGCCATGACGTCGCGCAGTTTGGGGAGCAAAGTCTCGCCCTGGTCGCTGAAGACTTCGGGCGTTCGGGCTTCCGGCTCCACCCACACGGCGGCGACAACCAGAACCGCGGCGGTTACAACGAACAATCCGGTTTTGAGAGCTTCCTTGTTCATCGCTCGGTTCTCTCGCCTCAGGCGGCCTTGTCCCGGACCAGGCGCTCGGCGGAAACGCCGATGCGTTCTCGCCGCAGCTTGCGCAGCGATACAAACAGGAACAGAAGAAACGCCGGAATGGGCGGCAGGCTCACTGCCATCAGCTTGATGGTGTTCTGGATGCCGCGTACAGACGACTCCATGCTGGCGCGGGCGTCCTCGATTTCCCGCTCGCGCTCGTCGTCGATATTGGCCCGCGCCACCTCCAGGCGGCGGTTCTCGGCCGTCTGGAGATTGGAAATCATGATGCGTTTCGTCTGCTCGTCAAGATCGGGGCGCATCTCCACCTGGCGCACCCCCAGATCGAGCCGTGCCTGCGCTTCCTTCAGGCGCTTGTCGGCGGTGGCCTGGGCAAGCTGCGTCTCTTCTTTTTGTTTCTGTTCGTAAACGCGGGTGCGCGCCTCCACGGCTTCCAGCGTGCGCAGGCGCGGGCGCCGCTTGCGCAGCGCGATGAAGGAGGGGTCGCCCGCCAGCTCGTCGACCGCGTTTAGCACGAACGTGACGTTGTCGAAGTTCAGGTTCTCTACGCCGCGTCGCCGCAAATCAAAAAATTGCGACCCGATGAAGTCGGCGTCGGCCACCACGATGGCGTTCGTCTTGCCGGTGATGCGCGCCGCCACCGTGTATACGTCTTTCGTCTCCGTGCGGGGCGGGTTGGGCGTCATCTGCAGGCCGAACATGCTGGGGCTCACCAGGTCGGTCCAGCGCAGCACGCCCGAGGTTTTTCCGGTTTCGAGCAGCGGGACGAACTTCAACCCTTTCTCGGCCTGGGGCTTCAACTCGCCGGCGAACAGGAGCACAACTTCCTGCAGGCCGGAGGTAACCTCGTCCTTTTCCTGAAACGGCTGCGAGGCGCCGCCGGTGCGGCTGATGAAAATGATCTCGGGCGGCACGGTGCTGAGCTGCGGATGCGGATTGTTGGTGTCCCAGACCACGCGGTCCATCGGCCACTCGACGCCCAGCGACGCGAGCAGGGCTTTCACGTTGGGTAAGACGGGTGTAGGGACCGGCCCTTCGGTGTTGGCCGCCACCCGGCTGTATTCGGGCGACATCGTCAGGTTGAACGCCGGCATCGGGTCCAGCAGCACGAGCACAGGCTTGCCCGTCTTCACGTAGGCCGTCAGACGGTCCACCTGCGGCTGGGTGAGAGACGTCGGCTCGACGGCGACCAGCGCGTCCAGGTCCTGGGGGTAGTCGCTGTCGGGGGAAACCTGCGCGACGTCGTACTGCTTCTTCAGTTCTCCGATAATGTCCCAATCCTGGGTTTCCTTGCGACTCTCGAAATCGAATCCGCCGAAGAGCTTGGCGCCGGTCTGGAGCACGCCCACCTTGCGCCTCCGGGCGCCCGAAACTACGCGGATGGAGCGCATCAGCTCATACTCGACGGGCAGCCCCCGATCGAAGAAGGGGATGACGAACTCCCGCGGGCCGCAGGTGAACACGAGGGCCAGGAAGATCTCGTTATTCGTGGTGCTGTCCTCTTCGGCCAGCGACACGCGGTGCGGTTCGATGTTGTAGCGCTCGCGCGCCTCGCGCGCTTCCGGAGTATATTTCAGCGTCTCGACGATGTGTGGCAGCACGCGGCCCTTGCCTTCCGCCTCGAACTCGCGAAGAAACGAAACCAGGTTGCGGCGCACCGCGATGTAGCTACGGGGCACTTCGGGGCTGAAATAGGCCTGAATGAAGACCGGACGGCTGGGATCGATGCTTTGAATCAGCGTCCGCGTAGCCGGCGAGAGCGAGTGGATCTGTTCCGAGGTGACGTCGGCGCGCAGACCCGTAGTGGAGGCGAGGGTGGCGCCGGCCGCGGCGATCAGCAGCGCGCAGAAACTGCGCATGGCGTAATGCGGTTCGAGACGCCGCTCTCCCTTCCGTTTCGGCCATCGCCGGCGGCCCACCAGCAGGATGTTCCAATACAGGCCAGCCGCGGCCAGGGCACCGAAGTAGACCACCGCCCCCAAAGTGACGATGCCGTCGGAAAGATCGTGGAACTGCGAGACGACCGAGAGCCGCTCGGCCACGCGGGCGGCGTGTCCGGTCAGCAGCGTGCCGGCGTGCTCGAGAAATACCGGGATGGCGCAGAAAAGCGAACCGAGAATGAAGGCCACCGTCAGGTTATCGGTAAGCTGTGAAGCCAGCAGGCCCAGCGGCAGCAGCGCGGCGCCCATCAGCCAGTAACCCAGGTAGGTGGAAAACATCAACCCGGCGTCCGGGTTGCCAAGCCACCACAGCACCACCAGGTGGCTCAGCGAAAACGCCAGCGCCACCGAGTAGGCGCCCAGCGCCGCCAGGTATTTGCCGATGAGTAGCTCCCAGTTGGCGGCGGGCAGGGTGAGCAGCAGCTCCTCGGTGCCCTGCTTGCGTTCCTCGGCCCACAATCCCATGGTGATGGCGGGACACAGGAACACCAGCAGGTAGGGAAAGTAGCGATTCAACTGCTCCAGGTTGGCGAGGTTGTTCAGGAAGAACTGTTCCTGCCAGAACGCGGCCACGGCGCTGAGAAACACGAACAGGGTGATGAAGACGTAGCCGGTCGGACTGGAGAAGTAACTGAAGAATTCGCGCTTGAAAACGGCTGCAACTACGCGTCCTCTGCCGGGCATTCCTCCTCCTTCAGTTCGGGTTCCGGCTTGCGGGCGCCCGTGAGTTTGTAGAAAGCCTCTTCGAGAGTCGAGCCGTGTTCGAGCATTTCCCGGGGCGTGCCATCCAGGACCACGCGGCCGGCATTGATCAGGATGACGCGGCCGGCCACCGCTTCCACCTCCTGGAGAATGTGGGTGGAGAGCAGTATGGTCTTGGTGCGGCCGAGCCCCAGGATGAGTTGGCGAACGTCGTGAATCTGGTTGGGGTCGAGGCCGGTGGTGGGCTCGTCGAGAATCAGAACGTCAGGCTCGTGCAGAATCGCCTGGGCCATCCCGAGCCGCTGCCGATAGCCTTTCGAGAGCTTCGAGATGCTCTTCTCGATAACCTCTTCCAGGGCGCACTGCCCCACCACGGTGTCGATGCGTGCGCGCAGCCGCGAGGCGGGCAACCCGCGCGCTTCGCCCAGGAAGCGCAGCAGACCGAGCGGGGTCATCTCCGGGTAGAGCGGACCATTTTCCGGCAGATAGCCCAGGCGGGCTGCGCTTTTGAGGCGGTCGGTGTGGACGTCGAAACCGGCGATGCGAGCCGTCCCGGCCGAGGGCGACAGGTAGCCCGTGAGCAGCTTCATGGTGGTGGATTTGCCGGCTCCGTTGGGACCGAGGAAGGCCGCCACCTGCCCGCGAGGAACGCTGAAAGTGACGTCACGGGCCGCCGCGAAGTCGCGATAGTACTTGGAGAGGCCCACCGCCTCGATCATCCAGTTGCCGTCAACAGGCTGCATGATTCTCAAGGTTTTCGAGCAGACAGACGCCTTTTGGATAAGACGCCCCAACCGGAGCTTCGGTTGCTCCGTAACTTGAAGAAGGGGTGGAACATCCCCTCAATAGGCTAGTTTTGAATCCGTTCCGAGCCGCTGAGCACAACTCCGGATGTTAGCGGTGAATCCGGCGACGGAGTTCCCGGAACCAAGCCTCGAAGGGCGGCCACCGAACCATCTGGTCCGCGCGTCCCGTTCTCCGGCCACGAGCGCCGGCAAGTGGGTTTTTCGGCGAAAATAACGTCGTCACCGGATAAGAACTAAGGTAAACTCGCCGGGGACAAGCGCCGATGCGTTACTGCCGGTCCAGCATATAGCGGTACTATGAATAGATCCCATGAGCCAATTGATGTTGGAGACGATGACGGCGCCCAGTCCTGAGAATACCAGGCGGCCCGGTGCCCGCCTTGCCTATCGGCTGTTCTTGCGGGAGTCCTTTCGTACGATCCGCGTTACAGCTTCCGTGATGCCCAGCTCGCGCTTTTTGGCGGAAGCCATGCTCGACCAGGTGGATTTTCGAAAGAAACTCAACGTAGTGGAACTCGGCTCCGGTACCGGGGTCATCACGCAGGAGATCCTGCGGCGGATGACTCCCGATTCTCGCCTGTTTGTTCTGGAAATTAACCGGAATTTCGTGCAGCATTTACGGGCCAGTTGCCAGGACCGGCGTTTGACCCTGTTGCATGCCGATGCCTCGGAACTGCTGGCCCAACTGAAGGCTCACAATGCCGGCACCATTCAGGCGGTAATTTCATCACTCGGTCTTACCGGTATGCGCACGGAGGAACGCGTGCGGATTGTCCACCAGGTGGAAGCCTGCCTGTCGCCGGGTGGGGTTATGACCCAATACCAATATCTGACGTCGCTGGCGCCGGTGCCGGACTTGCCCAAACTACGAATCCGACGGTTTGACGCGAGAGCGTTCCTGAAGGCGTACTTCCCCAATATCAGCGCGAAGCGGGTTTTGCGGAACGTTCCGCCAGCGCTGGTCTTCACCTGCCGCAAGTAGTCCGGGGTGCATCCCGGCGTCCAGGTTGAGCGCCGCTAAACCATCGGGATTCAGGCTAGGCCAGCGAGCCGGCCAGCTCTGGCGAAGACAATCGCTGGCGCATCCCGGAAAGCGCCAGACCGTATCTGCCGCGAACACCGGTCTTCTCGAAGATGTGCTTCAAATGGATCTTGACGGTTCCGGGGCGGATACCCAGCTCCCGCGCGATCTCGCGGTTTTTCATGCCCTGTTCCACCAATTCCATGACCTGCTGCTCCCGAGGCGTCAGGTCGGAGCGCGAGCCGTAGGTGCGGTCGCTGAAATCGCGGAACACCGTGCCTTCCAGCCAGGTTGAGCCTGACGCAACCGACCCCAGACATGCCAGCAGAGAAGCGACGTTGACCCCTTTGCGCATGACGCCCCGCGCGCCCGCCTGAAACAGACGCACCGCCTCGGCCTCGGTGACCGAGACACCCCAAACCACGAGCGACGGCGAATCGGGGAACTGACGAATTGTGTCAAGGGCGCGCATCACATCCTGCAGGCCAAATCCTTTATCTACCACCAACAAGTCGGGGCGCTGGTAGCGGCAGCGCTCGATTCCGAGCGACAAACTGTCAACGCCCCAGAGAAATCGGAAGTTGTCGGCGGGCTCCAGCAGGGCCCGTACCCCTTCCGCCGTTACCGGCTGGGTGTCGCAAATCGCCACCGTCTTGCTTCTATTTTCTCCAAGCACTTGAGTCTGATCCATGTTTCTCATCCAAGCTCGACCGGTTTTGGAAAGCGGCCCTTTTACTTGGGGCTGCTGTTCCTGTTGCTCCTGCCTGGGATGGGCGAAAGCCCATCCGGCCGCTTTTGTCAAAATCTGCAACCTGTTCCGCGCCATCAAGACCCGCCCGGCAGATCCGAAGTCGAGACCCGGCTCTCACAGCGGATGGAAAGAACCGGCTGGTCTTTCCTTGCTCGAAGCGGGCCTTGCTCGAAGCGGGTGGTGGCGACGGTCCGGCTGGTGGCTCGGGAGCGGCGCGGACGTCTGCCGGGCTCTCGGAAAGCCGGGAACCGGCGACCATTCCCGGAACAACGCCCATCCCAACCAACCACCACCGGAGGGAGGAGCCACCCGCGAAATGCGCCGGCTGCGTTGGCACGCCAGGCTGAAGTTTCCGGGAATCCCATTCGCGCCTCCCGATACTCCGGAATCTCATGGCCACCCACTTTGCCGCCGGTTCTGGTCCGCCTCAATAAGGCGGATACGCTAGCCCGGCTAGCCCGCTGTTCCGATGGGCTTATCGGCCAAGGCCCAGGAAGTAGTAGTCCTATTTGCTTTAGGTTGCCCTCATGTTCGTCTCTAAACCCGCCGATACAGCTAGTGGTAACCAAGTTCCGCCGACTGTCATTGATATGTCCACAAATTCCATCACCAGAATTCCTGGTAACTGGAAAGTACTGGAAATCTGTCCCAACCAGGAACTTACCGCGTCCCTGAAGCCCTTGCTTTCCGATCATCTGACCTGCGTCAATATCGTCGAGGTCGGGGAGTATCCGAAGCATGACGTTCTGATGGACTTGGTCGAATCCCACGCGCCGAATCTTTGCCTGCTGGATGTGGACACCAACCGGGAGTGGGCGCTGGCGTTGATCCCCTCGTTGATTCAGTTGAATGACGCCGTCCCCATCGTGGCCGTGCTGCGAGAGAACAACCCGGACCTGATCCTGCGTTGCCTTCGGTTGGGGGCGTTGGAGTTCCTGCTGAGTCCGGTCACCTCCGAACAAATCGTTCCGGTTCTGGAGCGGGTGGCCAACCAGCACCCCGCCGGGGTAGGGGGCGGTCAAGACCTTGGTTCGGTCATCTGTGTGGTGCCTGCCAAGGGAGCCTGCGGAGCCAGCACCATCGCGTGCAACCTGGCCTTCCAGGTCAAACACAGCAAGAAACCGAGGGTCCTGCTGGCGGATCTCGATCCCTTCTCCGGGATACAGGCCTTCCTCCTGAAGGTAAAAGCCAGCTACAACTTCACCGAGGCGCTCAGCCGGTCGGGCAACATGGATGCCGATATCTTCAAGGGCATGGTAACCCACCATCGCGGCATCGACGTTCTTCTTGCACCGGAAAAGCCGGTGCATGGGATTGACGAACTGCAGGACCCGGCCCAGATTATCAACTTCGCCCGCCAAACCTACGACCACATCGTGGTCGACTGTGGTTCGCCGTACGGGGCATGGAGCATTTCGCTGGCGCGTCTGTGCGATACGCTGTTGCTGGTAACCACCAACGAGCTTCCGGCAGTTCAGGCGGCGCAGAGAACGCTTTCCTATTTCGATCGCAACCGGGTGGACCGCTCGAAAGTGCGGATCGTGGTGAACCGCTACCACCGCGAGGTTGGCGTAACTACCGAAGTGATCCAGGCTGCCTTGCATACGGAGATTTTTCAGACGCTCCCGAGTGAGTACGAGGAACTCCAGAATGCCTTGGTGGAAGGCAGACCGCTCAGCGGAAGCAGCCCCTTGAGCAAGGGACTGCTGGCGCTGGCCAACCGCCTTAACGGAAAGGCACTGAAACCCGAAGATTCAAAACGAACTTCGTCCTTTGGGTCTCTGCTGTCGATCTTCACCCGCGCGCTGTGCTTGTAAGTGGCCGTGGCCAATCCCCCGTGCGACAGCCGCCGAATGGCCAAGCAGACGACGGATCTTCCATCAGCAAGTGCCTATGGAACTTAAGAAGGACTGGCACGAACGAAGGCCCTTCCGGAGGGCGGCTTCGACTCTACTCCGCGGATGCCTCAGCGGGCTTTCCTGATATCGGCCGTGGCATCAGCCGACATGAAGTAATTCGGCTATTCTCCTCTATTCCCTTAGGAGCTCTTCTCTTTTTATTCGCCTCTCGGCTCGGGACAAAGGTGGGCTATTCGGTCACGTTGATGGTGCCGCGGCAATTCCGTGCGCCACACTCGCACGGCACTTTCGGAACGTCCCTGTCAAAGTGGTAATCGACGGTGAGTTCTTCGCCGGGCAAAATCCGGCGCCTGCTCATGTAAAGGATGTGGCCCTTCATGATGCGCGCCTCCAGGTTCGGATCGCAGCAGTGATTGATATATTCCGCACCGCTGCCGCCCACCGATCCGTCGATGGTCCAGTAGGAATCCAGAGTGAAAAGGTAGTTCAGCTTGCGGTTCTTCTGGTAGCGCCGCTTTGCTTCGCGGCGGCTGATGCGTTCGCCAGTGTACTCCACCACCTTTCGCCGGGCCGGAATGGCCTCCTCCGCGTACACCCCCCAGCGATGGATGGCCGAGCTGCGAACGCTCAGGCGGAAGCAAGCGTGGCGGGTATCGATGCGAGGCGTAGCCTCGAATGCGGGTAGCTTGCCTGATCTGCCGCGTGCAGCCATTGCCGGATTCCGTGCCGCCGATGTGGCGGATCGCTGTGGCGACCCTTTCGAAATTCCGCTCCTTGATAACAGCGAACTGTGGCCTACTGTCGAGCCAACGCGCGCCAGAACATATTCTACCGAACGTCAAGCTGGGACGGCGCGGAGAGGAAAGCTGGCGCCGGGCGGGTTCGCCACACCCAGATGATACTCCCGGCTGTCTTTGAAATCGTCACGATCGCGGAACGGAGGGGGGGTGGCCGGAACATCCCGCGGCGATGCGGGTCAAGGACGTTTCTTTCGAGCCCGGTTCCGGTGATAGATCATCGCAAGAACGACCGCTACGGCAACTACGATAAGGATGGCCTGTATGACCTGAGTTTCGTTCAAAGCCTTAACTCCGCCATCGCAAGGTGATAGTTAACGCATCGGCCTCGCAAAAGCGAAACTTTAGAGACTTCGGCGATCTTCCGCCGCAAGTGGGCGTCCGGCGTGTCCGGCGCCCACCGGTCCGGCGCGGAAGCTCAGGCTGTTTTCGCCTTCAGAACGTTTATCAATTCCTGCACGGCCTTCGCGCTGGCCGCGAGCGCGGCCTTTTCGTCTTCGAGTAACCGCACCTCGTAGACCTTTTCCACTCCGTCCGCCCCGAGTTTGACCGGAACGCCGACAAACAGGCCGTCGATTCCGTATTCGCCCTGCAAGTATGCGGCGCACGGCAGAACTTTCCCCTTGTCTTTCAGGATGGATTCCACCATCTCGACGGTGGCCGCGGCGGGGGCGTAATAGGCACTGCCCGTCTTCAGGTACTTCACGATCTCGGCTCCGCCGGCGCGCGTCCGGGCGACCAGCTCGGCGATGGTCTTTTCGTCCAGCAGCTCCGTGAGAGGAATGCCGCCCACGGTGCTGAGGCGCACCAACGGGACCATCGTATCGCCGTGACCGCCGAGCACCAGCGCCTGCACACTACCCATCGAGACGCCCAGTTTCTCGGCAATGAAAGTACGGAAGCGGGAGGTGTCCAGAATGCCGGCCATTCCGACCACCCGGTTGCGGGCGAAGCCGGACACGGTGAACGCCGTCCAGCACATGGCGTCCAGCGGATTGGTGACAACCACGATGATGCAGTTGGGAGAGTGCTTCACTGCTTCCACGGTGGCAGCCTTCACCACGTCGTAGTTGGCCATCAGCAGATCGTCGCGGCTCATTCCCGGTTTGCGCGGGAAACCGGCGGTGATGACGACCACATCGGAATTTGCGGTGGGCGAGTAATCGTTAGCTCCCGTCAGAGCCAGGTCGTAGCCTTGGACAGGACCCGACTGGAGCAGGTCGAGAGCTTTGCCTTGCGGAACGCCTTCTACGATGTCAACCAGCACGACATCTGCGAGCTCCTTCTCGGCGATGCGCAGGGCGCACGTGGCACCGACATTACCGGCGCCTACAACAGTAACCTTTCTTCTCATTTTGCTTTTCCTTTAATTCCCTATGAACGAAAAACGCAGGCGGAACCCCCGCCACACGCATCGCCGAACCGCTCGGGCTCCGCGGGCGTCGAGTGAACCTCACCGCCATCCCGCGGAACGCGAACGAAGCGGTACGCACGGCACGATGGCCGGGAACCGGCTCCCGCGATCAACACTGATCCAGTTTATAGCGCGCATGTCGCGGGCGGCAAGAAAGCGGGGAGCGGCCGGCCGCGGCCGGCAATCGTGCTCCGCTGTAAAATGGTGTACTTATGCGCACTCCTCCGTCGGCTGTCAGGTTCCTTGCCGCCCAGGTGGAAAGGGCACGCAGAATCAAACCGCAGAAACGAATTGTCTTTCCCGAGGGGACCGATCCGCGGGTGATTCAAGCCGCCGCCCGCGTGGCCTCGGAAGGCTTGGCCGAACCCATCCTCGTCGGCCCGGCTCCGGCCGGCGCCCCAGCGGGCGTGCGGTTCATCGAACCGGACAAATGTTCGCGGATACAGAATTACGCGCGTTTGTTCTGGGAACGGCGGCGCTCGCGCGGCGTTACCGAAGCCGAGGCGGCCGCGGTGGCCCGTAAACCGTTCTATTACGCCTGTCTGATGGTGGCCGCGGGAGACGCCGATGGGTTCGTGGGTGGGGCGGCCACTTCCACCGCCGAAACCATGCGGCCGGCGCTCCAGGTGATTGGCACTCCGCCGAAGATCAAAACCGTTTCCGGAGTGATGATCGTATGCACGCACCATCCGGAATGCGGGGCGGGCGGGGTGCTTGCCATGGCCGACCCCGCACTGGTGATCGATCCGACGCCGTCGCAACTCGCCGATATCGCGATCGCAACCGCCGGAACGGTTCGGGCCCTGCTGGACGTGGAACCGGTGGTTGCGCTGCTGTCTTTTTCGACCAAAGGGAGCGCCAGGCATCCTTTTGTCCAGAGGGTGCTCGAAGCCCGAAGAATCGTTGCGGCGCGCCAGCCCGATCTTCACATAGACGGCGAATTGCAGGCCGACGCGGCACTGGTGGACGCCGTCGGCCGCTTCAAAGCGCCCGGTTCGACGGTGGCCGGCCATGCCAACGCACTCATCTTCCCCGGCCTCGCTTCCGCCAACATCGGTGTGAAACTGGTGGAGCGGCTGGGGGACGCCGTGAGCATCGGTCCATTTATCCAAGGTCTAGCCAAGCCGGCAAACGATCTGACCAGAGGCGCCTCTCCGGAAGACATTTACAACGTGGCGGTGATCACAATCCTCCAGGCGGAGCAAACGCAGTCGGTAGTAGACTAACTTCCATGTTGCCGTTCCGGCTGGTCTACCATGACGGTTATGACCTCAACTTCGGCCGGCACGTTTTCCCCAGCGAAAAGTATCGCCTGATTAAGGAAAAGCTGCTGCGGGACGGCGCCGCCGAACCGGCGGACTTTCTGACGCCGGAGCCCGTCACTAGCGAGCAACTCCTGTTAGTCCACACCGCCGACTGGGTCCGAAAGCTGGAGACCGGCACACTCTCCTATCAAGACATTCTGCGGCTCGAGGTCCCTTACTCCCGCAGGATGGTAGAGGCTTTCTACCTGGCAGCCGGAGGAACGCTCTTGGCCGCCCGGGAAGCGCTCGACCGCGGCATCGGCGTCAACATCGGAGGCGGGTTTCACCACGGCTTCCCCGGCCACGGGGAAGGGTTCTGCGCGATTAACGACATGGCGGTGGCCATCCGGGTGCTGCAAAACGAAAAACGGATTCGAAAGGCGCTGGTGATCGATTGCGATGTCCACCAGGGCAACGGCACCGCCACCATATTCCGGGACGATCCGTCGGTGTTCACCGTCTCGCTCCACCAGCGGAACAACTACCCTTCCGAGAAGCCTCCCTCCAGTATCGACGTCCACCTGAACGACGGAGTACACGACGCCGAGTACCTGGCCAGGCTACGCGACGCTTACGGGGCGGCGGTGGCGGGCTTCCGGCCGGACCTGGTCGTATACGTTTCCGGATCGGACGCGTACTTTGACGATCAACTGGGCGGGCTTTCCCTGACTATCCAGGGGATGAAAGCCCGCGACACCTATGTGTTCGAAGTGGCGCTGGCGCAACGGATTCCGGTCGCCGTCACGCTGGCGGGCGGATACGCCCACTTTCTCGGCGACACCGTTCTGTTGCATGCAAACACCGTGCTGGCAGCCAGCGAAGTGTTGACTGATGTCGGCTGGAAGTCCTGAAATCACGTCCCCACCAGGGCACGCGACCGCGACGGAGGCACTGGTGTCAACCCGCTGCGGCGGCCAGCCAGCGGTGGGCACTTGCGGCAATTCCACCGGCTCGGGTGTGGAGTCAGTCGGCGGCCTAAGAAGTTACCCTTGGATTGACCTCGATGTTCTTTCTTAGCAAACAGATAGCGCGAGTACCGGTTTGTGTCAGGGAACGTTGAAACGTGCCCCGGGCGCTAATCTCTTCCCGTTCAGATGCCGATAGCGCTCATTAGGACAACACCGTGACATTGGCTCGTGTTTTCGTGTGTGAGGCTCATCCGATCGTATTGGAGGGGCTCAAAAGGGTCCTCAACGCCGCTCCGGATCTGGAATTCGCGGGCTGCGTCGAGAGCCTCGACCTGGCTCTTCCGCAATTGCTGAACATTCGCCCGGAGCTCTTCCTGGTGGATCAATCAGCCGGTCTCCGACCGGTAATCCAGTTTCTCGGTGAGGTTCGCCGCTCCGCGTTGCCTGTTAAGACCGCGGTCTGGGTGACCAAGGTTGAAGACCTTGAGAGATTCCGCCTGATGGAAGCGGGCGTCGATGGCATCGTCGGGAAGCAGGCCACCGTGCATGCATTGCTCGAATGTCTGCGTTGCATCCGTGACGGCAAGATCTGGGTGGACGGTGTTTCCAGCGCGCCGGCGCCCAAGCAACACTACCGCCGCAGCGACCCGCGGCTGACGCCTCGCGAAAGAGACATTGTGCGCCTGGTAAACAGGGGCATGACCAACCGGGAGATCGCCAAAGAGTTGTCCATCGCCCAGGGGACCGTGAAGGTCCATCTGATGCATGTCTTCGAAAAGACCGGTGTTCGCGACCGGATGGAGCTGTCCATCGGGGACCAGAGCTTGGGGGGCCCGCCTGAGGTAGAGGCCGCCCCGGAACAGAAAACCTTAGCCATCTCGGGCTAGCAGCACCCGCTCCGCCCGCGATCCTGCCCGCCGGTTCTCCACAATAACCCTCAAGTTTTGGCTCCGATAAGCCGTTAGAAGTAGAGCGTGGAATCTACGAGAACTGCCGAAGGATGGCGATCGCCGTGTCCGGGCGTCCCGGAGCTGAACGACACCCGCTGGTGCACCGGAAATCGCTGGAAGCCGCGTTCTTCGAAGGAAGCCGAACATGCTATCGGCCCTTTGCGGGCACCGTCTGGCAATCGTGCCAGTGGTTGGGAACGGGACGCCGGCGGACAGGTAATGAGCCATGGAAAACATGCTGCAGCCGGCGGAACCAGCCGTCGTAGCGCCTTCGAACGGAACTGATGCGGCGGCAGACTCGGATGCGGCAACGCAGCCGACTCAGGCGCGGTCGCGGCGGCTCTTCTTCCTGCGGCCCTCGTTGACCGATGTCCTGTTCGTGGCATTGCTCGCCGTCCTCTTCTTTGCCGGCAAGTACGGCCTGGCCTCGCTGCTCGCCGATGGCGACGCCGGCTGGCACATCCGCACCGGGGAACACATCCTGGACACGCGCACGGTTCCGACGGTCGATCCGTACTCCTTTACCAGGGCGGGGCAACCCTGGTACGCCTGGGAATGGTTGAGCGACGTCGTATTTGCGCTGGCCTTCCGGGCAATGGCATTAAAAGGCGTGGTTCTGTTGGCGGCGCTGCTGTGCGTGTCGGCCTGCGTCCTGTTGTTCCTGCAAACTCTATGGCGGGGTGGTTCCATGCTGGTGACGCTGGTGTTGGCGCAACTGGCCACCGGCGCCGCTTCGATCCACTTTCTGGCCCGCCCCCACGTGTTCACGCTGCTGTTGCTGGTGTTATCGGTCTGGCTGATTGAGATCGACCGGCGAAGCTCTACTCGTTGGCTGTGGCTGCTGGTGCCGTTGACGGCCGTGTGGACCAACCTTCACGGCGGGTTCCTTTCCCTGATCGCCTGTGCCGGGTTGGTGGCCGTTGGTCAGGCGATTGAAACCTTGCTTGAACCGGCGCCGCGCCGCGCCGGGTT
Source organism: Bryobacterales bacterium (assembly GCA_963810595.1). Classification (GTDB taxonomy): domain Bacteria; phylum Acidobacteriota; class Terriglobia; order Bryobacterales; family Bryobacteraceae; genus CAWEOG01. The sequence goes on along the minus strand of CAWEOG010000008.1, from coordinate 169,447 downwards.
CCGAAAGGCCGCGCGCTACGCGACGGTGGCGGCGGCGTGCCTCGCGGCGTCGCTGGTGAACCCCTATGGCTGGCAGCTTCACCGGCACCTGTTGCAGTATTTGCGATCGGACTGGATCAGGAGCATGATCCAGGAATTTCAAGCCCCGACATTCCGCACCGAAAACCAGATGCAATTTGAAGTCCTGCTCCTTTTGGGGTTGGTGTGTTGCGGCCTGCTGTTGAAAAAACGCCGCATTACCGAGGTGCTCTTGATACTTTTCTGGGCGCATGAGGCGCTCACCAGCATCCGGCACGCCACCATTTTCGCGATCATCGCCGTCCCGATTGCGTCCGCGGAACTGAGCGGCTACTGGCGCGCGTGGTCGTCCAGGCATGGCAAACGGTCGCTGGTGGGAATTCTCGCAGCCCTGGAACGGGACATGACCCCCGCGTTCCGGTTCCCCGGGGTCTGGTGCGCCGCGATCGTGGCCGGGCTTCTCCTGGTGAATCAGCCTATCCCTTGGCCCACCGATTTTCCGGCCGTCATCTTTCCCGTTGATTCCGTGGCCCGGCATCGGGAGCAGCTCGCCGCCAGCCGGGTGCTGACTTCCGACGAATGGGGCGATTACCTTCTGTTCGTGAATTATCCCCGCCAGAGGGTGTTTGCCGACGGAAGGAGCGACTTTTACGGCCCCTCGATCGGAAACGACTATATGGCGCTGTACATGGCCCGCTTCGACTGGCAACGCCTGTTGGACAAATACCGCGTGGAATCGATCTTCATTCCCGTCGATTGGCCTCTCGCCACGGTTCTGAAAACCAGTGCCGGATGGCGGCTGGTAGACGACGACGGGAGAGTGATCTTCTTCGTCCGGAAAAGCCCCTAAATCTCTGGTCTGCGTGATCGGGAAACCGCGCCAAGGGCCGTCCCCATCCGGCGCGTGTGTCTCCCCTTGCGTTCACAGGGGAAACGTGCGAGACTTTCCCTAGGAACCATAGGGGACCCGATGGATAAGACTCAGCTTGAACTGATTCGCGGTACGCTGGACGTTCTCATCCTCAAGGCGCTGGCTTGGGGTCCGCTGCACGGGTATGCCATAACGCGCCTCATCCACCGCCAAACCGACGAAGCGCTGTTGGTCGAGGAAGGCACTCTCTATCCGGCATTGTGGCGTTTGGAGAGCAAGGGGCTGGTGGAGGCCGAGTGGGGCCTTTCGAAGAACAACCGAAAGGCCAAGTATTACCGGCTAACCTCCGAAGGCCGCCGCCACTTACGTCAGGAATCCAAGACCTGGGAAGCCTATGCCGCCGCGGTAGGCAAGATGCTCGCCGCTACGCGGTCTCCCCTGGGGGAGGAAAGCTGATGGCACGCATCCCGTTTTGGCGTCGGTATATGCGCCTGTTCGGCCCCGATCCGGCTGCTGATGTGAAGGACGAAGTGCGGTTCCACCTGCAGGCCAAGGTGGACGACCTGCTCGAGCAGGGCTGGAGCCGGGACGCGGCCGAGCGTGAAGCCGAGCGGCAGTTCGGCGATCTCAGGGCAGTCGAAGAAGCGGGCGAACGGTTGGGCCGGCAAAGGGAGCGGAGCGTACAGCGGAAGGATTATTGGGGCGCTTACGCGCAGGATCTTCGCTACGGCTTCCGGACGCTGCGAAAGGACCGTGGATTTACAATTGTCACGGTGTTGATCCTGGCCCTGGGTATCGCCGCCAACACGGCGGTATTCAGCGTAGTGAACACCGTATTGCTGCGACCGCTGCCATTTCCCGATGCAAGGCAGCTTACCTGGTTTACTTCCGGGCGCCAGTCGCCGGCAGCGGGTCAACAGGCGCCAGATCTTAGCCTCGTCACTTACACCGTCGCGGCGTATGAAGAGTTCCAGCGCCACAACCATTCCTTCCAGCAGGTCGCCAGTTACAACCCCTTCCTCGGCAACGGGGAGTTCACGCTGACGGGTCGCGGCGAGCCGCAGCCCTTGGCCGGCGTGATGGTGTCCGAAAACTTCTTTCAGACATTGGGCGTCCGGCCGGAGCTAGGGCGACTTTTTTCGAAAGAGGAATGTAGCAAGGGCGGCCGGCCCGCGGTTGTGCTGAGCCACGCCTTCTGGCAACGCCACCTCGCCGCCGATCCGGAGATCGTGGGTCAGGCGATCGCGCTGCATCAACAGGCGGCCACGGTCGATGCGACGGTGGTCGGGGTTCTTCCCGCGACCTTCGATTTCGGTTCGGTGTTTGCCCCGGGCGTCAAGATAGACATCTATGTTCCGGCCATCATGGACGACATCCGCAACTGGGGGAACACGCTTGCCCTGGTTGGCCGCCTGAAGCCTGGGGTGAGTGTGGCCCAGGCGCAGGCCGAAGCGGATATCGTGTTTCCGCAGCTCAAGGCTGCTCATAAGGAATGGTGGGGCGACTATACATCGACCATCACGGGGCTCAAAGATTTTGTCAGTGGGAAGCTACGCCGGTCGCTGATTGTGTTGTGGTGCGCGGTGGGTCTGATTCTGCTCATCGTGTGTGTGAACCTGTCGAACCTGATGCTGGCGCGTGCCGCCGCCCGGAGCAAGGAATTTGCCCTGCGCAGCGCCTTGGGGGCGGGACGGGGCAGGCTGCTCCGCCAGCTTCTGATGGAAAGCGCGATCTTGTCGGGCGCCGGGGCCTTGTTGGGTCTGGGCCTGGCTTTCGCGATCACGACGTATCTGGCGCATCAGGGGTCGATAGCGCTTCCTCTGCTCAGCAGCGTGAGCGTGGACCGGGCCGCTCTCTTATGGACGCTGCTCATCACCGTGACCGTGGCCCTGCTCTTCGGCCTGGCTCCCGGGCTGAACATCCCTTTCGCCGATCTACAGAATTCGCTCAAAGACAGCGGCCACGGAACCACCACCGGCCGGAAGTACGAACGCCTGCGCGCCGTAATGGTGATCTCCGAAGTGGCGCTCGCCTGCGTGCTGCTGATCGGAGCCGGCCTGCTGCTGCGAAGTTTTCTGAATGTCCTGGACGTGGATCTTGGTTTCCAGCCGAGCCGGGCCGCCGTGATCAAGGTGGACTACGACGATGGAGGCAACCGGGAACGGCGGGGCGTGGTCTTGCACGAGATGGTGCGGAACATCGAGTCGATTCCCGGGGTCGAGGCCGCCGGCATCACCGACATGCTTCCGCTGGGCCGCAACCGGAGCTGGGGGCTCGCTGCAAAGGGTAAGGAATATGGCAGAGAAGTGGTGCGCGGCGCTTTGGTCCGGATCGTGACGCCGGGGTACCTGAGCGCCATGGGCATGCATTTGAAAGAGGGCCGCGACTTCACCTGGCACGACGACTCCAAAAGCGAGCGCGTGGTTATTCTCAACCAGGCCGCTGCCAGGCGTTTTTGGGCCGGCGAAGACCCGCTCGGCCGCCTCGCGTTGACGGGTGATGGAGACACGCGGGTGATTGGCGTCATCTCCGATGTTCGGGAGCACAGCCTGGAAACTTCGGCCGGACCGGAGATGTATCTGCCCGCGATGCAGGCCGATCCCGAAGGAGCGGAGCTGGTGGTCCGCACGAAGCTGCCGCCGGAGGCCCTCGCTTCCAGCGTGATGGCGAGGCTGCGATCGCTGAATCCGGCCCAGCCCGCCGCCGAGTTTCGCCCTCTCCGGCAGATTGTGGACCACTCTGTGTCGCCTCGGCGCTTCTTCGTGCTGCTGGTGGCGAGCTTTGCGGCGCTGGGCCTGATTCTGGCCTCGCTGGGGGTTTACGGCGTCATCTCCTATTCGGTCGCCCGGCAAACGCAGGAAATCGGCATCCGCATGGCGCTGGGCGCCACCGCTCCGCGCGTGCAGCTCGGCGTAATCGCAAGAGCGATGAAACTGGCTTTCGCCGGAATAGCGGTAGGAAGCCTGGGCTCCCTGGCCGCCGCCAGATGGATTGAATCGCTCCTGTTCGGAACCGAGCCAACCGACCCGGCGACTTTTGCCGGCATCTTTCTGTTACTCGGTGTCGTGGCGTTGGTTGCGGGGTATATCCCGGCGCGGCGAGCCTCGCGGATCGACCCGATGACGGCCCTCCGCACTGGTTGACAATGTGCGATCCGGCATCGTCCAACTGCGGAAGATACATCAGCAAAGGGCAGCCGACTCAACCGCACTTTTCAACGTATCCGGCTATTGGTCTTCCGACTGGCCGATTATGCGTTCGAATTTTTGGGACCACTCGGTTCGGATGGCAAGATCTTCGGTTGAATCACCGCCACGCCGATTCGCGCCATTTTCTCGCACAGCGCCCGGAACACGCCTTCCTCCTCGTAGGCGCCGACAATCGCCCCGCCCGAGCCGGCGAAGTTTGCGCTGGCGCCGGCGCTCCTGGCCGTGCGGATCATCTCCAGGTTCCCTTCGCTCAGCCGGTAGATGGTAGTGCGAAGGTCAAAATTTGCATTGATCAGCCGGTTGAGCGTTTTATAGTCCCGCCCGATCAACGCCTGCCGCCCTTCCTCCGCGAAGCCCGCCCAGGTCTTCATGGCCTCGATCACCTGCCGGTCGCCGGCGCGCCAGCGTTGGCGGACGTCGTTGTGGAATAACTCCGTTCCCTCGCTGAGACTAGTGCGGTAGGCCACATACAGGTTCGGAAGCAGTGCCGGGTCGAGATTCTCGTACAGTCCCCAGCCTTGCGTCTCCATCAGAGATTGGGCGAAATCCATGTAGACCAGGCCTTCGTAGACCTGGACGACACGGTCCTGGAGGCCGGCGCCGACTCCTAACTCCCGGGTCTCCGTCTCCAGAGCGAGGTTGGCCTGAACCGGTTTCGGGATTTCTATGTCGTAGTATGCGGTAAGAGCCCGTAAAGCGGCGGTAATAATCGCACTCGATCCACCCATTCCCAATCGCAGTGGTATGTTGGTGTCGTATTCGATGGTGAAGTTACGATCGGGAAGCTCGATGCCCCGCTCGCGGCAATAGTCGATAAAGCGGACAATCAGCGCCTGAAGAATGCGGACGCCTCCGTAATAGCCTCTCCAATGGGTAACCTGGTACAGGTCGTTCAGGCTGTCAAAGACCGGGGTGTCGGCTTTGGAGAGCTTTATTTCGAGGCGGGCGCTAGGATAAAGTAAAACTCGGGCACGAAAGTTACGTACGAGTAGCGAGATAGTTTTGCCGAAGAAACCGTCACTGGGGTTTCCCAGCAATCCGGCTCTCGAGTAAGCATAGCTCTCGATCATGTTGACTCCGTTCGGGGAAGGGCTCTCCATTATCCCAAATCGGGAGCGGCCGAAAAACCGCCGGCTTTCCTCCGCTCGCCCCTTGGGTCGCCGAGAGCCGCAAGGGGGTTACCGTGCGCGCCATATTGCAGCGTGTGCGAAGCGCGCGAGTCGAAGTGGATGACCAGGTGGTAGGCGAGATCGGCCACGGACTGCTGGTACTTCTGGGAGTTTCGAAGGACGACACCGAGGCGGACGCGGACTACCTGGCCGAGAAAGTGGCGGGCTTGCGTATCTTCCACGACGAACGTAACAAAATGAACCGCAGCGTCGTCGAAACCGAAGGAAGTGTTTTGATCGTGAGCCAGTTCACGCTTTACGGGGATACCCGCAAAGGACGGCGGCCGAGTTTCGACGCGGCGGCGCCCCCGGAGCAAGCCGAAGCTCTCTATCGACGCTTTGTCGATCGATGCCGGGGCCTCATTCGCGTGGTCCAGACAGGCGTCTTTCAAGCCTATATGCAGGTACACCTGCAAAACGATGGACCGGTAACCCTGTTGTGCGAGAGCAAAGTCCGTGGCAGTTGACAACGACCACTATTACTGTCGACAAACAATCGCGAGGAGAGATAAATGGCGAGAATTCCGAAAGGTCTGAACCAGGATGAATTGTTGTCTGCCGCTTTGGAAGGACTGGAATTGCAGAAGATGCGGATCGAGGCGCAAATCGCCGAAGTTCGCGTACTACTCGGGAAACGACCACCACGGGCGCCGGCCGGGGCGGTGGCGGCCGTTGGCGGAAATCTGGCCCCTTCAGGACACCGCCGTCTGAGCCCGGAAGCCCGCGAGAGAATCGCCGCCGCGCAGAAAAAGCGATGGAAGGAATATCGGAAGAACAAGCGGGCTAGCGCACAGACCTGACGCTCTTGCGCGGCAGCGCCGGAGCCTTCGGCCGGCCGCCGGCAATAGGGGAGGGGCGGCAGGTTGCTATACTCAAACACACATATATGGGCGAGCTAAGCCGCATTGGGGTGGCGATTGACTCAGGCCTGCTTGAGAAGTTCGACCACCTGATTTCCGCGCGAGGGTACACCAACCGCTCCGAGGCGTTTCGCGATTTGATTCGCGATGAGCTGGTGGACACGGCGGCCCAGCGGCCGGATGCCATCGTGGTAGGCACAGTCACCATGGTTTACAACCACCACGTGCGCATGCTCAGCGACAAACTGACCAACCTGCAGCATCAGTCCTTTCATCACATTCTCTCCTCATTGCACATCCATCTCGACCACGACAATTGCCTGGAGGTGCTGATCCTCCGGGGCAAGTCGAAGGAGGTGCGCCGCATCGCCGAGATGCTCATCAGCACAAAGGGCGTGAAACACGGAAAGCTGGTCGTCACCTCGGCGAGGGCCGCTCTGTGATTGTGGGGACCGGGGTGGACCTGGCCGAAGTGGACCGCATCCGGAGCGCGGTCGAGCGGCACGGCGAACGGTTCATCGGGAGGGTCTTTACACCGGCCGAGATCGCTTATGTCGAGCAAAAGGCCAACCGGTATGAGCGGTTCGCGGCGCGCTTTGCCGCCAAGGAAGCCGGCATGAAGGCGATCGGGACGGGCTGGCGCGGCGGGGTCCGCTGGCGAGATTTTGAAGTACTGAACCTGCCCGGCGGCAGGCCCACGCTCCAGTTTCACGGCCGGGCCGCCGAGCATGCCAGGCGCCTGGGGGTTCGCCAGGTGTCGTTGTCGCTGACGCACACCTCCGCGCTGGCGATGGCTCAGGTGATTCTCGAAGACTGACCCTTGCGGGGCCGGCGTGAAGCCGGCGGACCCATTTAGAATGGGTCCAACTCGAAACACAACCGTCGGCAACCAATGCGCCGCGGTTCCGGGCCGGGAGCTACGTTTTGCTGGTGTGCTTCTCCGTCGCGACCCTGTCCACCGCCCGAAGCTGCGCGTCCTCCAGATGCTTGGTCTCTTTCCAGGTGTGCAGAATCCGGTGGATCACCGTGAGGTTGCCCATGACCGCAATGATCCAAAGCACCGGCGCCATTCTGTTGAACAGACAGCCGAGGATCAGCAGGACGATACGCTCGGGGCGTTCCATGAAACCCGCTTTGCAGCTCGGAATGATGCATTCGGCCCGCGCCCTGGTGTAGCTCACCATCACCGAGGCGGTCATCACCACCGCGGTCAGCACCACGTAAAAGTTCCGGTTGACGGAGGCGTAGTAGACCAGCAAGCCCATCAGCAGGGCAAGGTCGGAATAGCGGTCCATCACCGAATCGAAAAACCCGCCGAAGCGCGTCACCTGGTTGGTCTCGCGGGCAACCCGGCCGTCCACCATATCGAAGATACCCGCCCCGATAATTACCAAGCCGGCGGCGAGGAACCGCCCCTGGGCCAGCAGCACCGCGGCCACGATGTTAATGACCAGGCCTATGAAAGTCAGGACATTGGGATGGATACGGCTGAGCGCGAGCCCGCGAACGATGAGGCGGATGATGGCGTTGCAGCCTGTGCCAATCACCCGGGTAACTGTCATTTCTTTAGAACTCCCGCCTGTTCGCCACTGCAAACTACAGCAAGTCGTGGATCGTCGTCAATTGTAAAACTTCGAGACGCCGGACGCCACCGGGAATTGAGATCGCGACCTCGTCGCCCACTTGTTTCCCCAACAAACCCTTGCCGATCGGAGAACTTGTCGAGATCATGCCCTTGACAGCGTCGGCTTCCTCGCTGGTGACCAGCTTGTAAGTGATCTCTTCGTCCTTAACCTGGTCTAGAACAACCACTTGCGAGCCAAGCCCGACTCGGTCTTTGGGAATCCTGGTCAGATCCACCATGGAGAATTCCGCCAGACGAGCCTTCAGTTGCGCGAGCCTGGAATCCACAAAGCGCTGCCGCTCCTTGGCCGCGTGAAATTCGGCGTTCTCGCGAAGGTCGCCGTGCGCCCGCGCTTTTAGTATTTCTTTGGGCAGTTCCGTCCGCAACTCGTACTCGAGCGCGTTGATTTCGTCCCGCAGCTTCTTTTTCAGCTCTTCCATTGAGGCAAGGAGACTCCCAGACAGCCATTATAAATCAACCGGCACAGGTACATTTTCCCGCCGGCCAAAACAGCTTTGCTAAACCGGCATACGCCGCGCCGCAGTGCTCCCCGGCGGCGCGCCGCTTATTGCACCATGATGTCGGTCGGCGTCGACTGGATTCCGTTCACGGTGACCACTACCGGCTGCTTCCCGGAGGGCGTGTCCGCCGCCAGCACCAGGTTCAACTGGTATAAACCTACGCTCTCCGGAGACAGGCCCCAGAACAGAACTTTCGCTTCCTTGCCGCCGACGGTAACCTGCGGCTTCGTCTGCCCCCAGGAGAGCGGGCTGTCGGGTGTTTGTTCGCCGGAGGCGGGAGTATTTGTCACCGGCCCCAAACCATTGCAGTAGAGCTGGGTGAAGTCCTGGTCCAGGCCCGTGTGCCTGGCGGGGTTGCCGCTGCCGATCAACTGATTGGCGCTGTCGCGCGCCGCCGCCAGCCGCAGGCCCGTGCCGGTTTCAAAGTAGGGGAACACCGCCGGGTTGGCATCGCTCAGCTTGATGGGGACAACGGCGCTCGAGATATTCCCGATGCTGACCTTCAAATAAGCCTGCGGCTTGCCCAGGAACTCCCAGGGAATCTGCACGTTGATCTGGCCGGGACTGACGAAGTGTAGCCGGCCGGCGACGCTGATGCCGGTATTCGAGAACCCCGTCTCGGTGTTCGGGTCCGGCACATACGTTTCATCGAAGCTCACGCTGACTCCAGCCAGCGAAGGAGGCAAATAGCCGGTGGTGAACGTCTGTCTGACGTCCGCCAGCGCATTGCCGTAAATGGAAATGTAGGAGCCCGGCTGCAATCCCGGTTCCACGCTGCCGTCGGCGGCGTTTGAGACGCCGCCACTCAAAATGGTCGGGATAGCCCGCGCGTCTCCCATGAAATAGATGGGATCGGGAATGCCTTGAACAGTGGCCGAGAAAACCTGAGGGCCGGGCGACGAACCCAGGTACGCAGTGCTGGCTTCGGCGATGCCAAGGTTATCCGTGGTCGGATTGGCGGCGACAATGGAGCCGCCCCCCGAGATCGAGTGGAAAACGACCTGGGCGTTCGCCACCGGCAAGCCGAAGGGGTCGATCACTTTTAAAGACATGGGCGGCCATAGCAGAGCGCCGGCGGCCCCCTCGAAGTCGCTGCCTACCAGGGGCACCAGGTTGGCCGCGGTTTGCCCCCCGACCAGGTAAAGGTAAGGAATCCGGAGAGTTACCGGACCTCCGGTAACGAGAACGTCGCCCTCGTAGGAGCCGGCGGCTGGTTTGGGACCCTTGATCGCAACCTTCACGGTCTTATTCTCCCCGGGTTGCAGACTGAAGCTGTTGGAATCGACGGACAGTGCCGCCCCAGCGTTCAGGTTCAGGGTCACGGCGTCTGTACCGTAGTTGTCGAACACCAGCGTCAGGGCAGGCGGCGTTGCGAACGTGTTCCCTGTCAGATCGCCGAACGAAAGCGTAGCCGGCGATACCGTGACCGTGGTCTTTGCGGCGGCTTCCGCGTCCAGCTTGCCGGCGCCCACCGCTACCACCCGTGCCGGGCTGAAGGCCAGAGTCCCGGACTCGTCGTACTCATCCACGTGCGTTCGCGTGGCCGTATTGACCACCGCCGACTTCAGCTCCACCGGACCCCACCCGGGATGTTGCTGCTTCGCGATGGCGGCGGCTCCGGCCACAAACGGCACCGCGAAACTTGTGCCGTAGGTGACGACGTAGCGGCTGGGGTCGTACATCTCGCCGTTCGGATCGAAGTTCTGCGTTGCGGTGAGAATGTCCGCTCCCGGCGCAACCACCTCCGGTTTAATGGCCGAAGTGCCGATCGCCGGACCGTAGGATGAAAAGCCGGCTACCCGGTCGGCGCCGCTCGAGTTGTCATTTTCCTGGAGCGCCGGATTCAGTGTCACGTCCCGGCCCGGATTCTGCGCCAGGAACGATTTCAATTGGCTGCCTGCGCTGTTACCGATGAAGAATAGCGGGATGCCCGAGCCGGCCAGACCAATCGGTGGGAACACCGTATCCGTGCCGTCCGACTGATACAGCACCACTGCCCTGGCGTCGGCATTCTGGGCGTTATTGACCTTGTCGAGGAAGGTGCAGTTGCCCCGCTCGACCAGCGCAACTTTGCCGGCAAGCGAGCCCGCGGGCAGCGGCGCACACAGCAAACCGTCGTCGCCGGCCGAGGTCACGTCGGCGAGTGGAGCCGTCAGCGGATCCGATTGACGCATTCCGTCCCCCATAAGGGCGTTAACCGCCGTGAGTGCCTGCGGGACTCCGTCGCCCTCCAGTTTCACGCTGCTGAACAGCAGGTGCGAATTCGTGGTGGCGCCCACCGTAATGGCCCCCGAAACAGTTCCCGGCGTGCCGATGCTGTTTTGTGTCGGCAGAAAAAGTCCCACCTGGCCTTCATTGCCGGCCGGCACCACAACCGTCAGGCCTTTCGCGACAGCCGCCGCCACCGCGCCGGCCCAGGGGTCGCAGGGGTCGCCATTGTTGGCGCTGGCGTCGATGCAGGTGGGTACTGTGTCGGTGGGCGACCAGGTGGCCGCGGCGAATTCCCAGGGCAGCACTACGATGTCCATGCCGTCCGCCAACGCGTCCTCCAGCGCCTGGGTGACAACGCTGTGGAAGGTGGCGTCGTTCACGCCGGGAGAGCCATAGATCTTGTAGTTGCCGAGGTAGGCCTTGGGCGCCACCCCCGTGATGTCCCCCAGCGGGCTGTGGTTTGTCTCGCCCGCGGCAATCATGGCGACTGCCGTTCCGTGTCCCACGCGGTCGCGGGGCGAGCGGTCGTCCGGCCGCGAGAGATCCGGCTCGCTGCCGATTTCGAGCTCGGAAACGTAGCTTCGGGCAACAATCACTTTGTTGCTCGTGTAAGCGCAGTCGCCAGACGCCTGGTCGCATTTTGGAAAGCCTTGCGGCATGGGGAGCGACGGATCTTGAAACCCGGGATGGGTCTGGTCGATTCCGGTGTCCAGAATGCCGATTTTCACGCCGCTGCCGGCATTCTGCTCCCCGCCCACCACCGCCCATGCCTGCTGGCCGTTCACCAGCGGAAGCGCCCGGGTGAGCGTCCGTTTCGCCGGAAAGTCACGCACCACCCGCGCCACTCCCGGCAGCGTGGCCAATTCCCGCGCTTGATCCACGGTGGCGATAACATAAACGGCGTTCAACAGAACGTGAGTGGCCCCGGTTACGGAAATACCCCGGCCAACCAGCGCCCTCCGCAACTCCTTCTGCTTCCCCAGCAGCCGGGTTCCCGCCGCGGACGCTTCCTGGCGCCTGAGGGCGGCCCGGCTGGATACAACCGCGGCCACGGGCGGGTCCTGCAACACCACCATCCAGCGCAGGTTCCGGTTAACCGGACGCCTGGTGGAGGGGCCATCCGGCCGCTTCTGCGGAGTTGCGCCGGACGCCAGCGTAACGGCTAGCGCAAGGCACATTGACATAGCGACGAACTTTCGAGGATTCATGATGATAACCTGAGACGCAAGCCATCACGCGCGCGTTTCCGGCCAAGCCGGCGAGTCCACGGATTCAGACTATCAAACCCGAATTTGACCCGTTAAGTTTGTATATGATACCGTAGCCCTTTTAGGGTATCCGGCAAAGGCTGGAAGATCATTCACTCGCCGTGGTTCCATGGACCAAACATTAGCAGCCGTTGGTGGGCTCCTGCTCCGAGCTATCCCGACTTTACTTCTGGTCGTTCTTTTGCATTTCTACCTGAAGCGTATGTTCTACCGGCCGATCGAGAAACTTCTCGAGGAACGCCGGTCGGCGTCGGAAGGCGCCTTGCGGAACGCCGAGCAACGCATCGCCAGCGCCGAGCGGAAGGCGGAGGAATACCGCCAGGCGATTGACGAGGCAAGAGCACAGATCTATCGCGAACAGGAACAACAGCGGCAAGCCCTGCGCAACCGTCAGGCCGAGGCCGTGGCAAACGCTCGAAAGCTCGCCTCCGAGTCGATCCGGCAGGCGCAGGTGGCTTTGGCCGAACAAGCGGAGAAGGCCCGCGCCGCGCTTGCCGGCGAGAGCGAAATGCTGGCCGTCCGCATCGCCGAGACGGTCCTGCGGGAGAGTGTCAATTGAGAAGCGGGCTGCGCGTTCTGGTGCTGGTCACGCTGCTGGCTATGGCACTCCCGGCGGTCTCATCCGGTACGCTGTTGTGGGCTGCCCAGGAGGGCGCGTCAACCTCGGCCCAAGCCGAGAGCGGGCATGCTGAGAACTCGCTGCTGGGCTGGAGGATCGCCAACTTCGCCATTTTTCTCCTGATTGTCGGCTATTTCTCTGTAAAATACGCGCCCGGCTTCTTCGCGTCCCGGAACGAGCGTATCCGAAAGAGTATCGAGGAAGGCACCCTGCGCACCCGGGAAGCGGACGCCAGGGCCGCCGAGATCGATCGCAAGCTTGCCAATCTTCAGGCTGAAGTGGAAGCCATGCGCGCCTCCGCCGGCGAAGAGTCGGCTAAGGAGTTTGAGCGCATCGAGTCGGAAACCCGCCGATTACTTGCCAAGATTCAGGAACAGGCCGACCAGCAGATTGCCTTAGCGGCGAAAGCCGCCCAGCAGGGATTAAAGGAATATGTCGCCGACCTGGCGTTGAGTTTGGCCCGGCAGAGAATTGCCTCGCCGCTTCCAACGGATGTGGAGCGCTCGCTGGTCCGGAGTTTCCTGGCGCACCTGCCGCAAGCGTCCGGCCCCCGGCGGCCTGCGGCCTGAAAGATTCGACTTTATGGCAACCGCAATCGCAGTCCGGTACGCAAGGGCGCTTGCCGACCTCGTGGTGGCGCCCACCAGCAACCTCGATCCGCGCTCGGCCGTCTTGCAGCTTCGCGCCTTCGAGAATCTGTTGTCGTCGTCCGAACCATTGCGCCACATCCTGTATTCGCCCGCCGTGCCCGCGCCGCGGAAGCGGGCCGTCATCACTACGTTTGCCGCGCGGCTGGAAGTTTATCCTCCTGGTCCGCAACCTGTTGTGGATCCTTTCCGACCACCGCCGCATGGCTTCGCTGGCGGATGTCTGCGACGCGTTTGAGTCGGTGGTGGACGAGAGGCTGGGCATGCTGAAGGCCGAGGTGGCTTCCGCCGCGCCGCTCGACGCCGCTTTGCGCGATCAATTGTCCGGCGCGCTTGCGGGGGCCACCGGCAAGAAGGTGCGCTGCGAGTATTCGCAGCAACCGGATCTGCTCGGCGGCGTTCGTGTAAAAATCGGTTCAACCATTTTCGACGGTTCCGTGCGGGCGCGGTTGGAAAACCTGCGCCACCGTATGATGAGCGAGGTCTAAGGGGTCAGTCAGGGAAATCACGGAGAGCACCTTTATGGCTCAGATTCGAGCGGACGAGATTGTCAGCGTCCTGCGAAACGAGATCGAGAATTATGACAAGGCGGTCAGCGTCGCCGAAGTCGGCTACGTGATGTCTGTCGGCGACGGCATCGCCCGTATTTACGGACTGGAATCTGTAATGGCCGGCGAGCTGATCGAGTTCCCCCACGGCGTGTCCGGCATTGCCATGAACCTGGAAGAAGACCAGGTGGGCGCGGTGCTGCTGGGCGATTATGCCGAAATCAGCGAAGGCGATGAGGTTCGCCGCACGCGGCGCATCATGTCGGTGCCGGTGGGCAAAGGCCTGATCGGCCGCGTGGTCGACGCCCTCGGCAGTCCGCTCGACGGCAAGGGCCCCATCGATACCACCGAATACCTGTCCATCGAGCGCCTGGCGCCCGGCGTGGTAGCCCGCTCGCCGGTGAGCGAGCCGCTACAAACCGGACTCAAGGCCATCGACGCCATGATCCCCATCGGCCGCGGACAGCGCGAGCTGATCATCGGCGACCGGCAGACCGGAAAAACCGCTATCGCCCTCGACACCATCATCAATCAGAAGGGCGGCGACGTAATCTGCATCTACGTCGCCATCGGCCAGAAGCGTTCCACGGTGGCCCAGGTGGTGAAGACGCTCGAAGATTACGGCGCCATGGAGTATTCCATCGTGGTGGCCGCCACCGCCTCCGATCCGGCGCCGATGCAATACCTGGCGCCCTACGCCGGCTGCGCCATGGGCGAGTACTTCCGCGACAACGGCGGCCACTCACTGTGCGTCTACGACGACCTTTCCAAGCACGCAGCCGCCTATCGCGAAATCTCGCTGCTGCTGCGCCGTCCACCCGGGCGCGAAGCTTTTCCGGGCGATGTGTTTTACCTCCACAGCCGTCTGCTCGAGCGCGCCGCCAAGCTGAATCAGGAATTGGGTGGCGGTTCGCTGACCGCGCTGCCGTTCATCGAAACCCAGGCCGGCGACGTTTCGGCCTACATCCCCACCAACGTCATCTCCATCACCGATGGCCAGATCTATCTCGAAAGCGACCTGTTCAACTCCGACATTCGTCCGGCCATCAACGTCGGCATTTCGGTAAGCCGTGTCGGAGGCAAAGCGCAGGTGAAAGCCATGCGCCAGGTGGCCGGTTCGCTTCGCCTGGACATGGCCCAGTTCCGCGCGCTGGCCGCCTTTGCCCAGTTCGGCTCCGACCTCGACAAGGCGTCGCAGGCACAATTAAACCGCGGCCGCCGGTTGACGGAAATTTTGAAGCAGGGCCAGTATGCCCCGCTGCCGATCGAAAAACAGGTACTGGTCATCTTCGCCGGCACCAACGGTTTCATCGACGATCTGCCGCTCGAACAATGCCGCGCCTTTGAACTGGACCTCTACCGCTTCGTCGAAAACGCCCACCCGGGTTTGCTGGCCGAGCTGCGCGACAAGAAGAACCATCAGCGACGACCTGAAGGCAACGATGCAGGACGTGCTGAAGGAGTTCAAGGCGCGCTTCCTGGCGGAGCACCAGGCCAACTAAGCCGGCGGGAACTGGAACCATGCCCAGCCTCATCGACATACGGCGCCGCATCCGCTCGGTCAAGAACACCCAGCAGATCACCAAGGCAATGAAGATGGTGGCGGCCGCCCGCCTGCGCCGCGCGCAGGACCGCGTGCTGGCCGCGCGCCCCTACGTGCGGATGCTCTCCGATTTGCTCTCCAACGTCGCCGCCGCCGCCGACGAGCGCATCGCTTCGCACCCCCTGCTGGTGCACCGGCCCGAAAGGCGAATCCTGTTGGTGCTGATGACTTCCGACCGCGGTCTGGCCGGCGCGTTCAATGCCAACCTCATCAAGGGCGCGCAGCAGTTTCTCGCCGAACACGCCTCCGCCGACATGGAAATGTTCCTGTACGGCCGGAAGGGCCGCGATTTCTTCCGCAAGCGCGGAGCCCGGGTCGCCGGCGAAATCATCGGAACCACCCAGACCGCCTCCTACGAGCACGCCGCCAGCCTGGCCCAAATGCTCATGCAGAAGTACAGCGACGAAGAGATCGACGGCGCTTATCTCATCTACAACGAATTCAAGAGCGTCGTAGCGCAGAAGCTCAACCTGGAACGGATACTCCCGCTTCGCCTGCCCGAACACGCCGCTCCGGTCGACTATATTTACGAGCAGCCGCCGGAGCAACTGCTGGCCTCGCTGCTGCCACGGCACTTCGAGGCGGAGGTCTACCGCGCCATGCTCGAGACCGCCGCCGCCGAGCACGCCGCCCGCATGACGGCCATGGACGCGGCCAGCTCCAACGCCGACGAAATGATCGAGAAACTGACGCTCTACATGAACCGCGTGCGTCAGGCCAGCATCACCAGGGAGATTATCGAAGTGGTCAGTGGCGCCAACGCGCTCGAGTGACGCGCCGGAAAGACATCACGATATGGAAACGGTTACACAGAAGCAAGTGGTCGGGAAACTGATTCAGGTGGCTGGTCCCGCCGTGGACGTGCAGTTCCAGGAGGGGCAAATTCCCCTCATCTACACCGCTGTCCGGATTACCAGCGAGGGCTTCGAAGTTCCCGAGCCCATCGACATCGTCGTCGAAGTGATGCAGCACATCGGCGAAGGCCGCGTGCGGTGTGTTGCGCTGCAGCCCACCGAAGGTCTTATCCGCGGCATGAAAGCCCTCAGCACCGGCGCGCCGGTGATGGTGCCCGTGGGCCGCGAAACACTCGGACGCGTGCTCAACGTGCTCGGTGAGCCGGTTGACCAGATGGGCCCGGTAACCACGAAGAAGAAGATGCCGATCCATCGCGCGGCTCCGCTGTTTGAAGAGCAATCCACAGAGATGCAGATGTTCGAGACCGGCATCAAGGTCATCGACCTGCTCGAACCCTATCTGCGCGGCGGCAAGATCGGCCTGTTTGGCGGCGCCGGCGTCGGTAAAACCGTCATCATCATGGAACTCATCAACACCCTCGCCACCAAGCACGGCGGCGTGTCGGTGTTCGCCGGGGTGGGCGAGCGCACCCGCGAGGGCAACGACCTGTGGCTCGATTTCCAGGAATCCGGCGTCATTGATCCCACCGATTGGCAGAAATCGAAAGCCGCGCTGGTATACGGCCAGATGACCGAGCCGCCCGGTGCGCGCCTGCGCGTCGGCCTCACCGGCCTGACGGTGGCCGAATATTTCCGCGACGAAGAGAACCAGGACGTGCTGCTGTTCATCGACAACATTTTCCGTTTCACCCAGGCGGGCTCGGAAGTTTCGGCACTGCTCGGCCGCATGCCCTCGGCGGTGGGCTACCAGCCGAACCTGGCCACGGAAATGGGCGAGCTGCAGGAGCGCATCACCTCCACCCGCACCGGTTCCATCACCTCGGTACAGGCTATCTACGTGCCCGCCGACGACTACACGGACCCGGCCCCGGCGACCACCTTCGCGCACCTGGACGCCACCACGCAGCTTTCCCGTTCGATCTCCGAGTTGGGAATTTATCCGGCGGTCGATCCGTTGGCCTCCACCTCGCGCATTCTCGACCCGCGCATCATCGGCGACGAGCATTATCAGACGGCCCAGGCCGTCAAGCAGACCCTGCAGCGCTACAAAGACCTGCAAGACATCATCGCCATTCTGGGCATCGACGAGCTTTCCGACGAAGACAAGCAGGCGGTGAATCGCGCCCGCAAGATCCAGCGGTTCCTCTCGCAGCCGTTCAACGTGGCCGAGGCGTTTACGGGCCGCCAGGGCCGCTACGTGAAGTTGGAAGACAGCATCAAGGGGTTCCGCGAAATCTGCGAAGGCAAGCACGACGATTTGCCCGAGCAGGCCTTTTACATGGTGGGAACCATCGAAGAGGCGCGGGAAAAGGCCAAGGAGCTGGAAGGATAAGGAACGCGGATGGCCGAAACGCTGCATCTACAAATCGCCACGCCCGACCATCTGTTGGTGGACGACGAAGTGTCGGAGGTGCAGGTGCCGGGGGCGGAAGGGTATCTCGGCATTCTGCCGCTGCACGCGCCGTTGTTGTCCGAACTGGGCTGTGGAGAGATGTACTACGTAACGGCGAAGGGCGTAAAGCGAACGCTGGCGGTTTCGAACGGCTGGCTGGAGGTTTTGCCGGACAACGTAAGAATTCTGGCGACGGTAGCGGAGAACGCCGAGGAAATCGACACAGGCCGAGCCGAAAAGGCCCTCAAGCGGGCCGAGCAGCGCCTGGGCGCCCCGGACAAGGCCATCGATATAGCGAGGGCGTTGAACGCCATGAAGAGAGCCCAAGCCCGTCTGGAAGCCGCGAAGCGCGTCGCGGGTGTGCGCTGATTCCGCGAAGGTGACTGAGCCGCGAGTGCTAACGAGCGGATGCTCCACTCGAATCCTCCCCAAAACCTAGGTGGAGAGGTGTAATCCGTCGGTAAGGGCGCCGCGATGAGCCTGCGGCTGGCGAAGCGGGGATGCTGCCTCCGTCAAGAGGCCCGAAGGGTCTCCCTTTGAATTGCCGTAGTCGCGCGAATGCGCGGCTGCGGTTCGCGGCCCTACGGAGTCCCCGGCCCGGAGGGTCGGGCCGCCGCATGGCGCCGAGCCGGAAACCGGATCTGCTGTTCGCCGGTGGAACCAGGTCCGGCGAATCGCGGAAGTCGCGGTTTGGTCGTGGCTGGAGCCGCCGTGCGCGCCTGTATCGGAAACCACGGAAGTTCCTAACGGCCCGACGACGCCATGCGCCGGCCTCGTTTGCCGCAGCTCCGACCTCATTCCGAACTTCCTTACGGACGGATTATGGGAGAGCAAACGGAGTCGTCCGCACGACCGATGCGGTAGAATGAGAGAGTTCGGGCCGTGGCGCAGCCTGGCTAGCGCGCTTGCTTGGGGTGCAAGAGGTCCCGGGTTCAAATCCCGGCGGCCCGACCAGCCAAATCAATAGCTTACCCGCATTTCGATCACGCCACCTCCTGTTCCACGCTGCGTTGCAACAGTCGCCGCTGCAATCGACGCACGACCGCTTCCCGCCGCTCCAGTCCCATGATCGTCGTGTACTCCTGCGTCATCGTCTGCACGGCACGGCGAAGCGAAGAACGGCAAAATAGACCAGGGGTGGGCAAATCAGGAGAAGATAAATCATGAAGCTCACAAACAAGGGACGGTTTGGCAGTTTCGGAGTGACGGCCCGCCGGGATTTTCTTAAGCTTCCAGTGGCCGCCGGCGCCGCGGGTGCACTCGCCGGGGCGCCGCGCAAGGGCGAATTCGACCAGGACAACATCAAGATCGCCACCGCCCTGAACGTCCCTTCCGCCACCGACGACGAGTTGCTGTTCCTGAAGCAGATCGGGTTGCGCTGGGTGCACGCCCAGTTCGGCAACAGCGCTCCCTACGAGATGATCCGGAGTACCCAGGAGCGGCTGGATCGTTACGGCATCAAGATCCATTGCGGCATCATGCAGGCCTATCGCTCCCTCAGAATCCAGCTTGGCCAGCCCGGCAGGGACGAAGACATTGCCGCGTTCCAGGCCTTCCTCCGCGATCTTGGTCGTCTCGGCATTCCCGTGGCCCACATCGATTTTCACCCTGGCAATACTTACACCACCAACATGATCGAATCGCCTCGCGGTTACCGGGTTCGCGAGTTCAGCGTGGAAGACTTCCGCGAGAAGGTCGAGAAGCAAATGTACCCGCGTCAATATTCGGCGGAGGAGATCTGGGCCAACTACACGTACTTTCTCAAGGCCGTTCTCCCGGTTGCCGAGAAGGCCGGAGTGAGCCTGGCGCATCACCCTGACGACCCTCCGCTGGCGATGATGAACGGGGTGGCCAAGGTATTCATCAACTACGACGGCTACCGGCACGCCGAGCAGATTGCGGCCGGTGGCAGCAAGAACTGGGGGCTGTGTCTGTGCGTTGGCACCTGGGCGGAAGGCGGCGCCTCAATGGGCAAGGACGTCTTCGGCGTGATTCGGGATTTCGGCGGCCGCGGCAAGATCTTCACGATTCACTTCCGCAACGTGAGCTCTCCTCTGCCGCGCTTTCACGAGACCTTCCAGGACGACGGCTACCTGGACATGTACCAGGTCGTCAAGGCATTACGGCAAGTACGATTCAGCGGCTCGATGATTCCGGACCACTATCCCGGGCTCGTCAGTGACGGCGGGCACCGGATCGCAGACGCTTACAGCATCGTCTACATGCGCGCGCTGCTTCGCCGGGCCAACGAAGAGGTGGGATAAATGGCAACGGCTAACCGTGTTCTGCGGACGCCTTCATCACATCAATTGCTCGGTAGGGCGAAAAACGCAACTGGGAATCTCCTCGGTAGAGCACGTCGATCTGTGGGGTTTGGTCGGGTCGGAGAAGGAGCCGAAGCGCCTCCGCCAAGTCGTCCAGATCCAGGTCGGCGGGTGCAAAGTTCCGCTCCACCGAAGCTACGTGGACGGTCTCTCGAAGGGGTGTGCGTCGCAGGTGCTACTGATTCGACCGCCGGCGGTGGATTGTTTCTTTGCGAACCCACAACGATCTCCGCTCTGCGGTCGACCCGCTGTTTGGGGGCTTCTGGATGCTAAATGCGCCACACGTTTGGAAAGTGGCTTGCGACTGGGCGACCCACCGCGACGTTGCGCACCCTCTGGAGTATCCTGAAGAAACAGTTTTCAGAGGCGGAGGAAAGTATGCGACGCAGGGCATTTATTTCAACTTCCGTCGGTGCCGGCCTGCTGGGCACCGCTCGAATTGCCCGGCCGGCGCCCGCGGACATTCCCAAGCGGGTATTCGGCAAAACCGGTGAGAAGCTCACCATCATTGGCCAAGCCGGCGGCCGATTTCCAATGTGCAGTTACGAGGACGCCAAGGCGATCACGCAACGTGCATACGAGCTCGGCATCAACTACTTCGACTGCGCCAGAATCTACTGGAGCGGCAAGTCCGAGGAGGTGTATGGAGACGTTCTGCCTCCGTTTCGCAAGCAGATCTTCCTCACCACCAAGTCGCCCGAGCGCAGCCGGAAGGGCGCGGAAGCGGATCTCGAGAAATCTTTGCGCGCCTTGAAGACCGACTACGTCGACCTCTGGCAGATTCACCAGGTCAGCGAGATGACGGAGGTGGAGCAGATTTTCGCGCCCGGTGGCGCCATCGAAGCCTTTGTCGCGGCGAAAAAGGCAGGCAAGTGCCGATTCATCGGGTTCACCGGGCACCACGACCCGGAGGTCCACCTGGCGATGTTGAAGAACTTCGACGCCTACGACACGATCCTGATGCCGCTCAACCCGGCCGACCCGTCGTACCTGAGCTTCGAGAAGGCGGTGCTGCCGGTAGCCGTCCAGCGCGGGCTCGGCATTCAGGCGATGAAGAGTACAGCGAACGCAGGTCTGCTGAGCGACATCCCTCTAAAGGAGTGCCTCAGTTACGTTCTCAGCCTGCCGGTTCATTGTCTGGCACTCGGCTGCACCACGATCGGGCAAATCGAAGACGACGTACGGATAGCTCAGCAGTTTCAGCGGATGTCGGAGCAAACCATGGCAAGGGTTCGGGAGCGGGCGAAGCGGCTGGCCGGCCCGCGGCTCGAAAACTGGAAGCGCGACACCAACCAGACAGCTTCCGCATCCCACTACTGCGACGGTGTTCCGGGCTGAGGGAGCGGGCGATTTTATCTCTGTCCCGCGGGTAGTTTGTCAGTTCCGTCTGAAAGGCTGGCTGTGTCTTTCGGTAATTGCATAGAGACGCGCCGGAAAACCGCCGCGTGCCGACTGCGGATGCCGGCAGGTTCGTTTCCATTCCGTAAATTGTGGGACTCCATCACCGCGACGAACGGCGTCCGGCCTGATATCGGCACGCGAACCTCGGGCTCGCACTCGCCGTCGCGATCCCCCTCTATCGTGGAAACGCCGCCCACGCGTCATTCTGCGTCGGCCGCGAAGTCCTGTTCTTGCTCGTCGCGCCAAGGGCCAAGCCTTCCGGTGAGGCAACATCCCAACGGCATGACGTGCACTTAACTGTTACGCCCCACCGCAATGGGATTTACGGGAACTACAGCCGACGAAGCTTGAAAGGTAGGCGCGGGCCACAAGATATTCCATTTCGAAAAACACCTTGTCGCTTTCCCTTCACGTGGCCCCGGCCGCGGCGGCGCCCAGGCGCGCGGCAGCCACGATGACCGCCCTCCAGGCGACTTTTCCTAATAAGCCCATCCCGGAGAAATGACGCATTTCGAGGGTGGCTGCGGATTTGCCGAGGCTGCGGGCACGGCCCCGCATCCAGGACAGGTTCAAGCGTTCGCCATCGATGATGTGCTCCACCACCGCATCGGGGACGTACCGCACCAGCAGACCGGCCCGCTGGATTTTGAGACACACTTCCGTTTCCTCGGCACTCCGCAACCCGGGGACGACACGCCCCAGATCTTCGGAGAATCCTCCCACCAAGCCGAGACTGTCCTTGCGAAATCCCAGGTTGGCGCCCCAGGGAAAGTTGGGATAGTGGCGCAATGGACCGCTGCTGGCGCTGAAGGTTGTGAGCCCGAAAAAGTAGGCCAGACGCTTGTGCATCCAAGGCGGCTCCCGGTCCAGGGGCCAGCGAGGAACAATGCCGCCGCCTGCGGCGCCGACGCGTTTGTCCGAGAGTGCTTCAGCCAGCTTGGTCAACCAGTCCGGCATCGCAGGCCGGGCGTCGTCGTCGAGGAAAAGCACGATGTCTCCAGTCGCTTCCCTCACCCCGCGGTTCCGCGCCCGCGATAACCCCGGAATCTCTTCGCGGACGTAACGCGTCGCAATAGCTCCACCCCGCATGCACTGCCGAACCACTTCTGCGGCGCCTCGACGCTGAGGAATCAGAGGATCGGGGTTGCGGCCTGGAGACGTGGTGGTCGACGTCCTTGTCGGCGCGCAGGAAACAAAGGTCCGCGCGGCTTTTGCCATCTGAGGAGGTTGCCATTGCCGGCGGGAGCATGGACGGGAAATGGACAAACCGCAGAAGTAGCTATGCGAATTCCGGACGCTGACGCACCTACTTCTCTGAGGTGAGACTGTGGGTTGGCGCTCCAGCTACTGCCTTCCGACCTTCCTACCTCCGCGCCCGGCGAAGTGTTATTGCTTACGCAGGTTGAATAGCAGGCGCGCGGCGTTTCTGCCGCCTTCGAATTCCAGGGCGTCGAAGGTGGCGTTGATCGGGCCCAGCGGGCGCAGCACAATTCCCTTCGTCTTGCCGTCCAGCAGGCGCTGCATCACGGGCCTCGAAATGGTCACCAGCGTCTTGCTGCCCGGCGTCACCGGCAGCGTGTCTTCCGCTACCTCCACATTGATGATCATCTGCGTGTCGATCACGTCTTCTACCGGCTTGCCCCGGGTGAGAGACTTCAGCGTCACCGTGTGCTGGTCCCATGCGGGATCTCCCCCCAGAATCTCCGTCACCCGGACGCCGCCGAAATCCTTCTTGCCCGTCGCCGCGCATTCAATCGAGTGCGTGGTCAGCTCCAGCAGCCCCGAGCCTTCCACCTGCCGGCCCGCATACGCGCTCAGATCCCAGCGCAGGATCGCCCACTGCGTGCCGCTGACGGTGATCACCGGCGCCTTCGTTCCGCCATCGGTGGCATACCAGGTGTTGAAGTTGATTTCGGGAAATTGCAGGTCTATCACGCTGTCCTGGCTCACCGGGACTTTTTCAGCGAACGAGTTCGGATCGGCGATGGGCGGGCGATAAGGTACCGCCACTCCTTTATCGGGCCCGGCGGTGGCCAGCTCGACAATGTCTACCTTGAAGTAATCGACATCCACGCGATATTTGCTCAAGCCCCAATCCATCAACGCGAGCTGCGCGGTCACTCTGTCGCCCGGCCGGACGTCGAGTTCCGGATCGGTGAAGCTGATGGTGTGCCAGTTCCAGGTGTCGGGAATATCGAACTCCATCAGATCCTTGTCAAAATCGGTGGTTCTCTGGGTATTGAGCGAGAGGTTAACGCGGCGGGGAGCGTCGCTCACCCGGATGCGCGCTTCGACCCGTATGGCATAGCCGGGCTGCCGCAATTTCGGCAGGTCGAGCACGGAGCTGACCCGGTGCCCGATGACCGCCCACCAGATGCCGCGCCGGTCGCTGGTAGCGTCCACCCGGATGGAGCCGTAGCCCTCGCCTTGGAGGAATTCCATGGTCGCCGTGCCGTCGCCGGTGTAAACCTCCCAGGCGGGGTCGATGGCGGGTCCGTTGAACTCGTCCAGGAACTGCGCCGAGGCGGGAGCGCAAAACAGGAGTGCAAAGGCAAAACAGGCGATTTGTCGCGGAATAATGCGATTCATTTTTGCCATTTTATACCAGCGCCGAGGCCGTCTATTTCCCGCCCGCCGGGAGAGTGTAGTAGCTGTACGTGCTCTTCCAGGTGAATTCCCCGCCGGGTTCAATCGCAATAGCGATGAACGGCTCCATCGCTACCACGGTCCGAATCGACCACAAATTTTCTCGCGAAAGCGGACGGTCGGCGGTGATGTTCATGCCTGCTCCGAGCTTGCTGTTTTCGATGCGGATCTGGTTGTCAGCCGGGCTGGCGCCGAAGCCTTCAAGCGGGGTGGTGGCCACATCGCGGTCCACCAGCGTCTTCAGATAGACGATCTGGTTACCGCGGACTTCGGCCAGTTCCCTGGCGGGGGGACGGGCGGTGTGAATCTGGAACGGAACCGTGATGACCAGGCCCGGACCGGGCGCCTGCTTGTCCAGGACCAGGAAATTGTGGTTGTAGACACTGGTCTCAATGGCGCGTCTTCCGGTGTTCTTTAAGCTGTGCTCCAGCACCAGTTCCGGCTTGCCTGGCGTAAGCCGCAGGGTCTTCCGGTACAGGTAACCGTATCCCGAGGCAGAGTCCGTCAACTGCTGGGTGAATTCGATGGAATCGCGCTTGCGCTTTATGGACCACTTGCCCGGGTCGGCGATCTCGTACAGGTGGTAGTTGTCGTATTTCGCCTCGTCCCCCTTGCGCAGCGCCCCGATCCCGATTTTGACGAAGGTGCCGCCGGGCTTTGCCTCGTCCCACCCCACCTGACCGAATTCATCGACGGGACCGGTGACCGCGCTACACGGCCCGGCGGTGATATCCGGGCCATCGTAGATAAAGTCATGGACCGCCGGATCGGTCTTCTGAAACCACGGTCCGTAATAATCGTGCCCTTGATATTCGAGGCTGTAAACCACGCCCGACCAATCGAAGCGGGTGCCGCGGTAGTAGCCGGCCTTCGAATCGGGCAGATAAATCTTCACCCGAAGCTGGCCGTTGGCGATCTCGGCGCTGGGGATGTCGGCGGCCTGCAGGCCTCCGACGGCCGCGCACACAGAAGTTAGAGCAAGAAGCCATTTCACCATGAATAGATTATGCTCCGATTGGAGCACCGGAGGGGGACACCGGCTACCCCGGTTCTGGGGTGTAAGTTACATATAGAGGATCAAAGCTGTTACCATGAGGGTGACGGTGAGCACTTCCGTGCGCCGCCGTCACTAAAGAGGAATCATGAAAATCGCAATACCTACTAATGATGGGATCTCGATCTCGGAGCATTTCGGCCGAAGCAAGGGATTTCTTGTGCTCGAAGTGGTGAGTGGCAAGATCAGAAAGCGCGAACTGAGGGAAAACGGCATGGTGCATTCCCACGCGCAGGGAGAATGCGACTCCCATTCCCACGGAACGCACAGCCACGCCGGAATCCTGTCGGCGCTGCATGACTGCCAGCTTGTGCTGTGCCTGGGGATGGGCGGGCGCGCCGCCGAGGCGCTGGAGGCAAACGGCATTAACACTCTTCTCGTCTCGCCCGGTTCAGTCGACGAGGCGGTAGCCAGCTACCTGGCAGGGTCCCTGACGCCGGCGCCCGCGAGCTTTTGCCATTGCGGCCGCTGAGCACGCCGGCGAACTCACTCGCACGGAAACACGCGCAGCACGCCGTTGCGCCGGATGCCCAGCCGCACGGGGCGCGGAGCGCCGGAATTCGGAACGGCCACCTCCACCAGGAACTCATCGCCGTTCTCCGCTCTGGGCGGCGCCGGGGCATCGGCGGGAACGACGACCGAAACGACGCGCGGCAGCATCAGATGCATACGGCCGTCCGGATCGCGTTTGGAAGTGACGTAAAACCCCAACCTGTTCTTCGCGATTTCCGCCGTCAGCCGGTTGTGGCTGATGAACAGGTGGAATGCGTGGAATGCCGAGCGCCGGGGCAGCGGGCCGAAGTCGGGTGTCGGTTCCGGGTATCGGCCATCAGCCGGCACTACCTCCAGGCTAAGCCAGATGCGCGCCCCACCGGACCAGGTTGAAGGAAAAAACTCTGGAATGGGAACCCAGACGGTGGGCAGCGATCTTTGATTGAGGTCCAATGTCACGAACAGGCCGGCGACGAGGAGAAGCTGCGCCGCCGCTACCGTCAGTCCGGGACGTCTTAGCTTCACGGGACGTTCTCCCGAATCTGCCGGATCAGGTGGCGACGGGTGGTTTCCAGCAGCCATCCCCCGGCCAGAAAAAGCACACCCAGTCCGACCAGGCTGAGCGAGCGGCCCATCTTATCCATGAGGCTGCTGAAGTAAAAGACCAGGACGTTCAACGCGAAACCGACGATGCCCAGGTTGATCCGTTCACCCCGGGACTCCTTCACTCCCCAGGCCGTTAGCCCCAACGAGCCGATCGCGCCCCAAAGATGAATCAGAAGCGTATGGTGCTCGCGCCCTAGCATTCCGAAAATGACCACCCACACCGCCGCGGCAGCCACCGGCCAACTGGCGCGACGGCGCAGCAACCAGGCCGCCAGTAACGGCGCGCCGATGGCCACCGCCCAGCCAGCGAACAGGATCGAGAAAGGCAAGGTCGAGCCAGTCCCAGTCCGAACCACGGCGGTCAGGGCACAACAGGGGATCACCGCCAGGCCGCCAATCCAAACCAGGCTGAGCCTCTCGTCGTCATCGCGCGCCGGGTTCGGAGCCGACAGGTACGCAATGGCCAGCAGCGACAGCCCTTCCAGCAACGGCGCCTGACTGGCGACGTGGTTTCGCTCGATCATTTGTCCCCAGAAGCTGGCCAGCCAGGCCGGCGCCAGAATCGCCGCCATTGCCGCCTGGGTCCAGTGGCGCAACAGCCACCACGCTATCAGCGCTCCGGCTGCCCAAAAGAAGAGTCCCAAAGGCAGGCTGCTTTCTTCCAGGTGGAATACCTGCAATGTCTGGAAAACGGCGGCGCCGAGTGCCACTGTGCCCAGCGCGTGAAGGGTTACCGGAAAGCCCGGATGCCGGCCGGCCAGCCATACGCCGGCCAGGTGAAACACCGCCAC
The DNA here is from genome assembly GCA_963810595.1 of Bryobacterales bacterium. Classification (GTDB taxonomy): domain Bacteria; phylum Acidobacteriota; class Terriglobia; order Bryobacterales; family Bryobacteraceae; genus CAWEOG01. The sequence continues at coordinate 142,658 of CAWEOG010000008.1, read as the reverse complement.
CAGAATCACCAGCAGGCCGACCCGCCCATTGGGTGGGATCTCCTGCCAATGGGCGGAAACGAACAGCAGAATTCCCGCTCCGGTCAACAAGCCTCCAAAGACAAGCGCCAGCAGGACCGGCCACCGCAGTGCCTTCGAATCCTGGCTTTGTTCGAATGCCGCAATCCGGGCAGCGACGTCGGCGTCGATCAGGCCGGCCTTGCGCCATCGATCGAGCATGGAGGCTAAGTCGCCGTTCATTCCAGCCAAGAATACCACGGCCCCCCGGGCAATCTCGGGGTATCCAAACGGTCAGGGGGTCTCGTAGACCGCCGGGAGTTTCCTCAACTCGGACCACGAAATTATCATTCTCTGGGCTTGACAGATCTAAGATCGTACGTATAATTAAAGCATACGTAAGTTTTAAACAAACGTATGACAGACACCATGGACACCAAGACCAGAATTTTGGATGCGGCCGAGTACATCTTCGGGGAGAAAGGAATCGCGGGCACATCCCTGAGAGCCATCACGCACGAAGCCGGCGTCAACCTGGCCGCAGTCAACTATCATTTCCAATCCAAGGATGCCCTGGTGCAGGCAGTGATCGCCCGTCGCTTGCAGCCCATTAATCAGCAGCGCATGGAAATGTTGACGGAACTGAAAGCCACGGTCGGAGAGGGCGAACCGCTTCCCCTGGATGGCGTTTTGCGAGTCATTCTCGAACCCGTGCTCAAGTTGGCGTATCGGGTTGGTCCGGAGCCCGCCAGTAACTTTCGCAAGCTCATCGGACGCATATTCGCGGACCCGGCGATGGGGCCCAAGATGTTGTTCCGGCAGGAACTTGCGGACACGATCAAGGTTCTTACGGTGGCATTCCAACGCGCACTGCCCGGATGCCCCGAGGAAGAAATCTGGTGGGGCATGAACTTCATCATGGGATCCATGTCGCACTCACTTATCTCGGGGGCGTTCATCGAGGCGATCTCCGGCGGCCTGTGCAACCCCAACGATGGCGAAAAGTTGCTTGAGAGGATCGTTTCCTTCGCGGCCGCGGGACTGCGCGCCTTGGCCGCGGGCGCCCGCCTAAATGGAGAAATGAAACATGAGTAACCGACTCACCGTGGTGGCTGCCCTGTTGCTCGAATTTGCGGTGGCGGGCTTCGGCCAGGCGCCGCCCGCTCCGGCGGGCACCGCCAAGGGGCCGCTCAACCTGACTTTGCAGCAGGCCGTCGACATGGCGCTGGCCCCCGACGGCGCCACGCGGTTGAAACTCGCCGCGGAATTCGTGCGCCAATCGGACGCCCAACGGCGCGTGGCGCGGGCGGACCTGCTGCCAAACCTGGACGGCCGCGTAGATTATCAGAGCTTTACCCGCAACCTGGAGGCGTTCGGCATCGGGTCCCTGGGTCCGCTGCCGATCTCGATTCCCCGTTTTGCCGGCCCGTTCTCGGTTTTGGACGCACGGGCTTCCGTGTCGCAAACGGTGTTCGATCTGTCGGCGATACGCCGCTATCAGGCCGCAAAGGCAGGCGTGGAAGCGGCGCGTGCCCAGCAGGAAAGCACCCAGAACGACACCATCGAAAATGTCGCGCGCGCTTACCTGGACGGATTGAAGGCGCAGGCCCAAGTGGAGACGGCACAGGCGAACGTCGATCTGGGCCAACGGCTGCTGGCGCTGGCGGAATCTGAAAAGCGTGCCGGCACGGGAACCGGAATCGAAATCACCCGCGCGCAATCGGTACTGGCGAACGACCGGCAGGCGCACGAAGTGGCGCAATTTCAGTTTCGCGCGGCGCTGTTGCGGCTGAAGCGGCTGATCGGTCTGGAAATGGACATACCGCTGCAGTTGGCCTCGCGCATGGAGTACACTCCCGAGGCTGAAACTGAGGCGAGCCAGGCGCTCGCGACGGCGCGGAACCTGCGCGCGGACTGGAAGGCACAGCAAAAGCGGTTGGAGCGCGCGCGTCTGGCCTACAGCGCTTCAAAATGGACGCGCCTGCCGAGCATCCGTGCGTACGGAGACTACGGTTCCATTGGCATTCCGGACCAGGGCATGCTGCCCACGCGTACCGTAGGCATTCAGATGCAGGTGCCGCTGTGGAACGGCGGCCGGCGCGAGGCGCAGCGAGCCGAGAGCCTTTCCCAGCTTCAGCAGGAAGAGATCAAAGAAAAGGATCTGCTGGATCAGATCGAGTTGGAGGTGCGCACCTCGCTGGATGAATTGCAGTCGGCCGACGCCCAGGTGCAAGCGGCCAACGAAGGCCTGCAGTTGGCCCAGCAGGAGTTGGAACACGCGCAGCGCCGCTACCAGGCGGGGGTGACCACCACGGTCGAAGTGACCGATGCGCAGGCGCGTCTCGAGCGCGCCCGATCGAACCGGGTGGATGCGCTGTACGCCCACAATCTGGCGCGCATCGACGTGGCGTCGTCGGTCGGCCGGGTGAAAGAGATCGTTCACTGACGCTTCTGACAGGTCGAGAGGAACTATGTCAACGAAACAGGGAATTCTAGCGAACGGAAAGATTGCGGCCGTGGTGGCCGCGGCGGGGCTGGCCCAATCCTGCGGCTGGTTCGGCAACGGCGCCAACCAGATGACGTTGCACGGCAACATCGAGATGACCGAAGTCGAAATCGCCTTCAAAACGCCGGGCAAAATCGTCGAATTGAACGTAGATGAAGGCGACTCGGTAAAGAAAGGACAGGTTTTGGCGAAGCTGGATGTCGAGCAGTTGATGAAGCAGCGGGAAAGCCAGCAGGCGGCGCTCCAGGCGGCTGAATCGGCGCTCACCCAAACCCGCACGGCGGTGCGCTTCGCGCGTGCCAGCATGGACGGCGAAATCGCGCTGCGCAGCGCCGAACTGAAGGCGTCCGAAGCCATGCTCGACCAACTGCTGGCCGGTTCGCGCACTCAGGAAATCCAGCAGGCGAAAGCCACCATGGATGCCGCGGCGACGCGCAACGACAAGGCGTCGCGGGACTGGGATCGCGCGCAGACCCTGTACAAAAACGACGACATTTCCAGCTCGCAGCGCGACGCCTTCCGCTCCGCCTACGAAGCCGCCGCGGCCGATCTCGATCGCGCCAAAGAGAACCTCGCGCTGGTGAAGGAGGGGCCGCGCAAGGAGCAGATCGCCAACGCCCGCGCCCAGGTGGAGCGCGCCAAAGCGGCGCTAGCGGTGGCTGAAGCCAGCCGCATCGATCTGAAGCGGCGCGAGCAGGAAGTGCCCACGCGCCAGGCCGATATTGAACGTGCCGCCGCGCAGGTGGCGGTGATCGACCAGCAGATCAGCGACGCCACCGTGGTGTCCCCGGTCGACGGTGTCGTGCTGGTGAAGGCCGCCGAACTGGGCGAGGTGGTGGCCGCCGGAACCAGCGTTCTCACCGTCGCCGACGTCGACCATCCCTGGGTTCGCGGCTTCATTCCGGAAACAGACCTGGCGCGTGTTCACGTGGGCCAAAAGGTGAACGTCTCCACCGACTCGTTTCCGGGTAAGACCTACCCCGGCACCATTACCTTTCTCGCCCAGGACGCCGAGTTCACGCCGAAAACCATTCAGACCACCGAAGAACGCGTCAAGCTGGTTTACCGCATCAAGGTGTCGTTGGCCAATCCGAACCACGAGTTGAAGCTGAACATGCCGGTGGACGCCGGTGTGGAACTGGCCCAGCGCTGAGCGACGCGCATTCGAGTCACGATTGCCGGGGAACACACCTAATCATGGACAACGCCATCATCCAGATCCGAAATCTGACGCGCAAGTTCGGGGACCTCACCGCCGTCGACAGCCTCAGCCTCGAGGTGGCGCGCGGAGAGATCTTCGGGCTGGTGGGTCCCGACGGCGCGGGAAAGACCACCACCGTCAGGCTGCTCTGCGGTCTGCTCGACGCCACCGACGGCGAAGCCTGGGTAGCCGGCCACAACGTGGCGCGCGAACCCGACGCGGTGAAGGATCGCATCGGCTACATGGCGCAGCGCTTCGGCCTGTACGGCGATCTTACCGTCGAAGAGAACATGAATTTCTACGCCGACCTGTTCGGCCTGCTCGGGCGAGGAACGCAGCGAACTGACCGCCCGCCTGCTGCGGATGACGCGCATGGAGCCGTTCCGCAAGCGCCCCGCCGCCAAGCTCTCCGGCGGCATGAAACAGAAGTTGAACCTGATGTGCACGCTGCTGCACAAGCCGCAGGTTCTGTTCCTGGACGAGCCGACCAACGGCGTCGATCCGGTCTCGCGCCGCGATTTCTGGGCCATCCTATATCAACTGGTGGGCGACGGGATGTCGGTGTTCGTCACCACGGCCTATCTCGACGAGGCGGAGCGCTGCAACCGCGTCGGGCTTGATGCACAACGGGAGGATGGTACGCTGCCAGGCTCCGGCGGCGCTGCGAAACGAATTCGCCGATCCCTGTTTCGAAGCTCCGCTGCGCCGACAACCGCCGCGCGCGGGAGATTCTCACCACGCCCTCGACTCCGTTCTCAGCGCGCAGCCCGCCGGCGCTCACCTGCACGTCTTTCTTCATTCCGGGAAAGTCCCTGGACGAAGTCCAGGGGGCCCTCGACCGGCAATCTGGGCGCCGGGACAACCTGGAATCGAATCGCCCCGAGCCTGGAGGACGTCTTCATCGCGCTGGTGGAGAAGGCTTCGCGGCGGAACAGGGGCGCGCCGCCGGGAAGGAATGGTCGCCAATGAACCTGTCAAACGGTTCCGCCGTCCGCCTGGACGGCATCGTGAAACGGTTCGGCGATTTCGTCGCCGTCGACCACGTTTCGCTTTCGGTAAATCGCGGGGAGATCTTCGGCTTTCTCGGGCCCAACGGAGCGGGGAAATCCACCACCATCCGCATTCTGTGCGGCTGCTGGAGCCCACCGAGGGCAGCGCGCGAGTGGGCGGCTTCGATGTCGCCACCCAATCCGAACAGATCAAGAAGAACATCGGCTACATGTCGCAGCGATTCTCGCTCTACGACGATCTCACGGTGGAGGAAAACATCGATTTCTTCTGCGGCATCTACGGCGTGCCCGGGACAAACCGGGCGGCGCGCAAGGCCTACGTGCTGGAGATGGCGGGCATAGAAGATCGCCGCAAAAGCCTCACCCGCCTGCTTTCGGGCGGCTGGAAGCAACGGCTGGCGCTCGGCTGCGCCATCCTCCACGAGCCGCCGATTCTATTTCTCGACGAGCCCACCTCGGGCGTCGACCCGCTGGCCCGGCGCTGCGTTCTGGGACCTCATCTACCAACTGTCGGCCGCCGGCCGAACGGTTTTCGTCTCCACGCACTACATGGATGAAGCCGAATACTGCCATCGGCTGGCGCTGATGTACCGGGGCAGGGTGGTGGCGTTGGGTTCGCCGTGCGGAGCTGAAGAACGAACTCGAACAGAACGCGCTGCTGCACCTGGAAACCGACGACCTTCTGGGCGCCATGGAAGCGCTGGAAAACCAGCCCGGAATCCTGGACGTCGCCGTGTTCGGCAGCGGACTCCACATCACCGTCGACGCCGCCGACACCGCCGCAGACCTGGTGCGGCAGAAACTTCACGGAGCGCCATCTCGAGATCCGGACACTGGAGCGCATCGAGCCCAGCATGGAAGACGTCTTCGTGGCCCGCATCGAACAGGAGGAGCGGAAGAGATGATCAACCTGCGGCGCACCAAGGCGGTTTATCGCAAGGAACTGCTGCACATCGCGCGCGACTGGCGCAGCCTGGCGATGGCCATCGCCATGCCGGTTGTCCTGCTGCTGATGTTTGGCTATGCGTTGACTCTGGACGTCGATCGCATTCCCACCCAGGTCCGCGACCTGGACCGCTCGCCGGAAAGCCGCCAGTTGATCGAGCGCTTCCGCGGGTCGCGCTATTTCAGTCTGCGCGCCCAGGCCGACACCGACCAGGACATCCCGGACAACATCAACCGCGACCGCGTGTTGCTGGGCGTGGTGATTCCCGACGACTACTCGAAGAACCTGTCGGCGGGCCGCCAGGCTGACGTTCAACTGATCGTCGACGGCAGCGACTCCAACACCGCGTCTCTGGCGCTCGGCTACGCCGAGGCGCTGGTCCAGGTTCACTCTGCCGAGCTGCGAGCGCAAGCCATGAACCGCAAGGGAATGCGGGATATCAAGCCGCCCGTCGACGGGCGCATCCGAGTTATCTACAACAACGATATGGCCTCCAGGAATTTCATCGTCCCCGGCCTGATCGCCTTGATTCTGATGATTATCTCCGCCCTGCTGACATCCATGTGCATCGCGCGCGAGTGGGAAAACGGAACCATGGAGCAACTCATCTCCACCCCGCTGCGGCCCACGGAGTTGCTGTTGGGCAAGCTGATGGCGTTCTTTCTGGTGGGCATCGCGGATGTCGTCATCGCGCTCGCCATCGGCATTGGGCTTTTCCGCGTGCCGCTGCGCGGGTCATTCCTTCTGCTGGCCGTATCTTCGTGCATCTTTCTGTTTGGAGCCCTGTGCTGGGGGATCTCTCATTTCCACCGTCGCCAAGAATCAGTTGATGGCCTATCAGATGGGAATCCTGTCGCTCCTTCCTGCCCACCTTTCTGCTGTCGGGCTTCGTGTTTGCCATCGAGAATATGCCCCGGGTGATACAGGTAGTGACGCTGATTGTGCCGGCCCGATATTTCGTCACCATTCTGAAAGGCATATTCCTGAAAGGCGTCGGCCTCACCGTCCTGTGGGGACAACTGGCCTTCCTGACGGCTTACGCGCTGATCGTCTTCGTGGTGGCGTCCAGGAAATTGCGGCAAAAGGTGGCTTAGCGTATGTGGGAAAGAATTCGCGAAATCATTGTTAAAGAGCTACGGCAGGCTTTCCGCGAACCGCGCATGAGGGTGCTGTTATTCGTGCCGCCCATCCTGCAGCTCATCATTTTCGGCTTCGCGGTAAATCTCGACGTCCAGAACGCCAGCATCGCCTGGATGGATCGCGACGCCAGTCGGCAGAGCCGCGACCTGTACTACCGTTTTGCCGCCTCCCCCTATTTCGAGGTGACACACGTCGCCACCAGCGACCGGGAAGCCCAGAGCTTGTTGGATCACGGCGATGTCCAAGGCGTGGTCAGCGTGCAGGCCGGGTTCGGGCGCGACGTGCTTCGCGGGCGGCAGACCGAAGTGCAGGTGTTGCTCGACGGGTCGAACTCGAACACCGCCGGCATCATTGCGAATTACGCTTCGCAGGTAATCGGCACCTACTCCGCGGACGCGTTTATCCGGGTGCTGAACGGCCGGCTGGTGGGGAACACCGCCAGGGGAGCCGTCAACCGCCAGGCGCCCTCCATTCGCGCCTCGAGCCGTGTCTGGTTCAACCCCGATCTCCGAAGCCGCAACTACTTCGTCCCCGCGGTAATCGTGAACATCATCCTGGTGGTGACCTCGATGCTTACCGCGCTGGCCATCGTCCGAGAAAAAGAAATCGGCACCATGGAACAGTTGATGGTCACTCCCATCCGCCCCATGGAATTGATGGTTGGGAAGATGCTGCCGTTTGCCCTGGTCGGCATGTTGGATACGGCGCTGGTTACCGTTCTCGCCCTGGTGGTGTTCCGGGTGCCGTTCCGCGGGAACCTGCTGGTGCTGGCGCTCTCCGCCGGCCTGTTCCTGCTTACCACTCTGGGGACGGGTCTGTTTCTCTCCACCATCTCGCGCACGCAGCAGCAGGCCATGATGGGCTCGTTCTTCTTCGTTCTGCCGGCATCCATGTTGAGCGGCTTCGCGTTTCCGGTGCGGAACATGCCGTTGCCGATCCGGACCCTCACCTACCTGGATCCCATGCGATATTTCGTCGAAATCGTACGCGATGTTTTTCTGAAAGGCTCCGGCATCTCGCTACTGTGGCCGCAGATGCTGGCCATGCTGGTGTTCGGCGTGGCCATCTTCTGGTTCAGCGCGCTGCGATTCCACAAGCGTCTGGACTGAACGCCCGGTGTCCGCCGGCCGGGCTACGGTTTCACTTCCACCGTAAACGGCGCGGCCAGGTGAAAGTTGATGACGGATTCCGCCGGAATCTCGGCGGGGTTGCCGCGCGTCGCCAACACGGTGGCGCCTCCCGCGCCGCCGCCAACGCCGGCGCCGATGGCCGCTCCCTTACCGCCGCCGGCGATGGCGCCGATGGCCGCGCCCACGGCGGCTCCGATGCCGACTTTCGCCGCATCTTTCTTGACGGATTTGCCTGCCTGGGTGACGAAGGCATTGGTTGAGATGTCGATCTTCGCTCCATCCGCCAGCTTGAGCTTTTGCAAGCGCACCCCGAGGGTAGCCACACCCCGAACCCGCCCGCCGGGGTCGGTTTCGGTCACCACGCCCTCCACGTCGGCGCCACGCGGCGCGATGGTTTCCCCATCCACCACCAGGGCTCGGGTCAGGCTGGCGGCGAAAACATTCCCGACTTCCGCCGTCTTGGTGGTGAGGGGGGTTGTGGTACGGACGGCCACGACGGTGCCGGCCGGAACGGTCACTTGCTTGGGAGGCGGCGGCGCCGCCGGTGTCAGCGCGCTCGCCGCACCGGCCGGCGCGGCCGTTGCCGGTGAACCTGCTGCCGGTGCAGCCGCTGCCGGATTGGACGCCGGCTCTCCGCCGCCCTCGGCGGGTGCCGGGCTTCCCCCGGGTATCGCGCCGGGAGACTGTGCAGCCGCCAGCGACGCTTTGGCCGCTTCCAACGCCTGATCGGCGGCGGCCCGCTGTTCCGGCGTGCCCGATTGATTCGCCTCGTCGACCGCCTTCTGCGCCGCCTCTACATTCGCTTCCGCCGCGGCGACCCCGGGATTTGCACTCGTGGCGGGCGCCTCCTTTTTACTGCAGCCCGCCAACCAAAGCCCGCTGGCCAATAGCAGGACCAGCACGGCTCCGTCGCGATGAGAGAAAATCTTCCTGACAGTCATGACCCTCCTTCACGCCTTGGGCAAGGGAGCTGGAAGGTCGCGAGCCTCGCATACCGACTGAAATCCCACTTTTCGGTGCGAGCCGTCACAAAACGGTTTGTTCGCCGAATTGCCACAGCGGCACAACGAGATAACTGTCCGGCCGCCCAACCCGAACTCCTTGCCCTGTGCGTCGTAAATGGTAAATTCGCCTTCGATGCGAACCGGCCCGTTGTCGTTTATGGTGATCTTTGTCCCCATGTTGCGATGGTATCAGATCGTCCGCCTTTATAATGGATGCCATGCGGTGCTGGTACCTATTGGCGCTGTGCGCACTGGCATGCGCGCAGACCCCGCAGGAAACCGGACTGGCTCCCGAACGGTTATTGCTCGTCCGCATCAAGGTTGCCATGGAAAGCAACCTGGAAGAACTGCCCAATTATACCTGTTCTCTCACCGTTGAAAGATCGATCCGCAGGGCCCAAAACCAGCGCTTTCAGCTTATGGACGCGTTGCGATTGGAAGTGGCGCTGGTGAACGGAAAGGAACTCTACTCCTGGCCTGGCGAAAAGGAATTCCGGGACGAGGACCTTACCGACATGATCGACCAGGGCGCCATCTCGACAGGCGCTTTTGCTTTGCACGCCAGGTCTGTGTTCCTGTCCAACACAGCGGAGTTTACCTACGTCGGGGAAGAGGACCTCGACGGCAGGCGCGCAGTCCGTTACGATTTCCGCATTCCACAATACCGCAGCGGCTATCGCATCCGGATTGGCACCGCCTCCGGCATTGCCGGCGAGCACGGATCGTTCTGGGCGGACCCGGATTCCCTCGACCTGCTGCGCCTGACGGTGGTCGCCGAAGATATTCCCACCAATGTCCCCATTCTCGGCGCTGAAGAGACGCTGGATTATGCCCGCGCGCCGATTGGCAGTTCCATTTTTCTTCTGCCCAAAGCGTCGGAGATGACGATCACCGATTTCAAGGGCAACGTCAGCCGCAACCGCACGTCGTTCGCCAATTGCAGGCAGTACACCGGAGAGTCGGAAATTACCTTCGGCGAGGCGCCTTCGACAACCCCCGCGCCGGCGGCCCCCACACCGGCGCCGGCCGCCGGCGAGACCGCGACAGCTCCGCAGGTTCGGAACATTGAGCTGCCGCCCGGCATTTTCCTCGAAACGGAACTGGTGAACCCTATCGACCTGCGCAAGGCCGCCATCGGAGACGAAGTCGAAATGCTGGTCAGGAAAAGGGCGATGCGGAAAGGCGTTGTGGTGCCCAAGGGGGCGCGCCTTCTCGGGCGCATCAGCCGCCTGGTGCACCGGCGCTCTCAATCCGGCGCATACATTGTGCTGGGGCTGCGCTTCCCTTCCGTGGATTTTCCCGGCGCCAGCGCGCCCTTTCATGCAAATCTCGCGCGGGCCGAAAACTTTCAGGCTTTCGGAAGCGAAGACAACCAATCTCTGCGGCACGCTTTTCGCTCCCGCTGGGACGTGCAGTCGTTCTCCGACGAACCGGAAGACGGCGAAGGCGTATTCTACGTCAGCGCGAACGCTGGCCAGTTGCGAAGAGGCTTTGTCCTGAGCTGGTACACCATCGAAGCCCCCACCTCCCGGAACAAGTAACCCTTGAGTCTTGCGGACAGGCGGCTCGCTATAATGAAGCCTGACGCGGACGCTGGATTGGGCTTACGAACGCATCGGCCACCAATTCGAGAAGTTCAACCCACACGAGAATGGTTCGTGCGAGTGTAGTGAGTGAGGTCCTATTGTGATTCAGTTCTATCTGGAGACCGACCGGGCTCTGTTCGAGAAAGCGCTCCTGTTCGCCAAAAAGCAGGTACGCGCGCTGGTCGAGCGTTACCCGGATTTTTATCCCATGTATACGCAGAAGGGAAAGTGGAAGCACGAAGGGCCGGCGTGGAGCCGCTGGTGCGACGGCTTTCTGCCCGGAATGATGTGGGTTTTCCACCGCATTACCGAGAAAGCCACCCCCGAAGCCGAATACTGGGTGGACCAGGCCATCCGCTACACCAAGCCGCTCGAGCCGCGCCAGTTCGATCGTGAATCGCACGACCTCGGATTCGTCTTTTTCTCCACCTACTACCGTTGGTACCGCCAGACCAGAGACCCCAGGCTGCACGAAATCCTGATCCAGGCGGGAAAGACGCTGGCGCTGCGCTTCAAGGAGAACGGGCAGTACCTGCGTTCGTTCGTGGCCGACGATTCGCTGTTCATCGACATCATGATGAACGTCGGCATCATCTTCTACGCGGCGCGCGAAACGGGCGACCGGACGCTGCGCGACATCGCCCTGCGTCACTCGCTTACCACGCGGCGCGTGCTGGTGCGCGGCGACGGATCGGTGGCGCACGAAGGCATTTTCAACCTGGAGACCGGCGAATTCCTGCGGCAGAGTACCTACCAGGGATACCGCAGCGATTCGTGCTGGTCGCGCGGCCTGGCGTGGGCGTTGTACGGCTTCGGCGTGTGTTACGAATACAGCGGCGACCCGCGCTTCCTGCAAACCGCCGAACACTGCGCCGACTATTTCATCACCCACACTCCCGCAAGCGGCGTCCCGCCCTGGGATTTCAACGCCCCCAACGAGCTGCGCTCGCAGGTGGATACCTCGGCCGGCGCCATCGCCGCATCGGCCCTGTTGCGCCTGTGCCGCCTGTTGCCCGATCCCATCAAGGGGCATTTTTACTGGAACACGGCAATCCGCATCCTGCACTCGCTGTGCGATGAGCACCTGGGCGACGGGAACCCCGAATGGGAGGGCGTCCTGAAGGGCGGCGTCTTTTTGATGCAGAAAAAGCTGGCCGTCGACGAATCGGTGATGTGGGGCGACTATTTTCTGGTGGAAGCCCTGGCCGACGCCATCAAGCAGCTCCCCCATCAGCAGGTCGCGAACACGAACGGATAGCGGCCGCCGGCGCGTGGGCTCCGCGAAAAAGCAGCCGGTTCACGCCGACAGCGGGGTTTCATTACCTCAACGTTCCCTTTGATAGAATCGAATCGGCCAGGTGGGGCGGAATGTTCTATCGCGTTGTCGAAACTTACCTGTTTGACACTTGCACGCTGAAGTGCGGCTACTGCTGGCTGGCTGAAACGGGCCGCGTTCTCGACGGCTCGCAACTGGACCGCTTTCGCGACCCGGCTTTCATTGATGGGATCGCCCGCTTCTTCAACTCCCGCACGACCGCCACCGAACGATGGACCCTGCAGCTCACCGGCGGCGAGCCGCTGCTCATGCCCAACCTGCCCCGACTCTGTCGGGCGCTGTTCGAATGCGGCAATCGCGTGATCGTCTACTCGGGTTTGGAGGTGCCCGAAAACCACCCGAACTTCCGTTTCCTGGTGGAATCCACCGCTCCGGATATTGATTACATCATGGCCTCGCTTCATCCGGAATCCGAGCAGGACGAACCTGCCTTCTTCCGAAAGCTGGAAGCCCTGAAGAACGCCGGCCATCGCGTTTTTCTGCGGTTCGTCGGTCATCCGGCTCGTCTCAACCGGCTTGCCGACCTCGAGCGGAAGGCGAAGGACCTGGACGTTTGCTTTTATCCCACCACGCTGCTGTCCCGCTCTTACCCGCGCGCCTACACGGATTCCGAACGAGAGCAACTCAGCGGCTATTTCACCTCACTCAGCCAATACGTGGGGCTGGAAGGCGGCGTCGACACTCGCACGGCTAGCTGTTACGCGGGCAACCGTGTTCTGGCTGTCAATCTGCAAACCGGCGACATCACACCCTGCATCACCGTCAGCCGCCCCTCGCTCGGAAACGTTTTCGAAGACCGCCTCTCTCTCACCACCGGAGCTTTGCCCTGCCCCGAACCCGGCGTGAATTGCCTCTGCGAGATCCATTTTCAACAGGACGTGGTGGTTGGCGTTTCCGACAGTGCGAGATTCGAATCCATGAAGCACGGTTTCCACTCGCCCGTCGACTACCGCCCCGAGATCGCCTCGTTGCGGGCGAGCGGAGTCGGCTTCTACGCGAACCCCAAGTCGGGAATGGGTGATGTAGAGGATGAAAGCCGCCTCTTCCTATCCGTCGGCGAGGTTAAGCGCCGGGCTAAGACCAACGGGTTCATCAGAATCCCCTACCGCCTGGGGCCGGAGGTCGAGGGGATTTGCCGGCTGGACGACTACTCGGTCTCGGACGGCGCGCTGGTGCAACACGACGGATCGTTGCACGTCACTACGCCGGCCGGGAAGTGGCATTACGCCCTGCTCTTCCCCATCGACACCAGCGCACTCGTCCGTCTGGCGCCGGTAGTATTCCGGCTCCACTTTTCCGTCGAATGCGGGGAAATCGGCTTCGGCGTCGTGGGTCCGGATGGATCCAGGTACCTGGTTCCGGAGCGCCGGACGGAGCGCGGTGCAACCGAGTGCGAGATCGTGGTGGAAGGCTCGTCCGAGCCGTGTTGGCTGGTCGCGCGAAATGTTTCCGGGTCCGGAGCGTCGGCCATTCGCCTGGATGAGCTACGAGTCCACCGCGCCCTGCGTCCACACGTGGTCTGACGTCCCGGTTCGGTTGCGACCTCATTCTCCGTTCGTGTCCGACAGGAGTCTGTTTGCCGCAGCGATTCCACCTGCCCGCTGAATGCCCGGCACGAAGAACTCTTTCAAAAAGTCCTGGTCGGTTCCGGCAAATCCGTTAAAGTCCGTATGCAGCCGGACCTTGGCCCGCGCGAGTGCCGCCGCGAAGAGCGCCCAGACCCCGGCTGTGCCGAACGCCACCAGGTCGATGGCTTCCCCATGCTGGTTCCTCAGCCAGCACAGAGCCGTCAGGATGTCCTGGACGCGGCAAGCGTCATCCGAGAGGTTGAACGTCAGAAAGAAGCGGCTGGAACGGTCCCGCGCGGTCACTGCCGTCCCCGTTTGAAAGGCGTCAATCGCCAGCACCGGGCGGCGCGCTCCCAAAAGCTGCACGACGCGCGGGTCGCGAAGCGCTGCCTGCGCCCCATCCGGGTGGACCACCAACGCCGGTGGGCCTGTGCCGTCTGTCATCAGGCCGGACACGCGATCGCCGAACCCGCTGCGCCGCAGCACCAGACGCTCGTCCTCCATCCAGTCATCGACATTCACCGGCCACTCAACCATCAGAGCTTGCGCCAGTACTCTCCGCAGCGCTTCAAGGTCTCCCACTTGCGCGATGCTCCGCCGGGAACGCTCCTTCCAACGCTCGAAAAGCGAGTCGAATGTCGCCGCCTGGTCGGGAAGCTGCCGGCCATGCAGCGCCAACAGATCCTGAAGGCCCTCGCCCCATACCTCTATCTCCGTGGCCGCCCCGGCGTCGGCCTTCTCCAGAAGATGCCGCTGGAAGAAGCGGTAGACAGCCTCCCGGCTCTCGCGGTTGAAGTTATGCGGAGCGTCCACCTGCGCCGATTCCACGTTGTCCGGCTGCTTGTACAACTCGTAAATCCGGCGAATCGCCGGATATTCGTCGTGAGGAACGTTGCGCGTCCAGTCGCCCGTTGAGGACACCAGCAGCAGTGGCCGAGGCGCCGCCAGGGCCGCAATCTCCACGTTGGAAGTGGCCACCCGAAGACCCGGCGCGTTTTCACACCCGCAGGTTCCCTGCATTGATGCCGAAACCATGTTCACCGGCGCGGCCACGCGCACCCGGGGGTCCACTGCCGCCAGCAGGATCGTCTGCGTACCGCCGCCGGATTCGCCCGCTGCGCCAATTCTCCCGCTGTCCACTTCGGGAAGAGAGGAAAGGAAGTCCACGGCGCGAATCGAGTTCCAGAGCTGGAATCCCAGCGGAGAAAACGACCAAAGCTGATACAGCCGTTCTTCCCATTCATGCGGCGTCTGGATGGTGTCGTTGTAACCCAGCATGTCGTACGCGAAGACGACGCAGCCTTGCCTTGCGAGATTGACGTTGAACCTCTGTCCGGAAGCAATCGCGGTGTGTTCCAGCCGGCCATAGGGCCAGTGGCCGTGCGGTTTCGCAATTCCCGGCGCCAGGCCGGGGCGCGCCAGCGGGCGATACAGGTTGCCGCCCAAATAGAAGCCGGGAGTCGTTTCCAGCAACACTTTCTCTACCGTGTGATCGCCTCGCTCCAGCCGTCCGAACACCTGGACGCGTAGCGGCTCCCGGTCAGGCATCGGCAACAGGCCTGCCGCCGAGAGGATCTGTTGGACCAGTCTTGTGCGGCGGGCCTCCCATTCCTGAAGCGACGCACAGCGTGGCATGGGAAAGGGAGTGTCGGTATGGGGGATCCTCGTGTTCCGCGAATCCGCGCCCAGGGCTGAATCGGGCGGCGCTGTTGAAGATCGTTGTGAACCGTCTTCCATTCTCGTGTGTCGAGCGAACCGGCAGCCCGGCCGAACGCCGGGCTACATCATAGCCGTTGGGGGCGCCGGTTCGTCGGGACTGCCGGCATTCGCCAGCGGCACCTTGATCATCACGGCCACCAGCACGGCCAGCGCCACCAGCGCGGCCCAGAACGGCGCCGTCCACTTCACCAGCGTGACG
The DNA here is from genome assembly GCA_963810595.1 of Bryobacterales bacterium. Lineage (GTDB taxonomy): Bacteria > Acidobacteriota > Terriglobia > Bryobacterales > Bryobacteraceae > CAWEOG01. The sequence goes on along the minus strand of CAWEOG010000008.1, from coordinate 127,316 downwards.
TCGTGGCCGGTGCCCACCAGCGAGGCGATCACCAGCCCGCACAGCGCCTCGCCCGCGATCAGGCCCGAGGCGGTGAGCACGCCCGCGTTGTCCACGCGGGCCTTCTGCGCGTCGTTGAGGCCGCGGCGGTCGCGTGCTTTATCGGCGGCCCAGCGGACCAGGCCCCCGATGAAGATGGCGAACGTGGTCCCCAGCGGCAGGTACATGCCCACCGAGAACAGCATCGGGCTTTTCACCTCGATCATGATCAGCGAGATGCCCATCAGGATGCCCACAATCACCAGCGGCCAGGCCATGTTGCCGCCGACAATGCCCTGCGAGAGCATGGCCATCAGCCCGGCCTGCGGAGCGGGCAGCGCGGCGCTGCCGAAGTGATAGGCCTTGTCCAGGATCATCAGCGGGAAGAACAGCACCAGTGATGCGACGATGATGCCCAGCAGGTCGCCCACCTGCATGCGGGACGGCGTGCCGCCCAGGATGTGCCCCACCTTCAGATCCTGCAGCATCTCGCCGGCCACCGCCGACGAAACGCAAACCACCGCCGCCACGCCCAGCACCGCCGTCACTCCGCCGGTTCCCGAAACGCCGAGCGCCACCATCAGCAGCGCCGCGATCACCAGCGTGCACAGCGTCAGGCCAGACACGGGATTGTTGGACGAGCCGATCATGCCCACCAGGTTTCCGCATACGGCGGCGAAGAAGAACCCGAGCACCACCATCACCACCGCGGCCACCACCGCGCCGGCAATAATCGTGCCGGCCGTGAGAGCCCCGGCGCCGGCGATGAAATAGTAGTACAGCGCCACCATCGCGATGGTCACCACCCCGACGCCGAGAAAGACGACCTTGGCGTTCAAGTCCCGCTCGGTGCGGTCGGTGGCCTGGTGCGCGGCGGCCGACTTCTTCAGGTCGGAAACGGCGCGCCCCATCCCCACCGCGAGCTGCTTGCGCATCCGGAACAAAGTGTACATCGCGCCCACCAGCATGCCGCCCACCGCGATGGGCCGCACGATCGAGTAGTAAATGGCGCCGGAAAGGTCAGTCCAGGACAGCGCTGCCCAGCCGGCAGCGCGGCTTGCAGGTAGGGCCCCACCAGGAACGTCAGAAGCGGAACCAGCAGCCCCCACGCCAGCACGCCGCCCGCGAAGTTCAGCGCCGCCAGGCGCGGGCCGATGATGTAACCCACACCCAGGTAAGCCGGGCTGATGTCCGGCGCCGAAAAGGTGGTGGCGCCGCCCGTGATGGTGGTGGCCAGGTTCGGATTCGTGCTGGTGCGCAGCAGCAGTCTCTTGCCCAGGGCGCTGATGGAGACGTTGAACACGTTGCTCGAACTGAACACATTGATGGCGCCCAGCAGGTACAGGAAGCCGCCGAAACCCATGTTGGCGAACAGAATCTTGGCCGCGCGGCTGCCCTGCTGCCCGGCTTTGTGAATTTCGGACGCGGCCACCGACTCGGGGAAGGGCAGCTCGGGATCTTCCACCATCACCCGCCGCAGCAGCGTTACAAACAGGATGCCCAGCGTTCCCCCAATCATCATCAGCACCACCGACGGCCAGTATCGGTCGCTGGTGAGCGACGGCCACAATCCCGCCATCACGAACGCGGGAATGGTAAACACAGCGCCGGCGGCCACCGATTCGCCGATCGAGCCGATGGTCCGGGCGATGTTCTCTTCGAGCAGCGAGCCCTTGAACAGCCGCAGTACCGCCATGCCAATCACCGCCGCCGGATAGGTGGCGGCGATGGTCATACCCGCCTTCAGGCCCAGGTACGCGTTGGCCGCGCCCAGGATGCCGGTCATGATCAGGCCGAGAATGACCGCGCGGAGCGTGAACTCCGACATCTGCGCGGTAACGGGGACATACGGACGGTGCTTGTTCTGGGGGGCAGTCGACATCGCCGAACTCCTTGTCAGGGAACGAAACTCCTCATAATACCAGCAGGCGGGCCGCGGCAGCGCGGCTCCATCCAACCCGCAACATTTTGGATTCTAAGGAGAATACCTCAATGCTTCCGGGCGCCGGAATCACATATTATCAGGAAAGTGGCGTTCATTCCGCGTCGGCGAACTTTGATCTCCCTGGTGGCGGTGGCGTTCTGCGCCCCGCTGGCGTTTGGCCAGAAGGAATCCCTGGGAGCCGGGGACGAATACCGAGACACGTTCCGGATTGTCTGGCAGACCGTCAACGATTATTATTTCGATTCGAATTTTGGCGGCCTGGACTGGAACGCCGTCCGCCTGCGTTATGAACCGCGGGCGCTGGCTGCGAAAACCGAGCAGGAATACTACCAGGTGCTGGAAGACATGCTGGCTGAATTGGGCGCCAGTCACTTCGCCATCCTTCCGCCCGAAGCCGCCGCGGAAGCCCAGCACGAGATCGACCAGGGCGGCACCGCCGGCCTTGCTGTGCATCTGGTGGACGGCCACATGCTGGTGACCAGAGTGGCGGACGGCTCTCCCGCCGCGCAAGCGGGCATCCGTCCCGGCTTTGAAATCGTTCGCGCCGGTAAAGACGACATCCCGGCCATCCTCCAGCGATTGCGCACCACCCGCGGGCGCGAATCGATGGTGCCGGCCATGGCGGCCCGCGCCGTTCTGGGAAGGCTGGACGGCCAGGCGGCGACCGACGCCTCCGCTGTTTTTCTGGACGCGGACGGGCGCGAGCAGACCCTCACGTGGAAACGCGTGGAGCGCACCGGCGAGCTGGCCCCGGCGTTCGGCAATCTGCCGCCCATGCGCACCGAGTTTGAGTCGCGCCTGCTGCCGGACAGTGTCGGATACGTCCGGTTTAACATTTTTCTGATGCCGGTGATGGACAAAGTGCGCCAGGCCATTGAAACCTACCGCGATTCGCGCGGCTTGATTATCGACCTGCGAGGCAATCCCGGCGGATTGGCCATCATGGCCTCGGGTATGGCCGGCCTGCTGGTGGACAAACAAATTTCGCTGGGACACGGCGAGATGCGGCAAGGCGTCCTGAACCTGGCCGTCTTTCCCGTCCCCAAACCGGTGGCCACCCCGCTGGCTATTCTGGTGGATTCGGGCAGCATGTCCACCAGCGAAATCATGGCCGCCGGCCTGCAGGAAGCCGGCCGGGCCATCGTCGTCGGTGAAAAGACGCCCGGCGCGGCGCTGCCTTCCATGATCGTGAAGCTGCCCACCGGCGCGCTGTTTCAATTTGCCCACTCCGACTTTCACACGCCCGGCGGCAGGAGAATCGAAGCGAATGGGGTTGTGCCCGACATCGCGGTCAACCTGGACCGCGACAGCCTGCTGGCCGGTAGAGACCGCCAGTTGGAGGCTGCCGTCGAGGCCGTCCTTCACGCAAAAACCGGAAAGGAATCGGGTTCCACTCATGATTAAACGATTTGCCCTGTTCACCGGCGCCGCCGTCCTTTGCACGGTGCTTGCCGCGATGCCGATGGCGGCCCAGCAGGCGGCCGGCGGCAAGATGTCGATCGACGAAATTCTGGCCGCCAATCTGAAAGCCGGCGGAGGCGCCGCGGCGGTAAAGAAGATTACGACGCGTATCGCAAAAGGCACCGTCGAGATGGCGGGCATGGGCATCCGGGGCGATCTGGAAATCTACTCGGAAGCGCCCAACAAAATTCTGGTGCTGTTCAACCTGCCGGGCTTTGGCCAGCTTGCCGACGGTTTCGACGGGACCGTGGCCTGGACCAAGAATCCCGCGCAAGGCCTGCGTGAAAAAACCGGGGCCGAGTTCGACCGCGTCAAGCTCACCTCCGAATTCTACCGGCCGCTCGAGCTGAAACAGTTGTATCCCAGCATGGAGCTGCTGCCCGAGGAAAGCGTGGAAGGCCGGCCCGCCTACGTAATCAAGGCAACGCCGAAAGACGGGACTCCCGAGATCTGGTACATCGACCAGGAAAATTTTCACATCGTGAAGGTCCACACCGACGTCCAGGGGCCTCAGGGGTCGGTTCCCATGGATAGTTTCATGGAGGACTACCGCCAGCAGGACGGTCTGGTGCTGCCCTTCCGCCTTCGCCAATCGGCAGGCCCCATGAACATCACCATGACGATAACCTCCATCGAAAACAACGCACCCATCGACGCCAGCGTATTCGCCAAGCCGGCCAACTGACGGCGCTCCCCCGCCGTGTGGGAAACTGACAGCTAACCCGAATGCAACCCAGGTCATCCGAGCCGTCCTCCCACGTGGCGTTTGGCTACCCCAATTTCCGCTATTGGATGACCGCCCGCTTTCTCACCGTGGTCGCTTCCGAGATGCAGGCCGTCGCGGTGGCCTGGCAGGTCTACGCGCTCACCCATCGCCCGCTCGATCTCGGCATGGTCGGCCTGGCCCAGTTTCTGCCCGGCATCGTGCTGTTTCTCATCACCGGCCACGCCGCCGACCGCATTCCCCGCAAGCGCATCCTGCAGTCCACCCGCGTCGGCTTTGCCGTGTGTTCCGCGCTGCTGCTCACTCTCACGCTGCGAGGTCCCGGCTCGGTTTATCCCATCTACCTGGTTCTGCTGTTGAACGGCACGGTGCGGGCCTTTAACGGGCCCGCCGCCCAGGCCTTCCTGCCGCTGCTGGTGGAGGAACGGCATTTTCCGAACGCGGTGGCGTGGGGCTCTTCCATCTTTCAGGCTTCCCTCATTCTCGGCCCCATGCTGGGCGGCATGTTGTACGGCGTCGCCGGCAGCCCGGTGCCGGTGTACTCCGGTTCGGCCGCCGCGTACCTGGTCGCCTTGGTGACGTTGTCGCTGGTCAAAGTGAAAGACACCGAGCGCGCGCGCACGGTGATTTCTTTCGGCGTGGTTCTGGGCGGGCTGCAATACATCTGGCGAAAGAAGCTGCTTCTGGGCGCCATCTCGCTGGACCTGTTCGCGGTGTTGTTGGGCGGCGCGGTGGCGCTGCTGCCGGTCTACGCGCAAGAGATCCTGAAGGTGGGCGCGTTTGGCCTGGGCGTACTGCGCAGCGCCCCCGGTGTGGGCGCGGTGGCCATGGCCATCGTGGTGGCCCACTGGCCCATGCGGCGCCACGCCGGGGCCATCATGTTCTGGTGCGTGGCCGGCTTCGGCGTCTTCACCATCGTCTTCGGCTTGTCGCACAATATGGCGCTGTCGCTGGCCGTGCTCGTGCTGCTGGGCGCCTGCGACATGGTCAGCGTCATCGTCCGCCACACGCTGGTGCAGCTTGCCACGCCCGACGAGATGCGCGGCCGCGTCAGCGCCGTCAACATGGTCTTCATCGGTGCCTCGAACGAAGTCGGCCAGTTCGAATCGGGCATCACCGCCCAGTGGTTCGGCACCGTGCCCGCCGTGGTTTTGGGCGGCATCGGAACGCTGTTGATCGTCGCGCTCTGGGCCAGGCTGTTCCCCACTCTGCGCAAAGTGGATGAGCTGGTTCCCTCGCAAGCTGTCGCCACTCCGCGAATAGCCAAGCCATAGTATCGTAGTGCCATGCTGCACCGATTTTGCTCCCTCCTGCTTCTCGCCGTCGCGCTGACGGCGGCCCCCGCCCAAGCCCAGCAGCCCGCTTTCGACGCCGAGGCGGCCACCGACCGTTACCTGGCCACCGTGCCGCCCGCCGAAAAGGCCCGTTCGGACGCCTATTTCGAAGGCGGCTACTGGCTCATCCTCTGGGACTTCCTGTACGGCGCCGCGGTGATGATTCTGCTGCTCGAAACGCGGGCCTCGGCGCGCATGAGAGACTTCGCCGAGCGCCTCGCGCGCCGGCGGCCGCTCGCAACCTTGGTGTATTGGTTCCAGCTCCAGCTCGCCGTTTTCGTGCTCGGGTTTCCGCTAACGGTCTACCAGGGCTTCTTCCGCGAGCGCCAGTACGGGCTGATGAACCAGACTTTCGGGCAGTGGTTCGGCGACCAGGCGAAGGAGCTGGCGCTGGCGGTGGTGCTGGGCGGTCTGGCGGTGATGTGTCTCATGGAGGTGGTGCGCCGCCTGCCGCGAACCTGGCACATCTGGGGCGCGATAACCGCGGTAGTCTTCCTGATCATCGCCTTGCTGGCCGGCCCGGTGTTTATTGCGCCGCTGTTCAACCAATACACCCCGCTCACCGACCCCAAGATCCGCGGACCCGTTCTCAGCCTGGCGCGGGCCAATGGAGTTCCCGCAAGCGAGGTTTACGTGGTGGACGAATCCCGCCAGTCCGACCGCATCAGCGCCAACGTAAGCGGATTTCTCGGCACCGAGCGAATCTCGCTCAACGACAACCTGCTGAAGCGCTGCACGCCGGAAGAGATCCTGTCCGTGATGGCCCATGAAACGGGCCACTACGTTTTGCACCACGTATACAACTCCATCCTGTTCTCCATCCTGGTGACGCTTGCGGCCTTCTGGTTGCTGCGCTGGGCGCTCGATCGCGCGCTGGCGCGCCGCGGCGAACGCTGGGGCATCCGGGGCGTCGCCGACGTGGCGGTCGTTCCGCTGGCCGCGCTGATTCTGTCGGTGATGGGATTTCTGTTCACACCCATCGGCAACAACTTCTCCAGGGAGCAGGAATACGAAGCCGACATGTTCGCATTGAACGCCGCACGCCAGCCCGACGCCGAGGCGAAAGTGGATTTGATGCTAGTCAAGTACCGCAAGCTCGATCCCACGCCGCTGGAAGAGTGGCTCTTCTACGATCACCCCTCCGGCCGAGCCCGCGTCTACGCCGCCATGCGCTGGAAAGCAAACACCCCGGACCAGCGCTAAGCTGGGAAGCCGCGCGGCAAAATAAGGGTATCCGTCCAGCCCGTCGCCCGCACACGTTCGACGCTTCCCGGATCGCCGTTTCGGGATCCACAGAGCGCAGATCTATGGGCCGGTAATCCACCCGGAACGCCACTGAGTAGCCACTTTGGCGAATTGGGAATCCTGTTTCGAAATGCCGATGTACTCCGCGATTGTAAAGTTCTCGGTTTTCCATGCGCCGAAGGCGCTACGAATTTCTAGCCCAGGATTGGGCCGGCAGGACCTATCCTGGGAAACCGTCCGGTGGGGAGAGAGCCCTGCAAGGGCTCTGGAGACGGCCTTTAATCCCATACGTAACGCTCGTCAAATTCCAGGCGGTCGTGCGCCAGAAAACGGCGATATTCTTCCTGAAAACTGGTCTCGCGATGGTGACGTTCCTGATCGGTGATGTAGCGGATCACCTTCGCGCGCTGGGACTCGCTGGCGGAAAAGACACCGTAACCGCTTTGCCACCGAAACTCGCGTTCGTGCTGTTTCGCCCATGCCGACGAACAGCGCAGTGCACTGGAGCTGTTTCGAGGCGCCGGCAAGATACCGGTGCATCTCGTTCCGGAATGTGGCGTCCTGCAACGACGGGCGCCGGTTCTTGGTGGATAAGATCAAATGCAACAGAATGGGGGACAACGATTGAGATATTGGCAGCAAGCTCCAATGCCCCCACGGGGCATATTGGAATTATGACGAATTCCCAGGGTAGCGCCCGCCACGGCGCAACCCTGGGCTCGAAATCCGTAGCGCCTTCGGCGCAGGAATCGCCAACGCCTGGCGCCGTGACGCAATTAACCGCATTAAAAGGTACCTGGTGCGTGTCCTTCTGAGAGAATGTCCGTATGCGGCTCCTGTTGACCGTTGCGTTGTCTCTGGCGCCGATCCCGACCGCCTTGGCTTGCTCGTGCTTCTACCCACAAACACCTTGTTCCGGCGCCGGCACGTCTGCGGCCGTCTTCACAGGAACAGTGCTCGAGATAGCGAATCCGGCGCAACCTGTTCCTGGTTCTGTCCCCACCCCCAAAGAGGGACGGATGCCGACTGCCAAGGGTGCCGGCGAGGCCGTGCGTCTACTGCCCCGGCGTTTGGGAGTCGTCCGAATAGAAATAGGCGAGAAGTTCAGCGGTCTGGATCCCGACCAGCATGAAATCGAAATCGCAACGGGTTTTGGTGGCGGCGACTGTGGATATCCGTTTCAAGTCGGCATGGATTACATCGTCTATGCTTACAAGAATGCGCAGGGTCGCCTGGAGACCGGCATCTGCTCCCGTACCCGGCCATTGGCCCAGGCGGCAGACGGTGATCAGACCGCCGAGTGGCTCGGCCCCGCACAGATGGGTGACAGGAACACAAAGCCCTGCTTGCGATGACGATCCGGCAAAGTGACAGATCGAATATAGATTTCCAGAAGTGACGCTTTATCATGGCGTTGCCGCCATGGCGCCATCGGCCGCAAGAAAACGCACATCGTGTTCCTGGTACCTTATTTCGATTATCCTGGAATGTCGGCGCCGCGACGGCGATTCCCGCCAGCGAACGCAAGCCTCTGAAGCAACCGGTGACCCCGCTTCCCCAAGAGAAAAGCCCTGTGTTTTCAGGCGGTGATGCATCTCGTCCCCGAAAATCCCCCATCCGCAGTGCTACCTTGGTCGCAGCGGACCACCGCTCCTCGTTGTTTGACAACCGAATCCGCTGTAGGCGAGCTTTTAGCTTACGGGCGGGCTTCCAGCCGGCCCAAAACCACGTCTTCAACCCGACGGCCGCTGAAAGCCTCCGCGAAAACAAACCCAAAAACGGACGCTCCCGTGGCACGGACATTCGTGTCTGTGTCAGGTGCCACCGGCATTCGTGCCGGTGTTTTTAGCAAAACAAACCCAATCCCGGACACTCCCCGCTGATCCACCGCGGAAGCTGACAACGTCCTCCGGTAAGGTTCTTTTCCTCAACCGTCCACCGCCCACTGTCCACCTCTTCAAGTTGGTCCCGATACCCATCTCCAAAAAAGTGACCGAGAACCGGGAGGGCCTGACCCGCCCACAGGAGTGCATCTGTAAGTATCTGCTGCACCGGCACTTAGCTTGGCACCGTGAAAGGTGCTGGCACCAGTTCCTGTGAAAGCCTAAAATGGCCGCCGGTGCAACGTTGACCCGACACAGCCCAAGAGCCTTCCCGGCGCTGCTGTTCGGGTGGCCACAGGTCCCGTGGTAAAGCTTGTGGAATAAGCCGAGCTAGCGATGATTATCAGTAGAGGATAACCTTGGAGCCATGAGCGGCCGTGCTCAGCATCCGGGCGCCGAGGTATTGCTGGATCTCGACGGCCAAGTGTTCGTCGTTGACACCAAGGGCCGATACGGGGTTCGGTTCTCCGTCAACCGGGTTGCTTCTACGCCTTAGCGGCCGCATGGGCTGAGGTATTCATTGACCCTGCACGGTCCGGAGGGTGGCCGGCTGATCGGATTTGACAACGCTCATCCCGTAAGGGAGTCATCGAATGAGGACCCTACGCGTTGGAATTACCGGCTACGAGCAGGTGAAGGCCCGGACGCTTGCGATCGCCCGCGGCGAATATAGGCCGGCGGCCGGTGAGCCGAAAGTCTGGTTCACGTCCACCGAGAGCTTTGCCAGGATCTTGTCAGACCGCAACCGTGCGTTACTTGGGATCGTCGCTGAATCCGCTCCTGAGTCGTTTGCGCGCTTGGCGGAACTGACCGGGCGGAAAAAGTCGAATCTCTCCCGCACGCTGAAGACCATGCAGCGGTACGGCTTCGTTCAGCTCACCCGCGGAGCGCGGGGCTCGGTCATCCCGAAGGTTCCGTATCAGCAGATCTCGTTGACGCTGCCATTGTCAAAACCGGGGCTACAAGAGACCCAAGCCGCATGAATCGGCATCCTATCGGGAATCTGCGTTGCTGGTCTGGTGGGCGAAAAGGGGACAGCCGCCTGTCACCTTTGTCGATGTCGCCAACCCGTCGTCGCTGTCCGGGTCGCCTGGTCGCCGGCTGCCCCCGACGCCTCTCCGGCGTTCACTGCTGCGTGCCGGTAGGGACGCGCGATCCGAGCTCTTCGTAGACCCCGATGTCGATAGAACCGTCGTTGACCGGATTGCCGTAGAAATCCCGGTCGACCTTGGGGTCAACCGGTATCCCGGCATTGATGCACGGGGATTCCGGCTTCAGTTTGTAACCACCCAGGGATGCGAGCCCGTCTCCGCCGGTGCCGGGGGCGACGAACATCGGGTCGGCGACCAGTTTCTCAGCGTCGTCGGGCAAGCCGTTCTTCCAGGGGCCGAAGTAGAGATTGTGGTGAAACAGCGTCCCGGGTTTTTTCGACAGTCTCACGTTCTCGTCGAACTTCCTTTCCCAGGCCAGGCCGCTGGAATAAACAGTCCGAAAACGCCCCTGCCCGGTTGCGTAGAAGATGTTGTTCACCAGGCTGGCTCCCAGTTCGCTCTTGTCCTTCTCGCCTTTGTCGCCGTAGAAGAAGTCCAGGTCGGCCGTGCCGTAATCGACGTAGAAGACATTGTTGTAGATGATGTTTCTTTCGCTGATCTTGCACTGCAACTGGATCAGATGCGTCTGGTCGTTTTCGCTGATATTGTAGCGGGCGATATTGTCCGTCGCCTCGTACATGATGAGCAGCAGGCCGTGGTTGTGCTTGCTGTAGTTGTACTGGCAGATGCACCGCTTGCAGCCGAAATCGAAATCGTACGCCTCTCCATCGCCGTTCCGCGGCTGCCGTCCCGTGTCGTACACCGCATTGAACTGCATCACCGTGTCCGTCGTGTGGTGAATCCAGATGGCTGCCGTGTGCGGCCACCAGTTCTCGTCGCCGGGCAGATCCAGGGAACCGGACCGCAGGCAGGAGCGCCTGACCACGTTATGTTCGATCATCGCTTTGCTGCCCCCGCCAACGATGATGCCGTCTCCGCCGAGGTTGTCCATCACGTTCCCGCGGACGATCACGCCGCTTCTACCCCCGCTCACCGAAATGCCGACTTTGTCGAAGCGTTCGATCCGGTTGTTCTCAACCAGCACGTCGTCGAGCGTGGTGTCCGTTCCCCGCGCCGCGATCAGGATCGCCGTACTGTTGTACCCGACATACTCGCCCTTGCCGCCGAGTTGCCCCCACACATCGTGGATGAAGCAGTTGCGTACGACCAGGTGACGGACGTGCACGTTGTCTCCTCGCACCACGGCGACAATCCCCTGGCGGCCAATCCCCACCTCCGGGGCGGCGCCGCTGGTGATCTCCATGTTGCTGATCTCCCACCACGACTGGTTGGTCAGCCGGATCCCCGCGCCCTCGGCTCTGCCGATGTTGATCACCGGCCTGGCCTCGCCCCCATAGCTGCCCATCACGATCGGGCTGCCCTCGGTGCCGGAGCCTTGCGGCTTCAGTTGCCCGTTCCACACGCCGCCGGATTCGAAAAGCACCTGGTCGCCGGGCTGGAACGTCACACGGTTGATCTTGTCGAGCGTCTTCCAGGCCTCCGCCATGGAAAGGCCGGAACGGCTGTCGTTGCCGTGGACGGAGACAAAATAGACGGACGCCTGCACGGGGAGCTAATGAGCGCGAAAGCGCAGGCCCACGCGAAGAATTTTGGGATCTTCATAAGCAATAAGTTTGTCGTCGGCGCACCGGCGGTGGTGAGATCTTTTCCCACGGGTTCCTCCCGCTTCTCTTGACCTGGTAAAAGACTGCAACGTCTTCAATTATAAACGGCGGAGATAGACCGCCCCAGTTCGAGCTCAGAACATTCCAAATCAGTTGTGTTTTGCGCGACACCGGGAGCTGTACCAGGTGGAAGTGTATGCAGGGGTGAGACGAGCGGTGCAGGTGGACGGCATAAGCATCCGGCAGGCAGCCCGCGAGTTCGGCCTCTCCCGGAATACCGCCCGCAAGATGCTGCAGTTTTCGCTGCCGCGGGGCTATGAGAGGAAGAAGCCGGTTCCACGGCCCAAGCGGGGGCCGGCTGAAAGCGGGGCGCGGGTTTGCCGGCGGCTACACAGTGGTGAATGACTACGCGCGACGGCGCTCGCGACGTATCCCCACCCTGGCATTGTTGCCGGCACAGCCGCGACGTAGCGGACGCCCTCTTATGGATTCAATGGGATGCAGAACTGATGACCCCACGCCATGCTGGGCAAAACTTCGTCTCCGGATCGCGAATGGAGTCTTTTGGAGTCACAAAAAAGCTGGCGCGCCAATCAACCCGCGCGACCTGCTCATCTTGAAGGGTTAATGGAGCGGGAGACGGGACTCGAACCCGCGACGTCCAGCTTGGGAAGCTGGCATTCTACCACTGAATTACTCCCGCTCAGATTTCATGGTTAAGTATAGCAGAAACAACAGGTTATGGAAATGCAAAAAATAGCCAGCGCCGTGACGCCAGATTCTCATGCTGGCGACTTCGATACTGATTCCAAACAAGTTAGCCGTGATATGCCGTAGCTGTCACTCTAAGTAAAGACACCACATGGCTCGGCTGGCCCCGCAGATTGGATGGCGTAAAACAACGCAAAACATCTGATCCCCCAGAGGAATCTTGCCCACAACGAGGACGCAAGATCTTCGTAGGGAAATTCCTCACACAGTTCTGGATGGAGCTAGGTATTTAGGGTGCACCGTTTGAACTGGGAGTTGCTGCTGTACCGGGCATCCTTCGGCTGTGAAATGATGGAGGTTAATATCAGAGATCTCCCGGTGGACCACGGAGCGGCCTCCTGTGTGTGAGGGGATATTACACGCGCCTGCATGACCATTAATGAAGTCGAAGCTCTCGTCCGCAGCGGCGAGTCCGAAACAACTGAGTTCAAGAAGACCACTGGCCAGCTCTCCCGGGCTGCGGAGACGATCTGCGGTTTCCTGAATGGTCACGGTGGGATTGTTCTTATTGGTGTTTCTCCCGAGAAAGAAATTACCGGCCAGACGGTCAGTGACGGCACCTTGCAGAACGTTGCCCAGTGCCTGCGACGGTTCGAGCCGCCAGCCCCGGTACAAATTGAGAGAATCGCGCTGCCGGGCTCGATACGGGAGTTGCTGGCGCTACGGACAGACGCATCGCATGAGAGCCGGCCGTTCACTTTCGATGGGCGTCCATATGAGCGCATCGGCACCACCACTTCGGTCATGCCCCAGGAGAAATACCAGCGCCTCTTGTTGGAGCGCGCACACTCCTCGCGCCGCTGGGAAAATCTGCCGGCAGAATTGGCGTTGGTGGATTTGGACCACGAAGAGATCATGAAGACGGCAAGGCTCGGAGCAGCAGCGGGACGAATGTCCGCCGCTTCCATACCCACGGATGTGACAGATGTGCTCGATCGCCTCGGGCTTCGCATCCAAGGCCAACTGCTCAATGCTGCCGTCGTAGTGTTTGGAAAGCGGACGCTGCCGTATTATCCTCAGTGCCAATTGAGAATGGCCCGTTTTCGTGGCGCTGACAAGACTGAATTCCTGGATCAGCGGCAAACCAACGGCCATGCGCTCGGACTGCTGGAAGAGGCGATGCAGTTCCTCACCCGGCATCTGCCGGTTGCGGGCCGCATTGAACCAGGCGTGTTCGAACGGGCCGACGCACCGTTATTCCCGCCCGTGGCCCTGCGGGAGGCGCTCGTGAACGCGTTCTGCCACCGCGACTATTCGATTGCGGGGAGCGCGGTGAGCCTGGCGATCTACGATGATCGCCTGGAGATCTGGAGCGATGGCTCACTTCCATTTGGATTGAGCGTCGATGATCTGAAGCGAGATCACCTATCGCGGCCGCGGAATCCGCTCATCGCGGAGATCTTCTATCGGCGAGGCCTAGTAGAGCGGTGGGGTCGCGGCACGCAGAAGATCGTTGAGTTGTGCATCCAGGCGGGGCACCCCGAGCCGGAATTCGTTGAGCAGGCAGGGGCGGTCGGTGTTCACTTCCTGCCCAGTGGCTATATCGCACCGCACCGGGTGGCCCACGATCTCACGACACGCCAGCGGGAGATTCTACAAGTGCTAGCCGACAAACAGGAGGTCAATTTCGGCGAGCTTCGCTCTTTGGTTGCACCCACCGTGGCGGTGCGCACGTTTCGGGATGACCTTCTGCATTTGAAGAGGCTCGGAATGATAGGGTTGCATGGGCGGGGCAGAGGCGCCTCCTGGTTTTTGATCGGCGCGGCGCGGAATAAGGCGGAATAAGGCGGAATGAGGCGAGAAGGTAGCTGCCTTATTCCGCCCTATTCGGCGCACGCCCAAACGGCGGGTGACGGACCGGAACTGGCTGGAGGGCCTGCACTCTACGGATTCTACCGGGGAGGCACATGAAACGACCCCGTGGCGGCAAGACCGATCCGATGGAGCGGCAAATCGAGCATGCGCTCCGCCCCGGGGAATTTATATACGATCGCGGCTGCTTCTCCTTCGTCAGCGATCTGGAGCAGGTTGCGAATGGGATCAAGGAACTAATCGCCGCAGAACCGTCGCGCGCCGTTACACTTTGCGAAGTATTCCTGGCGGGTTGCTACGCCAAGGCCGAGCAACTCGACGATTCGAGCGGCAACTTCGGGATGTTTGTCAAAAGTCTTATCTGCCTGTGGATCAAAGGGCGGCAGGCCGAAGGCATCGACCCGGATGGGACCGCTGGCACCTTGCTCCGATGGATGGACGACGATCCTTACGCGTTCTGTTACGAGATTGAGAAAGACATTTCCGCGGCGTTCGATAAGGCTGGACGGATCGCCTTTGAGAAACAGGCTCGAACGCGTTTTGAGGCTGTTTCGGAGGATCCATCTAGTTGGCCGTGGCCGTACAGGCGCTTGAGCGCGGTTCTGCGCGCGATTTATGTGGCGCAACACAACGTAAAGGCGTATGTCGCGCATGCGGAGCGCACCGGGCTTACGTCAGAGGACTGCCTGACAGTTGCCAGACTGCTCACTCGCCGAAACCCGGCGGATGCGCTGCTTTGGGTTGGGCGCGGGCGGGCAATGGAGCGTGAAAAGCAATTCTCCTCGGGGGCAGAGTACGGCCTCACCGAACTCCATCGCGAACTGCTAGTCAAGTTGGGCCGGGGTGACGAAGCCTTGGAAGCTGCCTGGGCCGAATTTCGGAAGCATCCCTCCAAGTACACCTACGACGACCTGATGAAGTTCGTGCCCAGGGCCCGGCGTGCGGAGTGGCATAAAAATGCCATGGACGCCGCCGCGGGTGCTGATGTACGGTCTGTGATTGAGTTATTCGTGGAGGCGAAAGAGACGGAGCGGCTTGCGGCGTTGATGCGTGTCACCGGCGACGAGGACCTCGAACAGGTAAGCCACTATGCCACCGAGCCGGCCGCCACGAAACTGGAGAAAGCGTATCCAGAACTGGCGGCACGCCTTTGGAGAGCACAGGGGATGCGCATCGTGGACGCCAAGAAGAGCAAATACTACGATGCGGCGTTGAGGAACTTCGAACGTGCCCGGGACTGCTATGTGCGAGCGGGTCTCGGCGGCGAGTGGGAGGAAACCGTTCGTCGAGTGTACGCTGCGCATTTCCGCAAGAGCGGATTCATCGGTGAATTTCGCGCATTGGCCGCCGGCGCGAAGCGCGGCGAGCGGCCCTCTTTTCTGGAGGGTGCCAGACAACGCTGGCGGGAGAGGCTCGGATCATGAAGAAGGCCACGCGTGATAGAAAGGCCCTGCCACTGGGGCATGCCGTGCTGGACGAATTGATCGAAGAGATCACGGTGGATGCCTATGGTGAAGACGAACAGCTCTGGGCATTCAGACAAGCGTTCGTGGACACTGTCGCATTGCCCGCCGAGGGCTCCGTCGTGGGCGAGGCAGTTCTGGTGATTGCTTTCGACTACGATGGAAATGAGCTGCGTGGGTTGACGGCGAAGTGCCGCGCCGCCAATGGCACCGAACATGTGGTGGCGGCCGCGGATGTGATCATGGCTCCTGGCTCGGAGGGCTCCCGGTATCTGGCTGCGTACCGAAAGTGGATGGGACTGGTGCCCTATCCGCGGGCAACACCTTCCAAGCAAAGCAAAGACCGGCAAGAAGGTAAAAGAGCTACGGAGGCCGTCGAGTTGGCGGTCCTGTCCTTAAAACAGAAAGCTGCTCGTTGCCGCCTGCTCAGCACCGGCGATGAGATCACGTTGCGCGCCACGCGTCTTTGGGAAGTGGTCCCCGGCGAAATTGCAGTGATCCGGCCGCACAAGCAGTGGACTTACGCTGGCAATCCTTATCTATCCGGCAAGATCGAATCCACGCGCATCGAGGTGGGCGCGCTGGATTTGGTCCCGCTGAAACTTGAAGCTCGGGGCGTGTTTGATCCGGCGCAACAGTATTGGGGCGAAGAAGGCGAGCCGATTGAGGACTGGGCCAGGCCGATCATCGCGCGAGGCCGACGTCCTCAATTCGAAATGGAGCAAGTGTTGCCGGGAATGGAGTCGGACGACCCAGATCCTGATGCCGATCCAATAGGGCAAGCCGTCGACCATAACGACGCTGGCGACAGAGAGGGTGCTTACAAAATCTTGATGGATCTTTGTCAAGCGGACCTGCGCTGCCTCGACGCCCATGCGCATCTCGGGAATGTAGTTTTCGATGGTCGGCCCGAGGATGCCATCCGGCACTACGAAGTTGGATTTCGGATTGGCGAACTATCCCTGGGTGAAGATTTCGAAAGCGTGCTGCCTTGGGGCTGCATCGACAACCGTCCCTTCCTGCGTTGCATGCATGGATTCGGGCTATGCCTCTGGCGGCTGAGGCGGTTTGCGGAAGCCGGAAGAATTCTTAAGCGGATGCTGTGGCTGAATCCGTCGGACAACCAAGGCGTGCGGTTTCTGGTTGACGAGGTTCGGGCGAAGATGGTGTGGGAAGAGAGCAGGAATCGAGATTGATTGACGCAGATTTCGGATGAGGGTTTCTAAAGGAGACTTGCCCGAAATTGGGTGGCGAGATCAAAAGAATCTATGCCGAGGGCGACTATGTCATATTGCACGCGCACGGGGTGCGCGTCCCCGGGGGAGTGGGCTTGGCGATCGTCGACATCTTCAAATCGAGAACGGAAAGTTCGTCGAGCATTGGGACGTGATCCAGCCGATCCCAGAGAAAGCCGTTAACCAGAACGGGATGTTTTAGGCAGCCGGCGCCGGCTTTGTTGAGCGGCGTCTTTTCGCGATACATACTCAGTCTTCATACGCGGAATGGTCACTTGGTCGAGCTTGGCATGTACTTCCGTCGCGGGTACCAGATAACGCATCGTCGTCTCCAGCGACTTGTGGCCCATCCAGTATTGGACTGTTCGAACATCGAAGCCTGCGCGCAGCATACACGTGGCATACGTGGAGCGGAACGTCTTCGGATCGAACTTTGCCGGATCCAGACCACTCCGCTTGGCGACCGCTTTCGCACGATCGAGCATATGCTGTTCGCGATTGCCTGTCGGCGATGGAAACACAAACGGGCACTTTGGCCTCCGGGTATGTCTCCTGAGCTGTTCGACCAGTTCAGCCGGGGCTGGGACTTCCCTTTCCTCCCAACGCTTGGGTAAAAGCCAAGCTGGGGCTTGGCTGTTACGCGGATGGCACGAAGGTCGAGGTTGACGTCGCTCCAGATCAGGTACATGACTTCCTGCTCCCGAAATCCCGTCAGCAGGAACGTCGAGAACAGGGCCCTCTCGACGTCATAACAGGCGTTAAAGAAGCGGGCCAAATCTTCCTCTCGGTACTCCTTCGGAAGCGATGTGATGCGCTCGGGCAGCTGCAGTTCACGTGTGATTCCACTTCTGCCCTGACGTTTCAGGAACTGGGCGATGATAACGGCGTTATGGAGGACGGTGTTGGCGCCGAGACCATGGTCCCTCTTGAGGACCACCATAAACTGGGTGAGGTCATCCGCGGAGATCTTGTCGACGGTATCGCAGTCCCGGAAGAAATCGAGGAAACGATTGAGCACCGCCTCATATTTCCGGTGGGTATTCGGTTTCTTCAGAGCCGTGACGCGCTCCAGGTACTTCCGCACCGCGACGTGAAGAGGCGGTTTCTTCGGCGTATCGCCGGCTTGCTCAAAGCCGGGAAGTCCCAGTTCTTCTCCCTTCCAGTTGGTGCTTCTTCCGACGTTGTGCTTCGAGCGCCTGCGCCGCAGTCACACCAGCGGATTCGCGGCGGCGTTTGCCTCCCATGTACCATTCAATGAGATACAAGCCTTGGGGCAGGATGTTTGAGTTGTAGTTGCCTTTGGGGTTGCGCGGCAGAGAGAGCAGAGCTCCAGATGCTGTCCACCTTGACCTTCTTGACGATGTTTACGCCAGCCATGGAGTGCACCTCGCGTGGTCAGTATAGGGTGAGCTTGGAACTCGGCCAAACGACGTTGGATGGAGGCTGAATCTGAGAACGGTGTTCCACCTCAAAGCGCCGCGATTTTCGCGGACACCTCGGCGGACACCATGCACTCTATGTTATTGGAAAGAAAGGCAAGCTTGCCCGGAAGCTGGCATTCTACCACTGAATTACTCCCGCGTCCTTTCGAATCGGCTATTTGGCAAAGTGTCACACTCTTCGCCTGAACGGGAACAGCCACACTATAACACAGGCTGCAGGAACGGAGCATGGGTTGGTTTCGTTCGCGGGAATTCGCTTCTGGACGTCTTCGCTCACACTGTTCGAGAGCGGTCGTGAATTCCTGCATGCCAGCTCGAGTCCGGCTCGTCCGGACTCAAGCCGGCGGATCGTTGCCGGGCACCGGCCCACTTGCGTCCGCCTTGGTTCGCGAGGGGCGGTAGATTGGAAGCTGGCGAACTACCCCCGCTATCGATTAGGATTGCTTTCAAATGACAAACTCCGTTTATTCCGCCGGCCAACTGCGCGCCGCGGCAGGCGCGATCTTGCTGCTTATCGCTATGGGGGCCTACGCGGCGCCTCCGTCCATCCGGCCCGGTGCAATCTGGCCCGACAACCGGGGCGAACACATCCAAGCCCACGGGGGCGGCATCATCAAGCTTGGCGATACTTATTACTGGTTTGGGGAGGACCGCGGACAAGGGCTGGATCCCGCGAAGAAGTACGTTGGCTGCTATTCGTCCAAGGACCTCGTGAACTGGACGTTTCGCAACCAGGTGTTGAAGCTGTCCGACCCGGAGAACTTCGGACCGCATTGGGTGCTGGAGCGTCCCAAGGTTTTCTACAACGCAAAGACCAAAAAGTTCGTCATGTACATGCACATTGACGGTCCCCTGCCAGGAGAGACAGGCGGCGGCTACAAACTGGCGCGCGTGGGTGTGGCCATTTCCGACACTGTGGACGGCGACTACAAATATCTGAAAAGCTTCCGTCCGCTGGGACAGGAGAGCCGGGACATCGGCCAGTTTATCGACGACGACGGATCGGCCTACCTGATCTTCGAAGACCGCCCGGCCAAGGGCTTCCACATCGCCAAACTTTCGGACGATTATCTGACTGTCGAAAAGGACATTTGTCTGATAAAAGCGCCGCTCGAAGGCGGTGCGCTGGTGCACTACAAAGGGCTCTACTATGTCGTCGGGTCGGCTCTCACCGGCTGGAGCCCGAACCCCAACAAGTACGCCACCGCCAAGCGGCTGGAGGGCCCCTGGTCCGAGTTCAAGGACATCGCTCCACCGGACACCAACACGTACGGCTCGCAATCCACCATGCTGCTGAAGGTGGTGGGCACCAAGGCGACCACCGTCATCTTCATGGGCGACATGTGGAGGCCGAGAACGCAGTGGGACTCGCGCTACCTCTGGATGCCGCTCGAAATCGGCGACGGTAAGTTGTGGCTGCCGGAACCGAAGGAGTGGACGCTGGACGTCAAAACCGGCGTGGCGGTAATCCAGTAAGGAATCCGGTGACGTTGGAGCCGCCGTCCGGCGGATCGGGGATGGGATGTGAAAAAGGCAACTGTGCTTCGCCACGTATGCTTCGAGGACCTGGGGACCTTCGAGCCGCTGTTGGCTGCGAAGGGCTACTCGATCGAGTCCCGCGAAGCCGCGATCTTCGATTTCGCGCTGATGGACCCGGTGGAGCCCGATTTGATGGTTATCCTGGGCGGTCCCATCGGGGCGTATGAAGAAGATCTCTATCCTTTCCTGGCTGCGGAACTCGCGGCGGTCGGTGAGCGGCTGGCGGCGAGTCGCCCCACTCTGGGCATCTGTCTGGGCGCGCAGTTGATGGCGCGCGCGCTAGGCGCCCGGGTATACCCAGGTTCTGCCAAGGAGATCGGCTGGGCGCCCATCGAGCTGTCGGAGGAAGGCAGCCATTCCCCATTGGTCCATCTGTCTCCCAAAGACACCTACGTTCTGCATTGGCACGGCGACACCTTCGATCTTCCGGAGGGGGCCACCCATCTGGCTTCAACCGCAATCTGCCACAACCAGGCATTTTCCTGGGGCGGCTGCGCGCTGGCACTGCAATTTCACCCCGAAGTGAGCCGCCGCAACCTGGAGCGCTGGCTGGTGGGGCACGCGCTCGAAATCGCCAAAACGGATGGCGTGACGGTGGAGTCGCTGCGCCAGGGCGGGCGAATCTGGAGCGACAAGCTGGCCCGGCAAACCAGCCTGTTTTTCGGAGACTGGCTGGACAGCCTGGCGGCTGCGCCCTGATGGGGTGGTTGGAACGATCTGCCGGGAAGTCCAGGCGTTCCAAGGGATTTCGCTATACTGGCGGAGTTCCGTACAGTCGGCAAAGGGTACCTCCCCGGTGAAACGGCTTCTCGAGATTCTCACCAGCGGCTTTCCTGTTTGGGTTCTCGGCGCGAGTATTGTGGCGCTGGTGAAGCCGGCGACTTTCACCTGGTTTTCCGGTCCGGCAATACCCGTCGGCCTGGCGATCATCATGCTCGGAATGGGCCTCACGCTCGCGGTGGAAGATTTCGAGCGCGTCGCCAGGCGGCCGGTGCCGGCTCTGTGCGGCGTGTTGTTGCAGTACACGGTGATGCCGTTGCTCGGATGGAGCCTTGGCTACGCGCTCGGTTTGCCCAACCAGTGGGCCGTGGGGCTGGTGCTGGTGGCGTGTTGTCCGGGCGGCACGGCCTCGAATGTCATCTGCTACCTGGCGAATGCCGATGTCGCTCTCTCGGTTTCGATGACGTCCGTTTCCACCCTGCTGGCAGCGCTGATGACCCCGACGCTGACGGCGCTTCTGGCGGGCAGCCGGGTGAACGTTCCAGCCTGGGGACTGTTTCTCAGCACCGTGCAGGTGATCGTGCTGCCGGTGATCGGGGGGCTGCTGTTGCGGCGTTACCTGCCGGGGGTAACGCGCCGCATCCTGCCGGGGGCGCCGCTGGCCGCGGTAGTGATGATTTGTCTGATCGTGGCCTCGGTGATCGGCGCCGGCAAGGAGCAGATTCTGCGGGCCGCCGCGCCGCTGCTGGCCGGCGTGATGCTGCTGCACGCTTCCGGATTTTTGCTGGGCTACGTTCTGAGCCGGCTTTGGCTGCGCAACGAAAACATGGCCCGAACCATCTCGGTGGAGGTGGGCATGCAGAATTCGGGGCTCGGCGTCGTGCTGGCGCGCCAGAATTTCCCGAACCCTGCGGTGGCCATCCCGAGCGCGATCTCCAGCCTGACGCACTCGCTGATTGGCAGCCTGCTCGCGGCCATCTGGCGCAAATGGCCGGCGAACGATCCGGCGCCGGAGGGCCGGTGAAGAATCTCGGACCTCGCAATCCGCATGCGGACCACCTTTGCGTCGTACTGGTGGAGCCCCGAAACCCGTTGAACATCGGAGCGGCGGCGCGCGCCATGAGCAACTTTGGTTTCCTCGACCTGCGCGTGGTGAGGCCCTACGTGGTCGCCTTCCGCGAAGCGCGTTCGGCGGTGAACGCCGGCGAAGTAATGCGCAACGCACGGGTGTGCGAGGATGTGGCCGAGGCAGTGGAGGGCTGCAAGCTGGTGGTGGGGACCACGGCACTGGGGCACCGGCAGCCGGAGCAGCCGTTGCGTCGCCTGGAGCAGGGCGCACGGATGATCCGGCAACAATTACCGGCCTCCCGGGTGGCGCTGCTGTTCGGCTCGGAGAAGTTCGGCCTTTCGAACGACTGCATCAGCTATTGCCATTGGCTGATGCGCATTCCGACGCGCCTCGAGCACGAGTCGATGAACCTGGGTCAGGCGGTGGCGGTCTCGCTCTACGAGCTGGTTCGGGGCGGCGGAAGGACCAAACCCGCACCCCGCACCGCGGCGACGTCCGGTGCGCTGGAACTGATTGTGGAAAGGTTGAACAGGATTCTGCGGGAGAGCGGGTTCACCCTCCCGGCCACCGCGGAATCGACCGAGCGAAAGGTGCGGCAGTTGATCCGCCGGTTGAACATCTCGCCAGCCGACGCCAACCTGCTGCATGGAATGCTACGGCAAATTCTGTGGCGGCTGAACGGAACGAAGCGATAGGCGCCATCCTGTCGCCGGGTCCGGCGCTACACTAAAGCCTGACCTGCTATGCCCGAATTGGCAGTTATTGCACCGACATACAACGAACGTGACAACCTGATGCCGCTGCTCGAAGCGCTGCAGGTAACACTCGATGGAATCGACTACGAAGTAGTGATCGTCGACGACGATTCGCCCGACGGCACGGCGGCGCAAGCCCGCCGGCTCGCCCAACGCGACAGCCGCCTGCGGGTGGTGCATCGCGTTCACCGCAGGGGCCTGGCATCCGCCGTGGTGGAGGGCATTCTGGCCACCAGCGCGCCGTACGTTGCCGTCATGGACGCCGACCTGCAACACGACGAATCCGTACTACCCGCCATGTTCGACAGGCTGCGAAACGAGAACCTGGATATCGTGGTCGGCACCCGGCACGACGAAGGCGGAAGCATGGGAAGACTTTCCGCCCCGCGCCTTCAACTTAGTAACTTGGGAAAGACGTTGAGCCGATTGATCAGCCACGCCGAACTCACCGATCCAATGAGCGGCTTCTTCGTGCTGCGGCGAGAGTTCTTCGACGAAGTGGTGCATCATCTGAGCGCGGTCGGGTTCAAAATCCTACTCGACCTGGTGGCTTCCTCGCCGCGGCCGGTACGGATTGGCGAAGTCGGGTACACCTTCCGCGAGCGCAAAGCCGGCAGCAGCAAACTGGATCTGGTGGTTTCCCTCGAATATCTGGAACTGTTACTCGACAAGCTGGTGGGCGATTGGATTCCGGTGCGATACGTGTTGTTCGGGATGGTGGGCGCCATCGGCGTGGCCATGCAGTTAGTGTTGGTGTACCTTTTGACCGCCTGGGGCGGCTACACTTTCACTTCCGCCCAGGCCATCTCCAGTTGGGCCGTGATCTTTCTTAACTTCTTTCTCAACAACCAGTTCGCGTTTCGCCAAAAACGCCTGCGGGGTTGGCGACTGTTGCCGGGCCTGGCGATATTCGTGGCCGCCTGTTCAGTCGGTTTGGTCAGCAATCTCGGCGTGGCGCTGCTGTTGTGGAGAGTAGGGACCATCTGGCCCCTGGCCTCTTTGGCCGGCATTGTCATCGGATCGGTTTGGAACTACGCGGTTAGCGACGTGTTTGTCTGGCAAGTGAACCGCCGCCGCCGGCTAAGCGCTTCCGAGGCGCGATCCTGACCGCTTCCACCGCTAGTTAAGGGTGTAGAGGCTGGACAGTTGTCGCAGCATAGCCTGGCGGACGAGGTGGTCGGCGTCGGGCGGCCGCTTCACGTTTTCGTAGACCGTATAAGTATTCGGTCCACTCCCGCTCGAGTATCTTAGCTGCCACTGTTGTGGCAGCGAACGGAGATAATCCGCGAGCAGGATGTCATGCGGTCTTCTCTGCCGTTGGCCCTGCAGAACGACGAAGCGTACTGGCACCCGGTTGAAGAACGCGTTCATCTGATCCTTGTTCTTGACCTTGAGTTGGTAACTCCCTCCATTCCAGTCTTCCCTGGAGAGAACCTTTGTCGGGCGCAGCAGCGTCAGCTTGCGGCGATCCGGTTGCGTCTGCGCAAACTCCGCGATGGACGGCCCCTCCGCGGCGGTCGGCACCAACACGGTGCACGGACCACTTCCGCACCGGCTCTGAACGACTGTAATCCACGAGAGCATGAGATCTTCAGGAGGGTGCTCAAACCGCATCCAGTGAGGAACTCCGTAAGCCACCCCCAGTAGTATCAAGATTGGTATCAATATCCAACGCCTGGCTGCGGACGTCACGGGTATTTTATCCAGCAGCCAGGAGACGCAGTCTGCCGAGAGAACGAGGCATACGGCATAAGTCAGGATCAGATAGCGCGCCTGAAGCGGAACGCGCCCGAGAATCACCCCGGCCCAGGTGGCGACCAATATTGCCACCGAGCAAAGAGAGAGAGCATGGGCGCGACCACGCATCACCAGCGTAAGAACCACCCCGCCAATGGTGGGGAAAATCAGAAAGCCCATCTGGTTTGCGCAAGTGGTCAAATACTCGAGGGTGTATTGGAAGATACTCGGAGCGGGAGCGCTGGCCAACCCGAGAAGCATCACCGGCCAGGATATATACAGCCAGGGCAGACATAACGCGGCCACTACCAACGGCGCGGCCCAAAAGCTCGGCTGGGAAACGATCCGCCAACGACCGGAGAAGAGAATTGCCAGCGGCGGCAAAAACGCCAGGTAGATGGAGGAATTCTTCATCAGGATCGCGCAGGCGCTCAGGAGGCCGAAGGCGATCGACCACTTTAGGGCGGGCTCCGTCAGGTATCGCGCAAAAGCCAGTACGGCGAAGATGGCCAAAGCCGAGATCGCCATGTCCATCATCACGGCGCAATCCACGCGCTGGACACAGGGGACTAACAGAACCAACATCCCACATGCGGCCGCCAGCCATTCTCCGCGCCGGCGAACGGCGAGGTAGACCCCAAGGCCGAAAAATGCGCCAAACAACGTGTTCAGCCAGAGGACCTGGCTTCGTCCGGCGCCTACCAATGCGATCCAAACGGCTTCTATGGCGTAGTAAAGGGGCCCCCAAACGCCGATACCGAGGATGGGCAATCGAGCATAGAATTCACGCGCATAAGCTATCGGGTTGGAGCCGAACGCATCGGCCAGGTAGTCGTGGATCATCAGCCCGCCCATGTAATGGGCAGACTCGTCGGGGAAGCTCCCGAATCCGGCGGTGAGTGCGCCGGCCGAAAGCTGCACCGTTCGGGCCAGCGCCAGGTAGAAAACAAAAAACAGAACGATACGGACCCGGTAGACGCCGCTCTCCACTGCGTGCTTCCGCGAACTCATGTTCGGATTTGTCACTCCAGCGCGGTCTCCAGGACAGGCAACAGGAAGCACATTTCCAGCTCAGTGCGGCCCACGAACCGAACGAGAGCCTCAACGTAGGGTAGCAAATCACCGGTGGGGGCGGGCGGCGGAACGCCCGCGGCGGAACGCCCGCCGTGACTCGTGGACCGATTCCTGATAGGCTGATTTTTCGGTTGTCCTCCCGCAACGAGGGCAAGTACTTTTCCCAACCGGAAGAAACCTGTCATGAAGCACTACCTGGCGATCGATCTTGGCGCGGAAAGCGGACGCGTCATTCTTGGTGAACTGCACAACGGGGGCCTGGAGATCAACGAACTGCACCGCTTCCTGAACCAGCCCGTGAACCTTCCCACCGGCTTCTACTGGGACCTGTTCCGGCTGTTCCACGAG
Source organism: Bryobacterales bacterium (assembly GCA_963810595.1). Lineage (GTDB taxonomy): Bacteria > Acidobacteriota > Terriglobia > Bryobacterales > Bryobacteraceae > CAWEOG01. The sequence continues at coordinate 102,025 of CAWEOG010000008.1, read as the reverse complement.
ATTTGCGAAGGGCTGCGCATCGCCGGGCGGGATCGCAAACTCCAGCCATCGGGCGTGGCCGTGGATACCTGGGGCGTGGACTTCGGCCTGCTGGGCGCCGACGGCGCGCTGATCGACAACCCCCGCTGCTATCGCGACGCCCGCAACAACGGGATGATCGAGCGCGTCTGCGAGGTGGTGCCCAAGCAGGAGATCTTCCGGCAGACGGGCCTGCAGTTCATGCAGTTCAACACGTTGTTCCAGTTGTACGCCATCAAGCTGCAATCGCCGGACGTGCTGGAGAAGGCGCGCCGGCTGCTGCTGCTTCCCGATCTGCTGAACTATTTCCTGACCGGCGTCGCGGCCAACGAGCTGACCAACGCCAGCACGTCACAGATGTACAACCCGGCGGCACGCACGTGGGCGCGGCCGCTGATCGAGGCGCTGGGATTGCCGGCGGACATCCTCGGCGAGATCGTCCCGCCGGGAACCGAGCTCGGGAACCTGCGCGCCGGGATCGCCGAGTTCGCCGGGCTGGGTGCGACACCGGTTTACGCCACGGCGTCGCACGATACGGCGTCGGCGGTGGCCGCCGTGCCAGCCACCGGCGAGGAAACGTGGTGTTACATCAGCAGCGGGACCTGGTCGTTGATGGGCGTCGAGCTGGACGAGCCGGTGATCAGCGGCCCGGCTCTGGATGCCGCGCTCACCAACGAAGTGGGAGCCGAAGGGAAGATCCGGTTCCTGAAAAACATCGCCGGGCTATGGGTTTTGCAGGAGTGCCGCCGCGCCTGGGCGCTCGAAGGACATGACTACGATTACGGCACCCTGGCTAAAATGGCCGCGGCGGCCACCCCGTTCCGCGCGGTGATCCCTCCGGACGCGTTTATCGACCCCGGACACATGCCCGAACGGATTGTCGAGTACTGCCGGAAAACCGGCCAGGCGGCGCCGGATGGACCCGGCGAGATCAGCCGTATCATTCTCGAAAGTCTGGCGCTTCGCTACCGGCAAGTGCTGGAACACCTGGAAACGCTCATCGGCAGGAAAATCGCCGTCATTCATATTGTGGGTGGCGGATCGAGGAACCGGGTGTTGAACCAACTCGCGGCGGACGCCACCCAGCGGCGCGTAGTGGCCGGCCCCTCGGAGGCCACTGCGGCGGGGAACATCCTGGTACAGGCCATGGGTGCCGGCGAGCTGAGAGGCTTGAAGGAAGTGCGCGAGGTAGTGCGGCGGTCGTTCCCCGTGGAAACGTTCGAACCGGCGGACGGCGGCGGATGGGATGAGGCTTTCGCGCGATTCCTGAAGCTGTAAACACAGACTCGAAAGTCCGTGCCACCGCTACTGGTGCTGGCGCCGCAATTCAGCGGGGTCGTCCATCGGGATGGACGGCGCCGGGTTTTTCGGAATCCGCACCTGGCCTGCATCGAACAGCGCCGAATCAACGGCCCTCGCCCGGTAGGGCGTAAAGTCCGGTTCGGTGGTGAAGCAGTCTGCCAGGTCGGCGGCCGTGGCGTCGAACAGGTTCAACGGAGGAATATCCAGCAGGCGAAACACCGTTTTCAGCAGGCCGGGAAAACTGGAATTGCGGTGCGAGACGTAATTCTTTCGGGCGTACGGGCTCGCCACCAACAGCAGCGTGCGATGGGAATCCACGTGGTCCACTCCGCCCTGCGCGTCGTCCTCGGTGATAAAGATCGCCATCTGCTTCCACCACGGCGTACTTGAAAGAAACTCAACCATCCGGCCGAGCGCGTAATCGTTGTCCGCCACGTAGGAAAACATCACCGGGTACCCATCGCCCGGACGCGCCCGGGTCATGTGGTCGTTGGGCAGGTGGATGAAGATCAGGTGCGGGAACGGCTCGCCGCCCTTCAGGTATTTCTCCTGAATCTCGTGGATGAACTGGGTGGCGCGGTACTGGTCCGGAACGTTCATGTTGAAGCCCGGATAGTTTCGGGACGTGTTCCGGTACAGTGGTTCGGGCATCGGCATGTTGGTCAGATACCGCGCTCCCGTCGGTTCGAGACCGGCGCCTTCCACCACGCCGGCCAACTCGAACCCTTCCCCGAAATTGCGGAACGAGATGTGGTGGCGCTCCAGGTGGTGCCACAACGCGCCGGCTTCCAGTTGCTCCTCCGGATGCACGGACGAATCACTCTGGGCGAAGCTCAGCCGGCCCGGCGCGCCGGTGGGTAACCGGAAGTCCTTCTGTCCGCCGTAGGAGGCCATCATCGACGATTCGGTCCACTCGTCCGGGTAAGAACCCACAATCCAGTGATGGCCGTCCACGCTGACTTCGGAATCGGCGTAGAAATTGTCGCTGAACGCAAATCGCCGGGCCAGCGCGTGATGGTTGGGCGAAATATTGAATAACCGGCCCTGAATGCGAGAGGCGAGTCCCGTCCGCCGCAGGATGAGCCCCCGCTCACCCAGGCGCGCCAGGTCTTCGGCCGCATTCACCGGGCCGTTGGCGGCCCGCGGCAGATCCCCGAATACCTCGTCGAACGTGCGGTTTTCCTTGACGATGATGACTACGTATCGGACCTCTGCGGGCAATGGGGCCGGAGCCTCCGACTGGGGCCGGAATCCGTTGAACTCCATCACCTGTCGCGTGTAATCGGGCAACTGGTTGGGCTCGGGCGCGGGGAAAACCGCCAGCAAGCCGGCGCGCAGGTCGCCCTGGAAACTGTCCGCCAGGGGGCTGTGCAAGGTCGCGTTCGGCCCGGTTCCGTGGCCCTTGGCGGCGGCGACAATAACCGAGCCGCCGTGGACCGCTACCCGGGTTGGGAACCATCCGGCGGGCAGGTGCCCGACCACCTGGAAATTCTCGAGGTTGATGACGCCGACGGCGTTAATGCCGGCCTCCGCCACCAGCAGCCAGTTGCGATCGGGCTCCACCGCCAGGCCCAGCGGCAGCACGCCCCGATAGGATTCCAGGCCTGGAACGCGCAGCGGGATTTCTCGCTCGACCTCGAGCGTTCGCGCGCTGAAAACCGTGATGCTGTCATTGTGGGCATTCGATACGAAAACGTGGCCGCCGTGCGCGAGGATGCCGGCCGGGCTGCTGCCGCCGAGCGAATTCCGGCCGAATGGCAGGCCGGTGCGGATAAACTTCGCCACCTTGGGCGCGGCGGCATTCGAAACGTCCACCACCGCAACCGAATTCGATTCGAAGACGTTGGGGTCGCCCAGGCCGGGCACCTCCACCTCACTGCCGTCGCCGCGGACCCGCACAACACCTTCGGCGGCGTCCTTTGACGGAAATCCGAACGCGGGAAACGGAATGCCCGTTCCGGCTGGCCGATCGGGGTCCGCCCCCGGCAGCGCCTGGTATTGGAACATGCCGATGTTGGTGACGTAGGCCCGCTTGCCGTCGGGCGAAAGCGCCACCGCGAAGGGCAGCCGTCCAACGCCGACGGAAGCGATCTTTCCCGTGGATGTGTCGACGATCGCCAGCCGGAAGTTGGCCTGGTCTACCACGTACAGCAGCTTGCGAGCCTGGTCGTACGCCAGGTCGCCGGTGTAGCTATCGCGATACTTGCCTTGGTTGAGATGGAACAGCCGCTCGGTGCGGCCGGTGCCCGCATCCACCACACGGACGCGGCCGGAGTTCCCTTCGGAAGCGTACAGAGTGTCGTCATCGCGAAAGGCCAGGCCCATGAACACGCTGGTCCAGTCGGCATCATCGGTGCCCTTGGCTTCCCGTTCCTCCCCGGCCTTCTTGGTGGCGTCAATGGTGCTTGTCTTCCAATACCGGTCCCGCATGTCGAGCACCGTCAGGGAGTAATGGTTTGGCCCCCCGTCGGCGGTGACGGCCCGCTTTCCATCCGGGCTGACCGCCAATCCGAATGGGCCCGGGCCAGTGGGATACTGGCGGCCCATCGGCTGGATGATACGGCCGCCGGGAAGAATGCTCTGCGCGCCGACCCGCTTCACGGCCGTGCGCCCTCCGGCGGGCGTACGGTACACCTGCGCGAGGAGACTGCCAGCCGCGACGAGACAGCCGGAAAAAAGGAGAGCGCGCCGGAGCACGAGCATAACTCTAATAGGGTGGCAAACGCAGACGACCCTTCGCAAACATTCACTAGCTCGCGGAACAACCGAATTCTCCAAGACGACAGTGCTCCGAACAAGGCAGATTTGCAGAAGGTGTTTCACGCGATCCAGACGTCCCGGAGACACGATTTTGAGTTATGTTTCGGTTCTGATCTCAGTCGCCAGGCAGATCTCTTTTGCGCGAGGCCGACGACGGGTTTGATCTCCGTGAAACAACCTTTCTCGTTCGTTTCGCGTTTGCCCTTTGCTTCGCCGCGTGCGTCACCGCCACACCTCTGTGCCTTCCGCCCAGCGCAGAGGCGACCATGTAGGCAGAACGCGTCATGCCATTTTTGCTGGCCAGGCGGTCGATATTCTCCATCTGACTTTTGCGCGCCGTAATATTGAAGCGCTCCACCTTCTCGGCAAAATCGACGCTCACCAGAAACGCAATTGCACCCTTCCTCGCCCGATCGCTGGCCAGGACGTCGAGTGTTGAAGGCCCCGGAACAGCCTCGCCGTCCTCGATCATTCCTTGGATGTGTAACGCCAGCACCTTCGGTGCCAGGCGCCGGGCTTCCTCAAGCGTCTTGCCAGCCGTCACACAGCCCGGAAAATCCGGGAAGCTCACGCCGAAATCGGACGTCCGATCCTTGTGCAGATATGCGATGTATTCCATTCCTTTCTCCCCTGCTCCGGTTTCATCGCAGCTTGATCCCGGCCTGGATCTCAATGCTTCTCAGGGTTCCTATGGGGATGTCCCTTCGGAAGTGCGGGACAGTCACCCGGCCCTTCTTCACCGGGTGCTTGAACTGTTTGTGGCTGCCGACTTGATCGACTTCATACCAGCCATCGCGTTTGAGTGCCCTGATCACCCGCCGGCTGTCCATTCCGGTTCATCCCTCAATCTTTATGATACACACCTGATACACACTGATGAGGAAGCCGGTTGCGTTACTCGTACCGGATCGCGTTCATCGGGTCCAGGCGGGCGGCACGGCGGGCGGGCACGTAACAGGCTACCAGCGCCACCGCGGCCAGCACACCGCCGGTTGCCAGCAACACCGCCGGGTCGCCGGGTTGGACTTCGTGCAGCAGGTTCGCCAGAATGCGGCCGGCCGCCAGCGCGCCGCCAATCCCGGCGGCGAAGCCGATCGCCGCCAGCACGGCCCCTTCCCCGAGCACCTGGCCCAGCACGCGCCACCGGCTGGCGCCCAGCACCATCCGAATGCCGATCTCGTGCGTGCGCTGCGTCACCGCGTAGGAAAGCACTCCGTAAATGCCGATCGCCGCCAGCAGTACAGCCAGCCCGGCGAACGACCCGATAAGCAGGCTGAGGAAGCGCTGCCCCTGCGCGTTCTCGGCAATCACCTGGTCCATTGTGCGCACCGAAAACAACGGTAGGCTCGGATCGAGCTGCTCCAGCCGGCGTCGGACTTCCGGCGTCAGCGCGGATGGCTGCATCGAGGTGTGCAGCACCAGGTAGAAATTGGACCTGCCGCTGAACACGTCGTAGGCCTCCGGACGCGGCGGGTTGGTGAGTCCCCACTGCCGGACATCACTCACCACCCCGATCACCTGCCGCCAGGGCCCATGCTGATTGCCGGAAGAAAACATCTGGCCGAGCGGGTCCCGGTCCGGCCAGAACGCCTTTTTCATGCTTTCGTTGATCACCACCGGAGTGACTATCGCGTCGGTCAGCTCGGGCTTGGGACGTTCCACACCCGCGTCGCGGAGCTTCTGCCATTGGTCTCTGACGGCCTGTACCGTCTGCACGTCGGCGGGCGTAAACAGGCGGCCCCGAAGCAGCCGGATTCCCAAAGCGCGGAAGTAGGCGGGAGTAACCGCATGATTCTCCACCAGCGGACCGCTCATCGGGCTCCACACCTGGCCGCGAATGTTGATGTAGTAATTGCTGCCGCCTTCGAGCGGCAGTTTGGTGCTCACCGCCGCGGCGTCCACTCCGGGAATCCGGCTGGCTTGCTCGCGTAGCGCATCGGCGAACCGGTACTGCTCCGCACCGGTCTTGTAGTTGACCTCCGGAAGCGCCACCGTGGCGGTCCAGACGCCCTCGGTGCGCACGCCGATATCCAGGTTGCGCAGCCGCGCGAAGTCCTTCAGCAGGAGGCCGGCCGAGGCCAGCAGCAGCACCGAAAGCGCGAACTCGCCTACCACCAGCGCGTTGCTGGTGAATCGCCGGCGCCGTCCCGGGCTGACGGAGCTTCCCGCGCCGCCCTTCAGTTCTTCGTGCAGGTCGGGCCGCGACGTCTGCAGGGCCGGGTAGACGCCGAACAGAACGGCAGTGATCAGCGCCAGGGCGCACGTGAAGGCCAGGACGCTCCCATCCATGCGGATGACGGCGAAGCGCGGAAGGGCGGCGATCGTCAAGTGGGAAAACGCCTCGATGGCGCCCCACCCGAGCAACAGCCCCAGACCGCTGCCCACCGCGGCCAGCGCCAGGCTCTCGGTCAGCAACTGCCGCAGCAGACGCCACCGCCCGGCGCCCAGCGCCCCGCGAATGGCCATCTCTTTTTGCCGCGCCACGGCCCGCGAAAGAAGCAGATTCGCCACGTTGCCGCAGGCAATCAGCAGCACCAGGCCGACCGATGCAAGCATCATCAGCAGCGAATTGCGCGACCTTGCCACCATGTCCTGGTCGAGCGGCACCACCACGGCCCCGACTTTGTAATTGGAGTCGGGATAAGTCCGCTCCAGCCGCGAGGCGACCGCCGAAAGGTCCGCCTGGGCGGTCTTCGCGGCCACGCCCGGCTTGAGCCGGCCGATGGCGTGCGCCCAGTGGTTGCCGCGAAAGCCCAAGCCCTTGGTGCTCATGTCCAGCGGAATCCACAGTTGGGCGGCCGGCGGAAATCGAAACGGCGCCGGCATCACGCCGATCACCTTGTACTTGTCCGAGTTGAGCTCGATGGTTCGCCCGACGACGCTGGGGTCGCCGGCGTAATGGCTTCTCCACAGCGCGTAGCCGAGAACGGCGACCCGGTTCTTGCCGGGCTGGTCCTCTCCTCGCGCGAAGGTCCGCCCGACGAGCGGCTCGACGCCCAGCAGGGAAAAGAAGTTCGCTTCGGCGGGGACCCCGAGCACGTGGTCGGGCCGGCCCCCTCCGCTCAAGTTGAGATCGCCCGCCCATCCGTACAGGGCCATATCCCGGAGCGTACTGTTCTGCGCCTTCCAGTCAACGTAGTCGGGCCCTGCAAACGGATACTTGCCGGGGGCGGACTCGGTCTCGTACAAACTTACCAACTGGTCCGGATTGTGAAACGGGAGCGGCCGCAGCAGAACCGCATCGATAATGCTGAAGATGGCTGTATTGGCGCCGATGCCGATGGCCAGCGTCGCAGCGGCAATCAGCGTGAATCCGGGAGCTTTCGACCAACTGCGAAACGCGTGGCGCAAATCCTGCGGGAGAATGGACATAACACACCTGCTTGTTTCGGGCTACCGAATACCATAGACGAATTTTGCCGCTTGGGGTTCGCAGGAAGTGGCGGAGTTTACACTATCTGAGTCGGGGCGCTGAGATCGAGCGCAAAGCACCGCAGTTTCGGAATCGGACGACGTGCCACCGAAGCCTGGAGGCCAAACCGGCTACTTCGCGTCGCGCCAGTTGTCGCCGATGCCGACGTCCACTACCAGCGGCACTTCCAGCCGGTGCACCGCCTTCCATCTCACGCTTCACCAGCTCGGCCACCGCGTCGGCTTCGTCCGGCGGAGCTTCGAACACCAGTTCGTCGTGCACCTGCAGCAGCATGCCGCGTCTGAAGCCGCGTTCGCTCGAGGCGTCCGTCGATGCGGATCATCGCCAGCTTGATGAGGTCGGCGGCGGTGCCCTGCAGGGGCGTGTTGACGGCGGTTCGCTCGGCGAAGCCGCGCGCGTTGGGGTTGCGGCTGTTGATTTCGGGGATGGGGCGCTCGCGGCCGAACAGCGTCCGGGTCATGCCGGCTGGCGCGGACCTCGCGATCGTCGCTTCGATGCATCGCTTCACGCCGGCATAGCGCTCGAAGTAGCTGTCGGATGTACCGCTCGGCCTCGTCGCGCGAAATGCCCAGCTGCGCCGCCAGCCCGAACGGTGTTTGCCCGTAGATGATGCCGAAGTTCACCGTCTTGGCGTTGCGGCGCAGCTCGGGGGTCACCTCCAGCGGCGTGCACGCCGAACACCTCGGCCGCGGTGCGGGTGTGGATGTCCTCGCCGTTGCGGAAGGCGTCCACCAGCAGCGGGTCGCGCGAAAAATGCGCCAGCAGGCGCAGCTCGATCTGCGAGTAGTCGGCCACCACCAGGCGCCAGCCCGTCGCGCGGAACGAACGCCGCGCGGATCTCGCGGCCGAGCTCGGTCCGGATGGGAATGTTCTGCAGGTTCGGGTTCGCCGACGAGAGCCGTCCGGTGGCCGCGCCGGTCTGGTTCAAGGTGGTGTGGATGCGGCCGGTGCGCGCGTTGATCAGTTGCGGCAGCGCGTCCACATAGGTGCCCTTCAGCTTGGTGAGCTGCCGGAACTCCAGCACGCTTGGCCGCGATGGGGTGCTCGCGCCGCCAGCGCTTCCAGCACGTCCGCCGCGGTGGAGTAGGCCTTGCTCTTGCCCGTTCTCCCCATCACCGGCAGGCTGCATCTCCTCGAACAGCACCTTGCCGAGCTGCTGCGGAGAATTGATGTTGAAGGTGTGGCCGGCCTCGTCGTGAATCGCCTGCGGTGAGTCGCGCGATCTCGCTCTCCATCATCCGACGGAAAGCCGCGCCAGCATTGCCGTGTCCATGCGGACGCCGATCCGCTCCATGCGCGCCAGCACTTCGATCAGCGGCCGGTCGATCGTCTCGTAGACTTACGCAAGCCGCGGGCATCCACTTCTCGGCCGAGCCTTCCCGAGCCAGCTCGAATACGGTCGCGCATTCTCAGCCTGGTCGGCGCAGGCCGGCGATCCAGGTGGCGGACCGCCAGCGCTTCCAGGGAGCAGCCTCCCGGGTCGGCATTCAGCAGGAAAGCCGTACAGCATCACGTCTTCGAGGGCGCCTGCCACCCGAATGCCGCGCGGCTTCCAGGTCCGCCAGCGCCGTCTTGTAATCGTGCGTGATCTTGGCCGAGCGCCGTCCGCCAGCAGCCTGGCGACCGGTCAGCCGCGGTTCCAGGGACACCGAGCGCCCCTCGCCACCCTGCGTCGAGACTCCCAGTACCGGGGCGCCCAACGCGCCTTCCTCGATCCGGCGAGCGACGAACGCGATGCGCGGCGCGCTTCCGGAACGCGTGCCGCCCACTCATCGGCGGCTTCTGCGGATTGCCAGCGCCGGTAGTCGGCGGCGGCCTTCCGCGGCCGGCGCCGTCTTCTCGTCCAGCTCCCGCAGCAGGCTGTAGAACTCCAGGTGCTTCGGCAGATCTCCCGCAAGGCCGCGGCGTCCGGCTCGCGGGCGGCGAAAGTCGTCCGTTTTCCACTCGATGGGACGTCGGTGTCGATGGTCGCCAGACGCTTGCTCATCAGGACCCGCTCGCGGTTGTTCTCGAGGCTCTCGCGATACGTCTTTCGCTTCACCTCGGCGGCGCGGTCCAGCAGCCGCCTCCACCGATCCGAACTCTCGAATCAGCCCGTTGGCCCCCTTGTCGCCGATGCCCGGCGCGCCGGGAATGTTATCCACGGCATCGCCCTTCAGCGCCAGCAGATCGGCGACCTTCTCCGGCGGCACGCCCAGAAACTCCTTCACCTCCGCCGGATCGTAGACGGCGTCGTCCTTCATCGGGTTCATCAGGCTGACGCGGTCCGTGACCAACTGCATCATGTCCTTGTCGCTGGTGACGATCATCACCTGGAAGCCCGACTGCCCGGCGCTCCGCGCCATGGCGCCGATGACGTCGTCCGCCTCGAAGCCGGCGATAGTCCAGACACCGGAATCCGCATGGCTTCAGCAACTGCCGCACCCAAGGGATCTGCTCCTTCAGGTCCGGCGGGCGTCTCGGCGCGGTTGGCCTTGTATTCGGCGAACTCCGCTTCCCGATGCGTTGGCCCTCGCCTTCGAAAACCACCGCGATGTAGCTCGGGCTTCGATTGGTGCCAGCAGCTTCCGGAGCATGTTGTGGAAGATGTAGACCGCCTCGGTGGACAGCCGCTGCTGGTGCGCATGGGGGGAGCCCCACTGCGGGCGCGGGCGTGGTAGGCGCGGAAGATAAAGCCGTAAGCGTCAATCAGGAACAGTTGGGGTCTGCCATGCTTTCTAGATCATACCCCAGCCCCCGGGGGTCGATCGCGGGAAACCGACGGCGGATTTGCCACACCAGTTTTGGGCGCCTGTTGCATTTCAGCCACACTGCAATCAAGTCTAAGTCATTGAAAATAAAGGTGGAAACTAGAGGGGTCCGGCACGTGCATCCGAAGGTTTGGACTACCTCGACTCAATCCAATCTCCAAGCGGCAGGTTCCAAAGTGCGTTTTGAAACCACCATTCAGACTCCAGTGGAAGCGGGAGGCGTGGGGCTGCACAGCGGCGTCCCCGTTCGCATCCGCATTCTTCCGGCGCCCCCGCCACCGGGATTGTCTTCCGGCGCACTGACCTGGAGGGGTTTTCCATCCCCGCCAGTTGGGAGCACGTCGCGCGCGTCAGCTACGCCACCAGCCTGATGCGGCAAGGCGTGCTGATCTCCACCACCGAACATCTGCTGAGCGTCTTTTACAGCATGGGCATCGACAACGCCTTTGTCGAAATCGACAACCTGGAAGTTCCCATTCTGGACGGAAGCGGCCAGCCGTTCGTCGATCTCTTCGGGAAGCTGGGTCTCAAGACCGGCCGCCGCCGGCGGCGCTACCTTCGCATCAAACGAATCCTGTCCGGTGGAAGGAAAAGGGAAGAGCATCACCATCCTGCCCGCCGACCGCTTCCTGCTGACCTGCGACGTCTTTTTCGATCACCCGATGGTGGGCCGGCAATCGCTCGAGATTGGAAGTGACGCCGGAACGCTACGCGCAGGAGATCGCGCCGGCGCGGACGTTCGGCTTTGAGGCGGAGTTGAACCAGCTCAGAGACATGGGACTGATTCGCGGCGCATCGCTCGAAAACGCCGTCTGCTTTACCGCGGATGGCGTCTTGAATCCCGGCGGACTTGCGCTTCCCGGACGAAGCCTGCCGCCACAAGGCGCTGGACCTCATCGGCGACCTGGCGTTGCTGGGAAAGCCCTTGCTCGGGCACGTGATCGCCGAAAAGGCCGGCCACGCCATGCACGTCGCGCTGGTGGCAAAAATCATGTCCGACCCTTCGCTCTACGAGATTCTGAGCTTCGACCAATTGGCCGGGCGGGTGGCCCACGCCCTGGTTACGTAATCGCCTACAATTGAGCCAATGCCCGCGTGGCTGAATCCGCCGAACCTGCTCAGTCTGCTGCGTCTTGCGCTTGCGCCTTACGTATTCGTCCTGGTCGGGACGCGCCGTTTTCAAGCCGCACTGGTGTTGTTTGCGGTCGCCGCGCTCACCGACGGCCTGGACGGTTATCTGGCCCGCCGCTGCCGCTGGAGGACCCGCCTGGGCGTATTTCTCGATCCCGCCGCCGACAAAGTGCTGCTCGACACCATTTACCTGGGGCTCGCCTTCGCCGATGTGCTGCCGTTCTGGCTGGCGTGGTTGGTTCTGGGCCGGGACGTGCTGATCGTCCTGGCGGCCGTCGCCGGCCTCCTGCTCACCACCTGCCGCCAGTTTCCGCCTTCCGTCTGGGGAAAGCTGAGTACGGGAATTCAGATCCTGACGGCTGCCTGCGGGCTGGCGGCGTCGATCTTTATCTTCAATGGATTGTATACCTTACTCGCTTGTCTGGTCTGGCTCACCGCGGCGGCAACGGCCTGGAGCGGCGTTCACTATGCCTGGCTGGCGCGCCACATCTGGCGGGCCTTTCGAAGCATGCGTTGACGGCCTCGCCCATCCGGCGTTAGGCTAGAAGCGTGGCCTCACCAGTCGCACGTTACCATCCCTCGAGAACGTATATCGTGGCTGGTGCCGTCTCTCTGGTGTTCGCCGCGTTTTCAGGCTGGGTGGCTACCCGGTGGCTGCCGGCCATGATTCCCGCGTTTCTGTTCCTGGTCAGTTGCGGCATCGTCTTTTTCCTGGCGACGCGCCCCACCATTGAGCTGCACAATACCCACATCGCCATCGGCGATCGCAAGATCTCCTGGAAAAAAATCCGACGCGTGGATACCACGGGTTGGGTTTCCCCGCTGGTGGTCCTGCACCTTTCGCTGGCCGACAATTCCCGGGTGACGGTCATCTATCCGGGTGACGCCGAAGCCGCCCAGAATTTGCATCGCCAGATTCGCCGCGGCGCCCGCGAAGCGCTGATTGACGGACTGCCGTACCGCGAATATTGGGGGGAACCGGTGAAAGCACCCGACCGTAGAACTCTGCCTTCGCCCAAATACCGGGTGCTGCGGCCGGAAGACGAAGCGGAAGTCGAGCAGCTCTATCTGCGCCTGAAGAAGGTGGGGAACCTCGATTCCTCCAGCTCCGACGACGAGAGATCCTAATTGCGTCCCATCTCGAAGCGGTTCCGCCGCTGGTTCGTTGGCGTCGCGGTCCTTTTCCTACTCGCTTTTCTGACGTCCCGCTGGTGGCTCCCCGGCTTGGGTACCATTCTTCGCATTTCCGACGCGCCCGTAAAAGCCGATGTCGCCGTGGTGCTGGCCGGAGACTGGACCGGTGAGCGCGTTCGCAAAGCCGCCGCGCTCGCCCAGGCGGGCTACGTCTCCAAAGTGTTGGTAAGCGGTCCGAAAACGCTTTTCGGGAAGTCGTGGTGCGACATTATTATCCCGTATGCCATCGGCCAGGGCTATCCCCACGACATGTTCGATTGCATCGAGCACTCCGCGCTTTCCACCCGCACCGAGGCCCGCGCCATCTATCCGGAATTAAGAAAGCGCCACGTGAAATCCTTCCTGCTGGTGACTTCGGACACGCACACCCGCCGCGCCGCATATGTCTTCCGGGCCGAAGGCGACATCCCTTTTCGCACCATCGCGGCCCGGTCTGAAAACTTCCGCCTGGAGTCCTGGTGGAAAGTTCGGGAGGGCCGCAAGGCGGTCTTCCTGGAATGGGTAAAATCGGTCGCGGAGCGGATTGGGCTTTAGAGGCGCCAATGGCCGAGCAAGCTGGCAACAATTCGAGCCTCAGCCTCCGGGATTCTTTCCGGATCTTGCGGCCGCGCCTTCGCCGCCACGCCAGGCCCATGCTGTTCGGGACTGCTGCGCTGCTGATGAAGGTGATGCTGCACGTCTCGCTCCCGGTTCTCATCAAAGAGGCGATTGATGCGTTGACCGGCGGCCAGGTGCTCGAAACCGTTTATTGGATCGCGGGCGCGATAGTGGCGATCTCGTTGGCCAAGGGAGTCTTTCAGTACTGGATGCGCTTTCTGCTCATCGGCGTTTCCCGCGACGTGGAATTCGACCTCCGGAACGACATTTACCGGCAGCTCTCGGGGCTCGATCACAACTTCTATTCCCGGTACCGCACCGGAGACATCATGGCCCGCGCCACCAACGATCTCGCCGCGGTGAGGGCCATGCTTGGGCCCGGCTTCATGTACTGGATTGAGACCATGGTCACCGCCGTTTTGTCGATTGGCGTCATGCTGGCCTTCGACTGGCGCTTGACCTTGCTGGCCTTGCTGCCGATACCGCTCGGGACACTGGCCGTATTCTATTTCGGACGCCGCATCCATAAGCAGTTCATTCAGGTTCAGAAGCTCTATTCGGCCATCAGCAGCCAGGTGCAGGAAAGCCTCTCCGGCTTGCGCATTGTCCGCGCGTTCGCCCGGGAAGAGTACGAAATCGCCAAGTTCGACGCGCTCAATCGCGACTACATACGGGAAAGCCTGTCCCTGACGATGATCTCGGGACTCTTTATGCCTTTGCTGCAGGCGCTGATCAACCTCATCTTCCTGATCGTGCTGTGGGGCGGCGGCTATCGGATTTTGGGCGGCCACATGGGTTTGGGCGACTTCGTGATGTTCTACAGCTACCTGGGAATGCTGGTCTGGCCGATGATCGCCTTCGGCTGGGTGATGAACTTGACGGAGCGTGGCAGGGCATCGCTGGGGCGCATTCAGGAGATTCTGACCGAGCGGCCCAGCATCGCTTCGCCGCCCGATGCCGTCCGGCTTCCCGCCGAGGGGCCTTGGGATATCGAGTTCGACCACGTCAGCGTGGAATGGCCGTCGGGCTACGCGCTGCGCGACCTCAGCCTGCGCATCCCGGCGTCCAAGACGGTGGCGATTGTGGGCCACACGGGCAGCGGCAAGACTACCCTGGTGAACCTGATCGCCCGCATGATTGATCCCACCGGAGGCGTGGTCCGCATCGGAGGCATCGACGAATGCCGTCTCGATCTCGAGCAGATTCGTTCCGCCATCGGGATCGTGCCCCAGGAGACGTTTCTGTTCAGCACCACCATCGCCGGCAACATCGCGTTCGGTGTAGCGGAAGCCTCCGCGGAACAGATCGAAGAGGCGGCCACGCTGGCCCACATTGCGCCGGACGTGGAATCTTTCCCGGATGGCTTCAACACCATTCTGGGCGAGCGTGGCGTTACGCTCTCCGGGGGCCAGCGCCAGCGCACCGCCATCGCCCGAGCCGTGCTGCGCAATCCGCGAATTCTGATTCTGGACGATGCCCTGTCGAGCGTCGATACCGAGACCGAGGAGCGCATTCTTCGCGGGCTGGCCCGGTACGCTCGCGGCCGCACCACCATCCTGATTTCGCACCGCGTCTCCACCATCCGCCACGCCGACCACATTTTCGTCATCGAAAACGGGGAGTTGGCGGAAGAAGGCACCCACCAGCAGTTGCTCGACAACGGCGGATATTACGCCGAACTGCACCAGAAGCAACTGCTCGAGGAAGAGCTGGAAGCCATCTGAGAAGCGGGCGGCAGGGAGCGAACCCCGCCTTCCTTCACCACTGCGACGGTTGCGCCCGCCCGCTTATCATGGAAGTCGGAACGCTCTTTATGTCAGAACGTAAATCCCTGGCGCCCGAGATCCTGGTCCACGTCGCCCAGGCGCTGCGTGTTCCGATGCGTGGGTTGGTGGCCACCGTTGAGCTGCTGGACGACGGCGCCACCGTCCCCTTTATCGCCCGCTACCGCAAGGAAGCCACCGGCAACCTCGACGAGGTCCAGATCCGCGCCATCGAAGAGAAGCTCGACTTACTTCCGCGACCTGGCGCCCGGCGCGCAACGATCCTGGACTCCATCCAGGAGCAAGGCAAGCTGACGCGACGAGTTGAAGGCGCGCATTGAAGCGACGCTCGACAAGAGCGAGCTCGAAGACCTCTACCTGCCCTACAAGCCCAAGCGCCGCACCAAGGCCACGATCGCGCGCGAAAAGGGCCTGGAGCCGCTGGCCCTGTATCTCTGGAACCAGGAGCCGGCGACGGAATCGCTGGCTGCAGATCGCCGCGTCGTTTGTGGACGCCGAAAAGGGCGTCGCCAGCGCGGAGGAGGCGCTGGAAGGCGCGCGTCACATCGTCGCCGAAACCATCAGCGACGACGCGGACGTCCGCAAAGCTCCTGCGCCAGCTCATGTTCGACGAAGGCGTGGTGGTGAGCCAGAAGGCCGCCGACGCGGTCGACGAGCAGGAAAAGTTCAAGATGTACTACGACTACCGCGAGCCCGTGCAGGTCCGATCCCGTCGCACCGCATGCTGGCCATCCGCCGCGGAGAAACGCGAAAGCGTGCTGTACTTCATCATCGAGCTGGACCCCGCAGCGCCCGCTCGGCGCTGGTGCAGCTCCAGGTTCTTCGCGCAACCCGGCGATTGGACGCCGCACCTGAGCCTGGCGATCGACGATTGCCTGGAGGCGCTTGCTGGATTCCTCGATCACAACCGAGATCCGCCTGGAACTCAAGAAACGCGCCGACGCCGAGGCCATCCAGGTGTTTCCGCGAGAACCTGCAGAACGTGCTGCTGGCGCCCCCGGCGGGCCAACTCGCCGGTGCTCGGGCTCGATCCCGGCATCCGCACCGGGTGCAAGATCGCGGTGGTGGACGAGACCGGCAAGTTCCTCGAAAACGGCGTCATCTACCCGCATCCAGCCCAAAAACGATGCCGCCGGCGCGGCGCGCAGCTGAAGACGCTGATCGCGAAGCACAAGGTGTCGCGCCATCGCCATCGGCAATGGCACGGCGTCGCGGGAGACCGACGCCCTCGTCCGCGACTTCCTCCGCGAAGGAGGCGCTCAACTCAGGTCTTCTGCGTCACCGTCAACGAGTCCGGCGCCTCCATCTATTCGGCCTCCGACGTCGCGCCGCGAGGAATTCCCCGACCTCGACCTCACCGTGCGCGGAGCCATCTCCATCGCCCGCCGCCTGCAGGACCCTCTGGCCGAGCTGGTCAAGCTCGACCCGAAGTCCATCGGCGTGGGCCAGTATCAGCACGACGTCGACCAGCGCCAGCTTCAGCAGTCGCTCGAAGCCGTGATTGAAAGCTGCGTCAACCGCGTCGGCGTCGACCTCAACACCGCCTCCTGGGCGCTGCTGCGCTACGTCGCCGGGATCAACGAACGCGCGGCCCGAAACATCGTCGAGTTCCGCAACGACAACGGCCGTTTCCGCTCGCGCGTCCAGCTCAACGCAGTGCCCGGCATCGGGCCCAAGACCTTCGAGCAGGCGGCCGGCTTTCTGCGCATCCGCGAAGGGCGACAACCCGCTCGACATGACGGCCGTCCACCCGGAGTCCTATCCGGTGGTGGAGCAGATCGCCGAGCGCCTCCATGTTTCGGTCGAAGAGCTCATCGAGCGGCCCGCGCTGGTGGAGAAGGTGGACCAGAGCGGCCTCGCGGCCGGCGTCTTCACGCTCTGAACGACATTCTGGAAGAGCTGCGCAAGCCGGGCCGCGACCCGCGCGACAAGTTCCTGGCGCCCAGTCTTCAATGACAACGTGAAGGAATTCGCCGACGTGCAAGCCGGGGATGGTGCTGGAAGGCGTGGTCACCAACGTCACCCAGTTCGGGGCCTTCGTCGACGTCGGCGTGCATCAGGACGGCCTGGTGCACATCAGCGAGCTGTCGACCGCTACGTGAAAGACCCATCGCGATGTGGTCAAGGTCGGCCAGATCGTGAAGGTGCAGGTGCTGAACGCCGATGCGAAGAGCCGGCGCATCGCTCTCTCGATGAAGGCGCTGGCGACGCCGGCCGGCAAGACCTCCCGGGAGCGTCCCGCCGCAGAAGCCGCAGCCCACACTGGACGACAAGCTGGCGGCGCTGGCCAATCGCTGGAAGCCCCGCTGAGCGCCGCGAGGGTTCAGGAAACCATCGTCGCCGTGTTTATTAGCTCGCCGATGTCGGGCGAGCCGATGGTCACCACGTCGCCCGGCGCCAGCGCAGCCCCTTCCGGAACGATGATCCCGGTTCCGGTGAGCAGCAGCGACCCGGCAGGCACGGGATTGGCGCGCAGCAGGTACTCGAGTAGCGCGTCGATCTTCCGGCCCAGTTTTTGGGTGTTGACGCTACCCTCGAAAACCAGGTTTTCGCCGCGGCGAATGGTGCAGTACAGGTCCACGTTGTAGGGATCCACCAGCTCGTCGGTGGTCACCACCACCGGGCCGATGGCGCAACAGGCTTTGTAGATCTTCGACTGGGGCAGGTACAGAGGGTTCTCGCGCTCGATGTCCCAGGCCGAGACATCGTTCGCCAGAGTGTAACCGACGATCGAGCCCTTGTTTCCCAGAAGAACCGCCAGCTCCGGCTCGGGCGCGGTGAAACGGGAATCGCGGCGAATGCCAATATTGCTTCTCGGGCCGACGCAATGCCGCGACGTTCCTTTGAAGAAGATCTCCGGCCGAGCATCGTGGTGAGCGTGCGCGTAGAACCCTTCGCGGGTGCCGTGCTCAGCGTCGCGGAATGAAGCGCTGGCTTCGTAGGTGCAGCCGGCGGCCCAGATTTCACGCGGGGCGATGGGCAGAATGGGTTCCTCGTCGTAGGCGTGGCTGCTGGCACGGCAGGAGGCGAGTTGTGTCAGCGTCATGCGTTCGTGCTCGGCTCGCTCGATCAGCTCGATCAGTGTATATCCGGGGATGGGCCGCGCCAGGCCGTTTTCAAAGACGGCGGCCGTCGCCCGCCCATCCAGTTTGATTCTTCCCAATCTCATTCGCTACTCTCCACCAACGGCGTCACTCGATCCGCCAGGTTGCAGGCTCGAATCCGGCTGCGCTTAGTACTTCAGGTAAACGGTCTTATAGTCGCTATAGAATTCCAGTGCGGCGGGCCCCTGTTCCTTGGGGCCGAAACTCGATCCCTTCGTGCCGCCGAAGGGTAATTGGTATTCTACACCGGCGCTGGGCAGGTTGACGGTGAGCAGCCCCGCCTGCATGCCGTAGACGAAGTCGAAAACACGGAAACGTTGCTGGTCTGAATGGACGCCGAAAGGCCGAAAGGAATGTTGTTGGCGATGCGCAGGGCATCCGCGAAGTCCTTTGCCCGCATCACGGCCAGTACGGGACCGAAAATTTCTTCGCGGGCGATGCGCATCTTTTCGGTGACATTGTCGAAGATGGTGGGTTCGACGAAATAGCCTTTATCGTAAGCCCGGCCCGGTGAGGCGATGGCCGCCCACGACAGGCTCTCCCGCTTCCCGGCGGCCGATTTCGATGTAGTCCAGGTCGGTCGAGAGCTGCGCTGCGTCGATCGCCGGACCGATGTGGACGCCCGGCTCCATGCCGTCGCCTACCTTCAATTTTCCCGTGCGCTGCACCAGCGCCGCTACGAAACGATCGTGAATGGACTCTTCCACGATTACCCGGCTGGTGGCCGTGCATTTCTGCCCGGTGGAAAAAAAGGCGGCGTTTACGGTGTTCTCGACGGCCGCATCGAAATCGGCATCCGCCAGAACGATGGTGGGGTTCTTGCCGCCCATCTCCAACTGGATGCGCAGCCGGCGCTTACTGGCCTCGGCGTGCAGCCATTCGCCCACGCCGCAGGAGCCAGTGAAGGAAATCGCCTTCAGGGGTTCGGCGGCTACCAGCGCCTTTCCCGCCTCGCTTCCCGGGCCGGCTAGAAAATTAACCACGCCCTTTGGGATTCCGGCCTCGTGGCAGGCCTCCACGATGCGCCAGGCGCTCAAAGGCGCGGCCGACGCCGGCTTCAGCACCACGGTATTGCCGCAAATCAGCGCCGGGGCGAGCTTCCACGCGGGGATGGCGCTGGGGAAGTTCCAGGGTGAAACCAGGCCCACCACGCCGAGCGGCTTGCGGATAGAGAACATGTGAACGCGGTCGCGCTCGGAGGGCACGATGAAGCCCGGCTGGCGCGCCCCTTCGCCGGCGAAGTATCGGAAAATATTGATCGACCGCCGCACCTCGCCACGCGCCTCGGGCAGCGTTTTCCCTTCTTCCCGGGTCATCTCGGACGAGATCTGCTCGAAGCGGCTGTCCAGGATGTCCGCAACCTTGAACAGGTAATTACCGCGCGCCGGAGGCGGGGTTGCCGCCCAGCCGGGAAAGGCCGTGGCGGCGGCCGCCGCCGCCTGATCGATTTCGCTCGCGCCGGCCTTTCCGAACAGGCCGACGACCTCGTCGGTGTTGGCCGGGTTGCGGTTTTCAAAAGTCGGGCCGGAAACCCACTCGCCGCCAATGTAATTCCGAAACGTGGTCACGCTCATCACTGTCACTCTCCAATACCGTCAGAAGGCTACCTTCGGCACCTGCTTCCCCTCCTCGGTGGTGCGGAAGTAGGCGTCGTTGCGCGTAAAGCCGAATAGCGAAGCGGCGATGTTGTTGGGAAACAACTGGATGTTGGTGTTGTACAGCCTGACCGCTTCGTTGTATTTGCGCCGCTCGACGGCGATGCGGTTTTCGGTGCCCGCCAGCTCGTCCTGCAGGCGCAGGAAGTTCTCGTTCGATTTTAGATTGCGGATAGTTCTCCACCACCACCAGCAGCCGCCCGAGCGCGCCGTCGAGCTGGGTATTGGCCGCAATCTTCGCCTGCGGCGTGCGGGCGCCGAGCAGCGCCGCCCTCGCGTTGGCCACGGATTCGAAGATTTCCTTTTCCTGCGAGGCGTACCCCTTGACGGTATTCACCAGGTTGGGAATCAGGTCGGCGCGCCGCTGCATGGCGACATCCACCTGTGCGAATTGCGCGTTGATGGCCTCGCTCTCGACGGCGAGGTCGTTGCGCATCGTTACAATCTTGCCGCCAACCACCAGGCCGAGAACCAGCAGTACCGCGAGAACGATAAGAAAAATCTTCATGGCAGTGTCACCTTTCGAGCCGGTCGACCGCGGCGACCGCCGCGTCGATGGATTCCAGATAGCTTCCGAACAGGGGCCGGGGATCGATGTCGCGCGGTTTAATTTTCCTCTCGCGCAGGTCCAGGAGTATGGAAAATGGCTTCGCGTTCACGCCGAAGCGCGCGGCGGCGTGCTCGACGATCTCCCGCTTTTCGACGCCGCACTCTTCCCCGGCCAGGCGGAGCGCGTGACGCATCAGCACGCAGAACGTGGACACGGAGTCGGTCATGAGTTTCAGCAGCATGTCTTTTGTCGAGAGCACACCGCCGGCCTTCTGGCG
Source organism: Bryobacterales bacterium (assembly GCA_963810595.1). GTDB lineage: Bacteria > Acidobacteriota > Terriglobia > Bryobacterales > Bryobacteraceae > CAWEOG01. The sequence goes on along the minus strand of CAWEOG010000008.1, from coordinate 81,470 downwards.
CAAGCGCAGGAGCTTGGCCCGCAGCTCGTGTTCCACCTGCGCCCGGTAGAAGGTGGTGTCAATTTCCATGCCTTCGACCACGTCCTCGCCGTGCAGAATCCGGTGGGTTTGGCGGATATCGGTGAACTCGATGGGGAAGCAGTCGGTGGAGGTGCGCAACTCCTCCAAACTCAGCAGCAGCGGCGAAGGATTGCCCTGGCCCCGCCACCAGCGGAAGACCGGCTCGGCATCGGCCAGTTCCGCCGGCGTCACCGCCTTCAGGACGCACAACACGTTCAGGTCCGAATGGCTGGCGTGGTGATCTCCGGCCGCCGCCGAACCGTATAGCACTACCGAGATCAGCCGGTCACCGAAGCCCTTGGTGAGACGCTCAACCAGTTGGATCAGCTTTTTTTCCATTCGTTTCCCTGCCAATGCGGTCCGCCGGGGTTACCAACTTCCGGACGCTCCCCCGCCTCCGGAATCGCCGCCTCCGAAGCCCCCGAAGGAACCGCCGGAATCGTACCCTCCAAATCCGCCCCCACCGCGGAAGCCGCCGCCCATTCCGCGACCAAGAATACCGCCGAGAAGCATGCCCATCAGCAACCCGCCACCGCCTCCGCCGCGGGAGCCTCCCCGGCCGCCTCCCAACAACCACATCAGTAAGAAAATACCACCCAACACGAGCTGCCAGGGGATGCCGAAGCCACCTCGCGGCCGCCGGCCGGCAGTGGGCGCATCCACGCCGATGGTTACTCCCTTGGCTTGCGCGATCCGGTTGCCGATGACGGTGGCCGCTTCGCGCATCGCCGTTCCGTAATCCTGCTGGCGGAGCGCCGGCGCCATCTGGCGCAGCAGCGAGCCGGCGAAACCGTCCGGAATGTAGGGTTCCAGCCCGTAGCCCACCTCCAGGCGCGAGCGGCGGTCGCCGGTCACCAGCAGGAGCATGATGCCTTCGTCCTTGCCCTTTTTGCCTACGCCCCACTGGCGGTAGAGGTCGTTGGCGAAATCCTCAATCGGCTCGCCTTGGAGAGAGGGCAGGGTGACCAGGGCGATTTCCGCACCGGTGTCTTTTTCCACCTGTCCGCAGTAGCGTTCCAGGGCAACCCGGCTGCCGGCGTCCACGACACCGGAAAAATCGCTCAGATACCCCTGCGGCTTGAGGTCCTTGATGTTGATCGCCAGGGCCGCCGACGCAAGCGCCAGCCACAGGCACAGAAAATGCACGGACTTCTTCATCGTCGGCAACTATCAGTGTAATGGAACGCGTGCGGTGAATTCTCGATTCGCGACCAGGCATTCACAACATCGCATGCCCTATCGGACGGTCTTCCGGCCCCTAACAAGGCCCACAGAAGCTTGCTGGAGCAGACACGAAACAATCCAAACAATTACTTAATCGGTGAAAAATCGGTTGGCGCCATAAAGATAGATTCGGTCTTCACCACCAGCTTGCCGTTCTTCTCTGAGTCGTCCCTGGCCTTGATCCATTCCGGATCCTTGCGGAAGGCGTCCCAGGATGCAGTGGCGGCGGCGCGATCCTTGTGCGCCAGCATGTAGACAAAGGTGTCCGCAGACCTGGGTTCGTCGGTCGGCAGCCAATAGCCGATGCTGGTCATGCCGTGCTTTACGAACAGCTTCAAGGTGTGGTCGCGGAAGCGCGCCTCGAGCGCGCCCAGGTTTCCGGGTGTGGCCGTGTAGGTGCGCAGCTCGAACACGCGGTTCGACGCCGCGGCCGCGGTGCGGGCGCTTCCAAACCAGTAGCCGGCCGCAAACACCACGGCGACGGCGAGAGAGAATCCGATAATTCGCAGTGTAGTAGTCATGGTCTTGATTCTTCGATCCTTCTGCGAGGCCCTTGCCGGGGCCAGTCACCCCCAGATGATACCTCACAAACTTTACTGTTGACAGCCGAACAAAGCTTAGATATTCTATGCCTAGAAACTCTAAGTGAAAATACAATGACCGAACGCTCCGACACGCTGCTTCGCGGCACGCTTGACGTGCTGGTCTTGAAATCGCTGGCGGGCGGGCGCCGCCACGGGTACGCCGTCGCACGCTGGATTGAAGATACGGCAGGCGATGCGTTGCGCATCGAGGAAGGCTCGCTCTATCCGGCGCTCTACCGCATGGAAAAACGCGGTTGGATTGAGGCCGAGTGGGACATCTCAGAGCTCAACCGCAAGGCCAAGTTTTACCGGCTGACGGCGGAGGGCCGCCAGCGGCTGGCGCAGGAAACCGAGCGCTGGGTGACCTTCTCCGCTGCCATCTCCCGAGTTCTGCTGCCTGCCTGAGAATGGAGCGCTGAAACGCCATGCCCGCCTGGAAACAGTTTCATAACCACCTCCGGTCGATGCTCTGGAAAGTGAGCATCCGGGAGGAGGTCGACAGCGAGTTGGATTTCCACGTTGAAATGCGCACCCGGGAACTGATCGGCCGCGGCATGAGCCCCGAAAGCGCCCGCCGTGCGGCCATCGCGCGACTCGGTCCGGTGGGAGCGCTCAAGCGCGAGTGCCGCCGCATCGCCCGTGGCCGCGACCGGCAGTTCGAGCTTCTGGATTGGTGGCGGGACCTGGCGGAAGATCTCGCCTTTGCCCTGCGGCAGATGCGGAGGAACCCGTTGTGGAGCCTGGCCGTGATGCTGACCTTCGCCCTGGGCATCGCGGCCAACACGGTTGTGTTCAGCGTGGTGAACGCGGTGCTGCTGCGGCCGCTGCCGTGGCCCGATCCGGATCGTCTGGTTCGCGTCAACGAGTTGACGCCCAACGGAGATCGCTTCTCCGTGTCGGATCCCAATTACCTCGATTTCCGTGCACAAAATCATTCCTTCACCGACCTGGGCGCCATCGCCTTCCCGGCCCCGCAGATCACGCTTCTCGGCACCGGCGAGCCGCAAAACCTTTCGGCGATGGCTTGTACCGCCTCGTTCCTCCGGGTGTTGGGCATCCCGCCCACTTTGGGAAGGACCTTTCGCGAAGAAGAAGCATCTCCAGGAAGCAAGGCGCGCGTTGCGGTCCTCAGCTACGGATTCTGGAGGCGCCAGTTCGGCGGGGAGCGATCCGTCGTTGGCCGGAATCTGAACCTGAATGGGGAAACCTGGACCGTCGTCGGGGTGATGCCGCAAGGGAGCGATTATCCCTTTGACGTGGATGTCTTCGTGCCGTACGCGCCCAACCCTGGAGGCAACCGTGCCGATCATCGGCTGGAGGCGTTCGGCCGTCTGAGGCCGGGCGTGAGTCTCGATCAGGCACGCGAGGATCTTGGCGCCATCGCCGCCAGATTAGGCAAGGTGTACCCCAGTTCGAACCAGGACTGGGGAGTAACGATGCGGTCCGTCAAGGATTGGATCGCCGGCCCAAACGTCCGCCTCGTCGCCTTGGTGCTGCAGGCCGCCGTGGCCATGATGTTGTTGCTAGCCTGCGCCAACGTGTCCGGCCTGCTGCTGGCGCGGGCCACCGCGAGGCGCCGGGAAATCGGCATCCGCACCGCGCTCGGCGCCGGGCACGTTCGCATTCTGCGTCAGCTTCTGAGTGAGGCGGCGCTGCTTTCATTCCTGGGGGCGGCGGTGGGACTGGCGCTGACCGAATGGGCGCTGCCCGTTTTGGTGGCCTTGAACCCGCAAGCCCTGCCGCGTCTGGAGGAAGTCTCGGTCGACTCCACGGTGCTTCTGTTCACGCTGCTGGTGTCGATTGGCGCGGGTCTGGCGGCGGGGTTGGCGCCGGCGATTCACATGTCCCGCGGCAACCTCTCTGAGGCGCTTCGGGAGAGCAGGGGCTCGGCGCCAGGCATCCAGCGTCTGCGAAGCGCGCTGGTGGCGGGAGAGTTGGCGCTGGCGATGACGCTGCTGATTGGCGCCGCCCTCTTGGCAGGCAGCCTGTACAAGCTGGAGAATACCAACCCGGATTTGAGGCAGCCAATGTGCTGCTCGCACCCGTCAACTTGCCGCAAAGCAAGTACGCGGACGCCGCCGCCTTCTATCGCGAGCTGTTGGCACGTATCCGCGCCATCCCGGGAGTGACGGCCGCCGGTGCTTCCATGGTGAACCCATTCCAGGGCTTCCGTCCGGCCAACGAGGTCGGCGATCCGGCGGCCCGCGAGCAGAGCCAGTTTGTTCCGGTGCAGTGGCGCACGGTGACGCCCGGCTATTTCCGCGCTGCGGGGGTGCGGCTGCTTCGAGGGCGATACTTCCAGGCGGCCGACGGGCGCGAGCAGTCATCGGCCCCCATCATTGTCAGCGACGAGCTGGCGCGGCGTTTGTGGCCGGGTGAGGATCCGATTGGGAAACGGTTGCGATGGAATAATCCCAGCGGTCCGGAACTGGAAGTGGTCGGCCTGGTTGCCGGAATCCGGGATATCGAGATCGAGAGCAGGCCAGAGCCGATGGTCTTTCTTCCCCACGAGATGACGGCCTGGCCCTCCATGACCCTTTTCGTCAAGACCGCTGCCGCTCCCGAGTCGGTGGCGGCGGCCGTCCGGAAAGCGGTGTGGGACGTCGATGCGGCATTGCCCGCGCCGGCATTGATGCCGCTCGCTGCCAGCCTGCAAACCGCCACCGCCGGCCCCCGCCTGAACGCGCGGCTGCTGTTGCTGTTCGCGGCGATTGCCCTGGTTGTCGCGGCGGTGGGCGTCTACGGCGTCATTTCTTTCGAGGTTACCAGCCGCACGCGCGAGATCGGCGTGAGGACGGCACTCGGAGCCACCACTTCGTCGGTCGTCCGTCTCGTCCTCGGCCGCGGCTTTCGGCTTATCGTCGTTGGCCTGGTTCTCGGCGTCGCCGGCGCATTGTCGCTCACGCGGTTTCTGGGAAGTCTGCTTTACGAAACCTCACCCACGAATTGGCAGACATACTGCGCCGTCGCAGCGGTCTTCACGCTGGTGGGGACGCTGGCCGCGTGGCTGCCCGCGCGCCGCGCCGCCCGCGTGGACCCGGTTATGGCGCTCCGGGAAGAATGACGGCGCCCGTCGAGCCTGCGATACTGGGGCCATGCGGCCCGCCGACACCACGCCCGAGGCCTGGCGCGTGTTTCTCGACATCCAGCGCCGCATGTCCCCGTCCGAAAAGTTAATGCGCGCCATCGAACTATCCAGCCTCGCCCAGGAATTCGCGAAAGCGGGGCTTCGCCAGGCGTACCCGGAAGCGGACGAACGCGAGATTTTTCTCAGGGCGACCAGGCAGAGGCTTGGCCCGGAGCTGTTCGAAAAAGTCTACGGCAAGTGCCTTCCCGACGATGCAACCACTGGTTAACTCGCTTAGCCTTCTGCTAGAAGCCTTGGATCGTCTGGGGATCCGCTATCTCATCGGTGGTTCCCACGCCTCGTCGGCGCGCGGAGTGGTTCGAACCACAATGGACGTGGATCTGCTGGTGCGGATTGAGGTCGCTCGGTTGGTCCGGCTTGCGGAGGAATTGGGGTCCGCCTGGTACGCGGACACGCAAACGATGCGTGAGTCGGTGCAGGCCGGCCGGCCATTCAACATCATCCACATGTCCACGGGTCAGAAGTTTGACATCTTTCCTGTCACGGACGAGTTTCACTCTTCGGAACTGGAGCGCGCCACCCTGGCTACTCTGCATTTTTCCGGTTTCGATATCACGTGCCACATAGCAACCGCCGAAGACATCCTGCTGGCCAAGCTGCAATGGTACCGGCAGGGTGGAGAAGTTTCCGAACGGCAGTGGAGTGACGTTCTCGGTATTATGGCGGCGAACGCGAGCCTGGACCACGGCTACCTCCGCGCCTGGGCCAGGCGACTCGGAGTTGACGATCTTCTCACCCGGGCAATTAATTCCTCCGAGCCGCGTTGACGGCCGGGCGGCGCTATTTCCCTCTTGACATTCTACAGGGAATGCGGCAAGCTTCTTTTGGATGTCTAAAGGAAAATCGAAGGCCGATCTCCTGCAGGGGACGCTCGACGTGATGGTGCTGCGCACGCTGGAAAGCATGGGGCCGCAGCACGGCTTCGGGCTGGCAAAGCGCATCCAGCAGATCTCCGAAGGCGCGCTCGAGCTGAACCAGGGCACGCTCTATCCGGCGCTGCTGCGACTGGAGCAGCGCGGCTGGGTTAAATCGCACTGGGGCGCTTCCGAGAAAAACCGCAAGGCGAAGTTCTACGCGCTGACCCGCTCTGGCTTACGCCAGATCGTCCGTGAAAGGGAAGACTGGACGCGCACCGTAAACCTGATGGAGCGATTTCTGAAAACCGCCGAATAGGTGCCGCGTCATGCGAACTTTTTGGACACGCGTGCTGGCGTTGTTTCGCAAATCCCGGCTGGAAGGCGAGCTGAGCGACGAGATCGGGTTTCACCTGGAGATGCTGGCCGACGAATACCGCGAGCGCGGCATGGACGAACGCGCGGCGCGGGAAGCGGCGCGGCGCGAATTCGGCGGCGCCGAGCAGATGCGGGAATCGTACCGCGACCGGCGCGGCATTCCTTTCATCGAGGGTTTCGCCAAGGACCTCCGGTATGCCTTAAGGGCGATGCTTCGCAGCCCCGGGTTTACCGCGACGGCGGTGTTGTCGCTGGCATTGGGAGTGGGCGCCAACACGGTGGTTTTCAGCGTGCTGAACGCCCTGGTCCTGCGGCCGCTGCCGGTGGCTTCCCCCGGCGAATTGTATACGCTCGAGGCCGGCGGGTAGGTGACAAACTCGTTCCCCAACTAACGTGAACTCCGCGACCGGAACACCACGCTATCTGCGCTGATTGCCTACCGCATCGCCCCGATGGCGCTGGAAGCCGGCGCCGGCTCGCGCCGGATCTGGGGATACCTGGCAACCGGGAACTACTTCGACGCGTTGGGTGTGAAGCCCGCTCTCGGGCGCTTCTTTCATGCCGAGGACGACCGCCAGGTGAACGCGAGCCCGTTTGCCGTTCTCAGCTACTCGTGCTGGCGCAATCGTTTTGCCGGCGATCCGGGGATCGAAGGCCGGAGGGTGCGGATCAACTCCCTGCCTTACACGGTGCTGGGCGTGGCGCCGCGCGGGTTTCACGGCACAGAGTTGTTCTACTGGCCGGAAATCTGGGTGCCGATGTCGATGCAGCCGCAGATCGAAGGCCAATCGTGGCTGAACGATCGCAGCACCTTCGACGTCTGGCTGATGGGGCGGTTGAAGCCCGGCGTGACAAGGCAGCAGGCGGAAGCGAATCTGTCGGCGATCGCCGCCACCCAGGTGCGCGAATACCCGGCACAAAACAGAGGACGTCAACGTATCGGTCTCACCAGACCAGGCTTAGTGGGCAACGCGGGACGAGCACCGGTTGAGGGTTTCATGACGGGCCTGATGTTGCTGGCCGGCCTGGTGCTGCTGGCGGCGTGCGCCAACCTCGCCAGCCTATTGGCGGCCCGAACGGCAGACCGCGGCCGCGAAATCGCCATCCGGATGTCAATCGGCGCCGGGCGTTCCCGGATTCTACGGCAACTGCTCACCGAATCGGCGGTGCTGGCCGCGTTGGGGGGCGCTGCGGGGTGGGGATTGGCATACTTGCTTACGGGGTTGTTGAGCCAGTGGCGGGCGCCGCTCGATTTCCCGGTACAGTTTGACTTCCAGGCTGATGCGCGAGTGTTTCTGTTCTCGCTGGCCGCCACAATTTTATCGGCTGTTCTCTTTGGCGTGGCTCCCGCGCGGCAAGCCTGGAAGACCGATTCGAACCAGGTTTTGAAAGGTGGTTCGCCCGAAATGGGGAGGGGGAGGCGTTGGGCCTTCCGGGATATTCTGCTGGTGGTTCAGGTGGCGCTGTGCGCGATGCTGGTGGCCGCCTCGGCGGTCTCGTTCACCGGGCTCGCCAAGTCCGTCGAAACGCCGCTAGGATTCGAACCCGGCGGCGTGAGTACGATCAGTTTCGACCTCGGGCTGGCGCAATACAGCACGGCCGAGGGTCGAAATCTGCAACGGCGTGCGCTCGAAGCTGTCCGCGAACTGCCTGGAGTATCTGCCGCCGCCTTCTCCAACTCCGTGCCGCTCAGCACCGACTACTCGACCACCACGGTGTTCCCCGACGAAGCGCCTGACGTTCCCGGCGTGACCGGGGCATCGGCCACGTTCTACATGGTTTCTCCCGGTTACTTTCGAACCATGGGAACACGGCTCCTGGCCGGGCGCGATTTCACCTGGCACGACGACGCCAAGGCTCCCCTTGTTGCCATCGTCAACGAAACCTTCGCGCGGTCCATGCTGGGAACCCGCGACGCGGTCGGCCGGCATTTTCGGCAGTGGCGGGGTGGGCCGCGGGTGGAAATCGTCGGCGTGGTGGAAGACGGCAAGTACTTCAGTCTCACAGAGACGCCCACCGCCGCCGTCTTCTGGCCCTCGCCGCAGTCCTACAACGGAACCACGGTGTTGCTGGCGCGCTCGTCACTGCCGCCCGAGACCGTGGCGGGAGAAATCAGCCTGGCTGTCTCGGACCTGGACGGGCGGCTGCCGCTCTACGGTGTGGGCAGCCTGACTCAGATGCTCGGCTTCGCGTTTTTCCCGGCCCGGGCGGCGACGCTGGCATTGGGCGCTTTTGGCATTCTGGCGATGATGCTGGCGGTTACCGGAATCTACGGTCTTGCCGCCTATTCCGTCAGCCGGCGCGTGCGCGAGATTGGGATTCGGGTGGCGGTGGGCGCCCGGCCCTGGCAGGTGCTGCGGTTTGTGCTGGGCCGCACGGCGACGTTGCTGGCGATTGGCTCAAGCGCCGGCCTGCTGCTCAGTCTGGCCGCCGGCGGCGTACTGGCGAAGATCGTGTACCAGGCCTCGGCGGGCGATCCAGTGGTGTTGTCTGCCGTTGCGGGAATCATGCTCGCCATCGGCATTGCTGCTGCCTGCGGACCCGCGCGGCGTGCCGTCTCCATCGACCCTCTGCGGGCGCTTCGCCAGGATTAGAAGCACCGGCCGATCATGCCGCGGCGCTGTGACGGGCAGTCGGCTATATAGCACGACTTCTTGTTGATTCGAACGGCGAGGGTGGACCATCAGCGCCACAATCCCGGCACGATTATGCGGACTGGTGAGACGAGTCATCCGCTCTCTCCACCGATTCGCTAAGCTCTATGGAAGATGCGCGGGCTGCGGTTTGAGTTGGATCGAGAAAGAACAGTGCTCGCGCTGCAACAAAGCATGAGAGACGAAGATACGAAGATACGAAGAAACCTCGCTCTAAGCGGAAAACAGCGGAGATGCGGGCAGAGTACGACTTTTCCGGCGGCGTTCGGGGCAGGTACGTGGATCGGTACCGGATGACACCAATGTCGTGCTTCTTGAACCGGAGCTGGCCCAGGCCTTTCCCGATTCGAAGTCCGTGAATGACGCCCTTCGGGCACTTCTTTCCATCGCATCGCGAGCGCACACCCAAAAGCGTTTATACCGCCAGCGAACCAGGAGCAGTCCAGCACCTTTTAGACCCTGGCCGAGGCGACGCGCCCGAAACCCACCGCCAGGAAGTAGACGGATTGAAACGAAGGTTTGCCGACGGGCCGCCGATCAGGATGAGCCGCAACTGAAAGGGAGCCGGTCTGCGCTAAGTTCTGACGGCAGGTCGGGGTGCAGACCACCTCGCTGGCAGTCGGCGCTTGAATTGTAGCAGCGGACCGGCAGATGGACCCCTGCGAGGATTGCGTGACGGCCTCACAGTGCCAAAGTTACGCGCAAAGCTGCGTCGAGCTCGGTCATGCCGGGGAAGTTCCCGATGACCCGGTCGATCTCCGAGTCGTGGACAGTGGCGAGATTGTCGGTCATGATCACCGAGTCCATCAGAAGCCCCGAGCGCTTTGCCTGCTCGCAGACGGCTGGCACGCTGACCCGGCTCCGGTGTCCGGCGCGAGCCATGTTGATGGTGATCATGGCCACAACCGTTTGGGCCAGGTTTGTCCCAAGTTGGTCTGCCTGCACAACCAGAGCCGGTCTCCGCTTCGCGGTTCGCAAGTTCGAGTCCGGGAACAATACCAGAACGACATCACCGCGGCGGCAGTTGATCATAGGCGTTCATTTCGGGACGGTCCCAGTCCTCTGCAAACGGGCCCAGCCGGCGACGGAGGTCGGCCGCCTGGGACTCGCCGATTCCCTTCTCGCGAAGATCGACTGAGATGGCCGGCTGAAGCCACGTCACGATTACGCGTGAACCCTCGGCCTCGGTTATCGGCTCCATTAGCTCGACCTTGCCGTTGCGATAGACTCCCTCAACCGACTTCACCATACCCTCATTATGCCGGACTGCGATCGCTGTTCAAAACTGAAAATCTCCGCCCTGGCATTTCCACACACGCGTTGACAGATGCGGACGCCGCCGCGAAGAATTGGAGTTGTTCCCGGAGATCGAAATGCGTAGATATGCAATACTGCTCGCCCTGTTAACCCCCGCCTTGGCCGCGCAAAAGCCCGCCGCCGGTCCAGTGCTCCGTCCAGAGGCTTTCCGGCACTACATCGAAACGTTCAATCGTAACGACGACGAACGATTCGTCAACTACATTGACGACCGGACCTCCTGGGACTGGCTCAAAAAGAATATTCCGCTCTTCGAGTGCTCCGACAAGAACCTGGAGGAGATTTACTATTTCCGTTGGTGGACCTATCGGAAGCACATAAAGAAGACTCCGGACGGGTTCGTGATCACCGAGTTCCTGCCGCCGGTCCCCTGGGCGGGCAAGTACAACACCATCAGTTGCGCGGCGGGACACCATCTTCTACGAGGGCCGATGGCTGCGCGATCGGGAGTATCTGGACGACTATTCGCGCTTCTGGTTCCAGGGAGGCAGTGAGCCGCGGCGGTACAGTTTCTGGGCGGCCGATTCCATCCGGGCCAGGGCAATGGTGACCGGCGACCAGCAACTCCCGATCGACCTTTTGCCCCACCTCGTGGAAAACTACCAGCCAGTGGGAGCAGACGCACCAGGACCCGAACGGCCTGTTCTGGCAGATCGACGACCGGGACGGCATGGAGGTCTCGATCGGCGGCAGCGGCTACAGGCCACCATCAACAGCTATATGTACGGCGGCGCGATGGCGATCGCCGATATCGCCGGTTGGGCCGGCAAGAAGGACCTCGCCGCGGAGTATCGCGCGAAAGCGGAGAAGATCAGACAACTGGTCGAGAGCAAGTTGTGGGACAAGCAGGCCGGCTTCTACAAGGTGCTCCCCCGCGGAGAGGGGCACACGCTGGCCGATGTCCGGGAACTGCTCGGCTACGTGCCCTGGTACTTCAATCTGCCGGACCCGGGCATGAGGTCGCCTGGAAGCAGTTGATGGACCCGCGGGGATTTCTGGCGCCTTACGGCCCGACTACCGCCGAGCGGCAGCAACCCGCGGTTCATGTTCGCCAACCCGCCACGAGTGCCTGTGGAACGGCCCCTCCTGGCCTTTCGCGACGACGCAGACGCTGGTGGCGCTGGAGAACCTGCTGAACAACTACCAGCAGAACTATGTGGGCAAGAAAGACTATCTCGAGCGGTTGCGCACTTACTGCCGGACGCAGCACATGAAGCTGCCGGACGGCCGTGTGATTCCGTGGATCGACGAGGATTATAATCCCGACACCGGGGAGCCGATCGCCAGGGACATCCTGTATCGCAACAACGACAAGAACAAGGACCGCGGCCGGGATTACAACCACTCCACCTTCGCCGATCTGGTGATCACCGGCCTGGTCGGGCTGCGTCCCCGGATTGACAGCAAGGTTGAAGTGAATCCCCTGGTTCCCGAAGGCACCTTGACCTACTTCGCCTTGACCGGCGTGCCCTATCACGGCGCCACTCTCGATGTCGTGTACGACCAGACCGGCAGCCGCTACCACAAGGGGGCCGGCCTGCATGTGTATGCCGACGGACAGGAGATCGCGTCGTCGCCGAAGCTGGTGCGGCTGACCGCGAATCTTCCGCAGACGTCCGCCGGCTGGCGCAAGTACGAGAACAACCCGGTCATCGGCGGCAAGTACGGCACGGTATTCGACGTCGCGGTGTTAAAGGAGGGCCCCCTGTATCGCATGTGGGGTTCGTGGCGTCCGAAGGCGAGCGTGGCTCTGTTCGAGAGCCAGGACGGCATCCACTGGAGCGAACCCGAAATCGTGCTCTCGCCCAACCCGTCGACCGATTGGGAAAGCAATATCAACCGTCCGGCGGTGCTGAAGCGTGCCGACGGATACCACATGTGGTACAACGGCCGGCACGACTCGCTGGAGCAGATCGGACTGGTTCTGCACGACGGGGAGGATTTGGGTTTCGATAAGTAGTCTGCCCGCAACCCGACGTGCTGACCCGAGCCGACTAAAGCGGTTCGGTCATAGGAAAGCCGAATCCTTCCGGGTCAACTGGCTTTCCGCGCGCCTTGCGCCAGGTGATGCTGGTCGAGTGCCTGGCGCACAAATGCCTTGATGACCGCCTGACGGCTCACGTTCAGTTCGGCCGCGGCCTGGTCGAGTTCCTGGAGCATGGAGGTAGTGAAATCCACATTTACCCGCTGAATAGGACGCACCATCTTGCCGCGGTTCGTGAAGAAGCGCGACACGTCTTCACCGCGGTCCGCCATCTTGGCGATGGATTCGGCCGACGGGGCCTTCTTGCTTTTACGAGTTTGACTCATAGAGTTCCCGCTCCTCTCGCGCCCGGTTCATCTCCGCAAGCTTGTCCAGATCCAGCTTTCCGGTGTAGATGGCCATCCCCAGCGCGGCGTCGACCTTCATTTCCAACAGCGCCTGTACTTCTTCGTAGGTCGTAATGCCGCCCGCGGCGGTGAGGGGCAGCGCGGTCATGCCGCGCAGGCGGCGGAACCAGTCCAGATCCGTGCCTTGCATCATTCCTTCTTTGTCGACGTAGGTGCACAGGAAGCCGCCGCAATAAGGCTCCAACTGATGGATGACCTGCTCCGCCGCCAGGTCGATCGCTTCCCGCCAGCCCTTCACTACAATTCGGCCGCCCTTCGAATCGAGCGCCACCTGCACGCGATAAATTCCGATGGCTCTGCCCAGTTCCTTGAGGAAATCTTCGTGGATGCCGATGGCGGTGAACGCCGCGGTGCCGACGATCACTTGCCGGGCACCCTGCTCCAGCAGTTTTCGCGCGCGCTCGACATTACGCACGCCGCCTCCGGCTCGCACCACCGCGCGGGCGGCGATGTGCTCCATGAGCTCGTCGTTCGACCCCGATCCGATGGCCGCGTCCAGGTCGATCACCTGGATCTCCGGGAAAGCGGCGAAGCGTTCCAGCATCTCATCGGGAGAGTCCACTTCCAGCGCTTTCTCGCGGCCCTGGACAAGCTGCACTACTTTGCCGTCCATCAGGTCGATGCAGGGTATGATCACGCCAGTCTCCGCACGGGAATGCCGTTGTTGTAGAGGTGCTCTTTCAGATCGTCCACCGTATAGGTGCCGTAGTGGAAGATGGAGGCGGCCAGCGCGGCGTCGGCCTCTCCGTCGGTAAATGCGGCCACGAAGTGTTCGAGCTTGCCGGCGCCGCCCGAGGCGATCACCGGGATGTGCGTCGAGCGGGAGACGGCGCGCGTCAGCGGGCAGTCGAAACCGTCCTGGACGCCGTCGGTGTCCATCGACGTCAGCAGGATCTCGCCGGCGCCCAGGCTTTCGCCGCGCGCCGCCCACTCGACGGCGTCGATGCCTTCGTCGTCGCGCCCGCCCCGGGTGTACACGTGCCAGGCGCCCGGCGCCGCGCGCCGCGCGTCGATGGCCAGCACTACCGCCTGCGCGCCAAATTCCCGACTGAGCTCGGTGATCAGCTCCGGCCGCCGCACTGCAGCGGTGTTTACGCTCACCTTATCCGCCCCGGCCAGCAGGATCTTGCGCGCGTCCGACACCGAGCGGATGCCCCCGCCGACGGTGAGCGGGATGAAAACCTTGCGGGCCGTGCGGTCCACCACGTCCACCATCGTGTCGCGCCGGTCACTGGAGGCGGTGATATCCAGAAACACCAGCTCGTCGGCGCCCTGCTGGTTGTAGCGATCGGCCAGCTCCACCGGGTCGCCGGCGTCGCGCAGGTTGACGAAATTCACGCCCTTCACCACGCGGCCGCCGGTGACGTCCAGACAGGGAATAATCCGTTTTGCAAGCATCGTTACAACTCGACGAAGTTCTTCACGATCCGCAGTCCCACCGGCCCGGACTTCTCGGGGTGAAACTGCACGCCGAACACGTTCTCGTTTTCGAGCAGCGCCGTGTAGGCGAATCCATAAGTGCAGTTGGCGGCGGCCAGCGGCGAGGCCGGTACGTAAAAGCTGTGCGCGAAGTAAACGTAAGGGTGCTCGCCCAGGCCGGCCAGCAGCCGGCTCTCGCGTTGCCGTTCGAGGCTGTTCCAACCCATGTGCGGCACCCGCGCATCTCGCGGAAAGCGCATTACCTGGCCGGGGTAAAGGCCCAGGCCGCGAACTTCCGGCGCCTCTTCGCTGGTTTCGAACAGCGCGTGCAAGCCCAGGCAGATGCCCAGGAAAGGAACACCCGCCAGCGCCCGCTCGCGCAGCGCGTCGCGCACGCCAAGCTCGTCGAGCGCCCGCATCATCTGGCCGAAGTGGCCCACGCCCGGCAGCACGATCTTTTCCGCGCCGCGCAAGCCTTCAGCATCGCGCACGATGCGGTACGCCGCGCCCAGCTCGCCGAGCGTGTTCTCAACCGATCGAAGATTGCCCGCGCCGTAATCGAAGATGCCGATCATAGCAGCCCTTTGGTGGACGGCAGTTGGTCCCGCAGCCGCCGGTCTTTCGAGCAGGCGAACTTCATGGCCCGCGCGAAGCATTTGAAAATGGCTTCCAGTTTGTGGTGATTCGAGCGGCCGTAGAGCACCTTGGCATGCAGGTTGGCGCCGGCGTGGGTGGTGAAGCCTTGAAAGAAGTCTTCGGCCAGCTCCGCCTGCAAGTCGCCCACCAGGCGGGTCTTCACCAGATCTTTGTAAACCAGGTACGGCCGCCCGCCCAAATCCACCGCCACCACCGCCAGGGTCTCGTCCATCGGCAGCACGAAGTAGCCGGCTCGGTTGATGCCCTTGCGATCGCCGAGCGCCCGGGCGAAAAGCTGACCCAGCACGATGCCCACGTCTTCGACGGTGTGGTGCTGGTCGACATCGAGGTCGCCGGCGGCCTCGATCGCCAGGTCGAAGCCGCCGTGCTTGGCGAACAGCTCCAGCATGTGGTCGAGGAAGCGCACGCCGGTGGACACCTGGTATTTGCCGCGGCCTTCCAGCTTTAGCGACCCGCGGATTTGTGTTTCTTTGGTGATTCGTTCCACCGAGGCGCTTCTCATCGGGGCAGCACTCCTTCAATCCGGTTGATGTTGTCGATGACGGCGCGCGCGCCTTCCTCCTGGAGCAAATCGCGCAGCTCGCCGGCGCGGGGGTTGGCGGCATCCGCGATGCCGATAAACGGAACGCCGGCCGCCCGCGCCGAACGCGCGTCGTCCAAAGCGTCACCGACATACCACAGAGCAGCGCCAGGCTCGCGCGCGGCGATCTTTTCGAGTCCTTCGGGATTGGGTTTTCCCTGATCCACGTCTTCTTCGCCCACCAGCGGGTCGAAGACCACCCGCGGTGCGAAGCGATCGAGTGTCATCAACGCTTCCGCTCGCGGCCGCCCGGTGAAGATGGCGAGCCGGTAGCTGCCGGCCAGCCGTTCGAGCAGGTCGTCGTCGGGAATCCAGCGCTCCTGCCGGATAAGACCCTCGCGCCCGTTCCCGCCCAGGAAAAACTCTTGGAACTGCGCCACCACGGTTTCGTAATCGACATCCACACCGAGGTCGGCGCAGATCTTTCGCGCCAGCGCCCAGTCGTTGTTCCAGCCGCCCTGGTTTTTGTAATCCTGAATCCGCGCGGGGGCGACGCGCACGCCGGTGAAGTACTCCACCGTGCGGGCAATGGTCGCGCGGTAGGATCCGGTTACGTCCACCAGCACGCCGTCCATGTCGAAAACCAGCACCGGTTTGGGCATTACCAGATCTTCTTCAGCTCCGCGAAGAACCTTTCCACCTGTTTGCGCGTGCCTACGGTGAGGCGCACCGCGCCGGGAATCTCATGGCCGCGGTCGCGCACCAGGACGCCGGCCGCGCGCAGCCTGTCGCGAATCTCGATGGCCCGGCTGCCGGCCTGGAAGAGTACGAAGTTGGCCTGGCTGGTGTGATAGGGGATGCCCATCGCTTCCAGGCCCCGGTAGACCAGCTCGCGGGCGGACAACACCTCGCGCACGTACTGGCCGATGTATTCGCCGTCCTCGATGGCGGCGCGCGCGGCGATGGCGGCCAGCATGTTGACGCTGTAGGGCGACTGCGCCTTGCGCAAATACGCGGTGTTTTCCGCCTGTGAAAAAAGGCACCCGATGCGCATGGCCGCCATGCCGTAGGCCTTCGAAAACGTGCGGCTGACGAACAGGTTCGGGTAGCGGTGGATCAGCCCCAGCACGGTGACGCCCGAAAATTCGCAGTACGCTTCGTCGACGAGCACCGCCGCGCCGCTCGCTTTTTCGAGAATCCGTTCGATGGAATCGGCGTCGACGCCGGTGCCGGTGGGGTTGTTCGGATTCGCGATCAGGATCAGCCGCGTTTCGGGCCGAATGGCCTCGAGCAGCTCTTCGAGAGGGAATTCGAGCGTTTCGGCACGATACCCGATTTCGCGGATAGCGGTGCCAGCCACTTCGCAATAGAAGCGATACATGGCGTAGGACGGCCGGAGGATGACGGCGTCGTCGCCGTCGTCGGCGTAGGTGTTCACCAGAACCTGGATGGCTTCGTCGGTGCCGTTAGTAAGCAGAAACTCCTCTTCGGCTACCAGAAAGAACTTCGCCAGCGCGGCCCTGGTCTTTTCGTATTCGGGGTAGACGGCGAGCGAGCCTTCGGTGATCGTAGCGCGCAGCAACTCGAGCACCGCCGGCGAGGCGCCCACGGTGTTTTCGTTGAAGTCCAGGCGCAAGCGGCCCTCGCGGCCCGAAGTTGGTGGGTTATAGGCGGCCATTCGGACGACCGCGTCGCGCGGTTTGGGTGCGTCAGCCACGGGTGCGTACCTCCACGGAGCGGGCGTGCGCTTCCAGGCCTTCGGCGCGAGCGAGCGTAGTGATGGCCGGCTGGAGCCGCCGCAGCGCGTCCCGGCTCAGTTCCTGGGTCGAGATGACCTTCACGAAATCGGCCGACGAAAGACCGCCGCGCAGGCGGGCCGCGCCGGAGGTAGGCAGCACGTGGTTCGGTCCGGAGGCGTAGTCGCCGGCCGCCTCCGGACTATGGGGCCCGATAAAGACGCTGCCGGCGTGCTGCACCCTGGCAACCAACGCCGCGGACGGAATGCTGAGGTGCTCGGGTGCGAAGCGGTTGGCGATCTCCATCGCCTGGTCGAGAGAATCCACCAGGATAATCGCGCTGTTCCTGGCAATGGACTTGGCGGCCACCGGAGCGGTCGGAAGTGTCTCGATCTGTTTTTCGATCTCGCGTGCGACGGCCAGCGCCAGTTTTCGCGAGGGGGTGAGCAGCACCGCGCTGGCGTCCACGTCGTGTTCAGCCTGGGCCAGCATGTCGGCGGCGATCCACGCGGGCTTTCCATCGGCGGCGACGATGAGGATCTCAGTGGGGCCGGCGACAAAATCAATGCCCACTTCGCCGGCCAGCAGTTTCTTGGCGGCGGCCACATAGACATTGCCGGGGCCGACGATGCGGTCGGCGCGGGGAACCGTCCGGGTGCCATAGGCGAAGGCCGCGATGGCCTGCGCGCCGCCCATTTCGAAGACCTGGTTCACGCCCAATAGCGAGGCCGTTCCGAAGATCTCGTCGACGGCGCGCGGCGTGGCGGCGCACACCGTTTTCACACCCGCCACCTGCGCCGGAATTACCGTCATCATCAGGGTCGAGGGAAGCGGATAACGGCCGGCGGGAATGTAGGCGGCAACCGTCGAGAGCGGACGGACCACCTGGCTCAGCTTGAGGCCCGGCGCAATCACCGAGGATTTCGGCGCGGGCAGTTGCAGTTTCGCGTAAGTCCGGATGTTGCGCGACGCCTGGCGCACCGCACGCCGAAAGGTCGCCGGCAGGCGGCCGAGGGCCGCGTCCAGCTCCGTCTGGGGGACGGCCACCGACCTGCGTTGGAGATTGTCGAACTTGCGGGCGTAAGCGACCAGCGCACGGTCGCCCCGCCGGCGCACGTCGTCGAGAATGGGACGCACGACGGCCTCCGCCTCGGCCAAACGCGCCGCGCGGCGCTTCAGAATCGCGCTCACCCCGGCCGCTTCGACAATGCGAATCATGCTACCTGCTCCTAGAACACGATCTTGTTCAAAGGATACTCGACGATGTCGCGCGCTCCCGCTTCCTTCAGCCGCGGAATCAGCGAGCGAACCGTGGATTCCTCGAGAATGGTATTCAACGCCAGCCAACGATCGTCGCTGAGCTGCGAAACCGTCGGGTTCTTCATCGCCGGCAGCACCTCGAGCACCCGTTCGAGGTCCGGCTTGGCGACGTTCAGCATCAGGCCCACCTTGCCGAGCGCGTTCATGGCGCCTTCGAGCAGCATCCGCATGTCGTCCAGCTTGCGCCGCTTCCAAGGGTCGCCGTAGGAAGCTTTGTTGGCGATAAGCTGGGTGTTCGATTCCAGTACCGTCTCGACGATGCGCAGCTTGTTGGCGCGCAGCGACGAGCCCGTTTCGGTAACTTCGACGATGGCGTCGGCCAGCTCGGGCGGCTTCACTTCGGTGGCGCCCCAACTGAATTCCACCTTCGCGCTGACGCCGTGCGCCGCCAGGTAGCGCCGGGTGGCGCCCACCAGCTCGGTGGCCACGATTTTTCCTTCCAGATCCTCGACGCGCTTAACCGAAGAGGCCTCCGGAACCGCCAGCACCCAGCGCACCTTGCCGAAACTTTGTTTGGCGTAGATGAGGTCGGCGATCACTTCCACGTCGGCTTCGTTTTCCAAAACCCAGTCGCGCCCGGTGAGGCCCGCGTCGAGCACGCCGTCGTCGACGTAGCGCGCCATTTCCTGCGCGCGGATCAACATGCACTCGATCTCCGCGTCGTCGATGGCCGGAAAGTACGAGCGGCTGCTGGTTGTAATGTTGAAGCCGGCGCGCCGGAACAGGTCGACGGTGGCGTTTTCGAGACTGCCTTTGGGGATTCCGAGCTTGAGCGTCACGGTTTGCCTCCGTACACGGCATCGGGGTCGAAAGTGCGCGGTTGATTCGTCACCCACTCGCCGTCGCGCAAGCTGCGGTAGAAGCAGCTCCGATAGCCGTCGTGGCAGGCCCCGGGACCGAGCGCCTCCACCTTCACCACCAGCGTGTCCTGGTCGCAGTCGGTGAGGATTTCCTTCACCGCCAGGCGGTGGCCCGAGGTTTCTCCCTTGGTCCACAGCTTGTTGCGGGAGCGGCTGTAAAAGGTGGCGTTGCCCGTCTCGACCGTCTTGCGAAACGCCTCTTCATTCATGAAGCCGACCATCAGCACTTCGCCGCCGGCGGCGTCCTGAATAACGGCGGGCAGCAGGCCGCCCGTCTTTTCAAAATTGAGTTTCATGATGAAAAACCCTGAACCCCGCTCTCTCAAACGCGAAAGGCCCGCCGGATTTCCGGCGGGCCTGAAAGTTCGGTTCGAATTCGTAATTGCGCAAACCTGGCCCGCCGCGACTAGCGCGCGTGATGGCTATGATGATGCCGATGGGCCGTAAGCGCCATAAACCTGTAGTATACAGCAATTCAGGCCAGCGCCTGCTCGAGGTCGGCGATCATGATCCTCGGCGGCTTCAATTCCGGTGGACAGCCGCAGCAGGTTTTCGCGAATTCCCATGCGCTCGCGGTGCTCGCGGCGAGACGTCGCGATGCGAGCTCATCACCGGATAGAGCATCATGCTGTGCACGTCGCCGAGCGAGGTGGCTTCGACGATCAATCTCAGGCGGTCGAGGAACGCGAAAACGTCGTCGCGAGCCGGCGCCTTTCAGCTCGAAGCTCACCATGCCGCCGCGCAGGCCCTCCGGCAGCAGCCGCGCGATGGCGGCGGCGTCGGGATGCGCGGGCTGTCCGGGAAAGTACACGCGTTCCACCGCCGGGTGAGCGGCCAGCCAGGCGGCCAGCTTGGCGGCGTTGGCGCACTGCCGCGCCATGCGCAGGGGAAAGGTCTTGATGCCGCGCATCGTCAGGTAGCTTTCGAACGGGCCGAGCACCGGGCCGACGGTACGCGCCAAGGCGCGCAGCGGCTCCAGGTGCGGTCTCGGTGGTGACGATGGCGCCGCCGAGCACGTCACCGTGGCCGGCCAGGTACTTGGTCAGGCTGTGGACGACGAAATCGGCGCCGAATTCGAGCGGGCGCACCAGCAGCGGCGTGGCGAAAGTGTTGTCGACCACCAGCGCCGCGCCGCGCTCGCGGCACAGTGCGGCGATGCGGTCCAGTTCGGCCACCCGCAGCAGCGGATTGGTGATGGTTTCCATGCACCACCGCACCCGGGCTGAAACTCATCCATTGCCTCTGCGGAACGCTTCCAGGTCGCAGGATGGCGGCGAAGCGCACCTCCACCCCCAGTGGGCTCCAAAACGTTCATCAGCAGCTTGACCGTGGCGCCGTAGAGCGCGTCGGCCGCCACGACGCGCTTCGGGCGGTCGAGCAGCGCGGCCACCAGCGCGGTTTGAAGCGCCAGCATTCCGGAAGCGCAGGCCAGCGCGCCGGCGCCCGTTCTCGAGCGCCGCCAGCAGTTCTTCGAGCGCCGCGTTGGTGGGGTTGTCGTAGCGCGCATAGGAGAAACCCGGTTCTTCGTGGCCGAAGATGCGGTCGAGCTGCGCGGTGTCGTCGGCGACGTAGGACGAGGCCGTGAAGATTGGCGTAGAAACGGGAATCTGGCGGGCTAGGCGGCTTGCGGTCGCCGGCGTGGACGGCCTTGGTTTCAATCTTCACGCGCTATTTCCTCTTCCAGCGCACGCCGTCTTTGGTGTCTTCGACGACGATGCCCTTTTCGCAGCAACTCCTGGCGGATAGCGTCGGCGCGCGGCGAAATCGCGGTTCTTCTTGGCCAGTCGCGCGCTCGGCGATCTGCGCTTCCACTTCGGCGTCGGAGATTTCTCCCTGCTTGTGCGTGGGCCGCAGCACGTCGAACACGGAATCGAAGCCAGTCCCAGCAGCTCCAGCGCGCCGGCGGCGTCGCCGGCGCGGAACTCGCCCGCGTCCATGGCGCTGTTGGCGTCGCGCAGATACTCGAACACGGCCGCCAGCGCCTCGGCGGTGTTCAGATCGTCGTCCATGCCGGCCTCGAACTCGGCCCGCGCCTGACGGCGTCCGCTCGGCCATGGCATCGTCGGCGCCCCCGGCGAACTTTTCCGTTTCCAGGCGCAGCTTGAAGTTGCGCAGCCGCTCGATGGAGGTGGCCGCCGCCAGCAAGCCGTCGAAGGTGAAATTCAGCTTCTTGCGGTAAGGCACCGAGGCCAGCAGGTAGCGGACGCTTTCCGGCGCGTAGCCTTTCGCCAACACGTCGCGGAGGGTATAGAAATTTCCGAGCGACTTCGACATCTTCTGGCCTTCCACCATCAGGTGCTCGGCGTGCAGCCAGTAGCGCGCGAAGCTCTTACCCGTGATCGCCTCCGACTGGGCGATCTCGTTTTCGTGGTGCGGAAACATCAGGTCCACCCCGCCGGTGTGGATGTCGAGCGTTTCACCCAGATACTTCATGGCCATCACCGAGCACTCGATGTGCCAGCCGGGGCGTCCGGCGCCGATGCGGCGAATCCCACGCCGGCTCGCCGGGCTTGCGGCCTTTCCACAGGACGAAATCGCGGGCGTCGTCTTTCTCGTATTCGTCCACATCCACCCGGGCGCCGGCGCGGATGCCGCCGAAATCGTGGTGCGACAGTTTGCCGTAGCCGGGGAATTTCGCGATGCGGTAGTAGACCGATCCGTCGCTCTCGTAGGTGTAGCCTTTTTCGCGCAGCGTTTCAATCGCCTCGCTCATCTCGCGGATGTGTTCGGTGGCGCGCACCATCTTTTCGGGGCGCTCCAGCCGCAGCAGGGCGCTGTCTTCGAGGAAGGCCTTTTCGTATTCCGCGGTGTAGGCGGCCACGGTTTTGCCTTGCGCCACCGAATTGCGGATGATCTTGTCCTCCACGTCGGTAATGTTCATGACGTGGCACAACTCGAAGCCGCGCGCGCGCAGCCAGCGGCGCAGGATGTCCTGAAAGGTAAACGTCCGGAAATTGCCGATGTGAACGTAATGATAGACCGTCGGGCCGCAGGTATACATGCGGACGGTCTTGCCGTCGGCCGGCTGAAATTCCTCCGTCTGAAGCGAGAGCGAGTTGAATAAGCGAAGGCCCATAAATGTCGTGGAAGCTTCTATGTTAGCAGGGCGGGGCACCGGGCCACTTACAATGAGATGGTGCCCGGAGTCCGTTTTGAAATCGTGGCCGAGTGTCCCGACACCGGCGCCCGCGCCGGCCTGCTCCACACCGCGCACGGCGTGGTGGAAACGCCCGTGTTCATGCCCGTCGGCACGCAGGCTACCGTCAAGGGGGTGCTGGCCCGCGATCTCGAACAGGAACTGGATGCGCAGATCATTCTGGCCAACACCTACCATCTGTTCCTGCGCCCGGGCCACGAGACGGTGCGCCGGCTGGGCGGCTTGCATCGCTTTATGAACTGGCCCCGCGCCATCCTGACCGACTCGGGCGGTTTTCAGGTCTTCAGCCTGAGCGGGCTGCGGAAGGTGAAAGAAGAGGGCGTCCTGTTCCGGTCGCACTTGAACGGCGACGCGCACACGTTCACTCCTGAATCGACCGTGGATGTCCAGTTGGCGCTCGCGAGCGATATTCTGATGGCGCTGGACGAGTGCCTCGCCTATCCCGCCAGCCGCCAGGCCGCCCAGGCGTCCACCGAACTGACCCTCCGGTGGGCGAAAAGGGCAACGGCACACTTCCGGGGGAGAATGAAGAGCGAAAACGGCATCCATTCTCTATTTCCGATCGTCCAGGGTTCGACCTACGGCGACTTGCGCCAGTGGTGCGCCTGCGAGATGCTGGAATTGGAGGCCGATGGTTATGCCATCGGCGGGTTATCGGTTGGCGAGCCGCGGGAATTAAGCCTGGAGATGGTTGAGGCCGCCGCGGAGCGACTTCCGCGAGCGAGGCCGCGCTACGCGATGGGCGTGGGAATGCCGCACGAGCTGCCGGAATACGTCGCCCGCGGCGTAGACATGATGGACTGCGTACTGCCTTCGCGCAATGCCCGGAACGGCTGTCTTTTCACCAGGAAAGGAAGACTGATCGTGAAGCAGGCGCGGTACCGCGACGATCCGATGCCGGTGGACGAAGAGTGCGGCTGCTACACCTGTCGGAATTACTCGCGGGCGTATCTTCGCCATCTCTTCCAGGCGGGAGAGATGGTGTACTGTACCCTGGCTACCATTCATAACCTGCGATGCTATCTTGACATCATGCGCCAAATGAGGCAGTCTATTCTGCTTGGAAGGTTCGCAGCGTATCTTAACGAGGCGCGTACCCTGCCGCTCGCTACGGATTAACTCGATCCCTCAACCCAGAATACTCAGCCGGCAGGCTTGAAACGGGCGTTCCTGCGTGATTCGAAACGCGCCCACGCAGTGAGGGAATGCGCCCCGGCCGTCCAAAAAGGCAAACAACGTGGTCCTTGCATTCATCTACCTGCAACAGAGCTCGCAGTGGATCGGCCTGCTGCCGATGCTGCTGATTTTCGCAATTTTCTACTTTCTGCTTTTCATGCCCATGCAGCGGGAACGCAAGCGCCGGCAAAAGATGTTGAACGAACTGCAGTCGGGGCAGAACGTGGTAACCAACGGCGGGGTCATCGGAACCGTGGTCGCCTTGAACGACGACCAGACGGTGGTAATCCGCGTGAAGCCCGACGGCGTTAAACTGCTGGTTGGGAGAAGCGCGATCGCCAGCCTGGCGGACGATCCGAAAAAGAAATGAGCTAGCCGGTGTTCCGGCGAGAGGTCTGGTATGAATCGGAACTTGCGAATTCGAGGCATTGTCATTGCGGGGGTGATCCTGCTTTGCCTGTACGCCATCATCGGGCTGCCGACCAACAAGGCGCAGTTGATGGAAAACATGAGCAAGAGCATCAAGCTGGGGCTCGACCTGCGGGGCGGCAGCCACCTGGTGTTGCAGGTGCAGGTGCAGGACGCCTTCAAAGCCGAGGCCGACCTGATGATCGACCGGCTGAAAAGCGAGATGGCGAAGCGCGGGATGAGCTACGGCACGATCACCCGGAACGACCCGGATTCGCTCGCGGCCGCGGAAAAGATTGAAGTGGACATCAAAGGCGTCGCCACCCAAAACGTCGGTGATTTCCGCGCCTTGTGCGTCGAGCTGTTTCCCAACTGGATTCTGACGTCGGTGAACTCCTCGGATTTTCGGCTCAACATCAAGCCCTCCGAAGCGCTCGCCATCCGCTCCGATACACTGGACCGATCCATTCGCACCATCGAGAACCGCATTAACGGTCTGGGTGTTGCCGAAGCGACCGTGCAGCAGCGCGGACGCGCCGGCGAGGATGACGAGATCCTGGTGCAGTTGCCGGGCGTCGACGACCCGGCGCGCATCAAACAGCTTCTGTCGACCACCGCGCTGCTCGAACTCTACGAGGTGAAAGACGGGCCTTTCCCGAGCCGCGAGGAAGCCTTGGGACAGCGCGGCGGCGTGCTGCCGCTGGACAGCCAGTTGCTGCAAACCAGACCGGGCTCCGGACAAGGCGATAGTTGGTTCCTGGTGGCGCGCTCGCCGGTGGTGACCGGACGCGACCTGCGCAACGCCCGCGCGTCGCAGGATGAATTCGGCCGCTGGGAAACCGACTTCACGCTCCGGCAGGAAGCCAAAGACCGGTTCGGACGTTTCACCGAAGCCAACCGCGGGAAGCGGCTGGCGATCGTTTTGGACAAGAAGATCTACTCGGCTCCGGTGATCCAAAGCCGCATCGAAGATTCGGGACGAATCACCGGCGCCACCAGCCAGCAGGATGCTTCCGACCTGGCTTTGGTGCTGCGGGCCGGTTCGCTGCCCGCCGGCATCAAGTACATCGAAGAGCGGACGGTTGGCCCCTCGCTGGGCTCCGATTCCATCCGGCAAGGCGTAGTTTCCGGCTTGGCCGGACTAGTGGCGGTGGTGGCGGTGATGTTGGTGTATTATCGAAAAGCGGGTATCAACGCCACCTTGGCGCTGGTGCTGAACGCCTTCATCCTGGTGGCAATTCTGTCTCTCATCGATGGCGTTCTCACGTTGCCGGGCATCGCCGGCATCATTCTGACCATCGGTATGGCCGTGGATAGCAATGTCCTTATTTTTGAGCGTATTCGAGAGGAGTTGCGGAACGGGAAAGGGGTGCTCGCGGCAGTCGAAGCCGGGTTCAGCAAAGCCACGCTGACGATCATCGACACGCACGTCACAACCGTGGTTTCGTGCGCGTTCCTGTTCATCTTCGGCACCGGGCCGGTAAAGGGTTTTGCGGTGACCCTGACCATCGGTCTGATAGCCAACTTTTTCACGGCGATATTCGTTTCGAGATTTATCTTTGACTGGGCGCTTTCGAGACAGCGCCAGGCGGTGACCTTGAGTATCTGACGGATCTGTGATAGGTTTTCTATCCGAACCGTTGGAACAAGATTCCCCCTGACGGTGTCTACAAGGACAAGCGCCGGCACAACGTTGCATGGAACTTTTCAAGAACACTGATTTCGACTTCTTAGGTAAGAAGTGGATCTTCATTAGCCTGTCGCTGGTGCTGCTGGCCGCCGGAGGCACCAGCGTGATGCTGAAGGGAGGCCTGCGCTACGGTATCGATTTCCGCGGCGGGGCCAACGTTTATTGCAAGTTTGCCTATCCGCCTCCGGTGGCAAAGATCCGCGCGGCTCTGGTCCAGCGGATTAGCGGCGGAATCGAAGTGCAGCGGACTTATGGAGGCGGTACCGAGAACGAAGTGATGATCGGTACCGAACTCAAAGACGATGCCGCCTTGCAGCAGGCCCGGCAGAAGATTGTGGATTCGCTCACGTCCGCGTTCGGAGAAAACAGCGGCAAGCTGGATTTCAACAATGCCGGCTCCGACGCTTTGGCGGATCGCCTGCGGGCGCCTTTGATCAACGCGGGCGCGGCACCGACCGAAGCCGATTTGCAGTCCTTGGTCGCCGCCTTGATGAGTTTTCGCAATACCCAGCGCTCCGGGTTGGTGACCAGTTTCGACGACCTCAAGCAGGTTGCCGGAGTGACGCCGCAGGTGCTTTCGGTGTTGAAGCAGGAAACTTACCTGGCTCCGTTTTCGGTTCGGAGCGTCGAGGTGGTGGGCCCCAAGATCGGCGCCGAGCTACGCCAACAGGCCGTCATGGCAACGCTGTATGCGTTGGCCGGCATGCTGATTTACATCGCTTTCCGGTTTGAGTGGATCTATGGCGTGGCTGCGGTTATAGCGGTGTTTCACGATGTGCTGATAACGCTCGGCCTGTTCTCGATCTTCGGTAAGGAGATGTCGCTGACTGTCGTGGCGGCATTGCTCACCTTGGTGGGCTATTCAATGAACGATACCATTGTCGTTTTCGACCGGATGCGCGAAAACCTGAAGATCGTGCGCCGCGAGAAGTTCGACGTGCTGCTCAATCTGAGCATCAACCAGACGCTTAGCCGGACCGTGCTGACGTCGGGACTCACCTTCCTGACGACTCTGGCGCTGTTTTTGTTCGGCGGAGAAGTTCTGAATGGGTTTGCGTTTGCGCTGGTTGTGGGTATTATTGTTGGTACGTATTCTTCGATCTTTATCGCCAGTCCCATTCTGGTGGGCTGGTACAACCTCGTCGAGGGGCGCAAGCGCCAGTCGCGTTCGGCGAGGCCCTCTCGTCGCGAGGGTGAGGCGAAAGCAAGTGTCAGCAAGGCGGCAAAATGACGGGCATGTAGACAACATGCCGCGGGTTTAAAGGTGCCGCTTGTTTCGGGCCTCCGCGCTCGCCGGAGCTGGTTCGGCCGGAAAGCCGCAGGCAGGGAAAGGAAATGCCATGTTTGAACAGAGCTTACTCGACATAGGGGACAAGAAGCAAAAGAGCTGGACGGTCTTCTTATCGTTCGGTCTCCAGGTGGGGCTGATCGTCCTGGCGATTTTGATTCCGCTGTTGAACCCCGAGTTGCTGCCCAGGACGCAACTCACCAGCTTCCTGGTTGCCCCACCGCCTCCTCCTCCACCGCCTCCTCCTCCACCGCCGACTCCGACAGTTAAGATCGTCAAGATCATCCCCCGGCAGTTCGACGCCGGGGTGCTGATGCAGCCGAAGGAGATTCCGAAAGACGTGGCGATGATCAAGGAGGATGAACTTCCTCCCGACAGTTCGGCTGGCGTGGTTGGTGGTATTTACGGTGGCGTGCCCGGTGGCGCCGGGGGTGGTGTGATTGGCGGCATTCTCAGTAGCGTTCCGTCGGCGGCGCCTCCGCCTCCTCCTCCGCCGCCGAAACCGAAACCCATTCAACGAATTACCGTGGGCGGCAACGTCCAAAAAGCCAGGCTCATCGACCAACCCAAACCCAATTATCCGCCGTTGGCCCGCCAGGCCCGCATTCAGGGCACGGTGAAGTTCACGGCGATCATCGGTCGGGATGGCACGATCCAGAATCTTACCTTGATTAGCGGTCACCCGCTACTGGTGCCGGCCGCGACCGAAGCCGTGAAGCGGTGGCGCTATAAGCCGACCCTCCTGAATGGAGAGCCGGTGGAAGTTGTAACGCAGATTGACGTGAACTTCACGTTGAGTAATTAAGTTCGAGTCCAAAGTAAAAAGGGAAAATCAACTCGCAGGAGATAACGAAGATGATTCTTCAATTGCAAGTGTGGTCGCTGCTGCTGCTTCAAGAAGGTGGTGGCGCCGTTGGATTTGATATCCGCTCGATGTGGGCACAGATGAGTTGGGAAGCCCGCACGGTGGTCATTGTCCTGTTCATCATGTCCGCTTACTCGATCGGCGTGATGATCGATCGCCTGATCGTGTTCAACGCCGCCCGTAAACAATCGCGTCTGTTCGCTCCGGCGGTGGCCGGCGCGCTGCGCGAAGGCAAGCTGGATGAGGCCATCAAGATCGGCGACCGTTACAAGAAGAGCCATTTGGCCAAGGTCGTGGTCGCCGGCCTGCAGGAATTTCGCGCTCACCAGTTAAGCGCCGATATTCCGGGCGAGGACGTGGAAGCCTCCCAGCGCGCTTTGGAACGCGCGTACGCCATCGTGAATGCGGAGCTGAAGCGCGGCGTATCGACGCTCGCCACCATCGGCTCGTCGGCGCCGTTCGTCGGCCTGTTCGGCACGGTGTTGGGCATCATCAACGCGTTCAAGGGCATTTCGAGCGAGAAGTCCACCGGGCTCGGCGCGGTCGCCGGCGGTATTTCCGAAGCTCTTGTCACCACCGCCCTCGGCCTGTTCGTCGCCATCCCCGCGGTGTGGGCTTACAACTACTTCACCACCCGTTTGGAAGCCTTTGGCATCGAGATGGACAATTCCAGTTCCGAGCTGGTCGACTATTTCCTGAAGCGTTCGCAGAAGGCCTCCAAGTAAGCTGCTCTCCACCTCTCACAGAGGAGAGCGGCATAGATTCTGCGGCGAGTTGATCTTCCGGCAGGCGGGGAAGAGCGATTGAGAGCTCCTCCCCCCGCTGCCAGCGCCGCGGGGTGAAAGGACGACAGAGCATGAAGACACACGAGAGAGAGGAAGTGGTTTCGGAAATCAACGTGGTGCCGATGGTAGACATCATGCTGGTGCTGCTGATCATCTTCATGGTGATTACGCCGATGCTTTCAAAGGGCGTAAGCGTCGACCTTGTGAAGACGCGGAACCCCGTGACCATGCAGGATGCCGATAAGGAAGATGCCGTTCTAGTGGCGGTCACCCGCGATGGACGCGTCTACCTGGATACCACCCAGATGGCGCCCGAGATGCTGACCCAAAAGGTGCAGGACCTGCTGACAAACCGGCTGGATAAGACCGTTTACCTGAAGGCGGACGCCCGCGCCCGCTATGAACGCGTGGTGGAAGTGGTGAATAATCTGCGCGCTGCAGGCGTGGACAATGTTGGCCTCATCACTGACCTGGTCAAGGACCGGAACGCGCCCGCGACGACGCCCAGCCCGGCGGGAAGTTAGGCGGGGCTCCGCTGGCCGGTGAGCGTCGACCGCTACGAGCGGGCCGCCGCCGCGGGCCGGCGAATGGAAGGAATTTCTCCAGAAAGGAGTAATCAGTTATGGGAATGGATGTTGGCGGAAAACGAGGCGGCGTGATGGCCAAGATCAACATCGTGCCGATGATCGACATTCTCCTCGTGTTGTTGATCATATTCATGGTGATTACGCCGTTGACTCCCAAGGGGCTGGATGCCTTAATCCCGCAGCCGCCTCCCAAAGATCAGCCGCCGCAGGCCAACGAGCGTACGGTGGTGATTATTATCAACAAAGACCATACGATGATGATCAATGCCGAGCCGATCACCTACGACAAGCTGGGCGACCGCCTGTTCGATATCTTCAAGACCCGCGCCGAGCGCGTGGTGTTCGTGAAGGGCGATCCCGAACTCGAGTTTCAGGCCGTGGCTCAGGCGATCGACATTGCCAAGGGGGCCGCGATCGATAAAGTGGGCTTGATGACGGAACAGGCGGACGCCCCCCAATAGCCGCCACTGCCCGAGGAGACAACGAGCAATGAAACGAAAGCTTTATTTGGTGGTATCCGTGGTGGCGATGCTGGCGATCGCCTTTTCGACCACCGGGTGTCAGAAGCTGAAGGCGCGCGACAACCTGAACAAGGGGGTGCAAGCCTTCAAAGCCACCAACTACCCGGAGGCCGTTGAATATTTTAAGACTGCGGTTGAACTGGACCCGACGTACGTGAACTCGCGCGTGTACTTGGCCATGGCATATATGAGCCAGTACATTCCGGGTGCCTCCTCGCCGGAAAACGAGCAGATGGCCAAGAACGCCGAGGAGAACTTTACCAAGATCCTGCAGATGGATCCCGGCAATCTTATCGCCATCGAATCGATGGCCTCCTTGCGTTATAACGAGGCACAGGGTGAAATCGACCTCCAGGGCAAGATGGCCAAGCTGGATCAAGCCAAGGAATGGTACGAGAAGCTGATTAAAGCCGACCCGCAGAAGAAAGAGGCTTACTACAGCCTGGGCGTCATCTCCTGGGCGAAATGGTATCCGGAGTTGATGTCCACCCGCGCCAAGCTCGGAATGAAGCAGGAAGACGAAGGTCCACTGACCGACAAGAAGGAACGGGAGCGGCTGCTCAACGATTACGGGCAGATTGTTTCGGATGGCATCGCGGCTCTCCAGAAGGCCATCAAGATCGATCCGGAATACGACGATGCCATGGCTTATCTGAACCTGCTGATCCGTGAGCGTGCCGATCTGGACGAGACGAAGGACCAATACAAGAAGGACATCGAGACGGCCGATACCTGGGTGCAGCGGGCCATGGCCGTTAAGAAAATGAAGGCGGAGCGGGCCGAAAAGGCAGCCGCGGTTGTCACCACCGAAACCGGCCAGTAAGCCGGCTCGGGCATCGGACCGCCATTTTTGCGTTTGGGTATAATCGGTAAGGGCGGAGTGTCCAATCTCCGCCCTTTTTTCCATTTGGCATGGCTGGAGAACCCCCGGTAACGGAGACCGCTGTTGTTCCTCTGGAGGAACGGCTGGACCCCCGAGTGGTTGCAACCTACCGCGAGCTGGAAGAAAAGGTGCGGCTCATGTGGCCCGGCGACGACACCGGTCCACTGCGCACGGCTTTCGAGTTCGCCGCCCATCTTCACGCCGGCCAGGTTCGCGAATCGGGCGAGCCCTACATGATTCACCCGCTGGCGGTGGCCGACATTCTCGCCGACCGCCGCATCGACTTGGTAGGCCTGCAGGCGGGCCTGCTTCACGACGTCGTCGAGGATACCGAAACCACCATCGCCGACCTCCATCGCGAATTTGGTCGCGATGTGGCCCATTGCGTCGACGGCGTTACCAAGCTGGGCAAGGTCCATTTCTACTCCCGCGAAGAGCGCCAGGCCGAAAACGTCCGGCGCATGTTGCTCGCCATGGTCACCGACATCCGGGTCATCCTGGTCAAGCTAGCCGACCGCCTGCACAACATGAGAACGCTCGACAGCCTCTCACGCGACCGCCAGGAGCGCATCGCCTCGGAGACGCTGGAAATCTACGCGCCGATCGCGCATCGGCTGGGCATGGGGCGCATCCGCGGCGAGCTGGAAGACCTGGCGTTCGCCCATCTCGAGCCGGATGAATTCCAACAGATCAACGAAGCGCTGGCCAGCCGGAAGCAGTCTGACGAGGAGTTTCTCGAGTCGATTCGCAAGACCGTCGAATCGAAGCTGCAACGCGAAGGCATCCCGGCGCGGGTGGAAGGCCGCATCAAGCGGGCGTTCTCCATCCATCAAAAACTGAAGCGGCAGAAGATCGGCATCGACCAGGTTTACGACCTGTTGGGGCTTCGAATCGTCACCGACTCGGTGAGAAACTGCTATGCCGCGCTGGGCGTGATTCACCACGAATGGCGGCCCATTCCGGGCCGCATCAAGGACTTCATCGCCATTCCCCGGCAGAATCTCTACCAGTCGCTGCACACCTCGGTGATGGGGCCGGGTGGTGTCGCCTTCGAAGTGCAGATCCGCACCGACGAAATGCACCGGCTGGCGGAAGAAGGGATCGCGGCGCACTGGAAGTATAAGGAAGGCAAGCAGGGGCCGGTGGAAGACGATCATCGCGTCGCCTGGCTAAGGCAACTGGTGGAGTGGCAGCGCGAAATGCGCGACCCGACGGAATTCCTCTCCACCCTGAAGGTGGACCTCTATCCCGAGGAAGTCTACTGTTTCACCCCCCGCGGCAAGGTCATTACGCTCCCCAAGGACGCCTCTCCCATCGACTTTGCCTATGCCATTCACTCCGACGTCGGACAGTCGTGCGTCGGCTCAAAGGTGAATGGCCGCATCGTGCCCCTGCGCTACGCGCTGCGTAACGGCGACGTGGTGGAGATCCTGACGCAGCCGGGCCATATGCCCAGCCGCGACTGGCTGAGCATTGTCAAAACCTCGCGTGCGCGCAACAAGATCCGACACGTGATTCGCACCACCGAGCGCGAGAAGGCCATCGAGATCGGGCTGAAATCGATCGAAAAGGAGGCCCGTCGCAACCGCATTCAATTCAGCCGCATCACCAACGACGAGATGCAGCGCGTCGCCGGCGAATACGGGTTCAGCAAAATCGACGATCTGTACGCGGCGCTGGGCTACGGCAAGTATTCCGCCCGGCAGGTCATGCAGAAACTGGCGCCCCAGCAGGTGCTGGAGGCCGAGTCGACTCCGAAGACCGCGCTGCCGGCCAAGGAGCCGGAGCGCCGCGGGGTGTCGAGCGACCTGGTTATCAAGGTGCGCGGCGTGGACGACCTGCTGGTGTACCGCGCCAAGTGCTGCAATCCCATTCGCGGGGAAGCCATAGTCGGTTACATTACCCGGGGCAAAGGCGTGGCGGTCCACGCCACTTCCTGCCCGAACGTCCAGAACCTGATGTACGAGGTGGACCGCAAGATCGACGTCGAGTGGGCGCGAAGCGGGACCGGAAGCGACGACTTTCTGGTGAAGATGATGGTCTACACCGACGATCGCCCGGGAATGCTGAATCAGTTGACCTCCGTGCTGTTCGGCGAAGGCAGCGATATCCGGAGCCTGGAGGCGCGATCCGACACCCGGCGCGGTCACGATGGGGCGACGGTGGATATGACGATCGAAGTCAAGGACAAGAAACAGTTTGAACGCATCGCCGCGGCGATGCGGCGCCTTCCCGGTGTGCGCGACGTGGAACGCATCCAGTAAGCCCGCCGCCGGGCGGTGGAGAAACGAATGAACAGGACCGACCCAGAACCGATGCTGGCAGACCCGGAACACATCGCGATCTCCAAGTCGAAGGGCATCCGGATCGATTGGAAAGACGGGCATCGCAGCCACTATTCGTGCGAATACCTGCGTGACAATTGCCCCTGTGCGAACTGCACCGGCGCTCACGGCAGCGAGCCCCAGCCTTCCTCCTATTCACGGCCCGATCCGTCGCCTTTCCCGATGTTCACGCCCAAGATCCACATGTTGGGGGTGGAGGAAGTCGGCACCTACGCCATCCGCATCCTCTGGAGCGACAATCACAGCGCGGGGATCTATTCCTACGAGCACTTTCGGAACATCTGCCCGTGCGAAGAGTGCCGCTCGGCTCGCGGTGAGGAATAGCCCGAAAAGCAAACAGGCCGTCCAGCGCCGGACGGCCTGTTTCAAGTCGGATGTCGGTTGAATCAGAGCAGACGGAAATTCACTTCGACGTTCGCGGCCACGGCAACCGGTTTCGAATTCAGCATGGCCGGGCGGAACCGCCACTTCTTTACCGCTTCGATGGCCTTTTCGTCGAGTCCCAGACCCAGCGGCCGGATCACCCGAACATCGGCCACACGGCCATTCTGATCGACCACGATCGCCAGGCGCACCGTGCCCTGGAATTTCGCCTTGCGGGCTTCTTCGGAATACTCCGGCTCGACTTTGAAAATCAACACGGGGTTCGATACCCCGCCGCCCAGGTGCAGCACGCCGCCGCCAAACCCTCCGCCGCTTCCGGGACCCACGCCGGCCCCCGAGCCCGAGCCCACGCCGCCGCCCTTTCCGGAACCGATGCCGCCGCCGGAACCGGTACCGTTAGACGGAGGGCCCGCTTTTGCGAACGGGTCTCCAAACTGGGGCACGTTTACGTCCGGCAGCGGAACGTCGTTCGGAACCACGATGGTCGGTTCCATCGGCAACAACGGGTCCTGGTTCTTCACTTCCACCATCGGCGGAGTGAATTGGCGGGTCGAGCGCTTTGGAAGCCGTCCCAGACTCGCCTGCAGCAGTGAGTTGTCGCCGCCGCCGCCGCCGCCGCCCGCCTGTTCCTTTTTCACGGGCATGTCCATCAATGGAAGCGGCGTCACGTCAAGCAGCGTAACGTCTTTCTTCACCACCTCTTGCACCACCGGGCTCTTGACGGCCACCACCAGCGCTAACACAATAATCACGGCATGAGCCGTCAGCGATCCGTACTTTGACCACCGCTCATACTTCGAGCGTGTCCAGATGTCTTTCACCGGTAGCGGCTTGGAGGTGAGTTGCAGCGGCGGCTGCTTTGGAGGCGCGATGACGTCTTTGATGCCGCGAAAGATCGCGCCCAGCAGAAACCGGTGTCTGTCGTCCGGCAGCGTCTGGCCATAGATCTCTCCGGGATTCACCGGCCGCGAGGTCACTTCCAACGGAGCGAGTTTCTGGGGCGCCAGCGCTTCTTTCACGTTCCTCACGAAGAGGGTGAAACGCGACGACTCCAGATCTTCCGAAGATATGTTCTTTAGAGCTTCATTGAGAGCCACCGGCCGCGACGTGATCTCGAGCGGGGGCAGGTTGGGAGGATGGAAGAATTCAACCAGGCCCGTCCACAGCCGGGCTGGCATCGGCCGATTGTCTCCCAGGTCCGCCAACAGACGTTGCAGATGAACATCGGCACTGGAATGCGCCACGCTGCTGTCGCCAGATCCCGAGTTGGTTCCGCCTGCTTGTCTCAATTCCTCAGACATGATGGCACAGGATCTTTTGTGATGCCCGACCCTGGGGCGTTGAAAGTATTTCGACTATATAGACGCCACCAGCCTGCCCGACGTTGCAGTAGGACTGGTCCTCCGAACCAAAAAGGTTCTCCCAAAAATTGTAGCACACTGTTGACTGGAAGGTTAGATCTACTGAATCCCGTAGTTTGAGCTTCCCAGCCAACCTGGGGAGCACTGTTGCGGTGCCGATCTCCAGCCCATCGTGTGGCGCATCTGCAACACATTCGGCAGGCAAAGTGTATCTTTTTTGCAACAGTCAGGACCTCCCTTTTTGCGGGAGATTCGCCCGCCGCACATGCCACCAGTGGAAGGTGTATCTCTACTGCCAGATACTGTTCAAAATCATCGCCAGACGGATGCCAGCTCGGGAAAGCTGGAGTTTCACGACAGGTTCGGCGCGCGCTTCATACTTCTCGCCCAGAACCGCAGTCGAACCCGCGGGGACGCCTTGATAGACCACCGTGCGCGAGAGCTCCTTGGACTCGAAGGCCCAATCCTCGACGGAGCCTTTCTGCCACTGGCGGCGCTGGCTCTCCGTCATCGCGGCCATCAACTCACTTGCCAGGGTGTCTTCCGACAGGTTCATCTTCACCAGGATATCGGTGTCCCAAATGCGGTGGAGGTTCGTTTCCCGACCGAAGTAGATCACCTTCTGGTCGTTTCCTCCACGGTCGTTGCGCTCGCCGCAATGCAGCGGCTGGTGCAAATCGCCGACGAAGTGGACCAGAAACTTGAGGGCTTCGGTCTGCCGCTCAGGCGAAGAAGCGGGGTTCTTGAGCACGGCGACAAAATCGTCGATCTTTCCGAAGACGCAGCCTTCGGGGGGGCAAAATCGGCTTATTCCCGAGCGCGCCGCGCCCAGCGGGATGTCGACGAAGTGCCAGGTGTAGGTCTCTTTGCGGTCGCGCCGCACCTCGTCAGCCCACGTCGAAATGGAGACCAGGTCCGCGTTGGCGGCGAGCAGGGCGCGAACCCGCGACTTGGCGTTCTGGTTGAGATTGGCCCAGGCGATGCGGGCTGCCACATGATGTCCTTCCACCCCCCATCCGAAGACGGAGGGAGCGGCAAAAAGCAGAGCGCCGGCGAGCAGACCGGCCGGTACAAATCGGCATTTGCCGTATTTGAAGGAGTTCGACTCGGACCGGGCGGGGAATCTCATGGACCCAGTATCGCAGATGCGCGCCGCCGTACAATCGCCGGATTCCCCCGCCGCTCCGGGTGACGAACCGCAGCCCGCCCGGCGCCCAATTTTCACAAAAAACTTGCACCATTGAGGACAATTGATGACAAATTGTAAAATTTATCGAATTGTCTCCAAAAGCTGTAAGGAATTTTCGTGCATGATTGAAAAGCAGGCCGTGAACGTCGAGTGAGATTCTCGAAGCCTCTACTTCGCGCCGGATTGGAAGCGAAAGCGCGCAGGTCCGGGATCGGGCTCCATCGTCAAACGCGTCAGCGCCAGGGCGGGGCGGACGATGCCTCCGCCTGGCCGGGCGGTTTTCCGGAATCGGTCTCGAACTGGATGCTCGAATTCGCGGAGAACTTCCGGAAATCCTCGTAACGGAACTCATTTTCCATGGTCACCGTTCCAAGCACCGTCTCGCGATGCCGCGCCCGGGCAGGCAGCAGAAAACCGAATCGCGACATCTGGTAATCCACGGTTTCCACGTCCGAAATCCTCAGATCGTTCACCTCCCGCGAGCCGGAGAATT
This sequence comes from Bryobacterales bacterium, assembly GCA_963810595.1. GTDB lineage: Bacteria > Acidobacteriota > Terriglobia > Bryobacterales > Bryobacteraceae > CAWEOG01. The sequence continues at coordinate 45,216 of CAWEOG010000008.1, read as the reverse complement.
CAATCCGGAGCGGAACGCCGTCCGCTTCTCTGAGCCAGACCCTGCCCTGCAGACCGAACTTCTTCACCTGGTGTTGTTCGAAGACGGTAACGGCGCTCGGTCCCTTCACCTGTTCGAAGGTGACCATGTCGGCCTTTTCGGCTCCGAGGAAGACTGTGCCCGCCGGCCGGAAACGGAAATCCGCTTGCCGGGGTCCGAGGAACAGCAGAATGGATTGGCCCAGGCCGGTTATGGCGCCCTTGAGACCGTATTTCTCGAAGTCTTCCAACATTCTTTTCCTGGTCCGGTCGCTGCCGCTTTTGAGCCCGCTGTACAGACGCCGGCGGGCTTCGCCCCGGGATTGGACCGGCTTTCCGTCCACCTCATCCACCTGCCGCAATTCGAACAGCTCTCCCGAGCCGTTTTTGGGCGGCGCGAAGCCGTACTCGGAGACGATGGTGCGCGTGCGGTAGCGTGGTTCGGAAGCGCGAGTGGCGGCCTCTCCCACGCGAATCCGAAACCGTCTTGGGGGCAGCAGCGCTTTTTGCGCCAGAGTTTCCCGGCCGACGACGTCCGGCGCACCGTCGGCGAACGCCTGAGCCTCGCGTGCCAGCCGGTCCAGGGAGGGAAGCGATCCGCCGTCCTGCTGGGCCGGCAACCCGGCCGCCACGGCCACCAGCAAAACGATCGCCCTCATGTCATGATTGTACGGGGGGACCGCACCGGAAACCTATTCCGCCTGACCGCGCCTTAGGCCCCAAGAAGTGCCGGTACAGTTGCGCCGGAACTGGCCGAAAGCTAGAATCAATCAATTTGCAGGGAGTTATGGAGGATTCATGTCTGTTGAAGAAAAGGTGAAGCAGATCATCGTTGAGCAGTTGGGCGTGGACGAGGGGCAGGTGGACGCGACCGCCTCGTTTGTGGACGACCTGGGGGCCGATTCACTGGACATCGTCGAGTTGGTTATGGCCTTCGAGGAAGCTTTCAATATCGACATCCCGGACGAGGACGCCGAGAAGATCACCACGGTGAAGGATGCCGTCGACTACATTGATGCAAAGTCGGATAAGAAGAAGTAGCCTACCGCTTCCATTTCGAGTGTCTCCGCTGTAAGGAAGGGAAATGTCCAGTCGCAGGGTTGTAGTGACAGGTGTGGGTCTCCTCAGTTGCACAGGTGTCGGAACCGAGGAGTGCTGGACGGCGATCCAAGACGGGCGAAGTGGCATCGGGCCCATCACGGCCTTCGATGCGGCCGAGTTTTCCTGCCGCATCGCCGGCCAGGTGAACGGGTTTGATCCTCTCCAGTTCATCGAAAAAAAGAGGTCCGCAAGATGGGGCGGTTTATCCACTTCGCGATTGCGGCCTCGGAATTCGCCACCAGGAGCGCCGGATTGACGGTGGTGCCGGAAATCGCGGAACGCGTGGGCGTTTACATCGGCAGCGGCATCGGCGGATTCGAAGTGATCGAGCGCGAGCACAAGATTCTGCTCGAACGTGGGCCCAGCCGCATGTCGCCGTTCTTTATCCCGGCCAGCATCGTGAACCTGGCTTCCGGGCAGGTGTCCATCCGGACCGGCGCCAAGGGTCCCAACTCGGCCACCGCCACCGCCTGCACTACAAGCGCCCACGCCATCGGCGATTCCTTCAAGATCATCGAGCGGAACGACGCCGACGTGATGATCTGCGGCGGCGCTGAAGCTTGTGTCACCCCCATGGGAATCGGAGGTTTCGCCGCCATGCGCGCGCTCTCCACCCGCAACGACGATCCGCTCAGGGCGTCGCGTCCGTTCGACAAGGAGCGCGACGGCTTCGTCGTGGGCGAGGGCTCGGGCATCCTCATCCTGGAGGAGCTGGAATTCGCCCGCAGACGCGGCGCTCCCATCCTGGCGGAGATTTCGGGCTACGGGATGAGCGCCGATGCCTACCATCTCACGGCTCCCTCGGAAGACGCCGACGGGGCCTTTCGGGTGATGCGCAACTCCCTGCAGGACGCGGGCATCGCGCCCGACGAGGTGGACTACATCAACGCCCACGGCACCTCCACCGAGGTTGGCGACAGAGTGGAAACGCTGGCCATCAAACGCTGCTTCGGCGAGCATGCCTACAAGCTGGCGGTGAGCTCCACCAAATCTATGACCGGTCATCTTCTCGGCGGCGCCGGCGGCCTGGAAGCGGGCATCGTGGTGCTGGCCATCCGCGACCAGATCGCCCCGCCCACCATCAACCAGGAAGTGCCCGACCCCGATTGCGACCTGGACTACGTTGCCAACCAGGCGCGGCCGATGCGAATTCGTTGTGCCCTCAGCAACTCCTTCGGTTTCGGGGGAACCAACGGAAGCCTGGTCTTCAAGCAATTCGAGTAACGGGTGCGGCGGCGGAAGCGCCGGTCCCTTCAGTCATAATGAAGGAAGTATCCCGCTCGTTCCGTTGCCCCAGGGGGTGAGCCATGAAAGTGGCGGTTGCCATCAAACAGGTGCCGGCTCGCGATTCCCAGTTGCGGGTGGACGCCGGCGGGCGCTGGATCGACGAATCCGCGCTCTCGTTCGAGATTAACGAGCCCGACGCCTATGCGCTCGAAGCGGCGCTCCAGGTGAAGGAGGCCGAAGGTGGCGAGGTGGTGGTGGTTTCGGCCGGCCCCGACCGCGTCTCGTCGGCCATCCGCGAGGCGTTGGCGAAAGGCGCCGACCGGGCCATACACGTTCACGCGGACAATCTGGAATCCTACGACACCCTGAACGTGGCAGCGGCTGCTGGCGAAAGCGATTGCCGCCGAGCAGCCCGACCTGGTGCTGACCGGTCTGCAATCCGACGACCTGGGTAATGGCCAAACCGGCGTGATTCTCGCCGAATTGCTCGGGCTGCCGCACGCCACCATCATTATGAACGTCGCGGTCGCCGGCGGCCGGGTGAAAGTGAAACGCGAGCTCGAAGACGGCTGGTTCCAACAGGTCGAGATGCCGCTTCCCGCCGTCCTCACCATCCAGAGCGGCAGCTACAAGCTTCGCTATGCCACGCTCATCGGCATCAAGAAAGCCAGAACCAAAGAGGTGAAACAGGTATCGGCCGCCGAGCTGGGCGCCGGCGCCGCCGGCCCGCGCGTGGAGCTGGCGCGCCTGTACGCGCCGCAAAAGGCCCGCCAGACCGCAGATGCTCGAAGGCGATGCCGCGGATGTGGCCGCGCGGCTGGTGGAAAAGCTGAAACACGAGGTGCGGGTGCTATGAGCGGCGTGCTGGCAATTCTCGAGCAGAACCGCGGCAACTGGCACAGCATGTCGTGGGAGACGTTGGCTGCCGCGCAGCAACTGGCGTCGGCCCTCGGCCAGCCCTTGTATGCCGCGGTGGCCGGCAGCGGGATTGGCTCGCTTGCCGGCGAACTTGCCGCCACGGAGTGGACCGCGTCTGGCTGGTGGAAAACGACGCGCTGGCGTGTACACCGCCGACGGCTACACGGCGGCGATCGCAGCAGCTCCTGCGGCGCGTCGAGCCATCGGTGGTGCTGTTCCCGCACACCTACCAGGTGCGCGACTTCGCGCCGAAGCTGGCCGCGCGATTCGGCGAAGTGTTGATCAGCGACGTCATCGGCCTCCGCGTCGAGGCAGGCAGACGTCGTTTTTGTGCGGCAATTGTTCCAGGGCAAATGGACGCCGACGTACAAGCCGCAGGGGCAGGGATCCGTTTCGTCTCGCTACAGGCAGGCGCTTTCCGGGCCGATCGATCTGGAGGCCGGCGCCGCACCGGTCGAGACCTTCACCCCCGAATCCCGCGACGCGCACATGCGCACCGTGCCCGGCGAGCCGTTCCGCGAAGCGCCGCGCGCCGTCGACCTGCGGCCGCCGAGCTCATCGTCGCGGTGGGGCGCGGCATCCAGGAACAGGAGAATATCGCGCTGGTGGAAGAGCTGGCCGAAGCGCTCGGCGCGGAGCTGGCCGCCTCGCGTCCCATCTGCGACAACGGCTGGCTGCCGATGGAGCGGCAGGTGGGCAGCTCGGGGCAGACGGTGGCGCCGAAGCTGTACATCGCCATCGGTATTTCCGGCGCCATCCAGCACCTGGTGGGAATGAAAGGCGCGAACACCATTGTAGCCATCAACAAGGATCCCGACGCCCCCATCTTCGAAGTGGCCGACTACGGCATCGTCGGCGACCTGTTCGAAGTGGTGCCGGAGTTGACCGAAGCGGTGAAGAAGGCCAAAGGCTGATAGCCATCGTGAGTGGCACGCGGCGGAGGGCGCATCTGGAGCGGCCTGAATAGCCCATACCCTCAGACTCAAGGCGATTCGCGGAGCTTCCTGTTGTGCATCCACTCCCGTGTGGCACGCCCACCGACAGGTGCACCGATCTCCTGGCGAGAGAATTGATTCATGGAACGGGATGTTGCGGAACTTCCGAGAGATGCGCTGGCCCTATCGCCTGAAGCTCGTGCGGCGCTGATCGAGTCTCTGAACGGTAGTCTGGATCAGGCGGTCGACCCCGGCGCGGAAGAAGCCTGGCGGGAGGAGATCCGCCAGCGCCTTCAGCAGATTGATGGCGTAGCGGTGGATCTCCTCCCTTGGGAGGCGGCGCGCCGCCGTCTCCGGTCCCGGTTGGAGCGGTGAGCAGCGCAAAGGTTCGAATCCACCCCACCGCCTTAGAGGAAGCCGTAGCCGCCGCCGAATGGTATGGGCGGCGAAGTCTGCGAGCCGCGGGGATGTTCCTGGATGAGCTTGACCGCGCCAGCGAAGTTCCCCGCTCCCAATCTGGTGGTCCCACCCCAAGCGCATGGCCAATTACCGGCTTGGGCGTAAGACGGCCAAGTGGGGTCTGCGGGCAGCACGGCGTGTCTCGGGAACGGTCCGTTGTTAGACTAGACGACACCTTGTAGATTGGACACATGGCGCTCAAACGGATGGACAACGTGGGAATCGTCGTCGATGACCTCGGAGGGACGATCGATTTCTTTCGCGAACTCGGCCTCGAGCTCGAAGGGCGGGCCACGATCGAAGGAGAATGGGCCGGACGTGTCACTGGACTGGGCGATCAGCGCGTCGAGATTGCCATGATGCGCACGCCGGACGGCCACGGCCGGCTCGAGCTCTCCCGCTTCCTCACGCCGCCTGCCGTCGCGGATCACCGCAACGCCCCGGTGAACGCTCTAGGCTACCTCCGCGTCATGTTCGCCGTGGACGACATCGACGAGACGCTTGAAAGGCTCCGCAAGCGCGGCGCGCAGCTCGTAGGCGAAGTAGTCCAGTATAAAGACGCGTATCGGCTCTGCTACATCCGCGGGCCTGAAGGGCTTCTCATCGGACTCGCCCAAGAACTCAGCTGAGCGCAATACGAAGACAATTACGAAGAGCGACCGATGTCAGCGAGCGCGTCTCATAGAGGGTAAGTTTTCAGAATACTGGCGGGCCTGTACACTCAGGGGCTCCTCCGTCTCAAATTCCAGTCGCACAACTCGGTCCCAAAACTCAGTAAGCGTTTTGGGGTGCGACAGGCATTCGGGATCGCTCCCACATGAACGAAAAGTCGCCTTTGCTGATCTTGGCCGGCCGGTCCCACCGGGAACTGCGTCGGATGGCGAGACGGGCGTCAAGCGTCAACCTGGCGGACTCGCTGAACACCGCCGTTGTGCAGCCCACTCCTGAAAAACAACGGATCACGGCTACCTGGCACTTTCCGGCTGAATCGGGCGCCACACGCAACTCTTCGAAGCATTCAGACTGTGAAGCCGCGACGAGGTCACGCTCACGGTCATCTGTCCATGTAGTCGCGATGCTCCGGAGTACCCGAATCTCTAGATTGGTGATGATAGTTCGGCTTCCCTTCAGAGGCGCGTCGCCGAGCGCAGTGGTCCCGTGGCGGGCCGCGCGTAACGGCTACGCCGCCGCGTCGGACTTGACCACCGAGACCCTCACGCGATAACCCTGGGAGGCGAGAATACGGACAAGCAGGTCGGTCGAGACGTGTTCGAGATCGTCATTCAGAATGGCGGTGACCCTCGTCCGCGAAGTGCCTGCTCGCTTCGCGATCCCGGCGTGAGTGATCTTCTTGCGTCGCATGATGCCTTTCAGTCGTTTCAGCAGCACGTGCTGAACCTGCCATTCCTTCGCCGCGACCTCCGGGAGTCCCAGGGCGCCGGCAAACTCTTCCGGGGTCCGCGCAACAACCGGTCTGAGTCTATGCATCGAGCGGCTCCTTCAAGCGCTTTTTGGCCAATTCGATTTCGAGAGGAGGCGTCCGCTTGGTCTTCTTGACGAAAACGTGAAAAACCAGAACACCCCGCGAAGAGGCGGTGTAGCAAAACGCTTCGTAACTGCCGTCCCCCCATCATACGCAGTTCCGAAACTCCGGCAGCGTTTCCGTGAGGCCCTTCAGAGTTCGCCTCCCCTCGTTCGAGCAGTCGTTGCGGACGCCCTTGCTCTCGAAAGGCCGCCCCGCTCTTTGGGCCACATGGAAGCCGTGCGGTGAAGGACTGTGCGCTGGACGCGTTCTCGCTCTGACGCACGAGGGCCGGCGCGAGCCGGTGCGACCTCGCGCCGGGATCGTCGGTGCACCAGCATAACGCCTTGACAGGCGCTCCCAAAAATGGGAACATGGCGGCGTGAGGGTCTTCGGCGAAGCAGTCATTGCGGGATTCGCGAAAAAGCACCCGGCCTCCCGCAGGCCTTTGCAGCGTTTTATGGCCGTCGCCCGCTCCGCCCTGTGGCCGCACTTTCCGGCAGTCAAGGAGACGTTCTCGGCTGCGGACTACGCATCCGGCCACTGGCACGCTGATCTTCAACATCGGCGGCAACAAATACAGGCTCGTAGCGCGCGTCGATTTCGAAGAACAGTTGCTCGTGATCCAATCCGTTCTGACCCATCGGGAATATGACCGGGAGGACCTGTAACCATGCCCACCGCCACCTACGAGGAATTGTTGATTGAGACGCTGCCCCAGGTAATAGAGACCGCGGCGCAGTATCGCCAGATTACCTGCCGATTCGGCGATCTGGTCGGCAAAGGCCGGGCTCGCTCCGCGGAGGAAACCAAGCTCCTGCGCCTGCTGGCCTTGCTGGTCGAGGACTACGACCGCCGGCACTCACTCCCGCCTGACAAGAGCACGCCGGCCGAAAAGCTACGGTTCCTTCTGGAGCACTCCGGGAAAACGGCGGCGGACCTCCAGCCCGTTTTCGGACAGCGCAGCCACGTGCATGAGGCTTTGGCCGGGAAGCGAAGCATCAGTGCGCCGCAAGCGCGAAAACTGGGCCAAGTGTTTCGCGTCAGCCCCGGACTGTTTCTGTAGCCCAGCCTGAGGATGGTCACGCCCGAGCCGCGCCGTGCAACTCCGCTGTCTCTCACGAATTTCCAGGGTGCGATGCAGGCGGTCGTTTTGCAGTATGTCATTCCTCCGGCAGCAGCGTCTCCGCCAGGCCCTTCAGAATCCGCTTCTCTTCATTCGAATACTCGTTGCGGAAGCCCTTGCTCTCGAAACGCTTTTCCCGGTCTTCGGGCGACAACGGGCGGAGCCGGGCCATTTCCCGGCGTAGGGCGCGCCTGCGCGGCGGCGGGAGCTGGATGAAGCGGCGGTAAAGCTGCCGCACCGTGCGCTGCTCGTCCGGCGCCAGGCTGCTGAAGGCCTGATAGCGGTTGCGCAGCCGGTCGCGCTCGGCCGGCGTCATGCGCTGGAGTCGATTGAGTTCCCGTTCCAGGCGGGCGCGCCTCGCGGGCGGCAGACTGTCCAGAAATCGCCTCCGCTCGGCCGGCGTCATGCGCTGAAAGCGTTCCAGCACGGTGGAAGCGCGCCGCTGCTGCGCCGCCTGGGCGGCCAGAATCAGCCGCACCGGCGGGCCCGCGCGGAGAAGGGACGTGTGGGCGGCTCCGCACAGCAGCAACGCCGCGGCGAGTGCCAGCCAATTGCCGATTCCTCTCATCGCTCCACGTCCTTGGGTACGTCTGCGCTCAGCCCCTTACAACTCCTCGCCACTCGAGGCGCTCAGGTGTTGCAGCATATCCATGTCATCCAATGCCTGCTCCAGTTGATCGGGGTCCAGTTTCTCCGATGAGGCGGCTTTGGTTTGGGCCGGAGGCGGCGGGGGCGACGCATCGGGCCGCAGCACCAACACCACCGCCAACACTCCAGCCACCATGGCCACCGCGGCCACCGGGCGCCATCCCGAAAAGCCCAAGCCCGCCAACCAGCGCTTCCACCAGGGCTGCGCGTTGAGGGCCTCGATGCGCTCAAGCACCTTGCGGTTGAAATCCGCCGGCACGGGTCCCGGCTCCCACACGTCCAGGACGTCCCAGGTGGCCTTCTGGGCCTCGCAAACGCTCCGGCAGGCCGGGCAGATCGCCAAGTGCTCTTCCAACTGTTCGACCGTCTCGCGGTTGAGCGTACCGGCGCAGTATTCCACCAGCAAATCGGCGCTATCCCCGCTTTCCGATGGACACCGCATATTCGTGTTTCCGCCGTTGTTCCAAACCATACCAGATCCAGCCTTTCCTGGAGTACGCCAAGCCGGAATTCCGACTTCCTCACGCCAAGTGTGCCAGGCCCGCCCGCAGCGTTTCGTAAGCCCGAAACAGCAGCGATTTCACCGCCGATTGCGAGCACCCGAGTGCCGCCGCGATGCGGGTGTAGTCCATCTCCTCGTACTTATGCATCAAGACCGCCGCCCGCTGTTTCTCCGGCAAAGCCGCGATGGCTCGCCGCACTTCCCGCAGGCGAACCTGACGCAGCATCTCCTGTTCGACGTTCGGGCGGGTGTCGGCGGCCTGCCGGGACATGCCGTCGCCGACTTCCTCGTCCAGCCACTCCTGGCGCCGTTCGTTCCTTCCGTCCCGCAGCGCGTTCAGCGCCACGTGGGTGGCAATCCGGAACAGCCAGGTGGTGAACTTCGCGGAAGGCTCGTATCGCTCGCGCGACCGGTAAATCCGGAAGAATACCTCCTGTGCCAGCTCTTCCGCCGTCGCCTGGTTCTGGACCATCCGGAACAAGTAGTGGATCACCGGTCCCCGGTACCGGTTCAACAGCAGTGTGAAGCTCTTCGCGTCGCCTTCCCGCACCCGCAGCATCAGTTCCGTGTCACGCTCCAACACCGCCGCCGGCGCCACACCTTCAGTAACACTTTCGGACGGAAAAAGTTGCGGTCGTCGAGGTGACATCCTTTCGACCCTCCGGGCCACTGCTATTGGAACGGATTCGAAGGAAAAGGGATTACAAGGGAATTGCAGTCGCGGGAGAGTTACTCGATTTTCAGGCGCCGCTCCATGAGTTCCTGCATGGCCTCTCTAGGAGACCGGCCCTGGTGCATAACAGCGTGCATTTGCATGGTGATGGGCATTTCCACGTGCTGCCGCCGGGCGAGCTCGACGGCGGCATTGATGGTGAAGGCGCCCTCGGCCACCATCCGCATCGAGGCCAGAATTTCATCCAGCTTACGCCCCTTGCCGAGTTCGATCCCCAGGTAGCGGTTCCGGCTGAGGTCGCCGGTGCAGGTGAGCACCAGATCGCCCAGACCGGCCAGGCCGGCCAGGGTGCGTTCGTTCGCACCCAGCGAAAGGGCGAGCCGGGTGATTTCGGCCAAGCCCCGGGTCATCACCGCGGCCCTGGTGTTGCTGCCCCAGCCCAAGCCGTGGCAAATCCCGAGGGCGATGGCGATGACATTCTTCAGCGCCGCACCCACCTCGGTACCCACCGGGTCCTGGTTGGCGTACAGCCGGAAGGTCGGGCCCGAGAATGCCTTTTGGACGGTGGTGGCCAACTCCAGGTCCCGGGAGGAAATCACCACTGTCGTCGGCTCGCCGGCAGCCACTTCCCGGGCGAATGTCGGGCCCGAAAGCACGGCCACCCGCGGCGCGAAGCGGGTGGCGACAACCTGTTCAATCACCTCCGACATTCGCAGCAGCGTCCGGTCTTCGAGGCCCTTGGTGGCGCTTACCAGCGCCATTTCCGGCGCCAGGTACGGCAGCATTCCGGTGTACAGGCGCCGAACGTGGAGCGACGGCATCACGCTCAATACCACTTCCGCGTCCTGTAAAACCGGTTCCAACTCGGGAAAAACCTGGACGTTATCGGGCAGGCGAAAGCCGGGAAGGAAGACATCGTTCTCGCGGTTCTGTTCGCTCCGCCGCGCCAGTTCGGCTTCGAACACCCACTGGCGGACACGCTCGAAACGCGATGCCAGCGTGATCGTGAGCGCCGTTCCCCAGCTTCCGCCGCCCACCACCGCCAGCCGCTTCACGGGCGCCTTCCCCCAAGGGAGAAGACGTTCTCGGTACCCGCGCGCAGGCGTTGGATATTGCCCTGGTGCCGCCACACCACCAGCCCGCCGCAAGCCGCCGAGACGGCCACCACCATCAACGGCGGGTGATTGATGAGCCAGACGGCCAACGGAAACAGCCCGGCGGCCAGAATGGAGCCCAGGGAAATGTAACGGGTCATGGCCACCACAACCACCAGCACGATCATCGCCGCCAGCAGCGGCAACGGCTGCAGATACAGCCACGCGCCGACAAAGCAGGCCACCGCCTTGCCGCCCTGGAACTTCAGGAAGATCGGGAAAGCGTGGCCCAGCATTACCGCCAGCGCCGCCAGGACCATCCAGGTTAGATTGCCCCCGGTGAGCAGGGAGGCCACTTTGATGGCCAGCCAGCCCTTCAGGATGTCGAGCACCAGCGTCAACAAGCCCACAGCACGGCTGGTGGTGCGAAACACGTTGGTCGCGCCGATGTTGCCGCTGCCCATCGAGCGGACGTCTTTGCCGGTCCGCAGCCGGACCAGCACAAAACCGAAGGGAATGCCTCCGATAAGGTATGCCACGAGGATCAATAGGATGCCGTTCATTCTGCCACCAGCGAAAACGAAGCGAGCTTCGTGTAGACAGAGCCGCCCGCGTGCAACTGGCTCTGGTAGAGATGGAAGCGGTCTGCCTGCCAGGCGCCGAAATCGGCGGCCGGCAGCTCCGCAATCGCCTTTTGAAGCGCGTCCAGTCCGCCCGGCCGGCGAATACGGGCGAGTGTCAGGTGGGGCGAAAACCGGCGCTGTTCGCGGGGAATTCCGATTTCGCCGAGTTCGCGATCGGTAGCCTCCGCCAGTGCCGCCAGGCCCGGTGGCGCTTCGAGACCTGCCCAAAACACCCGCGGCGAATGCGGATTGGGAAACCAGCCGAGTCCCCGCACGGCGATCTTCAGCGGCCCGGCGGGCGCAACGCGCTTCAGGGCGTCCTTCACTTCGCCCAGCTTTCCGTCCGGCCACTCGCCGATGAACTTGGTGGTGACGTGGAGGTTCGCGGGCGGGCTCCACGAGATGTCGGCCTTTGGCTTCAGGTGCGCCAGCAGCAACTCCAGGTTACGCCGGATTTCGTACGGGATGTCAATGCCAGTGAATAACCGCATCGCCGAAGTATCCAGTTTACTGCCGAGCCGGATTCGTCTGCCGGGGCGGTCGCGCCGCCTGTGTCCGCCGATGGGATTGAACTACAATGCGGTTGGTGCCGAGGCCTTTTTCAGCAGACGCATGGGGCGACAGAATGGCGATGGAGGCCATCCGCCGCCAGTCGACGGTGTTACCGCGCGAATTTTATGCAAAACCCACTCGGGAGGTAGCCCGGGCATTGCTGGGCAAGGTTCTGGTGCACGGCGGGTGCGCGGCCCGCATTGTGGAAGTGGAAGCGTATCTCGGCGGAGAAGACCTGGCCGCGCACTCGGCCCGCGGTCTGACCAACCGCACCCGCGTCATCTTCGGGCCGCCGGGACACGCCTACGTGTATTTCGTGTACGGCATGTACGAGTGCCTGAACCTGGTGGCCGAGCCGGACGGCACGCCGGGCTGCGTGCTGATTCGCGCACTCGAGCCGCTGGCGGGTATCTCCGCCATGCGCCGGCGCCGTCGCAGCGTGAACCGCGTCGAGCACCTGGCAAACGGGCCGGGCAAACTGGCCATCGCCATGAACATCACCCGCGCGCTCTACGGGGCCGATGTCACGCGCGGGCCACTCACCGTGCGGGGGTTCCCCGAGCCCCCGCCGGAACCAATTGCCGTCAGCCCGCGCATTGGCATCCGCGAATGCGCCGACTGGCCGTTGCGCTTCTATCTCGAAGGCAACCCCTGCGTCAGCCGGCCGCGTCCGCTCGCCCGGCGTTAACGGCACTTTCCATACGGCGCAGGATGCCGTCCGGCTCGGCGACCCCCAAACGCACGATTTCATCGGCCCGGTCTTGTGTATCGGCCACCGCGTAGATGCGCAGTTCGTCGGCGTTCCCCGAAGGACGGATGTGGGCCACGTCGCCGTTTCCGAAGATAATGCGGACGCCGTCGGTAGAGTCGATCCGTTCGATGGGTCCGAAACCGAGCGCGGCGCTGAAAAACTCCGCCAGCCCGGCCCGCACCGCGGGCCCATCGGGTTGAAATCGGAGCACGATCTTCCGGCCGGTCGATTGCGGGAAGCGTTTCAACAGGCCCGCGCGGCTGAAACGTCTGGGGAGCCGCGCGAACAGCTCGCACACGGAAATGTCCCTTTCGTGTGCCGCAAACAACACCGACAGTATCGGCAAGAGCGCATCCCGCGTGGGAAGGGCTTCCAGGGCGTTTCCGTTTTTGACGATGTCCGAACCGGTCAGGAATCCTCCGTTGGCCTCCCAGCCGCAGACGATTTTGCGGCCCTTCGCCCGCGCGGCCTCCATGCCGGCGATGACGAACGGCGAGCCGATGCGGGTTTTCGGCTCCGCCACCGCCGCCAGCACCCCACGGTCGATGCCATCGTTTGAACTGATCGGGACCACCACGCTATCGGCGCCCAGATATTCGGCGACAACCATGCCCACCAGGTCGCCGCCAAAAAAGCGAACTTTCGATCCGCCGGGCGGATCGGGGCCGAGAATCAGCGGGCGATCGCTGTCCCCGTCGGTCGAAACCACCGCGAAGACCGGTCCGTGGCGCGAGACCGCCTCGTCCGTCAACGCCTGGATGGTGGCGAGTTGCGCCGCATTGATGTTTTCGGTGTCGATGGGAACAAACTCCTCGCTGCGTCCCACCGCAACCACGCTCGCTCCCAGGCGCTCCAGAGTTTCCACCAGCATGTCGCGCCCGACGGCGGAATGCTGGTAAACCAGGATTCGTGTCCCCTGCAGAGTGGAGTTCTGAAAGAAGTCCGTGTAGCGGCCGATATACTCGGCCCTGGCGTCGCCCTCCACCGGGGGAAGGGCGGCGTGGCCACTTTTGAGCATGCCCTGCTGGTTGAAAAGTGATGCGGAGTAAGGTTCCTGTAAACTCGCTCGCGGACCCGCCCGACGGCGTCGGCGATAGGCGCCTCGTGGCTCTTCAGCAATTCACCGCGGGACGTGTTCAGCTTGTATCCGTTGCGGTTGAAAGGGATGTGGCTGCCGGTCACCATAATGCTGCCTTTGCGGCGGCGCAGCGCGTAATACGCGACAGCAGGTGTGGGAATTGCGCCGAGATTGACGGGACGCATTCCGGCGTCGCGCACCGCCTGCGCGACTGCCTGGCAGATTTCGCCGCGTCCCGCTTCTCCCTTGACGAAGCGGGTGGAACTGGGGCGCAGGTCGTAACCAAAATAGAACTCGTCGCCGTAGACGATTCCACCCTCGTCGGGAGAGAGCGATTGCAGGTACTCCAGTTCGGCAAGCGCGTTGATGTAGATCTCCAACTGGGTGAGATGGGCGACTTCCCCCCGGCGACCGCTGGTTCCGAATTTCAGCTCTTGCGGCGAGTAGGCGAGGTGCGATCGGAGGCTGCTCATTGTCGTTGCTCCCGCTCCCTGGCGGCAGCCAACATTTTCCCATTTGCGCAGCGGAGGGTCCAATCCAACAGTTGTGGCAACTCGGGTTCGCGGTGTGGGGAAACTCAAGCGAGGAGGGCAGCCGGTCGATGGCCGGCCGCCCCCAGGGCTGACGAACTCTATCCGTCCTCCGAAACGGTTGGAGCGTCTGAAATGAGTGTTCCACACACGCTGGACGCAGCCAATGCGGTGTAGTACTAAGGGAGCTTGCCGAAAACGGCCCAATTTAAGGGTGCGAAACTACTTCACCTGTTGGAGGAAATCTCCCATATTCGTGCGGATCCGCTGAAGAGGGTGTAGGGGTCAGCTATCCGCGGTGCTGTTGTCGCCAGGTTTCGTGGCATCGCCGCGGGTCACGCGGGGATCGTAGGGCGCGGTGTTGGCGACGATCTTCTGCACGGCCTCGATGGTCTCCACCGCACCTTTACGTAACTCGGTGGCGTATTTGATCGCCTCATCGAGCGTGACTTTCTCGGACTCGGCGCCGCCGAGCATGGTCAACTGCTTATAGTAGGAGACGTATGCGATCTGGACCTGCACCAGGTTCGCGGCGGCGTTGCGGATGCGGTCGAGCGGATTCATGACAGCGTAGGAGATGAGCGTCAGGATGCCGCCACCGCCGAAGATGCCCGCGATCACCTCTTTGTCGCGGTAAAACACCGCGACGGCGAATGCGGCCACCGTGAGCCCGAGTCCGACAAAGAACAGACACTGCGAGAGCGTGAGGGTCCGCTGGAACGAAGTCCGCACGTTTGCCAGCGTTTCGAAAACCAGCCTGGTGACCTCTTCTTCGGAGGCGCCGATGATCGCCGTGCTGTACTTGTCCTTGGTCTCCTGGACCAGTTTGGCGTCCACATGAGCGCCGACCCGTCGGGCCTCTTGCTCGAGCACCTTTTCCGGGTTGGCCGCCAGGGCGCGTTTGAACTGTGGGTCCCGCTCCGCCTTGGAGAAGACCATGTCGCGGAGCAACTGGCTGCTCTGCTGCTCCTGCTCGCCCGCGCTCTTGCCGGCCTGCGCGAGATCGCTCGCGAAATCGAACTGTGGATTCGAGGCCACTAGAGTTTCGTCCCCGGGGGTAGCAGCCCATAAGAGCGCAGCCGCCCCAGCGCGATCCGCTGCACATCGGTGACCTGCCGTGGCGCGTTGGTGATGTTGTCCAGCCACAGGCGCTCGGTGGGACTAAGGCTTGCGCGGATGAGCCGTATGAGTTCCACCACCTTGCCCTGCGGGTCGCGCAGTGTTTGTCCGATTTCGGCGGCGTTGACAGCGCCCATGGCCTCCAACTGGCCGACCACGAGGTAGGTCATCAGCGCGACCATGTAGGGATGGGAGTCCGAGGCGGCCAGCACCGCCGCCTCCGCTTCGGCGCTCGCGTCGAGGTTCTTCTCCTGCAATGCTTTCCGCACGTACTCTCGCACGTCGGTCTCCTCCATCTGCCCAATGGTGACGTTGGCGAAGATGTTGAAGTACGGAGACCCGACGTTATCGTCCCACAAGTCCAGCAACCGGCGCGGCGTGCCCACCACAAAGGCCAGCCCTCGTGGTTGGCGCTGGCCCATGGACCGCACGATGTGAAAGAAGTCGCCCCAATAGTTCTGATTCTTGAGAATCAGATCCCAGCCGTCGACCAGCAACACAGCCGGCTTGCCCAGCTTGCCGAACTCGTCGAAGATGTCCTCGATGTCGAAGGCGTCGATCTCGCGATTCTGCGCTTTGGCCAGGAAGCCGTCCAGAAGCACGGCCAGTTTGTCGCCGCCCGGCAAGACGTCCCGCAAGGCCCGGAAGGCGAACATCCAGAAGTCGGGCGGGCGAGACAACGATGAGAGCAGTTGGGCATCCACATAAGCCCGGTACGGCACGGCACTGAGCTCGTGGGGCGCATATTCACTGGCCAGGTACCGCAGCAAAGATGTCTTCCCGGTCCTGGGACCGCCGACCACAGAGGTGCTAAGCCGTTCGGCGTTTCGCAGGCGATCGCAGATGAGCTGGACAGCTTGCTCACGACCCCGGAATGCGGCGGCTGGCAGCGGCGCTTCGAGGGCTGCGGGTAGGGCGGGCATTTCTATTCTCCCTGCTTCTTCTCCGGTTGCCTCGCGTCGAACAACTTTTCTAAGAGTTTGCGGCGCGGGTCGTCGTAGGTGGCGGCCTTCATCGTAACGCGGTCCTTGAGCTTCGGACGGTCCCTGTAGGCGGCAACCATCGCCTCCGCGAAAAAACCCCCTAGCGCGTAGTAAAACATTGATCCGCCACCTTTCGCCTGAAGATAGTATGCGATTCCCCCGCCGAGAAAGGTAATCGCCAGAATTTCTGGCAGATGCCGCAGCCGCAGTTTCATCCCCGTGTCGTCGGTTGAATCGATTACCTGCACAAGGAGCGCGCCCGAGAGCGCGGCAAGACCCCCGACTAGCGCGCTGTACATGGTCGTCACATTCAGCACGGACCAGGGGTTTAGAGAAGCTACGAAGGAAGCTGCCGCAATCGCTCCGAAAGCGAAGCGGTACAGCCGGCGGCGGCGCTGCTCCCTTTCAGTCTGAATCTCTTCCTTCAGGTGCCCAAGCTCCTTGTGCAGCGTGCGCGCGATTGCCAGGCTCTCGTCTGAGCCGTAACTCTGATGCGCTTCAGCCGAGGCGGACAAGACGCGCGCCGCGCGCTGCAAGAATGGACCATCCGGGTCCATCTCTTTCAGTCGCCGGTAGCGGGTCACCATGGTGCTGACGTCACCGCCTTGGTCAATCTCCTCGGCTAACAGTTCGACCAGGGCGGTGCGCGGTTCATCCGGCTCGATGTCGAGAACTCGCTCATAGGCTTCCACAGCCAGGTTGAGGTCACCCGGCTTCTTGCGCAGGCGCAAAGACGTGGATAGCCCCCGCAATGCTTCTATGAATCCCGGATTCGCATCCAGAGCGTTTCGAAAGTCCTCGATCGCGGCGTCGTAGTTGTCCTGGCGTAAGCTTTCAAGGGCCAACTCATAGTAGCGTTGCGCCCGCGGATTGGCCATGGCGGTGTGTTCCTGCAACTCCTCCAGGGGGCGGTTCTCGCGGATCCAGCCGCCGATCATCGGAACGGCGAACACTAGGTTGGAGGTGGAGCCGATAAGCACGTCCCACTTCCGCAGCTCTCTGGGGGCGGAACCGAGGTCGGTGGGATCCACTACGACGCGGTGCTTGCGCAGCGTGGTGTCGACAAGGTCAAGGGAGGCGGTCGCGCCGTGGATCGGATCGGCGGCTTCGGCCAACGCGGAGAGGATGAGACGGTGCGCCGTCTTGCTGAGTCCGTCGTAGATCCAGTTCAACCCGTTAGAGCCCAGGTCGAGCGCCTCGGGCAGCGCTTCATCCACCATCCGCTCGGTGACAGGGGCGGGCGAGGTTCGAGCGCTGCCTGACAGCGCCCGGTTCCAGATGGTGTGGCAAAGCACCTGTGTGCAGAATGGGTGGCCTGCGGTGAGCTGGTAGATCCGGTGGAGCGATGGGGAGTCGAAATGAAGCTGGCCGGAAGATGGCTCCGTGGCCAGGCGCGCGGTTTGCAATTCGGTGAGCCGGCCGATAGGTTTCGATACCGAATCCTTTAGGATGGAGCCAAGAAACGACTCCGACATCTCTTCGATTTTGCGACCCACCACGAGAATATAGCCAACGCCGGAATGGGAATCCACCAGCCGCGACAGGTACGAGATAAACCGGCTGGCGGCCACCTCCGGTCCAGTGAAGGTCTGATCCACGACGTCGAATTCATCGAACAGCAGTATCAACCGCTCGGCCCGCCCGTCGAGATGACGGATCGCTTGGTCGAGGAAGAGCGGGAACGTCTCCTCGCCGGCGTCCGGCCGATCGGGACGGTCGATTTTCAGTCGATCTGCGATGGCGCGCCCGAGGCCATAGAGTACCTGGTCCAACTGCATGGCGGCCTTGCCCTGGAGGTCATAGTAGACGCAGGCGAAGTCCTGAGAAAGCTGTTTCGGGAGCTGTTTCAGGATGGAGGACTTGCCGATGCGGCGCTGTCCTTGCAGGACGATTGGCACTCGCCGCGTGACCATCAGCGAGGAGTTGACGAACTCGAAAATCTCCTCACGCCCAAAGAATCCTCGGCCGGCCGGGTCGCTCAACGCGCCGCCGACGATGAATGGATTCAACAGGGTGGACGCCATTGCCTAAATGGTAGCAGAGCTTTTGGCCTGGATTTGGGTTTTGACCTCGTGTGGCGACGCAGTATACAACCACGGCGACCCGGCGGGTCCGATTCTCGTCTACGCTGGCGCCAGCACCCGGTAAGGGAGCACTCCACGGGCGCTGCAGCCGGCGTCAGCTCTTGGGTCCAGCGGTTTCGGTGCGTCCCGCAAGTGGCGTGACGCAACCCTTGCCGCAAACCCCTACACCGACGTTGAGCAGCGCGTTCAAGAAGTTCACCACAATCGCATAGACAACCTGTTCGGTCACGGGTTGGCGGCCCGGCAGCCGGAAGTTGGCGGGAAGTTCGCGGGTAATGCTCAACTTGAGTGAGCGTGGCTGCGGCCGGCCGTCGCGCTCGCGCACATTGGCAACCGAGAGAGGAGTCTGCAGCACCGCGCCGGTTCCGGCATCCACGTAAAACTGGCAGCGGGAAAACCAGCCCAGGTTGCCCGGGTCGGCCGCATCGAAAAGCAGCAGCGGCGCCTGGCGGTCTTCGATCGAAAGGTGAAGAATGACGGCGCGATTAACTTCCTCGACGCGGACCTCGAAGCCGGCCTGGCGTGCCAGACTTGCCAAAAAGTCGTAGTCGAGCTCGAGCAGCAGAAATTTGTGCGAGCCGGCGTGGAGAACTTGCATCTGGAAGCTATTGTACCTTGCGGGGCGCACAGTCCACGCCTGCTTCCCGAATCGCGACGCTCATTCGCCGGTTTCGCTCGAAATCTCGTCCAGGCTTTCGGCGTAGGCGTCCAGCGTCCGCTGGTCGAAGAGTACGAGAATAACCTCCCGTACCGAAGTCTCGTAATTGCGCAGATAGCCGGCCACGGCGCCCAGTGCGACCCGCGACGCGTCCGCCAGCGGATAGCCGTAGACGCCCGTGCTGATGGAAGGGAACGAGATTCGTTCCAGCAGGCGCTCATCGGCCAGCCGCAGGCACGTCGTGTAACAGGCGGCGAGGTGCTCCGCCTCGTCGTGGCCGCCTCCGCGATACACCGGACCGACGGCATGAAAGACGTATTTCGCGGGCAGGCTGCCGGCGCTGGTGACAACGGCGCTGCCGGTCGGACATCCTCCGGTTTTCGAGCGGATCGCGTCCAGTTCCCGCATCAGGGAAGGGCCGCCGGCGCGATGGATGGCGCCATCCACGCCCCCGCCGCCGCGCAGGCCGGCGTTGGCTGCATTTCCCATGGCGTCGACGGGCACCGTGGTAATGTCGCCCTGGACCAGCCGGATGGTAGTTTTGCCAATCTGCCGGGTCGTTCGCATGGCCTCTCCTTTCCGAACTGCCCGAACTCCTTTCGCTATATTGAAGATTATCTTATGGCCGCACGCTTTGCTCCCGCCCCCGCCCTGGTACTGTTCGACATCGATGGAACGCTGCTGCGGCGCTCCGGCCCGCATCACCGGCAGGCGCTGGTGGAGGCCGTCCGGAAAGTGGCCGGCGTCGAAACCACCACCGAGCACATTCCCGTGCAAGGCATGCTCGATCGCGACATTCTGACGTGGATGATGCGCGATGCCGGTGTCCCGGCGGCGCGCACCCGCGCTGCGCTTCCCGAGTTGATGCGAACGGCGCAACGCGTGTATGCCCGCAGTTGCCCGGACTTGCGCCACCGGGTGTGCCCCGGCGTGCGGCGCCTGCTGTGGCGTATCAACCAGCGGGGAGTTCCGGCCGGGCTGGTCACCGGAAATCTCTCGCGCATCGCCTGGAAGAAGATGGAAAACGCCGGGCTGCGCCACTACTTTCGCTTTGGCGCCTTCGCCGAACAGGCCGCCACCAGGACCCAACTGGCTCGGCTGGCCATTCGCGAAGCGCGGCGCAACGGGTGGATCGAAAAAGGCGCCCGCATTGCCCTGGTGGGCGACCACCCCAACGACATTCTCGCCGCCAAGGCCAACCACGTCCGCTCCGTCGCCGTGGCCACCGGCCTGGTTTGCGCGGACGAACTGGCGCTGCACATGCCGGATGTTCTGGTGGAAGATCTGCGGTCCCTCTCGTTCCGGCAACTGATTGGAGGCTGAAACGCCGATGCCGTCCCAGACGCTCGCCGACAAACGCAACCAGGTGGAGTTTTACGCCTTCGCCTCGTTCGGCGAGCCGGCGCGCGCGCTCGAGAAGTACACGATTGAAAATACTCGCCGTGCGCGCGGGTTGCGGGAGCAGCTCGGCTTTATGGGTCAGCTCTCGCCGTTTCTCGAAATCGGCGCCAACGCCGGCCACTCCAGCTACATGCTCGCCAACGAGTTCGGGGCCGACGGTTTCGCGCTCGACCTTTCCGCCGATGCGCTGCGGCAGGGCGTCGCGTTGATGGACCGCTGGCACCTGGCGCGGGCGCCGGTGCGCATCGCGGGAGATGCCGCCAACCTTCCGTTCGCCGACGGCTCGCTGCGGATGGTTTGCGCCTTTCAAATGCTTGGCCAGGTGTTGGACGTCGAGCGGGTGTTCGAAGAAGTTCACCGCGTGCTGCAGCCCGGCGGCGTTTTCTTTTTTGCCGAGGAGCCGGTGCGGCGCGCGCTGACGTTGGGTTTGTGGCACTGCCCTTACTACGGAACCATGAAGTGGTGGGAGCGTCGCCTCTACGACGCCGGGGTGCTTGAATTCCTGGTGCGCGGCGAGGTGGGAGCGGCGCAGGATCTGGATTTCGGCATCCGGCTCAGCCGCCGCTTCCGCCTTTCCGATTGGGACGCGCTGGTCTCGCGCCACTTTGCCGAAAAACACTACGCCGTGTATCCGCGCTGTCACGGCCCCGTCGAAAGGCTTATCCGCCGGTTGTGCGTGTTGCGCCGTCGCGCAAGCCCGCAGTTTCCGGCGGTGCGCTTACTTGGCGGTACGCTCACGGCCTGCTCGAAGAAGCCCGGCGAACCGCCGGCCGCGGAGGAGATGCCGTTTGAAGAATGGTTCCCCCGCGCCTTGGTATGTCCGGATTGCCGCGGAGCCTTCCAGCTACGCAACGAAACGTTGCGCTGCGCGTCCTGCGGTTACGAAGCGCGCAACGTAGGAGGCGTGTACACGCTGTTGCCGAGCGGCGAGCTCGGACAACTCTATCCGGGCCCGCGCCCCGACGTGATCGATTTCCGCAACTCCGGCCACGAAACCCAACTCGGCGAGGGTTGGTACGATCTCGAAGGCATTCCGGAAAACCGCTATCGCTGGATGGGGCCCCGCGCGATGGCGAAGCTGACGCGTGTTGATGACGCCCCGCAGGACCTGCGCATGAGGGGTTTCGTCGATGAAAAGTGTTTTCGGGCCGGTACGCCGGTGGTGGAAGCGAGGGTGAACGGCGTTTGTCTGCACAAGTGGAGACTCGCGAGACCGGGCACGTTCGTTGTCCAATGCGATGTGCCGCCTGCATCCGAATACGAAGTAGAGCTATCGGCCACACCCGAGTGGCGAAACCCTCCCGACCAGCGCGTGCTGACGGTGAGCTTCAGCATGTTGCGCCTGGTCGGGCGAGAATAATGCCTTAGAATCCAACGCCGCAAATCAAGGCCCAGTGGTTACTCCAGCCGCCCCCCAACGTCTGGCGTGAGAACTTGTACATCATCGCTTTCGTGGCGCCCATGCCTTGCACCTCGGTGCGGCCGAACGACGTGTCGAGCAATACGTAGTAGCGGCGGGACAACCCCTTGAGCGATTTTGCGGATTCGCAGACATCCAGGGCGGAGGGTTGGAAGGCGTTGACAATTCGGATATGCTCGTCGGAGCCGGGCGTCAACAGAACGTCGTGCGGCTGGATTTCGCCCCAGGAATTCCGCGCAGCCCCGCGATGGGCAAACACGTTCGGAGCAGAATTCGGCCCGAGGTGTCCGTCGCTCCCCATCAGGCCGCGGGCCTTGGAATACCCGCCAACGAAGCCATTGCAGTCCAGGCCGATGAATTTGTCAATGAAATCGTCAATTGTATCCAGGTCGGCGACTTTCGTTGCCACGGCCGCGGCGAGACCGATCGAGATGTCGTGCGGCGAGCCCTTTCCATTGAACGTTCTTGCAATGGAATTCAATTCCATGCTCAGCGGCAAGGCGGGGAACCAATCGCTCTTGCTCGCCGACGGAATCGTGAACTCGCTCTTCATCAGTGTCTTTCCGGTGATTCTCTTGTAGCGGTCACGAAGGTGCTGTACGATTTTTAGCCCCTTGGCGATGCCGGGCCCGGCGGCGCTGACGGGGTCGGTATGATCGGCGTTGCGGTATCGTCTGACGGCAACTGGACCGCGTACATCATATTCCCCAACCCGAAATTCGATGCGTCCGAATTGTTCCAGATAGTGTGCGGGCGTTAAAAACATCCAGTCATCCCCCCAGTGGATGTTTGTGCTTGCTGAACAATTCTACACCACAACCGGGAGGATCTAGATCTGAATTCCAATGGGGTTTAGGGCTTTACCGGCTGTTCCTCGGGCTGGTCACTCGACAGCGGATCGGGCACGCCGAAGGTGATAGTGGTTTCGGGGCCGGACTTGCGGTAGTTGCGGAACTCCACCTCGTCGTTGACCATCAGCTTCCCTTCGCGCATGTAGACTTCCGCATCCACGGCGCCCGCACCTTGACATTCCACGGCGCTTTCTTGAGCATTTCCATTCGAGCGTCTACCTCACACGGGCAAGGCGATTCGATCCGCTCACGTGGTCTGTTTTTGATTGACAACCCCCAGGCGAAGCCGGCAGGCTGAACGCAAAACAGGCTCCCCCGCCGGGTGCTGGTTCCAGCCACATATCGCCGCCATGCTCAATTACGACCTGGCGCGACTGGGCAAGCCCCAAGCCCCAGCCGTTCGCTTTGCGAGCGGTGGCGAACGGTTGGAACAGCCGGTCGCGAATCTCTGCCGCAATTCCAGGCCCGTTGTCGAGAACCCTGATCACTACTGAATTCTCCGCGGTAACCGCGGAGATATGGATCGATCCGCCCGTTGGCATGGCCTCCAGCGCGTTGACCAACAAGTTTGCTAGAACGGAGCCGATCTGACGTCGGTCTACTGTGACAACCAAGTCTGCGGGAACCTCCTCCACTACCACCACCGACTGAGCTTCGGCCACAGCCGTGATCCTATCTACTGACTGTGCCACCAGGCTGCGAAGACTAATCGAATGAGGTTGCCTCTCCCTCGTCCGGTGCAAATTGACATAATCCTGGAGCAGTTCCTGGATTCGAACTGAGGCGCTGTACATGCTGCGTGCCAGACGCCGCACCTGATGCTCGGGGAGTGGCGAGCCGTTCAACAATTCTGCCCCGATGTGAACGGCGGCAAGCGGGTTGCGGAGGTCGTGAACGATCGACATGGCTAGAGTTCCCAGGTCGACCTCGTTTCGCTGGTCCGCACCCGAGTGAGTGGGCGCCGGCGCGGAAATCCTGCAATGGGCGGTCTGCAACTTCTCAAGCGCAAACGTGCTCATCAATCGTAACTCCTCATTCGGCGGGCGTGTCGGATTGGGCCGATCGGCTTACGCGATTCATGTCCCCGCCCACTTTTGCAGTTTCAAACTTGCGGAGATGTACTTCAATGGTAATTAAGTGAAATTTCAGTCATACGGGGGTGATATCCGAAATGCTTTTAAACCAGAGAATTACACGGAAGTATGACCGCCCTCCCGGCGCTGTGTTATACTCCCTACCTAGGCGGCGGGCTGTTTTCGTCTTAATGGGCGAAGCTGGGTGCAGGGATTCCCCTGTCAGGGATATGCCGGATGTTCCCCTCAATGCTTCTGGGCGCGGTGGTCCGATTCGGCGTTTTCGAATTCGACCTCAAATCGGGAGAGCTCTTCAAGCAGGGCCGGCGGGTGCGGCTTTCGGGCCAACCGGCTCAAGTTCTCGCTTTTCTTCTGTGCCGGCCCGGGGAATTGGTAGCCCGTGAGGAGCTCCGCCAGGAACTCTGGCCGGGCGACACGCACGTCAATTTCGAGCAGAGCCTCAACGCAGTCGTAAAACGGCTGCGTCACGCTTTGGGTGACTCCCCGGAGAAAAGTATCTTCATCGAAACGATGGCGCGGCGCGGTTACCGCTTCATCGCTCCCGTCAGCTCTCCGGGCCGGCCCGTCCTTCCACCGGCACGGCCGGACCACGCCGTCGATTCCATTGCGGTGCTGCCCTTCGAGAACGCAACCGGCGATCCGGGCGCCGGCTATCTCATTGACGGCCTTACCGAGGCCATAATTAACGCGTTATCGCGGCTACCAGGCCTTCGCGTGCTGGCCCGGAGCACGGTCTTCCGCTACCGGGGCAAGCCTGTGGATTGCCGGGCGCTCGGGCGAAAACTTAGCGTCGGTGCTGTTCTTCTCGGGAGGGTGTCCCAGCGCGGCGATCAACTGATCATCGGAGCCGAACTGGTGGAAGTCGAGAGTGGATGGCTGATCTGGGGCGAGCAGTTCAATCGCGAGCTTTCGAGCTTACACTTGCTGGAAGCGGAACTTTCAGCCAGGATTTTCGAAAAGCTTCGTTCCAAATTGGCCCGGAAACCGAGCGCCCCCACCGCCGTACGGCGGCATACGCAGAACGCGGAAGCGTACCAGGATTACCTGAAAGGCAGGTATCACTGGAACAAGATGTCGGTCGACGGACTGCAGAAGAGCGTCGGTTACTTCCAGCACGCTTTGCAAAAAGATCCGGGTTTTGCGCTGGCTCACGCCGGTCTTGCGGATTCTTATTGCCTCCTGGGCTTCTTCGACCTGCTTCCGCCCACCGACGCGATGCCCAAGGCCAGGGAGTCCGCCATGAGGGCCCTAGAGATCGACAGCGATCTCGCCGAGGCATACGCCTCACTCGCCAACGTTCTGAAAGTGTACGACCACGACTGGCTCGCCGCCGAACAGCGTTATCGGCAGGCGCTGCAGTTAAATCCCAATTACGTTCACGCCTATCGGGGGTATGCGGCGCTCCTTGCGGCAACGGGGCGCTTTGGGGAGTCCATGCTCCAAATCAGTCAAGCGCACGACGTGGACCCGCTGTCCATCGTGGTGAACATGGAGATGGCGTGGAACTACTTCGTCGCCCGCGAGTACGACCATGCCATCGAACAGGCGCAGCGCGTCGCACAATTCGAACCGGAATTTCCGTCCGCCCAATACATCCTCGGGCTCGCATGCGAGCAGAAGGGGCGATTCCCTCAGGCGCGCGCCGCGCTGGAGCGGTCTCTCGCAGGTTCGCAGGGCCACGCCTCCGGAGTGTCCAGCCTCGGCCACCTTTTCGGCATCACCGACCAAAGGGAAGAAGCCTTGCGGATGATGGATGAACTGATCCGGCTTTCCTCACGCGGGTATGTGGCTCCATTCTGGTACTCGATTCTCTGCGCCGGCCTCGGCGACGTGGACTCCGCGATCGATCATCTGGAGCGGAGCTACAACCAGAGCGATGTGTGGCTGGTGTGGATTAACACCGACCCCCGGTTGGACAACCTGCGGGGCTACCCACGTTTTCAACAGCTCCTCCGGCGCGTCGGCTTCGGGGCCTTGGCCGCGGAGGCCTGAAGCCCTTTTCCGGGCGCACAGCCCGGGAAACAGAAGAGCTTCCCGGAAACAAGCCGTATCTCGAAGTTGCCTGGAAATCATTGTCGCATCCCGTTGTTGGCAAGCGCGCATCCGTCGCCGGTCGTCTCGATGCTGCCGCGGCGATTTCGTTACGGTTGTTTGGTTACCGGCTGCTCTTCGGTCTGGTCTTTCGAGAGCGGATCGGGCACGCCGAAGGTGATGGTGGTCTCGGCGCCGAACTTGCGGTAGTTGCGGAACTCCACCTCGTTCTTGATCATCAGCTTGCCTTCGCGCATGTGAACTTCCGCCTTCAACGGCAGCATAAATTCGGCATCGCCGATCTTGGTGAAATCGTAGTCCAGAATGGTGGACGCCTGTTGGATCGGAAACGAGGCCGGAATGTTCTCGGCGTCCATGGTGATGCGCACCACCATGGGCAGCTCGGCATCGATGTAGACCAGACCGGAGTAGCCTACCACAATCTCCTGCCGCTTCTCGTAGTTGATGCGCCACCGCGAGCGGGAGAGCAGCACGCGGTACTTGTAGACGTGCGCCAGCCGCCCTCGCAGCTTGCCCCATCGCTCCCAGGCGAAATCGGTCTGGGTGTCGGGGTCGAACAGCTCCTTCAACAGGCTGCCGAACTCGCCGGTGGAGGTGGCGCCCCCAAGCTGGTCGTAGGCGATGTCGGAGGGCTTGTTGTCCACCATGATGACTTTATAGTCTTCGTGCTGTTCGACGTAGCTCAGCCGCGTGGCGACCGTGTCGGCCAGCCGCCAGAATTCGAGTCCCGTCGGATCGTAGTAGCGTCGCGTCACCTGCAAACACAGAAAGTCGGGGAGCTGCTTCATGTAATTCCGGGCGAATTCGCGGGCCCCGTCGAGCACGCGCTTTTGGTCCTCGGGGGAAGGCGGAGGCGGCCCCGTGGGTTCTTCTTTCGGGTGCTCGGGCGGCGGAAGCGGCAACTTGGCGGAGGCCGTTACCATGTTCTCGAGAGCCTCCACCGTCTTGGGGCCGGCGCCCGCGGCCTGGAGATCTTCCACCACCGAGGCCGTCAGCCGTTCGGTCAGCTCGAATTTCTCCAGGTACTTGGCCACCTGTTTGTCCTGGTGCTTCAGCTCGATGGACGACTGCACGAAGGCTTGCAGTTGTTTCACCGACATTTTCATCTGGGCACGCGCCGGCAAACCGGCCAGGCATAGAGCCACCCACAGCACCGGAACCCAGCGTCGATTCATAGACTCCATAGTTCCCCGAAACGGGGCGGCATTCCTTCGGACACACCACCCCAAAATAGATTTGACGTCGTCAGCCGGACAAAGTGTTACCGCTTCCTTCGCTCAGACCGCGGCGGGAACATCTTCAACAACGTGTCGTAGACCATCCGCGCCATGATGCGGTACCCCTTGTCGTTCGGGTGCAAACCGTCCTCGGTGACGTCGGCCTGTAACATGCCCGACGAATCCACCATCGAGCTGAAATAGTCGATGTAAGTATAGCGGCGGCTCCGGCAAAATTCCGCCAGCCAGGCATTCAGCCGTAAGATGACGGCCGGCGGACGGGCGCTGGTCCTTTCGTAAGAGGGATTGCTGGCCTTGTGGTAGTCGTCCACCGGCAGGATGGAACAGAATATCGGTTTGATCCGATAGGTGTCGGCCAGGTCGGCGATCATGGTGATGTTGTTTTCGATGGCCTCCACCGACACGCCCCGCGCAATGTCGTTGGTACCCGCCAGCAGAATCATGGCGTCCGGCTTCAGGTTGACCACGTCGGCCATCATGCGGCCCAGCATCTGGCCGGTGATCTGGCCGCTGATGCCCCGGTTGAGGTAATCCTGATTGCCGAAGTATTCGTTCAGGTGCCAGGAATCGGTAATGGAATCGCCGAAAAACACCACCCGGGGCTTGCCGGCGGTCTTGGGACCCACCTTTGCGTTTTCGGCGGCGTAGCGGTGCAAATCGTCGCGGTCGCCGGTATGAACCGCGGCGGCCAGCCGCGCGAGCAGCGCCGAAAAATAGTTCTCGATCTTCACCTCGTTGTCCCGCAGCTCCGCCATCTGCTTGGCCGCCACTTCCGGATACGGATTCGGTTTGGGAAGCGTGTCGGCCAGCAGCAGGAAACTGCGCACGCTGGCCAGAAACTCGTAGTGCAGCAAAGCGTCGTCGGCGCGCGTCGATCGCAGGGTGACAATCGTCTGCCGGGCGTTCTCCACCACCGGTGCGCTGGCCCGGCTCAGCTCGGGCGAGATCACGCCGGCGGCCTCCATCAGATCGACGCTGCGGCCGTACAGCGCGTACATCTGGCTGGTGGAGAGCATCGCCGGCGGCTGCGCCCACGAGAGGCCAGCGGCGACGCACAACGCCGCGGCCACCGAGCACAACCGAAGCGGAAACCGGAGATTTTGTTGCATACCCCTACTTTATCCGTTCCGGGACGAGGAGTTGTTCAGAAGTCGATGGAGGCCAAAAGCTCCGACGGCTTCTTGCCAAAGGCGCGGCTGAGGGCCAGCAGGCTTTCCATGCTGGGCAGGTTGGCGCCGCGCTCGATGGAGCTGATCTGAGAAATGCTCAGCCGTGTGGCCCCCGCCAGGTCCTTGAGAGACCAGTCGCGCCCTACCCGCAGCATCTTGATGCGGTGGCCCAAACGCTGGCGCAGGCGGTCTTGCGCCGCGCGCCCCAATCCGTAGGTATTCGATGGCGTTTTTCAGCACCTGCCGCAGTTGCGACAGGCTGAACGGCTTGGCCAGGTAGTCGAACACCTTCAGCTTGAAGGTGGCCCGCATGTCTTCGAGCGACGGGTAGCCGGTGACCACGATCACGCACAGGTCGGGGTGCTTGGCCAGCAGCTCGCCCAGCACTTCCTGTCCCTGAAACTCTCCCATTTTCATGTCCAGCAGCAGGATGTCGGGCGGGTTTTGCGCGCAGTCGTCAAACAGGTCGTGCGGGTGGGAAAAGGCGCGCACCGAATAGATGCCCTCGTCATTCAGGAAGTCCTCGATGTAGTGGCGGAAATCCGCATCGTCGTCGAGGACGGCGACGTCGACCGGCGAGTTGGGAACTACCGCGTCCGTGCTCACGGGTTCTGACCTTCCTGAGAAGCGTCCGGCGGCGGGGCGGGCAACTGCACCGTCAGCCGCGCGCCGCCTTCGGCACGGTTTTCCGCCCGGATAACGCCTTCGTGCTGGTGGACGATGCCGGCCGCCACCGCCAGGCCAAGCCCGGTTCCGCGGGCATCCAGCCGCGACGTGACGAAGGCCTCGAACAGGCCCGGGAGGATGTCGTCCGGAATGCCCGCGCCGTCGTCCTCCACGGTGAGGGTGACTGCCGGACGTCCCGCGACGGTCTCCTGCTGCGATTGTACGACGATGGTCCCTCCGGCGCTGACCGCGTTCAAGGCGTTTCGCAAGAGATTGACAAACACCTGGGTCAGCCGGTCCGCATTGGCTACCACCAGGTTCTCCGGGGCCACGCGATTCCGGAACCGCACCACCGCGGCCTTTTCGTCGATAGCCACCAGGCCCCACGCCTCCTCGATGACCGGCCGCACCGCCACCGGTCCCATTTCCTGCCGCCGGACCCGCGAAAAGTCCAGCAGGCTTTCGCTGATCTTCCGCAGCCGTCCGGTGACGCGCATGGCCCGCTCGAGCCGTTCCCGGGACGGCGCGTCCGCCACCGTCTCCAGCAGCTTCTCGATGGAGCCGTGCAGCACCGCCAGCGGCGTGTTCATCTCGTGCGCCACGCCGGCGCTCAGCATGCCCAGGCTCACCAGGCGGTCCTGCGATTCCAGGCTCCGCTTGGCGGCCTCGAGCTGGACATTCTTCCGCCGCAGGTCTTCCGCGGCGTCCTCCAGCCGGTTGAATGCCCGTTCCAGCTCCGCTTCGTGCCGCCGCAGTTCCACCACCGTCTTGTTCCGGCTGCGCATGATCTGGCCGATCTCGTCGGTGAACATCAGCTCGTCCGGGATGATTTCGTGCGCCTGGTCGCCGTGCAGGCTGGCGTCGTCGGCTTCGAGAAACAGCCGCAACGGGCCATAGACGTAGCGCGGCATGATGACCATCTCGAGCAGCAGCACCGCCAGCACGTAAATCACTCCCAGCACCATCAGA
Organism: Bryobacterales bacterium; assembly: GCA_963810595.1. GTDB lineage: Bacteria > Acidobacteriota > Terriglobia > Bryobacterales > Bryobacteraceae > CAWEOG01. The sequence continues at coordinate 15,756 of CAWEOG010000008.1, read as the reverse complement.
AGAACGATCTTTGCCAGCGCCACCGCATCGGCATAGAAGCCCAAAGGCAGCCGTAGCCGCCGGTACTCGCCCGTTTCGGGTAGCTTCACATACAGCCAGTCGGCGTGGTCCGGCGCCTCGCGGATGCGGCCGGGGTGCTGGTCGAGCCACTCCTGCACCTGGGCCGGCACCTCCGCCTGTTCGGCCGTGCCGTGACGGTATTGATAAAACTCTCCCGGAAGTGGCGGCATCCTGCGGCTTTCGAGAAGCATCTGTTTTACCAAGGAGATCTCGCGGTCGCGTGCCGCCATGATCCGCGATTCCACCAGCGGGATCACCGAGAAGTACACCGAGCAGGTCAGCACCAAGAAGAACAAGTTGTGAAGTACCATCAACTTGGGTCGGACCCGGAGGTCCCCGAACAGACGTCCGATGGGCCGCGATCGGGGGATTGGTGCGGGCGCTCGGTTTTTACTGTCTGACAAGAAATTTTGCTCCTATTGCGAAATTTCGGCGACGCGTGGTAGAAAATATATGATTACCTCAAGCGGCCGTGCTGGGTACAAGCGGGCAGTCTTTTCCGTAAAACTGGGATGAGCGCGATATTTCCGAAGTATACCGATCGTTTAGTGCGCATTGGGGGCGCCGTGGGGGTGCTGGTCGTCGGAGCCCTCGCCGGCGTGGTCCTCTACCTGGGGAGTCCCACCGTCGCAGACACCGGCTACGCGCCGTTGCAGCCGGTTCCCTACAGCCACAAGATGCACGCCGGCAATCTGGGTATCGATTGCCGTTACTGCCACTACACGGTGGAGAAGGCCGCCTACGCCGCCATCCCTCCCACGGAAGTTTGCATGAACTGCCACGTCCGGGTCAAGCCCCAGAGCGAGCAGCTTGTGCTGCTGCGGGAAACTTACCTGAAAAATGAGCCCGTTCCCTGGGTGCGCGTCCACCGCCTTCCCGATTACGTCTACTTCAACCACGAGGCGCACGTCAACGCCGGCGTAAGCTGCGTCAGTTGCCATGGCCGGGTCGACCAGATGGTGGTGGTCAAGAAGTGGCAGGACCTGAGCATGACATGGTGCCTCGATTGCCATCGCAACCCCGCTCCCAATATCCGGCCCGCCGAATATGTCACCAAGCTGGACTGGAAGCCGGACGGCGATCCGGCGGTGTTGGGCGCACGGCTGATTGCGGAGAAGGGAATTCATCCTCCCACCAACTGTTCGGGGTGCCACCGATGAGCGAACTGGTTCAAATCGCCGGAACAAAGCCAAGCGGGCGCGAGTACTGGCGCAGCCTGGAAGAGCTGGCGGGAACCGCCAGGTTCCAGCAGTGGGTGGAGAAGGAATTTCCCGGCGGCGTCGAGCTGATGAGCAGCGGCTCGCGCCGGACCGTGCTGAAGATCATGGCTGCGGCGTTCGGCCTGGCCGGACTCACCGCCTGCCGCCGCCCGGTGGAGAGGATTCTGCCCGCCACCAAAGGGATCGAGGACCTGGTTCCCGGCGCGCCCATGTTTTACGCGTCGGCGTTTGTGCACGGCGGCGCCGCTTCGGGCGTGTTGGTGGAATCGCACGACTACCGGCCCACCAAGATTGAAGGCAACCGCAACCACCCCTATAGTTTGGGCGCCGCTTCCGCATTCGCTCAGGCCTCGCTGCTCGGCCTCTATGACCCTGACCGCATGCAGCGCGTGCTGCGCCACGGGCAGCCGTCTTCCTGGAAGGATTTCGAAGACTACGCGCGCGAGCTCGCCGGCAAGTTGGGCGACGGCGCCGGTCTGCGCATCCTGGCCGGCCGGCTGGGGTCGCCATCCCTGGAAGCGGTGAAAACCCACCTGCTGGGCAAGTTCCCCTCGGCCCGCTGGGTGGAATTCGATTCGGTGAACGACGCCGAAGCCCTGCGCGGTACTGCCCTGGCCTTCGGGCGGCCCTTGCAAGCCCACTATCGCTTCGACAAGGCCAGGGTTGTGGTGTCGCTAGACAGCGATTTCCTGTTGCTCGATTCGCCCACCATCCTGCCGGTGAAGCAGTTTTCCGCCACCCGCCGCGCCGATGAAAACGGCGGCGGGATGAGCCGGCTCTACGTGGTGGAAAGCAACTTCACCACCACCGGAGCGATGGCCGACCACCGCCTGCGAACTCGAGCCGCGGACGTGGCGGGGGTGGCGCTGGCGCTGGCCGCGAAGCTCAATATCGCCGGCGACGCTCTGAACGTTCTGCAGCCCGCGTCCGCCGGCGCCGAAAAGGTGGTGTCCGCCATGGCCGCTGACTTGGCGGCCAATCGGGGCGCCAGCATCGTCATCGCCGGTCCCCGCCAGCCCGCCGCGGTTCACGCCTTGGCGCTGGCCATCAACCAGGCACTCGGCAATCTCGGCGAAACCGTCACCTTTACCCGCCCCCTGTCGGAGACAACCGAGCCCGCCGGCGCCATCGCGGCGCTGGCCTCCGAAATGTCGCGGGGCGCGGTGGACACGCTGCTGGTTATCGGAGGCAACCCGGTTTACGCCGCGCCGGCCGACGTCGATTTCGCCGGTGCGCTGAAGAAAGTTCCCAATTCCATTCACCTCTCCGTCGCGCCTAACGAGACCTCGGTCGCCTGCCAGTGGCAGTTGCCCGAGTCGCATTACCTCGAAAGCTGGGGCGACCCGCGCGCCCTGGATGGCACGGTCAGCATCCAGCAGCCGCTGGTCGACCGCCTGTTCGAAAGCCGCACGCCATCGGAGCTGCTGGCGCTGCTCTCCGGCTACCAGGACGCGAAAGCCTACGACATCGTACGCAACTACTGGCTCAAACAGCCGCAAACCAACGACGAAGCGAAGTGGCGCAAGGCGGTGTGCGACGGTGTTGTCGAGGCCTCTGCGTTTGCCACCGAAACCGCCACGGCCGATGGGAAGGCGGTGGTGGCCGCCGCGCGCTCCGCTTTGAAGCCCGTCCCGGCAGGCATGGAAGTGGTCTTCTATCCGAACGCCAGTGTGTGGGACGGCAGCTACGCGAACAACGCCTGGATGCAGGAGATGCCCGAGCCCATCACCAAGCTGGTGTGGGACAACGCCGCCCTGCTCAGTCCCAAGACGGCAAAGTCGCTGGGTGTCGAGACGGGCGACGTGCTGAGAATCTCGAAGGGCGAGCACAGCGTTGAAATCGCCGCTATGGTGCTGCCCGGCCACGCCGACAATTCCCTGTCGCTCTCGCTCGGATTCGGGCGCACCGTTTGCGGACGTGTCGGCGACGGCCTGGGGGTCAACGTCGGTCCGCTGCGCACCGCGAAGGCTTTCTCCATCGCGACCGGAGTGGACGTGTCCAACGGGGGCCGCACCTACAAGCTGGTGACCGCGCAGGAACACTTCCGCATGGAAGGCCGGCCCATCATCCGCGAGGGTACGCTCACCGAGTATCACGACCATCCCGACTTCGCGGAAAAGATGGAAGAAGCGCGCGAAGCAAACCCGCTGTTCCCCGACTGGGATTACTCGAAGGGCTATCAGTGGGGCATGGCCATCGACCTCAACGCCTGTATCGGCTGCAACGCCTGCGCGGTGGCCTGCCAGGCCGAAAACAACATTCCCACCGTGGGTAAGGAACAGGTTGGGCTGGGCCGCGAAATGCACTGGATTCGTCTCGACCGCTATTTCACTGGCGGCGAAGACGACCCGCAATCGCTGACCCAGCCGATGGCCTGCCAGCAGTGCGAAATCGCGCCCTGCGAATCGGTTTGCCCGGTGGCCGCCACCTCGCACAGTCCCGAGGGCCTGAACGACATGGTGTACAACCGCTGCATCGGCACCCGCTACTGCTCGAACAACTGCCCCTACAAAGTGCGCCGTTTCAACTTCCTCAACTGGCACAAGAACCTGGTCGAGATCGAAAAGATGGTTTTCAATCCGGACGTCACCGTGCGCGAGCGCGGCGTCATGGAAAAGTGCACCTACTGCGTGCAGCGCATCGAGGAAACGAAAATCGCCGCCCGCGCCGAAGGGCGCGCCGCCGGCGGCAAGCCGCGCACCATCAAGGACGGCGAAATCCTTACCGCCTGCCAGCAGACCTGTCCGGCCGACGCCATCGTCTTCGGCAACATCAACGATGCCGAAAGCCGGGTGGCGAAGCTGAAGCGCTCGGCCCGGAACTACGCCGTGCTGAGCGAGCTGCGCACCAAGCCGCGAACCACCTATCTGGCCCGGTTGCGGAATCCCAACCCGGAGGTGGCGTAAGCCATGGCCGACCTGGCAATCGACCGCAATCTGGAGCTGAATCCGCCGCTGCTGCCCGGCGCGCCGACTCACGCGCAGGTCACCGACCAGATCAGCCGGATCACCGAGAATCCGCCGCCGAAGCAGTGGTACATCGCTTTCGGCGTGGCGGTGACCTTCACCTTCATCCTGCTGGTGATGATCACCTACCTGGTGAGCACCGGCATCGGCGTATGGGGCAACAACCAGCCGGTGGCCTGGGGCTGGGGCATCACCAACTTCGTCTGGTGGATCGGCATCGGCCACGCCGGCACGCTGATTTCGGCCATTCTGTTTCTGTTCCGCCAGAAATGGCGCACGGCCATCAATCGCTGCCGCCGAGGCCATGACCATCTTCGCCGTCATGTGCGCCGGCCTGTTTCCGCTGTTCCATACCGGCCGCCCGTGGCGCGCCTACTTCATGCTGCCCATTCCCAATCCCTACCTGGATCTGTGGCAGAACTTCCGCAGCCCGCTGCTGTGGGACGTGTTCGCGGTGAGCACCTACGCCACCGTGTCGCTGCTGTTCTGGTACGTGGGCCTGATTCCCGACCTGGCCACGCTGCGCGACCGCGCGAAAACAAAAGTCCGCCAGGTGGTGCTGGGCGTCTTCAGCCTGGGCTGGCGAGGCTCGGCCCGGCACTGGAAGAACTACGAGCTGGCGTACCTTCTGCTGGCCGGCCTCTCGACGCCCCTGGTGCTTTCGGTGCACTCCATCGTCAGCTTCGATTTCGCGGTGGCGCTGATTCCCGGCTGGCACTCCACGCTGTTCCCGCCGTACTTCGTGGCCGGCGCCATCTTCTCCGGATTCGCCATGGTGGTCACGTTGATGGTGCTGGCCCGCTGGGTCTACGGCATCGAGAACCTGCTCACCATGCGGCATCTCGAGAACATGAACAAGATCATCCTGGCCACCGGCCTGATTGTGGGCTACTCCTACGCCACCGAGTTCTTCATCGCCTGGTACAGCGGCAGTGCCTTCGAGCGATTCGCGTTTCTCAACCGCGCGTTCGGCCCCTATTACTGGGCTTACTGGATTATGGTGACCTGCAATGTGCTGGTGCCGCAGTTCTTCTGGTTCAAAAAGATGCGCAACCAGCCTGGTGGGGATGTTCATCATCTCCATCCTGGTGAACGTTGGCATGTGGTTCGAGCGCTTCGTCATCATCGCCAGCTCGCTGCATCGCGATTTCCTGCCCTCTTCGTGGGGCATGTTCCACCCGACCTTCGTGGACATCCTGATGTACATGGGCAGCATCGGCCTGTTCCTGACCATGTTCCTGTTGTTCCTGCGCTTCCTGCCGGTTATCGCCATCGCGGAAATCAAGGGCGTTTTAGCTTCGCAAATGGTCAGCGGCGGTTCGGCCAACCACATCGTCCCCGAACGCATCCGGCAGGTGGCCGGGGAGGCGGCACAATGAGCGTGGCGGACAGCTTGAAAGAAAAACTGTTCGGCGGCGACGACGCCACCTACGCCGTGGTAGCCGAGTTCGCGGACCCGGAACGGCTGCTGGAGGCCATCCGGGCGGCGCGGGCGGCGGGATTCCGCAGGTTGGACGCCTTCACGCCCTACCCGGTGCACGGCATCGAATCGGCCATGGGAGAGCCTCGCTCGCCCCTCGGCTACGTCGTGCTGGTAGCGGGCTTGTGCGGCACGGCCTCCGCCTATCTGCTGCAGTGGTGGACCGGCGCGGTGAACTATCCGCTGGTGATCGCCGGCAAACCGCTGTTCGCCTTCGAGCCTTCGATCCCCATCATGTTCGAGCTGACGGTTCTGTTTGCGGCCTTCGGCGCGGTAATCGGAATGCTTGTTCTGAATCGGCTGCCGCAGTTCTATCATCCGGTCTTCAATTACTCCCGCTTCGGCGGCGCCACCAACGACCGGTTTCTTCTGGCTGTCGAAAGCGACGATCCGTCGTTCGACGAAGCCAAAGCCACCGAGCTTCTCAATCGCCTGGGAAGCACGCACACGGAGGTGGTGGAGCGATAATGCGAACCAACCTGGCATCCTCGCGCGTCGCGCGCATGGTTTTGTCGGCCGCCGCCGGGCTGGCCGTGGTGTCGCTGCTGGGCGGGTGCGAGCGGCTGACCACCCGAAATCCGGAAATCTGGGTCTGGTTCTGGGACATGAAAGACCAGCCCAAGTACATGCCCCAAAGGGAGAGCGCCTTCTTCGCCGACGGGCGGGAACAGAGGCGGCCCCCCGCGGGCACCGTTGCCGCCGGCCACCTGAAGGAAGACGCCGGCTTCTTCACCGGCTCGGTGAACGGCATGTACGTGGGAAAGAATCCGCTGCCGATCGACGAAGCGACGCTCGACCGTGGCCAGCAGCGCTTCAACGTTTATTGTTCGCCGTGCCACGGCAGAACCGGCGACGGCAAGGGGATTGTGCCACTCCGCGAGCCATCCTGGCAGCCGGCCAACCTCCAGGAAGACCGTATCAAAAAGATGGCGGACGGCGAATTATTCCAAGTCGCCACCTACGGCCGCCGCACCATGCACGGCTACCGGTATCAGGTTTCCGAGCGCGACCGTTGGGCCATCGTGGCCTACGTGCGGGCTCTGCAGCGAGCGTCCAGCGGAACGGTGGAAGATGTCCCCGCCGGCCAGCGCGCCTCTCTGAAATAGACAGATGGAAAGACGGATAACATGATCGAGCAAGCAACCTTCCGGAACGCCGGCCACGGCCACGAACCCGTGGTGGAATCGTATTACCTCGGCGAAGCGGCCTGGAAGCGCGTTCGCAATTCCATTGTCTTCGTCGCGCTGGCTTCGTGGATTGCACTGCTGGCCGGCTACCTGCTCGAGCCGAAGCAGTTCTTCTTCTCCTATCTGTTCGCCTTCGTGGCGCTGGTGAGCATCGGCTTTGGAGCGATGTTTTTCACCATGGTGCAGCACCTGACGGGCGCCGCCTGGAGCGTCACCGTGCGCCGCTTCATGGAATCCATCACCTGCACGCTGCAGGCCTGCGTGCTGTTGTTTATCCCGGTGGTATTCGGGCTGCACGACCTGTATCCATGGACGCACCCGGCCGCCGTATCGGGCGATCCGCTGCTGGCGGGCAAGGCGGGCTATCTGAACTCCGGCTTCTTCCTCATTCGCGCCGCCGGATACTTCATCCTTTGGAGTTTGCTCTCCTGGGTGCTTTATCGCCGTTCGGTGGCCCAGGACTACGACAGCGCATTGCGCCACACCAGGGTGATGGAGCGGGTCAGCGGACCGGGGGTTTTTCTGTTATTCGTCACCGCCACGCTGGCGTCGTTCGACTGGGTGATGTCGCTCGAGCCGCGCTGGTATTCCACCATCTTCGGCGTCTACGTTCTGGCCGGCGGCGCACTCGGCTTTTTCGCCGTGCTCATCCTCATTGCGCTGGCGTTCCGCGGCGCCGGCTACCTGCGCCGCTCCATCAACGACGAACACTATCACGACCTGGGCAAGTGGCTCTTTGCCATGGTGGTCTTCTGGGCCTACATCGCGTTCTCGCAATACATGCTTATCTGGTACACCAACCTGCCCGAGGAGACATTCTGGTTTAAGGAACGCCGGATCGGGAGCTGGATGACGGTTTCGCTGCTGCTGGTGTTCGGCCACTTTCTGGTGCCGCTGTTCGTGCTGGTTTCCCGCGCCGCCAAGCGCAACCTGAAACTGCTGGGCGCGGCCGCCGTCTGGCTTCTGATCATGCACTTTACCGACGTTTATTTCATGGTCATGCCGGTGCTCCACAAACAGGGCGTGGTGGTGCATTGGCTCGATTTAGCCGCACTCGCCGGCGTGGGCAGCGTGATGGCGCTGTGGTTCTGGGGCCGCTTCCGCCGCACGGCCATCGTTCCGGTGGGCGATCCGCGCCTGGAAGAGTGCCTGCACTTCCACAATTCTTAACCGGGGGAATCGCGATGAGTGACGCTACCGAACACGAACAAAACGGCTACCCCGAGGGATTCGATCGCGAAGATCCGAAGGCCGGATACCTTTTCTTCTTCACGGCGGCCATCATTCTCCTGCTGATCGGCATGGTCTCTTTTGTGGTCTTCTATTACCGCGTCGCGGAGGACGAACAACAGACCGTCAAGGTGCAGATTCCCATCGACCAGGACGCGCTCCAGTTGCGCGCGCGAGAAAACAAGGAACTCACCGAATACGGTTACATCAATAAAGACAAGGGCGTTGTGAGGCTGCCCGTCAAACGGGCCATCGAGCTTCTGGTGAAGGAGAACGCGGCGGGCAAGTACCCGTTCCCGGTCGCGCCTTATCCCACCAAACCGCTCGAGCCGGAACCGCCGGCCCCCGGTGCCGCCGCACCCGCCGGCCGATGAGAAGCAAGGTAGATCGAGGGGTTGAGATGTTGAAGATTCTGGGAAATCTGGTGTTGTTCGCGGCAATTGCCGCGGGAGTGGCCGTTCGACCGGCGCGCTCGGCCGAGCAGGCGCTGCCGCCACAATTGCAGGGACTGGACGTAAAGGAGCACCTCGGCCAGAAAGTCGATCTGAACCTGGAGTTCCTGGCCGAAAACGGCTATCCGGTGCCCTTGAAGAACTATTTTCACAGCGGCAAACCGGTCATTCTGAATCTCGTCTATTACACCTGCCCCATGCTCTGCAATATAGTGCTGAACGCCGAAGCGGATGTCCTGAGCAAACTAAATTGGACCATCGGCGACCAGTTCGACGTGGTCACCATCAGTTTCGACCCGCGCGACAACTTCGACCTGGCGCGAAAGAAACGCGCCGCCTACCTCCAAAGTTACGGCCGCCCGACCAACGGCTGGCACTTTCTGGTGGATTACGCCGGCAACGCCAAGAAGCTGGCCGACCAGGTGGGCTTCCCCTACCGTTGGGACGAGCACCTGGAGCAGTACGCCCACCCGGCCGCCATCTTCGTGCTGACACCCGACGGAATGCTGTCGCGCTACCTGTACGGCGTCCGCTATAAGGATCGCGACGTCCGGCTGGCGCTGACCGAAGCCGCCAAGGGGAAATTCGGATTCACGGTGGAGCGACTGCTGCTGTTCTGCTACCACTACGATCCGGCCTCGCAATCTTACGTGCCTTTCGCCACCAACATCATGCGCCTCGGCGGCGTGCTTACCATGCTCATCATGGGCATCATGCTGCTGGTGTTCTTCCGCCGCGAGCGCCGGCGCGCAACGGCCAACCGGCCGGCAGAGGAATTGGTAACTGCAAAATGAACTGGCTGCGTTCACTTTTCTTTCCTCCGGAAGCTTCCGCCCACGCGCGCGGCGTCGACTCGCTGTTTCTGGCCATCACCGCGGTCGACGTTTTCTTCTTCCTTCTGATTGCCGGCCTGGTGACGTACTTCGCCATTCGCTACCGCCGGCGCAGGGAAGGGGAGAAGACCTCCCCGGTCCACGAGAATCTGAAGCTCGAAGTGGCCTGGACGATTATTCCGCTGCTGATCGTCATGGGCATTTTCTTCTGGGGGTTCACGCTCTATCTCGACGGCTCGGTGGCGCCGGGCGATTCCATGGAAATCATGGTCAACGCCAAACGCTGGGTGTGGCAGTTCGAATACCCCGACGGCACCCGCACGCTCAACGAGATTCACGTGCCGGTAAACACCAACGTGCGGCTGGTAATGACGTCCGAAGACGTCATCCACAGCTTCTATCTTCCGACCATGCGGATGAAGATGGACGTGCTCCCTAACCGTTACACCGACCTGTGGTTCCGCGCGGAAAAACCCGGCGTCCAGCAGGTATTCTGCGCCGAATACTGCGGGCGCGGCCATTCGGAGATGATGGCCAAGGTCTGGGTGGATACGCCGGAGCAGTATAAGAAGTGGGTGGCGGAAGGCGACGAACAGACACGCTCGCTGCCGCTCGTCGAGCTGGGCCGCCTGGTGTATCAGACCAAGGGTTGCGCCACCTGCCACTCTCTGGACGGCAGCCGGGGCCAGGGCCCCAGTTTCAAGAACGTTTTCGGCTACCAGGCCAGCTTCGCCGACGGCTCGTCGCTGGTGGCCGACGAGAACTACATCCGCGAATCCATTCTGTTCCCGCAGAAGCGAATCGTACGTGGATTTGAAGGCATCATGCCGACCTTTCAAGGACTGCTCCGCGAGCGCGAGCTGCAGGGCGTCATCGCATTCGTCAAGTCACAGAGCGACAAGGCTGCGCCCCAGCCGGCGGCCACCAAGTAAGGACGTGTAGGGCAGGAGAACGCAAGCATATGGACGACGTAGCAATTTACAACGCCGAAGGACAGGCGGCGTATCAACATACCAGCTACCTGGACGACCCCAAGGGCTGGAAGTCGTGGGCCTTTACGCTCGATCACAAGCGTATCGGCGTCATGTATCTCTGGTCCACGCTCATCGGCTTTCTGGCCGGCGGCATCTTCGCGCTGCTGGTACGCATCGAGCTGCTTACGCCCGGCCGCACCATCATGTCCGCCGAGACTTACAACAAGATGTTCACGTTGCACGGCGCGGCGATGATCTTCCTGTTCATCATTCCCTCCATCCCAGCCGCCCTCGGCAATTTTCTGCTCCCGCTGATGATCGGCGCCAAGGACGTCGCCTTCCCCCGCCTCAACCTTGCCAGCTATTACATCTATGTGCTGGGAGCCATCTTCATGCTGGCCGCCATCGTGTTCGGCGGCGTCGACACCGGCTGGACGTTCTACACCCCCTATTCCACGGTGACCAAAGGTCCGGTGACCCTGGTGACGCTGGGCGTATTCATTCTGGGTTTCTCGTCCATCTTCACCGGCGTAAACTTCATCGCCACCATTCACAAGCTGCGCGCCCCCGGAATGGGCTGGTTCAACATGCCGCTGTTCTGCTGGGGCATTTACGCCACCGCGCTCATCCAGGTGCTGGCCACTCCGGTGCTCGGCATCACGCTGCTGCTGCTGGTGATGGAACGGGTCTTCTCGGTCGGCATCTTCGACCCCGCCCTGGGCGGAGATCCGGTTCTGTTCCAGCACTTCTTCTGGTTCTACTCGCATCCGGCGGTGTACATCATGATTCTGCCCGGCATGGCGATCATCTCCGAAGTGATTCCCACGTTTTCGCGGAAACACATCTTCGGCTACCGCAGCGTGGCGTATTCGAGCATCGCCATCGCCCTCATCGGCTTCCTGGTGTGGGGACACCACATGTTCGTCAGCGGCCAGTCGGTGCTGGCCAGCGCCATCTTCTCGTTCCTCACCTTTCTGGTTGCGATTCCTTCGGCCATCAAGGTCTTCAACTGGACCGCGACTCTCTATAAAGGTTCCATTCTGCTGAAAACCCCGATGCTGTACGCGCTGTCGTTCCTGGTGCTGTTCGCCATCGGAGGGCTTACCGGCCTCTACCTGGGCGCGCTGGCCACCGACATCCACCTGCACGACACCTACTTCGTGGTGGCCCACTTCCACTACGTCATGATGGGCGGCACTGTCATTGCGTTCCTGGCCGGCCTGCACTATTGGTGGCCCAAGATGTTCGGCCGCATGTACAACGAAACCCTTGCGCGAATCGCCTGCGGCCTGGTGTTCGTCGGCTTCAATAGCACTTTCTTCACCCAGTTCCTGCTGGGCATGAGAGGCATGCCGCGGCGCTATTACAACTACCTCGACCAGTACCAGCCGCTGCACGCGTTTTCGACCTTCGGCAGTTGGATTCTGGGCGCCGGCCTGTTCCTGACGCTGGCCTATCTGCTGGCGTCGTTCCGCAAGCCGGCCGGATTGCCGAACAACGTGTGGGGCGGAATGACGCTCGAGTGGGAAGCCCAGTCGCCGCCCATCACGCATAACTTCGAGCACACGCCCGTTGCCGAGCACGGTCCCTACGACTACGACAAGGAAGCAACGAGGGTTCACGTATGAGCCAGACCACCACGGCGGTCGACGCCGGCCATCCTCCCGAACACGAACCGTTTCTGCAGCATCACTTCGCCGAAATGCAGCAGCAGGCGGATGCCAGCAAGATTGGCATGTGGCTGTTTCTGGCCACCGAAATCCTGCTGTTTGGCGGCCTCTTCGTGGGCTACGGCATCATGAACAGCCTGCACCGGGAAGCCTTCGTCGCGGCCCACCACCACCTCAACCGCATGATGGGCGCCACCAACACCATCGTTCTTCTGTGCAGCAGTTGGACCATGGTGATGGCCGTGCACAGCGCCTCCAAAAACCGCCGCAAGGCCACCATCGGCTTCCTGATCGTTACCCTGCTGTGCGCCGCGGCCTTCATGGTGATCAAGTATCTGGAATACTCCGAGAAGTTTCATCTGGGTCTGCTGCCGGGCCATTTCTACCACGGCCCGCTCGAGCCCAAGGGCCAGTTCATGTTCTTCAGCTTCTATTTCATGATGACCGGCCTGCACGGCATTCACGTCCTGGCCGGCATGATCGCCATCACGTGGATTTTGCGGCGCACGATTCGCGGCGATTTTTCCAGCCGCTACTATACGCCGGTCGACCTGGTCGGCCTGTACTGGCACCTGGTGGACATGATCTGGATCTACCTGTTCCCCTTGATGTACCTGATTTCCTGAGGAGACCGTAAATGGAACACGCGCAACACACGCACGGAGGCCCGAAACTCTATACCGCCGTACTCGGAGGCCTGGTGACACTGACCGTGCTTACCGTGGTGGCCGCGGGTATCAACTTCGGCTCGCCTTCAGTGAATACGGTGATCGCGCTGGTGATCGCCACCGCCAAGGCGTCGCTGGTGGCTCTGTTCTTCATGCACCTGCGCTGGGACAAGCCGATGAACGCCTTGATTTTTGTTTCGACGCTGGCATTTTTGGGGCTGCTGCTCATTTTCACCATGATCGACTTCGATACCCGTAACGACATTGTCCCGCGGAATCTCAACGTAGCTCCGGTGACGGCGCCCGCCGTCTCCGGAACGCCGCGCTAGAGAGGGCGGTTGGGGCGGTTGCCACGCGTTTCCGGCTCTGCGACAATAAATCCATTACGCAGTACGGAGTTTTCGATCGTCTGGGTTAACCCTCGAGTCATGCAGCAATCTTCAACCGAACGAAAGTTGTCTGAGCCCGTGGGTGTTCCAGCATCGGAACTTCCGGTTTTAGGAGATATGTAGTGAAAGAAAAAGGTGTAGTTAAGTGGTTCAACGCCGCCAAGGGGTATGGTTTCATCCAGCGCTCCAGTGGTGAGGACGTGTTCGTTCATTACTCGGCCATCCAGATGGGTGGCTACCGGACGCTCGAGCAAGGCATGGAGGTGCAGTTCGAGGTGAAGAACGGCCCGAAAGGTCTCCAGGCAGAGAACGTAGAGCGGGCATAAGAGACGCAAAGATTCCACTCTGGGAGTGTCAAGAGGCCGCCCTCGCGGGCGGCCTCAACGCATTTCAAAAGCCCCTCGTAGCAGCGGCCACGCATCCGTACCCCGCCCACACGGCGATGTCTCACCCTGCCTGTTCCATCCAAGGGCCGCGCCGGCCACTCGGCCCGCGTGGACCCGGTGTCCAGAGATAGCCCGAACAGGGGTGAGGCTCTCCCTTTTCCGGGCCCGGAGGCCTTCAGTTGCCTGTTGGAAAAGGGAGACCCAGTAAGTCGATGCCGTCAGGCGATGGCTGCTGCCGGCCCCACGTAACGATAGTTGCCAAAGCCGAGAACGAGGTAGCCGATGCCGCTCAGCAGGAATAGCAGAATCACCCCGAACGCCGCGCTCTGCCCAAACGATTTCGCGATGTCGATGGCGACCAGGAGGGCGATCACAATGTTGACAAAGGGGATCACCATCAGCACGATCCACCAGGCCGGACGCCCTGCGATTTTTAACAGAATGTAAAGGTTGTAGATGGGAATCAGAATGGCCCATCCAGGCTGGCCAGCCTTCGTGAATACTTTCCACATGCCGATGATGAAGACCACCGCGATGGCCAGCATCACGAACATGAATGTGCCGAAAATCCCCGCGGCAGCCGCCCCAAGCGCGGCGCCGGAATCGTCCTGCAAAAGCAGAGACGGAAGCATTGTCATCCGAGTATCCTCCTTTTGAATCGTTTTGCCAGGGACCAGATCAGACCTAGCATAACCCAGAATTCTCCGCCTGGGTAGGTTTCAGCACAATTCAAAGTGGAAGATTAAGTCCTGGGTCGGGACAAGAGGGGTTCTGGTTCTCCTAGCACCCCCACTTCTCGCGGAACCAGGCTACGGTGATTTCGACGCCTTCCTTGAAATCGACTTTTGGCTCCCAGCCGAGCTCCCGCTTGGCTTTCTCGGCGCTGATGACCTTGCCGCCGAAATCGCCAGCCCGCTCGGGTACGAATTCGATCTTCACCTGGTCGCCCACCAGGCGCTGGATCTCCCGCGCCACCTCCAGCACCGTCACTGGCCGCGAGCCTTCCAGGTCGTACGTCTGGTTGCTGGCCTTGGCGTCCATCGCCAGCACGTGCGCTTCTGCCATGTCCTTGACATACAAGAACTTACGGAACTGCTTCCCCTCGCCCGCGACGGTCAGCGGCTCGCCCTTGAAGGCTTTCTTTAAGAAGATGGGGATGAGCAGCGCATCGCGCATCCTGGGGCCGTACGGAATTCCGTAGCGAAGCACGGTGACCGGCGTGTTGTAGAGCTGCGCGTAGTTGTGGCAGATCATCTCCGAGGCGATCTTGGTGCTGGTGTAGATGTGGCCGGTCTTGTTCGCGTAGAACGGCACTGTTTCGTCCACCACCGGGTCGTCGGGAGCGGCGTTGAACACCCACACCGTGGAGGCCAGGTGAACGCGCCCGATGCCGTTCAGGCGCGCGGCCTCCATGATATTGGTGGTGCCCATGACGTTCAACGCGGTGGAGTACACAGGGTACTTGAACGCCTCGTTGACGTTCGAGACCGCCGCCAGGTGGAACACCTGCTCCATGCCCTTGGTGGCGGCCAGCACCGAAGAAAGGTCCAGAAGATCGATGTCTTCCCAACCCACGTCGGCCCGGTGCGGAGCCACGCGGCGATCGATCACGGTGACTTTGTGGCCGGCTTCGACCAGCGAATCCACCACGTGCGAGCCGATGAAGCCGGAGCCTCCGGTTACAGCAACTTTCGCCATCTTGCTTCGGCTCCTTACCCGATTACTTCCTTGAGCGCTTTAACCACCTGCATGGCTTCTTCTTCGGTCATGCCGGTGTAGATCGGCAGGCAGATGTGGCGGGCGCAGAGGTCCTCGGAAACCGGCAGTGGGCCGGTGGCGAATTCCTCGAACACGGGCTGCTTGTGCAGCGGGTCTTCGTAGACTTCGCCGGCCAGGCCGACGCCGTACTTCTCCTTCAGGAGCTTCTTGAGGGCCTTGCGGTCGGCCGGCGGCTGGTTCAGGATGGCCATGTACTTGTAGTAGTTGCTTTCGCCGCCCTCCGGCGCGAGCACCGGCTTCAGGTTGTCGAAGCGCGAAAGCTCCTGGTCGAAGATGCGGGCGGTGCGGCGGCGGTCGGCCAGCATTTCGGCCAGGCGCGTCAGGTGGCGCACGCCGATGATGGCATGCGGCTCCGACAGGCGCCAGTTATAGCCCATGCGGATGTGGCTGTTGGTGAAGAAGCCGGCCTTGCCCTGGTCGCGATAGATGCGGGCTTCCTCGGCCATCTTCTCGTCGTCGGTG
>CAWEOG010000007.1:0-416566 GCA_963810595.1 Bryobacterales bacterium | reverse complement strand
ATAACCACACGCGTTACGACTCCACGCCCGGAGCGAGCGGTCCGGCCGGCCTGCCGGAACCGCTTTGGAATGGTTCGGTATCCCATTACACCGCTTCGTTGTATCGCATGAGCTACGACTGGATCATCTCGCCCACCATGATCAACCACGCTTCAGTCGGCGGCAACAAATTCAACAAGGACAGCTTTTCGCCGAACACCGGCGGGGCCTGGAACGTCTGCATTCCCAACGCCGTGGATTGCAGCGTAAACTTCCCCAGCCTGTCGTTCTCGGAATTCACGGGTTGGGGAGGCGCCGCGGACAATGGCACCGAACAGCCTTCGTGGTCGCTCAAGGACGACATGACCTACGTTCACGGCGCCCATACCTTGAAGTTCGGGGCAGCGTTCGAGAGCCAGCGTGCCAACGGTTTTGGGCAACAGAACATTGCCGGGCAGGCGAGTTTCAACTTTCTCGAAACAGCGGTCCCGGGGGCCACTTCTTTCACCAGCGGAGGTTCTTTTGCCTCGTTCCTGCTGGGGGCGGCACACAGCGGAGCTACCGAGACGGTGCGATTTGTGCCGCAGACGTACCAGTATTATGGCTTCTACGGGCAAGACGACTGGCATGTCACCAAGAACCTGCTGTTGAGCCTTGGCTTGCGGTACGAGTTCACCAGGCCCCCCATATCCGCCGGCGATCAGTACTCCGATTTCTCTCCGACCACGCCGAATCCCGAGGTGAACGATTATCCCGGCGCGCTTATTTTTGCCGGCAACGGGCCGGGTAGAACCGGCAGGGAACGGCTGGTGCCCAGCTATTGGGGCGCCGTGGGCCCCCGCATCGGACTGGCGTATTCGCTTAACTCGAAGACCACTCTGCGCGCGGGCTTCGGGAGATCCTTCAGCCGCGTTACGGTTGTTGCCAGCAGCAGTCACTACGCGGGGTTCATCGGAAAGTACAACTTCGACTCGACCGACCAGGGCATCACGCCGGCATTTTACCTGGACCAGGGATTGCCTTCCTATCCTCTGCCGCCGCTGATCGATCCCTCGTTTGCAAACAATGGAAACGTGGACTATTGGAACGGTCAAGACTCCACGCGGGCGCCGGAATCGATGAACTGGACCCTCTCGGTGCAGCGCGAGATTTCGAAGAATACCATTCTTGAAGCGGACTACAACGCGGTGGTCGGCGTACATCTTCAATCCGGAACGCAAAATATCAACCAGGTGCCCATGTCGACGGTGAATGGGTTGATTAACCAATACGGCGCCACGGCGGCCGTCAGCTTGCTCAACTCCAGCGTTACCTCGTCACAGGCGGTAGCGGCCGGAATTCCCATTCCTTACCCGAATTTCACGGACCCGGCGGTGCAGCATACTCAGAGCGTGGCCCAGGCGCTGCGGCCGTATCCCCAGTATCTGACGATCGTCACAAGCCAAAGCGGCGGGGATAAGAGCGGGCATTCGGCCTATCATGCGTTCGAGCTGAAACTGAACCGGCGCTTCTCGAGCGGGCTGACCATGCAATGGAGTTACAGCCTTTCGAAGCTGTTGACGGATTCCGATACTTACTACGCCAACGCCGGCTATGCCTTGGACAACGGGAACCGAAGCCTGGAGAAATCCATCGGCGCCTACGACCAGACGCACGTAGTGAAGCTCAACACGGTCTACGATTTCCCCTTCGGCAAGGGCAAGCGCTGGCTGACTCACGGCGTCGCGAGTCAGGCGCTCGGCGGCTGGCGGATCAGCGCCATCCAGTCGTATGCCAGCGGCTACCCGCTGGGCGTTACCGTGAACGCCCCGATGGCTATTTTTAACGGCTCCAACCGTCCGGTCATTACTACCTACGACGGTTGGCTGGCGTCCTATAGCGGGGCGTTCGATCCCAGCGTGGATCGATATTTGAACGGCTCGGCGTTTCCCACGCAGCCGAAAGGGGTGTTGGGCAACGCCACCCGCCGCAACCCGAAGGTGCGCGGGTTCCCGAATTTCAACGAGAACGTGAGCCTTGGCAAATCCTTTTCGGTGACCGAGCGGTTCCGGCTGGAGTTTCGCGCCGAAGGGTTCAACCTTTTCAACCGGACCGTCTTTTCGAACCCGAACACGAATCTGAACAGTTCCACGTTCGGCGTCGTGAGCGGCCAGGCAAACTCTCCGCGCCAGATGCAGATGGCGCTTAAATTATATTGGTAGTGTGTCGCGCCTGTACGCGCCCTGACCGACTGATCCCCGTGTGACGCCGGTACGACCCGGCGCCTGGCCGCCCCTTGCTGGGCCACGGCGAAGCGTTGCTCTCGTAGGCGCGGCGAATCTGAGATACGTGAGGTCCCACGAATGAATCGCAGGCAGTTTATTTCCTCTTCCGGCGCCGCCGCGGCGGTGCTTTCCGGTAATCCGACGAAGGAGACCGCTTCGGCCGCGCCATCCAAACGGGCTTTGATGAAGCTGGGCTGCCAGAGCGCACCCACCAACGACACCCATCTGAAATACCTGGCGCGGTATGGAGTGCGCAATATTTGCGGATATGCCGAAACAACCGAGGGGGCGCCCTATCCGACTCTCGACCAACTCCAGGCGATGCGCGAGCTGGCCGAGAAAAATGGCATCAGCGTGGATTGCACGGCGCCGAGAATTCTTGCTTCGAGCTACATCGATCGCGAACGGCACGCTGCCATCATGCTGGCGGAGAGCCCCGAGCGGGACCGCGATATCGAAGGCCTGCAGACCATGATCCGCGACTGCGCGAAGGCGGGCATTCCTTCGATCAAATACAACATGAGCATCCTGGGCGTCTTGCGGACGGGGCGCGTCCCTGGCCGTGGCGACGCCAGGTACGCCGCCTGGAATCTGAAGGAAGCAAAGCCGGCAACGCCGCTGACACGCGCGGGACACGTGGATGCCGACCAGGCTTGGGAGCGCATCACCTATTTTCTGGATAAGGTGATTCCGGTCGCCAACGAGTACAAGATCCGCATGGCGTGCCACCCGCACGACCCCGGCGTTCCGCCCGAGGGATATCAGGGGGTGGTGCGGGTGCTCGGCACCGTCGACGGATTGAAGAAGTTCATCGGCATTCGCGAAAGCCCGTATCACGGTTTGAATTTTTGTCAGGGAACGGTTTCCGAAATGCTGGCCGACCCACGGAAGGAGATTCCGGAGGTGGCGCGCTACTTCGGCTCACGCGGCAAGATCTTCAACGTCCATTTCCGCAATATTCGCGGCCACCGGAACGATTTCGTCGAAGTTTACCCCGACGAGGGCGACGTGGATTTCGTCGAAATGATCAAGGTTTACCGGGACGTAGGTTATCCCTACATGCTGATGCCGGACCACGTGCCCCAGGCGACCGCCGACCCCCGGGGTCTGGAATCGTTCGCCTTCTGCTACGGCTACATTCGCGCGCTGATTCAGGCGGTGGACCAGATGAGCTGACGGGCCCCTAAGCGTCCCCTCACTTGCGTTTGGGGTTCCGACCTTCAAGCCGTGTACGGCGCAGTGAAGAACGCCGCCTCAGAAGCGGAATGTGTAGTTGAGCTTGGCTCTGACGTCGGTCCGCAGAGACTCGAAACGGTCCAGTGTATTTTCCTGCCAGGAGTGGTTCAGCACCAGGTAGATTTCGTTGCCGGGTTGAAGAATCCAACGCAGGCGGCTCTGTAATCCGATGTTCTGGGAATCGGTGTCGTACTGCACGAAATTCGACAAAGTTATCAGGGGCGTGAAGGAGTAATCGATGCGTCCAATCGCCAGCCGTGTGGTGAACGCGCCTTCCCGCAACTTTACCCGGTACTGTTCAAACTCGACCGACGTGCTGAGGTGTTCGTTCCGCCATCGGAACTCGGTGCGCGATTGCCTGCTCGTTCCCGTGTAGAACGATCCGAACTCGTAGTGGAGACGGACCTGCCAGGGTCTGTTGCTCGCGCTGAAATAGGAAAGTTCATGCGACGTGAAATTGTACGCGCCGGTGGGAATCGAGACTCCCTCGTGAATTTCGAACGGCTCGAACAGCCGTTCGAAATCCGGTTTGATCCGGTATTCCAACCGGCTCCCCGAATTGAATTCAATCTCGAGCGGGGTGATCATCATGAGCCTGGTCTCGTCCGCCCGGTGCGGAAGATTGTGGTAGCGCGTGAAGCCGACCTGGAAACGCAACTGCCTGATATTCCACACCTCGGGGCGCGGATTGAGCCCCATCCGCATTGAAGTCTTGCGCACCCCCTGGCGGTTCACGTAGCCAAGTGCCGGCCGGTAGTTTTGACCGATTTGCTGCCACTCGAGTTCGGCGCTTACCAGGTCGTTCGGGTAGCTGAGGTTAAAGCCGAACGACGAATCCTGGCTGTCGATTCCCGGGGTCCATGTCTTTGCGCCGAAAAGGGTGACCTCGGCGTTTTTCCCGGTTTTCAGGAAGTCGGCCGTGGATAGTTTCAGATCGACGCCCCCCAACGAGTTGCCCGTCAGCCCGGACGGATCGCCGCTGGTGACCAGCGCGCCAACGTACGACTGGCTCCAGAAGTTCGCTTTTGTGCGTCCTACAAAGAGGTTCTGGCGTGACAGAGTGTCCGTCTCGCCGGTTACTACGTCGAGCAGTCCAACGTCGAAACGCCCCACTTTTCCCGTCAGCTTCTCGCCCACCCGGACGGGGACCTGCTGCTCGTCCACCAGTCCGATGGTTCGTGAAAAGAAAGCCAGGCTGTCCGGGTCCGGCGGCGGCCCTCTTAAGGCGCGCGGAACGATTCCGAAACTGAAGATGCCGGCGTCTTCCAGGAAGAACGCCCGCTTCTCGGGGAAAAACACGTCGAATCGGGTCAGGTTTACCTGGCGCGCATCCACTTCTGTCTCGGCGAAGTCCGTGTTGACGGTGGTGCTCGAGGTCAGGTTGCTAGTGATGCGGTAAAAAACGTCCAGTCCGCCATTACGAAGTATCCGGCTCTTTTTATCGGCTTCGATGTCGCGCGCATAGCCGCCCAGAGCGTAAGGCTTGATGTCGAGCCCCACGCCCTGCGAGAGCCCTTCCAGGCCATCAATGGCGCCGGCCGAGGCCACCTGGAAGAATTGGACGTCCAGCGAGGGCGAAGCCCACCGCTCCCGCTCGCGCAGGCGAGCCACTTGCCGCTCCACGTTGAAACCCCACGCGCCGCCGCCGGGCTGGAAGGAAAGGGTCTTGAAAGGGATTTGAAATTCCGCGGTCCAGCCGTCGTCGTGCATCCGCGCGCGCACATTCCAGATTCCGTCCCAGTTCGTGTCCTCGCGGCCGTTCTCCGTGATGCGCCCATCCACCAGCGCTCCCAGCGGGTTGGTCTGAAAGAAGAACGCGTTCCTTCCGTCGTTGAAGGTATCCAGCAGGATTGCCACGCTGTCGTCCGAGAACAACCTGGCGTCGCGGCTCATGTGAGTTGCCAGAATGTCGTCCGCCTGGTTGTCCAGGCAGCGGACGGCGATATACAACGCATCGCTGTCGAACCCCACCCGTACTTCGGTCTGTTCGGTCGGCGCCGCGCCGGAATCGGGCTCCGCCTGGACCAGCGAGCCGATTGTCGGCATGTCGAGCCAGGCCGGATCGTTGAGAAGACCATCCACCTTGATTGCGCCGGTAAGACGGTGAACGGTGGTATGCCGTGCATTCCCGGCTATCAACGGAAGCACGCACAAGCAACAAAACGCCAGAATCCTCAGTGCCATCCCACTCCCACGGAATCGCGGCCCCGTACTGCGCAACAGGGAAAGACTGGAGCCACGTCCTTGAGCTGTGGAGATCGGGAAACCGAGACAAACCATCCTAACCATGATAAGGAGTTGTAGGGGGCGAGGGCACGTCCACACCAGATGTGGGTAGCGGTTAAACCGATCAGGCTACTGGACACACGACGGCAGCTCCGGGATTCATGAGTGAACTTCCAGAAAACCCGGCGCCGCGACAATGAGCAGACCTTTCTCAGAATCAGTGATTGACCTGAGGCTTTCTAAGGGATTCAGCGAGTGCGATCTGCTGGTCCTACGCATGGCCTCATCTCCACTTTCCGCCGATTAAATTTGAGCCGAAGAAGTATGCAAACTGCGGAGATCGAGAGATCTGACCGGTAAGTTCCGGAGGTGACGCTTTCATGCTTGCGCGATTACGACGGGCACGACTTGCCATCGCGGCAGCCCCCGCGCTTCTTATTCTTTCCGCCACCGCCCTGGCCCAAAACGGGGTGGTGATACGGCAGCCCGTGCTGGGCCATTTGTACGACTCGCAGGCGGGTACTATCCGGCCGCTGGCCGGCGTCCCGGGCTCGGGAATCCTGGAGGGTCGCCTGAATCTCGGCGTCGACCTCGGAAGGGTCTTCCTGCCGCCGGCCAACGGCTGGGCGCTGGTGCAAGCGAAAGGTTCCAATTCGCTCATGCTGGTGGACTGGTCCGGAGCGTCGCCTCGTACCGAGGGACTGAACGGAGAAACGGCGGCGCCCGACAAGATTGTGTTCAGCCCGCGCGGCGCCGCGGCGGCCCTCTACTGGGCGGAAGGCGGCAGGTTGCAGGTGTGGACCGGATTTCCGGGTGCGCCTGTCCTTCAGCCGGCAAGTGAGCCTCGATCAGGCACCCGATGAGATGGCGGTTTCCGACGACGGCAAAGCATTGGTGGCGGCGGCCGGGGACGCCGTGCGGCTGTTCGCCGCCGGCTGGCAGCGGGTGCTGCTCTCGGGCGGGCCGTTCGGCGCGGTGGCGTTTCGGCCGAACTCGCACGACCTGGCTGCGGCCGGCGGAGACGACGGCCGAATCCGCCTGCTCGCGGATGTGTTGGGCCCGGCAGCCGAGACAACGGCGGTGACCGCGGAACAGGGCGCCAGCCGCGTCAGCGCGCTGGCACTGACAGCGGACGGCCGCTGGCTGGCCTTTTTAAACCGGGGCGAGAACGCGGTGCGGGTGGCATCGCTCGGCGGGGGCGGCCCGCTGACGCTCGCCTGTCCCTGTGTTCCGGAGACCTTGCGCGGCGCCGGCGACGACGGCCTGTTTCTTTTGAAGAACGTCGTGAAGGGCTCCATTGTGCTGTTGGACCTCACATCCGGAGAACCCAGGCTGGATGGGGTGGCTTCCGACGAAGTGGGCGGAGGGCAACAATGAGAACCGAGCTTTCAGGTGCAAGAGGCTGGCGACTGGTGTCGCCGATGCTGTGGATGGCGCTGTGCGCCGTGCCGTTTGCGGGCAATGCGCAGACGTCGCCACCCAATCTACACCTCCCGCCGAACCTGCCGATTATCTTTCCTTCGACGCCGACGACGCCGACAACCGAGTATCGCACCAGTGCGATCCGGACGAACGCCGGTTTCACGCAGTTCTCGGTGCCGCGCAACGACGACGAGTCCGGCCCGCTGGTGCCCATCGGGTTCGATATCAATTTCTTCGGGCGGACCCGCTCGATGCTGTACGTCAACAACAACGGAAACGTGACGCTGGATTCCGCGCTGTCCACCTTTACGCCGTTCGGCCCGTCGATCGACCGCGAGATCATCGCCGCGTTCTTCGCCGATGTGGACACCCGACCGACGGGCTGCCGGTGACGTATGGCCAGGACACCATCGACGGCCGGAAGGCGTTCGGCGCCAATTTCGTCAACGTCGGTTACTTTGACATCCACGACGGCAAACTGAACAGCTTCCAACTGATCCTGATCGACCGTTCCGATATTCGGGCGGGCGACTTCGACATCGAATTCAATTACGGCCGGATCGTGTGGGAAACCGGCGACGCCAGCGGCGGCAGCAACGGCTTCGGCGGCACGCCGGCGTCGGTCGGCTGGTCGAACGGCTCGGGACTCAAAGGCACGTCCTACGAGCTGGAGGGCTCGCTGGTTTCCGGGGCGCTGCTCGATACCGGCGCCTTTTCGCTGGTCAAGCGGCGAATGAACAGCGATGTTTTCGGACGCTACGTGTTCCGCGCGCGCGACGGCCAGATCAGTCCCGGTCTTTCCATTACCAGTTCGGCGGATCTGCCGCCGGCCACGGTTGGCGAGTCGTACTCGGCAACCCTCACCGCCAGCGGAGCCACCCCGCCGTACCGGTGGAGCCTGGTGGAAGACCCGGGCGTCTCGCTGCCCGGCGTCGAATTGAGCCAGGACGGCACTTTAAGCGGCACGCCAACCGCGGTCGGCACCTTCGAGTTCACCCTCAAAGCCGAGAGTACGACGCCCGACGGGGTGGAGAACGGTACCGAGCGGGTGCGGCTGGTGGTGCTTCCAAAGTCGCCGTCCATCGCAGCCTCGGTCTGTCCGCTGCCGGCCGGTACGCTGGGGTACTCCTATTCTTACGTTCTGCAATCCACGCCGGGTACTTCTCCGGCAAGGTGGACCTGGGCCACCGATTCCGGGGCGTCGCCCGTGCCGGGGCTGAATCTCACCACCGAAGGCCTGATTAGCGGAACACCTACCGAGATCGGGACATTCCCCGTCGAGCTGGTGTTGACCAGCACCGACCGGTCGGTTGCGCCGCTGTCCAAAGGCTGCGCCATCACGGTAAGCGCGCAGCCGGCTAACATTACGTCTGGCGCCTGTCCCGCTCAAGTGGCCACCGCCGGGGTCCCCTACTCCGATACGGTGCATGTCAGCGGCGGCGCGGCGCCGTTCCGCTGGCAGGTGAACGGAATGTTGCCGGCCGGGATGGCGCTCGACCCGTCGGGCGCCCTGAGCGGCACGCCGCGGGTGCCCGGCTGGTACCAATTCGAGTTGTGGGGCACCGATAGCCAGGGCAATACCGTCTCCCAGCACTGCAGCCTGAGCGTACACCAGCAGCAGGTCCACATCCTGTCCTCCTGTCCGTTGCCGCCGGCTTCCACCAGCAGCCCGTATCTTACCCAGCTCCAGGCCAGCGGCGGTTCGGGCCAATATGCCTGGCACGTGGTGGGATCGCTGCCGGCCGGCCTGACGCTTACGCCGGATGGTGTCCTATCGGGGCATACCTATCAGCCCGGACCCGCGCAGTTCCAGTTAATCGTGGAGGACAGCGCGGGAGCAGCGGGAGCGCAGCCGTGCTCCCTGTTCGTCGAGTCCGCCGGCTTGACCGTATCCTCCTGCCCGCTGCCCGCGGCCTCGGTGGGCCAATACTACCAGCGGAAACTCGAGGCACTGGACGGTTGGGATCCTTACACCTGGTCGGCCTCGTCGCTGCCCGCCGGGCTGCAGGTATCCTCGACGGGTACGCTCAAAGGCACCCCCACCCAGCCGGGCGACTATAACATCGGTCTGACGGTGAAAGACGTCAGCGGCCACTCGAGCAGCATCTCCTGTCCGTTTTCGGTGCTTCCCGAGGTGGTTCAAATCACCTCGGACTGCCCGCTCCCCGAGGCGACGCTCGGCTCCACTTACAGCACCACGCTTGAAGCCGAGGGCGGCTTCGGCAACTTCACCTGGAGTACGCTAGGAAAACTGACGCCGGGCTTGACGCTCAGCCCGGACGGAGTTCTCTCGGGGACGCCGCAACGGGCGGGCATTTCGGAATTCACATTACTCGCCCGCGACGACCACGGCAACGCGAATGCCCTCGAGTGCAGCATGCGCGCGAAGATGCCGGGGCAGCCCACGCTGTCCATATCCGGCCTGGAAGACCCGATTCATCCCGCCAGCGGCCTGCGTCCCATCGACGTGCGGCTGGCCGAACCCTACCCGCTCGACTTGCGGGGAACCCTGGTGGTCGAAACCGTGGCGGACACCGGCAGCGCCACCGCCGAAATCGATCGCACCGACCCGGCGGTGAAATTCCTGGAAGGCTCAACCGCGGTGCCGTTCGTGATTTATGCGGGCTACCAGGAGGCCGAAGCCACGCTGGCAACCAGCGGAACGGTGGCCGGAACCATTTCGGTTTCGGTAAAAGACCTCACCGCGGCGGGTGTGCAGGTACCGAATACGGCGGGGACCTTGACGGCCCACGTGGAACGAAAACCGGCCATCCTGACCGGCGCCTGCTTCCAGCCCGGCAACGGCACCATCGACCTGAACTTGACCGGGTACACGACCACTCGGAATCTGACCACGGCGGTAGTCGTCCTCGGCTCGGACGCCTCGGCGAGGACGATTAATGTCCCGGTGGATACCTACGCGCTCGAGTATTTTGGCAGCGAGCTGTCCATCCGCACCGGGGGAACGTTCAACCTGACCATTCCCGTTACGCTTCCGCCGCGATCGGCGACTCCGACGTCGGTTCACGTCGATCTGTACAACGAAGTGGGAGCGTTCGGCGGGCGCCAGGCGTCGCGCTGCCAATAGGCGATCGCCGCCGCGCCTCTGCCATCCGAAGCGGCCGGGCGCCGGCCTCCCGCCGAAACATCGGCGCGGCGGCCGGCCGCCTGGCAACTTTTGTCTCCAACCTGGGGAAACGAAGCGAAAAGACCGCCGGCGGATGAGACTATGCCCGCCCGCTCCGCTCCCCTCCGCCCACCCGAAAACCCGACCGCTTTTCGTTCAACCCCGATTTGGCGCTCCTCGGCGCTCAATTCGCCGAGTTGCGTGTGGGCGCCTTGCCCCTCGGCGAACCCATTTGCTACATTTTCCAATAAGGTATTCGGGTCGTAAGATCGTGTGATTGCCGTCGTTTCCGTCCGTTGACCCGAACGAAACCGATGCGAAAAGTCCCGTTGATCGATTCGCTGCACGTCATTGGCCGGGGAACCTTGAACTGGATGGCCGGGCGGCCCGTCGTGGTCTCGTTCGAGGTGACCGATAGCTGCAGTTGCTACTGCAAGCACTGCGACCACGGGGGCCCTCGCGACGACAGCGGAAACCTGCGGCCGTCCGACTACCGGCGCTACATGCAGGCGCTGAATCCTTGCGTGGTGCAGGTTTCCGGCGGGGAACCGTTGCTGCGCGACGACATCGTCGAGATTGTCCGCAATATCAAAAACGGGTCGGGCGTTCCGTACACCATCCTGGTATCGAACTGGTCGGAGATGACCGAAGAGAAATACCTTGCGCTGCGCGCCGCCGGTGTCGACCAGTTCTCGGTGAGCCTGGATTTCCCCGATGACCGGCACGACGAATTCCGCGGCCTGCCCGGTCTGTACCGGCAATTGGAAGACCTGGTTCCGCGCTGCGCCCGCCACGGCTACGACGACATCGTGCTGAATTCGTGCATCACCAGCGAAAATCTCTCCCAAATCAATCCCATGGCCGATAAGGCGCGGGAATGGGGAGTGAACATCTGCTACAGCGCCTATTCCGCGCGCCGCACCGGATGCCACGACTATTTTCTGAATTCGGCTGAGGAATTGGCTGAGCTAAATCGGGCGATGGACCAGGTGGAGAGCCGGCGCGATGCAAGCAACTGGATTGTAAATTCCACAAGCACGCTGGACGCCACACGGCGATACTTCGAGAACGGCGGGATGCCGGGATGCAAGGCCGGCCTTCGTTTCCTGGTGGTTACCGCGGACGGCTGGCTTCAGCCCTGCTCGATGCAATTCAGGCGCTATCGCCTGGAAGATCGCGGCCGCATGATCGAAGAGTTCACCGCAACGAACAACTGCGACGAGTGCTACGTCTCCATTCGTTCCTACCTGGACAAGAGCTTTCCACAATTGTTGAAGGAAAACGTTAGCAATTTTCTGGCTGTCAAGGGTGAGCGGCCGGCATCCCGGTAGCCGCCGAATCTTTTTTGCTGGTCTGCCAGCGCCACCTACGTCATCGCCGCAAAACTCCATAATATAATTCAAAGCTTCGCCCGGCAGAATGCCGGAATCGGCGCTTTACAAGGACCCTCCGTTCGGTGTATTTTTGGAGAGCGCAGGCCGGGTCTGGGAATAATCCGGCTGCAAGTCGGGGGGGAAAATCGTGGTCAGTCGAATTCGTGCTCTGGCTGCAATCGGGACTTTTCATTATCGCGGAAAATGTGTCGGCGGTGCGTGGTTGCCGGTGTTGCTGGCCGTCAGTTCGTTCGTGCTTGTGACGAGGCCGGGTTATGCGGCCTGCACCGGGACCAGCACCTCTATGACGTGCTCGAACTCCGCGTCGCTGACGGTGAGTGACGCGTCCGGGTCGTTTCCCTCGATAACGCCGGGCAAGGCGAGCGCCTATCCCTCGGCCAATGTCGTTTCCGGCATGAGCGGCACGCTCAGCTCGGTGAAGTTGAGACTCAATGGGCTGACCAAGGGCCAGGTGTCCGACCTGGATATGCTGCTGGTAGGGCCCAATGGTGCAAAATTTGTGTTCCTTTCCGATGCGGGTGGGAACGCTGGAAGCGCCAGCGCGTCCACGTTGACTTTTGACGATGCGGGCACGGCCGCCGGCAACGGCAGTGGCGGGCTGCCAACCGGGACCTACAAACCCTCCGCTTATGAAGGGACGGGCGACACTTTTCCCAGCCCGGCTCCAAGTGTGTCGGCGTCCGATTTTGCGCAGAGTGACGGCACGGCAACGTTCGCCAGCAAATACAACGGCTCTGATCCGAACGGCACCTGGAATCTCTATATTGTGGACGACAGCTTGGGGGGAACCAATGGAAGCCTCTCGGGCGGCTGGGACCTGATCCTCACCACGGCTTCCGCTGCGGCCACTACCACTGTTCTGCAATCTTCGCCCAATCCTTCCTTTACCGGCAGCCCCAACAACACGGTGCAATTCACCGCAACCGTCACCAGCGGGGGCGACCCGGTGACGGTTGGCGACGTGACCTTTAAGGAGGGAGCCACCACGCTGGGCGCCAACGTCGCGCTGAACGGCAGCGGACAGGCCGCTTTGAATCACGCGTTTGCCACCGAGGGGAGCCACACGGTAACCGCCTACTACGCGAACGGTTCGCCATCCTACAACGACAGTAACGGCAGTGTAACGCAGGTGGTCAACAACCATACCACCAATCCCACCGGTAACACTTTTTGCAACCCCGGCACGGTCGCGTTCCCCAGCTCCGGAGCGGCGACGCCGTATCCTTCGAACATTTTCGTCAGCGGGTTGAGCGGCACGGTCTCAGGCATGACGCTCACGCTGGAAAGTCTCTCGCACACGCAGACCGCCGACATGGACTTGATGCTGGTGGGCCCGACGGGCGCCAAGTACGTCTTTCTTTCGGATGCCGGAGGAAACACCACGGCCACCACCAACGCCACGGTGACGTTCGACGACGCCGCGGGAATCCTGGCGCCGTCTGCCGGAGGGTTGACGACCACCTCGTACCGGCCGGCGGCCTACGAAGGAGCGGACTCGTTCAGCTCGCCGGCGCCCGCACCGTCGTTCCCGGCCGACTACGCGGCCACCGACGGCTCGGCCACCTTCGCCTCCAAGTTCGGCGGAAGCGGTCCCAACGGCACTTGGGCGTTGTACTCGATGGACGACAGCGCGGGGGGGACGGGCTCCATCGCCGGTGGCTGGTGCCTGGCTTTCACTCTTTCGAGTGACACGCCCACCACCACAACTGTCTCTTCAAACTTGAATCCGTCGTTTGTCGGCGATTCGGTGACGTTTACCGCCACGGTGAAGAACACCGGCACGCAAGCACTCGTGCAAACCGGGACGGTGACGTTTAAGGAAGGCAGCGCCGTGCTGGCCGGCCCGACGGCACTGAACGCGAGCGGGCAGGCGGCATTCAGCAGCAGCACGCTGACCGAGGGCATGCATACCATCGACGCTTATTACAATGGCGCCCCCGGCCAGTTCAATCTCAGCAACGGCAGCGTCGATCAGGAAGTGAACAATCACACCGTAGTCACCGGCAATGAGTACTGTAACACCGGCGGGATTACGATTCCGAGCAGCGGAACCGGCAATCCCTACCCCTCGCACATCTTCGTTTCCGGGCTTTCGCCCGACATCACCAAGCTGAGGCTGGAGTTGAAGGGTCTGTCGCACACGCAAACCCAGGACCTGGATATGCTGCTGGTGGGGCCGACCAATGTTCCCTTCGTGTTCCTCTCGGATGTTGGCGGCACCACGGGGATCACTTCTAACGCCACGGTAACGTTCGACGACGCGGCGGCCAGCGCCGCTCCGACCACCGGTGGTCTTTCGAACGACACCAGCTACAGGCCGTCGGCGTATGGTGGGATGGAGAGCTTCCCGAGCCCGGCGCCGTCGCTCGTCGCGGGCGACTACGCCGCCACCGACGGCTCGGCTACGTTCGCGTCGAAGTTCGGCGGAACCGACCCGAACGGCGAGTGGAGCCTGTTCCTGACCGACGACACGACTGGTGGAACGGGAAGCTTGAACAGTGGATGGTGCCTGCTGATCGACACTCCGTCGGACCTGTCGATCTCGAAAACGCACTCCGGCGATTTCACCCAGGGCGATACCGGAGACACGTATTCGATCACGGTGAACAACGTCGCGGCGGTGCCCACCGACGGCAGCACGGTTACCGTCACCGACACACTTCCCGGCAAGCTGACGGCAACCGGGATTTCGGGCACGGGCTGGAGCTGCACGCTCGGCACGCTCACTTGCACCAGGTCGGGTGTGCTGGCCTCGAACGACAGCTTTCCACCGATAACTCTCACGGTGGACGTGGCCGGTGACGCGCCTGCCAGCGTCACCAATCACGCCGAGGTATCCGGGGGAGGCGATGGCAACGCGAGCAACAACACGGTTGATGACGTCACCAACATTCTGTCCGTAGGGCCGGCGTCACTTTCGGGAAATCTAACCGCCAAGAGCGGGCCGCAGAACGCGCGGCTCTGGACACTCACGGTTTCGAACGGTGGCCCCGGAGCGGCGACTTCCACTCAACTGGACAGTTTCACGCTGACGCAGAGCTTCGGTGTGGCGTGCACGCCGGTGATCGGCAATTCCTTGCCGCTGGCGGTGGGGACGATCGCCGCGGGTGGTTCCGCGCCGGCGGACGTAACCATAGATTTCACCGGGTGCTCCCCAATCGCCCGCTTCACCGCGAACTTCGGTTTTTCGGCGAATTCGGGGGCTGCGACAGGTTCGACGGTCCGTTACAACCAATTCCGTTAAGTTTTGAGGACGCCAATTGATGAAACATCTTGTGTTCCTGCTGGTGCTCAGCGGCGCGGCTCTGGTTTCCAATGTTCGAGCCGCCGAAATCACGTTCGCTTCCGACCCGGCTTCGGGGATCATCGC
The DNA here is from genome assembly GCA_963810595.1 of Bryobacterales bacterium. GTDB lineage: Bacteria > Acidobacteriota > Terriglobia > Bryobacterales > Bryobacteraceae > CAWEOG01. The sequence goes on along the minus strand of CAWEOG010000007.1, from coordinate 401,548 downwards.
CGGAATGCCAGGCCAGACGGTCGGTTGGGGATTCACGATCACGAACACTTCATCCGATTTCCTGATCGTGTCCGGGACGGATTTCCTGCCCCCCAGCCCGCTGGGATCGTTTGAAGATTACATCTCGCAGTACCAATTCGTCTTGGTGGGGCCGGGCATGACTCCCGTATCGCAAACTTTCGACGCGGGTCTCCAAACCGGTGTTGGGTCTTTCACGATTTCGCCGACGGCAACGAACGGCGATGTCATTTCTTCCGTAGTGACCATCTATTACGATCTCTACTCGGTGAGTCCTTTCGACCCGAACTTCGATCCCGATGCCGACGCGGTGTCTTTCGGCAACACTCTTGCATTCAACGCTGAAGTAGACGTGGTGCCGGAACCAGCTACGTGGTTTCCGGTGGGAGCCGCGCTGGCCGCCGGATACTTTTACTGGCGCCGGCGTCGAATCTCGAAGGCCGCCTGAAGACGCTAGCCCGGCCTGGAGAATGCCTGCCAACCAAGCCCGCTTATCGCCCACTGCGATCCGGCTAAGGCCGGTGGACCCGACCGACGAGGCGTTTCTACGCCGTGTCCACGCCGGCACCCTGGAGCGCGAAATAGCGCTGGCGGGGTGGGAAGATGACGGGCAGCGGACCATCCTCGAAATGCAGTACACCGCGCAACGGCGTCACTATGAGCAAGTGTTTGCCGGTGCGGACTTTCTGGTGGTTGAGGTGGACAGCCAGCCGGTGGGACGGTTCTCGGTCGACCGCAGTGGCCCGGAATGGTGTTTGATCGAAATCGCGCTGCTGCCGCAACACCGGAATCGGGGAATCGGGCGCGTGCTGGTCGGCCAATTGCAAAAGCAGGCTGAGGACGCGCGTAAGGCGGTGCGGCTCTCGGTGGAGAAACTAAACACCGGCTCGCTGAGATTCTTCGAGCGGCTGGGCTTTCAAATTACCGGAGACGAGGGCACGCATTTTAGGCTGGTTTGGAGCGGCCGGGAAGTTGACAACACGGGGTAGACGTGCCGTGACAAAACCGCGCGGATCCGCCTGGCTCTTCTCACTGCTATGCCGGTTCAGCAAAAGCTCGCCGAGTAGAGCGTGCCGGCCTCGTCAACACCGTTGGTAACCAGAAAGATTTCCATCTCTTCCATCCCCTCTGACGAGACACGGTAGATGCCCTGCGGCAGAATGGCGCCAACAGGTCCGCGAAAAACCAGCGTGAACCGGGCACGGCCTCCCTTGGGGGCTTCGCCGAAGGATGACGCCTCGATCAGCTCGGCCTCGAGTGCGTTCGTCAAGGCGGCGATACGGAAAGTCCGGTTCAAATGAGGCGTAAATTTCTCCACCGTAACTTCGGTAAGGTCCATGGTTGCTCCTCGCCGGCGGATTCAGCGGCACCGGTACTGCACCGGCATCGGGAGGCAATTGCCCCGACGGAGCATCCCATTCGGGCTCCGCAGAGGCCGCCCGGCCGGCGATTGCCGGCCGAATAGCGCCCGGTCAGCTCCGCGTGGGGTAGGTGCCGGCCATGCAGATGATGTAGTTCAGAGACTGATAGGGCTGCCGGTTATCGTGAGGCCCTCCCGTGCCGCCGCTGGCTTGGAGGACGGCGTTCGGGCCACTGTTATAGATGGCCGTGAAGCCGGGATTGGCGCCGGTAGGGTTGGATTCGCTGGCCGACTGCGTGCTGGCTGCGTGCGCGTGCGGCGGAAGTTGCGCAGGGTTGACAGAAACCTGTTCCGCCCCGCTCCGTTCCCCCAAAGTGTACGGAGATAGCCCCGGTCCGCTTCCGGCGCCCAGGGGGACGCGGCCGCGGAGGTCGGGCAGCGCGAAGTTGGTTTGGCCATCGCCTCCATAAGTGGTGCCGATTAGGGAGTACAGAGCGGTATACTGCGAAATTGGCAATAGGGCCCCGTTGCAAAATGCCCAACCCATCGGGGCGAAGTAGTACGGGACCAAAAGTATTTGACCCAGGAAGTAGTCCACGATTGATTCTCCTTCGTTCGCCTGCAGCACTCATACGACCGGGGAACTCTGGTGCCCCCGGAGGGGGACCGAAGCCGGGCAGTGCCACCCGAACCGCTCAACTCCTTGATGGGAAGATCCCCTGCAGGGCGATGACGTAGTTTAGAACAAGAAACGGCTGCCGGTTCTCGTGGGCGCCGCTTTGGCCACCGCTGGGGGCAAGTGCCGCGTCCGCTGTCTTGCTGTAAATCGGAACAAAGGCAGGCACGTTGGCCGTCGGATTGGATTCGGAGGCCGATTGGGTGCTGGCAGCGTGAGCGTGCGCCGGTATCTGGCTTGCGAGCAAAGTAACTTGCTCCTGGCCCGCTTTTTCGCCCAATACGTAGTTACTAAGGCCCGGTCCCTGACCGGCGCCCAGCGCCACTCGGCCACGCAGATCGGGTAGTCCGAACGTCGTTCTTCCGTCCCCGCCAAAGTTGGTTCCGAGCAATGAAAAGAGCGCCGAGTACTGCGAGATGGGCAGTAACTGACCCTCGCAAAACGCCCAGTTTCGCGGCGCAAAATTGTATGGGACCAGCATGAGCTGTCCGAGGAATGGCTCCATTCTTATTCCTCCCAGAGATAAGGTGGTACAAAAGTAGCACGCATTGCGGCCTGTATCAAGTGGAATCGCCAGGTTTCCTGTATTTGAACAGGTCTTTTGTCGATCCACGGCTCCGGTGCGACGCGTTCACCGGGAAACTCGACATCCTTGAAGCCGCGGTTGACGCGCCAGGCGTCCTGTCGCGACTTTCAATCAGATGCGAAATGCGGGCCATCCGTTTCGTACAATTTCGGTAATAATTCGTGAAGCGGATACTGAAAGAGGATTGCCGGTCAGCTTTCCCAGGGACGCTTCGGCGTTCCGCTGTCCCGGTCTCGCACGCGGTCGTAGAGGTGAAGCTCGTTGACGGTGCCCAGGGATTCGTTGAACAGGCTCTCGATTCCCAGCGCCGCGCGCAAGTCTTCCGTGAAATCGTGCAGTGCCTTGAGTTGGGAGGCCAATGCGGCGGTACGAATGCCGCCGGGGGTGGTAAAGACTTTCTGGTAGCCCAGGTCGGTGAGCAGGCCGATTTCGTCGCCCACTACGATTCCAGGCGTCTCCAGCTTCACCTTTCCGGCCTGTTCGTCCTCGATCCTGGCGGCGCAGATGCCGCGCCGGACCCTGGCTTTCACCGCGCCTTCGGGGGTCACCTCAAAGCCGGTCCGGCGAAGGTCCTGGAGCCGGTCTTCAAATGCCGGCACGGTCGGTTTTTGCCTGCGGAAGAACATTTCGTTCACTTATTATGATGCCGGTTCTCCGGCGGGGTTCCATTCTCTACCACCCTTGGCGGTCGCGCAGGCCGGTGATGTGCGCCGTGTGATGGCGCGCGTGCCACGCGTACAGGGCCATGTTCCAATCGATGGTCAGGTCACCGCGCTCCGGATGATGGAACGTTTTCGAAAAGTCGTCCGGCCCGAGCGATCGCAGAAGCAGCACCAGGCGCTCGTGCGCGCCGCGGAACAGCGAAAGCGACGGGCCGATGGGGCCGGCTTTCGCGTCGGCCAGATCGGCTAGCGCGTTGACGTTGTACAGCATCACGGTGGACCCGGGCGCCGTCAACGCCATCCGGATGCGCAGGAAGCCCGCCGAATGGGAATCCGCCAGATGGTGTACCACCTGGCGCAGTGACCACCCGCCCGGCCGGTAGGGCGTGTCCAACTGTTCGCGGTTTAAGCCCTCGACTGCCGCCTCCAGCTTGTCGGGAGCCTCGGACAACTCATCCATTGCCCGTGCGCGCTCCGGCGCTGTCAGGGAGGAGGGAAACGGTTGCTTTCCGATGGGATACTGCAAGGGATCCATAAGCGTTCCTGTTAGCCGCTGTCGGCGTCGGCGGCCTTTCTCGACGGCCGCCGGCTTGGGACCGGCGGAGCCGTCTTCGACCGCCGCCTCCAGCAATCCGGCGCAGCGCTGGTTGAGGCAGCGGCCACGCGCTGCTTGAAGCGTTCCAGCTCGCGTTCGAGGGCGCTGGCCCGGTCGGCCAGATGCAAACCGGCCAGAACGGCGACACGGGTGGAATCCGAGCCGCCGATTTTCTGGGCGATGTTGTTCATAAGCTCGTCGACGTACTGGGCGAGCGATTCCGTAAGCCCCGGCTCCCCGGATGCGAGGAGATTGTAGGACTGGTTGTAAATCGTGACCCTAACGGGCCGCTTGCCTTGTTCGCCCGACGACATAAGACAGGCAGTATATCGCGCTTCTGGTTCTGCGCGGGTTAGCCTGCCCCCAGCGAATCCATCTGGCCCAGCAGCTTTTCGATACGCGCGCGCACCTGTTTTCGCTCGGCGCGCAACGCTTCCACCTCCTGGCTGAGCTCGGCGGCTTCGGCGCGGGCGGCCTCGGCCTCGCGGACCGCGTCGGCGCTTTCCTTGGCCGCGGCCTGCAGCTCTTCCACCAGGTGTTCCTTGTCCTGCTTGAGTTGATTGATGACGTCGGCCACGCGCTGCAGCCGTTCTTCCAGTACCACCAGAGCGTCTTGTTCACTTGATCGCGGTGCGTTCATGGAACCGGCCTCGTTATTGTTGTCGCTTGTTTCAGCCTTCTGCCAAGGCAGCCTTAGCCTGTTCTACCAAACCTTTAAACCCGGCGTCGTCATTCAGCGCCAGGTCGGCCAGCACCTTACGGTTCAAGTCGATACCGGCCTTCTTCAAGCCGTTGACAAAGCGGCTGTAACTGATATCCGCCTGGCGGCAGGCGGCGTTGATGCGGATGATCCAGAGCGACCGGAAATCCCGCTTCTTCTGGCGCCGGCCAACGTAAGAATACTCCAGAGACTTTTCAGAGGCTTCCCGCGCGGCGCGGAAAAGCTTGCTCTTGGTGAGGAAGAATCCTTTGGTCCGGTCCAGGTGCTTCTTGCGGAGGGCCCGCCGATGGGTACCACGCTTTACTCTAGGCACGTTTGACTCCTTTCGTCGTTCGTAAGTCCCAGCCGGCATCGGCGGGACGTCTGGGCGGATCGGGCACGTGCCGTGCACTTCGTCCGCTCCGGAACGGCCGGTTTCCCGGCGCGTCCAATCAGTAGGGCAGCATTTCGCCGATTGCCTTCAGGTTGGTCTTGTCAACCACGGCGGACTGCGTCAGACCGGCGTTTGCGCTTCGACGCTTTCGAGGTCAGGATATGCCGCGCAAAAGCATGGCGGCGAACTACCTTACCCGTACCCGTCTTCTTGAAGCGCTTGTGCGCCCCACGGTGCGTTTTCAATTTGGGCATAGAACTTGTCCTCAGAGTGAATCCCACACAGGGGAGTAGGCGCAAACTTCCTTAGTATACCAAAGACTTACAGGTGTTCATCGAAAAAGACACACCACCCGGTGCGTAAGACGAGGAACGCTACTTTCCCGCTCCCTCATTCTAGCAGGCGGCCGCGTGGAAATGCATCCGTCGTTCGCAACCGAAATGCCGGACTACGCATCCATCCAACAGAGGCAAATCATGGAAACTATCGGCTGGCCCGAACTGCTAGTCATTCTGGCGGTTGCCGCATTGCTGTTTGGGGGCAAGAAGATTCCCGAACTGGCCAAAGGCCTGGGCGAAGGGATCCGGAATTTCAAGGATGCGTTGCGCCAGGACGCGGAGAAGCCGGATTCGACTCCCCCGAAGGTTTGACCTCTCGGGCCCGGCCAGTTTACGGCTTCGTGTTCGGGCGAAGTAACCGACGATAAGCCTGCAATCCGAGGCAAAAGCGCTCTCAGCAGCTTCACCAGCGTGCCCCGGACCATGCGGCCGGTTTCGAGCACTTCCTGGTGGTCGAGTTTTCGATTGAGGATGCCCGCCGCCATGTTGGTGACGCAGGAAATCGCCAATACCTTCATGCCGCAGTGGTTGGCTGCCAGCACTTCAGGCACCGTAGACATCCCCACCAAGTCGGCGCCGATAGCGCGCAGATAACGGATCTCGGCCGGCGTCTCGTAATTCGGGCCCAGAAGAGCTGCGTAGACGCCTTCGGGCAGCTCGATGCCCAGCTCCGCTCCCGTAGTGCGGGCGATGTCGCGCAGGCGCTGGCTGTAGGCCTCGGTCATGTCCGGAAAGCGGGGGCCGAAGCTTTCGTCGTTGGGCCCAGCCAGCGGATTCGAGCCTTGCAGGTTGATGTGATCGGAAACTAGCACCAGCGTTCCGCGGGTGTAGTTGAGGTTGATGCCTCCGGCGGCGTTGGTCACAACCAGCGTTTCGACGCCCAGCCGCTTGAGCACCCGCACCCCGAAGGTGACCTGCCAGGGCGAATAGCCCTCGTACAGATGCGCGCGGCCGCATTGTACTGCCACCGGCACGCCATCGATCTCGCCGAACAACAGCAGGCCCGCGTGTCCCACCGCGGTGGATTGCGGCCAACCGGGTATGGCGGAGAAGGGAATTCCGCGGGAGTTGCACAGCTCGTCGGCGAATTCGCCCAGCCCGCTGCCAAGCACCACCGCCACACGCGGCGCAAGCGTCGTTTGCGAGCGGATGAATTCAACCGCGGCGTCGATCATAGCAGCATGCCCGCGATGGCAGGCCGACATGAAGTTGGCCATGGTTCCGGCGGCCACCGCTTTCAGGCCCAGCCGCGCCAGGTCGGACTTCCGGTTGGGCGCCAGTCCCCCGATGCCGCCAATCTGAATGGCGATGCTCGAGAAATTGGCGAAGCCGCACAGCGCGTAGGTGGCGATGGTGAACGAGCGCGGGTCGAGCGAAGAGCGCATGGGCCCCAGTTGCAGAAAAGCCACGAACTCGTTCAACACCAGCCGCGTGCCCAGCAGGTTGCCGATGGCCGAAGCGTCTTTCCAGCTCACGCCCAACAGCCACGCGATGGGGGCGAAGACGATGCCGAACAGCTTCTCCATCGAATCCGGAAACCATCCCATGTGGTGGATCCCGTGGACCCAGCCGAAAACGCCGTTCATCAGCGCAATCAAAGCCAGAAACGCGATCAGCATCGCGCGCGATGTTCAGCGCCAGATGAAGGCCTTCGCCGGCGCCACGCGCGGCGGCGTCGATGATGTTGATGCCTGGCTTTTCCACCTGGATATTGACGCTGCCGGCGGTTTCCGGCTTGCCCGTCTCGGGCACCAGCATTTTGGCCAGCATGATGGTGGCCGGCGCGGTCATGATGACGGCGGTGAGCAGGTGCTTGATGTCGACGCCGGCTATTTTTACGTAAGCCGCCATAATGGCGCCCGACACGTGGGCCATGCCGCTCACCATGACGGTGAACAGCTCGCTCTCGGTCAGGTTCGGCGAGAAACGGCCGGATGGTCAGCGGCGCTTCGGTCTGGCCCATGAAGATGCTGGCCGCCACATTGGTGGCCTCGGCGCCGCTGGCTCCCATTATGCGCAGCATCACTTTCGCCATCGCCTTGATGACCACCTGCATGACGCCCAGGTAGTACAGCACGGCAAAGAGGAAGCGGTGAAGATGATGATGGGCAGCACCTGAAACGCGAAGACCACCCCCATGGGACCGTCTTTACCGCCCAGCGGGCCGAACACGAACGTGCTGCCCGCCTCGACATAATCGAGCAGGTGGTTCACCCCCGCGCTGGCCAATTGGAACACTTCGCCGAACGGTGTCTTCAGCACCAGGAACGCGAAGCCGAATTGCAGGCCCAGACCCCACAGCAGGAGTTTCGGACGGATGGCACGGCGATTGGTGCTCGAAAGCCAGGCCACCAGCAGGATGGCGGCCAGGCCTAACAACCCGGTAAAGCGGTCCATGTCTATCGGCGCCGGTGGCGCTTATCCCACAACTTCCAGAATCAGTTCGCGCTGCTCGGGCGCCGTGGTGGAGATGCGGAAGGCGTCTTCGACCGACTGCGCCGCTTCCTCGAGATGCTCGTCCGAAGTATAGTAGATGCGGCACAACACGCCGCCGGCTTCCACCTTCTGTCCGACTTTCACCTCCAGGATGACGCCCACGGCGGGGTCGATGGAGTCTTCCTTGGTGTCGCGGCCGGCGCCGAGAAGCGAACAGGCGCGCCCGATGTCCTCGGCGTTGATGGCGCTCACGAAGCCGCCGCGCGGCGAGACGATCTCGCGCAGGCCGGTGGCGTTGGGCAGCAGCTCGAATCGATCGAGAACCTTCGGCTTGCCGCCCTGCGCCGCGATCACCTCCTTCAGCTTCTGGTAGCCGGAGCCGTCCAGCAGTTTGCGCTGCGAGATGTCACGCGCCTGCTCGAGCGTCGCCGCCCTGCCGCCCAGGAAAATCATGCGCGCGGCCAGCTCCAGCGACAGGCGCGTGAGGTCGTGCGGGCCGACGTTCTGCAGAATCTGCGAAACTTCCATCACCTCGAGCGCGTTGCCGATGGCGAAACCAAGCGGCTGATTCATGTCGGTGATGAGCGCCTGCACACGCTTGTCGGCGCGCCGGCCGATGGCCACCATCGCCTGCGCCAGGCGGCGGGCATCCACCTGCCGCTTCATGAAAGCGCCCGCGCCCACCTTCACGTCCAGCACCAGGGCGTCGATTCCTTCGCACAGCTTCTTCGACATGATGGAAGAAGCGATCAGGGGCACCGACTCCACCGTGGCGGTAGCATCGCGCAGGGCGTAGAGCTTGCCGTCCGCGGGCGCCACCTCGGCGGTCTGACCCATGAAGGACAGGCCCGTCTTGCCAAGCACTTGTTTGAACTCATCGATCGTCAGGCTGGTGCGGAAGCCGGGGATGGATTCCAGTTTGTCGAGAGTTCCCCCGGTGTGGCCCAGAGCGCGGCCCGTGATCATGGGAACCACGACTCCCGCGGCGGCCGCCAGCGGAGCGGCGATCAAGCTGGTGCTGTCTCCCACGCCGCCCGTCGAGTGCTTGTCTACTTTGACTCCGGGGACATCGGAAAGGTCGATCGCCTGACCACTGTTCATCATGCACTCGGTGAGCGCAGTAATTTCCCGGTCGGTCATTCCAGAAAAGTAGACCGCCATCAGGAAGGCAGACATTTGATAATCGGGGACGCTTCCGGCGACATAGCCCTCCACCAGGGATACGATTTCTTCCGGAGACAGTTCTTCCCCGTCTCTCTTGCTTTGAATGAGGTCAACAATGCGCATTTTTCGACTCTTCAGCGTACCATCAGATGTTGTTGAAAGTAAACGCGCCGAACGGCCCTATTTTACTGTCTTTCTTCTGTTTGTGCGCCGGACGGCCGATCCGGAGAAGCCTCGCGATGACGGAGCGAGCACTCCATCAGGGGCTGATCTGCGGAATCGGGTAGCGAAATCGGTTCGAGAAAATCTCGCCGAAAAGTTCGATCGTCTGGTCATGAATCAGGCCATTGTCGGCGACGATGCTGGGCCCGCACAGGTTCACCGGCTGGCCCTTCATATCCGACGAGACCCCACCCGCTTCCCGGACGATGAGGATGCCCGCGGCGACGTCCCAGGGGTTCAGAGAGAACTCCCAGAAGCCGTCCAGGCGGCCGCACGCCACGTAGGCCAGATCGAGGGCCGCCGCACCGGCCCGCCGCACGCCGTGGGTGATCATGGCCATCTGGTGGTAGAAGTGAACATTCACATTCAGGTGACGCTTGCGGCTGGGAAAACCGGTGGCCAGCAACGCGACTTCCAACCTGGCGGTCTTCGAGACATGAATGCGGCGATGGTTCAGGTATGCGCCCGAGCCTCTTTCAGAGAAAAACATCTCCTCGCGCAAAGGATCGTACACCAGTCCCGCGATTAGCTCGCCGGCTTGCTCGAGCGCCAGCGTGACATTGAACATCGGGAAGCCGTGGGCGAAATTCGTGGTGCCGTCCAGCGGATCGACATACCAGCGGTATTCCGAAGATCCTTCGTGCGAGCCCGATTCCTCGGCGACAATGGCGTGCTGCGGAAAGTGGCCGCGAAGCCGTTCGACGATCAACTTCTCCGAGGCGCGGTCGGCTTCCGTCACCAGGTCGAACTCGCCTTTCAATTCGAAACTGACACGTTTCTCAAAGTAGTTGACCAACAGCGCGCCCGCTTCGCGGGCAATCTCCATGCCGGTCTCGAGATAAGATGCCATAGTTTGATTCCGACGCCGGACCGGGCTTCACCCGATCTCGTAAAGATACTTGATGTCGTGCTTGAAGATAAACAGGTTGGGTCCGTCCATGCGGGTGAGCCGGACGAAACTGGCGTCGTAGAACTCGATGACGCCGCGCACCTCCTCCCCGCTGGTCACCTGGATGCAGACGGGAATGTCATTATTGATCAGGTACTTCAGGTAGCGGGCTTCTTCATTGGTTTCGTCGGGTGCGCGCTGCTTGATTTCCGGTTTAATCGGCACGGATGCTCCTCGGGACTCTTCCATCGTAGCGCACCGCGAGTACCCGTTCCGGCGAGGCGCGCGGCGCGGCCTTGGTGTTTGGGCCACAACGGGTTTGAGCGCCGACGGTGACGGAGGCGGTCCGAGCCTCGGACAACGGCCAAAACTCCAGTGCGGACCCGCTCCGTTACCGTCGCGCCTCAAGCTGAGCGCCCGACGTCGGGAATGCAGCCGGTCTTGTTTTTTCCACGATCTGCTAACGCACACAAAAAAATCAGCTTGGTATGCTGGTAGAGATGCCAGAGGGGAATCCTTTTCAGGACCCGCTACGGTTCGAACGTCCGGTGCCACCTTGTGCAGTTGTGATTTTCGGCGCCAACGGCGACCTGACGCGAAGAAAGTTACTGCCCGCGCTGTTCCGCCTCGCCTGCGACAGGCGCCTGCCCGGCGAATTCGCTGTTTTGGGAACATCGCGCACCGAACTGAGCGACGAGCAGTTTCGCGCGAAGATGCGCGACGCGGTGGTTCAATTCTCGGAAGACAGCGCGTTTGACGACGATGTCTGGCGGGACTTCGAGCAAGGCCTGTTCTACCTCGCCGGGAACGTTAAGGACCCGGCCAGCTACACCGCCATTGCCGGACGGCTGGCGGAAATCGAACAGTTGCGGCACACCGGCGACAATGCGCTGTTCTATCTCTCGACACAGCCCAGCCAGTACGAAATCATCGCGGAAGGGTTGGGAGCGGCCGGCCTGGCGACGAAGGGCCGTTCCTCGCCGGCCGGCTGGCGCAGGCTGATCGTCGAAAAACCGTTCGGACACGACCTGGAAAGCGCGCGCGAGTTGAACCGCCGCCTGTCGGCGCATTTCCCGGAACGGGATCTGTACCGCATTGATCACTACCTGGGCAAGGAAACCGTTCAGAATATCATTGCCTTCCGGTTCGGCAATGGCATGTTCGAGCCGCTGTGGAACCGCCGTTACGTGAACCACGTCGAGATCACCGCCGCCGAGAGCATCGGCGTCGAGGGGCGGGGCGCGTATTATCAGGAAGCCGGCGCCCTGCGGGACATGATTCAGAATCATCTGCTGCAGGTGATGGGCACCATCGCCATGGAGCCGCCGGCGGTGTTTGAATCGGAGGCCGTGCGCGACGAACGCGCCAAGGTGCTGCGTTCCATCCATCCGCTAAAACCGGAAGATGTGGCTACCCAGGCGGTGGCGGGCCAGTACGGGCCGGCGCGTATCGGCGGCGAAGACGTGGTCGGATTCCGGCAGGAACCGGGCGTCGCCCCCGACGCGCAGACCCCTACGTTCGCCGCTGCCACCTTTTTCATCGACAACTGGCGCTGGGCCGGCGTGCCGTTCTACATCCGCACCGGCAAGCGGCTGCCCAAGCGCGTCACCGACATCGCCATCCAATTCAACGCGGCTCCGCATTCGCTGTTTCAGACCAACGGCCAGCCTGCCGAAGAAATACCGCTTAACCAGTGGCCCAATCTGCTGGTGCTCCGCATTCAGCCGGAAGAGGGCATCTCGCTGCGGTTTCTTTCGAAGCACCCCGGCACGGGCATGCGTTTGCGGCCGGTGACCATGGACTTCAACTACGGCACCAGCTTTGGCGTCCGGTCGCCTTCCGCCTACGAGACGCTTTTGCTCGATGCCTTGCGCGGCGACGCCACGCTGTACTCGCGGCAGGACATGGTGGAAGCCAGTTGGATTGCCGTGGAGCCGATTCTGGAGGCGTGGGCGGCCACCACGCAGGAGTTTCCCAACTATGAAGCGGGCAGTTGGGGTCCCAGTGCGGCCGACCGGATGCTCGCGCGGCGCGGGCACGTGTGGAGGATCCCATGAGCGCCGCCATCTCCTCCGGGAAGATCCTGCACGAGCTCGAAGACTTGTGGATTGGCATGGGCAGTCGGGACGGCCACGCCGCGGTGCTGCGCGCCTGCGCCATGACACTGATCGTTGTCACCGACGAGGATCCGGCCGATGCAAGCATGGGCGAGACTATCGCCGACATCATGCCGCAGCATCCCTGCCGGGCCATCGTGCTGCGCTGCCGCCAGGGCACGGGCGACTACCTGGACGCCCAGGTTCGGGCGCAATGCTGGCTTCCTGGCGGCAAGCGGGAACAGATCTGCTGCGAGCAAATTGAGATTACCGCCTCCGAATCCAGCATCGGCCAGGTGCCGGCGGTGGTGCGCGGGCTTTTGGTGCCCGACTTGCCGGTGAGCATCTACTGCCGGCAGGCATCGCTGCTGGAACTGCCAGTGTGGGAACTTCTGGCGCCGCTGGCCACCCGGATCATCGTCGATTCCACCCCCGACGACCCGCGGATTTGCTTCCGCGCGCTCGAGCGGGCTAGCCAGTGGGGGTGCCTGCTGGGCGATCTCTCCTGGACCAGGCTGACCAGGTGGCGGCAGATTATCGCGCAGGTGTTCGAGAGCTCCGATCACCGCCAGCGGCTGCCCGCGATCGAAAGCATCGTCATTGCGGTAAGCGGCCGCCAGGTCCCGGCTCCGGCATGGTACTTGGGCGCCTGGCTGGCACGGGGCGCGGGATGGACCTTTCGGGATGGACAATTCTGGCGGCCGGGGGGCGCCTGGCGGATCGGTTTTGAGCTGGCTGGCGAAGTCTCTGGCGCCGTCGCCGCCGGCTGCCTTCCGGCCAGCGGCATCCGCGAGGTTCGGTTGGAGGGTACCGATGTGGACTACCGGCTGACTCGCAGCGGGCAGGGAACCGTCGAAGTGCGGATGGGCGACGTCACCACCTCGTTTGTGTTCGGCCCCTGGCGGGAAGGCGACCTGTTGAGCCAGGAGCTTTCTCTTCCCGGTCGGGACCACCTGTATCGCCAGGTGCTCGAAATCGTTTTACCTTGGGTATTGGGCAGCGGTGGCCGCGGGGTATCTTCCCCATCGCCATCGTGACGCGGCCGCGCTGCCGCCGTTTGTATCAAATTTCTGCTGTCCGCGAGTGGGAGAAAGAGTTTCGTCAATGAGCGCAACGTTGCACCGTTATCAGGACGCCGATGCCATGGCGTGGGCCTGCGCGAAATTTCTGGCGGAGGAAATCGCGCGGCGCCTTGAGAAGAAAGAAATCATCTCGCTGGGAATCTCTGGAGGCTCCATGCCGGAGCACTTGTTCCCGAAGCTGGTGAAGTTGCAGGTGGAGTGGAGCCGGGTCCACGTTTTCTGGGTGGACGAGCGGCCCGTTGCTCCTGACCACCCCGAAAGCAACTTCGGAAAAGCGAAAAAGTATCTGCTGGACGTCGCCGCCGTGCCGCCCGAAAATGTGCACCGCATCTACGGAGAGCTTCCTCCGGAAGAGGCAGCGGCCAAATACATCGAGGAGATCCGCCGGTTTTTCAAGACTCCCGACAATCGGATGCCCTCCTTCGACCTGTTGTACTTCGGCATCGGCGCCGACGCGCACATGGGCAGCCTGTTCCCCGGCCAGGAGAAGATCATGAACACCACCGACGTGGCTGCCGCGTTGTGGGTGCCGAGCATCAATTCGTGGCGCATCACGCTGCTGCCGGGCGCTATGTTCGCCGCCGGACACATGGTCTTCTTCCTGTGCGGAAGAGAGAAAGCCCAGGCCGTGCGTACTTTGTTCCGCGAGGCGTACTTCCCATTGAAGTACCCCGCGCAGATTCTGACCCGCAACGCGAGAAACATCGACGTCTTCCTCGACGAGGACGCCGCTTCGCTGTTGTAGGGGTTCCCGCTCGATGGGATGCGGAGACGGACTCTTTTCGGCCTGCCCTTGCTGGCGTTAAGCGCCTGCCGGAAGGCCGCGCGGGAAACCAGACAAAACCGGCCCGCTCCGCCGCCGCGTACGCGCCTGTTGTTTGGCGGAGACGTGATGCTCTCCCGGTGGATCGGCCTGGTGTCGCGCTCGAAGAACGATCCCGGCTGGCCGTTTCGGCGGATCGCGGGGAAATTCGCCGCCGCCGATCTCGCGTTTGCCAACCTGGAATCTCCTTTTTCCGACAAACAACTGCCCTACCAGGGAGGCATGGTCTTCCGCGGCGAGCCCTCGATGGTGAAGGGTCTGGTGCTGGCCGGCATCGACGTCGTCTCCACCGCCAACAATCACGCTCGCGACGGCGGCGGCCACGGCATCGAATATACACTTGCGCTGCTGGCGGCGAATTCAATCCAAGCCGTCGGCACCGGCGCCAACGGCAACCAGGCCCACCGCGGCGCGGTTGCCGTGCGCAACGGCACGCGCTTCGGATTCCTGGGGTACACCTACGACCAGCGCAACGGAAACTGGCCCGAAGACGACGACCGTGTCGCGCTGATGGACGTCGGGCGAATGCGCCTGGACGTGAAACAAATGCGTGAAAAGGCGGATGCCGTCATTGTTTCCATGCACGCCGGAACGGAGTACGCCGCCAGGCCGAACCCGCGGCAGGTGGAGTTCGCGCGAGCCGCGGTGGACGCCGGGGCAAGGCTGGTAGTGGGGCATCATCCGCACGTCACGCAGACGGTGGAAGAGTATGCCGGAGCAGCGATCTTCTATTCGCTGGGCAACCTGGTGTTCGACCAGTACCAGAGAAAGGAAACACAACGTGGCGCGGTGGCGGAGGTGGAGTTTTCCGGTGCGACGCTCAGCCGATACCGTTTGCTGGACGTGGCCGTGGACCGTGAAGGCACGCGGTTTGAAAACGGCGAACCGGCGTGGACCGTACCGGCCGCCGAACAGCAGCCAGATTCCCGCCACGGGTGACCTATTTCAGATTCACCACCTGGCTCACCTTCAACTGGTACTCCTTGGCCTTGCGGCGGATCAGGTCCGGACTTAGCAGGAGCGGCTGTGCTTTCACCATCACCGGGATGCCGTTGACGACCACGTCTTCCACATCGCTCGCTTTCAGCGAGTACACCAGCGCCGAATAGACGTTGTAAAGCGGCATGGCGTGCGGAGCGTCGAGCCCCACGGTAATCAAGTCGGCCAGCTTGCCGGGCTCGAGCGAGCCGATCTCTGTTTCCTTGCCCACGGCCCGCGCGCCGATGATGGTAGCCATCTCCACCGCCTGCCGGGCGTTCAGAGCTTTGGGGTCCTTACGGAACACCTTTTGGAGCTTCGCCGCCAAGTCCATTTCTTCGAACAGGTCGAAGTCGTTGTTGCTGCCGGCCGGACCGTCGGTGCCCAGGCCCACCGGAACGCCCGCCGTCAGCAGGTCCACCACCGGCGCGACGCCGCTGGCCAGTTTCGCATTGCTGGACGGGCAGTGAGCCACGCCCACTCCCTTGGCTTTCAGGATGGCGATGTCGCCGTCTTGGGGCCACACCATGTGGGCGGCAATCGTCGGTCCGTTGAAAACGCCCCAATCGTTCAGAACCTTCACCGGGTCCTCGCCGTACTTCGCCGTCATGTCCCGCACCTCGGTTTGCGTTTCTGAGACGTGAATCACCAGCGGGACAGCATACTTGTTCGCCAGACGGCGGCAGGCCACCAGGGTTTCTTTGTCGTTGGTGTAGAGGGCGTGCGGCGCCACGGCCGGGGTGATGAGCGAATCGCCCTTAAAGCGTTGGATGAATTTTTCCGCGTAAGCTAAACCATCTTTGGGCGTCTTAGCATCGGCTACCGGGAAGCCGATGATGGTTTCGCCCAGGATGCCGCGCAGCCCGGCCTGTTTGGTGGCTTCGGCGACGACATCCTCGAAGTAGTACATGTCGACGTAGGTGGTAATGCCGCCGCGCATCATTTCCCAACAGCCCAGCAGGGTACCCCAGCGGACGAAATCGGGGCTCACCAGCCTGGCTTCCGCAGGAAAAATGTATTTTTGCAGCCAGTCCTGAAGGTCGAGATCGTCGGCGACGCCACGCAAAAGCGACATGGCCGCGTGTGCGTGGGCGTTGATCAGGCCGGGCATCACGATGTCGCCGGGGCGGTCGATGAGGCGCGCGGGTTGCCAGTCTGTGAGGATCTGTTCGCGTTTGCCCACCGCGGCGATCCGGCCGGCTTTCACCGCCACGGCGCCGTCTTCGACGATGGCGCGCTGTGCGTTCATGGTGACCACGTAGCGCCCGGTGACGACCAAGTCGGCGGGTTGCGCCCACGCGAGCGCCACCGCCAGAAGGAAGCTAACGAATATTCGCATCTTCAAAAGGCCTCGGGAACAATTCGCTGAGCCGCAGAGTGAGCGTCTCGCCTTTGGTGTTGCCGATGAGGATTTCGATGTCGCCGCAGAATTCCCACAGAATCTGACGGCAGGCGCCGCAGGGTGGCGTCAGGACATTGGAGCCGGAGGCGACGGCGACGCGCCGGAACCCGCCCGGGCGAACACCTTCGGAAATCGCCTTCCAGACCGCCACGCGCTCGGCGCACACCGTCAGCCCGTAGGAGCAGTTCTCGATATTGCAGCCGGTGTGCAGGCAGCCGCTCGCATCCTCCACCGCCGCCCCAACCGCGAATCCGGAATATGGTGCCAGGGCGTTTTCGCGGGCGCGAAATGCAGCCTCCAGAAGGGGATCGCGCGGAGTCACCCTCCTATTATGAACGGAGCCGGGCAACAGCGCTTCATAATGGACGGTTCCGTGCCGATAAACAGCTAGGCGGTGAATGATGAGGCTTCGTCCCTGGATTTGGACACTTTTGGTGCTGTTCTTCGCGTTTGGCTCGGCCAGTTTCCAGTCGCGCGGCCCCGTTCGCGGCGTGGCGCACAACCGCGATGCGGCTGGATGCCGACCCTGCGAGGCCCGGCCGTGCACACTATCTGGACGTTGGACTACCTGTTTTCGTGTCAGGCGGAACGGGGCAAGCTGGACCAGGACGCCGCGCTGTTTGAAACCGTCGCCCGTTCGTTCCGCCTCAACCCGCACTGGTTCGCGCGTTACAACCAGCTTGTCGAGACGCTTACCCAGATGCAAATCCAGCGCATCAACAACATTGGCGAGCTGAGCCGCTACATCGCCCGCACTAACGATGAAATCAGCGACAT
The DNA here is from genome assembly GCA_963810595.1 of Bryobacterales bacterium. Lineage (GTDB taxonomy): Bacteria > Acidobacteriota > Terriglobia > Bryobacterales > Bryobacteraceae > CAWEOG01. Next base: position 384,350 of record CAWEOG010000007.1, on the reverse strand, counting down.
GATCATGGCGAGCTACAACCGGCGTCAGGCGGTGCAAGACCGCGTAGCGGAAAACTTCAGCCAGGCGATTCGCGGCGTGGAGGCATACGTAACGCCCGACAACCGCGAAGTAGAGCTGCCCGCCGGATACGAACAGGCGTGGACCAACGCGCTCGGCGATTACATCGTTTCCGACAGCCCGAGTTACAACCCAAACGTAGGCTCAAACCAGCACTGGACGCCGCTAAAAAAACGACAATAGCAAGTGTGTCAACTCAGCCGTTCAACGTCCAACCTGCACGGTACGTCCGCTTGAGGTAGTCGTTGGCTTCGGCGTCGTTGGTGACTCGCCCGGCTATCGGATCATACTGGAGCTTCTTGCCCGCGCGGTGCGCCACCAGGCCCAGTAGCATCTGTTCCATCATGGTGCCAGAGTAGTCGAAGTCGCAGTGGGTCTTCGAGCTGGTGCCGTGCCTGACGTTGTTGCTCTCGCCCTTGCAGGCTTTGACCCAGTCCAGCATGAAGAGGTCGTACTTGCTGGGGGTGTAGGGTTGGCCCGCCGCTGCGAGCCCCGGGTTGGGATCTCCCAACGCCGGAGGAATGCCGCCCGGGTGGAGTTTGATGATCGGGAATCCGTCGTCGCCCATCTGGATTCCGAAGTTGCCGCCGCGACTGGCTCCTTCAGTGCGGGACGGGCGGGGACGATTCGGCGGAGAGGGCGTACCCGTGCCGCCTACCAGCGGGAGAAGCTGGTCCTTGGAGCGACGCTTGTAATAGGTCATGTCTCCGTCGTCGTTGCCGGGAAGGATCATCCGGCTGGTGAAGTCGCAGAAGATATAGCCCTTGGTCCCTTCGAAGAGCGCTCCGTTGCCGACGTCGTCCAAGTCGAGATATTCCCGCGGTGATTCCGGCTTCAGCCCGCCCTGATACCATTCGACGGTGACGGGCCCGCGCCAGTTGTTGGCCGGATGCTCGAAGATTGCTTTCAGCTTGACCGGATTGATGTCCGGGTTGTATTTGTCGCTGACATCGAAATCCACATCGATGGCCGTGGGGGCGCCGGCATCAATTGCGTTCCATAGCAGGTCCATCGTGTGCGCGCCCATGTCACCCATCTGGCCCACGCCGAAATCCCGGTACATGTTCCAGAACAGGCAGTTCAACCCGTTACTGCCGCCGAAGTATTCCGGACTGTAAGGATGGTAAGGCGCTGGCCCGAGCCACTGGTCCCACTGCAGGATGGATGGCGCCTTACCTTGGCCGGGGGGATAGCCCGGGCGGGGGAGTTGGCGGGCGTCCCAGCCGGAGATCCGTTTCAGCTCGCCAATCGCTCCGTCCAGGACCAGCTCCCGGACGTGCTCGAAATTGGGGTAGGCGTGGCGCTGGGTGCCCTGTTGCGTGGCGATCTTGGATTTCTGCCTCAGGTAGTTGGCGCGCAGCACCCGCACCTCTTCCACGCTGATGCCCATCGGCTTTTCGCAATACACGTGCATGCCGCGGTTCATGGCCCAGTTGGAAATGAAGGCATGGTGATGGTCCGGCGTGCAGACGACGATGCCTTCGACGTCCTTCTGGTCGAGCAAGCGCCGCCAATCCATGTAGGTGTTGGCGCCGGGGAAGACCTTCACGCCCTCCTGCAGCCGGGTTTCGTTTACGTCGCACAGGGCCACGACGTTTTCGCTCTTCATCCAGTTGTAGTGCGCTGTCCCGCGGCCCCATACGCCGATGAGGGCGAGGTTGAGTTTGTTGCTGGGCGGGTTTTGTCCAAACAGGGTGCCGGTCGGCAAAATCGTCAGCCCGGTTGCAACACCTCCCACCGACTTTACGAATTCTCGTCGTCGCATGCTCAATTCCTCTGTCTCTTTCCGTGGTCGTTAGGCCACTTATCTCTACCCGTCCGACTGCCCAGGCCTTTGAGATCGACGCCAGGATGCAGCTCTGATCCCATCTTCCGGCCGATCGCCTGACACCAGGACGTCGCACGAGCGCAGTCGAACCTCAGCCGTTCAGCGTCCAGCCCGGACGGTACGTGCGCTTGAGGTAGTCGTTCGCTTCCGCGTCGTTGGTGACTCGCCCGGCCACCGGATCGTACTCCAGCTTCTTGCCCGCTCGGTGGGCCACCAGGCCCAGCAGCATTTGTTCCATCATGGTGCCGGAGTAGTCGAAGTCGCAATGGGTCTTCGAACTGGTGCCGAACCTGGCGTTGTCGCTCTCGCCCTTGCAGGCTTTTACCCACTCCAGCATGAACAGATCGTATTTGCTGGGCCTGTAGGGCTGGCCCGCGGTGGCGAGCTCCGGATTGGGATCTCCCAAGGCAGGCGGGATGCCGCCCGGGTGAAGTTTGATGATCGGGAAGCCGTTGGCGTCCATCTCGACCTCGGAGCGGCGGCCGCCGTTCGTTCTGTCACTGCTGGATCGGCGGGGGCGATTTGGCGGCGAGGGCTGACCGGTGCCGCCAATCAGCGGCAGAAGCTGGTCCTTGGAGCGGCGCTTGTAATAGGTCATGTCTCCGTCGTCATTAACAGGCAGGATCATCCGGCTGGTGAAATCGCAGAAGATGTAGCCCTTGGTTCCTTCGAAGATGGCTCCGTTGCCGACATCGTCGAGGTCGAGATATTCCCGGGGTGATTCCGGCTTCAGCCCGCCCTGATACCATTCCACGGTGACGGGACCGCGCCAGTTGTTGGCCGGGTGCTCGAAGCTCACTTTCAGCTTGACCGGATTGATGTCCGGGTTGAATTTGTCGCTGAGGTCGAAATCCACATCGATAGCGGTGGGAGCGCCGGCATCGATGGCATTCCACAGCAGGTCCATCGTGTGGGCGCCCATGTCGCCCATTTGGCCCACCCCGAAATCCCGGTACATATTCCAATACAGGCAGTTCCCCCCGTTGCTGCCGCCGAAGTACTGCGGGCTGTAAGGATGGTAGGGCGATGGTCCGATCCACTGGTCCCACTGCAGGATGGATGGCGCCTTGCCTTGGCCGGGAGGGTAGCCGGGGCGGGGAAGCTCGCGGGCGTCCCAGCCGGAGATCCGCTTCAGCTCACCAACCGCTCCGTCCAGGACCAGCTCCCGAACGTGCTCGAAATTGGGGTAGGCATGGCGCTGGGTGCCGTGCTGTGTGGCGATCTTGGATTTCTGCCTCAGGTAGTTGGCGCGCAGCACCCGCACCTCTTCCACGCTGATGCCCATCGGCTTTTCGCAATACACATGCTTGCCGCGATTCATGGCCCAGTTGGCGATGAAGGCATGATGATGGTCCGGCGTGCAGACGACGATGCCTTCGACGTCCTTCTGGTCGAGCAGGCGCCGCCAATCCATGTAGGTGTTGGCGCCGGGGAAGACCTTGAGCCCCTCCTGCAGCCGGGTTTCGTTTACGTCGCAAAGGGCCACGACGTTTTCACTCTTCATCCAGTTATAATGCGCTGTCCCGCGGCCCCACACGCCGATGAGGGCGAGGTTGAGCTTGTTGCTGGGCGGGTTTTGTCCGAACAGAGCTCCGCCCGGCAGCAACGTCAACCCCGCTGCCGTCCGTCCGACCGATTTTACGAATTCACGTCTTCGCATGCTTAATTCCTCTATTCCGTTACGTGGCCGGCACCACCATGAGGGAGTCCGGCTTGGAACGAGTATATACCACACTTTCAGGCGGCTGACGGAAACACCTTCGAAACTCCTTGGAATCGCGTCTGTTGCGACAGAGAGATAAGGCACCGCTACGATTTGCAGATTGACAGGTGTTAGGCTACAGGCTACATTTTAGGAAGTGAACATTCGGAAGTTCACCCATAAGGGTTTGAAAAAGCTCTACCTGGAGGACAGCGCTAAAGATCTGCCGCCCGATGCCGTATCTAAAGCTCCGCGCTATGCTGACCTTCTTGCAGGACATGCAGGATCCGGACACGCTACGCGCTTTCCCGTTGTGGAAAGCCCACCAGCTCACCGGCGATCGGAAAGGCGTCTGGAGCCTGCAGGTTACGCGCAACTGGCGATTGACGTTCCGCATCGAGGACGGCGAGATCGAGGACGTCGATTATGAAGACTACCACTGAGGACAAACCCATGCGGATGCTGAATCCTGTTCATCCGGGCCGTTTTCTCCGGACTGAGATCATTGAAGCCTACAACCTTTCGGTGACCGCGGCGGCGCGGATCCTACGTGTCTCCCGCCCGACGCTTTCCAGCCTGCTAAACGCCAGGGCCGATCTGTCGGGCGAAATGGCGCTGCGCTTCGAGAAGGCCTTCGGTGTCGACATGGAGACCCTCATGCGAATGCAAAACTCCTACGACATCGCGCAAATGCGAAGCCGCGAGAAGAAGATCCACGTCGAACGTTACAAGCCGCAGCACGCGGCTTGAGGAACTTGCATACGCCAGGCGGCCGGAGGACAGCCTGGCGCGAGAGCTTATAAGAATATCTTCCGCGTGAGGAATTCGGGCTAAACTGGTTAAGTATGTCCGCTGTCGTATATCGATCCGAAGTCCGCATCGAGCGCGTCAAAGGCCCGGTTCGCCGCGCTTGGCTGCCTTCCGAACCAGAGCCGGTTGTGTTCGGAGTCCACGGCGCTGTCGCGGAGCACTATAAGGTGCCACCGGAGGTGCTGGAGCCGCACGCCACTACGCTCGACTATATCGTCGCCGCGGCCGCCGGTTGACTCACCGGAACCTTTGGAGGCGCGCTGGAGGCGCGTCAAATTGAATGCGTCACACGGAAAGTTGATCAGCGAGACCGTCGGCGAGGTGGAAACCGACGACGGGGTGCTGGTGATTCGCCGTATCCACGTCAAGCTCCGCTTGCAGGTTCCCGCGCGGCATCGCGAAACAGCCCGGCGTGTGCATGGCTTTTTCGCGGACCATTGCCCGGTCTATCGGACGCTGAAACCAGCCATCGCCATCACCACGGAACTGCTGTTTGACGGCGGAGCCTGAGCTTTCCGCCACCCGGCGCGATAAGCTGTTGAGATGTATTCCAGACAGTTTCTGCTCGTCGCAATCCTCGGCATCGTTGCCGGCGCGCTGGGCGCCAGCGCCCAAAGCCAGCCTCAGCCGTGGACGGCGAGCTTGCGGGACAGCCGCGGAGCACCGATCGAAGGCGCCGCGGTGCGCGTGCGGTCCTCAAGCGGCAGCGCGACCTCCCGCACCGCACCAGACGGTCGATTCACGTTCGAGGGATTGGAGCCCGGCCTTTACATCATCAGCGCCGAAGCCAACGGCAAGACCGCCGCCACGCCCGATGCCATCCGGTTACCCGGCGTCGACGCGCCCCGGATTTTAGAGTGGTCGGCGGCGGGAACCCTGGTTCCCGTCCAGGCCAGAACCACCCAGGAGAGTACCGGCGGCGAACAGTTGTCGAGCAAGGCCGTCACCGAGCTGCCGCTGAACAAGCGGGATTTCAGTCAACTGCTGCTGCTTGCCGCCGGCACCATGACCGACGCCAACGGCGCGACAAATTTCACGCAGCAGTTCGCCGTGAACGGCCAGCGCGGAACCGCGGCGGTGTTTGCCATGGACGGCGCCGACATCTGCGACCCCGAATGGGCGGCGCGACGTTTTACCAATTTCAACGTCGACGCGGTAGAAGAAATCAAGTCCAGCTCGGGCTGGATGCCGGCCGAAATCGGCCGTGGTGCCGCCGGCTACACGGATATCATCACACGGTCGGGCACGAATTCCATCCACGGTTCGGCGTTCGAGTTTTTGCGCAACGCGGCACTCGACGCCCGCAATTTCTTCGACCGGCGATCGCTGGCGAATCCCGGCCGCATTCCGCCCTTCGTGCGCAACGAGTTTGGCGTAACCAACGGCGGGCCCGTCGTGCTGCCCGGCATCTACAACGGCCGCAACCGGACCTTCTATTTTCTCCAGTACCAGGGCTTCCGGCAGGTGCTGGGCACCACGCAGGTGATTCCGGTGCCCACTCCGGAGGAGCGTGCCGGCCGGGATAGCACCGCCTTTCCGGGCGACACGCTGCTTGTGCCGGTGGACCCCGCGATCTCGAAATTGCTCGCGCGCTACCCCCTGCCAAACGATTCGCAGGGGCCTTACGGCGCCCGCACGTACGCCACGTCCTCGAAAGTCAGCACGGTTTCCGACCAGTTCTCGGCGCGGCTCGACCACCGGATTTCGGACCGCTCCCAACTCGTCGCGCGTTTCGCCTGGAACAATATTACCGGACCCACCACCAATCCGAGCCAGACGGCCATCGATCCCAGCTTCGCCGTGCGCTACATCGACCATCAGCGGAACGCGGTGGTGGACTACACGCGAACTTTCTCGCCGAGTTTCATCTCGGAATCCGCTTTAAGTTTTACCCGCACGACGCCGTCGTTTCCCTCCCAAAACCACACCGATCCGGCGCTCAAGTTCGGCGATGGATTGTATGAAGCCTTTAACAACGCCGCCGGTTCCGTCGTGGCCGCGTACGGCAACCTCTTTCAGGCGCGGCAAAATTTCACCTGGATTCGCGGGCGCCACACCATCAAGGCGGGTGGGGAGGTGAGGCTGAATCGCGATACCACGCTGTACGGGAACAGCCCCAACGGGGCGTACGAGTTCGGCGGCGGCGTGGCCTATTCGCCGGTAAACATCCCTTCGGCCAGCGGGACGCACGACATCCGGGCGGGCGATCCGCTGCCCGATGCCCTGACCGGATTGCTGACGGCCAGCGCGTTCTCTTACAGCACCGCCGTCGCGCCGCCTCAGTTCGCCCAGGGCGGCCACTTGGGCGACTCCGCCATTCACCGGGATGCCTACAACTTCTATTTGCAGGACAGTTGGAAAGCGACGTCCCGCCTTCTCTTGAACTACGGTTTGCGGTACGAGATCAATTCTCCCATTCGGGAAGGGGACAAGCGCACTTCGAGCCCCGTGCTTCAATTGGGCCAGGGAGCGCTGCCTGGCTCGGAACTTCTGATCAATCCGGACCCTCCTTACCGGTGGGACAAGAGCGGATGGGGACCGCGCCTCGGGCTCGAGTACCGCCTGGCCGGCAATACCGTGCTGCGGGCCGGCGGGGGACTCACCACGCTGTTGACGAACCTGTGGCAGGACAACTTCCTGACGGGCGGCAACCCGTTCGTCGTCTATCCTCATCTGACCGCCGCGGCGGGGCAGCCGATTCGCTTCGGCCTTACCATTACGCCCGAACAGTTGCCCACGCTGTACACCACCGACGGAGCCGTGCTGTTCGCCTCCGGGGATTCCAAGCAGGTGCCCGCCAACACCCGTATGGACATGCAGCGCTTCGTGCAGGAGTTGGCTGGTCTGTCTCCCGGCCACGAGGTGACGCCGCTCGGCGTCTCGGGCATCACCCGAAACTTCCAGAATGGGTACATCGGCACTTGGACGGTGGGGCTCGAGCACCACATCGGAGGTACGGCTTTCAATGCCTCCTACGTGGGCACCGTCGGGGTCAAATTGCCTTCGGTGGATTCTCCAAACGGATATACGGGCGCGATTGCCGGCTTCGCTCCTTACACCCAATTCGACGCATCCGGACGCGTCGTGGGGGGCTACGGGCCGGTGTCGCTGATCACCAACCGGTCGCACTCCACCTATCACGCGCTGCAGGTTTCGGCGCAGAGGAACCTGACCGCATCCGGGCTCGGATTTCAGGCGAGCTACTCGTTTTCCAAATCGATTGACGACACCAGCGCCGTGCTCGGCGGATTCGTCTCGGGATCTTCCGGCGCAGTCTCGCAGACCGCGGCACAGAACCCGTTCGACACGCGGCCGGACAAAGGCCCGTCCACGTTCGACATCAAGCACGCGGCGAGTTTCACCCTGTTCCAGGATCTTCATTTGGACCGAGTGCCGTTTCTCAAACCCGCCGGCCGGACCCTTACCGCCGGCTGGCAACTGCTCGGCATCGGGACTTTCCTGACCGGTTCGCCGTTCACCGTTTATTCCGGCACGCAGCAGACCGGGCGCCGGATCCAGCGGCTCCGACCGGCCCGACCTGGTCGGCGTGCCCGATTTTTCCACCAGCCGGACGGTGCGCGAAGACTACTTCGGTCTGGGCAGCAGCAACGCGTCGTTGTTTTACATCCCCATCCAGGTGCCGGGCGGAACGGGACCGAACCAGGGCCGCTTCGGCACTCTGGGACGAAACACGTTTCGCGGCCCGGCCTTTCACAACTTCGACATGGCGTTGATCAAGGACACGCCGCTGAGGAACGCCGCAGGCGGGGAACTGGCCACGCTGCAACTCCGCGCCGAGTTCTTCAACGTGTTCAATCTGGTCAATTTCGGACTGCCGTCGAATATCGTGCTGGGTCCCGGTTTCGGACAAATCAGCCGAACCGCGGGCTCCTCGAGGCAAATCCAGTTTTCGCTGAAGTTGATTTACTAGAGCTGGTTAGCAAAGTAAGAACAGCGCGTTCGCAAGCCCGCTGTATCCTTTCACCTTATCTGTCACACTTTTAGTGTGGTATTCTTACACCAGATGAGGTGAATTGTATGGCTGTGAGACGTTCGGAGACGGTGCGCCGCAGCATCGCGCTGCCTGGCGACCTGGTCCAACAGGCGCTCGCCCTGGCTCCGCCTCAGGCTGCGGGCAACCTGAACCGCCTGGTGGCAGTGTGTCTGCGCGAGTTTATCGCCCGGCGAAAGCGGGAAGCTTTCGAAGCGGCCATGGCAGAGATGGCTGCCGATCCCGCGGTCCGCCGGGAGTGTTCGGCGATCGAAACCGAGCTTGCCTGCGCCGAAAACGACGGGCTCAGCCGTGATTAACCGAGGCGACGTGTTCTTTGTCAGGCTGGACCCGGTTGAGGGACGTGAGCAAGCGGGACGCCGGCCCGTCCTGGTCGTGTCGGTGGACAGCATCAACCGCCAGCCGCTGGTGATCTCCGTGGTGGTGGGAACGAATTCCGCCAACATCCCCCGCGACTACCCGACCAACGTTCGAGTCAGCGCCCGGGAATCCGGGCTTCCGCAGGACACCGTGTTTCTCTGCTTCCAACTCCGATCTCTGGATCCGAATCGGTTTGTGGACGTCCGCGCCGGCGTACCCGTGCGTGCCGGCTCGCTTCCGCCCAACCGCATGAGAGAAGTCGAGCAGGCTCTCCGAAACGTGCTCGGGCTCTAGGTTTTTCTCCCGCCCGCTGCACGGGCTTACTTGACCGAGACGCCCCACACGTTGGCGAGGCGCGATTTGCCGGCGGGACCCTCCACTTCGAGGGTAGTCGTGTAGTCCCGTCCGGTTTTGTACTGGTGCACGGGGTTCTGCTCGGTGGAGGTGGAGCCGTCCCCGAAGTCCCATTTCCAGGATGTGATTTCGCCTTCGGATTCGTCTTTGAAGGCCACCAGCCGGCGATCCATGTCCGCCACCGTGTACGACCATTTCGCCTGGATGGCTTTGCGCCATCGAGCTTCGAGCGGCATGAGCCGGAAGCCTACCAGGTCGCTGGCGTTCCCGAACATGGTCTGTTTGTGAGAAAGGTTCCAGAAGCCCACGCGGTTGCGGGCATGGACGTCGTCGTAATCGATCACGCACCACGACAGGCCGATCAGCTTGTTCTCGGTGAGGACCGATTCCACGGCGCGCTGGGGACCGTCGCACGGGGCGTAGTCGAAGGGCGTAATCCAGAATTCCAGCACCAGCTTTCCGCTCTCTCCCGGTTTGAAGTTGTAGTGGTAGGCGGCGTTGGCGTAGGGCAGCCGCTTGGTGTACTGCGCGCAGCCCCAGGCCATGGCCCAGTCCTTGTCGCCCGGCGGCGTGAAGATGTGGTAGTTCTGCGCGTGGACGCCGTGGAAGTTCCAGTGCGCTTCCCGCTCGCTGATGCGCGGGTCGATCACCGAGCGTGCCTGGCCCACCGCTTCAGGGGTCCACACATCGCGGTGATAAATATCGATCAAGGGCCCGCCGGAGAGGTCGCCGTCAACCACCACTTCGAAGATGTCGTTGTGCAGATCGGTGCGCGAGAAGTCCCAGTAATTGTCGTACGCTTCGTACAGGAAGTACAGGCGGTTAAGACCTTTCACCCAGCCCACTTTGACTTTGACGTCGAGGTTCTTGGGGTCGTGATTCATGCCGTGGCCCTGCTCGGTGTCCATAAGCTGGTCCATCCCGATGGCGTAGCTCGCCGGCACCATCGACCAGTCGTCGGTGTTCCCGTCGATGCGGGGAATCTGATCGGGCGGGAATTGGTAGACCTTGAAGGTGACGTCGGGCCGTTCCAGACCGAACTGCGGCGGCGGAAACAGCGAAACCAGGAAAACGCAAAGAAGCAATTGTCTGAACATGATGTATCACTCCTCGGCCGGCTTCCGACCAGCCTACCAGGAGAGGCGCGGCGGTTGGGCCGGGAGATATTTACCGTCCGACGGTGCGCCGGAAGATCTCCAGCGCTTTTTCCTGCGATGAGGGCTGGTATTCCATCACGGCGCCCAGTTCGAGAAGCCGGTCGGTCAGCGCCTTGGTGTCGATTTGCTGGACGGCTTTTCCGCTTGCGATCGCGAGCTTCGCGGCCACCCCGGCGGCCTGGCCGATGATCATGTACTGGGGCTCCATTCGGAGAGACGAATAGGCGACGTGGCTGGCCGAAAACGCCACCGGTACCAGCAGATTCGTAGCCTCCGCCGCTTTCGGCAGCATCACCCGGTAAGGGATCTGGTAGGGCGTCACCGGCACCTGCATGTCGCCTTCGTTGCGTACGAAACCTTCCGCATCCACGGTTCGCTGGACGTTGTGGGAATCGCTGTTGTACGAGCCCATCCCGATGGGGTCGGGCTTGGTCCGGTCGGTTTGCAGGTCCTTCTGCAGCACCACGTATTCGCCGATCATGCGCCTGGCTTCGCGGATGTAAAGCTGGCGGGGCCAGTTGTCCGTGTCGGTGAACTCGTCCTTGCACAGCCCCCAGCGGTTCATCTCGTTGCGCAACGGCTCGGGCACCTGTGGGTCGTGCGCCAGAAAATAGAAGAAGCCGGCGACATAGTCCTTGTGCGCCTGCCAAATTTTCTCGCGCTGCGCGTAGCTTGCTTCCGGATAGTCCCAACTGCCGCCCAGGTAATCGGTGGAGAACGCACCGTTATTGTTGATATCGGTTTTGCCCTCGGGCAGGCGGTCGATTTTCATTAGGGTGCCCAGTTCGGGCACGCTGCCTTCCTTTTTCGTCCGCGCGGCAATGAAGCGCGCCAGCAACTCATATCGAGCCGGGGTGTAGTTCGCCGGTTTTGGGAAGGGCGCCTGGTTGTCCGGTACGTCCGTGAAGCACATTCGGAAGTTGTAGGATTGCACCTTCTTATCACCGGTCCCCGGAGGGTCGAGCGATTCGGTCTGAATTTCCGGCAGCAGTTTGCCGTTTGCGTCACGGGCGGGGACATCCACCAGAAACTGATGGAAGGGCGTTCGGTCGCGCACGCCGGCCAGCGATTCTCCGTACTGGCTGGAGGGCTCGCGGCCCCAGGTGTAGGAAACACCCGACTGCGCCATCAGGTCGCCCTCATAGCTGCTGTCCACAAAGATGTCGGCGGTGAACGTATCGCCGTTTTCTGTGGCGATCTCGACCACGCGCGAGCCCTCTTTGCGGACGCCGCCGCGCTCCTTCAGCCGGTGCCGTTCGAGCACGGTGACGTTTGCTTCGCGCAGCATTTCGCGGAAGATCTGCTCGGCCACGTGCGGCGAGTGCAGCCAGCCGATTTCCTGGCCGTAGCGCCAGAGTCCGTAATGCTTGCCAACGCGGAAATAGAATTCGAGGGCGGCACCGCCGATGACTTCCTTCTTGCCGTAGTCGGTCCAGCCCAGGCCGCCGGAGACCATGCCGCCGATGTGCGTGCCGGGCTCCAGGAGGGCGACTTTCAAGCCCTCGCGGGCGGCACTTATCGCCGTGATGGCGCCGCCCGCTGTGCCGCCGTAGACGACAACGTCGTAATTCTGTGTGGCGCCGAACGCAGCCGCGGCGAGCAGCAGGACGAGGATGGTGGTTTTCATCAATAAGAAAGGTAGCAGATCATGCGCGGCGGCGGCCTGTTGTGCCGTCGACCCCTCCGCGTGATCCTGAGGTGAGCGATCAGAAACGCTATTGTGATGCCGGGGACGACCTTGGCGGACCATGGGCAGTTGCCTGGAACGGTGCTTGCTATGATGAGGAACAAGGACGCGGTGTGGAAGCGTTGCGGGCGTGAGGCAACGGGGCAGCGCAGGCAGGTGGCCGGACATGCAAAACCAGCGAACGCGCCAGAGCCGCCTGCCGCTATCGCAGATTTCGCCGACCCATCGCAACAGCCTGTCCCGGCGAACATAGCAAATGCATCATCCAGGGCGCGGCATTAGAGCGACATGGTACTTCTGAAAACCGACAGAGCCAATCTGACCTTAGTCGCTCTCCTGTGTGCCTGTATCGGGCTCGAGTATGGCTGTAACGGCAACTTCCTTGGACGTGTCGCGTTCGCTCAATCCCGCCATACCGTCGAGGCTTACGACTTCATTGAGGTGACGGCGAACGCCAGGTGGCCTCATACTCCGAATCCTTTCACGGATGCGACGCTCAACGGGTTTTTCCGGACAGAGGGCGGAAGCAGGCAGTGGCGTGTAGAAGGGTTCTGCGACTCAATGGACGGGAGTGTGTACCGTATACGCTTCATGCCGCCGGCTCCGGGTGACTACAACTACACGGTGGAGTATCGCCGTGGCTGGTTGAGAGCGAGTACAACCGGAAGTTTTCACGTAGTGGACGGACACCGGCGCGGCCCCATTCGGATCGACCCCGCCAATCGCTGGCATTTCATCTGGGAAGGCACCGGTGAGCATTACTTCTTCAACGGAACGACGGCTTACTGGTTGATGGGTTGGCGGGATGAAAAGGTCATTCAGTCCGCCATTGCACGACTCCATCGGTTGAAAATCAATCGAATGCGGGTCACCGTCGCGGGTAGGACCCATTTGTATTACGGTGAACCGGTTATGGCTGGCCCCAACTGGACACCTTTCCTCCAGCTTTGGCCCGAGGCTAAGGACTTTCGCCTTCTCCACTACGCCGGGCGCGTCGGCCAGCGCCTCGGCTTCGGGCGCGGCCTCAGCTTGTTCAACGACCTTGGCGACCTAGGTTCGCCTGACGATATCTATCACCCCGGGTTTGACTACACTCGTTTCAACGTGTCGTACTGGCAGAAGTTCGAGCGGGCGCTGCGGTTCGCTCGCGACCGCGACATGATCTTCTCGCTGGTGCTCGACATGAACGATAGCCGCGTTCACCCGGCGCCGGGCAGTGCCGATGAGCGCCAGTTTATCCGCTATTGTGTCAACCGGTTTGGGGCTTTTTCAAACATTACCTGGGATCTCGGCGACGACCTCGATCAGTATCGCGACGACACCTGGACACACAACACCGGGACCCTCATCAAGGAATGGGATCCATACCGGCATCTGGCAACCAGCCATCCCGTGGACAACGCGCATCAGGATCGTACCTCCGACTGGTTTGACTTTACCTCGTTCCAGGAGTGGTCGAGAAACCAGCATTCGTTTATGCTGAGTGAGCGTCGAAAGCAGAAAGAGCTGGGCCGTATCATCCCGCAGACCAATGAGGAGTACGGATATGAGGATCACTACCCATTGTGGGCCAAGGGTCCGGGGTCTGAGTCAGCCGACACTCTCCGAAGAACCGCATGGGAAATCGTCATGGCCGGGGGCTACCAGACAACCGGAGAGACGGCACGTCGTGGAACAAATATATGGCCGGACACGGGTGGCGGGTGGATGAACGGCCGTGGCGACGACTCGATGACGATGCTTCAGGGTTACGCGCACATGGTCGATTTTTTCACCGGCTTCAAGTGGTGGAAAACTGAACCTCACGACGAACTGGTGAACAAGGGAAACTATTGCCTGGCGAACCCCGGCGCGATTTACGCTGTGTATCTGCCACACGGAGGAAAGGCGACGGTGCGGCTTGAAGCGGGAAATTACCACGGAATTTGGTTCGATCCTTCAACCGGGAAGACAAAAGTGCTTCCAACGGCAGCCGGTCCCATGTGGACTTCGCCCGCAACGCCCGACAATAATGATTGGGCTCTGCTGCTGCAGAGCGAGTAGATCCGTGTGCGCGAGACCATCACGCGAGTACTACTTTCAGCTTCTTTACAACCGTTTCAATTTCGTCTTCCGGTGTCGTGCGGCCCAGGCTGAACCGGATTGCCCCCATTCCAGCTTCGGGAGGTACTGGCATCGCTTTCAGCACCGCCTGCATTCCCGCGGCAACCTCGGGCGCTACCGGCGTGCTCGCATTGAAATCAAGTTAGATGCGCATCGTGCTTCTACATTGCCACAACCCGCTTACCAACCAAAGTCCGGCACGGCCTCTCGCGCCGGATGCGCGCCAGCGGGATAAAGCCAAGCGAAAATGGAAGCGGACCTGGGTACTGAGTGATGAGTTGGCAGCGAAGTGGGAAGGCGGCTCCTCGCGGATTCGTTTAAGGATTGGCTAACCGCCCCACCTTGGCCGCCCATACCGGTAACGCCGTGCCGAAGTTCCTGCTGACGCAGAGCGGCACCCGCGGCGTCTTCACCTTTTCCAGGGTGTCGACGCGGCCGCGCCGGTCAAAGTGGGGACACCCGTGCCGCTGGTGCACCCGCCTGGAAATGGCGGTCAGATTTTCTGGCCGGTCGGCCCGGGGCCGAAGTCGTGGAAGGCTTCCTTCACAGTCAATCCGGCTACTTCGATACGTGTCAGGTCGGTGGTGCCCACGCCCACCGCTTCGCACAGCTTCAGCGTGTTGTCGCCGCGCAGGAACGGCTTGGTGCCGCGGTCCGCGTGCGGATCGTAGCCCATCACCGCCATGCATACGGCGTCTGTGCATACGGGATTCTTTCCCGCCAGCATCACCCCCGGCTTGATGAGCTGCACACCCGGGTTCCACGCGCCTTCGCCGCCGCGGATGGATTCCACGCCGTCCACGATGGCCAGATCGATGGGCCGCACGCGCACCAGGTCCGACACAATGCGCGGGATGCGGTAGCCCGGGTCGCGCGGCGAATCGGGATGCAGCTCCTGCGCCACCCAGGCCGCCGGTTTCCGCGCCCCGTTGTGGCACACCGGCCCGCGCTCCTGGTGCGGATCCTCGTTGCCGTCCGTCCCGCAGTCGCCACCGTAAAGCGAGCACGGCGTGATGCCGAAGTTGTTCTTCAGCGACATCGTCACGCCGGCCAGCCAGTGGTTCTTCAGCTTCGACATGGAAACGTACACGTCGCAATCCGCAAAGCTGTGGTTGAGATCGTACGTGGGGTACATGTAGGGACCTGACGGCACCTTCATCCGCGCGTAGCGCTTCTCCCGCCCCATGTTCTGCCCGTTTTCCCACTCCACCTTGCAGCCGACGTTGTTGATGGCGTTGATGTCGAGCTGGTAGCGCCCCCACAGGGCCATGTCCTGTCCCGCGGGGAAGAACGTCTCGATGATGCGGATACGCCGTGCCCCGGCTCGCGCGATCAGTTGAGCCGTGGCCAGCACGGTGTTGGGTTCCGAGCGGTAGGGCAGGGCCGGGTCGATGGGGAAGCGCTGCGGTTGGCCGGTGAGATTGAGCTTGATAGCCACCGTCTTGTTCTTCACCAGCGAACCGATGCCGCCGATCTGATCGAACATGGTCCGCAGGGATTGGTCGATGAGAGCGGGCTCGTAGGAGCGGCAGCGCGCGATCGCCACCGCCGAGGCGGGTGCTTCTTTTGCCTTGGCGACACCGCCCAGGGCCCAGCTTCCCAGGATCGCGCCGCCGGCGCCCAGTAGCCCGCGGCGGGAGAGTTCACGGTTTTCCATTTCCACACCTCGCGTCCCATTGTATCGCGGGAGCGCGAAATCGCCATGGGATTTCGGATTGTGGCCCGGTTTTCGCGTTCTTACTCGTTCTGGCGGCGACCTTCCCGGTGCGACGCTTCCCCGGCCGCCTTCAGCCAGCTTTCGTATACGTACTTGTGCTTGTCCCGCTCCCACAGTTCGCGTGGCAGGGCGTTCAGCTCGTCGTGCGGCACGGCTCCGAAGTCGGCGCCCAACGCTCGCGTGCCGCCTTCGCGCAGCTCGGTCGCATATTGGCGCTCGATCGCAATGTGCCGCTACGCCGCCCAATCCAGAATGTGAGTTTGCGGCATCTGTCCGATCTTTTGCTCCGTCCAGTTGGGGAAGTGCAGATGCTCTTGCAGCCACAGGGCCACGGGCCGGGTGACGAAGTATGGGCGGTGCCCTCCTTCCGGAGTAAAGCCAAATTCGAAAATATTCTTCGCGCCGCCGAGCAGAGCGATGGTGTGGCTGCGTAAGTCCTCGAAAAAATGCGGCCCCATTCCTGGAACTGCCACCACGTCGTCGTTGGCGCCGTTCCAGATCAGCGTTGCGCCACGCTCGGCCACCACCCCGGGCGCAGGCTCGAACGAGCCGTAAGTTTCGGCCTTGAGCGGCGGCAGTGGATCGGGAACAAACAGCCTGGATTTGATGCGGCTGCGCGCGTCGCGGTTGACCGTTTTCTCAGCCGGCGCAGCGGCATCCAGGACAGTCGTCCCCAACACACCGGCGAAGTGAGAAATAGCGAGGCTTCGGAGAATCACATACCACTTTGACGTCCCCGCCGTGGCGGCGCAACCGCGCCGGATGCGTCTGCCATCAGGCCCGGCAGCGCGGGCGTTAAGTCCCCTAATTGGCCAATGTTTTACCCTGGTTAGAGGGGACCTCATGAAACTCAAGCTCACCAAGGCAGCCATTTTAGGTGCTTCCGGGGTCACCGGCAAGTTCCTCGCCGTTGAGCTTCTTGACCGCGGCGTGGCCGTGCGCGTGGTGTCGCGAAGCGCCTCGAACCTGGAGCGGACGTTTCCGCAAGCCGGGCTGGAGCGCGTCGCCGCCGACGCTCTGAGTGCCGATGAAACGCTGCGGGCCGTCGAGGGCTGCGACGTGGTGTTCGACTGCATCGGTCTGCCGGCGGACCGGATGGCCGACCACGGCGTTTGCGCGCGCAACATTGCCGCCGCCGTGAATCGCACCGGTGCGCGGTGCGTGCAGGTTTCCAGTTTTTGGGCGTACCTTCCGCAGGTCTCGTTACGAATATCGGAAAACCACCCGCGCAGCGGCGGTCCGTTTGCCGTGCGGATGAGGCGGGAAGCCGAGGATATCCTACAACAGGCCGGCGCGGCGGTGGTTCATTTACCGGATTTCTATGGGCCGGAAAAAATGTCTTCCACCCTGCAGCAGGCGTTGCAGGAAGCGGCGGCGGGAAAGACGGTGAATTGGATCGGATCGGCGAAAAACGCGCGTGAATATCTCTACGTTCCGGACGGCATGAAGACGGTGGCCGATCTGGCGCACTACCCGGAGGCTTATGGGGAACGGTGGATCGTCCCTGGCGCCGGACCGATCAGTGCCGTGCGGGCGATGGAAATCGCGAGCCGCCATCTCAGCCGGAAGGTTAAAATCCGGCAGGCAGGTCCTGTGCTGCTGCGCCTGGCGGGCCTGTTCAACCGGCAACTCCGCCTGTTTCTTCCGATGGCGCCGCTCTACGCCCATTCCATCGAATACAACGGCGCCAAACTCAAGGGGCTGCTGCAAGAACTGCCGGTGACACCGTACCACGCGGGAATCCCTGCGACGCTGGATTGGATTCTGCGCAACAGCGGCGGCGGGTAGCTGCTACTTCAGTTTTTCGTTCAACGCACGCATCACCGCGAAGGCGTCGGCCACGTAAAGAACGTCGGCTTTGCCTCTGGCCCAGCCACAGTTGGCGTCCAGGTTCACCGCGCGGCGCTCGGCGATGAAACGCCAGCCCACCACGTGCGGCTCCTCTCCGTGGCAACAGGTGGAGAGGCCCTTCTTGTGCCGGGGCGTCGAGCCGGTTTGTCCCACCTGGTGCAGGTGCGTGAGGAAGGGAAGTACGGCCTGCCCTTCGCCGCTCAGGTCCACCAGCGATTTACTGCTGCCGAGCGATGCCTTGGCGCCGTTCACAAAGCCCAGGATGAGCTCGGCGGCCTCGCCGGTATGAACCTGGCCGTCGGGCTGCTTCTTGGTCCAGCCTGCGCCGGCGACGAACAGCAGCGGCGACTCGGGGCGGATAGTCTGCTGATCGGTCTGCGGCGACTGAAATCCGACGACGGTGGTGCGCTTCAGGTTGTCGCCCACGGCGACGGGCACCGCTTCGACGTTTGCCGTGCCCGGAGCGCCGGTCCATTCCGCCGGGGAACCGGCGTCCAGCAGCAGCATCCAGGGACGTTTGGCCCTGGTCAGCTTGCCTTCAATGCGCTTGCGATAGTACCAGCGGGTGATCGAGACGCCTTGCGTCGTCTCCACGCCGGCAACGTGCGCGTCGATGGCCGCGCCGATACGGTGCGCCACGCCCGGCAGGCTGCGCGCCCAGCGCGGAGTATGCGGCGCCAGAATCAGGCCGGCCCCGGAAGCGCGGCAAATGGCCTCGGCCGCGGCGGCATCCGTCGCGTAACGGGAAACCGAGAAGTCCTCGCCCGAGACAGCCAGCGTGCGTGCCGCGCCGCAATCCGCCAGCTCATCGGCGGCGGCCTTCACGTCGCCGCCCACCAGGCCGAGGTCCCAACTTGCGCCGCCCAGCCCGGCCGCCGTCGCCGACGGCCTCGCGCGCGGCCTTCGGCAGCGAGCCGTCTTCGTTGGTGTGTAGAAGAAGTAGTATGTGATCCACGGGAATTCGCTCCACTGGCAGCCTGCCGGCCTACCTCTGAATCCACTTGAATATTTCGTCGGCAACCTGTTCCGGCGTAATGTTTTTCACCACCAGCGTTTCGCGCTGTTGTTTGGGAAGGGCGACGGAAAGATATTCAATGCCGCCGCCGGTAAGCCCCGCCGGCCGGGCCTTTTGCAGGGCGGGCATGATGCCCCGCATATTCATCATGCCCACCTGCGGCTGGTTGGGCGGCTCGGGCAGACTGCCGGTGGCCCATCCCAGCACCGCCGGCGGACCGGCGCATGTCGATACCTGGTGGGTGCCGCCTTCGATGCGTTCGAGAATGCGGAACGAGCCGTCGGCTTCCACCTTGATTTCGTCGACGCCCTGGAACTGGTCGACGATGCCGAGCAGCTCGCCCACCATCTGCATGGTTGTCCCGGCGCCGCGGGTGGCCGACTCCCAGCCGCCGAACACCAGTACGCGGGAAACGTCGATGCCGGGTATGGCCTGGATGGCGCCGGCCAGGGCCTGGGCCGTTTCAGCGCTGTCGGTGAACCCACCAGCCGGACCGTCCACCACGGTCAGCTCGAACGGCAGTTTCTGGGCCACCGTCATCATCACCTGTTGCAGCTTGGCCTTGGGGCCGAGCGAGACCAGATACACCTTGCTGCCGGGCGACGACTTGGCCAGATTGCCGGCTTCAAATAAAGAGTGCCAGGCCCACGGGTCGAGCACCGCCGGCAGCATCATCTCGTTCTTCAAAGCCGGGCCGGCCGGGCCCGTTACGGGTTCCAGGGTTTGCAGCGGATCGGGAGCGATGCCGCCGCAAACGACGATTTGATAAGCCATACTGTTATTCCTGTTCTGCGTTCAGTTTTCGCTGGAATGCAGTCCGCCCGCACCGGCGCGGAAAGCGATATTGCCGCCTTGCGGCGTCTCCCGCGAACAGTTCCACAAAGCACGCCCCGCAGTGGACGCACTTTTCGCGGTCGAACGCCGGACGGCCTGCCTTCGCCGGGATGAATCGCTTCGCCCGAGCAGACCTCGACGCAGATCTGCGTACCGCAAGTTTCGCAAAGTTCGGGATATAGGAAAACCACGTGGTCGGCGTAGCCCGCCGGCGCCTGCACCTTGCCCCCCAGCAACAGAGCGTCCTGCTGGGTCACGATCAACTGCCCGTCGTATTCGATTTGCGGGCCAGCCGCAGCGCTCCATCAGGGCGTCGTGCAACGGCTTCGAGAGGCGGGCGCACTCCTCGCGGAGGCTTGGATCTCGGCCGCCGGAAATGCGGTCCGCTGAAGAACTCCTCCATCGAGCCCAGACGTTCCCAGGTTGGCCGCGGCTTTCCCGGCCAGGCCAGGCGG
This sequence comes from Bryobacterales bacterium, assembly GCA_963810595.1. Lineage (GTDB taxonomy): Bacteria > Acidobacteriota > Terriglobia > Bryobacterales > Bryobacteraceae > CAWEOG01. The sequence continues at coordinate 364,407 of CAWEOG010000007.1, read as the reverse complement.
CCGCCCGAAAGCCCTGCCAGCGCCATCCCAACCAACCCGCGTACGGTTCCTTTCTGGAACCCGTCGCGGGCCCGTTCGGCAACCCGGCCTTCCCGCTCCACCCAGCTTTCCCGGCGGCGGCGACGTAGGTGGCCTCCAGGTTAACTTCGCGAGTGAAAGGTTTCGGCCCTCTTTCAAAAGTTCGATCACCGCTTCGGCAAGCTGCGTACCGGTGGTCCAGGCCTCGTCCACGCCCGAGCCGGTGAGCACGTTGGTGCTTCCCGAGCCTTCGCCGATGCGCGCGTAGCCGTCGCCCGCCAGAAACGGCTCGCCCCGCTTGCCCGATTCCTGCAGCGACTTCGCGCCCCAGGAACGCAGCCGCCCGCCCTTCAGATAACGCCACAGAGTATGGATGCTGGATGAAGTGCTGCAAATAGCGGTAGGCGGTGCGCACCGGGCTGTCGAACCAGGAGGGAACGAAGATGCCGGTGGAAACGACACGCTCGGGATGCACGTAGAAGAAGCCGAAGATCTCGGGTTCCGGGTAGCCGATGGTATGGAACACGGTGCCGGGTTCGAGCTCGACGCCTTCGGCCAGGTCGATGACGAATTTCATGCCCACGGCCCACTCGTTGCGTTGGTGTTCGCCCGGCACGCCGAGCTGCTCGTCGATCTCCCGGCCGACCGGGCCGACCGGGCCGTCGCCCACCACGGTGAGCGCCGCACGCACGTCCATGCCCGGCAGGTACGCCTCGGTGGGGTTCCCGGCGGCATCCACGCCCTGGTCGATCAGCCGTACGCCTTTCACCTGGCGGCCCTCGATCAGCGGTGCGGCCACCGGCGTCGCCGGCCAAACCTGGGCGGCTCCGCCAAGCATGATCTGCTGGCCCACCCATTGGTTGAACTGGCCGATGGAAACCACGAAGCCGTCTTTTTTGTGCAGGAACTCGGGCGTGTACGGCAGCTCGAGCGCGTCGTGCTCCAGCTTCAGCCCCAAACGGAACGCGCGAATCAGCCGGTCGGCCGCGCGCATCGCCCAGGGGCGGCGGCTGGCGCCGTGCGGGTCGAGCAGGTACAGCACTTTCTCGTCGCGAACCGGGGCCGCCATGGGGATTTGCGCCGGGTCGAAGTCGGGAAACGACGCGCGGATGCCCCGCGCACGCGTCACCACGCCGGAAACGCCGAAACCGATATCGTCGGCTCGTTCGTAGGCGATCACCTGCGGCGGCATGCCCGGCATCACCTGGCTTTCGAAAGCCGGAGACCCGTCGGCCTCGGTCATCGCGCGGGTGAGCGTGGTGAGAAAGCCGCCGGTGGCCGGACCGAAGCCGACGCAGACGATGTCCACGTCCATCGACTGCCGTTCGACCGCGGGCACGCTCGTCTCGCTCATGCCGGGTAATCCAGGGCCGCCGGAATCATCACCTTGGTCAAGGAAATCGCAGCGCGGTCTTTGGCCAGCAGACTGCCGGTGAGGCAGCCGTCCAGTTTGGTGCGCATCCGCAGGAAGTCTTCGTAGCCGTCGGGCTTCACGCAGGGTCCGGCCTTGGCCGGATGGCGGCCGCCGGCTGCCACCACGTCGGTGGCGAAAGCGCTCATGCCGGGCACCAGGCTGTCGATGGCGTCCAGCTCATTTTCGTCGAAGCAACTGCACGAGGTGTCGCAATCCCACGCCGGATGGCGATTGTAGCCGAAAACCAGCTCGGCCGAAATCCGTCCCACTTCGCCGCAGGCGCGCGCGGTGTGAACGTGGCAGACGTCGGTGAGAAATCCGGCCAGGCCCTCGAATCCCTCGCCGAGCAGCGGGTTTTCCGGCCCTTTTTCGATCAGCTCGACCACGTCGAGAATGTGACAGCGCGCGGCCATCAGCCAGCACAACGCGTCCGCCAGCGCGAAGGTGATTCCCTGGCGCGACCCCTGGAACAGCTTCAGTCCGTCGGCATCCTTGCTGGTTTGCAGGCGCTCGAGCGTCCACAGCCACAGCGTCATGGCGGTGGCCAGCGAGCAGGCGCCGGTGCCCGGACGCTGACCCGCAATCTTGCCGCATCTCCCGAATCCACTAGCCGGAACTGCGCCAGGAACACCTCGTTAGTCATGGTGACGCTGAGCTGCCGTCGCTGCACCGCTTCCGGACCTTCGTAGGTTGCCTCCAGTTGCGAATCCATCCACTTGTGTCCCAGGAAGCCCGGACAGTCTTCGGTAATTCCGTAGCCGCCCACCAGGCTCACCGCCTCGCGCATCATGTTGGCGCCGTGGCCGGTGTTCCAAAGCTTGGCGGCGGGACACAGTACGTTGGCCACCGAGTCGAGCAGCAGGAAGCGGACGATGGGGTCGCTCGCCCAACTCTTCATAGCGCGCCTCGTCGCGCGTTTCCGGCTTGCGCGAGTCGAGTTCCAGGATATTCGATCGCGTCTTTCTGCCGCGCCGGCGCATTTCCTTGAACGCCGAGGTTCCGCCTTTAATGCCGCGGGAGGCCAGCAGGCGGTCTTTTTCACGCTCGATGGGGTCCAGTTCGTCGAACACGCGGGCCGCCGCAAAGCCCAGCGATGCCGCCGCCTCGCCGGTTCGCCCAAATATCAATCAGACGGTGCAGCACGTCTTCGCGCTGCTGCAAGCCGAGCTCGTAGCGCGGCGAACCCGGAGGCACCGCCTCGCCGCCGCGAAACCGGTCGCGATGGTAACGGATTACCGGCTCGATGGCCGAAAGCAGTTTGGCCGCGGTCATGATGCCCACCGTCACGCGTGTCCGGCGAAAGACCGCCTCGATCACCTCGCCGTGGCTGTAAGTTGGGGACGATGACGCCGTCCTTCACTTGTAGCCGCCGATGATGCGGCTGGCCGGCACCCGCAATTTGAAAACCGGATCGTTGGTGGAAGAGAGCTGGTGCACCAGCTTGCGCGCTGGCGTGCCGCGGTCGAACGTACCTTCGTCGTTCTCTTCCAGAATGACCATGCAGCTTCCCTTGATGCGCGGGTCGCCGGAATCCACCGCCGCGGTGACGAAGTTGGCGAAACCCATGTTGGTGATGAAGCGGCCGCGCTTGCTCACCTCGATAATGGGCTCGCTTCCCCTCTTCCCACTCGAAGATGCGCAGCTTGCCGGACAGCAGGCCGGTTTCGACTCCGACGTAGGGCAGTGGCTCGGTCAGCGCGAAAGCGCCGCGCCACGGCTTGCGCTGGCCGGTGGGGTCGGGCGCGCACAGCGCCATGTAGTGGGCCCGCTGCTCCGGGCGTGCCGCGCTCGTGGATGGGGGCCAGCGCGAGGCAGCCGGCCAGGCTTCCGGTGGCCGCTCCCGGCGTCCACCCAGGCCAGCTCGAAGGCCACCAGCGCCAGCGCCAGGTTTTTCGGCCCCTCGATGTAGCCGCCATCGCCCGGTTCCATGTATACGGAGCTGATGCCGGCGCGGTCGTATTCATCGAGCAGCTCATTCTTCTCGCGGCGTCCATTCGTGGGTGTTGCGGGCCCCTCCCGCCACCAGCCGGGCTACCGGTCCCGCGGGCGACGGCCCGCACCGATTGCACCAGCATCTGCAAATCGTAGCGGTCGGCGAAGCGCCAGAGAATCTGGCGGACGTCGTCGCCCGGAAGAGTGCGTAAAGTTTCCAGTTCCTTCTTCGTAGAGGTGGTGGCGCTCATGGCAGCCGTCCTTTCCCACTCGGACCTCGGTTGCCCGTCTCGTGGGCCCCAAAACAGATTTCGCCCGGACGGGTGAGATGACACGCAGCTTTCGCCGCTTCGAATGTGCAATCGTCCTTCCAAAAGACCCTGACCAGAGCGAAAAGTGAGTCTTATCTAGCAGGTACGTTGGAAAGCCCAAGTTGATTCTGTAGAAAATTCAAACACACTGCGCGAATGCGCGCAACCGGGCTGTCTGGTACTCCGACACGCAGGGTTATATCGCTCCATCAGACGTAAAGGTCTGCATCGATCATAACTTGAAACGAACAGCCAAAACAGGCAGAGAGCTTTGGCCGCCGCCCTCGATGATGGGAATCCTCTTTTGCCGGAAAAACGAGCCCTCTCTCCGTGTACCACAAATTGGAGGATCGAAGAGAATCGGCCTGAGGCGTGCAGCGTTCCCGCGAAGCGGGATACGTATCCCCAGCCCAGGGTTGCGGCCACAGCCGCTACCCAGGGTAAACGGAAAAAGGAAGAACCCGGAAAGGGTTGCGCCGCGTGCCACGCACCGCGGGACGTTTGTGCAATCCGCCCCACGGTGCCCTTCGGTGAGATGGACGGAAAGGTACGGCAATCATTGTGGAAACAAGCTCGAAGGAACGGCTGGAGCCTGGACTGGCCAGGCACAAGATTGCCTTCACCCATAAAAGGCCTGGAGGGCCTGCCTTTGAATGGCCGTAGTCGCGCAAAAGCGCGGCTACGGTTCCCATCAATAAAGTCCCACCGGCCCGCAGGGCCGGGCCGCCGAATGGCGCTTTCGGTGCTGCCGCGATCCTCCATTCTCCGCGAGAATGTGTACATCCTCCCGCCGAATGGCGATAAACGCAGAAACATCCTGCATGGAATTCAGGAGTCCCCTTTCGAGTTCCGTCCGCAACAAATGGGAAATCCGGCGCCGTCCCGGATTCCAAGCCAACTCCAAAAATGGACACTCCCCAAACCAACGTGACCGCAGGCGCGCGCCCGCCACATCGCACGAGTGCGCTCCCCACCTCGCGTTACATCAAGACGAAACCTGCGACGCGTGAATACGGCGGCGTGAAATAATGGCTGTTCGCGCGGAAGAAGAAGCCGGGCGCGAACTACTGGATCGAAATGAGCGACATCCGAGAGCAGTTCACGGTGCTGACCCAGGCGCAGGTTCAGGCGCTTTCCCAAGACGCTTGGTATCACAGCATCGAGCTTCCGAACGGGCAGCAGATTCCGGGTTTCATTTCCGTGGAAGCGCTGCGCGCCCGGCTGGAGGCATTCCCCGTGCCGGAGGATCTGCGCGGCCAACCGGTGTTCACGACCATGACGCCAATAGTGACCGACCGGCTGGCGACGGAGAAAAACGCGACCGGGAGCGGCGAATTCTACCCCTACGGGGAGCCAATGTCGGCCAGCTCGGACACCTACGGAACGTACAAAATGAGCACCCGGGCGAACGCCTACTACGCCCGAAACCGCTGGTACGATTCCGCCATGGGCCGCTTCACCACCCCGGACCCCTACGGAGGCAGCGCCAAGCTGACCAACCCCGGCAGTTGGAACCGCTACGCGTATGTCGGCAGACGATCCGGTAAATTTCAACGATCCAAGCGGGCTTTTTGCAGCATGTCCTGCGGGGACAAGAACTGACAGCACCGGGCACGCCTGCATTCCAATCTATTCGTTCGACGACATTCTGGCCGTGACGCGTAATTCCGACGGAATCATTCGCCGGATAAGACGAGCGGTGTCGGGAACGCCCCAGGATAGAATCTGGAACCGCGCGTTAGAAAAGCTCAGCACTGCGAACGATCTCATACACCGTCTCACTCAAAAGCAGTACGACGGAACACTTTCTTCGGACTGCCTGCATGACTTGGCAAGCATCCAGCAGCAGACAGGGTCGGGGCTCCTTGGCATCGTGGCGCAAGCGAACAGCTCCAGTTGGGAAAACGCCAGAACGAGCAACAGCCTCCAGCGGGATTTGTTCCCTGGCGACAGCCCCGAGTACGCTCTAACCGGGAACATATCGATACGGGGCTACTTCAGGTTATTCCCAGACACCAAAGCCGAGGCGGCTCTGCCAGGCTCCGCACTTCAGGGGACGATTTTCTTTGACGCGGCCTTCCTGAACCAACACTCAACAGGATATGATGCAGCGCTACTCATGCACGAGACGATCCACAACTTAGGAGCTCTCGATCCTCAACTGATGGGCGCACTCGGCTTCGACCCCAGCGACCCTATTACGGACAAAGCGACGGTCAAACTGGCCACGGACTGCTTCGGAGTAACGAGATGAAACATCGAACAGGAACGGTTAAAAAAGCATCCTACGTTGCTCTCCTGCTTGCATTGATTGGGGTTCAGAGCGCGCCCATCCGGGCGTGTGAATGCTCGGAGATCCCGCAAAGAACCGCTTACCGTAGGGCAGCGGTCGTCTTCCGGGGCAAGGTGGTGAATATCCAACATATGAATCTGGTCGAGGTGCGGAATCCAAAGACAGGTAAGCCCGAACTACAGCCGCCCTCGTTGGACGACCACACCCTCGTAACCTTCGATGTTGATGGAGCCTGGAAAGGTCCCGTCACGCCAACGATGAGGGTGCACGCAACCGTGCATGCTTTGATGTGCACCGGCTACCAGTTCGAGCAAGGCCGAGAGTATGTAGTTTATGCGGTGCCGCTCCTTAATCCGAATTGGAAGCCCCTCCAGCAACTAGTGCAGGGTGCGCCGGTCTACGATGTACCAAACTGCCCGTTGCGGGTGCGCACCGACGTGCAGCAAGAGAGCAGACTACTCGGAAGGAGCCGGAAACTACAGCGCGAGCCGAAAGCCGAGAATCCGCAATGATGGACAGCGAATCAGCGGGACGGCCCTTCGTGAAAAGGCTCGCCGATGTCGAGAGAATTGACGGTCAAGGTCGTTGAAAATCATTCCTTCGCCCTCCCGTGGGCGACCTCGGGAGCCGCGCGCGGTCGGGGCCGATCGCAGCTCGTTCCATGAAGAGCCTTGACGGCGCGGCGCGACACAGAGTATGCAGAATAGGGGAGGGAGAATTTTACCCCTACGAGGAGGAAATGTCGGCCAGCTCGGACACCTACGGAACGTACAAAATGAGCACCCGGGCGAACGCCTACTACGCCCGAAACCGCTGGTACGATTCCGCCATGGGCCGCTTCACCACCCCGGACCCCTACGGAGGCAGCGCCACCCTGACCAACCCCAACAGTTGGAACCGCTACGCCTATGTCGGAGGCGATCCAGTAAATTTCAACGATCCAAGCGGGCTTATTGAAGCATGTCCGCCCGGAACGAGAACCGACAGCACCGGGCACAAATGCGTCCCGCTTTTCCAGACCGACGTATTTCTGTCCATGGGGGCACCAGGGAACGAACGCAGGATGACGCGAGTGAGGAATGACACGGACCGTACTATGAGTTTCGAGGCGGCACTGGGGCGCCAAATCGATCGGACCCTGGACCTGTTTAGTAAGATCGCGTGTGGGGGGCTGCCTGTCGGGCGAGTGTATGGCCTGACGGTCTCCGGCGGAGGAATCGGAGGTCAGACCGGAAGCCTGGAGATGATCGTAAACTACAAAAGCGGGGCGGTGAGCCTGTGCGCTTCCGGAGGGCTGCAGGCCGGATGGACAGCCGGCGCATCGCTGCAGGCGACCATGGGTTTCCTCTTCGGCGACCTCGGCGACCAAAACGAGAACTATGGGGGGTGGTCGGCCGCGCTACAGGGATCCGTGGGGCGAGGTCTTGTAGGTGGAGTGTCGGGACGGGTGAACAACGGCCAAACAGGAGTTCTGCCAAAGGTTGGGGCAGCTCAACTTTGGAAGGCGGCGGCTAGCGTGGGCGTAGGATTTTCTGCTACGGGTGTGACTGGGGCGGCATCGAGCACAAAAGGCACATCCCTTGGCACCATCGTACTTCCAAACAACGTACCCGCTACTTTCGACTTCTTCGATGCGGGTTTCGCTCTCGCATGGCGATTGTGCGAGCACTAGGCGGACGACGATGGTCATCGTTCTAATGTTGGCTGTCTTGGCGGTCCTGCTGTGCATCATAGCAATATCGCATGTGTTATATATGCGGATGTTTCGGATGGTGAATGAAAAGCTTCCCCCGGGCGAGAGGATACTTCCTGGAAACGCGGTTACACAGGGCCCAGTAATAGGAAGACTCTTCCGCCGGTTGTATCCAGGCAACAATTTGTGGGCGGTCGTGCTTTTGCTGCAACTGAGCGGTCCCCTGGTCGTTTTTCTTTTTATAGTAGTGATGCTGTTAATGCAGATATTCAGCAACGTGCAAAAACGAAACCAGGCCCGGCAAAGTCATGCGCAACCAGTCACCTGCTTTGAAAAACTCGACGAGCGCCAACCACCCGCGAATCTGCTTCCACGGGTAGTTGCACCGACAGAGCCATGGAGGCCGGTGAACGTAGAGAGCTTTCCATGAGGAGGCTGATCGTTGTCGAGTGATTTGTTGGCCAGGTTTTCCCAATATCGTTCCGTCGCTCTCCTATCAGGAATCCAGGGCGCGTCGCGGCCCGCCTCATTTCATTCCAGGACTGTGAAGAAGCGATTTTGCCGCATTTCTCAAGCCGGGCGTGGCACCCTGATACCGTGCTTGCAACCGCACTGGCGCTAGGAGAGAATACGGCATCTTGAAGTTGACCATGACGCCGGTGGTGACCGACCGGCTGGCGACGGAGAAAAACGCGACCGGGAGCGGCGAATTCTACCCTTACGGGGAGCCAATGTCGGGCAGTTCGGACACCTACGGAACGTACAAAATGAGCACCCGTGCGAACGCCTACTACGCCCGAAACCGCTGGTACGATTCTGCCATGGGCCGCTTCACCACCCCCGACCCCTACGGAGGCAGCGCCAGCCTGACCAACCCAGGCAGTTGGAACCGCTACGCCTATGCCGGCAACGATCCGGTGAATTTCAACGATCCGAGCGGGCTGGATGGTGGAGCATGGATTTGGATGGGGCCACCGGTCGCACCAGAACCACCGCCCCCGAACCCCCTAATGGCCGCCAGTAACGGCGCGTACTGGCCACAGCACCTGACAGGCGAGGAACGACCGGAAGACCCGAAGCAAATGGCAAGAATGTCGGCGGCATCGACAACCGCTCCTTGCGAAAACAAGCTCAGGGCGCCGTTGATAATCTCGGCGACGGCTGTAAGGGAGTTTTTCCAGGAGCCGAGTCGAAACATCGGCACTGTGACGCTATACGAACAGTTACGCTCCATAGCAGGGAGCGCTTACTACTACAATACATTTGGCATCCAAGGAACATTGCCACTTAGTGAGGCGGTTGGGCACTCCTATTTGCCAGACCCGACATTGTCAAGCTACGGAAAAGACGCAAGTCCTGCGAATGCATTTGTTGTTACGGGTGAGAGCAGGTCGATCTTTCTAAGGGCATCATTCTACACCGAAAGCGCCAAGGACCAAGCGATCACCCTGCTGCACGAATTGCTCCATCTGGCCTACGGTGTGCGACCGACGCTAAAACGGTCGAGTTGTTGGGTATTCCACTTTCTCCAGATCCCGATCATGCTGAACTCGCCACCAGCAGAGCGATCAGCAACTGGTTGGAAAAGGACTGCGGGAGATTGCCATGAAGCTACAGACACTCGCATTGTCGCCCTGCTACCTCTGTGTGCACCCGCACAGACGGTGCTCTGGAACGATTCGCGACCGGGCTTTCTTAGGAGAGGCATAATAATTGGTGAGAACGCCTTTAGTGAACCTGAGCTGGTGAGGCTGTCGAAACATTTCTGAACGAGAACGGAACAAAGGGTTTCCTGCAACTCCAGTTATTTCGCACTGAAGCCGAAGCTTACCCACTCCCGAAGCATGACCACCTCTCTTTCGACGGATGGCTGCGGCTTTACAGACTCGCCTCCGGAGCGGTGGGGCCGATGGCGGAAATGATCGCCGTAGATGGTTCCGCGGTGTTGAGAGTCCGCGATGAGCACGGCCAGACTTCAGTGACAGTTTTAGCCGGCTCCAATCCCCTGAGGTGTTTCATCGGTGGCTCGCAGTTCGAGGTTCTCTACCTGGACTTTTCGAAACCGGACCCTAATGTTTTTCAGTCGGCGGAGATCTATGCTAAGAGCGCCGCACCTGCTGATCGCGAAATCGGACTCGAGTTGTTTCGAGCATGGCAGAGAATCCTTCCCGACTTTGCAGTTACGGTGAATATCCGTAATGATTATTGGTTTCTTCTGATCCGCGTTTTCCGCTGGTGTACCCGTTCGCTGCCATGATGCCACCGCCCACAGAGGCTCAGTACCGAGCAAGCCGCACGCTCTCCTGTGGTGCGTGGTCGAAGGCCGAAACTTGTGTCACCGAATGATGACGCCGGTGGCGACCGACCGGTTGGGGACGAGAGAAGAACGAGACCGGGGAGGGCGAATTTTACCCCTACGGCGAGCCCATGTCGGGCAGCTCGGACAGCTACGGAACGTACAAAATGAGCACCAAGGCCCACGCCTACTACGCCCGCAACCGCTGGTACGACTCGGTCGGAGGCCGGTTCACCACCCCCGACCCCTACGGAGGCAGCGCCAACCTGACCAATCTCAACAGTTGGAACCGCTACGCGTATGTCGGAGGCGATCCTGTGAATTTCACCGATCCGAGTGGGCTGGTGGTGGAGCATGGATTTGGAACGGACCCCCGGTTCCTCCAGAACCACCGCCGCCCAATGCGCTCTAACCGCCGGCAACGGCGGGTACTGGCCACAGCACCCAACTGGCGCAGGCTCCCATGATGTTGAGCTGCCGAGGATAGGCAGATATCTGCCGGCGAAGAAGCCAGCAAAATGTTCTGGATACGCTTGGCGATTTTTTCAGAACACCGAGTCTCTATGTTTCCATGGCCCAGACAGCAAACACTAACGTTGACTTCCTCATGGCACTGTCTGCATTGGAAAGCGGCTGGAACGGCCCTCATTCACAGGAGTTGCACAATCTATTCGGGGTAACTAACGCAGGTGGGTCAAATCTCACTCTTCAGTTCGTATCGACAGTCCGCTGACGACTGGGTAAAGCGGTACTCGGGCTATGTTAGTGGAACAACCTCGATGTCCGAGTTTGTAGATGCCTTGCTTGCCCACGGGTATAATAAGAACGAGAACAATGACTATCGAACAACTCTGCTAGGTGGAACCTTGAGCAACAGTACGAAGACAATTGGAATGTATAAGTCCGTTTTAAATGTGAAAGATGACTGCGATGTGAGAACTGATGGAGGTGGCAAGTGATCCAGATAGCCATTGTCGTAGTCTCCGTTTCGGCTTCCTTATTTTCCTTCCAACAGGGGGCGTCAGCCAATCGGTCACACCAGAATCAATCACTGCCGCGGAGCCAGGCGCGCCTAACCAATGACGCAGTTTTGTATCACGGAACGTATGTGAATGTAAATTATGGGTTTTCTATTCTGATCCCTGAGGGTCTGGAAGGTGAAGGCGCCGCTTCAGGAGCACCAAATCACGGCTTTGTTGTTCATTTCTCTAAGGATCCGAATGACACTCTGGCAGTAGATGCCTATTACGAGGCGGCGGAAATGACGGGCGAGGCCAGCGGGCCCGTTGGGAACGAGTCGGCGGTCCTGCGAAGAATGCGGGTGAACATCGGAGGCCTTGATGGCAACTATCGGCTGGCGAGACTAAAGAACCCGAGGCCCAGCGAGACGACGCTGCGGCTGACGATCTCCGCCACGCGGAAGACGGGAGACGTTCCCATCTTCTACAACTTCTCACTTACTACTAGAGAATCGCTTTTCACGCAAAGAGAAAAGGTGCTGGGCGAGACGCTCAAAACCTTCAAGCTATTGCCGCTTCCATAGCTTGTACAATGCCTGCCATTTCCTGATGCGTCAACGCGGAGCCCGACCTGGGCCCAGAGCCCTACGAATACTATCAAGGGCCGCGCGAAGCAATTGTATTGTGTGAGAAGCCATGAGGGTGGATTACATGTGGGATCTGCAGAGAATCGTAGTGACGGCAACGCTTGTCACGGACCGCGGGTATCCCTCCTGCGAACCCATCTTTCTGAACCCGCGCAGGTGATCGATACCCGTGATGGTCGTCAAATGGCGCTAGCGATGTGCGCACATGCACCGATCGTTTTCACGACACCGAGGAGGCACGTATGCATCCCCAACTACATCTGCGCAGGACCCGAGGTTAGCAAAGATGATTTGCGAGGCGGAACTCGGGCCTGACCCGTCACACAGGCCTCATTGTGGAACCTATTCAAAAACAGCGGTTTACCGTCTGGCCTGATTCTTGGTTTGACCTTTTCCGGACGGCGCACGCGGAACTCGGGTGACTCCGGAAATCACCCTCCTCCGATCGCCCGTTGCCTACGAATTTGCTTTACCCCGTCAATGAGTTAACCTCCGAAGCCCGAACTCATGTGGTATCCGTGGGCCGAAGGAGCCCCCATGTCCATCACAACCGTGTTCGCCCCTGCCGGAGCAAGCCGCCCCCAGCGTCAACGAAACCCTTCCGTCCCGGCCCGGTCCCCGGTATCCGGTCCACCGCCCACCCAGCTCGATGAGGTTTTCCTCCAACGGTCCCCGGGCCACGGATCACGGTCCACGGTTTTGACCGTTCACCCGGTTCGAACTCCACCGGACCCCGGACCCCCGAAGGCAAAGCCCGTTCTTCCCAGAACGCACGCAAGCACGGCCTCTCCGCCATCCGCCTGATCGTCCGCGAAGACGAAAGCGAGGAATTCGCCGAGCTCGAATCTTCGCTCCTCGCTGACGTCCGCCCCGAAACCGCTCTCGAAACGGAAACCTTCCGGCGCCTCTCCACGCCGCCTGGAACCTCCGGCGCCTGGAGCGCCTCGAAGCCGAGCTGTTCGATTCCGGCACCGACCCGCTCTCCGACCCGGACCTCGCCCCCACCCTCGACCGCTACGCCCGCTACCACCAGCGCCACCAGCGCGCCTACTACCGCGCGGTGAAGGAACTCAAGAGTTTGCAGACCAATCGCGCCCTCCAGCAGGTCGCCGAAGACCGTGGCGAACTACCCGAAGACGCCCCGCTTCTCGCCGACAACATGAAATTGACAAAACGAAGTGTCCCCCTCGATGTCTGGCAGACCTTCCAGCGCCTGATCGAGCGCGAAGGTGGCCAACGCGCCATGCTCGCGGCCATGGAATTCGTCAAAGAGAAGTTCGCCGGCTCCTGCCAGGACTTCCAGCGCTTCGAAGAGGAGCTCCGCAGCGGCTCGCAAAAATTCGCGAGGTGACAAAACGAACTCCTCGCCGAACCAATTTCCGGCGGTTCTGGGACAACCACGGAGCCTTGAGGAACTGCAGTGGCACGGCCATTCTGGCTGTGTCAGGTTCCACCGGCATTCGTGCCGGTATCCACCCGGATGAACGAAGCCAAAGACGCCCACTCCCCAAACCAACGTCACCGCAGGCCCGCGCCCGCCACATCGCACGAGTGCGCTCCCGACCTCGCGTTACATCAAGACGAAACCCGCGACGCGTGAATACGACGGCATGAAATAATGGCTGTTCGCGCGGAAGAAGAAGCCGGGCGCGAACTACTGGATCGAAATGAGCGACATCCGAGAGCAGTTCACGGCGCTGACGCAGGCGCAGGTTCGGGCGTCTTTCCCAAGATGCCTGGTACCACAGCATCGAGCTTCCGAACAGGCAGCACATTCCGGGTCTCATATCCGTGGAAGCGCTGCGCGCCCGGCTGGAGGCATTCCCCGTGCCGGAGGATCTGCGCGGCCAACCGGTGTTCACGACCATGACGCCAATGGTGACCGACCGGTTGGGCACGCAGAAAAACGCGACCGGGAGCGGCGAATTCTACCCCTACGGGGAGCCAATGTTCGGGCAGCTCGGACACCTACGGAACGTACAAAATGAGCACCCGGGCGAACGCCTACTACGCCCGAAACCGCTGGTACGATTCCGCCATGGGCCGCTTCACCACCCCGGACCCCTACGGAGGCATCGCCAAGTTGACCAATCCAGGCAGTTGGAACCGCAACGCCTACGCCGGCAACGATCCGGTGAATTTCAGCGATCCGAGCGGGCTTTTTGCAGCATGCCCTGCGGGGACAAGAACTGACAGCACCGGGCAGGGTTGCATTCCGATCTATTCATTCGATGACATTTTGGCCGTTACGCGTAGTTCCGACGGAGTCATTCACCGTATAAGACGAGCGTTGTCGGGAACACCACAGGATCGAATCTGGAATCGTGCTTTAGAAAAGCTCAGCACTGCGAACTATCTCATAAATGGCCTGAGCCAAAGGCAGTACGACGGAACGCTTTCTTCGGACTGCCTGCATGACCTGGCAAGCATCCAGCAGCAGACCGGGTCAGGGCTGGTTGGGATCGCGGCGCAAGCGAACGACTCCAGTTGGGAAAACGCCAGAACGAGCAACAGCCTCCAGCGGGATTTGTTCCCTGGCGACAGCCCCGAGTACGCTCTAACCGGGAACATATCAATACGGGGCTACTTCAGGTTATTCCCAGACACCAAAGCCGAGGCGGCTCTGCCAGGCTCCGCACTTCAGGGGACGATTTTCTTTGACGCGGCCTTCCTGAACCAACACTCAACAGGATATGATGCAGCGCTACTCATGCACGAGACGATCCACAACTTAGGAGCTCTCGATCCTCAACTGATGGGCGCACTCGGCTTCGACCCCAGCGACCCTATTACGGACAAAGCGACGGTCAAACTGGCCACGGACTGCTTCGGAGTAACGAGATGAAACATCGAACAGGAACGGTTAAAAAAGCATCCTACGTTGCTCTCCTGCTTGCATTGATTGGGGTTCAGAGCGCGCCCATCCGGGCGTGTGAATGCTCGGAGATCCCGCAAAGAACCGCTTACCGTAGGGCAGCGGTCGTCTTCCGGGGCAAGGTGGTGAATATCCAACATATGAATCTGGTCGAGGTGCGGAATCCAAAGACAGGTAAGCCCGAACTACAGCCGCCCTCGTTGGACGACCACACCCTCGTAACCTTCGATGTTGATGGAGCCTGGAAAGGTCCCGTCACGCCAACGATGAGGGTGCACGCAACCGTGCATGCTTTGATGTGCACCGGCTACCAGTTCGAGCAAGGCCGAGAGTATGTAGTTTATGCGGTGCCGCTCCTTAATCCGAATTGGAAGCCCCTCCAGCAACTAGTGCAGGGTGCGCCGGTCTACGATGTACCAAACTGCCCGTTGCGGGTGCGCACCGACGTGCAGCAAGAGAGCAGACTACTCGGAAGGAGCCGGAAACTACAGCGCGAGCCGAAAGCCGAGAATCCGCAATGATGGACAGCGAATCAGCGGGACGGCCCTTCGTGAAAAGGCTCGCCGATGTCGAGAGAATTGACGGTCAAGGTCGTTGAAAATCATTCCTTCGCCCTCCCGTGGGCGACCTCGGGAGCCGCGCGCGGTCGGGGCCGATCGCAGCTCGTTCCATGAAGAGCCTTGACGGCGCGGCGCGACACAGAGTATGCAGAATAGGGGAGGGAGAATTTTACCCCTACGAGGAGGAAATGTCGGCCAGTTCGGACACCTACGGAACGTACAAAATGAGCACCCGGGCGAACGCCTACTACGCCCGAAACCGCTGGTACGATTCCGCCATGGGCCGCTTCACCACCCCGGACCCCTACGGAGGCAGCGCCAAGTTGACCAATCCCAGGCAGTTGGAACCGCTACGCCTACGCCGGCAACGATCCGGTGAATTTCAGCGATCCAAGCGGGCTTTTTGCAGCATGCCCTGCGGGGACAAGAACTGACAGCACCGGGCAGGGTTGCATTCCGATCTATTCATTCGATGACATTTTGGCCGTTACGCGTAATTCCGACGGAATCATTCGCCGGATAAGACGAGCGGTGTCGGGAACGCCCCAGGATAGAATCTGGAACCGCGCGTTAGAAAAGCTCAGCACTGCGAACGATCTCATACACCGTCTCACTCAAAAGCAGTACGACGGAACACTTTCTTCGGACTGCCTGCATGACTTGGCAAGCATCCAGCAGCAGACAGGGTCGGGGCTCCTTGGCATCGTGGCGCAAGCGAACAGCTCCAGTTGGGAAAACGCCAGAACGAGCAACAGCCTCCAACGAGATTTGTTTCCTGTCAACAATCCTGCGTATGCTGCTTATGGAACTCAGACGGTGAGCGCTTACTTCAGGTTGTTCCGGGCGACGAAAGCAGAAGCAGCTTTGCCGGGCTCCGCGCTTCAGGGCACGATTTTCTTTGACGGGGCCTTCCTGAACCAACACTCGACGGGATACGACGCGGCGTTACTCATGCACGAGACCATTCACAACTTAGGAGCTATCGATCCTCAACTAATGGGCGCGCTTGGCTTCGACCCTAACGACCCTATCACCGACAAAGCGACGGTTAAACTGGCCACGGACTGCTTCGGAGTAACGAAATGAGACACCGAACAAGCATCGCAGCGAGCGCGTTCCACCTTGCTCTTGTGCTCGCATTGATCGGGCTTCAGAGTGCGCCCATTCGGGCGTGTGAATGCGTGGAGATCTCGCAAAAGACTGCTTACCGATCGGCAGCGGTCGTCTTCCGTGGCAAGGTGGTAAAAATCCAACATATGATCCTCGTCGAGGTGCGGAACCCAAAGACAGGGAAATCCGAAATGCGGCCACCGTCGTCGGACGACCAGACCCTCGTAACCTTCCAAGTTGACGGCGCCTGGAAAGGCCCAGTTACGCCAACGATGAGGGTCCACGCAACCGCGCATGGTTCTGTCTGTCCAGGTTACGTCTTCGAGCTCGATCGAGAGTACGTCGTATACGCAGTGCCGCTGCTTAATCCGAATTGGAAGCCCCTCCAGCAACTCGTGCATGGTGCCCCCGTCTACTATTTTCCAGACTGCCCTTTCCGCATTCCCACTAACGTGCAGCAAGAGAGCAGACTCCTCGGCAAGAGCCGAAAACTACGGCGCGAGCCGAAAGCCGAGAATCCGCAATGATGGGGGGCGGACCACCGCGTCAGCCTTTCGTCGAAAGGCCCGCCAGTGGCGAGCCTATTAACGGTCAGGGTGGTTAACGGCGTTTTTCCGGCCTCCTGCGGCGGCATCTGAAAACGGTATGCGGTCACGGCCGACCGCAGCTCGTTCCTCGAAACGCCTTGACGCCGGGGCGCAACTCGCAGTATGCAGAATAGAGCGCGAACGAATTCTACCCCTACGGGGAGCGTATGTCGTCCAGTTCGGACACGTACGGAACGTACAAAATGAGCAACACGGCGAACGCCTATTACGCCCGAAGCCGCTGGTACCAGTCCAACTATGGGCGTTTCACCACTCCAGACCCCTACGGAGGCAGCGCCAAGTTGACCAACCCTGGCAGTTGGAACCGCTACGCGTACGCCGGCAACGATCCGGTCAATTTCAACGATCCTAGCGGACTTTTTGAGGCATGTCCACCCGGGATGAGAACCGACAGCACCGGGTACGACTGCGTCCCGCTTTTCCAGACCGACGTCTACCTGACCCTGGGGGCGTCAGGGACCGAACGCAGGATGACGCGAGTGAGGAATGACACGGACCGTACTGTGAGTTTTGAGGCGGCACTGGGTCGCCAAATTGATCGGACCCTGGACCTGTTTAGTAAGATCGCGTGCGGGGCGCTGCCTGTCGGACGAGTCTACGGATTGACGGTCTCTGGTGGAGGAATCGGAGGTCAGACCGGCAGCTTGGAAATGGTCGTAAACTACAAAAGCGGGGCGGTGAGCCTTTACGCTTCCGGAGGGCTGCAGGCGGGATGGACGGTCGGCGCATCGCTGCAGGCCACCATGGGTTTCCTCTTTGGCGACCTCGGCGACCAAAACGAAAACTATGCGGGATGGTCGGCCGCATTTCAGATTTCCTACCAGGAAGGTCCAGTGTTCGGCGTGTCGGGTCAGGTGAACAACGGCCAAACGGGACTTCTACCTAAGATCGCGGCATCTCAGCTTCTGAAGGCCGCAGTTAGCGTCGGCGC
The DNA here is from genome assembly GCA_963810595.1 of Bryobacterales bacterium. Classification (GTDB taxonomy): domain Bacteria; phylum Acidobacteriota; class Terriglobia; order Bryobacterales; family Bryobacteraceae; genus CAWEOG01. Next base: position 346,760 of record CAWEOG010000007.1, on the reverse strand, counting down.
GGGATTTTCCACTACGCCTTTTACTTTTGCGGAATCCAGCACAAAAGGCGCAGCCCTTGGCACGATTGTGCTTCCGAATAACGTACCCGCAGCTTTCGACTCTTTCGATGTGGGTTTCGCCCTCGCATGGCGCTTGTGCGGGCACTAGGTGGACAACGATGATTATCATCTTGATGTTGGCTGTCGCACCGGTGCTCTTGGGCATAGTAGCAATAGCACACGTCTTGTACATGCGGATGTTCCGGATGGTGAATGAAAAACTTCCTCCGGGCGAGCGGATGTTCCCTGGGAACGTGGTCACACAAGGTCGATTAGTGAGGACACTCTTTCGCCAGATGTACCCGGGGAATAACTTATGGGCCGTCGTCGACCTGCTGGGATTGAGCGGTTTCCTGATCGTCTTCCTGCTTCTGGCAGTGATGGTGTTGACACAGATTTTCAGCAACGTGCAAGAGAGAATCCAGTTTCGGCGAAGTCGTACGCAGCCAGTCACCCGCTTTGAAAAACTCGACGAGCGCCAACCACCCGCGAATCTGCTTCCACGGGTAGTTGCACCGACAGAGCCATGGAGGCCGGTGAACGTAGAGAGCTTTCCATGAGGAGGCTGATCGTTGTCGAGTGATTTGTTGGCCAGGTTTTCCCAATATCGTTCCGTCGCCCTCCTATCAGGAATCCAGGGCGCGTCGCGGCCCGCCTCATTTACATTCCAGGAATGTGAAGAAGCGATTTTGCCGCATTTCTCAAGCCGGGCGTGGCACCCTGATACCGTGCTTGCAACCGCACTGGCGCTAGGAGAGAATACGGCATCTTGAAGTTGACCATGACGCCAATAGTGACCGACCGGCTGGCGACGGAGAAAAACGCGACCGGGAGCGGCGAATTCTACCCTTACGGGGAGCAAATGTCGGCCAGCTCGGACACCTACGGAACGTACAAAATGAGCACCCGTGCGAACGCCTACTACGCCCGAAACCGCTGGTACGATTCCGCCATGGGCCGCTTCACCACCCCGGACCCCTACGGAGGCAGCGCCACCCTGACCAATCCCAACAGTTGGAACCGCTACGCATACGCCGGCAACGATCCGGTGAATTTCACCGATCCGAGCGGGCTCTGCTCCCCGGATGATAGCCCCCCTTGTTACAGTGCGGACGGTGTGGCCGCATCGCAGAATCAGTATGCATACGAGCGTCTGTACTGGTCCTTTCTGAGAAACGATCCGCGCAAGTCTATGCCGATCAGCGAGGCCAGATGGGATCCACCGGTGTCGCAGAGGATTGGCAGGGCTGAGACGGATCAGCTTCATGCCCAGATGAACGCCTCTCGGAGACGGCTGCTGAATGATATGACGGATGACTGCGCCGGCGCCATTGGCGCCGGCAGCCTCAAAGGGGCAACTGACCGACTCAGAGGGATCAGGCTGGGCGCTACCGATCTTGGTCAATTGAAGGTGCTGACCGATTCCAATGGGGCCGTGGTTGGCGTGGCACCCGGCCAAGAGGTGGGTCAGTATTCCAACAGCTTCTTTGGGATGAAAAAGAGCATCGAATTGAATTCGCAGGTGAACTGGTCGGATCCAAACAGCACCATAGCTGTTGACCAGAACGGCAATCAGGTCACCTACGCCCTGCTCAACGCAGAAGCGTTTGAACTCAGCATCTCTTCGATGACGCCCAATCAATATATGGATTTTATTGTTTTACATGAGCTGGCACATAGCTTTGGCCAGGACCATCCCAAAGGCTCAGCCGGGGCGTACAACAGAAACATATGGAGTCACTGCTTCAAATGAAGATCACGATTACATTCCTGTACCTTCTTTATATGGTGTCCTCTCTTCGCGCACAAGATTACTGTTCTTTGATCGTCAAGGTTGTCGATCCAACGGGAAGGGAAGTGGAGGCTCGGGTCTCTGTTGTGGAGCAGGATGGCCACACCACTGAACGAGACAACCGGCCAGGGGGCGTCAAGTTCTGCGGACTGGGAATCAAGCCGGTAAGCGTGGTTGTAGGACACCCCGCCTGCAACCAGGTCACGGTTCGAAACGTTTCTCTAGACTGGAATGAAACAACGACTGTACACATTATTTACGACCGGCAACCATGCTTGATTGACCGGCCTCCAGTCGCTGCCTGTGAGTTTCTCTTTCGCGTTGTCGATTCCAAAGACACCCCACTCGGCAGCGCATCATTGAAAATGATAAAACCATTCGACCAGGTTTACAGAGGCGATAGATACGGCCGCATTCTTGTGCGCATAGCGGCTTATCAGACGCTAGACGCTCTGATTACAGCCAAGGGATACATGAATCGTGAAGTGAGCATTCGGTGCATTAGCGACAATCAGAGCCTGGAACGAAGGGTAACCCTGGAAAGGGAGGAGAGACAGCCTCACTAGGTCCAAAGCCAATTGGAAGCCATGACCGAATGCGGATGGCTCAATGAAAGAGCACGCCTGTGGTCAATGAATGTGCGCACACGGCGGTCAAAAGCGTTCTTGTACCTTCCCGATAACAATCCCAGGAGCAGGGCGCGGGCACAGCCGATCGCAGCTCTATCTTCGAAACGTCTTGACGGCCGGGCGCGACTCGCGGTATCCAGAATAGAACGAGGGCAAATTCTACCCCTACGGGGAACGCATGTCAGCCAGTTCGGACACCTACGGAACGTACAAAATGAGCACCCGTGCGAACGCCTACTATGCCCGAAACCGCTGGTACGATTCCGCCATGGGCCGCTTCACCACCCCGGACCCCTACGCAGCCAGCGCCACCCTGACCAACCCCAACAGTTGGAACCGCTACGCCTATGTCGGAGGCGATCCAGTAAATTTCAACGATCCGAGTGGCCTGTTCATGCGCGTTCCAGATCCCATTTCTCCAATCGATCCCTATATCCAAGCATTTATTCTGGGTTGGACAAAGAATGGCTCAGAAAGGCGTGTTCGACGAATCAACGAGGTTGAGCAGGAAATCGCCCGGATGGCAAGACTCTCGAACGCCAGGGTTGCTCGCACAACCAGGCTCCTGAATACGGCAATCCAAGATGCTTTAGCCGCCCTGGAGGATCCTGATTGTGCCGGCCTCTTTGGAGTGCAGGGAGACGCTCTTGACCCGAGAGACGTATTGAAGGGCCTGGCGAGCGGACAGTCCGGATATGGGTATTTCCTCGTCAGCGAAATCAAGCAGGTAAAAAGCTCCGCTGTAACCAATGCCCAAACGGAACCGCAGTTCGGATACGCGACGAGCCCGGCTGGAACCCTGGTCAATACAGGAATTAACGGAGTGGTAATCACCATTAACACCGCGCCCAATACACCGTTCAACCGCACAGCAACGCCAACAGACCGGGCGACGACAGTGCTTCACGAACTGGGCCACGCTTTCAACTGGCTGCCCGGCGCAGGGGGTTCGTTCGTTCAAAACGACCAAGACGACGTCACGCTGAGCATGGAGAATACGAGCATGGTCAAGACGAGTTGTTTTCCGTAGGAGGGATCGTACCGACCGCCAAAAACTACCTTTCATCAATTCTGGTTGCTTCCGGCCTTGCGGTCGTGGGGGTTGCCTACGGCCAGGACTCAAAGGCAATCAGTGTCTGCGACGTCATTAAAGACCCTCTCCGGTACAACGGTAAGATGGTTGCGGTGCGCGGCTACTTGGCTCAAACCGATGAAGGAGCGTGGTTGGCCGAAGACGATTGCCCCGAGCCGTTGAAAGCCGTTTCCGGCTTCACTTACCGCAACTTGATATGGCTCCAGTCCGCCGAAAGTCCGCTCGCGCTACACCGCGTCGATTTCACTCTCGATGAAAAGGCGTTGGAGCAGGTTTTCCGGCAGGCGGAAAGGCTGAATCGGGGACCAAAGGACCGGTTGCGGATAACATATGTCGGTCTGTTGGAAACCTGGGGCAACATTCGATCCTGTACATTTATCGGGGGCGACGGCAAGGAGCACCCAGGCGGATTCGGTCATCTTGGTGCGGCTCCCGCGCAGTTGCTGGTAAAAACGGCGAAGGACCCCGAGGTAGTTCCTTATCGCTCTGAAGAACCGCCAGAGAAGCGAGGATCTTCCCAAAAGTAAGCCCTATACCGGCGGTTGATGGTGCGGTCCCGACCTCAACAACGTCGCAATCACTTCAGGCGTGGCGCCTACCACTTTTTCATGATGTGTCGTTCCCGCACGGAGAAAAACGTTTTCCTGTCGCTAAATCAATGACTTGCACGCCACCCGACACTGACAACCACTGTCCCCGGCGTTACAATCTGAAAGGAGTTCTGGCCCGATGCACGCGCCTGAAAAAACAAACGCGGAGAACCTGGCTTCACCTACCCGCGGCCGTCTCTGTCGCGCCGCCAAAATCGTCGCGTGTACCGCAGATCGCCGGAACCCAACGCCTCCAGTGGCACGGCCATTCTGGCTGTGTCAGGTTCCACCGGCATTCGTGCCGGTATCCACCCGGATGAACGAAGCCAAAGACGCCCACGCCCCAAACCAACGTCACCGCAGGCCCGCGCCCGCCACATCGCGCGAGTGCGCTCCCGACCTCGCGTTACATCAAGACGAGAACCTGCGACGCTTAAATACGGCGACGTGAAATAATGGCTGTTCGCCCGGAAGAAGAAACCGGGGGCGGACTACTGGATCGAAATGAGCGACATCCGAGAGCAGTTCACGGCGCTGACCCAGGCGCAGGTTCGGGCACTTTCCCAGGACGCCTGGTATCACAGCATCGAGCTTCCGAACAGGCAGCAGATTCCGGGTCTCATATCCGTGGAAGCGCTGCGCGCCCGGCTGGAGGCATTCCCCGTGCCGGAGGATCTGCGCGGCAAACGGGTGCTCGACGTGGGCGCGGCCACCGGCTGGTGCAGCTTCGAGATGGAGCGCCGGGGCGCCGAAGTGGTGGCCACCGATTGCGTGGAATACCCCGACTTCCGCACCGCACACCGTCTGCTCGGCTCGAAAGTGCAGTACGAGATTCTGGATATCGAAGAACATACTCCCGGCCGGCTGGGGCTGTTTGACTATGTCCTGTTCTTCGGCGTGCTGTACCACCTGCGGCACCCGCTGGACGGGCTGGAGCGGGTATGCGCCCTGACCAAAACCGCCGCGTTTATCGAATCGTTCGTCACCGACAGTTTCGCCGATTCCGCCGGGCGGCCGGCCGCCAAGCCGCTGCTCGAATTCTACGAAAACGACGATCTGGGCGGGCAGATCGACAACTGGTTCGGCCCCAACGTCGCCTGTCTGGAGGCGCTGTGCCGGGCGGCCGGATTCGCCCGCGTGAAACACCTTTACACCAGCGACCGGCGGGCCGGCGTGGCCGGTTACCGCCATTGGAACCATCCGGAGGGCGACGGGCCCGCGCCGTGGCTGTATTCGGCGGTGAACAACCGAACCGGCGACCTCTACTTCCACCAGGGCAAGGACGAGTACGCTTTGGTGTACTTCAAGCCGGAGCGGGAGGTAGCGAAGGACGAACTTCAGGTGGAAATCGACGGTTACGCGGCGCCGGTGATGGTGCTCTCCGAGGCCGGCAAAGACGTCTGGCAGGCCAGTTTGCGGCTGCCGCCGGGCCTCAGCCCCGGCCCGCACCAGGTCCGCCTGCGCACGCTGTCCAGCGGGTTCAGCCAGAGGTTCGAAATCGTGTTGCTCGATCGGGGACAAGACGCGCCGCCGCTTCCCGAGCCCTCGTGGGTACAACAGGCCGACGCCGCACCGGCTGGGATCGAGCTCTACGAAGCGGTCAATTCGCTCGGAGACTCAGCCGAGTTCCACGGCTACCGCAGGGAATACCTCTGTTGCCGGTTCACCTCCGCCTCCGAAACACGATACTCGCGGGAACGACGGTGGCAGTGTCCATCGGCCGGCATGTCGTTCCGGTGTGGTTCCTGACCCAGTTGGGCGACCGCCGCTGGCAGGCGAATGTCAGGCTTCCGAACGAGCTGGAGCCCGGCCGCCACCCGGTCTCGGTCCACAGCACCGGCGGGGAGCGCAGCGGATCGCTGGAGATCGTTGTCGATGAGGGCTTTACGGCTGTCCGGAACATCGGTTCCGGGCGATGACATTCTTTTTCAGGGACACGCCCGGGGCGGCGTCGACACACCATTTATCCATCCCGAAGCCGGAAATCGTGTTCCCGGTGACGACGTTGTCAACGGTGGCGGCCGGCCGGGCGGCTCCTTTTCCCAGGTAGATGCCGCTCCGCAGCATCCCGGGTTCCTGGGGCGCGTAGTTGCAGCGCGGCTTTGACATGTCCCCGGTGCAGTGCGCCCTATTCAGATCGAGGAACCGGTTGTCCACAATCCGCTGGTGACTGCCGATCAGGAACACACCGCCGTAACCGGTTCCGGCGATCTCGTTTTGGACCACCGACACGTTAGCCGGCTGCATGTCCGGGTTCGAGTTGCCGAAGACGATTCCGTAGTGGCCGTACGGATACTCGGCGGCAGGCTTGGTGTTGATACAGCGATTGTGCGCGACCGTCCCATCGTGAAATCCGTCCAGGTTGATGCATTCGCCGTTTACGTCTTCGAAGGAATTGCCGAGGTAGTTGGTGTCATCCACGTTCCCGGCCGAGTCCAGGGCCACCGGAGTCCCGTCGCCCGCGAGGCTGACGTCGCCCAGCGGATAGCCGATGCGGGAGCCCCGGTTGTTGCGCACCTGGACGTGTGTCGCGTGGCCGATCTGAATGGCGTCGCGGGCCACCTCGGTGATGTCGTTCATTTCAATCCTGCCGTTGCTGTTTCGCGGGGAGCCCATGTTCGAGTGGGTCCAGATGCCATTGCCGCGAACTCTTCGAATGGCGCACTCGCGAACGGCAAAGTCCGAGGTGCCCTCCTCGAGCAGGATCCCGCCCGAGGTATTGTTGACGTTTTGCGCGTTGGTCGAGCCGGAATCGGATATCCGCACCTGCTCGATGACGACGTCCGAGCAAGCCGAAATCAGCACCGGGAAGTTCGTCACTTCTTTAAATTGCAGATTCTCGAGTCGAATGTTCCTGGTTCGCTCCAGAACGACCCCGTTGGATGGATAGAACTCGGAAAAGGTCCGGTTGGAAGGGGGCAGGGAAATGGGCTTGGAGAGTTCCTGGCGATTCCCGTCGAAGGTAATATCTCGAATGGTCACCTTCGAGACTGATTCGCCGTAAATCAGCGCGCGCCCCCGAAAGCCGCTGCCGGCCGCAAGGGTGGAACCAGCCGGATCGCCCACAATTTCCACCCCGGAAACGCCCGGCGGAATCACCAACGGGGACTGGAGGGTGGTCACCCCGGCCGGCAGCACAATCCTGGCGTCATGACGGTCGAGCGCCTGCTGGAGCCGTGAGTCCGCGCCGCTCCGGCAGGAAAAGGCAGCCGGCGCCAGCAACAGAACCAGCCATTTATTGAAGCTCATGGCCCGCGCGACTAGGGCTTGGTGTTCAGAAACGCGATGAGGTCGGCCATTTCGTTGCCTTGAAACGTCGGCCACGGGACATTCTGCTTTTTGGTTTGTTCCAGCATCCTGGGCCCGTGCTGCCACAGCGACGAGGTCATGACAAAAGCCGAAAACTGGCCGGCGCGGGCGCGCAGGTTCATTTCGCCGGCCGCCGAAGGACCGTGGCATTGCACGCAGTTCTTCGATTGGAACAACTTCGCGCCGCGAGCGGCGTCGCCGCCCTCGTTGAAAAACTGCCGGCTCCAGACGTATCCGACAATGCGGCGCATCTCGTCCGAATTCAACTGCCGGCCTTTGCTTCATCAGGGGTGCGTGGTCCCACATCGAAGCCGCGAAATCGGCCATCGTCTTGATCTTGCGGCGTGGAGGGCAAAGCCTGGGCGCCCTTGTGGCAGTTGGCGCAGCCCTTCACCTCGAACAGCGTTTCACCCGGTAGAAGCCGAAGCCGGAGAGAAGGTCACCTTCCGCTCGCGGGCCTGCGGAAGGCCGCGCAGGTAGACCATCAAATCGGTCATGTCCTGTCCGGTCAGTTCGGGCCACTTGACCTTCTTCTTCGCCATCTCGGCGGTCATCCGCGTGGAGTGGTTCCACATCTGGCGGGCCAGCTCAATCGGGTCGGTCGTGGCCTCCCACGTGGCCACCGAAGGACCGACCCCCTTGGAATCGGCCGACAGGTTGTGGCATCCCGCACAGCCCTTGTCGATGAATACCTTGCGGCCCCGGCCGACGTCGCCGGGCCGTTCGAAGTAGTTTACCGAATAGAAGAACGCGAACAGGTCGGCCGCTTGCTCGGTGGTCAGCGAAGGAACCGGGAACGACGCCTTTTGCATGGCGCCGAACATGGCCGGCGCGTGGTCCCACATCAGGCTCACCATGCCGGCGGGCGTGTAGCGCGCGCGCCGCACAGCCAGGTCGGGCGCGGCGGTTGCCGCCCACCCCGTGCAAGCTGTGGCAAGTGGTGCACTTTTCCGTCTGGAACAGTTTTTCACCGGCAGCGACGTCGCCGGGTATCACCGTTTCCGCCGCCTTCGCGGATCGACCGGCGAACAGAAGCCCCACCAGCAGGACTCCGCAACTTACGAAACGCTCGAATGCCACAATCTCCTCCTATAGCGTCCAACGGAAACCGACGGTGAACTGGTGAGAGCGGAACGATTCATAACCGTAGAATGTCTGGCTCATTCCGTACCAACGCCACTCGCCGAAGGCCGACATCCAGTGCTCGATCGGCAGCGAGATGCGCCCGATGGGCTGGTAGTATTCCATTGGCCGGCTGCCCGAAGACAGGAATAACGAGCCTCCGACGTTGAGCTGCGGTGAACCAGCCCCGATTGAAGGCAAGTTTAGCGCAACCAGAGCGGTGGCGCTATGTGCATTGTCGCGGTAACGGGAGTATTCCGTCGAGAAATACGGGCCGGCGATGTAGGAAAGATCGGAACGGAAGAAGGAATGCGTGTATTCGCCGACCAGGCTGATGCGCTTGGCGTTGCTGGGGCAGCCAGTTCACGCTGGCCGAATAGGAGTTGTACTGCTGGTCCAGGCCGATGCCCGGCGACGGGTTCTCATTCTGGTTGAACCCCGCGTTGACGCCAAGAACAGCGAGGGCATGACCTGGTAGCGCACCTGGGCCCGCAACCGGTGATAGTCGTTCAGGCTGGTGCGGAAGTAGAACTGGTCTCCCGTCGCGCGTTCATAGTCGGTGGTGACGGTCAAACCGCTTTTCGGGCGCAGAACGAAGCCAACGAGCGCCACCTGCCGCTTTAACTGCGCGGTTTCGAGCGCCGCCGAAGAATCGTACGGAGGAGTGCGCACGGTGCTCTCGCCCCACTCGTATCGGTGCCCGCCGCGAAGCGTCAGGAACTTGGTCGACGTCGAACATGACGTCGAACTGCTGGCGGTTGTAGGTGTATTCCAGCAGGTCGTTCATCGCCGCCGTCGATGGTGATGTTCATCGGGATACAGCAGGCTGCTGGACATCCCGTAGGAGGCGTCGTGCAGCCGGTCGGTGAATACCGATTCCAGGATGCGCACCCGGCTGTGGGGACGGATCTCGATGGTGAAGTCGCCGGAAGGGTGCGGCATATTCGCCGTACCACGCCGCTACGCCGGTGAGCGCGTTGAAGAACAGGAACGGGTTGTTCGACGTCAGGTTCCCGCCGGCGACTTCGTGGTACTCCACGTCGGTCTTCGGCTGGCTGAACAGGAACTGGCCGGTGAGAGTCAACCAGGAGAACGGGGTGGCCGAGCCGTTGGCCATCGAGTACATGCTGCTGCCGCGCACCCGGTAGGCCTGGTTGGCGCCCTCAGAGACAGATGCTGGCCAAGAACGGCGTGGCTGCGGTTACCGTAGCTGAAACCCTGGTAATAAGTGTTCTGGTCGTCTTTGAAGGTTGTGCCGCCCTGTTCGCACCGAAATCTGCCATTTGTTGAATTCGAAGCGGATTCCTCGCGCGGAAGTCGTTGGACTGCCAACTGATTTCGTTGCCGATGGGGAACTCGTTGTTGTCGAACACGATGGGCGTAATGCCGGTGCCGCTGCCGCTCGAACGGTCGTAGGCGAAGAACGGAATGATGCGCTTGCCCGGAAACAAGTCGAGCGACGCGTTGGAATTCCGGTTCAAGTCGTCGTAGGAGCGCTGATCCACCAGCACGCCCTGGCCGGCCTGGGGGTTCGCGAACGACGGCAGGAAGTTGAAGTACATGATGTTGGAGTAGCTCGCGTGGAGGCGGTAGATATCGGTCTTCTTGGCGTCGACGCGGACGGTGTTGTACGGATCGCCGCCCCAACTGTCGGCCTGCACCCGGATTTCGTGGAACATGCCTCTGATCGGGCGGGGCGAAGCTGAGGTCCAGGTGGATGAGTTTGCGGCCCTTCCCCAAGGTTGACCACGCTGCGGTAAGTATTGAAATTGCCGGCGATGTTGTCGATGAAGCGATAGCCCACCTCGATGTTTCCGGTAACCACCTGTTCGACCCGCGGATCGTGGGAGACCGTCGTATCGCCCGCCGTTGCCGTGGAAGAATCCGTCGAGGCCGCCTGGCCCTGTTTTTCGCCCGCCGCCGCGCCCGCGCTTTCCGCAGGCTGCTGGCCGAAGGCGATAGCAGCCGCAACGAGAAAAATGGAAAGAAAGTTTGCCTTTTTCATCGTAGCAGCGACCTGTTGACGTTGGAACCGTGAATCTTCTGGTGACAGATGGTGCAGTTGCGGAAGCGGGGGTTCCGCAAGTTGTGGAATGCGGGGAACACGCCGCCGATGGTTCCGTTTTGTGGGTTCGGCGAGAGCAGGTTCGAGTGGCATTCCAGGCACAGGTACTGGACTTCCGCACGTTTCAACATGCGCGGGTTCGCCGAGCCGTGCGGCTCGTGGCAGGCCTGGCAGCCTTCCATCCGGACCACCGCGTGCTCGTAGACGAACGGGCCGCGCTTGTCGGCGTGGCAGGCAAAGCACGGCTGCTCGTCCGCATCGGTGGCCCGCAGCATGTATCCCAGGCCGGTTCCGTGCGGATTATGGCAGTTGGTGCAGTTCATCGCGCCTTCCGGCAGTTTGTGATGATGGGGGCGCTGGAATGGCCGCCCAGATGTCGGTGTGACAGCCGGCGCATTTTTGATTGATGCTGGAGTTGCTGCGGCCCAGGAAGGAGATTTCGCCTTCCGGCTTGCTGTGCACCGTGTGGCAGGCGACACAGGCCACCTGGTTGCGCGCGTGGCTGCCCATCACCCGCCCAACATGGGTCTTCTGGTTGGCATGGCACCCCAGGCACATCTTGTCGGCCAAGGCCGGCGCGACTTTCGCGGGCTGGATGATATCTTTCGGGTCCATCGACTCGGCGTGCTTGCTGCCCGGTCCGTGGCAAGCCTCGCAGGCTTTGTCCTGCCATCCCCGCTTGGCGTCCCGCAACAAAGCGGCGTGCGGCAGCGTTTTGAACTTGGTCAACAACTTCGTCGTGACAGCCGGCACAGGTGTCCATGCCGACGTATTCGGCGGGAGTATTGGCTTTCAGCCGGCTGCGCCTGTTCGGCTGGAGCCGCCGGCTTTTGTTCTTGCGCCCCCCGGTTACGGCCACAAGAAGATGAGCACGAACGCCAGAAAGGCGCGAAAGGGGTCCGCCCCGCGGCGGACCCCGTCATGCCTGTCTGGAGGAACAACCGGGATTGACTCTTACTTCGATACGAAGAGGTCATCCGTTTCCTCTGAAAAGGTCGATTCAGACACGATCCGCACTTACTGCAGCGTGCATTTTGTCCACAGAGTACAGCTTACCGTCACCGTGGCAGGCGCCGCAGCTTTCACCCAGAATCGAGGTGTTAGCCAAGGCGTGCGAAGCCGCGTCGATGGAGGTATGGCAAGCGGTGCAAGCGCCAGTCGCCGGCATTCACCGGACTGAGCAGACCGCGCGGATCCACCATTGCGACATTGGTCCGCGGGAGCGGCACGTTGTAGGAGCCGTTCACGTGGCAGTGCGAGCAGTTGTTGAGCTCGCCCGGGAAGCCGACATCGCTGAAGTTGTTCTCCGAACCGCCGTGGCCGTAGATGATGAAGTCGCGGGTCTGCAGCGCGGCGCCGTGAATCCGATGGACCATCAAGCTAAGTCAATGCTCTCGTCGGGCTTCGCATCGGCGGGCCGCTCCTGACTTGTCGGTCCCTTCCGGGTTGTGGCACAGCACGCACTGCGCGATCTGGTTCCGGTTGCCGCCGTGGAGCGACAGGTTCCGGTGGCAGGTGTCGCAGCTGTCCGGTGGTCACCACCGTGCGGCGGGCGACAACGGTGCTTCATCTACCGAGAAATCTCATCGTCTTGTTGACGGCCGCGTCGCGAACAGCCACTTCCTTTACGGTTCCCGGCAGCAGTGTCTGGTTGTTGTACCCTTCCATGCCGACTGTCCAGGTGCCCTTCGCGTCCGCCGGAATCGCCGTGTTGAAGCTGTAAGTGTAACACCCCATTGGCGCCAGTCGCCTTGACCGCGGATCCTCCGAGTACTGCCGCGTGTAATCCAAGGTTTGCCGGCCAGTACGATCTGAAGGCGCGAGAGGTCTTCGAACGTCGTATGGTTCGCCCGCCTTGTTCATCACCGAAACTACCACGGGGGCTTCTCACCGGCCATGCCGTTGGTAACCTTATTAATCCCGAAGACGACGCCGGGCAGCATCGAGGACTCTTCCGGAATGGCGTGCGCACCCTTGATGGAAGCGTCGAACTCGTACTCCAATTCCGGCTGTGGCACTGGGTGCAGGTCTTGTCGTTGAACTCGGGCAGTCCACCGGCGTGATTCTCGCCCGTGGCGAAATTCACGTTGTCGTGGCAGGCGCCGCAATCCTTCCGCGTGGGTTGGGTGTACCAGGCGTCCGCCTGGGTCGGTCCGGGCTCGTGGCAGAAATGAGCACGCCCGCGCGTTGGACGGCAGCTCGACGTCGGAATAGTCGTTTACGCACTGGTTGTGACCGATGATCGTCGTACGCTCCTGGCCTGAACGCTGGGCAGTTCGGCGCCCATGTGGATCTTGTGGATCATCACGCGGCATGTCAACCGTGTTGCCGGTGTCCGGATCGACCGTCTGCGGCTGGTGGCACAGGATCGCAGAGTTCCACCGACGCCGCGGGCCGCCGTGGAACGCCGATCTGATCGTGGCACTTGTTGCAGGTTTCTGTGCGGATGATGTCGCGCACCTTCGTTACCTGGGAGCCATTCGGCACGAAATTGAAGATGTCGTCGGCATAGTAGGTTCCCAGGTCGAAATCGGCGAGGCTGCGGCTTGCATACACTCCGATGGTATGGGTGGCGGTTTTGTCAAAGCCTGCCGGAGCCTTGGTCTTGAAGGTGTATTCGTAGTCTCCGACGGCGAGTTGGGTATAGGTTCCCCCCGCTGTCGGTACCGGCCTGCACCGCTGTGTTTCCCGGTAATGGGCTGGTTTGCGGACGAGTTGTATAGGCCGTGTACTCCTCTTCATCCTTGGGTATATAGGCCGCGATGAAGCTCAGGCTCACGTTCCCCGGAGTCTCAATCCCATCCTTGTCGAGTGGAATTCCGGAGGTCTCCCGATCCTGCACCTTGACGCGGGCTTTGATGGTTCCATCGTCTGCAACCGAGGCGTCGTACACTTTTACGAACAGCCCCGGCCTGACGAAATTCGCAGTTCGTTCATCCAGATAGTAAGCTTTATCTTTTTTGCTGAACGGAGGTTTCGTAGCGCTGATCAGGGCGGCACACCCTGCTAAAAGCGCAACGATTACGCCCAACCGTACGGCAAGCTTAGAATGACTGCTTACGCGCATCATGCGTCTCCTCTACGTGAGTAGTGTTTAACCAACATCCATTTGCCTTCTTGCAAGAATCAATTTAATATCAATAACTTACGTCTTATACGACTGAGTGCTAATTTAAAGCCAAAGAAGATGCACGCGCACTCCCGCGCGCGTGCATCTCCGATTGAGACAACCGTCAGATTCAATACTTCTTCTACCTTTCACACGGCGGCTCACAGCGCCGTTACAACTTATTGCGCGTGCATTTTGTCCACCGAGAAGAGCTTTCCGTCTCCGTGGCAGGCGCCACAACTTTCGCCCAACAGCGAGGTGTTCGCAAGAGCGTGCGACGCCGCGTCGATCGACGTGTGACAGGCGGTGCAGGCACCGGTGGTCGGCAGCACGGGATCGATCAGACCGCGCGGGTCTTTGATGGCCAGGTTCGTCCTCGGAACAGGCGGTACATAAGAGCTGTTCACGTGACAATGCGCGCAATCGTTCAGCAGGCCCGGAAAGACAATGTCGCTGAAGTTGTTCACTGAGCCGTTGAAGCCATAAATAACGAGTTCGCGCGTTTGCAGGGTGGCGGCGTGAATCCGATGAACCATCAGAGCCAAGTCGATGCTCTCATCCGGCTTGGCGCTCGCGGGCCGCTGCGACGAATCGGTTGCGGTCGGGTTGTGACACAGCACGCATTGCTTAATCTGGTTCCGGTTTCCTCCGTGAACGGACAGGAAACGGTGGCAGGTATTGCAGTTGTCGATGGAGACCACTTCGCGGCGCGGAACCACGGGACCGTTGTCTACGGCAAAATCCATGGTCTTATTGACGCCCGCGTCCCGAACGGTGACCTCCTTCACGGTGCCCTGAAGAAGCGTTTGGCTGTTGTACCCCTCGATGCCAACCGTCCAGGTGCCCGTTGCGTCGGCCGGAATGACGGTCTTGAAGGTGTAGCTGTAGACGCCATTACTGCCGGTCGCCGTGGCACGCGGATCTTCGGAATAGCTCTGAGAGTAGTCGGTTGTTGGCCCGGCCAAAACCAGCGCCAGGCGTGAGAACTTCGAAAGGTCGTAGGGCTGCCCCTGATTGTTCTTTACCGAGAACTGAACCGTGGGCGCGTTGCCGGCCGTGCCGTTGGTAACGCCAAGAATGTCGAAGACTACGCCATCGAGCAGAGAGGATTCTTCCGGAATCACGTGCGCGCCTTTGATGGAAGCGTCGAAGTCGGCGTCATACGGAATATGGCACTGCGTGCAGGTGTTGTCGTTGAACTCCGGCAGGCCGCCCGCGTGATTCTCGCCGGAGGCGAAATTCACGTTGTCGTGGCAGGCCCCACAGGCTTTCCGGCTCGGCCGCGTCAACCAGGCATCCGCCTGAGTGGCCGTTCCCGCCTCGTGGCAGAAGGAGCACGCCCGGGCATCGGACGGCAACGTGACGTCGGAGTAGTCGTGCACCGAGTTGTTAAAACCGATGATCTTGTAACCCTTGGTGCAGCGACGACCCGTAATGGATCTTGTGGATCATGACGGGGAAGTCCACCGTGTTGCCGGTGTCCGGATCGGTGGTCTGCGCGGTGTGGCACAGAATACAGAGCGACACCGAACGGCGCGGACCGCCGTGGGCCGAGAGCTGATCGTGGCACTTGTTACAGGTTTCCGTCCGAATTATGTCTCGGACTTTTACAGCCTGTGAACCGTCGGGGACGAAATTGTAGATGCTGTCGGCATAGTAGGTGCTCAGATCGAAATCCGAGAGATTCCGGCTGGCATATGCGCCGATGGTGTGCGTCGCGGTCTTGTCAAACCCGGCGGGAGCCTTCGTTTTGAAGGTGTACTGGTAATCCCCGGTGGCAAGCGCCGTTAACGTGCCTCCGCTGTCGGTGCCCGCCTGTACGGCGGTTGTCCCGGTAATCGAGCTGGTGACCGAACGAGTCGTGTACGCCGTGTATTCCTCTTGATCTTTCGGAATATAAGCGGCGATAAAACTCAGGCTGACCGTTCCGGGAGTCTCGATGCCTTTCACATCGAGAGGAATACCCGCCGTCTCACGATCCTGCACCTTCACGCGGGCTGTAATGGTTCCGTCGTCCGCTACGGAGGCGCTATAGACATTAACATATAGGCCGGGACGAACGAAGTTCGCGGTTCGCTCATCCAGGTAATAGGCCTTGTCGTGTTTGCTGAATCGGGGGGCAGTTGCGCTGATCAGCAAGGCGCAACCCGCCACTAGGATAAAGACGAGGGCTAACCGCATGGCTAGCCGAATCTGGCTACTTGTACGCGTCATAAGCCTCCTCTTCACGGACACACCTGGATCATTGCTCCGGCTGCTGTTGCAGGGCACTCTCCAAATGCAACGAGCGTAGTGTTGTTATAATCTACATGTGTTTCCAAGAGTTTACACTGCCCGACCAAGACGGCGTCGGGTGACAAAGCCAGTGGATGGGTGATTTGACGACATGGATTAGGGGGATTCAACACAATCAGAGCCTCTTATCCCTAAGGCTGCTATATCTTACCACGCTTTTGAAACCGGCTACCTTCCCCTACCCCCAGGTCACTCTCTACTGCTCTTCGCCTGGGCGCCGTGCTCATTTCGGGCCCCGCGCGACTGCTTCGCGGTTGCGAAAACACTTGAGTGTAGTATTCCACAACAATCCCTCGATGCCAAGACAAATTTCCAGGCGGGTATGCAGAACTGGCGGCGATGCCCGCGAACAACGCAACCCTCCAACGGAAGCGTTAAGCAATGTCTTGACAACCGGCGATCTTCGGCAGTCCAGGCACCCAACCGGCTTCGCCTGCGCGATATCCTATATAGACTGGAGCGCAACAAGGGTCGATCGGTTTCAGGAGTCGCCGACTTGATTTCCGGCTTGCTCGAATTCTTCAATGGCCAGCTCTTAATACTTCGGGACTACGGGGTGACACTGAGCCTTATCCTGTTCGTGGTCTATGCCTTCCTGGTGGCTCGCCTGGTGGCGCGCGGCCGCCGGAACTACCTGGGGTTGCCGGAGCTGCCGCACTCGAATCCGACTGGCACGCTTCGGGACGAGATGCGGCATTTGACGGTGGTCATCCCCGCCCGCGACGAAGAGGACAACATCGAGCGAGCCGTTAAGAGCTTCCCCGGCCTGGACGTTGTTGTCGTCGATGACGGTTCGAGCGACCGGACCGCGCAGGTAGCCCGGGCGGCGGGAGCGCGCGTGGTGTCCGCGCCGCCCCTGCCAGCCGGTTATTCCGGCAAATCGTGGGCGCTGATGACCGGCACCGGGCAAATCGAAGCCAAGTGGCTGCTGTTCGTCGATGCCGACACCTGGTACGACGCCGCCATGGTGCCTTCCTTGCTTCACTACGCGCTTCAGGAGGGGCCGGCATTCGTTACCCCGTTCTTACGGCACCAGCTTACGAGTTGGCCGGAGAAGGCAATCGTTCCGGTTGCTTCCGCCCTTTACTTTTGCGGCATCAATCCGCGGCGCGTCAACAGCCGGAAAGACCGTCTTGCACTGGCAAACGGGCAGTGCCTGTTGGCTTTGCGTGAGGCTTACGAGTTTGTGGGCGGCCACAAAAGTGTCGCCAAGTCGGTGATCGAAGACATTGAACTGGCCAAGCGCTTGAAACAGCACCGCATGGACATCCGAGCGGTGCGCGCCGAGCGGCTGGGCAGCGCGCGCATGTTCAACCGGTTCGGGCAGGCCTGGCGCTACGTCGAGAAGGACTGTTATCGCTTGTTGGCCCTGCCCAAAGGAAATGCCTTGGTGGTAATGATCGCCTCCGCGCTCCTATGGTCATGGTGGTTAGTGCTGGTCTGGCTGCTGTCGGACAGTCAGTGGGCTGCGGCCGGAGTCTGCTGTCTTGTGCCCTCCCTGGTGTTGCGCGAGTGGTACGGCGGATTCCTGCGCTCGCTGTGGGCTCCGGTTGGGACGCTGCTTTTCCAAGTGATGACGCTCTCAGGGGTCCTTCGCGCGATCTACGGGTTGCCGGTGACGTGGAAAGGGCGCAAGACCTGAACGCCACCTTCTCGCGGTGGTAATACTTCTTCCCACACGAGGCGGCGTCGGTCCAGCGACTTTCCGCAGGTATAAAATTCTTAGTACCTCTAGACGTTTGACAACCGGTGTTCCGATGAGCGGAATGGGCCACCTTCCAGGCGTGCTTCAGGAACGATTTTCACATTTTCCTAATGATGCGAATATGGCTCTTATTAAGAGTAAGATAGACGCTATTTTCTGATGCGAAAGATCAGCATCGGCGGCGAAGTCGCAAAAAAAGTTTGCGAAGGGTAGCATGAAGTTCTGGTAATATAACTCTCAGTACTGACCATGTAGTACTACTGCCTCAAGGAGTAGGTGGGAGTGCTGTCGGCGACAGCAACGGGCTAGGCAGGATGCAACGCACCTCGAACATGACGGGATCGATTCCCCCTCTCGCGGCAACCTGGTGGAATTTCTGTTCAAGAGCTGCTACGGGGGATGGGTTCGGGATTTCCCGCCCAGTGGTGCAGGTTGCCGGTCCGCTGATGCGGAGTACCCACGCTGATATCCCCCGGCCGAGACTTTCGCGTCGTCGGAAGTTCGCTGGGCAGCCAAGAGGCGGAACGCTCCATAAAGAGAGTTTCAGGTCTGCAAGTTCGATTAACCACGCTCAACTGTCCCGCCTTCGGAGAATTTTCGCATGGCTTCGGCACACCTCTTATCCATCGTGAATCGGAATGCTCCATCTGGGGTAGAAGGGATTACGCGACCCGGCAAAAGCGGCAACGCCGCCGCCGTGGCGGTGCGCGGGGCCGACGGGGCAGGTACCGTCGACGTCAGGTGGGCCGATTTGGTCGCCCGGGTCGAAGCTGGAGAGCCCGAGGCAATGGAGGAGTTGTACCGGCTGTTTTACAAGGGGGTGCGGTTCTATCTGTGCCGCCAACTGGGGCCGCAAGAACTGGACGACAAGGTACACGATACGTTTCTGATTGTGGTGCAGGCCATCCGCCGGGGAGAGCTGCGGGAACCTGAGCGGCTGATGGGCTTTGTCCGCACCGTGGTACGCCGGCAGGTGGCCGCTTATATCGAGTGCGCGGTGCACGACCGCAGGAAAACAGCCGAAATCGACGCCGATTTGGTGGTCACCGACGGTCACCGCAGTCCGGAAGAGACAATACTCCACCAGGAACGGGTGCAGATTATGTACCGGTTGCTCCGTAACATTTCGCGGCGGGACCGCGAGGTGCTCACCAGGTTCTACCTCGACGAGCAACCACAAGACCGCATCTGTGAGGAGATGCAGCTTACCGGGAACCAGTTCCGCCTGCTGAAGTCCAGAGCCAAGGCCCGGTTTGGCCAAATTGGGCGGAAACGTCTCGCAAAACCCCCTCTATCTGCAATTTTAATGAGAAATCTAGCCGCCAGCGGGCACTAGTATACAGACGCACGGAAAATCCGCCAATGGCCTGGTTCACGGCGTCTGAAGAGGACGGATCTCGAGCGGAGATCGGAGACTGGTGCATCTCATGTCCACTTCCACTCAAAATCTGTTGGCTTTGAGCCGAGCGGTGGCTGGTAAGATATCTGATAATAAAGAAGATATGCCGAATCGCAAGAGGGGCGAGACCGTTCCGTGCCCGCGCTATTCCGGCGACGAAGCCGAAGAATACGGCTTTGGCAGGCTACGCGGACAGGAACTCGACGAGTTCGAAGAGCACTTGCTGCTGTGCGAGACCTGCCGCGAGCGCGTAACGGACCTGGACACGTTTGTCCAGGAGTTTCGGGCCGCCGCCTCGATGTTGCCGAGCGCGGGCGGGGAACAAAACCCCGAGTCCGGGCGATCCGGCGAAAGGGAATCGCCGCTCACAGGGAGTTCGATTCCAGGGCTGGGTTTCCTCCTTGGAATTTTGACGCTTGGCGTCTATCTGCTGGGCAGGTTGTGTGCACGTTGAATTCCCGTGGGCCGGCTCACATTGCACAGCGAACCTCAGCGCCTTGCGCGCAAGGTCGTGATGGCGGCCCGTAGCGCGGCGGCGTTCGGCCAGTCCGGATGATACTTCAGGAATTGCTCGAGTTCCCCGGCCGCTCCGTCAAAGTTTCCCATCTGTTCGTAGATCCGCGCCAGGTAAAGCTGGGGGCAACTGAAATGCGCCGGGTCCAACTCTACCGCTCTCCGCAAGTACCGGGCGCCCTCCGACAGTTTTCCGAGCGCGAAGTAATTCATCCCGAGCTGGGAATTGGCCAAAGGGTCGTTTGGCCGGGCGATAGCGGCGCGGATGTTGTAGTCCAGAGCCTCGCGGGCACGCTGCATGCTGAGAAGAGTTCCGCCCAGATTCACCAGCGGAGAATAATTGTCCGGATCCTGTCGCAGCGCCTGGCGAAAGTACTTCTCGGCCGACACAAAATCCTTCGACTGATACGCAATGGTGCCCAGCGTATTCCAGGCCTCGGAGAACTGAGGCGCCAGTTTTACGGCACGTTCCAGGTGCTTTCGCGCGCCCTTCACGTCGCGCCGGGAAAGGCAATCCTGAGCCTTTCGCATCTCGCCCGTGGCTTTGTCGGGGATTCTCAGTTCTTTTACCGATACTTTGAAACGGTCTCCCTTGTCGCTCTCCACCGGCTTTATGCTGTCCAAATTCAGCCGGACGTGGACAACCGCTTTGGCGTCCGCCGTGCCCCGGCCCACTTGCACGGTCTGCCGGAATTCACCGCTTCCGGCGACGAAGAGGATTAGCGTGTATGGTCCGGCGTCGAGGTGAGTGAAGTGAAAGCGCCCGCCTGCATTGGACCACGTCGTCTCACGAAAAGGGGAAATCGAGCCCTGCAGGTTGACGGCGACCGATACCGGGGGAACAATCTCGCCTTCCAGGCGAAAGCTGGTCCCACCGGCCGCCAACGTGGCTGCCAGGCCAATCAGGGCCAGGGCTGCACGCAGTGGAAGCACGGCGAGCGGCTTCCTCCTTGAATCAGGCTATTGAGACGAACACACGGCTTTTGTCCCGATGCTACCATAGCTTTCACTGGGGCCTGCCCGCGACGAGGCGGACCTTGGCCGGAAGGTTCGCGGCGCGAAGGGAGGAATGTCGTGTTGGTTTGCCGGCTGGCTGTGTTTTTCGGGCTGGCGGCGGCGTGTGCCTTGGCGGCCACGCTGAAAGTTGGTCCGCGGAAGACGTATTCCACGCCGTGCCAGGCGGTGGCCGCGGCCGGCGATGGCGATCTGATCCTGATCGACGGCTCGGTTCCCTATCGGGGGGATGTCTGCGCAATTAAAAGAAATAACCTGGTGCTGCGGGGGGTGAATGGCCGTCCGGTGCTGGACGCGGCCGGCCGGAGCGCCGAAGGGAAGGCGATCTGGGTCGTCTACGGCAACAATACAACCGTGGAGAATATCGAATTCACCGGAGCCTCCGTCGAAAGCCGCAACGGCGCTGGCATCCGGATGGCCGGACGAAACCTTACCGTGCGGGGATGCTATTTCCACGACAACGAGGAGGGCATTCTGGCGGAAAACCAGGTGCGCGGCGAAATCCTGGTCGAATACACGGAATTCTTCAACAACGATGATAACCGGGGATACGCCCACAACATTTACGTCAGCGGCGGCGACCGGTTCACCATGCGGTACAGTTACTCGCACGATGTCCGGGTGGCGAATCTCGTGAAATCCCGCGCTCGGGAAACCCGGCTGCTGTATAACCGCATCGGTAATGAAGATGCCGGCGCCGGAAGCTGGGAAGTGGACATCCCGAACGGCGGCAGGGTCTACATGGTTGGCAATACCATCCATCAAAACGCCAAAGCGAAGAATCGCGGCCTGATGGAATATGGTCTGGAGGGACTGAAATATCCCGATAACGAGTTGTTCGTGGTAAACAACACCTTCGTAAACGACGCCGAGACGGGGGTCTTCGTCACTCTGCCGGCCGGTCCGTTACGTCTCGATCGGGTGCTGATTTCCAACAACATATTCGCCGGCCCGGGCGTGCTCTCGAACCGGCCGGACGAACTGTTGGAAAGCAATAATGTGGTGGAGGCGGGGACCCGCTCGTTCGTCGACGCGGGGAAATACGATTACCGCCTGCGTCCCGGCTCGGCCGCGATCGACGCGCATGGTCTCGAAGCGCCGCCGCCGGGGCCGCTGGTGGCCCGCTATCAATATGTCCTCCGAAGTTGTGCCGAGCCTCGCCGAAGGGTGGGAGCCATCGATGCCGGAGCGTTTGAATACGGCGCGGACACCGGGTCGGCCAACCTGGTGATTAGCCAGGTTTACGCCGGCGCCGGTTCGGCCGGCGCGCCCTACCCCGCCAACTACGTCGAATTGTTCAATCGCGGCCAAAGCTCCACGTCGCTCGACGGTTGGTCGCTCCAGATCGCCGCCGGTGACGGCATGCCTTGGAGCGTGATTCGGCTGAAAGGAAAAATTCCGCCGGGTGGCTACTACCTGGTGGGGCCTTCGGGGAAGGGAAGCGGCAGGCAGCCGGAAGCCGACCTCACCGCGAGTTACAAACTGGACCCCGCACGGTCCCACATCGTCTTGTTGTCGTCGGCCGCGCGGCTGAATGGCGTACTGCCCTGTTCCGACGCTCTGGTCGACCAGGTGGGCTACGGTCCGGTCAGCTTTGTCGAGCGGCAACCGCTGGCGCAGCCGCTGGGCACTCGCGCGGCTGTGCGCAAGCAGAACGGCTGCCGTGACACGAATGATAATGCGGCGGATTTCGTGTTGGCGGCCCCGGCACCCCGTAACGCCAAGTCGCCGTTGAAGCCGTGCGCGAGGCGCGAAGGCGCTGGCGGACGTTGAGCCGCGCGGGCAGGCAAGCAGGGTTCCGCCACGCTTGCCCCGGGCCGCTAACTTTTGGAGGCTTTGTAGGCATCGCGTACCGCTCCAATTTGGGCGGCGTGCGATTCGGCGTGCTCGGCGTAGGTTCGCAGTATGTCGCAGAGCGTCAGAGGTCCCCGTTCGGCATGCACGCCGGTGCGCGCGAAGGCGCTTTCCGGCAGCGCCGTCAGCAGATCGTGGTTTTCCCCCCGCACGCGCCGGAAACTTTCGAGAGCGTGTGAAAATTTGCGGTGTTGGTAGTCCAGGTTGGCCGCCCAGGCCTCCTGGTCGTAAGCTGCCAGCCGGGGATTGTCCTCGGCTATCACCGCCCGCATCCGGAACGCGCCCACGATTTCGGAATCGGCCAGGTGGCAGACAATCTGCCGGATCGACCATTTGCCGGGCGCCGGCTGATAATCGAGCATCGGGCCGGCGGCGCCCGTCGCCACCACCGCCACCAGCTCGGCGCCGCGCCGAAAACGTTCCAGCAGTTCCGCAATTTCGCTCATAACAGTCTCAACGCTCGCGTTTCGCTAACAGAAATCCGAACAGCTCATGTAATAGCCGCACCGCTCGCACACCAGTTTGCATTGGCGCTCGGTCAGGCGCAGGTTGCACACCGGACAGTAAAGCATGGGCTCCTGCTCGTCAGCGCGGCGGGTCGGATCGACATCGGCGGCGGGCTTGTTTTGCATCCCCACGTTGCTTCTATTATAAGCGTCCCGTTCGCGACGCATGATGCCGGAAGCGATGTCGCTATAATGGGCCTATTCCGATGACGCGACGAATCCTTCTTCCCCTGGTGATGCTGGTGTTGGCGACGCTTGCCCCGGCGCAGCGGAACGTGCCGGACCGGCCCATTGGGATGTCCGCGCGCGGCACCCGCGGGGCGGTCGCCGCCGGCTCGAACGGCGCCGCCATGGCGGGCATGCAGATCTTCGAAAAAGGCGGAAACGCGGTGGACGCCGGCGTCGCCACCACGTACGCCGCCGCCGTGGTTGAATACTCCCACTTTGGCTGGGGTGGAGAAGCCCCCATTCTCATTCGCACCCGGGAAGGGAAGGTAGTGGCCATTTCGGGTGTCGGCACCATGCCGAAGCTGGCCACCGCCGAGATGTTTCGACGCCGGCCCTTGCAAGCCGGCGAGGTGCTGGCCACCGAGCCCAACGGTTTGAAGGGCATGGTGCCGGTAGCCGGGCTGATGCCTGCCTTGGTGCCCGGCATGGTGGACGCCACACTGGTGGCGCTTAAGGAATTCGGCACGCTCCGGTTCGAGCAGGTGGTGGCTCCCGCTATTTTTCTGGCCGACAGCGCACCGGTCGACGAGATGCGCGCCACCAGCCTGGCCCGCTCTCGCCCGTTTTTCGAACTGTGGCCGAGCTCAAAGGCGGTCTTCGCGCCGAATGGCAGAACGCCCCGCGCCGGCCAGTTGCTGCACCAGCGCGATCTGGCGCGCACGCTGCGGTCGATGGTGGAGGTGGAGAAGAAGGCGCGGGAAGCCGGCGCTTCGCGCGAGGCGGCCATCGACGCCGTGCGGGACTATTTCTACCGGGGTGACATCGCCCGGCGCATCTCCGCGTTTGTGGAGCAGAACGGCGGCCTGTTGCGCTACGACGATTTCGCCGCTTTCCATGCCGAAGTCGAAGAGCCGGTCTCCACCGTATTCCAAGGCTACCGGGTCTACAAGCCGGGTTTCTGGTCGCAAGGCCCGGCAATGATAGAGGCGCTCAACATTCTCAAGGGCTACAACTTCGCCGCGATGGGATACAACTCGGCGGAGTACATTCACATCCTGGTGGAAGCGTTGAAGCTGGCCTACGCGGACCGCGACACCTACTACGGCGACCCCCGGTTTACCAAACTTCCGCTGCACGATCTGCTCTCGCAGCAGTACGCCGACGAGCGGCGAAAGCTCATCACCGACAAAGCCTCGATGGAATTTCGGCCCGGTGTGCTGGATGGGAAACGAGGCACCCACCCCTCGGAATCGACCATCGTGCGCTTCCCCATCGACGCCGCGCTGATGGCGCGCGACACCACCTGCGTGGACGCCATCGACAAAGACGGCGTAATGTTTTCCGAGACGCCGTCGGGAGCCTGGATGCCGGCGGTGATTGCCGGCGATACGGGCATCGCGCTAACCCAGCGGGCCCAGAGCTTTCTGCTGATTCCGGGCCATCCGAACGAATTGGCGGGCGGCAAACGGCCGCGCGTAACCCTGAGCCCGACGCTGGTGACCCGCGACGGCCAGCCGGCGATGGTGCTTTCCACACCGGGCGGCGACAACCAGGATCAGGCTCTGATCCAGGTGTTCCTGAACATGATTGATTTCGGAATGCCCGCCCAATCGGCGGTGGAGGCGGGCCGCTTCGAAACGCGCCATCTGGTATCCAGCTTCGACAATCACGCTATGAGCCCCGGCGATCTGGACGTCGATGAGCGGACGGCGCCGGCGGTGATGGTCGATTTGCGCAACCGGGGGCACAAGCTGTCCACCCACCCCCCCTGGGCAAGCGGAGCGGCGCCGGTGGCAATCCGGGTTTTGCCCGACGGGGTGATTGAAGCGGGAGCCGACCTTTACTACCGCCGGGTGGCCATAGCCTGGTAACGTCGCAGCCACCGCTATCCATAAAAGCAGGTGCGGCGCCACAATGCCGATGAACTCGCGCGAGGTGACCACCTTGGTCTGCTTCCAAACTCCTGCCCGATCGTCTCGCCAAGACTGTTTGTCTCAGCCGACGGGCGGGTGCCATTCGTTTCAGTGGACGATGCGATTTCATTAGCCCGAGGGGGGAGCGTTGGTTCTCGAAGCGACGATCGAGAGACGTTTCCACATGGCGGACGAGCACCCGGAAGCCGCGTTTCGATTTTGCCCGTGGCAAGTTCGTCACGCTATACTCCTGAGAGGCCGAGAACAGCCTGCCAGGGCAACTCAGTCGTATGTGTGGAATCTGCGGGTGTGCTTTCTTCGAATCCAACCAAAGCGTAGACGCCGGCCCCGTGGAACGCATGACGTCGACATTGGTCCACCGCGGGCCCGAGGCATCCGGACTCTGGACCGAGGGCAAGGCCGGACTTGGTTTCCGGCGGTTGAGCATAATCGACCTGTCCCAGGATGGGAATCAGCCTTTTGAAAACGAATCGGAAGATATTCACCTGGCATGCAACGGCGAGATCTACAATTTCCAGGAGGTCCGCGCGGAACTGCGTAACTCGGGCCACCGCTTTGTATCGAACAGCGATTGCGAGGTCGCGCTGCACGCCGATGAGGAGTTCGGCAAACAATTCGTGCACCGCCTGGACGGCATGTTCGCGATGGCGATCTTCGACTGGCGCGAGCAGCGTCTCGTCCTGGTGACCGATCTTCGCAAGCGGCGGAACGGCATTTCCCGGGAGCAATATTGGCGTCCGGATTTTCGGCCGCGGGAAAAATGGAGCGAGGCGCGGCTGCCGACGGTGGCGGGGAGCGCGGCGTGAAGCCGGCCAGGAAGTTGCGCATCCTGATGGTGGCGCCATATCCAATTTTCCCTGCCTGGAGCGGCGGCAAGGTCCGCGTTCTCGCGCTGGCGCGCAACCTGTCGCAAATCGGGCATGAAGTTACCGTAGCCACGCCGCTACATCCCGCCCAGAGGCGGGTGTTGTATCGCGACGAGGCATTCGAAATCCGCCAGATTCCCTACCCCTTCCTGATCCCCTTGTTTTTCACGGACCGGCCATTTCCTTACGGCATTCTAGCTTCCTTCCATCCTGGGATGAAGGTCCTGGCAGCTCCATTGTTTCGCGGTTTCGATGTGATCCAGTTTGAACAATCGTCGTTCGCCGGACTGCTGCCGGGTGCGCCGTCTTCGGCGCTTGTGACCTACGATGCGCATAACGTAGAGTTCGACTATGTCCGGCAGGAGTGCTCGAGTCCGCGCATCGCCGATATGGTGGGGGGCCGCGCATTCCGTCTGGAGCGCGAGTTGGTGATGCGCAGCGCACACGTGTTTGCGGTGTCCAGTGTAGACCAACATCGGCTGGGGAAGCTCTATGGTTTGGCGGAGGGCAACTGCACGGTGGCGGCGAATGGGATCCCCTCGGCGACCCGCGCCAGCGGGGACCGGTCAGCGATGTGCGGCCGCTTTCCGGCACTGCGGCGGTTCCGTAGGCTGGCCCTCTTCTCGGGCAGCGATGTGGCGCACAACCGGCAAGCGGTGGAGTACCTGCTGAAGAACCTCGCGCCGAAAACCAGGGAAATCGCGTTTCTGATCCATGGGAACTGCGGACGCCGGTTTCAGCGGAGAGCGGGGTTGGCGAATGTGTTTTTCGATGGCGACTATCGCACTTTCACGGACTATGCCGTGGAAGGCGGAATCGGTCTGAATCCCATGGAATCGGGCGGCGGAACCAATCTGAAAGTCCTGCAATACCTCAGTCACGGCCTTCCAGTCCTTTCGACGCCCTTCGGCATGCGGGGCTATCCGGACCTGGAGAGGAACGTGCGGATACGCGAGCGGAAAGATTTCTCCTCGGCCCTGATGGAGCCCGGTTTCCCGGATCCGCCCGATCCCGGCTCGCTGATGTGCCGCTATTCCTGGCGGAAGATAGCCGAGGATGTTTCGAACGCATATCTGGACAAATCTCATGGCTGAGCGCCGGCCACGGATCTTCGTCTACGACCTTCCGCCGCACCTGAATCGAGAGCTGTGTTCCGCGGCTTTCGCGAGACACTGCGGATTCTAATCTCGCAACAGCCGTGGCGGCGACTCGAGGGCAGACGTCATCTGCTGGTGTCCGGCCAGGGGCGTGGCGCCAACAGCGGATTCATCTGGCGCCTGGGTGGGAACCGGATCAGGAACTGCACCCCCGGGTGGATTCCAAGGTGCAAGCGAGTTTACGAGTCGATCCTGTGCGGCGCGATTCCGGTGTTTATTCCGGGATCGTTCGTGCCCCCATTTCTGGACCGGATAGATTCCGGACGCTTTTCGCTGACGATGACAACGGACGAACTACCGTTCCTGGAGGAGAAGCTCCGGACTATCCCAATGGTTCAAGTGCAGGGCATGCTGGCGGAAGTCGCGGCGATGCGAAATCATTTCATCCACTCCGAGGCCTCATGGAAGTCTCGAACGCTATCCGCGCCGATTGAACCGGTCAGCAACATCGGTCGCTTCTGTCAACCGTGTGGTTGCCCTGTCGGATACGACGCTCTTGATGTATTCCGTCAGGCAATGCACTCGCGTGGAAGGGTTACCGCCGGGAGTCCCGCGTCGGTTCTGCTCACTATCCAGGTCGATTGCGCGGCGCAGGGCAATGTCGTAAAGAGGGTGCAGCAACGGGAAGGGCAGTTCCTTCCTGTATCCCGGCATGTGCTGCCGACAGAGATGCTGCACGCGGTGCCGATCGATGTAGGCGGTCTGGTCCTGGAAATGTAACAAGGCCCACAACTCGAAGCACGGATTGGAGACCGCCAGTTCGATCCGGTTATCCCGAGCCTGCTACAGCGCTTCTTGGAGGCGTTCATGATCGTCCACGTCGAACACACACCAGGTGGCGTTATATCTGAGATTTACGTCCTGTCTTTTCTTCGATTCGCGATCGGCTTCGCGCCGCAATTGGAGGGCGTGTTCGACCACCGCTTTCGGATCGCCCGCGGGCTCGACCCGGAGTTCGATGGGAAGTCTTTCGTTGATACGAATGCCCTCGAAATAACTCGGTTCCGTCACCTCGCCTTCGCAAACGATCAGAATCCTGGGAAGCGGCCTCCTGAACGGGCGCCGGCGGCGCAGGCTGTCACGCTTCGCCATCGCCACCCCGCAGACTTCGGAGGAAGGCGGTGGAATCGATAAATGGGATTGCGCCGTAGCGCCCCTGGAGGTACCCGTTCTCGATGTTTTCCTGTTTACGCGGCCTAAAGTCGCTCAGAGGGTAGAGGTGGCTTTCCGACTCTCGATCTTTCTCCGTAAACCAGATCTGGTCGCGGCGCAGCAATCCGCTGCTCAGCAGATTTGTATCTTGAGTGTTGAAGATAAGCTGGGCTCGTTTCTTGTTGGAGTTCGGAGAGTTGAAAAGCTTGATGAGCTGAGCCGAAAGCAATGGATGAAGATTCGAGTCGAGTTCGTCGACGCAGAGGACCCTGCCACTGTCCAGCGCCTCCAGAATGGGGCCCATGAGCGAAACAAACTCGACAGTGCCGTGTGACTCATCACCCCAATCCATAGGTATTACGGTCTCGTTGATCCGATGTAAGAATCGAAGTCTCTTTTTCTCGAATTCCAGGGTGGTATCAGCTTTGCTGTCAGAACGTAGAACTGACGCCACCGCCTCAATCATCTTTCTAGCTTGCTCCGGAACATCCGCCTCAAAAACTTCGACGCCGGAAATCCCAAAATCCGCGTGGCGAATGAGACTCTCAACGGTCTCCTTCAATCCACCTTTCAAGCAGAGTCTGGCGGTCACCGGGGCTAGTTGGGATCGATCGTCGGTTACAAATCTGAACGAGCGATACAGGTATTGATAGATGGGTAGCAGCGCTTCATGATTGTTCTGAGCGGCGGCGGAAAGGAATAGACTGTTTTTTCGCGTAAGCCCCTCGATCGTCCTGTTTTCTCCTTGTAATTTCGTGCTGAAAGAAATGGGCTCTCCGGGAGACCTAATGAACCAGCTTTGTCGCCTCCCACGCGGGTAGGCATACAGCCACTCTTTCAACACCGAAAAAGCGTCGGCGGAAAACCCGTACTGAAAGCGTTCGTCTCCTACGCTAAAGTCCACAATAAATTCGGAAGGCACCTGGGCGGATGCGGGGTCAAAGAGAAACGGGTCCCTTAGAAACGGCCCGTCCGGCCGCCATTTCCGGTGCGAATCCCCCACCGCGTGGGACATAAAGGACAGGGCGCGCAGTACGTTGGTCTTGCCGGAGGCATTCGCTCCGTAAATTGCCGCCACCGGGAGGACCCCTTCGTCGAGTCCGGGCGGACGGGTAACGATTTCGGGCAGGTCAGTGAACGGTCCGGCGACCATCGAAAGCTCCTGCTCCGAACGAAACGACCGGAAGTTCGAGAATCGAAAGCGAAGCAGCATAAGATACGTCCAACGACTATTCTAAGGGCGATCCATGCAAGATTCTCTCACAAAATGGCGTCAATGATGGGCGACCACCAAATTTAGGCTGCTATTGCCGACGCATGGGATCAATCGCTGGCCGAAAGGGGTGGATCCGGCAGCGGAGGACATGCCTGCCGGCGGCTCAGTGGTGATATCCTTCTTCTGGCTGGCTGTTTTCAGGTCCGGTTTGCGCCCGACGGCGTCGCGGTCCTTTGGCTAGAAGCAGATCTGAGACTGGAGGGCTCATGCACAGAAGTATAGACAGACGCGGATTCACTTTGGCCCTGCTGGGGTCGGGCGCCGCGCTTCCCGCGTTCGGCCAGACCCAGACAACGGCCCCCGCGAGCGACTTCAACGTCCGGCGGTTCGGCGCCTCCGGCGACGGCGTGCGGCTGGACACCGCCGAAATCCAGAAGGCCATCGACGCCTGCGCTCAGGCAGGCGGGGGCGTGGTCGTCTTCCCGCGCGGCGTCTACCGCTCCGGCACCATCGAGATGCGCAGCGGCGTCACGTTGCACCTGGACGAATCCAGCACACTGGTTGGCAGCACCGATCTCAAAGACTACCCTCCACGGATTCCGGCGCTGCGCTCCTACACCGACGTCTACACCGAAAAATCCCTGATTTACGGCGAAAACGTCGAGCGCATCGGCATTGAGGGCCGCGGCACCATCGACGGAAAGGGTGCGGCTTTCAAAGGTGCGTACAAGCTGCGCCCGTACCTGATGCGCCTGGTTCAATGCCGCGAAATCACGGTGCGGGACGTGGTGATCCGCGATTCGCCCATGTGGGTGCAGCATTACCTGGCGTGCGAAGACGTCTTCATAACGGGAATCAAGGTACACAGCCGCGTGAATCGGAACAACGACGGCATCGATATCGACTCGTGCCGGCGCGTGCGGATTATCGGTTGCGACATCTGGTCGGGCGACGACGCAATCGTGCTGAAAGGCACCACCGGACAGACGTTGAGCGACGTGGTGATTGCCGACTGCGTTTTGAGCACCAACTGCAACGCGCTGAAATTCGGCACGGAAACCAACGGCGGATTTGAAAACGTGGCCATCAGCAACTGCGTGGTTTACGATACGCGGCTGGCGGGGTTGGCGCTGGAAATCGTGGACGGCGCCACCATGGACGGCGTGGTGATTTCAAACATCACGATGCGCGGGGTGCAATATCCGATATTCGTTCGCCTGGGCGACCGGGGCCGCCCACCGCAGGCAACCGATCCGCGGATTCCGGTGGGGGCGCTCCGCAACGTGGTAATCCAGGGAGTCTTCGCCTCCGGCGGCTCGAAGATCGGCAGCGCCATTTCCGGATTGCCTGGACACCGCATTGAAAACCTTACCCTGCGCGACATAACGCTTTCCTACCGCGGCGGCGGCACCAAGGCGGACGCGGCGCGGGAAATCGAGGAACTGGCGGAACACTATCCGGAAGGCAGCATGTTCGGCGTCCTGCCCGCATACGGTCTGTATTGCCGGCACATCGCGGGACTGCAGCTCGAAAACGTGCGCTGCGTTGCGGAGGGTCCGGAGGAGCGGCCGGCGCTGGTTTGTAGCGATGTCGAGCGCCTAAGCGTGAACGGGCTGAGCGCCTCGCCGGCGACCGAACCCCTGGTGCGCCTGGCCGACGTCAGGAACGCGGTGATCCGCCTGAACCAACCGGCGGCCGGCAGCGGCCGCGTGCTGGAGGTTCAGGGCAGCCGCACGAGCGACATCCTCCTGCCGGAGCTCGAAACCGCCGGAACCGCCGTCAGCGTCGCTCCGGAAGTGCCGGCGCGTGCCGTGTCGTATGTCTCAATGGCCGCAGGCGCGAAGCCGCGCTGAAAACATTGTTTCGCGAGCCGGGTTATTGCCTGCTAAACGGCGTTCGGAAGAGCATCGCCGAAAAAAGGGGCCTGGCCTCGCGCCACCGATTCGCAGGCGTACAGGAACATGCCCGCTGACCAGGCTTGGTCGTTGGCCCCCATCGGCTGGCCGGTCTTGCCGTGGTGCCATTCGTTGAATCCGCCGTTCCGGACCAGCTCCGCCAGACGATCGAGCGCCTGCGCGGCCTGGCGGTAGCGCCCCGCCTTCACCAGCGCGGCAACGTAAAAGCCGCCAAGGAACGGCCAGACACCTCCGTTGTGGTATTGGTGCGGCCGGTTGAGTTCACCGTAGTAATCCCGCCACTCGGGCTCGCCCGGCTGGATGGGCGGGTAGAGGGCGCACAGCGGACGCCGGTCCAGTTCATGCCCCTCGATGAAGTCCAGGATCCGTTCGGTTTGCCCAGCGCCGGCAACCCCCGACAGAATGGCCAGCAGGTTGCCGAAACAGTCGAACCGTTCGCCAATTTCACGGAAACTGAGGTAGTGCAGATAGTAACTCGAATCGATGAGGATTTTCTTGGCAGGTATCCATCGGCGGCGGCCCAGCGAGTCGTGGGTGTTGTTCTGCGTACTGAAGGTATGCGCCAGGTGGCGAAACGTATCCCCGTCGCCCGCGTACCAGAGAATTCCGTTGATGGCGTCACGGACGGCGCCGGCGCGTTTTCGGAACGCTGCCGCTACTGAGCGGTGGCCGGCGTTTTCGGCCGCCGCCGCCGCCCGGTTCAAGGCAACGACGTAAAGGCAATTCACGTAGAGGCCCTGGCCGCGCGTACACAACAGGTCCTGCCAGTCGGAAGCTTCCTGGATTCCGATCAACCCGGATTGGTCCGTGTCCTGACAGCCGTACCAATCGAGCGTGCGCCGTATCGCGGCGTAGTCGGGCGCCAGGATGCTGCTGCCGGCGACAAACCAGAGGCCCCCATCGGCATAGGCGCGGTAGTTCGGCCTGCCGCTTTCGACGTCGACATGATTCGGGATGCAGCCGGCCGGTGTCTGGTGCCGTTTCAGGCTCTCCAAACTGGCCAGCAGCGTGGAGCGTATTTCGTCGTCCTCGACTAACGACGCGCCGAGCAGCGTAATCATGCTGTCGCGCGCCCACACCTGGCGATGACCGTGCGGCCCGCCGGACGCTTTCATCCCGGAGACCGTGGCGCAGCGGCGCAGTACCGCGATCGCCTCCCGGTATTCGGAAGAACGAGCCCGCTGCTAAACTGGTCTGGCTGGCTTGGGGGAAGGGAACTGGAGATCGTCCAAAGAATAAAGTCCTAACCGAAGATGATTAACTTCGATTTTATCGCAAGGCCTCTTTCTTCAGTAGGTTGAAAGACGCGGCAGGTCGCTTTGAACGATTCGACAGACGTAAGATGAAGTATTGGAAGTTGTCGCGGGGCGAGAAATCGAGGGGCGCGGTCTATGCCGGAAACAGATTCTCTCTCCACCGAAACCCGGCAGGGTATCGAACGCATCGGCAGTGCCGACGTGGTGGTGGGGATTGCCACATACAACAACAAGGAAAGCATCGGCGAGGTTGCCCGCGCCGGCGGTGGCGGGGCTGAACGGCAAACTCTCGTCGCGGCGGGCGGCGATCGTAAACGCCGACGGCGGATCGAAGGATGGCACTCCGGACCGAATCCGCGAGATCGTCGGCGACAGCGTTCCCTTCGTTCAGGTCGCCTATCGCGTCTACCCGGTACACCTTCTGTCGGCTCCGTTTCCGGCGTTCCCTCGGGTGGCGAAGCGCTTCGCACCATCCTGAAGTATTCCGAAGACCTGTCCGCCGCTGTGTGCGCCGTTCTGGATGCCGACGTCCGCAGCGTGACGCCGGAATGGGTCGACCGCCTGGTGGACCCCGTGCTCAACGGCGGCTACGACCTGGCCGTACCCCTCTACACGCGCCACAAATTCGACGGGGCGATCAACAGCGGGATTCTTATCCCTTCAAGCGCGCGCTGTATGGAAAAGAATTCGCTATCCCGTTTGCGGCGAGTTCAGTCATGTCGTCGAAGGTCGCGCCGGCCCTCGCCGCGCGCCCCGACGAAACCGTGGTGACCGCCGCGATCCTGTCGAATCTGAAAGTCTGCAAGACGTCACTCGGGCACCGAGTCGTGCAGCCCAGGGAGGTGATGCCCGATCTGCAAGCGACGCTTGCCGGCGTGCTTTCCCCGTTGTTCGAAGAGATGGACCGGAACGCCGCTTTCTGGCAGAAGATTCGCGGCTCCGAGCCCGTGCCGCTGGGAGGCTCCCGATTGGGAGATACTCCCGGCCGGCCCGTCCCAAATCAACACCAAATCGATGCTCGATTCGTTCCGGCAGGGCTATCGCGATTTGCTGGAAGTGTGGGGCGTGCTGCTGCCCCCGGCTACGCTGCTGGAGCTAAAAAAGCTCACCCGCTCTCCGGACGATGCGTTTCGGTTTCCGGACGAGCTGTGGGCGAGGACGGTTTACGATTTTGCACTGGGCTTCCATCTGCGGCGGATGGGACGCGAGCACCTGCTGCCGGCCATCGCGCCGCTCTACCTGGCCTGGCTCGGCTCCTTCGTCGGCGAAATGAAGGACGCCGAACCGGAGCAGGTGGAAGCGCGGCTGGAAAAACTGTGCACTGCGTTCGAAACGCAAAAACGATACTTCATCTCGCGTTGGAGGTGGCCCGACCAGTTCAATCCCTGATTGAACCGGGACGGCGTTCGAGGAGGAAGAATTGATGTTGACGCAGGCTAATGAGGCTTTCACTCAAGCCGCCACTCGCATTATCCGGGAGATCGCGCAATTCCTGCCCGGGCTATTGGTGATGCTGGCGGTGCTGCTGTTGGCCTTTCTGCTCGCCTGGATTGTTCGCGCAATTGTTCACAAATCGTTGCGCGGAATCGACTTCGACAAGCGGGTGGAACATTGGGGCTTTTCGGCGCTGGTCGAGTGGTCGCCTTCGCGCAGCCCGGCTCTCCTGTTGGCCAAGCTGACGTTCTGGGCGATTGTGCTGTTCGGCCTGCTGCTGGGCATGACGGCCGTCGATGCACGCTGACATCGCTGCTGGTAATACGGCTGGCCGAGTACCTGCCCAACGTCTTCGCGGCGCTGCTGATCCTGATTGCCGGTGTCCTGCTGGCGCGTTTTCTGGCGCGCAGCGTCCTGATCAGCGCGGTCAACATGCACATTCAGTCGGCGCGGCTTTTGAGTCTGGGTGTGAAGTGGCTGGTGATGGTGCTGGCCGGCGCCATGGCGCTGGATCACCTGGGAATCGGCGGCGCAGATCGTGCGGCTTGTCGTTCGGCATTCTGTTCGGCGGAATCGTCCTTGCGCTGGCTCTCGCGGTGGGCCTGGGATCCAAGGACATGGTCAGCCGCTCGCTCGAACGCCAGGCGGACCGGGCCGAAGAGGAAGCCTCGGAGACGCTCCATCATCTGTGACCGGTCAGCACGCGTCCACGCGCCAGCGCCAGGATGCCGGCCAGCGGAATGCGCACCCACGCTCGGACGGTTGTTCAACTCGTAGTTCAACTCGTAGAGCGCCTTGTCCAGCAGCAACGCATCCAGCAGAATCCGCAGCTGGTCTGGCGCTTCCGGCAGGAAGGGAGCGTCCGCGGCGGTTTGCAGGTAGGCCCTCAGGAAGGCCACCGAAGTCCAGCTTCTCCCAGAACGTGGCCCACGGCTCCAGCCGCTCGTACTCCTCCGGCCGGCGCGCCGTATAGGACAGCAGACTGGCATAAGCCGCGTAGCTGAACGAACGCAGCATCCCGGCCACGTCTTTGAGCGCCGGCTGCTTCAGGCGCCGCTTGCGCCAGCGGACGCGCGGGTTCACCCTCAAAATCCAGAATGACGAAATCGTTCTCCACCCACAGCACCTGTCCCAGGTGATAGTCGCCGTGAATGCGGATCTGCAGGCTGCCGGTGTCCATTTGTTCGATGGCGCGAAAGCGGTCGAGAATGCGGCGTCGCTGTCCCAGCGCCAGCGCCGCCATCTCGACGAACTCGTCCGGCAGGCTGGAAAGATTGGCTTTCAGCGTGGCGAAACGCTGCCGCCGCATGGTCGCGCAAGAAAGTGCGAAAGGCGCACCAGTTCGGTCGCTGGTCATTGGCTCCGGCCGGAACGCTTCGTCTTCGGTGGGCGTGGCCAGCGCCAGGTGCATCTCCGCGGTCCGCCTGCCCAGGGTGGCCGCCGAGTCGATGAACATGCCGGCCTTCTCGCGGGCGGAATCGGGCAACTCCGCTTCGGATAGCTCGAGAATCGAGCGGTTGTCGTCCGCGAACTCTTCGGGCGAGGCGCGAACGGTGGAATGCTGCTCGTAGTAGCGCGCCAATTCTTCCAGCGCCATCTTCCACCCGTCGCCCTGGTTCGGCACCAGCTGCTGCAGCATGGCGAGCGTGGCGGCTGGGCCGGCCCGTCTGTTCGAACTCGATGCCGCCTGCCAGCCTGGGGATTGCGTCAAAGCCGGCTTCTTCGGTCAGGAAGCGGCCGATTTCGAAGTCCGGATTGGGGCCCTCTTCCAGCCGCCGGAAAAGCTTCAGGATGAGCTTGCCCCCGTACATGATCGAGGTGTTGCTCTGCTCGGCGGAGCCGCGCGTCACCTTCACCGGCTCCTCGATGGCCGCCCTGTCGTCGCCGTACGCCGCCGTTGGCGCGGCGCGGATGGTACCCGATTGTGTGGGGAACTGGCTCTTGTTTTCGATGGCCCGCAGCAGCAGCCGGCAGGCGTCGTCGTCGGCCAGCCCGTCGTGCAGAATACCGTCTTCGCCGCGAAACCGGATGTGGCAGACCACGCCCTGGGGCCGTTCCTCTTCCATTTCCTCGGCCGCGCGGCCGAACGAGCTGGCCGAGCGGTACGTTGTAGACCTCGCGCCCCCCGTCGGCGTAAGCGATCTCCACTACGGCCAGGGCGAACGAGTCCCGGATTTTCGCTGAAAAACGCCCAGTCGAGGATGCGGGCGGTTTCTATTTTCCGCGCCTTCCCTCCGAACCAGCGCTGCCGGGACATAAATTCAGCAAGAATGTCAGACTCCAGTAACTGTTTTGTCCGGCCCTCGAACAATTCCCTCCAATTCTCTTCCACAACCATGGCGTGCTCCTGTTCCGGCTCGACTCCAGCTTCCTCGATCGCGACAGGCTCCGGCGCTCCCTGCAGCTCGAACCAGAAAAACCCGTAAGGCGCCAGGGTCAGCCGGTAAGGCTCCTTGCCGATGGCCGGAAACTCCGTGAATCCCAGCATTTCCACCGGCGTCATGCCGGCCAGCGCGGACAAATCCAGCTCCACCGGCTGTCCGAACCGCGAGAGATTGGCGACGCACAGAATCCGATCGCCCTCGTACTCGCGAATGTACGCCAGCACCTTGCGGTTCTCCGGATTCAGAAACTCCAGGGTGCCCCGGCCGAAGACCTGGAACAGTTTTCGCAGCGCGATCATGTTGCGCATCCAGTGCAGCAGCGAGGAGGGGTCGCTTTGCTGCGCCTCCACGTTGATGGCCTCGTATCCGTATACCGGGTCCATGATCAGCGGGCTGTAAAGCTTGGCGGGGTTGGCGCGCGAGAACCCGCCGTTGCGGTCGGCGGTCCACTGCATCGGCGTGCGCACGCCGTTGCGGTCGCCGAGGTAGATGTTGTCCCCCATGCCGATCTCGTCGCCGTAGTAGATGATCGGCGTTCCGGGAAAGGAGAACAGCAGGCTGTTCATCAGCTCGATGCGCCGGCGGTTGTTGTCCATTAAGGGCGCCAGCCGCCGGCGGATGCCGACGTTGATGCGCATCCGCGGGTCGGCGCTGTAGGCCAGGTACATGTAGTCGCGCTCTTCGTCGGTAACCATTTCCAGGGTCAGCTCGTCGTGGTTGCGCAGGAACAGCCCCCACTGGCAAACGGACGGAATTTCGGGCGTCTGCGCCATGATTTCGGTGATCGGATGGCGGTCCTCCAGGCGCAGCGCCATGAAGATGCGCGGCATCAGCGGAAAGTGGAACGCCATGTGGCATTCGTCGCCGTCGCCGAAGTAGGCGCGCACGTCGGACGGCCACTGGTTGGCCTCCGCCAGCAACATGCGGTTGGCGTAGTTGCGCGTCCAGTGCCTCGCGGATCCGGCGAATGACAGCGTGGGTCTCCGGCAGGTTCTCGCAGTTGGTGCCGTCGCGCTCCACCAGGTACGGGATGGCGTCCAGGCGCATGCCGTCCACGCCCATGTCCAGCCAGAAGCGCATGGCCCGCATCACCTCCCCCATCACCGCCGGGTTGTCGAAGTTCAGGTCCGGCTGGTGGGAAAAGAAACGGTGCCAGTAATAGGCCTTGGCTTCCGGATCCCAGGCCCAGTTGGATTTTTCCGTGTCGGTGAAAATGATGCGGGCGTCGCGGTACTTCTGGTCGCTGTCGCTCCAGACGTAGAAATCCCGCTCTGGGCTACCGGCGGGAGCCCTGCGCGCCGCCTGGAACCAGGGGTGCTGATCGGAGGTGTGGTTGACCACCAGCTCGATCAGCACCTGCATGTTGCGCTCGTGCGCCGCGTTCAGGAAGGCCTTGAAGTCGTCCAGCGTTCCGTAGCTGGGATGGACATTGATGTAGTCGGAGATGTCGTACCCGTCGTCCCGCAGCGGCGAGGGAAAGAACGGCAGCAGCCACAGGCAGGTGACCCCCAGGTCCTGCAGATAGTCCAGCTTCTGCGTCAGGCCCTGGAAATCGCCGATGCCGTCGTTGTTGCTGTCGAAGAAGGCCTTGACGTGGGTCTCGTAGATGATGGCGTCCTTGTACCAGAGCGGGTCCTGCGCGCTTCCTTTGGCCTTCACGTGTCAAATCCTCTTGAACGCGATCATCGCCAGCGGCGGCAGCGTCAGATTCAGCGAAACGGGATGGCCGTGCATCGGGACGGGCGCCGTGGATACGGTTCCCAGGTTGCCCTGCCCGCTTCCGCCGTACAAGCGTCGCGTCGCCGTTCAACACTTCCTTCCATTCGCCCGCGTGCGGCACGCCGATGCGGTAGTTCTGCCGCGGCTCGGGAGTGAAATTGCAGACGAACAGGACCTCGCCGCCCGGCTGCCGCCCCTTGCGCAGAAAGCTGACGATGCTGCGCTGGCTGTCGTTGCAGTCGATCCACTCGAATCCGCCGGCGTCGGCGTCCAGCTCGTATAGCGCCGGCTCGCCCCGGTAAAACGTGTTCAGGTCGCGCACCCAGCGCTGCAACCCGTTGTGCGACGGATCCCCCAGCAGGTGCCAATCCAGGCTGGTATCGTGGTTCCACTCGTTCCATTGGCCGAACTCGCCGCCCATGAACAGCAACTTCTTTCCGGGATGCCCGATCATGAAGCCGTACAGCGCGCGCAGGTTGGCGAACTTCCGCCAGTCGTCTCCGGGCATCTTCGAGATCATCGAGCCCTTGCCGTGGACCACTTCGTCGTGCGAGAAGGGCAGGATGAAGTTCTCCGTGAAGGCGTACATCAGGCTGAACGTGATCTGGCTGTGATGGTAGGAGCGGTAGATGGGATCCTTCGACATGTAGTCGAGCATGTCGTGCATCCAGCCCATGTTCCACTTGAAGCCGAAGCCCAGCCCGCCCAGATAAGTGGGGCGGGAGACCATTGGCCACGCGGTGGATTCCTCGGCGATCATCATGATGCCGGGGAAAGACGAGTAGGCTACCGTCGTTCAGCGTCCGCAGAAAGTCGATGGCCTCCAGGTTCTCCTTGCCGCCGTAGCGGTTGGGGATCCACTCTCCCTCGCGCCGCCCGTAATCCAGGTAGAGCATCGAAGCCACGGCGTCCACGCGCAGGCCGTCGATGTGGTAGCGGTCGAACCAGAACAGCGCGTTGCTGATGAGAAAATTGCGCACCTCGCTGCGGCCGAAGTTGAACACGAACGTGCCCCAGTCCGGATGCTGGCCCTGGCGCGGATCGGCGTGTTCGTAGAGGTGCGTGCCGTCGAAGTAGCCCAGCCCGTGGGCGTCGGTGGGGAAGTGCGCGGGCACCCAGTCGAGGATGACGCCGATGCCGTGCTGGTGGAGGGTATCCACCAGGTACATGAAATCCTGCGGCGTGCCGAACCGGCTGGTGGGTGCGAAGTAGCCTACGGTCTGGTAGCCCCAGGACCCGTCGAAGGGATGCTCCGACACCGGCATAAACTCCACGTGGGTGAAACCCATGTCGTGCACATACTCGGCCAGCCGGACGGCCATTTCCCGGTAAGTGAGCCAGCGGTTGCCCTCCTCGGGAACGCGCGCCCAGGAACCGAGGTGGACTTCGTAGATGGAGATCGGCGCCTCGATGGCGATTCCGGCGGCGCGCCTCTCCATCCATTCCCGATCGCCCCATTCGTAGCCGGAAAGGTCCCACACCTTCGACGCCGTTTGGGGCCGGATCTCGGCCGCGAAGCCGTACGGATCGGCCTTTCGACGCCTGGTAGTCGTCGTAGCGCGAGAAGATCTGGTACTTGTACAAGGCGCCCGCCCGCACACCCGGGATGAAACACTCCCAAACGCCGGCCTCCGGGTGTACCTGCATGGGGTTCGCGTCGGTGTCCCAGCCGTTGAAATCGCCGATCACCGAGACGCGCTCGGCGTTGGGCGCCCAGACGGCGAACTGGACGCCGGCCACGCCGTCCATTTCGAGGAAGTGCGCGCCGAGTTTCTCATAACTTCGGTAGTGCTTCCCCTCCGCCGAGTAAGTGAAGATCGAAATCCGTCAGGAATGTTGCTGCCATCGTTTGTCCTCCAGTAGGCGGCTCCTCGGAACAGCCCGGGTTACAGGAAATAATCGAAATCCCTTTCGGTCCGGATCTTTCTGCGGATGCGGAACACGTGGGCCGGAACCACCTCAGGATTCAGCTCCACGTAGTTGCGCGGCCCTGTCCACAGGAACCGGCCGTCTCCCAGCAAGTCGTGTACCTGGTAGGGCTGGTGCGCTGTCCAGCCCGAGCGCCGCCAGGTCCAGGTTCACCCAGCCCGAATGCGTGTGGTCCGAGATCCAGGTTCACCACCACCAGAATCACGTTCGACAGATCCGGCGTCGTCTTGCTGTAGCAGATCAGCATTCTCGTTGTCTCACGTCGTGGAAGCGCAGACTCCAGTCGCCGTGCAGCGCGGGGTTCTCGCGGCGGGCCCGGTTCACCCGGGCAATCAATTCCCGCAGGCTCCAGGGATTCGCCAGGTCCCACTGCCGGATCTCGTATTTCTCCGAGTCCAGATACTCTTCGCTGCCGGCATGCTTGGGCCGGTTCTCGCACAGCTCGAAGGCGGGACCGTAGATGCCGTAGCTCGCGCCCAGCGTGGCCGCCAGCACCAGCCGCGTAATAAAAGCCGGCCGCCCGCCGAATTGCAGATACTCCGGCAGGATGTCGGGCGTGTTGGGCCACAAGTTGGGCCGGAGGAACTCCCGCAGTTCGGATTGCGTCAGGCCGGTCAGATATTCGGTAAGTTCCTGTTTCGTGTTACGCCAGGTGAAGTAAGTGTAAGATTGCGTGAATCCCAGCTTGGCCAGCCGGTACATCACTTTGGGCCGGGTAAACGCCTCGGCCAGGAAGATCGTTTCCGGATACTCCCGTTTCACCTCTCGCAATCACCCATTCCCAGAACGGAAACGCCTTGGTGTGCGGATTGTCTACGCGGAAGATTCGAATGCCCTTGCCCGATCCAGAACAGCACCACGCTCTTCAGCTCGTCCCACATTGCGCGCCAGTCTTCGGTTTCGAACTCCAGCGGATAGATGTCCTGGTATTTCTTGGGCGGATTCTCGGCGTACTGGATGGTGCCGTCCGGCCGCCGGCGGAACCACTCCGGGTGTTCCTTCACGTAAGGATGGTCCGGCGAGCACTGGAAGGCGATATCGAGCGCGATTTCCAGTCCCCGTTGCGCGGCGGCGGCAACGAGGTGCTCGAAATCCTCCATCGCGCCCAACTCGGGATGAATCGCCTTGTGGCCGCCCTCTTCCGAACCGATGGCCCAAGGGCTGCCGGTGTCGCCCGGCTCCAGGTCCGTCGAGTTGTTCTTGCCCTTGCGATTGGTCTTTCCGATCGGGTGGATGGGCGGCAGATAGAGCACGTCGAAGCCCATCGAGGCGATGTAGTCGAGGCGCGACTCGACGTCGCGAAACGTGCCGTGCCGCGCGGGCGAATCGGCGCAGGAGCGAGGGAACAACTCGTACCAACTGCTGAAGCGCGCCTTCTCGCGGTCGACGGTAGCTACCAGCTCCTTGTCGTAGCGGGTCGCCAGCCGCCGGTCGGGATAGCGGGCAACGGCAGCCGCCGTCTCATCCGCCAGCGCCAGTTCCTGTTTCACATCCGGGCTGGCGTCGCCCTCCAGCGTGCCGGCCCACTCCGCCAGCACCTTCGCATCCGCTCCCTCAGCGCGGCCGGCGGCTTCGCGAATCAGCCTGGCGCCGATGAGCAGGTCGACGGTGACGTCCTGTTCGGCCTCGATCCGTTTGATCAGGTCGCGCCGCCAGGTCTTGAACGCGTCGATCCAGCCTTCGACGGTGTAAAGATGCCGGCCCAGCCGGGTGACGGGGAACTCGGCCCGCCAGCAGTCGTTTCCCAGTGGCGCCATTGGCATGAATTGCCAATCGTCGTCGGTTTCGTGCTTGTGCAGCACGGCGCACGAAACCGCGTCGTGGCCGTCGGCATACACGTCGGCTTCCACGACGATGGATTCTCCGGTGGTGCGCTTGATCGGAAACCGCCCGCCATCGACTTCCGGCTTGACGCCGGCGATAATAACTCTTCTTCTGCGCTCGACCATCGGCGAGTAGCTCCTTCGACGGAGTTGGAGTGAACCAACCCATCCTTTGTTTTCTCGGAAACGCAGTGAGCCGCAAGAGCGGGATTCCGGCGATGCCGGACATTCTCCTTGCGGAACAGATCTATCTTCTATGATATCGCCTCGAAGAATAATGGATTTCAGCTAGGCACTTGGGGGATGGGAACGGATACCCCGTCAAGGTCCGGTCAGCAGCCCAGCACGACCTGGAAATTCCTATGCCCAGCGTTTTTAAAAGGCAGGCGACCGCGGCGGAACGGTTGTCCACGCCCAGGATGGCGTAGATGTTTTCCAGATGCTTCTTCACTGTCAACGGGCTTATACCAAGCAACTTTGCCGCCTGCGCGTTGCTGTTGTCCAGCCGCAATGGCCAGTAGAACCTCCGACTGGCGGCGGCCCAGGCCGAGTTCTTCCATTGCGGAAGCGAATCTCAGTTCGGAAACCGTTTTGATCTGTTCCAGCCTTGTTACGCGCTGTGCATTTCGGTAGGCCTGAACGATATGAGGACCAAGCCGATTCAAGCGGTCGACATGCCGGTCGTGAAAACTCCTGTTGCCGCGGGAAATTGCCGCCCCGGCACTCCGCGGCTGCGACTGTGGTCACCATGAGTACAACTTGGTCTTCGACCCGAAGTCTGCTATAGAACTCTTGATACAGCCCGGTCTCACGGAAAGCGGGCGCGCTTGAGGAAGTCGGAGATGCGCCGGGCGTCTTGCGCCCCCGTGCGGTGATGACGCATTACCACCGGGTGCTCCTGAAAATAGAGTTCCAATACCCGGTAGGATTCCTCCAGCGTGCGAAAGCCGACCCGGTAATAGTCGCCAGGCGTCGTTTCTCCACCGATTTCACCCGTGTCATAATCCACCTCTGTGACAGCCAGGACATCGCCGGGAACCAATACCTTCAAGGCTTCCAGAATTCGAGAAGGAAATTTCAGACAAGTTGGCGGACTCGTACAGCTCCAGCAGCGCTTCTTGGAAGCGCGCCTCCTCCGACAGCGCCATGCATCCCCCAGAATACGCCGAACAGCGTATTGCGTTTCATATACCATATCGGTGAGAATTCTGCAAGTGGTTGATTGCTTTTCTCACTGCAGATCGGTGTTGTGTGGAGATAAGTCACGGACACTCGGTCGTGTGTCGTCTGAACAGGGTAGATGCCGCGAAGTTGACGAGGGCTGCGCACGGTAAGTGCCATGAGTGTTCCACCAGAGGTAAGAAGCATACTTCGCACAGCAGTCTCGACATGGTCTTCCATGGTCAACGGAGAGTTACAGAACTTGGTGAATCGGTGCCTCGCCCAGGGTATGGACGCGGAGAGAATCGACCACTTGGGCATTGTTCTAACAGGCGGCGCCTTCCTTAGTGGCTTTCGGGAAGAGCCGGCCGCAAAAGTGGTTGAAGGTACCATTGAGATTATTCGTACCTGGCGAGAAATAGTTGCCACGGCAGAAGCACAAGCTCATCGATCTCAGACGGACGCACAAGTGTTGTGGGCCGACATGACGAGGCGGTTGCTCACTGTATATGCCTCCAACCTTTACCGCTACCTTGACCGCCGGGCGGAGGATCTTTGGAACGCACCGGGACACCTTCACCATTATTCGGCTTATCTCCGCGCTGGCGGTGATCCGGAACAATATGCAAGAGTATTCGCTCTCAGTCTGATGGTGGACACATTCAGGTACGTTATCCCTGTCTATTCCGGCGTGGAGGGTGGCATCAGCTCAGGAGGCGGATATGTCCCGCCCCCCAAATTGATCCCGTAGAAATGCCGCGGCTCATGAGGCGCGATTTCTTGGCGGCCGCCAGCCAGATCAATAGCCAGTGGAGACAGGACGAGCATCGCAGGCTCACCCTGAGTGCATTGGAAGAGGCCCGGCGCCGCAGTCCCAGCGAAACGGTTGTCCAGGTCATCTTTGACAACCGCCTGGGGCAGTCCCTATGCCTAAGTGAAGCGGCTGCGCGCACTTTAATCGAAGACGAGGACGAGGACACTCATGACCCCTCGGAACGGTCTTGTTGGTGGATAACGGCGATCGAGATCCTTGGGAGGCTCGAAACCTACGAAGGACCCCGACCCCGGCCGCACCGTCCTCCGGCGAACATGGACGCTGGAGTACCTGGGCCTACCTCCATTGCGCCTGGACCGATGTCGGGGCCGCCGCAGCAAATTGCCTTGGAAGAGTGGGTTGGGGTGCGCTGGACCCGTAACCGGATCACTCTTCCGCACGGTGGCGATACCGGGAGACTTCAGGCGAGTCAAGGCACGCCAAGATACGATTATGCCTTGATTGGAAGCGGGGTGAACGCCCCCGACGACACACAAAGAAGAAATCTGATTCCTTAACAATACGTGGCGGAGTGGATTCCGCTCCAGGACCAACTGCTGTAGCGTCTAAGGTGGCACACGTGACATTGCACTACAAATTCGATCGAGGACCG
Source organism: Bryobacterales bacterium (assembly GCA_963810595.1). GTDB lineage: Bacteria > Acidobacteriota > Terriglobia > Bryobacterales > Bryobacteraceae > CAWEOG01. The sequence continues at coordinate 302,184 of CAWEOG010000007.1, read as the reverse complement.
GTGATCGTTACGCTGGCGGCGACCTGAAATGGATACGGCACCTCGATCATCATCCCGTAAGTGGAGATGTTGAAACTGTTCTCCGGGCTGGGACTTTCTCCGATTGACCCCTCTCAGGAAATGGTGACGGCAGAGCGTAACCTGTGGCGGCCATCGATCTTCTGTTCCCGAGCCATGCTGCTTCTCTCATCCACCGGGAGGTCGAATTCTTAACCTCACAGCCTGCCAGAGTAGTAGACATTCGAGTACCTTTTGTACTAGAATGTCTTCTACCTGCTATGGACGGCAAGAACCGCGATGAAAACCGCATCGAGCTGCTGCAAGGCACGCTCGACATGATGATTCTCCGGACCCTGCAGTGGGGCCCGCAGCACGGCCACGGCATCGGACTGGCGATTCGCGCCAGCTCGGACGAGATCCTTCAGATCGAGCGCGGCTCGCTGTACCCGGCGCTGCATCGCCTCGAACGTCAGGGCTGGATTGATGCGGAATGGAAGGTCACCGAAAACAAGCAGCGTGCCAAGTATTACCGGCTGACCCGTGCCGGCCGGAAGCAGCTTAGCGCCGAACAGTCGCGCTGGAACCGGATGGTGGACGCCATCGGCCGGGTGATGCGGCCCGCGGAGGAAAAGTAAATGTGGTGGCGCCGGATGAGGCAAGGGCTGTTTGCGCGTAAGCAGCGGGATCTGGATGAGGAGATTCGCTTCGATTTGGAGGAAGAGACGCGCCTTCGCGTGGAGCGGGGCGAATCGCCCGAATCCGCGGGGGAATCGGCGCGGCGCCACTTCGGCAACGTCACGCTGGTCAGGGAAGTCACCCGCGACACCTGGGGCTGGACCTGGCTCGAGCGCCTGCTTCAGGATGTCCATTTCGCCGCGCGCGTGCTGCGGAAAAGCCCGGCGTTCACGCTGGTGGCCATCGCATCGCTGGCCATCGGCATCGGCGCCAACACCGCCATGTTCAGCCTGGTCGACGCGATTCTGCTTCGGTCGCTGCCGGTGCGCCAGCCCGGGCAATTGCGGATGGTCCTGTGGGCGGGCGAGCCGCGGCTGCCACAAAACCACCGCAGCGGACAGTCCTGGAAGCTCGACGGGGAGTTCGTTCACACCCCGTTTTCGTACTCCATGTACAAGCTGCTGGCCGGGAGCGTGCCGCAGTTCTCGGATCTTATCGGCTTCGCTCACTCCGAAGTAACCGTGGTGGCTTCCGGCGACAGTCACTATGCCAACGCATATTTCGTCACCGGCAATTACTTCAGTGTGCTTGACGTGGGCCCAATGTTCGGGCGAACGCTTTCGGAGGTGGATGACCGCGCCGGTGCGCCTCCCGCGGTGACGATTACCTACCCTTACTGGGAACGCAGGTTTCACCTGGATGCGGCAGCGGTAGGGAGAGACATCTTCGTCAATGGGAAGCCGGTAACCGTTATCGGCGTTCTGCCCCGTTCCTTTGGAGGCATAGAGCCGGGACGTACCCACGAATTGTATTTCCCCATCGCGCTGGCGGCGGATTTCGGACAGAAATCGTATTCCGAGGGAGAGGCCGATTCCTGGTGGGTGCAAATTGTGGGCCGGTTAAGGGACGGCGCATCCACCGCGGAAGCGCAAGCCGCACTGACAGCGGTAATGCACAACGCCGATGCAGCCTTCGCGGAGAAGGGAAAACCAGCACGCGATCCCTGGCGTCCGGTAGTGGTGTCAGCGGCCGGCGGGGTGCCGGTGCTCCGTCACGAGGCCACCGCGCCGCTGCTGATTTTGAGTGGTGTTGTGGCGCTGGTGCTGTTGATTGCCTGCGCCAACCTTGCCAACCTGCTGCTGGCACGCGGCACGGCGCGGCGGCGGGAAATTGCAGTGCGTTTGGCCATCGGCGCCGGACGCGGCCGACTCATCCGGCAGCTTGTCACCGAAAGCCTGCTGTTGGCTGCGGCTGGCGCGGCGATCGGGTTCGCGCTGGCGCCGCCCTTATCCCAGGTGGTTCTGAAAATGGCGGCGTGGAAGCGACCCGCTGGCAATCGACCTGCACCTGGACGGCCGGACCTTCCTGTTCACGGCGGCAGCCGCTCTCGCAACCGCGCTGCTGTTCGGCCTCGCGCCGGCACTCCGGGCCACTCGCCTGGATCTGACTCCCGCATTGAAGGATGGCACCGCGGGAGGGGCCGGGAGAGGCATGCATTCGCGCATGAGCCGTTTGCTGGTGATCGGGCAAGTCGCCTTATCCACCGTGCTTCTGGTCGGCGCGGGCCTGTTTGTCCGCACTCTGGCGAACCTGTCCTCGATTAACCCCGGCTTCGACGCCAGGCAGGTGTTGGTTTTCACCTTGAATGGATCGAGAAGCGGATACAAGGCCGACGCGCTCGCGTCCTTGTACGAACGCATCCGGGCACGGATGGAATTGATTCCAGGTGTTCAGGCAGCTACTCTTTCTTCGGTTCCGTTAATTGCGGACAGTGAAGACAGCAGCGAGATTACGGTGTCCGGCTACACGGCGAAAGCCGGAAGCCCGGCACAAACATATGACATGAGCGTGGGCCGGCGATTCTTTACCACCATGGGCCTGCCAATTCTGCTGGGACGGGCCCTGAGCGAGCGAGATGCGAAAGACGCTCCACTGGTGGCGGTGGTGAACCAAACCTTCGCTCGCAAATACCTTTCCGGCCAGAACCCGCTCGGAAGCAAATTTTATTTTGGAACAAAGCCCCACGCGGAACCGAAAGACATGGTCGAAGTTGTGGGTGTATGCCAGGACGCCCATTACGACAGCTTGAAACACGCGGTGCCGCCTACGGCGTACCTGCCGGCCGCGCAAACCGCGAGCTGGCTGGGCCGGGCGACGTACGAGCTTCGCACACCGCTCTCAACGGCATCGCTGGCCGGCGCGGTTCGCCAAGCCGTCGCCGGCATCGACCGCAATCTTCCCGTCGCCGATATGCGCACTCAGGAACAACAGATCGATATGTCGCTGGGTATGGAGAGGCTGTTTGCCGGGCTGGTGGGCTCTTTCGGAGCAACCGCCATGCTGCTTGCCGCCATCGGGCTGTATGGCATCATCGCCTACACGGTGACGCGCCGCACCGCGGAGATCGGCATCCGGCTGGCCCTCGGCGCGCCGGTTGGCAGGGTGCAATGGATGGTGCTGCGCGAAAGCGTCCTGATGGTGGTGGTGGGGATGAGCCTGGGCATTCCGGCCGCGCTGGCTCTCACGCGCCTGGTTCGTTCCTCGCTGTTCGGCGTGGAGCCCTCCGATCCGCTCAGCTTTCTGGCGGCTGGAACACTGATGCTGGCGGTCGCCGTGGCCGCGGCCTGGATTCCCGCGCGGCGCGCCTCGCGGATCGACGCCCTGCGGGCGCTGCGCTACGAATAGCACAGCTTCGGTATCAGCGTCGGCTCAAGTCCCGAATCCAGATGTCTTTAAAGAGCATGTTTCCTTCGCCGCCCGAATGCAGTTGCAAAGCGATAGTGCCGTCGAGGAAGGGCGCCTTCGGGTCGGTGAAATCGACCATCGGGACCCCGTTCAGACGAGAGATGAAGCGGTTGCCTTGGACGGTTACCGTCATCTCGTTCCAGTCGCTTTGCCGCACCACGGTTTCATTTTCCGGCGCCGGCCACACAATCCAGGCGCGGCCGTAGCCGTAGACGCCTCCGGTGTGCCGCCCGATGCGGCAGTCGATTTCGAACTGCGCGCCCTGGCTGACGTCGGCCGTGCCGGGCTTGAACCGGGTGTGAAAGTAAATCCCACTGTTTCCATTCCCTTCGCACTTAAATCTCACCGAGAAAGTGAAGTCCTTGTAGTCGCGATCGGTCTGCAGATAACCGTAGTCTTGAGTGACCGTCCGCCCCCGCAGCACTCCGTCGGGCTCCACCACCCACTCTTCGTTGCCCACCTTGTTCCAGCCGCTGAGGTCTTTTCCGTTATAAAGCTGGACCCAATCTTCGCCCGGCGGCTTCACCCCGGCAGGCAACTGTGCGAAAGCGCAGGAGCACGCGAGTAAGAACAATGGAAGACGTTTCATACCTGTACAGCATAACCCCTCCGGAGGGCAGCACAAGCAACACGGTATCGGCAGGAGACATCGGTAACCGTTGTCCCGAGGGTTCATTACAAGGTCTGGGTATTTAATGCCAGATTTGCCACACCGCCTGACGCGCCTTCTCAGCCACGGTAGGCCGAGCCTTGAGTGGCGCTTCGTCGCCCACGCCGGCGATCATCTGGGCCAATCGATGGTAGGCGGCGCCCAGCGGAGTGTCCTCGGCCAGGGGCTCTCCCTTCAGAACCGCGGCCTGCAATGCGCACAGATCATCGGGTATCACTTCCACAATCGGACAAAGGAAGTGACGCTTCAGCTCGTCGAGGGGTAGTACAGTCTTGGAGTGCCGGTTGATGACAACTTTTATGCGGGCCGAATCCACACCCGCCGACAGCAGCTCCTGGAACTTGTCCTGGGCCACATGGAGCGACACCAAATCGGCACCGCAAACCAGGAAGACGGTGCCGGCCCGGCGGAGGACCTCGAACGATCCCTGGTCCAGCGTCGAAGGCAGGTCCGCCGCGATCAGCCGGTAATTGGAAACAGCCAAGCACAGCATTTTGTGGTAGCCGAGCCAGGCTTCGGGCGGCCCCGGCCTCCGTCGGGCCGCCAGCAGAAAGTCCAGACCCAGGCTATGCGTCACCAGCTTCTTCCACCCCAGGGAATCTATGGCAACGTCGCCCCACAAGGCATCTTGCACGGTGAACAATGGCTCGGCGTTCAGAAGGAAGGGCAAGACGGGCGACGCGAGGTCGCATTCGATTGCCAGGTAAGCGCCGTCGATCAGCCCCGGCAGCAGTGCGACCGTGTTCAGGAGCACCGTGGTTGCCCCGTTTCCGCCTTTCGCGGAAAGAAAAGCGATGATGCTTTCGTCTGCCTCCGGCGCAAATCGCTGGCGGATGATGCGTGCCAGTTTCTGATCGAGCGTCTCCTCGGTGGCGGGCAACGCGAACAGTTCGTGGATTCCGAGATTGCGAAGCACCGGCTCGATACTCGCCAGCTCGGCGGGCCCGAAACCGATTATTATCGTGTGGGGGCATTGACGACGGCAGCGCCTGACGAACGGCTCAATCAACTCCTGATCGCAGGCGTCCACTAGAAGGACATCGGGGCTCTGAACGTTCAGCAGCCGGACGAACTCGTATTCGTTCAGGGCACGGTCGACGGTTAGCACTTCGCGGAGCAGCCGAGAGTTTCTAGTCAATTCAGCGACGACGTCCAGCGCCACTGGATCGCCACAAATCAAGATGGCATCTAGCATTTCGACGACCTGCCGTTTCTGCCCCGCTTGCGCTTCGGGAACGCCGGCAGTTGCGGCAAACGCGACACCATCCGCCGGCGACCACCAATCCCGCTTCTTCGGTCCCGCGCTTCGGAAATAAATCGGCAGTTCCGGCCAGTTTCTTTACTGCACCTTGTGAGGGGAGAGACGCACTCCCTCTGGTGGGCCTCTCCTTTCCCGCGCCCGCCGCTGCGGCCGGTTTTGGGGAATCCGGCAGCATTTTCCGGCGCAAAAGAAACAACCAATCGCCGTTGCGCGGCGTCTCTAACGGTACGCGTGCTCCGAATTCCGTCCGGGGAGCCTGTTAAGGATGCGGCGCTGGTCGATTCTGCATGTCGTTTTGCTGGTTGTGCTGGCCTTTGGTTCGACGTTCGCTTTCCAAAGCCGCTGGCGTCCCAACTCCTGGGATGAAGACGATCCGGCGCCGGTTCCTCCGGACGCCAGGGAAAAGACCGAGTACCAGTTCACCCGCCTGCGATACCCTTCGATCCGGGTGCAGGGGCAGGGGCCGAAGGCGCGGCTGGCGCGGAACCTGGTTCACCGATTACCCCAAGGCCGACCGTCAGTTTCTGCAGGGGGTTCGCCGGCTGACGCGCATCCACACCCGGTCGATGGAGGAGGTGGTGGATCTCGAGGCCGACAATGACGAGGTTTTCAAGCATCCCTGGATCTATGCCGTCGAAACCGGCCACTGGGACCTGCCGGAAGACCAGGCGGCCAAGCTTCGTGAATACCTGGCGCGCGGCGGCTTCCTCATGACAGACGATTTTCACGGCACCGCGGAGTGGGAGGTCTTCATGGCCAGTCTGCGCGAGGTGTTCCCCAAGCGGCCCGTCGTGGACATCGACAACGACGACCCGATCTTCCACGTGCTCTATGATCTGGACGACCGATTCCAGGTTCCCGGAATTCAATTCCTGCGTTCGGACGCACCTATGAGTAAGGATGGCTTCGAGCCGGAATGGAAGGCGGTTCGTGACGATCAAGAGCAGAGTCATGGTCGCCATCTGCCACAATATGGACTTGGGCGACGCTTGGGAATGGGCAGACCTAGTCCGGATGTATCCGGAGCGGTATGCTTCGCTGGCTTATCGTGTCGGAGTCAACTACATCGTCTACTCAATGACCCACTGAGACGAGGCCGCGACGCTCGATAGCGCCAGCGAGTCTTGACTTTGATCGGCGGATGCGGACCCTCACGCCACCCTTTCCGAGTGGGGTGCGACTAAGGAATAACCGATGTCCGTCTGCCAGCGTCTTAAAAAGGTACACGTGTACGTCTGTGCTATTCTTAATCCAACTTGGGGGCTTGGAGCATGCGCCGGTGGTCGATAGCATTGGCAGCGGTATTCCTCGTTATGATTTTGGGGTCCATGTTCGCTTTGCAGCGCCGCGGACGCTACGTTCTGGGGCGAGGAGGACAATCGCTGCCGCGTTCCCTCCCGACGCCAATGAGAAGACGGAGTTCGTCTTCGCCCGATTGCGGTACCCATCGGTGCGGCGCGCGGGGCATGTGGGCCATGCGGGGAAGTTGGCCCACGGACTATCCGAAGGCGGATCGGCAATTCTCTGCAGGGCGTCCGGCGGTTGAGCCGCATTCATGCTCGATCGATGGAACAAGTTGTCGACTTGTTCGGCGACGATATGTTCCGTTACCCGTTTTTATACGCAGTCGAAACCGGACACTGGGACTTGCCTGCCGACCAGGCGGCCAAACTTCGCGAATTCCTGTTGCGCGGCGGCTTCCTGATGACGGACGATTTCCACGGCACGGTGGAGTGGGAAATCTTTATCGCCAGTGTCGACGCGAGTTTTTCAAAGACCGCCCGTGGTGGATATTCGAATCAGCGACCCGATTTTCCATGTCCTCTACGATCTTGGACGAGCGGTTCCAGGTGCCGGGAATCCGTCATGTTCGAGACCGGGCGACACCTACGAACAGGATGGCATCGAACCGCAGTGGAGCGCGGTTTACGATGACAAAGCCGCGTGCTGATGGCGATTTGTCACAATATGGACCTGGGCGACGCCTGGGAGTGGGCGGATATCCCACAGTATCCCGAACGTTATGCTCATTGGCTTATCGCGTTGGCATAAACTACATCATTTATTCCATGACTCACTAGGGCCGGGGTTTCGCGGCCAGAGTGGGCATCGGATGCAAAGGATGTTTGAATTTCTCTTCAGCTACCCCTTCACGGTGTTCCGCAAGGGGACCTTTGTGCTTCTGGGAGGCTGGCCGGTGTGGGCGCTGGGGTGCTTGATGCTGGCCCTTGCGCCGCCTGCTTGGGTGGTGGCTGTGGCGGCGCCGCTAGCGGGTGGGCAGCGGCTTTGCCGGGTGGCGGCTGGCGTGATCTGGGGGCTCGAGTCGCTCATGCTCGCGTTGCTGCTGTTACTGCTGTGGCGCCCGGCCATGAGTGTCTCGGTGCTGAAGCCGCAGCAGAATATGGTCGCGCTGGTAGTGGACGATTCCACCAGCATGGGAATCGAGGAGAACGGCAATACCCGGCTGGCTTCGCGGCGACCTCGATGGTGACAAAGAACTGCTGCCCGATCTTTCGAAGTCAATACCAGGTGCGCGTTTACAGCCTCGGCGAGGCGCTCGAACGCGCGGCCGACGCCGCCAAGCTGGCGCCCACCGCCAAGGCGACCCACATCGGGGAAGCGTTGCGCCAGATGATGGCCGAGATCAGTGGTTTGCCCGTGGGAGCGGTGGTGCTGTTCGAGCGACGGCGACGACACCAGCGGTGGGATCGACCGCGAAACCATCGCCGAGCTGCGGCGCTATCGCGTGCCCGTACACACCGTCGGTTTCGGCCGCGAAAAGTTCGACCACGATGTTGAAATTGAGGATGTCGCACTGCCGGCGCTAGCACCCTGGCCGATTCGCGGCTGACCGCCCAGGTCACCTTCCGGCAAAACGGCTACCAGCGGAGAACGCGCCCAACTGCGGGTCCGCGACGGGTCGAAGACGCTGGCCTCGCAGCCCGTGAAGTTCGACGCCGACGGACGTGGCCCAGACCGAGTCGGTGGTGTTCAATGCCGGCGTGGCCGGCGCGCAGGACGGTCGAGATATCGCTGGACGTTTTGCCGGGCGAGGAGAACGCCCGCAACAACGCGGTGCGACGGCTCATCAACGTCACCAGCGATAAGCCACGCATCCTGTATATGGACGGGCGAGCCGCAGCTGGGAGTACAAGTTTATCCGCCGGGCGCTCGAGGAAGACCGCAGCCTGCACCTCACCTCCATCCTGCGCACGACGGAGAACAAGTTCTATACCGCAAGGCGTCGACAACACCGACGAGCTGAAGGACGGGTTCCCGGCAAAGGTAGAGGAGATCTTCGCCTATCAGGGCATCGTTATCGGGACGGTGGAATCCAGCTACTTCACCAAGGCGCAGCAGGAATTGATCCGCGAATTCGCCGACCGGCGCGGTGGCGGCGTCCTGTTCCTGGGCGGCCGAATCGCGCTTCACCGAAGGCGGCTACGATCATTCCGATTTCGCCGAAATGCTTCCGGTGGTCTGCACGACCGGAAAGGGGCGTTCCGCCGCGACCCGGCAAAGGTTCGAGCTCACCGCCGGCGGGCAAGGTGAGTCTGATCTGCCGTCTGACCGAAGACCCCGACCGCAACGTCGAACTCTGGAAGAAGCTGCCGGCGCTCGCCGATTACCGAATCGACCGGCACGGCCAAGCCCGGCGCGCTGGTGCTGGCGGAGTCTGCTGCCTACGAGCGGCGGAAATTACCCTCTTTGATTACCGAGAAATACGGCCGCGGACGGACCGCCGTGCTGGCCACAGGCGGCACCTGGCACTGGCAGATGCTGCTCGACCACCAGCGACCTGAAACACGAAATGTTCTGGCAGCAGTTGCTTCGCTGGCTGGTGGAGGGCACGCCCGGACACGTAGTGAGCTCGGTCCCCGAGCAGGTGACTTTCCGACGAGAAACGTGTCGAGCTTCACGCCGACGTGCGCGACAAGACCTATCTGCCGATGCCGGACGCCGAGGTGGAAGCGCGGATTCTGGGGCCGGCGGGCACTTCGGGCACCGTCACGCTCCGCGCCCGATCCTCTCGATCCCGGAACGCCTACGCGGGCGAGTGGCTGGCCGAGAAGCCGGGCTCCTATCTGGCGGAAATTGTGGCCCGCAGAGGCTCGGAGGAAGTGGGCCGCAGACGTCATCACCTTCATTCGCGAAGACGGCGTGGCGGAAAACTTCCATACCGAGCAGAACCGCCAGTTGCTCGGAGGGCTTTCCGAACAGACCGGAGGCAATTACTATCGCCCCTCCGAGGTCTCGAAAATTAAGGACGACATCCGCTTTTCGGAAGCCGGCATCACGGTTCGGGAAATCCAAGACCTGTGGAACATGCCGGCTTTGTTCCTGCTGCTGGTGGCGCTGCGCGGCGGCGAATGGCGGTTGCGCAAGAAATGGGGTGGGCTGTGAGTTGAGAAACGGTGTTTGCTTGCTGGTGCTCGCCGGCCTGCTCGGCGCGCCGGCGGTGCACGCCCGCACCTTTTTCCTGACGGTTGCCGGGTTGGGCGGCGAGCCCGATTACGAGCAGCGTTTTACCAGCCTGGCGAAAGAGATGGACAAGCTGCTGCGGGCTTCTTCGGCGGGCGCGGAGGTGGCCACGCTTTATCGGCGCAAACGCAACCAAGGCCAACCTGACCGCCCGGCTGGAGGCGTTTGCCGGCAGGCCAAACCGGACGACGATCTGGTGGTGACGCTGATCGGGCACGGAACTTTCGACGGGTATCAGTACAAGTTCAACCTGCCGGGCCGGGACATCAGCGGCGTCGAGCTGGCGACGCTTCTGGACAAGATTCCCGCCGGCCGGCAATTGGTGGTCAACACCACCAGCTCGAGCGGCGGCTCCATCGACAGCCTGAGGCGGCCGCATCGGGTGGTAATCTGTGCCACCCGGCGCGGCACCGAAAGAAACGCCACGGTATTTGCGCGTTACTGGGTGGAGGCTCTACGCACGGCCGCGGCCGATTCGGACAAGAACGATTCGATTTCGGCGCTCGAAGCGTTTCGTTTTGCCGACGCCAAGACCGCGCAATTTTACGAAATCCTGAAGCGCCTGGCCACCGAGCATCCGGTGCTCGAAGATACCGGCAGCGGCGAAGGAGTGCGCGATCCGTCTCCGGCCAACGGCACCGGCAGGCTGGCGCAACAGTTCATCGTGGTGCGCATCGGCTCGGAGCAGAAGGCCATGAGCGATCCGGCCAAACAGGCGTTGCTGGCAAAAAAGGAACAACTGGAGCAGCGCATCGACGCGTTGAAGTATGAAAAGGCGGCGCTGCCTTTCGACGAATACCGGAAGCAGATGACCAAGCTGCTTATCGAGCTGGCCCAGTTACAGGAAGAGATCGACAAATGAGATACGCGTCTCGGAAGACGGAGGTCGGGATACGGCGGCGCCGGCTGGCCTGGCTGGCAGCCTGCGCGCTGCTTGCGCCGTTCACCGTTTCGGCTCAGACGCCGGTCGAGTGCCAGACGCTTCGTAAACACGGACAGCTCGATCAAGCCAAGGCGTGCTTCACGCGCCTGGCCGGCTCGCGCGACCTCTATTACCAGGCCGAAGGCTACTGGGGCCTGCTGCGTTACCAGGAAGCCAACGACGCCTTCCGCGCCGCCGTCGCCGCCCAGCCCAAGAATGCCTTTCTGCGGGTCCGTTGGGGTCGGATGTACGAAGAACACTACCAGCCGGGCGACGCCGCGCAACTGTTCGAGGAGGCGCTGGGCCTGCAAAAAGACTATCCGCCGGCGCTGTACGGCCTGGCGCTGGCGGCCTCCGACGGGTTCGAGCACAAGGCCATCGAGCTGGCCCAAAAGACGCTGACGCTCGACCCGGCGATGACCGAGGCCCGGGAACTGCTCGCCTACCTGGCGCTCGAAGACAACGACCCCGACAAAGCTGCCGCCGAGGCGAAGAAAGCGATCGCGCAAGATCCGGAGGCGCTGGATGCCATGTCCATCCTGGCCTCCATCGACCTGTTGAACGACCAGCAGCAGTCGCCCTGGTTCGCCAAGATCTTCGCGGTGAACCCGGTGTACGGACAGGCGTACGAGACCGCCGGCCACTTCTTCGTGATCAACCGGCGCTACGAAGAAGGCATCGCGGCCTATCGCAAGGCGCTCGAGCTGAACCCGGAGCTGTGGAAGGCCCGCTCGGAGCTGGGCGTCAACCTGATGCGGATGGGCCGCCACGAGGACGCCCGGCGCGAGCTCGAGACCTGTTTCAACGCCGGCTACAAAAGCCCGTCCACGGTCAACTCGCTGCGGCTGCTCGACAGCTTCAAGAACTTCGAGAGGGTCAAAACGGCGCACGGCGTGCTGATGCTCAACAAGAAAGAAGCCGGTGTCCTCGAACCCTACTTCAGCGAAGAGCTGGAACGGTGCATTGAAACCTACACCAAGAAGTACCACTTCACGCTGCCCACGCCGGTCACGATCGAGGTTTATCCCGACCACGAAGATTTTGCCGTGCGTACCATGGGAATGCCCGGCCTGGGCGCGCTGGGAGTCACTTTCGGCAACGTGGTGGCGATGGACAGTCCTTCGGCGCGGCCCCCTGGCGAGTTCCACTGGGCCAGCACCCTGTGGCACGAGATGAGCCACGTGTTCGTTCTGCAGATGACGCATTCGCGGGTGCCGCGCTGGTTCACCGAAGGCCTGGCCGTGCACGAAGAGACGCAGGCGTCGCCGGAGTGGGGCGACCGCCTGACGCCCGTAATGCTCCTGGCCGTCAAGGACAAGAAACTGCTGCCGGTGGACGAACTGGACCGCGGTTTCATTCATCCTGAAACTACCCGGCCAGATTGTGGTGAGCTATTTTCAAGCCGGCAAGATCTGCGATTACATCCAGCAGCGCTGGGGCTGGGACACATTGTTGAAAATGATCGCCTCGTTCGGCGAGCTGAAGACGACGTCGGAAGTGATTGAGATGCAGCTTGGCATGAAACCGGAGGAGTTCGACAAGCAGTTTCTGGCTTGGCTGGACAAGGACATCGGCAAGACGGTAGCGGGTTTTGACGAGTGGAAGACCCTGTACAAACAGCTTGTCGGACTCTACAAAGCCAAGAACTACGACGCCGTCATCGAGCAGGGAGTCGCCATCCGCGATTTGTACGCCGACTATGTGGAAACCGGAAGCGTTTACGAAATGCTGGCGGAAGCCTACCTGGCGAAGGGCGACAAGGCCGCCGCCATCGCCCAGTTGGACCGTTACGTGCACGTCGGAGGGCGCGACCCGATGTTGATCGAGAAACTGGCGAAGCTTGACCAGGAGCGCGGGAATCTGCAACAGGCGGCGGCGGTGCTGGAGCGGTTGAACATGATCTACCCGGTAGCGGCCGGCGACGACGAGTACCACCAGAGCCTGGGCGGCCTATATCTGAAGCTGGGCCAGTTCAAGCCGGCCATTCGGGAGTATCAGGCGGTGGTGGCGCTGGGACCGGTGGACGTCGCGGCGGCGCACTACCAACTGGCGCTCGCTTATCAGAAGAACAGCCAGCCGAAGCAGGCGGAAGAGGAAGTTTTTCTCTCGCTCGAAGCGGCGCCGGGTTACCGGGCGGCGCAGAAACTGCTTCTCGAATTGAACGGAGATAAACAACAAGCGGAGAGGAAGTAGGCCCGATGGCAACTACAGTCAACAGTATGGATTCGGCGGAACTGCGGAGCCGGATCGAGCGATTTCAGCAGGTGCAGGACAGCATTGTGGAGCAGGTGCGGCGGGTCATCGTGGGCCAGCGGGAAGTGCTGGAGCAGGTGATGATTTCGCTTTTCGTGGGAGGCCACTGTCTGATCACCGGCCTGCCCGGAACGGCGAAAACCCTGCTGGTGCGAACCATGGCGCAGACCCTGGGCCTGCAGTTCAAGCGCATCCAGTTCACTCCCGACCTGATGCCTTCCGACATCACCGGAACCGACATCATCGAAGAGGACACCACCACCGGCCACCGCCACTGGACCTTCGTCAAGGGGCCCATCTTCGCCAACGTTCTGCTGGCCGACGAAATCAACCGCACGCCGCCCAAGACGCAATCGGCGCTGCTCGAAGCCATGCAGGAGCGCGCCTGCACGGTGCGCGGCAACAACTACCTGCTGCCATCGCCGTTCTTCGTGCTGGCCACGCAGAACCCGATCGAGTTGGAAGGCACCTACCCGCTACCGGAAGCGCAGCTCGACCGCTTCCTGTTTAACACCGTGCTCGAGTACCTGAGCGTGGAAGAGGAAATGCAGGTCATCGACATGACTACCACCACCGTCACGGCGACGGCCGAAGCGGTGACGTCGGCCGAGGAAATCATCGGCTTCCAGCAACTGGTGCGGATGGTGCCCATCGCCGAATCGGTGGCGCGGCACGCCGTGGACCTGGTGCGCGCTACCCGGCAAAGCGACCCGTCGGCGCCGGACATCGTCAAGAAATACGTCAACTTCGGAGGCAAGCGTGCGCGGCGCGCAGTTCCTGGTGCTGGCGGCCAAGGCGCGGGCGCTGATGCGCAAACGCTACCACGTGAGTTACGAAGACATCCGCGCGCTGGTGGTGCCGGTGCTGCGGCATCGCATTCTGCTGAATTTCTTTGCCGAGTCCGATCGGCTTTCGTCGGACGACATCCTGCTGCGGCTGCTCGAAGCCAAGCCCGCGCCGCAGGAAGGTTGAGCCGGGAGTTTTACGGTATGCAGCAGCGTTTTCTCGATCCCGCGGTGCTGGCCGGCATCTCCAACCTCCAGTTGGTGGCCAAGACGGTGGTGGAAGGCTTTATCTCGGGGCTCCACCGCTCGCCGGAATTCGGCTTCAGCCAGGAGTTCGCCGAATACCGCGCCTACACCGAGGGGGACGACCTGCGGCACGTCGATTGGAACGTATTCGCGCGCACCGAGCGCTGCTACCTGAAGCGTTATCGCGGAGAGACCAACACGCGTCTCACGGTGCTGTTAGACGCCAGCAAATCGATGGAGTACTCTTCGGGCGCGGTGTCGAAGATCGAATACGCACGCTACCTGGCCTCTTCGCTGTGCTACCTGGCCAACTCGCAGCGCGACGCCGTGGGGTTGATCATTTTCGACGACGACGTCCGCCAATTCGTCGCGCCGTCATCGCGCCATGGGCAGTTGCTGCGGCTGCTGCACGCCATCGAACACGCCGAGCCGGCGGCGCGCACCGATTTTGCCCGCCCGTTCCAGCACTTCCGCGAGTTCATCCGCCGGCGGGGCATCGTGGTGGTGATCTCAGACTTTTACGAAGACCCGGACTTGATCGTCAAAACGGTCGAGCCGCTTCGATTTCACGGCAACGAAGTGGTGCTGTTCCACATCTTAGACGCAGCCGAGCTGCGGCCCCGGCTGAAAGAGCCGAAGGTGCTGATCGATCTCGAAACCGGGCGCAGCCTGGAGGTGACGCCGGATTACGCCGAGCGGGAATACCGGGAGAAAATCGACGCCCACGTGGCGGCCATCGAATCGAAGGCGCGGGGCTCGGGCGTCGATTACCACTTGCTGCGAACCGACCGGCCGCTCGACGAAGCGCTGCGCGAATTTCTGGTGAAGCGGGAAGGGAGGATGTAGGTGGGCTTTCTGGCGCCCTGGTTTTTGGGTGGGATGCTGGCCGTCGGGCTGCCGCTCTATCTGCACCTGCTGCGCCAGCACAAGACCACGCCGCTCGCTTTCAGCTCGCTCATGTTCTTCGAGCGGCGCACCCAAAGCTCGATCAAGCATCGCCGCCTGCGCCACCTGCTGCTGCTGGCGCTGCGGATGGCGCTCATCGTCCTGCTGGCGCTGGCCTTCGCCCAGCCCTTCAAAATGCGGGATGTGGCGGCCGCCGGAAGTTCGCGCAAGCTGGTGGTGGTGGCGCTGGACGATTCGTTCAGCATGCGGGCCGCCGGCCGCATGGAGCGCGCCAAGCAAGGGGCTCTGTCCTTGCTCTCGAATGTCCGCCCGGACGGCCAGTACCAGGTAATGTCGGTGGACGCCAAGGCCACCCTCCTGACGCAGCCCACCGGGGACGCCGCCGTACTGCGCGCGGCCGTCGCATCGGTTGAGGCGGGAGATTTCCGGAGTTCCTACGCGGAATTCGCCCGCGCTTTGCGCAGCGCGGCGTCCAGCTCGGGGCTGCCGGTGGAGGCGCACCTGTTCACGGACGCGCAGCGCACTTCCATGCCGGCCGCGTTTTCCGAGCTGGCCCTGGCTCCCAACACTTCACTCACCGTCCATTCCGTGGCCGAGCGGCAGCAGCCGAACTGGACGGTGGAAACGGTTTCCGCCCCCAGCCGGATTTTCGTGCCGTCCAAGGCCCACCTCGACGCCACCATCGCCGGTTATGGCACCGAAAAGGCGCAAAGGAAAATCTCCCTGGTGGTGAATGGCCAGGTGCGCGAATCCAAAGACGTGGAGTTGGACGCAAACGGCAAGGCGAACGTCCAGTTTTTGAAGCTGGACGTTCCCTACGGCTTCAACCGGTGCGAGATTCGTCTGGAACCCGACGACGTACTCCCCGCCGACGACCGCTTTTATTTTTCGGTGGAGCGCTCCGACCCGAAGAAGATCCTGTTCGTGTACGACGGGCGTAAGGGACGAGTCTTTGTTGTATCTGACAGCGGCGCTCGATTCCGCCGACGAGCCTGCGTTTGCCGTCGAACACAACCGTTGGGACCAGCCGCCGCCGCAACGCCTGGATCCGTACGTTTTTGTGGTTCTGGACGACCCCGGCACGTTGTCCGGCGAGTGGGTGCAGGCGCTCGACCGCTATGTGCGTGACGGCGGATCGCTGTGGATCACGCTGGGACCGGCGGCTGCTCTGCGCGCGCGTGTTCCGGTGGCCGGTGAGGTCGTCGTGGGCTCGCACAACTCGCTGCGCTCGGGCGACCGGTTTGAGACTTTGGGAACGGCTGACGAAACCTACCCCTCCATTCGTAAAACCAACCGCTGGGAGGGTGTCAAGTTCTATCAGACGGTGGAGCTCAACCCCGGCACGGCAAACGTGGTGGCGCGGCTTTCCGACAACACCCCGATTCTGCTCGAACAGCCCCAGGGTGAAGGACGAGTGCTGCTGTTCGCCTCGACGCTGGATAACATCTCGAACGACTTTCCGCTGCACCCGGCGTTCGTCCCGTTTGTGGACCAGACCGCGAATTACCTGGCGGGCGAGGCGGCCAGACCGGACAACTACATCGTCGGCAACTACCTGGAGCTGCGGCGCCAGACCGGGAAGGCGGAAGCGGTGGAGGTGCTAGGGCCCGAAGGACAACGCATGTTGTCGCTGCAGCAGGCCCTTGGCGCCCAAGTGTTGCCGCTCGACCGGAGCGGCTTTTACGACGTCAAGCGCACCGGCGGCAGAGAGGAACTGGTGGCGGTAAACAGCGACCGGGCGGAATCGGACTTGACGACCATACCCGCCGAGACGTTAGCCTTATGGCAAGGCAGCGGAAACGCGAGCGCGCCGGCCGTGGCGGCGGGGACCCGGCGCGAGCGGTGGAGCTTCTGGTGGTGGATCCTGCTGGCCGCGCTGTTGCTGGGCACTGTGGAATCGCTGTTCGCCGGACGATATCTTTCTCCGGAAGTGGTGGGTGAAGAGGGAGACTCCGAGGAG
Organism: Bryobacterales bacterium; assembly: GCA_963810595.1. Classification (GTDB taxonomy): domain Bacteria; phylum Acidobacteriota; class Terriglobia; order Bryobacterales; family Bryobacteraceae; genus CAWEOG01. The sequence continues at coordinate 285,279 of CAWEOG010000007.1, read as the reverse complement.
GCGGCATGAACGCATTCGAACGCCTGAATTCCTGGCTGGAGATGCTGGAAAAACGCCTGCGCTGGGCGGCCTGGGCGCGCGGCGCGGCCATCACCGTGGCCTTTGCACTGGTGGCCACCCTGCTGTTGGTTTTCATCAGCAGCCGGTTCGCGTTTTCCGAAAGCAGCCTGGTTGTATCGCGCTTTCTGTTGTTCCTGGTGGTGGCGCTGGCGCTGGCCTTGGGCGTCGTCTGGCCCCTGCTCGGTCTGAGCCGCCGCCGCGCGGCCGGCCGCGCCGAACGGCGCTTCCCCGAATTCGAACAGCGGCTGGTCACCCTGGTGGAACGCCAGGGCGACGTCAACGACCCGTTTTTGGAATTGTTGGCCGATGACGCCGCGCAAATCGCCGAACGCGCCACCCCGGGCGAAGTGGTCCCCAGCAAGGTTCCACTCGCACTTGCCTCTGTCGCGGCGGCCGCGCTGGGCACGCTGGTGTGGATGATCATGGCGGGCCCCGGATTCCTCGGCTACGGCGCCGCGCTGCTGTGGGGCGGTGTCGCCCCCGGCGCCGCCGAATCGTTTTTCCGCATTCAGGTGACGCCCGGCAGCGCCAAAGTGCGGCGCGGCTCCGACCTGCTGGTGAACGCCCATCTCATCGGTTTTCAGGCGCAGCCGGTGCGGCTGTTCGCCCGCTACAATTCCGCCTCGCGTTGGGAAGAAGCCCGCATGCAGGCGCAACTCGAAGGCGGCAGCGGCTACCAGTTCCTATTTGCGGGACTGGCGGAAGGGGTCCAGTATTACATCACCGCGGGTCCGGTGCGCACCGAGGTGTACAAGCTGCAGGTGATCAATCTGCCGGGCGTGAAGAAGATTCGGGTCACCTACCATTACCCCAAGTGGATGGGGCTGGCCGCCTCGGTGGAAGACCCGGGCGGCGATCTGCGCGCCATCGAAGGTACCGAAGCGGCAGTTGAAGTGGAAACCGACAAGCCGCTGCCGCATGGCGTCCTGGTGCTGGACGATCGGACACGGATTCCCCTGGCGGCCGGTTCCGCGGCGGCGAATCGCTACTCGGCCACCGTGAAGATCGAAAAGGACGGCGTCTACCACGTGGCGTCGCTCGAAGACAACGAGGCGGTTCGTATCAGCCAGGATTATTTCATCGAAGCCCAGAAGGAACACGAGCCGCTGGTGCGCATCCGGCGGCCGGGGCGCGACGCCAAGGTGAGTCCGATTGAAGAGGTCACCATCGAAGCTGACGCGGAAGACGATTTCGCACTGAACAATCTGGAATTGCATTACTCGGTGAATGCCGGAGAAGAGAAGACCGTGCCTCTGGCGACCACCCACGGCAAAAGCGCCAGCGGGTCGGCGACGCTGTATCTGGAGGATTTCAAGCTGGTGCCGGGCGACGTGGTGTCGTACTATGCGGTGGCCCACGACGCCCGCCATACCGCGCGCACCGACATCTACTTCCTCGAAGCGCAGCCCTACGAATTCGAATACTCGCAGGCACAGCAGATGGGCGGCATGCAGGGAGGCGGACAAGGCGACCGGCAGGATGAAATCTCGAAGCGGCAGAAAGAGATCATCGCCGCCACCTGGAACCAGCTTCGCGACCAGCAGAAGAAGCCCGCCCAGCAGGCCGAGGACGGTAAGTTTTTGTCGGGCGTGCAGTCGAAACTGAGCGACCAGGCGCAGTCGCTGGCCGCTCGCATGAAAAGCCGCGAGCTGGCGCAAACCAACCAGGAATTTCAAAGTTTCGCCAGTGACATGGCGGCAGCCTCGAAAGCCATGGACGAGGCGGCGGCGCGTCTGAAGGCGCTCGACTGGAAACAGGCGCTGCCTCCGGAGCAGCAGGCGCTGCAGCATATTCTGCGGGCCGAAGCGACGCGGCGCCAGATCCAGGTGGCCTTCGGACGTCAGGGTGGCGGCGGCGGCGGCGCGGGCGGGGGCCGAGACCTCGACAACCTCTTCGATCTCGAGCTGGACACCGAGAAGAACCAATACGAGACCGGCCAATCGGCGGCCTCGGCCGAACAGCGCAGCCGCGACATCGACGAGGCGCTCCAGAAGCTGGAGCAGCTCGCGCGGCGGCAGGAAGAGCTGGCCCAGCGCCAGCAGCGCAACCCGGCACAGTCGTTCGAGCAGCGCTGGCAGCAGGAGATGCTGCGGCGCGAAGCGGAGCAGTTGCAGAGGCAGATGGAGCAGTTGTCGCGCGACGGCTCGTCCCAGCAATCCTCTTCCCAGCAGCAGGCGTCCTCGTCGAGTCAGGGCGGGCAGCAGTCGCAGCAGGGCCAGCAGGGACGCCAGCAATCGCGGCAGGCGGGCAGCCAGCAGCAGGGGCAGGCGCAAGGCCAGCAGCGGGCGGGAGTCGACCCGCGTCTCGATCGCGCCCTCGAACAATTACGGCGCGCCACCGAGGACATGCGCGATTCCGCCTCGCAGCCGAACCAGCAAGACGGGCAGGGAAATGCCAACAGCCGGCGCGCGTCCGAGCGGTTGAACGAAGCGTTGAACACCTTGAACGGACTGCGGCGGCAGGAAGCCGGCGCCCAAATGGACGACCTTGCGCGGCGTTCGGCGCGCATGGCCGAGCAACAGAAAGACCTCGAGCGGAGGATGCAACAGGAGTACGCGAACCAACCTCCCGGCAGGTTGCAGCCCGGACAGAGCCGCCAGAAGGCGGCCCAGCTTGCGGCTGAGAACGAGAACATGGCGGGCGATCTCGCGCGGCTCGAACAGGACATGCAGCGCGCCTCGCGCGAGCTTGCGGGCACCCAGCGCCAGTCGTCCTCGAAGCTGCGCGATGCGGTGGGCGATCTCCAGAAAGACCAGATCGAGCTGAGTATGAGGGTGCTGGGAGAATGGACCCGGCGCGGTTTGGGTTCCTACGCGTGGACCAGAGAGAAGACCGTTACTCAAGGCCTCGATAAACTGCGCGACCAGGTGAACGAGGCGCGCGCCGCCATGGGCGAAACCCCCAACAACGACCAGAAGATGGAACAGGCGCTCAACCAGGTGGAGCGGTTGAGAAGCCGGATGGAGGAAATGACCCGGCTGGGACGTCCCGGAGAACGCGGCCAGCAAGGTCAGGGGCAAAACGGCCAGCAACAAGGGCAGCCGGGCCAACAGCAGGGACAGCCGGGCCAGCAACCAGGGCAGGCAGGCCAACAGCAGGGACAGTCGGGCCAGCAACAAGGTCAAAACCAAGGCGGGCAGCGCGGCGGCGGCCAGCCTGGCCAGGCGGCGGGCGGCCGCGGCGGTGACTACAACGGCGGCGACCGGCAGCAGGCCGGAGGCGTGGGCGACCATTGGCGAGACAGTTGGAACGCCATGAACCGCGGCGACCTGCGTCCGCCGTCCGGCAACGGAGTGACACGCCCACCCGATCCCCGGGAGATGGAGCGCGCCTATCGCCAGGGCCTCAGCGACCTGAACAGCATCCGGCGGACGCTTCGCTCGGAAATCCCGGAGACCGCGTCCAACATCGACGACCTCATCCACGAGATGCAGCGCCTCGATCCCAGCCGCTTCCCCGGCAATCCCGCACTGGTGGAACGCCTGCGCACCGAGGTGCTACCCGGGCTGGAGCAGGTGGAGATCCAACTCCGGCGCAAGGTGGAGGACCAGCAATCCGGCGTGGTGAGAAGCGGCGCCGACGAGACGCCACCGGCCGGCTACGCCGAGGCGGTGGCCGATTACTTCCGCCGCCTGAGCAAAGGCAAGCCGTAGCGCGGGAGCGCCACCTTCCGGCGGCTGCGTAATGCAGCAAATCGGACGCAAAACAAGGAGTCCGCGAGCGCCCGTATGGTAGCATCTGGTGGAATGCAGAAGGGTCTCGTCTCCATTCTTGTTCCTTTGTACAACGAAGAAGAGTTCGTGGCGGAGAGCCTGAAGCGGGCGATCCGCGCCCCGCTTGCCGAGGGGCTGACCCGCGAGATTATCGTTGTCGACGACGGCTCCACCGACGAATCGGCCGCCATGGTGGAGAGCCTGGCTCGGGATTATCCGGGCCTCATCCGCCTGATCCGCAGCCAACGGAACCGGGGCAAGGGCGCCGCCATCCGCACCGCGGTCGACCACGCCCGGGGTGAATATTCGCTGATCCAGGACGCGGATCTGGAGTACAACCCGCAGGATTACGGCAAGCTGCTGAAGCCGCTGGTCGACGGCATCGCCGATGTGGTTTACGGATCGCGCTTCGCCACCTCCGAGCGCCGCCGGGTGCTATATTTCTGGCATTCGGTGGCCAACCATGCGCTGACGATGTTCTGCAATATCGTCTCGGGGCTAAACCTCACCGACGTGGAAACCGGCTACAAAGCGTTTCGAACCTCGCTTCTGCGGTCCGTGCCGATCCGCAGCAACGGATTCTCGGTCGAGCCCGAACTCACCATCAAGCTGTCGAAACGCCAGGCGCGGTTCTACGAGGTCCCGATCAGCTACGAAGGCCGCAGCTACGAAGACGGAAAGAAAGTCGGCGCCGCCGACGCATTTCTCGCGGTGCTGGTGATTCTCGGCAACTGGTTCGGCAGCGATCTGTATCGCGACCCGGACGGCGCCATCCTGGACGCCTTCTCCGTGGCCCCGCGATTCAACCGTTGGATGGCGGAAACCATTCTGCCCCATGTCGGAAAACGGGTGCTCGAAATCGGAGCCGGAATGGGCAACCTCACCCGCTACTTCGCGAAGCGGCGCGAAAAATACTACGCCACCGACATCAACAGCGAGCACCTGGTGCGCCTCAGAAACCGGTCGCTTCACCGGCCCGGCGTGGTGGTGTACCGGTGCGATCTGTCAAAGCGGGAAGATTTCGAGCAGAGCGCCGGCGACGTGGACACGGTCATCTGTCTGAACGTGCTCGAACACCTGGAACACGACGTCGAGTGTCTTCGCAATATCCACTACGGTTTGGCGCCGGGTGGTAAGGCCATCCTGCTGGTGCCGTACGGCCAGGAAATATTCGGCAAATTGGATGAGACGCTGGGCCATTTTCGCCGCTACTCTCATGCGCAGCTCGCGGGAGCGCTGCGCGAGGCCGGCTTCACCGTCGAGCGGATGATCGACTTTAATCGCATCTCCCGGCCCGGCTGGTATCTCAACGGACGGCTGCTCCGGCGTAGCAGCATCACCCGCTTTCAGCTTCGAGCCTTCGACCGTTTTGTCTGGTTGTGGCGCCGCATCGACCGGTTCCTGCCCTGGGGACCAACCTCAATCATCGCCATCGCCACCAAGCCCGGGCCGGCGCCGCTCCCAGAAGACTAAGAGAATCGCCAGCACCAGCGCAATGGCGGACGAAGCCGCGCCCAACATCACCGACCACGGCCGGTATCGGAATTCGACGGTGTGCTCGCCGGGCGCCACCACCACGCCCCGGAAAACCGCGTAGGCGTCGTAGATGGGCGCGCTGTGGCCGTCCACGCTGGCGCTCCAGCCCGGATAGTAGGTGTCGGTGAGCACCACCATGCCCTTGCAGTGGGCGTCGGCGGAGATGCGGACGTATCCGGAATGGTACACCAGGACGCGCGCTCCGCCGGGGTCTTCGCACGCCCCCAGCCGCGGAGCGTCGCCGGTGACATACGTCTCGGTAGCCATGTTGAATTGCGGGCGGCGTAGCCAAGCGGCGGCCTGTTTGGGCTCCGGCAACCGTTCCGCTTTGCTCACCACGAAGGCGCGCGGCAGCACGTCCGGATTCTCAAAAACCTTGACGCCGCTGGTTCCCGTGAAACGCTCGACCTCGCCGGGATGCAGCGGCGCCGGGGACAGCGTGTAGCGCACTCCCGCCAGGCGCAGGAACTCTCCGGAAAAGACCTCCTGGTTTTCCAAGATCCGGGTGATGCTGGCAAGATAGCCAAGATTCTGCGGAATTCCGTAAAAATCCCCAAAATTATACGGAATGGCGTCGTGGTTCACCTCCACGCGGAAGAACCCGGGCTGGCCCAACAGATACTGGGCGAGGTCGCCGTCCTTGGGGTGCTGCTCGAGAAAGTTCCGGTAACCCTGCTCGTAGCGGCTGTGCAACCGGTAGGGAAATCCGTTTCCGAGCTCCAGCATCACCAGAAGCAACAGCATCGTCGCCAGCGCGCCGGCCTTCAGCGCGCCCCGCAAGGACGCGTAGAGCAGGCCGGCCAGCAGGATTGCCGCCAGCATCGTCACGGCCGGCCGGGCGTCGCCGTTCGAGGGGAATCCCTTGAAAAGCTCGATGAGGAGAATCGACGCGAACAGCGACAGCGCGAAGACACTTACCGCGCGAGCGGCGCGGCGCCGGATCTGGGCGGTTTCGGTGCGGAGAAGGGAATCGACGCCCCACGCCGCCAGCACCGCGACGGCAAGGTCGAAGACCACAATCGCCATGGCCGGCGCACGCGCCTTTTCCACCATCGGGAGGACGGCGTACAGAATGCCGTGCAACACGTCGAAGTCTGCCAGCGAAAACAACAGCCCGCCCAGCCCGGCGAAGGTGACCACGCGAGCCTCCACGCGGCGCCAGTTGGCGGCCATCCCGATCAGCGCCAGAGTCAATCCGGCCACCCCGACCAGCCCGGAAGAGTATCCGCTCCAGCCCGGCACCACCAGTCCGAAAATCGAGAGTGGCCCGAACCCGTACCGCGCATGGATCATGTACGGGACTTTGCTTTCCCAGCCAACCGGGTTGGTAAGTCCCACCCAGCGCAGCGCCAGCTTGCCGTACTCGAAAGCGGGCAGCATCACCAGCGCCGCCGCCATCGCCGCCATCACACCCGCCACCGCCGCCAGCCGCAGGACGCGCCAGTTCACCTTCTTTTCGCGAAGGATGAAGAACAACCAGACGCCCGCGACAGCCAGCGAGATGAACAGCGGCGCCTGATGGTGGCCGCTCAAAAAGGAAAACCCGAGAAAAAAGCCACTGAGAGCGGCGCTCGACCACGGCCGCCTGCCGCGCACCGAGCGAAACAGAAAGAGAAAGACCAAGGGCCCCCAGACGGCGCCGTTGATCATCACCGGCCAGCCATTGTTGCCCACAAAGCCGCCATGGCCGTACAGCGTGCCGCCGACCAGCGCCGCGCCACGGCTGGATCCCTGGTCGCGGCAAAACCAATAGGCGAACAAGGCTCCCATCAGATGAATGATCAGCCAATACCAGTGAAGAAACGCCTGGTTGACCCATCCGTTCTTCAGCGGCGCGGCCAGCAGCAGCCAGTTAAGGGGGTAGGTGATACCGGGAATCATCTGCCCGACCAACGGCTGGCCGAACCATTGGTTGGGGTCCCACAGCGGAAGGCGGCCCTGGTGCAGCTCCGATGCCTCGAACTGGAACCAGGGCACCACCTGCTGCGCCATGTCGGCGTCGTTGAAGGGGGTGTACTCGTTGGTGAGAACCACTTTCCACCAGAAGCCGATGGAGATCAGAACCACCAACAGGGGGCCGATCAGGAACGAGCAGCGCGCCCATACCGTTTTGCGGTCGGAGAGTTGCATGTCTACTCTGGCAGCTCCTCGAGCAGGGGGACCCCGGGAGCAGCCGTACGCCGACGCTCCCACACGCACAGGAAGATTACCAGCGCCAGGCCGCCGGCGGCCGATACCGCTCCCACCAGGACGCTGCGCGGGCGGTAGTGAAACTCGACGAAGTGGCCGCCGGGCCCGACCACCACGCCCCGAAAGATGGCGTAGGCGTCGTAGATGGTGGCATCCTTGCCGTCAACCGTGGCCTTCCAGCCCGGATAAAAGAGGTCCGACAATACCACCATGGACTTGCAACGGGCGTCGGCGAAGATCCGGATGGAACCGGAGTTATAGCGCAACACGCGGGCCGCGCCGGGGTCCGCGCAACCATCCAGCTTGGGAGCCTGGGTGGTGACGTAGGTTTCGGTTCGCGGGTCGAAGCCGGGGCGGGTCAGCCACACGGCTCCCTGGTGGGGGTCGTCCAGCTTTTCCGCTTTGCTGACCACGAAGGCGCGGGGATACGCATCGGGAATGTCGTAGACCTTCAGGCCGCTGGCTCCCGCGAAGACCTCGCGCAGCCCTTCGTGCCGGGAGGTTGGTGAGAGCGAATACCGTACGCCCGCCAGGCGCAGGAACTCCATCCGAAAGACGTCCTGGTTGCGAAGATTTTCGGTCAGGCTGGCCAGGTAGCCGGCAGTCTCCTGAATCCCCTCGAAGTCGCCGAAATTGGGCGCGTAGGCGTCGTGGTTCACTTCGATACGAAAGAAGCCGGGCTGTTGGCGCAGAAACGCCACAATGTCGGCATTCTGGCTATTCGGTTTCAAAAAGTCTTCGTAGTTCTCTTCGTACCTGCTGCGGTAGGGGAAGGTGGATTCATTTCCTAATTCGATCATCACCAACAGCACGGCCAGCGTGGCCAGGACGCCAACCCGCAGACCTCCCCGCCGGCACCAGGCCAGCAGTCCCACAAACAGCACCGCCACCAGCATCGTCACCACCGGGCGGGCGTCTCCGTTCGAAGGGAAACCCTTGAACAGTTGGATATACAAGATGCCGGCGAACAGCAGCGAAGCGAAGGCGCCCACCGCGAACTGCGCGCGCCGCCGCAACTGGTCCGCGTCCGCGCGAAGCAGGGAATCGACACCCCAGGCAGCCAGCGCCGCCGCCGCGCAATCGAACACCACGATAGCCATGGAAGGAGCTCGCGCCTTGTCCACCAGCGGAACAACGGCGTACAGGATTCCTTGCAGGACGTCGTAATTGGCCAGCGCGAACAGCAGGCCGCCAAGCCCCATGAAAGTCAGCACCCGCACCGAAAGCCGCCGCCAGTTGGCGCCCATTCCCAGCAACGCCAGGGCCAGACCCACCACGCCGACAAAGCCCGAGGAGTAGTCGTGCCAGCCCGGCACCACCAGCCCGAGAATCGCCAGCGGATCGAAACCAAATTTCGTGTGGACCGAATAGCCCACTTTGGTTTTCCAATCCACCGGCGTCGGCATTCCCACCCAGCGGATGGCCAGCTTGCCGTATTCCTGGCTGGGCAGCAGTTGCAGCGACGCCACCAGGGCAGTCAGTACCATCGCCACCCCCGCCAGCGCGGCGATACGGCGGTTGAAGCTTTTTTCGCGAAAGATGAAAAACAGAAACACACCCGCCGTCGCCAGCGAGATAAACGTCGGCGTCTGATGGTGTCCGCTCAGCCACGCCAGGCCGAGCGAGAATCCGCACAGCGCCGCGCTCGACCAGGGTCGCTTGCCGCGCACGGCGCGGAACAGAAACAGCAGCACCAGCGGGGCCCACACGGCTCCGTTCAGCATCTGCGGCCATCCATTGGTCCCGACAAAGCCACCCTCGGCAAACAACGTGCTGCCCACCAGAGACGCTCCGCGGCCGCACCCCAGATCGCGGCACAACCAATAGGCGAATAGAGCCGCCATCAGGTGGATGATGACGAAATACCAATGCAGCGATTTCTGGTTAATCCAGCCGTTTTTTAAAGGCGCCAGGAATAACAGCCAGTTCAAGGGGTAGACCACGCCGGGTTGGGTCTGGCCGATGAGCGGCTGGCCGAACCACTGGTTGGGGTCCCACAGCGGAATGCGCCCGTGGTGCCACTCCGACGCTTCGAACTGGTACCAGGGCAGCACCTGGCGCGCGAGGTCGGGCGAGTTCAGGTAGGTGAACTCGTTGCTTAGCACCAACTTCCACCAGAAGCCGACCGTAATCAGTACCACCAGCAACGGGCCAATCAGAAACGACCATCGATTGCTTGGTGGTTTACGGTCAGGGTGGTGCATTTCGGCCACTTTTCGATTTCCGGAGGGTCTCAGAAATTATATACGAATCAAGGTCTTCTGGTTTGGAATGTGTCGTGCATTCAATGTAGAGTCGGTTCGGGAACGTGCGAGCCATAGGAAGCCATGCCATGAAACGTCGATTGCTGATCATTGTGCTCACATTCGCAGTTGGGGTCGGCACGGCTCTGGGCCCAGGACGACAGCGAGCAAGACCGTGGCGTAGCACGCCTCAGTGTCCTCAATGGTGACGTCTCATTAAGCGCGGCGATTCGGGAGACTGGATAGCAGCCGCCGTGAACGGGCCGTTGGTTGTCGGCGACAGCGTTTATGCGAGCGCCGAATCTCGCGCCGAAGTCCAGTTTGATCGGGCGGACTTCGCCCGTCTCGGAGAGAACACCGAAGTCCGTCTGGCCGAGTTGGACAATAACCGCTACATGGTGCAGGTGTCGAGGGGCACGCTGCTGTTCAGTATCGTTCGCGACCCCGCAGCGCAGGTGGAAATCAGCCTTCCCAGCGTCGCCGTGAAGCCGACGGAGAATGGGCCTTTATCGTGTGGATGTTTTCGAAGATGGCACGGCGCAAATCACCGTCCGCAGTGGCAGGGCGGAGATGTTCAACCCGAAAGGTTCGCAGGATGCTGGGTCGCCGGAAGACGATGTATCGTCCGGCGGCACCGTCGACGATCCGGAATTTCGCGTAGCCGAGGCAATCGCGGTCGGATAGCTTGAACAGTGGGCCCTGAACCGCGACAGTGAACTTAGGGACGACCCAGTCCTATCAGTATGTCGACGATACCGTCTATGGTGCGTCGGATCTGGATCATTATGGCGACTGGATCGATGTGGCGCCTTACGGTTATGTCTGGTCGCCGCGCGTCGTCGCGGACTGGGCGCCGTACCGCTACGGCCGTTGGAGTTGGCTGGATTGGTACGGATGGACATGGCTGAGTTACGATCCCTGGGGTTGGGCCCCTTACCACTACGGCCGCTGGTTCTATCAAGCCAACCGCTGGTGCTGGTGGCCGGGTAAATCGGGACGTGGACACCTCTGGAGGCCGGCGTTAGTTGGCTGGGTCGGTTTTGGAGGCGACAATTGGGGCTTTGGCCCCCTCGGATTCGGCAACCTCGGCTGGATTCCGCTAGCCCCGTATGAACCTACCACCCCTGGTACGGGACGGCGTTTCTACGGCGATTATGCGGGCCGTTTCCACAACGGCGCCGGGATCGACATCGTCAACAACGCCAACATTGGCAGTTTACCGCAATGCTCGCGTGCGCAACGGCATCACGGGAATCGACTCCGCGACTTCCGGCGGGCCGCTTTGGCCACGCGGGCAGGGTGGAAAGCGCGCGAATTGCAGCGCGCCAGCCTGATGCGCGGAGCCTTGCCGGTGGCGCCCGACCGCGCAACCTGCGGTTGACCGACCGCCAAGCCCGCGGCGTGGTTTCCAACAGCCGCGCCAACGGGCACTTCTTCACCAGCCGGCCGTTGAGCCGGGTGGAGCGTGTTCCTGTAGATCAGCAGCGGACCGCCATTCAGGATTGGAGCCGGCGGGCGGCCGGCGAATCTTCCTCACGGGCAGCACAGGCCGGGCAGACTGGCGGCAGGGGCGAGGCAGCGAGGGCGGCTTCGCCCGGCGCCGGTAACCAGCGCGCCGCTGAAGGAAGCACCACTCGCCAAAACGGACGCTCAGCCCGCGTTTACAATGCTGAGCCGGAGCGCCCCGGCACGAGCGCTGGAAGCAGCGGGTGGCGCAGGCTCGGAGAAACCCCACATGCCACCGGGACAGACGCCGCGGCGGGCGCTCAGGCGGATTCTTCCGCTGATCGAGGCGCGCCGGCAAGCAGCGGACAACCTGGCTGGCGCAACGCCGCCGAACCCGCCAGTGGAGGGCGGCCGGCCGATTCCGGCTGGGTCCGGTTCGGCGACCCCCGCGGTGGTGCCACCCCGGCGGCCGAAAAGTTCACGCAGCGCGAACCGGCAGCGCAGAATGGCGGCGCCAAGCGGGAAGCCACACCCGATGCGTCGCAGGGCCGGACCGCCGGCGGGAACGCCTGGGGCCGGTTTGGCGACCCGGCGCGGGGTGCGACGTCCGGTGGAACCCGTTCCACGCCGCCGCGAGCACCCGCTGCAGTCGACAGAGGCAAGGGCCCGAGCACGCCCTCGGGAGCAGGACGCGCCGCGCCAAGCGGGAAGACGTCCGCCCCGCCGGCACGCTCCAGTGGTCAGCGAGGCCGCCTCAGAAGCAGCCTGGGGCCGTCGGACGGGTGGTCGCAATCCACCGCCGGCCAGGCAGCCAGCAGTTTCAACTCCGGTAACATGACGGGCGGCTCTTCCGCCCGCGCCGGCGTTTCCGGTGAGGGTGAAAGCCAGCCTGCGGTTTCCTACGGCCGGCAATCCGATTCTTTCAGGGCTTCGCCCGGGTACAGCCGCGCAACACCGGCCTATCGTGCTCCCAGCTTTTCAGCGCCTTCCGGAGGACGCGGCTCTTTTGGAGGGGGAATTCGCGGTTCGTCGGGTGGCTCCCGGCCTTCGTTCGGCGGAGGCGGCGGGCAGAGGAGTTTCGGGGGCCGTTCCGGAGGCGGCGGCCGCAGGCGGTAACACAATTAATTTGGCATACTCCCTTAGCTGACTAGCCTTCAGCTTTGTCTTCCCTCGGGGCTTGGCTTCGGAACATCTGGAGTCAGGCCCTGTTTTTTTTGCGCAGGACAGGGGAGGCGTGAAGGAGGAGTTTCCAAAAGTTTACATAATATTCGTTATCAGCAGTTATCCGCTACGCTTCCGGAACCCTGAAGGTGGGCTGCCAGATTCTGAGGCATCTGGCTGGCATTCTCGATCACCAGCACCTCGAATCCGGCGGCCCGGGCGCTTGCGACACCGGCGGCGGAGTCTTCCAGAACCAGAGGCCGTTTCGCCTCCAGACGACGCGCCGCCTCCAGGTACGCATCGGGCGCGGGCTTCAGGTTCAAAACGTCATTTCCACAGACGGTGGCTGCAAAGTCTCCGAGGATTCCAGCGGCCTCCAGCATTGGCTCGATTTCCGCGCGATCGCTCGAACTGACGACAGCCAGCCTGTAGCCCGTCAGCGACTTCAGATACCGCTTCGTGTCCTCAGAAATCGGCGGCGAGGCCGCGGCCCGCTGAATGAAGAGCTGCTTTTTTTCCGGGTACACCCTCCACAGCTCCTCAAGTGAAACCGGAGGGTCGGCCATCCGTCCCAGCGACTCGAGCATCTCGGCATCCGACACCCCGACGCAGTGGGTTTGGTAATAACTCCAGTCGAGATCGATGCCGAACGGGCGTAGCAGCCGCCGGTAGCAATCGAAATGCAGCGGCTCGGTGTCGGCGATGACACCGTCGAAGTCGAACAGGATGGCGTCGTATTTCTTCATCTTAAACATTCAATTTACTGCGGAAACTGAATGGAACGTAAGATCTTCTCGTAGGTAGGCTGCATTTCCATGAAGGTTTGCTCCGGCGCCACGAACACAACGTAGAACAAGCCCTGGGGGCGTTCGGCGGTCACCAGCAGGTTTACTTCCCGCTGGTTCGCGACAACCGAACTCTGATAGATGGTGGTGATCAACGCCTGGCTGCCCGAGAGCTGGTAACGCCGGGCGCTTCCCGAAACCTGCATGGAAGGATTCGACTTCTGGAATTCGCCGATCAGCTTCGTCGATTCGCTCGCCAGGTCGAAGCCTCCCGCAACAGCTCTAAAGCCGGCGACCACACCGTATATCACCTGGCTGCCGGTGCCCGTACCGGCAATTCCCTGCTCCGGCGCGATGGTTACTCCGAAGTCGGCGGTCCCCCCGGTTGGGCGCCAATTCTCGGGGTATTGAATGGAATACGCCGCATTCCGGTAATCCGCCCATTGGCTGGAAGGCTGGACGTCAGCCAGGCTGGGCAGCGAGACCATTGGCTGGGCTTGCGGCTGCTCCCCTCCGGAAGACGCCGGACCGGGTTGCTGCTGAACATTCTGCACGCCGGATTCCGGCTGCGGTTTCTTGTAGTTACGCTGTAATTCCTGAACAATTGCTTTCATTTTGTCCAGGTCTCCCAGTTGCGTGTTGTACTCCCGCTTGGGCAGGTACTGGATCTCTTCCTCGATTTCCGCAACCGGTTGCCGGGGTTGGGGTGGTCTGAGAAAAACTGAATGCCGTTGCCGCTCTGCGCCTCCAGCTTCTCGAAGAAGCGGGCCATCTCGATGGGATTGTAACCGGCGGCATTCATGATGCGGGCGCCCGAGATGTCGGCGTCCCGCTCCGCGTTGCGCGAGAACTTCAGCAGGACGGAGTTGGCGCCCAGCCCGATTCCCAACTGCGAAAGCTGCCCCAGCATCCCGGAACCGCCTTTGCCCAGAAACGCGCCGCCGAGCATCGCAGCAATCTGCAAAAAGTTCGCCTTGGATGCCTGGTTCGTACCATGCCGCAGGGCCACGTGCGATATTTCGTGGGCGACGACACCGGCGATCTGGGCTTCGTTGTCCGCCGCGGCGATGAGGCCGGTATTCATGAAGGTCGGCCCGCCGGGCAGCGCAAAGGCGTTGATGCTGGGGTCGAGCACCACGTGGAACGTGTACGGAAAGTCCCCCGCCATTCCGGTAGCCACCAGCTTCTGGCCGATCTTCTGGAAATACTCGCTGAGCGGCTTATTGTCGACCACTTGGACCTGCTTTTCGACCTCGGCCGCGGCCTCTTTGCCAAGCTGAATATCCTGCTCTTTCGTGAACAGGTTCCATCCGGGCTTTAGCTCGCGCGGCTGTGCCCCCGCCAGTGCGGCGGCGCCCGCGCACAAGGCTGCCGCCAACAGAATCCGTCTTCGCATGACTATCCTCCGCTTCCTCACTCAACTATTGTGCCGCCCGGGCGTGCGGATTTCGACCCGGCTCCGCCGAAAGCGAAGCCGTCGTGCCCAAGCGCCTGTAATTTCATAGATGTAGCATAGCCTCCCAGCGATCCGCGGGGAACCTCCTGGGATATAATTGGTTCATCATGACGCCCACTGAAAAAATATGGCACAACGGGAGTTTCATCCCGTGGAACGAGGCGAAGATTCACGTTCTGTCGCATGTTGTCAGCTACGGGAGTTCGGTCTTTGAAGGCATTCGCTGCTACGAAACTGCCGCCGGACCGGCCCTGTTTCGCTTGAAAGATCACGTACGACGCATGGTGGATTCGGCCAAGATTTACCGTATCGACGTCGAATACACCACCGAGCAGCTTGCCGACGCCATGATCGAACTGGTTCGCGAGAACAAGCTGCATTCCTGCTACGTCAGGCCCATCATCCTGCGCGGATACGGAAATATGGGAGTGCTTGGCACCGGAAACCCCACCGAGGTCTACATCGCGTGTTGGGAGTGGGGCAAGTACCTTGGAGAAGAGGCGCTCGCCAGCGGCGTGGACGTTTGCGTCTCCAGTTGGACGCGCATTGCGCCGAACACGCTGCCGGCGCTGTCGAAGGCCGGCGCCAATTATATGAACTCGCAGCTCATCCGCATGGAGTCGCACATCAACGGCTATGCCGAAGGAATTGCTCTCGACGTCCAGGGCTATATCAGCGAAGGATCGGGCGAGAACATCTTCGTTGTCCGCGACGGCAAGATGTATACGCCGCCGCTGGGCGCATCCGTGTTGCCGGGCATCACCCGCGATTCGGTGCTGAAGCTGGCGGCTCGCCTGGAGATCCCCGTGGTGGAGGGCATTGTCCCGCGAGAGATGCTCTACATCGCCGACGAGGTGTTTTTTGTAGGCACCGCCGCCGAGGTCACGCCCATCCGCACGGTAGATCGGATTCAAATTGGCGCGGGGCACCGCGGGCCCATCACGGAGAGATTGCAGAAGGAGTTTTTCGCGATAACCAGCGGAAGCAAGCCGGATGAGTTCGGGTGGCTGACGCCGGTTTACAGCGCGCAGCCGGTGGAAGCTTGAAAAGTACCGAACAAATCCAGCGGGCGTCTACCGGCGAACACCTCCCCCGAGATTAACCGCCGGCAGGCGCCCGCTCTGGACCTGATCTGCTTCTCTTTGTACCAACCCTCCCGCGACGGCGCCACCAGGAAACGCCGCTGCGGGAGCGTTTTCAACAACAAACTTCGCCCGTATTTTCATATACTTGAGTTTTCCGCCTTGTTGGAAACTTGTGGAAAACCGGACAGAAATCATTGAAACCATGAAATGTACTGGTCTTAACGCCCTAACGGGCGAGCCCGTGGTGGTGACGTTTGATGACGTGGTGCGAGGAGTGGACGATGTTCTCGGCGCGGCCGTGCCGGCGGAGCGCGAAGCGGCCGTCTATGTCGCTCCGGGCTTCGTCGACATCCAGGTGAATGGGTACCACGGCGTCGATTACAACTCTCCGGAAACAACGATGGACGAGCATCGGCGCCTCGCTGAAGTCCCTGTTTGCCACCGGCGTCACCCGCCTGTTCCCGACCGTGATCACCGGCCCGCCGCAGGACATGCTCGCCTCACTGCGCAACCTGGCGCACGCGCGCGACGAACTCGAGCATGGCTCCGCGATGGAAGCCTTCCACGTCGAAGGGCCGCACATTTCACCGGACGACGGGCCGCGCGGCGCGCATCCCCGGCAGTGGGTGCGTGCTCCCGCGATGGACGAGTTCCGCCGCTGGCAGGAGGCGGCGCGCGGCTATGTTCGCCTGGTTACGCTTGCTCCCGAATGGCCGGGGGCCATTGCCTACGTGGAAGAGCTGGTGCGCGAGGGCGTGGTGGTGGCCATCGGACACACAAAAGCCAACGCCACCCAGCTTGCCGACGCGGTGAAGGCAGGCGCCACGCTATCGACGCACCTGGGCAACGGGGCCGACCTGGTGCTCGCAAGGCATCCGAACTACCTGTGGGACCAGTTGGCGGAAGATCGCCTTTCGGCCAGTTTCATCGTCGACGGCATCCACCTTCCCGCCAGTTTTCTGAAGACCGCATTGCGCGCCAAAGGCATCGAGCGTTCGGTGCTCATCACCGACGCCGTGATGCCGGCCGGCTGCGCCCCCGGCCCGTACCGGATGGGCGACGTGGCGGTAGAGCTGTTGCCGGAAGGCCGCGTGGTGCTGCGCGACGGAACGCGGCTGGCCGGCTCGACGCTGCGCATGGACCGGGGCGTGGAGAACCTGATGAGATTGGCGCACCTGAGCCTGCGCGACGCCATTACCATGGCCACCCGCAATCCGGCCCGCGTGGGACGCATCCCCGGACGCCAACGCGGCCTCGCCACCGGAGAACGCGCAGACCTGGTCCAGTTCGAATTCGACCCGCGTAGTGGACACATGGAGGTGCTGAACACGTGGATTGGCGGCAAGCCGGTGTATACTCGCCGCGCGACAGCCAGTTCCCAAGATCAGTAGACTGCCAGCCCGGGCGCTCGACCAACCCGGAGTTTTTCGTCCCAATTGCCGTCACGAGCGGGCCCCAAGGAAACCGTAACGGAGGCTCTGCCGGCGACGTCTTGGATATTCACGCCGCTTCCGGGCGGCCTTCGCAACGGTAGACGCGCGGCCGTCAGGTTTCGCCGGCTCCCGCCGCCGTCGTACACTTTCAAGTTGGGTCTGGCCCGAGGAGTTCGCAATGAAATGGCAGATCATTTTAGCCGCTAGCGTTTCCATCGCTGTTCTCTCCGCGGCGGACTTCTGGAAAGCGAAAGATGCATCGCAATGGGACAGTAGTGAAGTGCAAAAAATGCTGACCAAGTCGCCGTGGGCCAAGAAGGTCTCTCCCGAGATGCCGGGCATGGTCGGGCTCTCGCCTCCCGACATGAATACCAGCCAGGGGCGCGGCCGCGGTGGTAGCGATGCAGACATGTCCGGCGCGGATATCGGCAGGAACAGTGGCGCGGGCGGCCGTCGTGGCAGGGGTGGTGGCGGCGACATGGGTCCCGCCATGGCGCCCAGCATGCACCCGGTAATCGTGCGCTGGGAGAGCTCCGTTCCGATGCAGGCCGCCGAGGGCCGCTCCGAGTGGCCGGCGCGAGCAGTGGCCGAACTTGCCAAGTGGTCGGAGGAATACTACGTGGTCAGCCTGGCGGGTCTTTCCGCCGAGCCGTCCGGACGGGGCGGCCGGGAGCCGGATGGTGGCGCGGGACAGGCGGCTCCCTCGGAACCGCAATTTCGCGCGCTGTCGATTCGTTGCAAGGGCAAGCCGCCGGTCAAACCGGATAAGATGGTGCGTATCAGCACACCGTCGGGGCCCGTCTATGCCGCCCTGTTCAGCCGCAAGAACACAATCACCGAAGCGGACGGTGACGTAACCCTCGAATCGGTTGTCGGACGGGCGACCATCAGGGCCAAATTCAAGTTGAAGGACATGAACTATCGTGGGAAGTTGGAACTCTGATTCTCGTTTCGCCGGGCCCCTGGTCCCTTTTCGGGGAGGCCAGCGCCGGTCGCCCAGACCTTCATTCGGAATTCTGCTTTTGCTCCTGGGATTGCTTTTCGCCGCACCCGTGTCCAGCCCTGCCCAGACGTTCGAGCTCGGTGTCATGGCAAACTACACGCGGCTCAAGAATGTCAATTTGGGAACCTTCGACCCTTCCGTCACCGACGCGGCCAGCGACGACATCCAACTGCGGGCCACGAAGATCACCGAAGGCGTGCGGTTCACCGCCAACCTGTGGAATTACTACGGGATGGAAGTGGGGTATGGAATCGGCAGCGCCACCGTTAACACGCGGTATCGCTACCAGGACCAGAATCTCAACAATGTTGTCGTGTTGGGTGAGGACAAAATACGCGTGACCCAGTCCGCGGTCAACATGCTCGCCTATTTCATGCCTCGCACGCGCCGCTGGCGGCCGTTCGCCACCGTCGGAATTAACCGGGCCAATTTCGCGGAGCCCAACGTTCCCGGATGGACGAACGGATCGTCCACGAACTACGGCTTCAACTGGGGAGGCGGCATCAAGCTGTCGCTTGCCAAGCACGCGATTGTGCGTCTGGATGTGCGCCAGAACTTCATCGGATCTCCATGGACACCGGTTTATCCCGGTACGGGTCTCAATTTCGGCGGCATGATGCACTATTGGGAGGCCGGAGTCGGCCTTTCCGGCTCGTTCTGAACGCTCGTTTCCCGGCGGCGATCCGCTCTAGAGCGCCTCTTCGTTGCTTCTTTTGTGCCGATCCTTCAGCAGGATTTCCGCGCGGCTGCGAAGCTTGATCTCGGCGTCCACGCGGCCCCAGAACTTCAGGAAGTACTGAACGGCGGATGCAACCGCGAAGATTACGACACCCCAAAGCCAAAGGTCGGCGAAACCCTTCAGCCAGGGCCAGGTGTTGCACAGCAGCAGAAGCGAAATGGCCACCACCTGGCTGATCATCTTTGTCTTGCCCAGTTCGCTGGCCTGAATTGTATAGCCGGCGCTGGCGGCAATCGCGCGCAGGCCCGACACGGCGAATTCCCGCCCGACTATCAGGATCACCATCCACGCCGGCACCACCCCCACCTGCACCAGCGCGATGAGCGCCGAAGAGATCAGCAGTTTGTCGGCGATGGGGTCGAGCAGAGTGCCCACGGTGGTGATTTCGCCCCACCGGCGGGCCAGGTACCCGTCAAGCAAATCGGTAGCCGCCGCCGCCAGAAAGATGCCCAAGGCGAGCGTGGAATTGGCCAATCCGAAAGAGCCGAGATGGAGGATATGACCCTCCTGCACCAACGCCGCCACCAGCAATGGCACGAAGAAGATTCTCAATAACGTCAGTGCGTTCGGAAGATTCATCGGATGCCTGTACACGCGTCGGGCCCGCCGCCGGTCATCGAACTACGCCGCCCTAGCACTCGATCAAATCATCGCAACGTCCCACCCGGGGTGCGTGAAGCCTAAAGGATATCAAGAACCACGCTCGCGGGAGCGCTGGAAATCGTCCTTTTTTTCCAACAGCTTTTCCACACGTTTTCGACACTTGGCGACGCCTACCCGCGGTGCCTGATTTCATATGTGGTAAGCCGCCTCCGCACCGAGTCGGGAACTTCCGCCTCCACCTCGCAGCCATCGGACAAATAGCGGGTGCCAAACACTTTGCCCGATTCGTGGAGCAGGTTGAGCTTGCTCGACTCGCCGTGCGGAAAGCGGAAAACTGCGCGACTGACGCGATCGGTGTCTAAAAGATTGTCTATCTTTTCGAGCAGCTCCGGCAAACCGGCACCGGTGACGGCGGAGACACAGACGCTGGGAATGGAAGCTCCGCAAGGGTGCTCACCGCAAACCCGAATTCGCGCGATTTCGGCGGCGTCGGCGCTGGCCAGCAGATCGATCTTGTTTAACACCAGAATCTGTTTCTTTTCGTGGGCGCCGATCTCGGCGAGAACCTTAAAGACATGCCCTGTGTGAACGGCGGCGTGCGGCGAGGAAGCGTCCACGACGTGAAGCAGGATCTCAGCCGAAAGCACTTCCTCCAGGGTGGCGCGAAATGCCTTCACCAGGCTGGTGGGCAGGTTGCGGATGAATCCGACGGTGTCGCTGAGCAACACTTTTCGATTGGATGGAAGGCGCGCTTGCCGGACGGTTGGGTCGAGGGTGGCGAACATGCGTTGGTCGGCGAGCACGGTCGCCCCCGTCAAACGGTTGAAGAGCGACGACTTCCCTGCGTTGGTGTAGCCCACCAGACTGACCGTCGAAAGCGGCACGGCGGCACGGTTGCCGCGTTGGATGCCCCGCGACCGCTTCACCGACTCCAGGTCCAGTTCCAGTTTTCGTACCCGCCGGTGGATGCGGCGGCGGTCCGTTTCAAGCTGGGTTTCGCCGGGGCCTCGGGTTCCGATGCCACCGCCCAGACGCGACATCTCCACCCCGCGCCCGGCGAGCCGCGGCAAAAGGTAGTCCAATTGAGCCAGTTCCACCTGCAAGCGCCCTTCCCGCGTACGGGCACGGCGGGCGAAGATATCGAGAATGAGCTGTGTGCGATCCACCACCCGGCAATCCAGTTCTTTTTCCAGGTTGCGCTGCTGGGTGGGAGTAAGCTCCTGGTCGAAGATCACCAGGTTGGCGCCGTGGAGGTTGCTGAGTTGCTTGAGTTCCAGCAGCTTGCCGCGACCCACCAGCGTGGCCGCATCGGGGTGGTCGCGCGCCTGCTGGACAGTGTCTAAAACAACCGCGCCGGCGCTGCGGGCGAGAATGCCCAGCTCCTCGAGAGACTCCTCGACACTGGCTTCCGCGTGTCCGGCTCCGGAGGAGGAACGGACGGCGCGAAACTTCCTGCGGATTCCGACCAGTAATGCGCTTTCCTGTTGCGTCTGCTGCAACGAGAGGCCCTACGCATCCGCTGGCTTGGACACCACTGGCAAGCCCGGAGCCGAAGAGTGGCCTGCCGGTGAGCTCGCACCCGCCGCCGCTTGGGCGTGCGCCGAGGAGGAGTTTAGCGATGGTGCGTAGGCAGGTCGTGAAACCACCACGGTCGAAATCGCATGCTTGAAGATCAACTGCTCCTGGTTGTTGGTCTCGAGCACCAGGGAGTACTTGTCAAAGCTTTTGATGCGTCCCGAAAGTTTGACTCCACTCATCAAGTAGATGGTAAGGAAGATCTTCTCTTTGCGCGCATTGTTTAGAAACGCTTCTTGGATGTTTTGTTGCGCTGCTTTTTCCATAGCCATTCCTTCCCGCCCCAATCGCTCCCGCGGCTGCAATAGACACCGCCGGAGATAAACCTATTCTAACATCGCCGAATGCGGCTGTTCGCAAATCCCCGTCGAGGCGCCTCCGGAGCCTCACGCTATCCCAGGGTGGCCTCGCCGAGGCGGCGAAATTTCCGCAGCAGTTCGTACGCTACCACACCGCCCGCTGTCGCCACGTTCAGGGAATGCTTCCGGCCGAGCATTGGAATTCGGATGTGCGCATCGCACTTGTCCAGGATCTCCGGCCGGATACCTTCCACCTCGTGGCCGAAGATAACGCAGACCGGGAACTTGGGGCGCCAGTCGAACAGATCCACCGAATGCAGGCTGGTCTCGATGGCGGCGATCTGGTAGCCCTGGCTTCGGAGCTGTTCGAGAACCGGCAAGGCCTGCCAGTGGTGTTCCCAGGCCACCGTTTCCTCGGCGCCGAGCGCGGTCTTGCTGATTTCCTTTTGGGGTGGCTTTCCGGTGATGCCGCACAGGTACAGCTTCTCGATGGCGGCGGCGTCGGCGGTGCGGAAGAACGCTCCCACGTTGTACATGCTGCGTACGCCGTCCAGCAGAAACGTCAACGGCAGTCGCTCGATGTGCGAATAGGCCGAGGCCAACGCCGTCGCCTTGTAGGGGATGCGGTCCGTCATGTGAAATGGCCCTTCCTTCAAAGCCGGAATCAATGGTGTCAGCGCCGCTACCCGCTCAGCGGATTCCCGTTGGACCATGCTGACATCTTGAAGTGTAGAATGGATTGGCTTGGATTCCCGGATGACACGGATGGTGATTATCTGATGCTCTCGACGCGCAGGGACTTTTTGAACACGCTCTCGGCGGGGGCCGCCGGCCTCGCGGCGGAGCGGGCGGCGGCCCAGGAGCGCCGCCCGAACATCCTCTTGATTCTTGCCGACGACATGGGATTTTCCGATCTCGGCAGCTACGGCTCGGAAATCGACACCCCCAACCTGGACCGCCTGGCGCAGGGAGGCGTTCGATTCACGCAGTTCTATAACTGCGCCCGCTGCTGCCCCTCGCGAGCAGCGCTGTTGACGGGGCTCTACCCGCACCAGGCGGGCATCGGTCACATGGTGGATACGGTCGGTCCCGCACCGGGATACTCCGACGATCTGAGCCCACATAGCCAGACTATCGCCCAGGTGTTGCAGGCGTCCGGCTATTACACGGGCATGGTGGGAAAGTGGCACGTCACTCCCGTGAACCGGTCGAAACACAACTGGCCGCTGCAGCGCGGGTTCCAGAGCTACTACGGGATTATCCACGGGGCAGCCGACTATTTCAATCCGGTGACGCTCACCAGCGGCAACCAGCCGGTTGCCCCGGACACGAAAAACTACTACTTCACAGACGCCTTGGGCGACCACGGCGTCCGCTTCCTCCAGGACGCTGCGCGTCAGGATAAACCCTTCTTCCTTTACGCCGCGTTCACCGCGCCGCACTGGCCCCTGCACGCGCATCCCGACGACATCCGCAAACACGAGAATCGCTATTTGTCCGGCTGGGACGCCCTCCGGGAAGAACGGCATTCGCGGCAGCTCGCCATCGGCATGCTGGAAAAGCGTTGGGATCTGTCGCCGCGCGATTCCAGGGTGCCGCAGTGGAAAGATGCTTCCGACCGGCGATGGCAGGCGCGGCGCATGGCGGTTTACGCGGCGATGGTGGATTGCCTGGACCGCAATATCGGCCGAATGCTCGATCAATTGAAAATGTCGGGCCAGGAGGAGAACACGCTGGTGCTGTTCATGGCGGATAACGGCGGCTGCGCCGAGGAGGTCCGGCCCAACTGGAAGGGTCTGCACATACCCGCCAGGACGCGCGACGGCCGTCCGGTGCGGGTTGGCAACCTTCCCTCCGTCGTGCCGGGCGCCGAGGATACCTATCAGAGTTACGGGCTTCCGTGGGCCAATGCCAGCAATACTCCATTCCGGCTTTACAAGCACTGGGTTCACGAAGGCGGAATCTCCACTCCGCTGATTGCGCGTTGGCCGAAACGGTTCAGGCCCTCCAAGACGTTTCTCTCTCAACCCGCGCATTTCATCGACGTGATGTCCACCTGCGTGGACGCGGCCCAAGCGCATTATCCAACCCAGGCGGGCGGCAGCAGCATCATTCCCATGCAGGGCAAAAGCCTGTTGCCTACCATCACCGGTAAGCCCCATGTTTCGGAACGCGACATCTTCTGGGAGCACGAAGGCAACCGCGCCATGCGGCGCGGACCTTGGAAGCTGGTCAGGAAATACCCCGGCCCCTGGGAACTCTACAACATGGATGATGACCGGACGGAGCTGCACGACCGGGCCCACGACCGAGGCGCATTGCTGAAAGAGATGGCAGCCGAATGGGAAGCCTGGGCGAAGCGCTCGAACGTGCTCCCCTGGGAGGATGTCGTCCACCGCTTGAAGAGCCGCTAATTCGAGTGCGTATGCCGGATTCCAAGCGAGGTCTCAACTGCCGGCAACGCCATTGGCGGACGTGGAGGAGGCATCTGCCGGGGGTGGCGGCGCCCGCAGCGTCTCCCGGAGGGCCTTCAACATGCCCACCGAGACTGCCATTACGAGCGGGCCAAGGATAAAACCCAGCAACCCGAACGAGGCCACGCCGCCCAATACTCCCACCACCACCAGCAGGCTGTTCATCCGGGAACTGCCGGAAATGAGCACTGGCCGCAAAATGTTGTCAACGCTGCTGATGAGCACCAGACCGGCCGCTATAATCAGCAAGCCCTTGACCGTGTGGCCTTCGGCCAGCACAATCAGGCCCGCCGGGACGTACACCAGCGCAGTCCCAAAAACCGGAACGACCGCCAGCACTGTGGCCACCACTCCCCAGAAGACGGGGGACGGCAAACCGGCCACCGCCAGCAGCACACCGGTGAGTGCGCCCTGCACCATCGCCACCACCAGGGTGGAGCGGATGGTCACCTGGATCATCTCCGTTACCGTCTCGAACATCTTGCGCGACAGGGAGCCTTCGAACGGGGACAAGTCGAAGAGGAATTCCTTGACGATGCAGGCGTCGCGGAACATGAAATACATCGCGAAGACTGAAACAAAGAAATTGAACAGCAACGACCCGATGCTCGCCGCCAGGCGGGCCGAAACAGACGCCAGCCTGCCCACCAGCTCTTTTCCGGCTGCCTCCATCCGCTGCTCGATCTCTTCCTGAGGTATCGGGAGCGACTGGAACCAACTGGTTGCATGGTTCCAGACCTTCGGTATGGTTTCCTCGTTCCGGACCAGCGCAACCAGCGACAGCGACTCGTTGACGAACGCCGTTACCAGCCAGGTGAGCGGCGCAATCAGCAGCAACAACACCAACAGCACGCTGACGGCGGCGGCTAAATTCGGCCGCCGAAGCTTCGCCAGAATCCAGCGGTGCACCGGATAGAAGAAAACGGTCAGCACAGCGGCCCACACCAGCGGCTGGAGTAATGGAAACACGACCAGGGCCAAAAGGCACGCCATCAGCACCAGAATCGCGGTGAAAACAGCGCGCTTGGCCCAAAATTGGATGGCGGCGTTGAGGTCCACGCAGGCAAGTATAGCGCGGGCGGGCGGGCGTTTTGTCTGACCTTGGCGTGTCCGTCAAGAGACCGGCGTAGCAACCCGGCGCTTCACATGGGCCGGCTGTAGCCCTGACGTTTGTACTTTTCCAGCAGGCTGGACAGCTTGTCCACGATTTCCGGGTACTTCTGATACAGGTTGTAGCGTTCCGCCGGGTCTTTAGACAGGTCGTAGAGTTGGCCGGCCGGCCCGCCGGGCGCCTGCGCCACTTCCCGCGGGGGGCTGAAACCGCCCGAGCCCAATCCCAATTCCAGTTTCCACTGGCCCTGCCGGATTGCGAACATGCCCTCGTTGGAATGGTGGACAATGGCATCCCGTATCGGCCCGCCAGCCGTCCCCAGCATCGCCGGAAGCAAGTTGTAGCTGTCCTCTCCGGCGTTGTTGGGCAATTGGCGCCCCGTAACGGCGGCAACCGTCGCCATCAGGTCTGTCAGGCACCCCAACTGGTTGCTTACCTTGCCCGCGGGAATGCGGCCGGGCCAGCGCGCGATAAACGGAATGCGGTGGCCCCCATCCCAGATGTCGGCCTTCTCGCCGCGCCACTCGCCGTTGGCCAGGTGCGCGTAGCGCGCCTTGTCCTCCAGTTTCCAATCCGCCCCGTTATCGCTGGTGAAGACGAACAGCGTGTTTTCCGCCTGGCCGGTTTCCTCGAGAGTCCGCAAGACCTGGCCAACCGTGTCGTCCACCTGCGCCACGAAATCTCCGTAGTCGCCGGCTTTCGAGCGGCCACGGTATTCCGGAAGCGGCAGCCAGGGAGTGTGCGGTGCGGTCAGGGCGAAATACAGGAAGAATGGCTGTTCGGGTTTCGTTGCGCGTTCTTTGAGGAACGCAACCGCCTTCCTGGTGATGGTGGGCAGCACCTGGTCGTGCCTGAAGCCGGGCGCCATCGCACCAGCTCTCCAGAACACGCCACGCGGGCTATTCATACCGTCTGTATGACCCGTCGGGCGTTCCGCAACCCGGTCGTTATCAATGTACACGTAGGGGTCCATGTCCAGGGATGCAGGAATGCCGAAATAGCTGTCGAACCCGTGATCCATCGGGCCCGGATGGAACGGCTGGTCGTAGTCGACCGGCTCCCGGCTGCCCAGCCCCAGATGCCACTTGCCAAGGCCGCCCGTGTGATAACCCGCCTGCTTCAACATCGAAGGAACCGTCATCCGATTCTCCTCGATCAGGTTGGGGGAATAGCCCCACAGGACACCTTTCTTGAGGCGGGAGCGCCAGCAGTAGCGGCCCGTCAGGACGCCGTAGCGCGTGGGCGAGCACACCGCCGAAGGGGAATGCATGTCGGTAAACCGCGTGCCCTGCTCCGCCAGCCGGTCAGCGTTCGGCGTAGGAATTGCGGACATGCGATTGTAGCAGCCGAGATCTCCCCAGCCGAGGTCATCGGCCATGACGTACACGATGTTCGGGAGCCGTTCCGCGCCCGCCAGAGGCATACGAACGGCGGCCGAGCCAATCGCCAACGTTTGGCAAAAGGACCTGCGATTCATCAAGCTCATGCTTCCCTCGCTTGCTTCCGGTTATAGCCTGTTGTGAAACACAGTATCACAGGCTCGAAGTCGAGGTTCCGGAAGCGGTACGATAAGCCGCAGGCAGGAAGAGCTCCAACCATGGTGGAAATAACGGGCAACTCTCTGACCCCCGAGCAGGTGCGCGCCGTGGCGGTGGAGGGAGCGCAGGTTGCGGTCGCCGCCGAGGCAGTGGAACGGATGCAGGCTTCCCGGCAGACGGTGGAGGAGCTGGCCGCGGGGGCGAAGCCTGTCTACGCCGTCAACACGGGTGTGGGCTTTTTGTCTGGCAGCCGGATCCCCGCCCAGGACCTGGCGCAGCTTCAGCGCAACGTTCTGCGCTCTCACGCCTGCGGCGTCGGCGCTCCGCTCCGGACGGCTGAGGTCCGGGCCATGATGTTAATTCGCGCCAACGTGCTGGCAAAAGGCATGTCGGGCATCCGCCCGCTGATTGCCGAGCTACTTTGCGGGCTGTTGAATTCCGGCGTAACGCCAGTGGTGCCATCGCGCGGCAGCGTGGGCGCCAGTGGAGACCTGGCGCCGCTGGCGCACATGGCGCTGGTGCTGCTGGGCGAAGGCAAAGCCGAGATCAAGGGCCAGGTGCTTTCCGGCGCCGAGGCGCTCGCCCGCGCGGGCATTGCGCCGGTGGAGTTGGCCGCCAAGGAAGGGATTTCGCTGGTCAACGGCACGCAGGCCATGCTGGGGGTGGGGTGCCTGGAGATGCTGGCCTGCGAGACGCTGCTCGACAATGCCGACGTCATCTGCGCGCTCACCTTGGACACGCTGCAAGGCACACCCCGGGCGTTCGATCCCCGCATTCACGAAGCCCGTCCGCACCCCGGCCAACTGCGCAGCGCCCGCATTCTGGCCGGCCTGGCCGCCGCCAGCGAAATCTACCAGACCCACATCGATTGCCCGCGGGTGCAGGACGCCTATTCCCTGCGCTGCAGCCCACAGGTACACGGCGCCGTGCGCGACGCCGTCGCCGAAGCCCGCCGGCCATCGAAATCGAGCTCAACTCGGCCACCGACAATCCGCTGGTCTTCGGCCGCGAAATCCTCTCGGGCGGAAACTTCCACGGCCAGATTCTGGCGCTGGAATTCGATTACCTGGCCATCGCGCTGGCCACGCTTTCGGCCATCGCCGAGCGCCGCATCGACCGCCTGGTGAACCCGTACTTGAACGAGGGACTGCCCGCCTTTCTGGCGCCACATCCGGGTCTGGAGTCGGGCTTCATGATGCTGCAGGTGACCGCCGCCGCCCTGGTGGCCGAAAACCGGGTGCTGGCGTCGCCGGCCTCCACCGGATCGATCACAACCAGCGGCAACAAGGAAGACTACGTCAGCATGGGCATGACCGGCGCGTTGAAGCTGCAACAGGTGGTGCGAAACACGCGAACCGTCCTGGCGATAGAAGCCATCACCGCCGCCCGCGCGCTCGATTGCCTGCGGCCGTTGCGATCGAGCGCATCGCTTGAAGAAGCACACCGGCGCATCCGCGCCCACTCGCAACCCTACACCGAAGACCGCTCGCTCGCCCCCGACATCGAAACCGTCGAAAGCTGGCTGGCGGAAGGAGGTCTCGAGGACTTGGCGCGAGCAATCCCTTAATGCGAGTGAAGACTTCGAGGCGGCCACGAACACTGTTCCTGGCCGCTGGCTCAATTGCGTAGAATGAGAGCGTGACACGTGGCACATTGCAGGAAGCCGGAGCTCTTGCCCAAGACGAGTTACTGCGGGAGATCGTCACCAGGCTGGTCGGCGTGCTCGACCCGCAAAAGCTGATTCTGTTCGGCAGCCGTGCCACCGGCCACGCCACGCCTGATAGCGACTACGATATTCTGATCGTGAAAGACGAACCGGAACCGAGGCTTCGCCGGACGGGGCCGCTCTATCGGCAATTAAAAGGCATTCCCAAGCCGGTGGATCTGCTGTGGTTTACGCCGCAGGAGGTGGAGGACTGGTCGGCGGTTCGGCAGCACGTCGCAACCCAAGCAGTGCGCAACGGTGTGGTCATCTATGAAAAGGCCCATTGACCTGTCCGCGTTGCTGATGCGGAAGGCCGGCAACGACCTTGCCGCCGCGAGGATCGGTTTGGCGCATGGTGCTCCACTCGACACTGTTTGCTTTCATGTTCAGCAAGGGGCTGAGAAGATGTTGAAAGCTGCCTTGGCGGCGAAGGACCTGGATTACCCTTTCACCCACGAATTGCACGATCTGTTGGAACTCGCCGTCCCGCACTACCCGGCGTTGGTGGAGTTCGCGGACACGATTCCCGAATACACCGAATTTGCAGTTAGACTACGCTATGATGACATCCCCTGGATGACCCGGGAAGAAGTGGAGAACGCTTTAAAAGAGGTAGAGCGGCTCCGCGAATTCCTGCTTCCGCTTGCCGGCAGGCCATCTTCCAGCCAACAGTGAATGTGTGAGGCTCAGTCCGAAGTGCAGACCGCGAACTTGGTCACCGTGCGGAAGCCCAAGTGGCGGTACAAGGACACGCCTTGCCGGATGGATTTGCAGCACGATGTTCCCGGCTCCCGTGGTGCGCAGCTCAACCAGCGTCTGGCGCAGGAGCGCCTCCGCGTAGCCATGCTGCCGGTATTGCGGAAACGTGCCCACCGAGTACACGCCGATGGCGTCTTCGTCCACGACGTGGCCGGCCGTCGAAACAGCTTGGCCCTCCACGTAGCCGACAGGTCTTTGGCCAGCAGCGTGATGTTAAACACTGAATAGGGCACCGCGGAAAGGAATGTTCCGCAGGTGGCCGCCTCTGCTACCTGTCACGACTCCGCGCGGCGGTCAATGGCCCTCGCGGGTCCACTTGAGGCAGATCTTTGCCTGCTCGCGCACCGTGCCCTCGGCCACCAACTGCCGCAGCAATTTTCGCGACCTCTCGGTCTTCCACGTGCCCAGGTAAAGTGCGAGCGGCTGCAGGATTGTGGCGTTGTGCGTACCGATCAGGCGCTCGACCTCCCCGGCCACTGCACGATTCAGCATTCCGGGGACTTCGGGATGCTTCTTCCAATCATATTGCGGCTTCACAAAATAGAGCGTCTGGAGCGCACCAGCGGTTAGCAGGGGGGACCTCGACTTCAAGTAAGGCAGTGCCGCATGGACGATGTCGTAGCCACGAGGCTGAAACAGGTCGCGCCGCCAGCTTAACAGGTAGGCAAGGTCGGGAGTGGGACCGCTAGTCTGGATCGTGGCTGGAATCCAATCGAACAGCAGAGTGTCATCGAAGTGGAACAGGGCATAGAGGGCGTATTGACGCACGACATCGTTCGGCTGGTACAAGGCGTCTTTCAGAAGGTCCAGCACCGCGGCATCGGGCGCGGCCAGCAACGACGGCAGGTAATCGCTGACCCATTCCACCGGGTCGCTCGGCTCCGCGCTCCGCATCGAATCCAACCAGGCCTGTCGCTTACCGGGCGGCAAAGGGCTGACCTGAAGCGGCACCCAGGGGGAACGTACCAGAATATGCTTCTCCATCGGGTAGCGGAAGTCGTAGCCGACGTACCGGACTTCATACGTCCCGGGTTTGTCGAAATGGTACAACAGGTGCAACGGCAAGCGGCTCGGGTTCTTCGGTTCATGCGGAAGGCCGACCAGGGCGCCCGAGCCAACCATGCCAAAAGTCCCGAGTCCGCCTCCGGCCATTGGAGGGGCGTGGCCGGTGGAGTTGGGGTACAAGAGAACTCCGTCGCGCCGCACTTCAAATTGATGGCCGCCGAAGTCAGCCGGACGGATCGTCACGGGGTATCGTAACGAATGCCGCAGCGGATCGGGCAACTGGATTTCGATCCAGATGGGCATATTCACGTAGGCCGTGGGGGGCGGTTTGATGGCGGCGAGGTAGGGTCCAAAGTGCACGCGGGAAGCTGGACTGGCGCGCCCCTCCCTGGTGACCACCACCGGCACCGTCCCTTCAGTGGGCGCATTGAACGGAATCCGAAGGTTGACTTGCTTATCCTGCACGTATAGCAGCGAGGCCGGAATGCCGCTAACCGTGACCTTAGTACCGCACAAGCGCTTGACGTCGCTCCAACCGCCGTTACCGGCCGTACAGCCAATCTCGGGTCCGAGGTGCTGCCCGTAAATCGAAACTTCCATACCTGGCTTGAGCGGTCCAAAGACGCCTGACTGGTTCGGGACAATGCCACCAGAGTTGATTTGAGGCATTTCCTGGGCGGCACCCGCACCGAGGGCCAACGCTCCGAGGAGAATGATCCGGATCATTCACATATTTAGACACCATGGGCGCGAAGGCGGTTTCCCCGGGAGTGCTTTCGTCGTCACCCGTCTGGTTCAGGCCCTCGAGCCACAAAAACCGATCGCTCACGACCGCGTCAACGTCGCGCTCAGTCTCTATGCCAGTTCGTTGTGCGTGAAGTCATGATACATCCGGTACGGCAGGTTCGCCTGGGCTTCGTAATAGGGAAAAAACCGGCCTGAGTGGACCGCCTGACCGGGAGGATCCACTACCTGGAAGTTCAAAGGATGCCCGGCTTCCGGCCGAAGGCGTGCCGCAAGATCCTCGGTACCGTGATGCCCCGGCGGCATCTGTAGACCGAGATTGAATCGAAGGTCTTCCACCAGTACCACCGGCCCATAGCAGAATGGCTAAGCGGTCGGGGTGTTCCTTGTCCACCACCTCGGCCCGGAGCTGCATCGGGATGCGGATGGATATGCGATCTCCGCTCCGCCAGGTTCGAGATAACACCGCCCAGGTTGAGGGCCGCGCTTCCACCGAAGCTGCCTCACCGTTCACCTGAACGCTGGCTGTATTCGCCCAACTGGGCACCCGGAACCGTATGGATGCGGAGACCGGGTCGGTCGCTTCGATCCGTAGCTCCACCTCATCGCTTTCGGGGTACTTCGTCTGCTGCGTGAGTTTCAGGCTTTGTCCCGATTGCTGCCAGGTTACTTCCGAAGGCACGAACAAGTTGATGTAAAGGCCGGATGGATCGCGGAAGTAGATCAGGTTGGGATAATCGGCTACGGCCTGGATGTAAGTTCCCGAGCAGCACGGCCAATGATCCCACAGGTAATACTTCGTTCCGCTCCCCGTGCGGTAGTCCCCGTAATAAAATGTCTCGCCGTTTCCCGCCATCGGCAGCGCGGCGCCGATTCCGTTATATACGATGCGCTCGATCCAGTCGCCATACAGCGCCTCTCCGGTATAGTTCAGCATGTAGCGCGAGAGCTTGAACGCGGCCCACGATCCGCAGGGCACCTCGGCGGTGTCGGCGTGCATTTCCAGGGCACGGCCCAGGTCGCCGTCATAACCCACCAACCGCTCTCCGGGACCAAATCCGCCGGCCGCGAACATCTGGCTGTCACGAATGAACTTGCAGGCGTTCCGCGCCATCTGCAGGTAGCGTTCGTCCCCGCTTGCCGCATAACCGAGCGGCAGACCATTGAACGAGTTGACATGGCTATATGCGTGCACCCGCAGCGGCTTGGGCGCGGAGGTGTTTAAGAATTTCGTCCAATACGCGTCATAACGCCAGATATCTCCGAATTCCCGGAAAGCAGAGTCGGCGGTAGCGAGGAACGCACGGTACGGGTTTTCGCTCAGCGTGTACCACTCCGAGTTCCCACCTGCAGCGGCCTGCTGATCGGCTGGTGTAGCAAGTTGCCGCGCTCTGGGCAGGGTTTTGCGCGCGACTTCCGTGATTCGGCGTAACAGAGGCAGCGCGTCGGGATTCCCGGTATAGAGGTGGAGGTCCAGCAGGCCGCAAAAGAACTTATCGAACGCATAGTGGCCGCCCACGCGGCTGTTCTTTTGAAAGCACTGTGCCCACGCGGACATGAGCTTTGCGGATTTCTCGCGCAACCCCCGGTCGCCGGTCGTTTTCGCCATTCGGGCCATGCCACTGAGCCACTGCCCAAACACGCCTTCTGTGGTGGTGCGGCACCAACCGTCCAGCGGCTTGCCCGGCGCCGGCAGGCCGGCCTGGACCCGAAAACCGTGTACCAAATCGTCGTCCGGCAATGCGGCATAGAAATCGCGCGTAGCCTGGTACTGGTCGCGCAAACGGCTGGGCAAGAGCCGGACCCCGGAATAATCGAAGCTTTCCAGGCGTACTCGGGAGGGCGGCCCGGCTTGCGCTGCGTTCGCCGCTGAAACGGCAAACGGGACTGAAATGACGGACTGAAGGAAACCGCGTCTCGGCAAATTGTCTGTGGGCATGACTATTTCTCAAGCCTCCTCGATACCAGAGGCCACAATTCCTGGCGCTTCCTACATCTTAAGCTGGTACCCTGTTCAATCCGAAGTGTAGACCGCGAACCTGGTCACTGTGCGGAAGCCCATGTGGCGGTACAACGATGCGCCTTGCCGGGTGGATTGCAGCACGATGTTTCCGATTCCCGTGGTGCGGTGCAGCTCAGCCAGCGTCTGGCGCATGAGCGCCTCCGCGTAGCCACGCTGCCGGTATTGCGGAAACGTGCCCACCGAGTACACGCCGATGGCGTCTTCATCCACGACGTAGCCAACCGTCGAAACCGGCTGGCCCTCCACGTAGCCGACATAGCCGAAGAACGCGCCGCTCCACATACGGTCGTCGCCATAGATCATGCGGGCGACGTGGTCCGGGATGCGGAACGATTCCGAGGTGATCGCGGTGAAATCGGACCGCGTGGCCGTATCCTCAACCCGGCGGACATCCAACGCGGGCAACCGGACGGGCGCAGTGGTAAGCTCCTCGGCACACATCCCCGGCAGCTCGGCCACCCAGTTCAAGCCGGCATCCGCAAAGATGGATTCCCGGTGGCGCTGCAGCTTGCCCGCGAGGCGCCCGTCGTAGGACCAGAACGACCACGGATACCCCTTCCGGTTGAAATACTGCCGGGCTTGCTCGATGCAGCCCATCAGGCCGTCGGGCGAATCCACCAGATCTTTGGCCAGCAGCGCGATGTTAAACACCGAATAGGGCACCGCGGAGAGAATCACCGTGATGTCGCCTAAATCCAGCACTTCCGCGGCCGGTTGAATGTGGCCGTAGCAGTACAGCATGCGCCGGAGATTTCTTTCAATGGCGGCTGCCTCGATCATTCCGGTATTCAAATGGGGGCCTCACATCAGACTCAACGGGTCCACGTCGATCACCAGCGTCGTGGCCGGCCACCGCTCCTCGCCCGCGTAGGCTTGCAACCGCAGCAGAGTCTCTTTCAAGATATGGCGGCTGGCGGCTTTCAAAAGTAACTGGTAGCGAAATTCCGATTTCAGGCGCGACACCGGGGCCTCCGCCGGGCCCATCACCTTCAGCCCTTCCACCGGTTTTTCCAGCAGCTTCCCGATTTCGCCGGCGCGCCGCATAGCTTCCTCCTGCTTTTCGGCGCGCACCAGCACGTTGGCCAGCGCGCTGAAAGGAGGGTAGCGCAGCATGCGGCGGAAGTGGATCTCTTTTTCGTAAAATTTCGCGTAGTCGTGTTGGCTGGCGAAGCGGATGGCGTAATGGTCCGGGTTCATCGTCTGCAGAATCACCTGCCCCGGCGTATCGCCGCGTCCGGCGCGTCCGGCCACCTGGGTCAGCAACTGGAAGGTGCGCTCGGCGGCGCGAAAATCGGGCAGGCCCAGACCGATGTCGGCCGAGACCACCCCCACCAGGGTCACGTTGGGAATGTCGTGGCCCTTGGCGATCATCTGCGTGCCCACCAGGATGTCGAAGCTGCCTTCGCGAAATCCACTCAGGATGGTTTCGAAGTGGCGCTTGCCGGCGACCGTGTCGCGGTCCAGCCGGGCGATGCGCGCTCCGGGGAACGACTGGTGCAGCTCAGCTTCCACCCGCTCCGAGCCCACGCCCACGAAGTGGATGTATTCGCTCGCGCAGGACGGGCAGACCTTCGGCACTTTGGCCGCGTAGTTGCAGTAGTGGCACAACATGCGGTTGTCGCGGCGGTGGTAGGTGAGGGCAATCGAACAGTTGGCGCACATCACCCTTTCGCCGCACCGGCGGCACACGACGTGGCTGGAGAAGCCCCGCCGGTTCAGCAGCAGGATGCTCTGCTCGCCGCACGCCAGGCGCTGGCGCACCGCCTCCACCAGCCGCCGGCTGAAAGTGGTTTGCCTGCGGGTTTCCAGAAACTCCGCGCGCATGTCCACCACCTCCACCCGCGGAAGCGGCCGGCTGCCGATGCGTTCCGGCAGCTCGAGCAGCACATACTTGTTCCGCTCGGCGTTGTAGCGGCTTTCCAGGCTGGGCGTGGCCGAGCCCAGCACCACCACGGCGCCGGATGCGTGCGCCCGGACAATGGCCACGTCGCGTCCGTTGTAGCGCGGGGTCTCTTCCTGCTTATAGCTTTGGTCGTGTTCTTCGTCCACCAGGATCAGGCCCAGATCGCGCACCGGCGCGAACACTCCCGAACGGGTGGCGACGACAACGCGGCACTTTCCCGCCTGGATATTGCGCCACTGGGCGGCGCGCTCGGAGTCGTTGAAGGCGGAATGGAGAATCGCCACGTTGGCTCCGAACCGCTGGGCAAACTGCGCCGCCATGGCCGGAGTCAGCGCGATTTCGGGCACCAGCAAGAGGGCTCCGCGGCCCAGCGCGAGGCAGCAATCGATGGCGTTGAGGTACACCTCGGTCTTGCCCGAGGCTGTGACGCCGTGCAGCAGGAACGTCCGGAACACCCGCGCCTCGAGCGCTTCGCGGATGGCGGCAAACGCCGCTTCCTGGCTGGCATTCAGCAGGTGCGGCGGGCGTTCGGTGAACGACGTTCTCAGGACCGATTCCGGCTCCACCGATACCAGCTTGCGGCGAGCCAATCGGCGGGCCGCCGCCGAGGCTCCCGGCAACAGTTCGTCCAGCAGCCGCAGATTGTGGGATCCGGGATGCAGCTCGAGGTAAGCCACCAGCTCGCGTTCCGTCTTGTTCAACTTTCTTCCGGACGTCCCGCGAAGGAGACCAGCAGCAGGTTGGCCGGCGCACGCAGGGGATCTTTTTGCGTGACGTCTTCCTCCCAACCGACGAAACCTTTCTTTTCAAGCGACCGGAGAACCCGCGGAGCCTCCGCGACTTTCGTCTTCAGGTACGACGCCGAAAGCGGCCGGCGCTCGAGTAGCTGCAGCACGGCCAGCGACGGATCGGCTGTTGCGGCGCCGAGCAGCAGTTGGCGGGCGACATCCCTCCCGGCATCGGTCAGCCGATAAACTTTGGTTCTCCGAACCTGGCCACCCACCGGCGCCATGCTTCGCAGGACTTCGCCCAGCGAAGCGCAATAATAATCCGCCACCCATCGTCCCAACTCCAGCATTTCCAACGAGAATACGGGCTCTTCTTCAATTAATTTGAGAAGTTCCTTCGCCTCCTTCCCGGGCGCGCGGTTGTGCACCTCCAACACCACGCCGGCCAGCCGGCGCCCGCCGAATGGAGCCAGCACCCTGCATCCGGCTTCGACACGGTGGCGCAGCGTGACCGGCAAGTGGTAGGTGAAGGGGCGGGCGAGCGGCACCGGCAGGCTGACATCGCAGTATTCGTTGGTAACTTCCATCACAAGCGGCACGCCTTTATCGCCGTAGGTTCAGAACTTGAAAGGCAACGCATGAAATTCCTATTCTGCACTTTATTGCTGCTGTCGCTCTGCTCGCTCACGCTGGCGGCCGCCGATGTTGACGGAACCTGGTATTCCGAAGTCTCCCGCGACGGCCCGAACGGACCGGTGAACGTCAAAACTACCCTAACCCTGAAAGCCGAGGAAGGTAAGCTCGCCGGCACCCTCGAGCAGGCCTTTGGCGAACGGGAGTTCCCCGCCGCCGACATTCAGGAAGGAAAGATCGAGGGTAACAAGTTCTCGTTCGTTGTGAAACGGGAGTTCAACGGCAACGAGTTCGTGGTGAAGTACGAGGGCGCCCTCGAAGGCGACGTATTTGAAGGGAACTTCCTCCGTTGAAGGCCGCGACCGCACCTTGCCGTTCGAGTTGAAGCGGAAGCCATAGCCTGGACGAAACCGTCCGGCCCGAACCGCCGGCTTCCGCACGTCGGGGCCGCCGCGTTGAGTTCCCTCCCCTTCAACCGGCGGCTCCGGCACGAACTTCGATGACCCCCTTCCCCCACACGGTCTGGCGCCCCACGCCGGTCCACTCCGCCAGCTTCAGGTAGGGAAAGAATTCGGTCAGCTCGCCTTCGTAATCCGCCATGCCGATGAAGCCTCCCAGGGGATGCTGTTGGCCGGTTTTGCTGGAGTGCCGCTCCACCGCGACATGTTCCAGTTGCGAGCGCACCAGACGCACCGCGCGCGCACGGTCTCCCATTGCCCGGTGATCGATGGCCAGCGGGCCGTCCCCGTAGAGCGCACTCAGATTTCCGACGCGGTCGCGGACGCGCGCAAACAGAATCGAAAAATCAGGACGCGCCGCCACCTCCCCGCCCTGCTTCAGCTCCGTCGGCGTCAGAAAGCGGACGCTGGCGCGCGTGATGCGTTCCGGCGATGCGTCCAGCGAAAAAAACATTGGCTCGGGCGCCCTTCCCGCCAGGAAAGCGTCGCCGTTGTGCACCGTAACCGCACGGCCATCGGGGGTGAGCTGGTCCACCCCCGTGAGCCTGACCTTGCCGCGTCCCGGCCCCAGCCCTTCCTCGGCCAGCCGGCCGAAGCACGCCGCCAGATAGACCAGCGCGAATTCGTCCCGGTAAAAGACATAAACGTCGAAATGAAATACGCTGCCCGGCGTCACCGTGCGGCCGTCCAGGTGCGCGGCGCGAAAGACGAAGGGCCGGGGCAGGTCCGCAAAGCCGCTCGGGCCGGCATCGAGCGCCGTGGGCTCGAACAGCCGCGCATAGGGACAAACCGCGCGCTGCGGGCAGTCTCGGGCATCGGTGCACTCCGGCTTGCATGCCAGGCGCCGGAAGATGGTGCCCAGGGCCCCGCGGACGATATTGCCCGACTTCCCGGCGGGAAAGAACACCGGCTCCAGGGCGCGAAAACGGAAGCGGTAGGCGCGAATGGCAAAGCCGGCCATAGGATGCCATCCACCATTACCACGGCCGGCAGCCGCCGATCAAACTCCGTGGATTCGGTGAGCGCGAGACCTTCCTACTTCGCGGCTCCGGCCCTTAGAGTTACGCTGCTGGCGTAACTTCCTGGGGCTGTGAAGCGAACCAATGTATGACGATTATAATTCCGCGATGGATAATGGTCAGCAGTGCGCCTATGAGCGACCACTCCAACGCGGGAGCAAGCCAGGCGCGGGATGGGCAGCCCGCGCGAACTCCGGAAGCGCTCATGGAAGCATACCAACACGGCGATCGGGAGGCGGCCAACGCCCTGATCGAATGGGGCAGTCCGGCGTTGTATCGCTTCTTCGCCGTACACACCGGCGACCGCCGTCATGCCGAGGATCTTTCGCAGGAATTCTGGCTGCGCATCCACAAGGCGCGCCACACCTATCGACCGGGCGAGCCGCTATTGCCCTGGCTCTACGCCATCGCGCGCCACGTTAAAGTGGACGCTTACCGGCGGCGCCGTTCGGAGCGCTTCGAAGAGCCGATGGACTCCCTTCCGGAGCCGGCGGCGCGGCGGCCGGAAACCAACACCCGGCTTCCCGACATGCATAGGCTGTTGGCGCAACTGCCCGGCAGCCAGCGAGAGGTAGTCGCCCTGCTCAAGATCTCCGGTTTGAGCGTCGAGGAAGTTGCCCGGGCGACCTCCTCGAGCGTGGGAGCTGTGAAACAGAAGGCGCATCGCGCCTACCAGAAATTACGCGCGCTGCTGGCCGATTTCGAGTCCGCGGTCGCCGGGAAGGAGGGGTCGCCATGACATGCCGCGAAGTGGATGAGATCCTCCTAGCCGGCGGCCGGGAATTGCCGGAGCCCGTTCGGGAACACCTGCGGGGATGCGCGCAATGCCGTAACCTGGTTTCCGCCCTTTCGTCCGACGACAAGAGATTTGAGTTCGACCCCGCCGTGCTGGACCGCATTCGGCCGCCGGTTCTCTCCTCGGTCGAGCCCGTGCGGCCGCTGGCGCCGGCGGGCGTTTTCATGGCCGCGATCCTGATTCTTGTCGCCGCGGCCGCTACGGCGGGTGGAATGCTCTTCGGCCTCCACGGACTGCCGGTGCTCAGCCCGGCGGAGCGGTGGGCCATCTTCTCGACGCTTTTCGCGATTGCCGTCCTGGGCGCGTTCGCGGCTGCACGAGACATGCGGCCCGGAGCGAGAACCGTGCGAGGCGGCGTCTTGTTCGTAATCGCAATTGCCGCCATTGAGACGGTTTTCTTGTCCGTGTTCCACGACTATGGCGCGGACCGGTTCGTGCGCCTGGGGATGGTTTGCCTGGGCGCGGGCCTGGCGTGCTCCGTTCCCACCGGCCTGCTGGTGTGGCTGTTGATGCGGCGGGGCTACATTGTCGCGCCGGTCTCCACCGGGGCGGCCATTGGCGTCGTTTCCGGCCTCACCGGCCTCGCCGCACTGGAGCTGCATTGCCCGGTCCTGACGATTCCACACGTCGCGGTATGGCACGTCGGGGTGCTGGTGGTGTGCACGGGTGCGGGAGCGTTGGTGGGATGGGTGGCGCGCACCGCGGACAGGCGCCGCCTTTCGTCGCGCTGAGGTAACCGGCAGACGTCTGTTCTCTCTCCATCATCTTGCCGCCGGCCACGATCCTTTCGTGCGGGCGCCGGCGCCTACCGTGTATCCTTGTGGCTTGACCGGGCTATCAGAGATTCTCAATCCGGAAGAGCAGGCAGTGTTCGAAACCATAACCGCACGGGAAACAGGGAGTGTGTTCTAATGGGAGCCCTCGCGCTGATCGAAATCGGCGGCTGGTCGCCCGCTATGGTGGTGCTCGACGCCATGGAGAAATGCGCGGGCGTGCGGGTACTCCAAACCGAGCTCAACGATAGTCCGGGAGTATGCATGAAATTGCACGGACGGCTCGGGGACATCGAGTCCGCCGCGCGTGCCGCCGAGGAAACAGCCAGCGCCATGCAAACGGCGATCATCGCGCACGTCATTCCCGATCCATCGGAAGGCTCGCGCGCAGCCTACGAGGCCCAGCCGGATTTCAGCCCCCTCATCGAGCAGCCGACCGTCCAGAATCCAGAGAACGCTATGAACGATCAATCCAGTTTCGCCGTGGGACTCATCGAAACCCAGGGTTTCACCGCGGTCTTCGAGGCCATCGACACCGCGTTGAAAACCGCCGCCGTGGAGGTACTGGCCCGCGAAAAGTTGGGCGGCGGATACATCACCGTCTTGATCAAAGGCGACGTCGCGGCGGTTCAAGCCGCGGTGGACGCCGGCAAGGCGAAGGTGGAAGGGCTCGGCCGCCTGGTGGCGGCGCACGTCATCGCCAGTCCCAGCCAAGGCGTGCTGTCGCTGCTGCCGAAGTAGCGCCCGCTTCGTGGTTGTCCGGCGAGGCCGCCAGGCAGCTTGTCCGCTACACCCGGGTTGAAGGCTCAGGTTTTGAGCCTGGCGGAAGGGTTCACCAGAAACCAGGCCGCCGCTCCGGCCAGGCACAAGACGGTCGATGTCAGAAACGAAGCCGGCCAGCCGAAATGCTCGGCGATAAGCGGCGTGAGCGAGGCCGTCACCACCCCGCCGAACTGACCGCCCATATTCATCACGCCGGAGGTCGACCCGGCCGAACTGCCCGCGATATCCGCCGTCACCGACCAGAACGAGCTCTGCGACAGGTACAGCGCGCCGGCTCCGCCCGCCAGGATGAGGCTGGCGAGCTGCGCGTTGCCGGCCAGCATCGCCAGCGCGGTGAAGATGCCGGAAAGGGCCATCGACGCTGCCGCGAATACGCATCGCCCCACCCGCTTTCCGAAATGCCGCGTGAGCGTATCGCTGATCCACCCGCCGACCGGCGAGCCCACGGCCATCGCGATGAAGGGGAGCATTCCGTAGTAGGAACTGGTCTTGAGATCCAGACCGCGAACGGTGCTCAGGTAGATGAAAAACCAGGTGAAGTAAATGTAGGCGGCGTACCCGTATGCGAAATAGCTTCCGGCGATCGCCAACACATCGCGGCTGCCCAGAATGCTGAGCCACGGCGCCGCGGCTACCGGCATCTTCTCCGGCAGGCCGGCGATGATGTGTGCGTCCTCTTTCGGGTCCACCCAGGAATGCTCCTGCGGCTT
This sequence comes from Bryobacterales bacterium, assembly GCA_963810595.1. Lineage (GTDB taxonomy): Bacteria > Acidobacteriota > Terriglobia > Bryobacterales > Bryobacteraceae > CAWEOG01. Next base: position 244,790 of record CAWEOG010000007.1, on the reverse strand, counting down.
GTCTCGAGCGATCGCATACCAGACCGCCCCGGCCGCCAGACCCACCAGCGCGCTTACCCAGAAGGACCAACGCCATCCGTAGTGAACCAGCAGGAAAGTGATCAGCGGAGGGGTGACGCCGGCTCCCGCGCCGACGCCGGAAAAAATCCATCCGTTGGCCACGCCGCGTTCCTGGGAAGGAATCCAGAACGCCACCAAGCGGTTGCAGGCCGGATAGACCACCGCCTCACCCAACCCCAGCAAAAACCGGACACCCAGCAGCACGATTAACGCGCCCGCGATGCCGGAGGGCACAAACGCCGTGAGGGCGGTAAACACGCCCCACCAGATGGTCCCCAGGGCGATGATCTTGCGAGGCCCGAATCGGTCCGCCAGCCGGCCGCCGGGCGCCTGGAAGAGAGCGTACCCCAACACGAACGCGCTGAACACCCAGCCCAGTTGTACGTGGGTCAGCCCGAAGTCGTGCTCAATCGAGCTGCCCGCGATGGAAATATTCACGCGATCCAGATAAGCCACCGAGCTGATCACGAACATCCAGGCAACCAGCAGCCAACGGATCCGACCTCGAAACAATGTTTTCAACATAGAAGTAAGCCAACCGTAGACGGTGTAATCACCGCGCAAGCCAGCGGCAACGCAGCCGCGTGCCGCCCGCCGTGGCGGTACGTTTCATAATATCGAAGTCGGAAGCCTTGGCTTGTGGCAGAAGAGGCGATTCAGCCACAGAAATTGCGCTGGTTTAGCTTGAAATGGACAGGTCTCGTTCTCCGTTAGCGAGTATATAGCCATTTCGGCGGCCCACTTTGGACACCGCCCATTGCCGTGGCGGCTGTCTGACAAGGCAGGCTGCTCAAGCCGCAACTGGTTTCAAAAAGAAAGCCATTGGCCGGTCTCCGGAAAGCCGGTTCAAGGCCCGGATCCCGCAGGGCCGCGGCGGACAGTGTTTGGTCCACGCTGGGCGACATATCGCGCCTTACAGCATTCCTGGCTCAATGCAGCTAACTCCGCGTAGCGAGCCACCCGACTTTTCCGCTTCCTGTGACACGTGTTCAGGCTGGCTATCGCGTCGCTGCCACGTCACAGGAATTGAATGTCCATTGCATCCATACATCCCCGAATGTCGAAACCCCTGGCATTTGCCATCGCAATGGTGGCGATCCCGGCCTCCCGATACACCCGCATCATGCAGTGGAAGCCGCCGCCGCCACCCTCCTTGAAGAAAAACGGAAATTTCCCAAGGCTCCCCATGTGCCAGCCGAGCGTCATTGGGATAAGATCCCCCTTGCTCGTTCGCTGCTGAGTGTAGAACAGACCTTTTGTCCTTTCGTTTAACAACACGGATTCCGAGCGGAGTTGATCTTGTAAGAAGTATCCGAAGCCCCGGCTGGTCCCGATGAGGCCACCAAAGGCCGGCCCGTTCACGTAGTGCGGCATGATTGTCAGCCACCGTCCGTCGTAGTCGCCGATTAACTCGCTATCGATGAGGAACCGCTTGAAGACGTTGGTGAAAGAATACTTTTCGAGGTATCCCTGAGCATGTTGTGCGAAGTCCGGAACGGTGTACGACAAATCAGCGGAAGGGGCGCCGAGGGGCCTCAGCACGTGTTCGGTTACGTAGGTAGTGAATTGACAGCTAGTGGTCCTCGCAACGATTTCTCCCAGAAGCCAATAGCCGATGTTGGAGTACGCGAATCTGGTACCAGGGGTAAAGGATAACCGAGGGTTCTTTCTCAGGACGGTGGCGAGCGCTCCTTTTTCATTGAAGCTGTCATGCCGGGAAGCGGAATGAACCCATCGGAGTGGGAGTGGGTTTGGTACGCCGGACGTGTGCGTCAGCAACTGGCGGGTCGTAATCCCCGGAGCATATGGCTGACGACCAAGATATCGTTCGATCGGATCATCGAGTTGTACCTGCCTACGCTCAACCAGTAGTAATAGCGCGGCCGCTGTGATCGTCTTGCTCATGGAGTACGCGTTCAATGTGGTCCTCGAATCGAGCTGGCGGTGGCGCCGAATGTTTGCCTGGCCTGAATTGTATTGAAACACCGGCCGGGCCGCGTTCAGGACAGAGTACTGTAGCCCTGGCGTCCGAGAACCGACGAGGGTATCCAGAAATGAATCCATCCCGAGACCGTTCATGGTCTCAGGGTAGTACTACGCGCATGCGTCAGGAAATCCGCGAACAGGATTACACTCGATAGACGGCGTAGTGTTTACGAACCCGCAGGACTCGGTCGCGGCAACTTATCTGTGATGTCAACACGAATGCATCCGACCAGGGCGCGCGCGGTGGTAGACGAACGAGAGTTCTTTGTCCTCTCCACATCCAGGAGTTAGAAGTTGCCGGCGGCGGGCGGGGATTGGGCATCGAGTTATCTTCCTCTTATCTTGTAGAGTTGGCGGGCAGCCTTGTGTATCGTGCGCCAGCGCTCCTTCTCCGTAAGTCGGCCGGCTTCGCGTTGCAGTTTGTGGAAGCTTTCGAGGCGTCCGGCGTCTACCGCGTCGCGCACCGCGCAGCCAGGCTCGCCCGTGTGCGTGCAATCGCCGAAACGGCATTGCGCCGCGAGTTCCGCGATGTCGTCGAACACAGCGGTGATGGTATCGGCGGCGACCCATAACTGGATCTCGCGCAGGCCGGGGGTGTCGATCAGGGAGGCGCCGGAGGGGAGCTCGATGAGTTCGCGGGCGGTGGTGGTGTGACGGCCGCGGGCGTCGGACTCCCGGGTGGGCGCGGTCTTGTGTACCTGGGCGCCGAGGATTCGGTTGAGCAGGGTCGACTTGCCGGCGCCGCTCGAACCCAGGAGCACGGCGGTGGCAGCGGGACTGAGGGTCGCGTCGATAGCCTCACAGCCGAAGCCGGTTTGCGCGCTGATCGCCAGGACGCGCGCACAGCGCGTGGTGCGGCGCACCTCATCGACAGCGGCGCCGGCATCGGTCGACAGATCGGCTTTGTTGAGCACGATCACCGGATCGACGCCGCCGTCGCGGACAATCGCCAGGTAGCGCTCGAGCCGCCGGATGTTGAAATCGGCATCGAGACCGCAGACGATCCATGCGAGATCGACGTTGGCCGCGAGTACCTGCTCTTCAGCGCGGCGGCCCGCGGCTCGGCGCGCGATTTTCGACCGGCGCGGTAAGACCTCCTCGATGAGCGCGAGCGCGGGGTCAACCCGTCGTATGGCGACCCAATCTCCGGTGACGGGGAGGTCCGCTGCGCTGGTGGCCGTGTAGCTGAGCGCGCCCGTTACGACGGCGTCGAGTTCGGCGCCATCCAGTATCACGCGCGCGCGTTCTCCCTGGCTCGCGCAGACGCGTGCTGGTCGCTGCCCGGGACGCAGGCGCGCCAGGGCGTTGCTTTCAAAATCCATTTTTGATGCTCCTTGCCTGATTGCGGTGGGTGGGGACGTACACGTAGGGTGAGCTTGGCCAGATGCCGGCCGCGGTCACCCCGTTCAGGCAAGGACTGTGCGTGTCAAACCAGGATTGTACCACTTGGGCGTGGGTGGGAACGGCGGTGCTACGATACGATGCGAGGAAAAACGTTCAAGTCGCAACTTGGATTGAGAGGAGTTAGCGTCATGAAACGTTCTGTTTTGGGTCTCCTGCTGGTAAGTTCTTTGGTCTTCGCTCAAGCAACCCCGTCGAACCAGGACCAGGAACCGATACCGCCCGCGCGAACCGCGTCGGCGGACACCACTGAACCGGGAACACCCTCCGATTCTGGAGACTCCGGCAAATCCCCCACGCAACCCGTCAAACGGGCTCGCTCCCGTCGAGTATTAGGGTTCGTGGGAGTCGCTTTGGTTGGCACGGGTATTGCGCTGGTGAAGACCTCGCAACGCACGCACGAAGTGCCGGCCGTGAACTGTTCCTTCTACCCCGATCCATTTATTCCCTGCGTTCCTGCCCACACCGATACGACGCGAAGCCAGGTTCAAGACGGGATCGGAGCCGCCGCACTCATAGGCGGTATAGTGACAATCTATGTCTGGATAGGATCCCGTTAAATACAGGCTGTTGTCAGATGTACCCCATGAAGCGCTAAGAAGCCACCTGGTATCGAAACCGTCTGCGAGGACGGTCAAAACCGAAGCATCGTTCTCTGCTGTCGATGGACCGGACTGCAAGCGTGCGCACTCGGGACAGCCCGGGAGAATGTGGGTGTATACTGTGGCCGGGAAAAAATCAAAATGAGAATCCTGATTTAGAGTGTACCGATCATTGGAGGTGAAATCATGTCTACGGGCTTGAAGGTCGACCTCGACCTGTGGATAGAGGGAATTCGGGGTGACTCCATGACGTTCCCGTACATTGGTTGGATTCCAGTCTTCGCGCACTGGTGGCGGCGGATGAACGAGCAACTGGAGCTCGTGGCCGACGAATATATGCAGTGGCTTACGGTCGAGACTCCCGTGGGCATCCACAGCGCGCCGCTCTTTACCTACTGCAGTGCAGGCGCACACCTCTCACAGGTTTCTCTGTCCGTCCTTTCCGGCTGGCGGTTGGTCATATCCTTCGACTTATCCGACCTCATCGTCTGCAACCGTCTTACCTTGGGAGGAGCGCACCCCAGAGAGCGATGGGATTTAGCTAGAATCTAGTCGGACATGAGGAGAAAGACAATGAGCAGCGAAGTCAATCGGCGGAGTTTCTTGGGCGTCTCGGCCGCTGGGCTGGCGCTGTCGGCCGGAGGCCTGGCGCAAACTCCTTCCTCTTCCAAGCCCATCCGGCTGGGATTCGTCGGAGTGGGCAACCGAGGGTCGTATCATTTGGACTGCGCCCTGGGGATGGAAGGCGTCGAGGTCGTAGCGCTGTGCGACATCGACGATCACGCGCTGTACCGGGGAAAGCGGTGGGTGGAAGATTCCGGGCATCCCACGCCGCACCTGTACGGAAACGGCCGGACTGCGTTCCTCGAATTATGCGAAAAGGAGAGCCTGGACTGCGTCGTCTGCTGCACTCCATGGCAGTATCACACGCCGGTGTGCGTGGCGGCGATGAAGAACGGGAAGAACGCCGTGAGCGAGGTGCCCATCTGCATTACGCTGGAGGAGGCGTGGGAGTTGGTGGAGACGCACGAATCGACGGCCAAGTGGGCGACTCTCGGGCTGGAGGGTTTCGGGGACCTAACCCTGATGAACATGGTGCGGCAGGGGCTGATGGGCGAGGTGCTGCACGCCGAGGGTGGCTATGTGCACGACCTGCGGATGGTGAAGTTCAGCCCGACCGAGGAGCCGTGGCGTTTGGAACATTCGGCCACGCGCAACGGCAACCTCTACCCGGACCATCCGATGGCCCGGATCCTCCGGCTGCTGGATATTAATCACGGGGACCGCTTTGACCGGCTGGTGTCGATGAGCACGAAGGCCGTCATGCTGGCGAAGTACGCTGCGCTGAAGTACGGGCCGGACAGCCCGGCTGCCCGACGGAAGTATATGCAGGGTGACGTGAACGTGACGTTGCTGCACACGGAAGGCGGGAAGATGGTGACGTTGAACTTCGATACCGATACCCCGCACCCGCGCGAATTTTTCCGGTTGCAGGGCACCAAGGCCGTGTTCATGCGGGGCGGGAGCCTTCCGCCGCGCGGGGATGGCGCGCCGGCAGTCTCCGCGGCCAGGGCCGCCGGCCAGGGATATGGCAGGGGAGGGATCATCTACGTCGACGGGCGGAGTCCGGCCGACGACCAGTGGGAATCGGCTGAGCCATATTTCCAGGAATACCAGCATCCTTTCCTGAAGGCTTACAAACCCAAGCCCCGAAAGGCCGCCCTGCGTGGGCACGGCGGCGGATCCACGGTTACCCCGGTGAACTGGGAGAGGCTGGTAGCGGCGCTGCGTGCCGGCACCCTGCCGGATTGGGATGTCTACGATTCGGTGACCAGCAGCGCGATTTCACCCCTGACTGAGAAATCCGTGGCCGGGGGCAACGTTCCCGTGGAGTTCCCGGACTTCACGAAGGGCAAGTGGAAGACGGCCAAGCCATACGAGATCGAGGTTTAGCCGTGGGGCGGGCTCACGGCCTGCGGCGGCCTCTCGGGCTGCCCGACAAGGATTGGCATCACCGCCGGATCGGATTGCCGCGCAGGACAGGCACCGGCGATTTACTGAGCGCTGGTCCGATTTGCGAAACGGAGATCGAATTTGAATACAGGCATCTAGGAGCTGGAAATGAAGAGTCGTTTTCGAGTGAACCGCAGAGACTGGATGATGCTTTCGGGCGCGGGACTGGCCATTCGCCCGGGCGCCGCCCAGACGCAGGGTGGCATGCCGCCGGCCGCCGATCTCGACAAGGTGCTGCCGGACAAATTGCTACTCAAGGATTACCGTCCCAAATCCATTTACAAGATTCCCGTCTCGGACATCCGGAAGGCGAAGTATCCGGCCATCGATTGCCATCACCACGCCCAGTCCAGGACTCAGAAGCAAGTCGAGGAAGAGCTCAGAATCATGGACGCCGCCGGGTTGGAGTCTTCGGTTGTTTTCGCCCGGGTGGGCGAGGGCCCTACCTACCGTAGCAGCGATTTCGATGACTGTTACAAACTCTACTCCAGGTATCCGAAGCGCTTCTATGTCTATTGCGGCCTTGACATGCGCGGCGTCGAGCAGCCGGGATTCGGCCCGGCCACTGTCGCGGAGCTGGAGCGGTGCCACAAGATGGGCGCCGTCGGCGTCGGAGAACTGCATGACAAAGGCATGGGAATCGGGGGCGTCATCGGCGGTCCCGCCAACTGGCAGGGTACGCGCCCGGGCCGGGCAGGAACATCGGGGGGCCGGGAGCGCGCTCCGGTCCAGGGGTTCCATCCCGATGCGCCCGCAACTGGATGCCATCTGGGAGAAGTGCGCGGACCTGGGTATGCCGGTCAACCTGCACGTGTCCGACCCGTACTGGTCCTACCTGCCGCAGAACCGGTTTAACGACGGCCTCATGAACGGCTTCAGTTGGCGGCTGGACGATAAGCCTGGAATCATGGGGCACAACGATTTGATCGAAAGCTACGAGAGGGCCGTGAAGAGGCACCCCAGGACCGTTTTCATCGCCAGCCACCTCGCCAACCTGGATTACGACCTCACGCGGCTGGGCCGGATGTTCGAGCGTTATCCCAATTTTTACGCCGACTTCTCGGCCCGCTTCCACGAGACCTGCACGATCCCGCGAATCACGGCGGAGTTCCTGAACAAGTGGGCACACCGGGTACCTTATGGAACGGATATCCCCTTCAGCCAGCACTTGTTCAGCCTGACCTACCGGATTCTGGAATCGACCGACGAACACTTTTACGACCAGGACTTTTACTTCAACTTCAACTACCACTGGCCGATGTACGGCATGGGCCTGCCGGATGAAGTGTTGAAGAAGGTATACCGGGACGCCGCTTTGAGCGCCTTCAAGCTGGCGCAATCGAAGGCCAAGGGCTGACCAGACAGATCTAAGATTCTCGGCGGGCGGAGAGCGTTGGGCTGGATTCAAAGGAGAATGGTAGGCGCGGCAGGACTCGAACCTGCGACCCTCTGCTTAGAAGGCAGATGCTCTATCCGCCTGAGCTACGCGCCCGTCCGGGCGGATCGGCGGGGTGACGCCAGACCCTTTGAATTCATCATATCAGCCAGGGGAGTGCCAACTCCATGTACCTGGATGTGAAGGGTGCGCGACATGAAAGTACGGCGACATCAGATTCTCTTTTTTGTAGACCAAAACCTAGCGTATGATATACGCTAGGCAGAGGAGCCTGCCCCATGTCCGACCCACTACCTGTTTTGGAAAGGCATCGTGCCGATCTATTGGCCCAGATCTCACAGTTGGGCGATTTCCGCGCTGGTTCGATCACCTCGACGCAAGGGCGTTGCGGAAATCCGAACTGTCACTGCCACAAACCGGGCGAGCCCGGCCATGGCCCCAACCTCCGGCTGACCTACAAGGCGGGTGGCAAGACAATCACGGAAAGCTTTGCCACGCCGGTGGCGGAGCGTAAGGCGCGGCGTGAGGTGGCCGAGTTTGCCCGTTACCGGGAGTTGAGTCGAGCCTTCGTTGAGGTGAATGCTCAGATTTGCCGGGCGCGGCCGGTGGAGGAGACGCTGTCGCCGGAGGAAAAAAAACGGCCGAAGCGATCGGCCAGGAAATTGCGCGCGAAGTAGACCAACTGCTGCATGTGATCTTCCAGGAGCGCCGCAAGACGGGCCGTCTCGATCTGGAGGCCGTCGAGATGGCGGTGCGCTCGGCCATGCATCACGCCGGTGCCGCAGCACTCAGCCAGTTGCTGCAATTCCCCGTCCCGGCGGCCGACCAGCGGCGTATTGCTTGCCCTTGCGGCCAGCAAGCCCTCTATCGGGAAGTGCGCTCCAAGCCGGTGCTCACCGCAGTGGGCGAGGTTACCATCTCACGCCCCTACTATTTATGTCCGCACTGCCATCGCGGACAATTCCCCGCCGATGTCGAACTGGATATCGAAAACACGGAGTCCTCTCCCGGCGTGCGCCGCATGCAAGCCGTCGTCGGCCAGCAGGCCCCCTTCGACCACGGACGCCGGCAACTGAAACTCCTGGCCGATCTGGAGGTGGCCACCAAAGCCGTGGAACGCGCGGCCGAAGCCATCGGGGAAGATATCGCCGCCCGCGAGCAGGCCGAGATCCAGCGGGCCATGCAGTTGGATCTGCCGCTGATTGTCGGACGATCGATTCCCGTTCTGTATATCCAATTCGATGGCACCGGAGTGCCTGTGGTCAAAAAGGAAACCGTCGGCCGGCAGGGGAAGACTGATGGGCAACCCGCGCACACGCGCGAGGCCAAACTGGGATGCGTGTTCACCCAGACGAGCTGGGACAAGGAGGGCTACGCTGTCCGCGATCCCGATTCGACGACCTACGTCGGTGCCATTGAAACCGCTGAAGAGTTTGGCAAGCGGATTTATCTGGAAGCCTGGAAGCGCGGCTGGAGCCGGGCGGAAAAGAAGGTCGTGATGGGCGATGGAGCGGAATGGATCTGGAATCTGGCCGATCAATACTTCCCCGGCGCGACGCAGATCGTCGATCTGTTTCACGCTCGCGAGCATCTCTGGGCACTGGCCCGCAAACTGCACCCCAATGACGAAAGCGGTCAGAACCGTTGGATGATGGTCCACCAGAATCTGCTGGACAACTGCAAAATCAAAAAGCTGGTGACCTCCTTGCTCTCTATCGAAACCGCGTCTGCCGAACTGTCGGCAAAGCTCCGGACCGAGGCCGAGTACTTCCGCAGAAACGCCCGGCGCATGCGATACCCGAAATTCCGCCGCCAACACTTGTTCGTGGGCACCGGGGTCATCGAAGCCGGTTGCAAGACGCTGATCGGTTCCCGCTGCAAACAGTCGGGCATGTTCTGGACCGTGCGCGGAGCCAACGCGATCCTGGCTTTGCGTTGCTGCCAGTTCAATGGCGAGTTTGAGGACTACTGGGAGGCGCGGCGCGCTTGATTAACGGTTCCTCACCACTTCTGTGTCGCGCACCCGGATGTGAACGGGTGTGCTGCATGAATGTGGATGCCAATGCGATTCACGCGCACGGCAGAGGCGCCCTGGGTGGGGCGGGTTTGCAGCCCGCGGTCGATTTGTAATCGGCCCCTGCCGCGTTGCCGCCGATCAGCGGCGGTAACAAACCGCCCCCACATCACGCCGGCGATTCCACTTTCCTTTCGTGCACTCAGGCTGAACTTGCTTCGGGGTGTAAGAAATACCAGAGACTCCAGAGGTACCGGGTAGCTTTGACGCGCGATCGCAGATTGAAGCGGTCGATATCACACTTGAGGAGACTGAAGTGTTGAATTATTCAACGGGGCTGGTGCGGCTGAAACCTTACGTAATAGGCTCCCCTGCGCTTCCAGCCCCTCACTCCGGTCGTCGACGATAGGACGATTGTACTACCAATGATTTGACTTTTCAAGAGAATCGTGAAGGTTTTCTTGACTTATGTAAGTTCTCGATTCTCGACACATCCAAATTGTACATATTTCGGGTCTAAGTATCCGTAATGGAATTACCCGCCGCTTGAGAATGGCGACAATAAAGACACAGCTTCTTCATGGTCTACAGGCTGAGAGCAAAGCCTGGCAGGCCCCTCAGCCACTCGCCGAGGTAAATTTACATTCAACCGGCCACTAACTGTCCTCTGTAATTTGCGTGCGACACCTCTCTGCGGCACTCTGATAAAGTCATGCCGGAGTTACCCGAAGTGGAGACCATCTGTCGCAGAATCCGCCGGGATGCCCTGGGCGCCGTGGTGAAGAAGGCGACGATTTATCGTCCCTCGATCATTGACGGCGCCACGCCGCCGGAATCACTTTGCGACGCGATCGCCGGCCGGCGGCTCGAAGACGTCAGACGGAGAGGAAAGAACATCCTGCTGTCGCTGGCCGGTCACAGTGCGCACCAACCGGTGATGCATTTGTGGGTCCACTTGAGAATGACCGGGAACCTGTACGTGATGCCAACGGTCCGGTTTCCCAAGGCGAGTATCCGGATGGCGCTCGATCTCGACCACCGCCGCTCGATTGTTCTCGACGATCCGCGCGGGCTCGGCCGCATTCGCCTGTTGGATGAAGAAGAGTGCCGCAAGTTTCTGGAAACAATTGGCTTGGAACCCCTTTCCGGGGAATTCACACCGCAACGGCTGATTAAGTTGGCGCGCAGCTCGCGCCGGCCGGTAAAAGTCTTCCTCCTCGATCAGCGCTATCTTGCCGGGCTGGGCAACATCTGGGCGGCGGAGGCGCTCTATCGCGCCGGCATCCATCCCGGGCGGCCGGCTAACCGTCTTTCCAACCGGAGGTTGACGGCCTTACACGTTGCGATTGTTGGAGTTCTACGGGATGCGTTACACTCGGCGTATAGCCGGTACACTGGCCCCGGGGGTTTTTCCGAAGGAGAATCGACGCTGATACGAGTCTATGGCCGGGAAGGACAACCCTGTTCCACCTGTGGCCGGACCGTCCGCCGGATGAAGCAGGACCAGCGTTCCACCTACTTCTGTCCGGGATGCCAGAGATAGACATTGGAGAACACCGACCAATGCAGCACGCTTCCAAGGACGCCGTATCGCGAGCGGTGGAGTTTCGCCGCGAGCTCGAGCATCGGGTCTTCGTCGCCGACGGGGCCATGGGCACCGAAATCTACGCGCGCGGCGTCTTCATCAACCGCAGCTACGACGAGCTGAATCTCTCCACGCCCTCGCTGGTCAGGCAGGTGCACGAAGACTACGTTAAGGCCGGCGCCGAGATCCTGGAGACGAACACGTTTGGGGCCAGCCGGGCGCGCCTGGAGACGTTCGGCCTGGCCGACCGGCTGCGCGACATCAATCGCTCGGGGGTGCGGCTGGCCCGCCAGGCGGCTGGTGAGCGGGCCTATGTCGCCGGCGCGGTGGGCCCCTTGGGACTGCGTATCGAACCACTGGGGCCGACCTCGTTCGCCGAGGCGCGGGCGATGTTCCGCGAACAGGTCGAGGCGCTCCTCGAAGAAGGAGTGGACCTGCTGATCCTCGAAACATTCTTCGATCTGCACGAGGTTCGCGAGGCGATTTACGCGGCGCGGGAAGCGGCCGGCGACGAAATGGTGGTGGTGGCCCAGGTGACGGCCGACGAACAGGGAAACCTGATCGACGGCACCGGACCGGACATCTACACCAGGCGGCTGGCCGAGTGGCCCGCCGACGTGATCGGCCTGAACTGCAGCGTGGGTCCGAAAGCGACCTTCGAGACCATCGAAAAGATGCGGGCATTCACGGAAAAACCGCTCAGCGCGATGCCCAACGCCGGCCATCCGTCGCGCGTGGAGGGGCGTCAGATCTACCTCAGCTCTCCCGAGTACGTTTCCCAGTACGCGCGGCGGTTCCTGTGGGCCGGCGTGAAGATTGTGGGCGGCTGTTGTGGAACCACGCCCGGAGCACATCAAGCACATCCGCAGCGAGGTGCGCTCGCTGCAGCCTGGCAGGGCAAGGCTGAGCGTTACGGTGGAAGAGCCGGAAATCAAAGCCAAAGCGCTCGAAAAGGTTCCGGTGGAGCGCAAGTCGCGGCTGGGCGCGAAGCTGGCGGCGGGCGAATTTGTCGCCTTCGTGGAAATTTTGCCGCCGCGCGGAGTGGATGCTTCACGCGAAGTGGCCGGGGCCAGGCTCTGCAAACAGGCCGGCATCGATTGCATCAACGTGCCCGACGGGCCGCGGGCCAGCTCGCGGATGAGCGCGCAGGTAACCGCCCAGCTCATTCAGCAACAGGCCGGCATCGAGGCGGTGCTGCATTTCTGCTGCCGCGACCGCAACATTCTGGGCATCCAAAGCGAGCTGCTGGGCGCCCACGCGGTGGGCATTCGCAACCTGATCTGCATCACCGGCGACCCGCCGCGCATGGGAACCTACCCGGACGCCACCGCGGTGTTCGACGTGGATGCCATCGGATTGTGCAACATCGTCAACAACCTGAACCACGGACTGGACATCGGGGGCAACCCCATCGGGTCGCAGACGGTGCTGCTGCTGGGGGTGGGCGCAAACCCGGGAGCGATCAACCTGGACGAGGAGGTCGAGCGATTCCACTGGAAAGTGGAGGCTGGCGCCGAGTACGTGGTCACCCAGCCGGTATTCGACATTCAGCTTCTGGAAACTTTCCTGCGGCGCATCGAAGACGTCCGCGTTCCGGTGATTCCGGGCATCTGGCCGCTAACCAGTTTTCGAAACGCGGAATTCATGGTCAACGAACTGCGGGTACCCGTCCCGGAAGAGTACATGGAGCGGATGCGAACGGCCGATAGCCCGGAAAAAGCCCGCCAGGAGGGCGTGCGGATTGCGCGCGAGATGGTGGAGCGGGTGCGCCCGGTGGTGCAGGGCGTGCAGCTCAGCGCCCCATTCGGACGCTACCAGATGGCGATTGAGGTTGCCGAAGCCATCGGCCCGCGTTAAACTGACGATTACATTCGGCGGCCGGGCCGCGGACCAGCGAACCGCGCCGGCGCCGGGAACACGATCCTTCACACACCGACGTGGCCACCGACCTAATCCAAATCGACGCCGAGAATCCTAGTGCCGAATCCATAGAACGCGCCGCGGCGTGCGTCCGCGCCGGGCGGGTGATTGCGATTCCCACCGAGGCGCTGTACACCATCGCGGCCGACCCGTACAATCTGGCGGCCGTCGGCCGGGTGTTCGCCGCCAAGGGGCGCGAGCAGAACCTGGCGCTGCCCATGCTGGTGGCCGACGCGCTGGAAGCGGAAAGTCTGATGAAGGAGCGCACCAGGCGATTTCAGATTCTGGCGCGGCACTTCTGGCCGGGACCGCTGACCATCATCACGCCGGCGTCGGCCAAGGTGCCGCTGAAGGTCACCGGCAACACGGGGCGGCTGGGCGTGCGCCAGTCGAAGTCTCGGGTGGTGCAGGCGATTTTGCAGCGTTTGCAGCATCCGCTGATCGCCACCAGCGCCAACATTTCGGGCAGACCCACCTGCCGGAGCGGCATCGAGGTGTTCGGCATGATGGACGGTCGCGTAGACCTGGTGCTGGATGGAGGCTTGTGCAGCGGCACCGGCGCCACCACCATCGACATTGCCGAACCCTATTGGCGGATCATCAAACAGGGATCCATCAGCGAAAAGGAACTGGCGGACGTGCTGCAGGGGTGTTAGCGCCAGCGGTTCCTTCAACACCAGAAACCCTCGCCCGTGCCTGTGACTCAGGGATCGTATACGTACCGTGCCCGGCCGGCGAGCCGATAATCCGGGATTGCTTGTCACGTAGGGACTGCTGCCGGAGATCAAGGGCAAAAGCTTGGCGGACCTATGGACCCCAAGTCCAATACAAACCGAGGTAGCCGTAGTTTTCTGTTTGGCCGGCAACCGAATGGCCATAACAGAACAACAACTGAAAACCAGGATTGCCGAGCGTGTAATAGCCGCCGACGTCGACCATGGCGGCATCGTTAGCGGTTGGATCCCCATCGACTTCCCGGCCGTGGTAAAAAATCTCTGTTCCTAGGGTTAGCTTTTTTGTCAGGTCGTGTTGCACCATGGCGCCGCCAAACGGATAGTCCCTGGCTCCCTTAACTACGCTGAAATTTTCCCCACCGCCCCAATCGACCGTCCATCCGCCGATGCTCTTTTGCAGCCAGATCGGCACCTTCCAGGAAGGCTCGCCCGCACCCAAGCCTCGCTCCGCGTCGCCGGTGGGAATTTCCATCATCGTGAAAGTTCCCACCATCGGCCGGTACTTGGTTTCCTGAATGAAGCGGAACTGGAGGCCTGCCTCGCAGTCGCCGAGGCCGGCCGTGTTAGGGCCGCCGGAAGGGAAAGCTTCCGCGCTGGGAACGATGAAGTGGAACATCACGTTGCGCACACCGCTCCAGTTAAACTCGAGGGCCGGTAACGACGTGTCCGTCTCACCCGGTGTTGAACTTATCGTCGAGAACGTGTAGAACTCGAAGTGCCTGTAAGGGATGACGTCCGGGTCGTCGAGCTGAAACGGTGGACCTGCGAGCGATATCGCAGGCCGGAGAGCGAGTCCAAAGAGAATAAGGACCGGCAGCTTGAAGGGCGGGAACCGCAGGAACGGCGGGCGGATACTCAGTACACTCCTGGGGAATCGCAGGATGGCATTGGTCGCCACCTCACCTATCTCCAACCAAGATTTCCATTTTGGCCCCTGGATTGGGCTTAGCTTATCACAAGCCCCCAAGTCTTGGTCCTCCGATGCGCATCGGGTGTCGACCTCCGGAACGCCGTCATCAAGTTCAAATCCCTATGGATATTGATGATTAAACCCATCCGAAGATTCGCAACTCAAGGTCAAAATGGAAACGTAGGATAATAGGCAACGTAGCTCCTTTCCGCCGCTGGAGCCCTGGGTTATGCCTCTTTCCCACTTCGACCCGTTGGTCGCCGAATGGTTCGCCAGCCGCTTCTCGGGTGCGACCGAACCGCAGGTGGCCGGCTGGCCTGAAATCGCCTCCGGCCGCGACGTGCTGATCTCGGCCCCGACCGGTTCCGGAAAGACGCTGGCGGCTTTTCTGATTTGCATCGACAGCCTGGTGCGGGCGGCGCGCGCCGGTTCGCTCCCGAACGAGACGCAGGTGGTTTACATCTCGCCTCTCAAAGCGCTTTCGAACGACGTCCATGCCAACCTGGAGGCCCCGTTGGCGGAAATTGCGGCGCTCGGGCGAGAGCGCGGCGTGGCGCTCGCGCCCATCCGCACGGCAGTTCGCACCGGGGACACGCCCGCCGCCGAGCGGCAGAAGATGAGCAAGGCGCCGCCTCACATTCTGGTCACCACCCCGGAATCTCTCTTCATTCTGCTCACCGCCGAGCGGTCGCGCCGGGCGCTCCGCACCGTACGCACGGTGATCGTCGACGAGATTCACGCGGTGGCCGGCGATAAGCGCGGGTCGCACCTGGCGCTCTCGCTGGCGCGGCTGGACGCGGTGGCGCAAACCGTTCCGCAGCGCATCGGTCTTTCCGCCACCGTGCGGCCCCTGGAAGAGGTGGCGCGCTATCTGGCTCCCGGCGCTCGCGTCATCGAGATCGGACGCCGCAGGGATATGGAGATCGGCGTCGAGGTGCCCAACGACGAGCTGGGCTCCATCGCCACCACCGAAATGTGGTCGGAGATCTACGACCGGCTGGCGCGGCATATCCTGCGCGAGCGGACCACGCTGGTGTTCGTCAACACCCGGCGGCTGGCCGAGCGCATCGCTCACGCCTTGGGAGAACGTCTTGGCGAGAAGGCTGTTCTGCCGCACCACGGAAGCCTGTCGCGCACGCTCCGGCTGGACGCTGAAAGACGGCTGAAGAGCGGTGATCTGAAGGCCGTGGTGGCCACCGCTTCGCTCGAACTCGGCATCGACATCGGGACGGTCGATCTGGCAATTCAGATCGGCTCGCCGCGCTCCATCGCGGTGGCGCTGCAAAGGATTGGACGCTCCGGGCACTGGGTGGGGGCGCGGCCGCGAGGCATTTTCTTCCCCACCACCCGCGACGAGCTGGTGGAGTGCGCGGCGCTGGTTCACGCCATCCGCGGCGGCGAGCTGGAGCGCACCGAGATCCCGCAGAACGCAGTTGACATTCTGGCCCAACAGATGGTGGCCGAATGCGCCGCCCAAGCCTGGGGAGAAGAGGAACTGTACCAGCGCGTCCGCACCGCCTACCCCTATCGCGAGCTGGAACGAGCAGTTTTCGACGCGACGGTAACCATGTTGGCCGACGGAATCGCAACCTCTCGCGGCCGCAGCGGCGCGTTCCTGCATCGTGACGGGGTGAACCACCGCCTGCGCGGCCGGCGCGGCGCCCGTCTGGCGGCCCTCACCTCGGGCGGCGCCATCCCGGAAAGCGCAGCCTACACGGTAATTGCCGAGCCGGAGGGCAAAACCGTCGGAACACTGGACGAAGACTTCACGGTGGAAAGCGTTGCGGGAGACGTGTTCCTGCTGGGCACGCATTCCTGGCGCATCCGCCACGTGGGACAGGGAACGGTTCGGGTGGAAGACGCCCACGGGGCGCGGCCGTCGCTGCCGTTCTGGCTGGGGGAGGCGCCCGGCCGCTCGGCGGAACTGTCGGCGGCGGTGTCGGGGGTTCGAGAGCGCATCGCTTCCAACGCAGACGACGATGCGGCGGCATTCCTTGCGGCCGAGTGCGGCCTGGACCCGGCCGGCGCCCGGCAGGCGATCGCCTACGTGCGCGCCGGGGCGGCTTCTCTGGGAGCGCTGCCCGCCAGCGGCACCGTGGTAGCCGAGCGTTTCTTTGACGAATCCGGCGGCATGCAGCTTGTCATTCATGCGCCCTTCGGATCGAGAATCAACCGCGCCTGGGGCCTGGCGCTTCGGAAACGGTTTTGCCGCACCTTCAATTTCGAGCTGCAGGCAGCAGCCACCGACAACGGGATCGTCATCTCTCTCGCCGAGCAGCACGCCTTCCCGCTGGAGGCCGTCTTTGAATTTCTGCATCCGGCAAGCGTGGAAGAGGTACTTCGCCAGGCGCTGCTGGCGGCCCCGATGTTTGGAACGCGCTGGCGCTGGAACGCGACGCGCTCGCTGGCCATCCTGCGTTATCGTGGCGGCAAAAAGGTGCCCGCGCCCATCCAACGGATGCGCGCGGACGACCTGCTGGCATCGGTCTTCCCCGACCAGGCGGCCTGCGCCGAAAACCTGAGCGGCCCCATCCGAGTACCCGATCACCCGCTGGTGAACGAGACCATGGCGAATTGTCTCCACGAGGCCATGGACTTGACGGGACTCAAGCGCGTGCTCGAAAGGCTCGACGAGGGCTCCATCCGCCGGGTGGCCATCGACAACGCGGCGCCCTCGCTGTTTTCGCACGAGATCCTGAACGCCAACCCGTTCGCCTTTCTGGACGACGCTCCGCTCGAAGAGCGCCGGGCCCGCGCGGTTCAGTTGCGAAGCGCCTTGCGCACCGACGTGGCGGGCGGCGCCGGTGTGCTGGACCCGGCGGCGATTGAACAGGTTTCGAACGAAGTGTGGCCCGACCCGCGCGACGCCGACGAACTGCATGACGCGCTGCTGGGCTTGATTACGCTAGCACCGGTCGCCGGCTGGCAAGCGTGGTATGAAGAGTTGCGCCAGGCGGGCCGCGCCTTTGTAGTCCGGCGAGGCTCATTCGAATTTTGGATCGCAGCGGAACGCAAGCACCTGGCGAACGACGTGCCGGCGATTGTCCGCGGATGGATGGAGTGTCTGGGGCCGGTGACGGCCGGCGACCTGGCTTCCCGACTCGCGCTTCCGGTCGATGAAGTACTCGCGGCGCTGGCAACGCTCGAGGCCGAAGGGCAGGTATTTCAGGGACAATACCGCTCCCCGCCCGGCGGCGAAGTGGAATGGTGCAACCGCCGCATTCTGGCGCGGATTCACCGCGCCACGCTGGGGCGGCTGCGGCGGGAAATCGAACCGGTAACAGCGGCTCAGTTCTACGACTTCCTGTTGCGATGGCAGCACCGGGCGCCGGGCGCCGAGCTCCACGGCGCCGACGGGGTGCTGCAAATCGTTCGCCAACTGGAGGGTTTCGAAATCCCCGCCTCGGCCTGGGAGCCCCACATTTTCGGACGGCGGGTGGCGCGATACAGCCCGGAGAACCTGGACGACCTGTGTCTTTCGGGCGAAGTGGTGTGGGCACGCCTTTCGCCGCACCCCGCTTTGATGGAACCCGGCGGCCACGTCCGTCCAACGCGGATCGCTCCCATCGCTTTCTTTCTACGAGAAGATGCCGATTGGCTCATCGATGCCACGCCGGCCTCCGCCGAACCGCCGGGACTTTCCCACGCCGCGCGCGACGTGGCGGCGGCGCTGGCCGAGCGCGGCGCTTCGTTTTTCGCGGAGCTGGTGCGGGCCTCGCGCCGGCTGCCGAGCGAAGTGGAGGACGCGTTGTGGGAACTTACCACCGCCGGCCTGGTCACCGCCGATGGCTTCGAGAACCTGCGCGCGTTGATCGATCCCAAACGCCGCCGGGGTGAAGGCCGTGGAAGGAGGGCCAGGCCGCGTCACGCGGCCGGACGATGGGCACTGGTGGCGCACCGAACGGAGCCCATCCCGGCCGAGGAGCGTTTGCGACGTTTCGCCGACCTGTTGCTGCTGCGATGGGGTGTCTTGCTTCGCGATCTGCTGGCGCGCGAAACCATAGCGCCACCCTGGCGCGACCTGCTGCCGATTCTGCGGCGCATGGAAGCGCAAGGCCGGATTCGTGGAGGACGCTTCGTGGCGGGCTTTACCGGGGAACAATATGCCCGGCCGGAGGCGCTCGATCTGCTGCGCGCCGTGCGGCGCGGCGAGCCGGCCGCGGCGCCGCCACTCGATCTTTCACCCGCCGATCCGCTGAGCCTCGCCGGCATCGTTTTGCCCGGTTCGCGAATCAGCCCGACCGCCACCGGGCAGCCATTCGCCGCATCCGCCGGTTAACGGCGATGGTGCGGGGGATCAAGAGTTGGCAGACGGACGTCGACTGAAAAAGACGCAGAAGTCCAAAACCGAAACCCCGGCGGACACGTCGGAAATGTAACCGGCGACGGCCGGGAAGCGAACGTGTGAATTTCACGACAAGGAAGGATTGGCCATCCGCGTGCAAGTTCGAAACGGACGGAAACGGAGATAGCTACCATGCAGTGTGTTCGATCAATAACTACCGCTGTCGTGCTTCTGGTGTCCGGGACGCTGGTCCTTGGATACGCCCAGCAGGACCAGAAGAAAGAGAGACAGGGCAAGCCGGAAGCGCGTCACAGCACGCCACACAAACCGGCTTCAACTGAGGCGAAACCTCAGCATTCGCAGTCGCCGCCTCAGCACCAACAAGTACGTGGGCGGGAACCCCAAGGTCCGCCACAACGTCGGGTAGTTCAGGAACAAAAGATCGATCAGGCGCAAGAGGCTCGGCGCGCGGAACACCGGCGAGTGAGGCAGCAGGCGGCCAAGTGGCAGAACGAGCGGGCCTGGGCCAGACAGGGCGCCTGGCGAGGGGGCGGCACCTGGAGGAAGAATCGCGCGCAACATTGGGAGGCCGAACATCGCACCTGGGCGCAGCGCGGAGGCTATGGTGGTTACCACATCTCTCCTGCCACCTTCAAACTCCATTTCGGGAGTCAGCACCCGTTTCGGATGCGCGGGCGCCCCACGATATACCTGGGGTATCCTCGGTTCGTGTACGGTGGGTTCTCGTTCCTGCTGGTGGACCCCTGGCCGGAATCTTGGGCCGATAACTGGTACGCCGAGGATGACGTGTACGTCGATTATGACGACGGGTATTACCTTGTCAACCGCAGGTTTCCCAACTTCAGACTCGCGGTGATGGTCGTGCTGTAGCTGGACCAGCGGATACCTCGTGGCATTCAGGCAGTACACGGCATGAGCGGTTCCCCGCCCCGCCGGGTTTTCGAAGAGCAGCAATCTTGGGTCAATCCAGACCACCCGGGAGTGGCAGTTCAATTGCTCGTCCTCCGTATCGGAGGTGGGCAGATTGTTCCGGCTCAAACAACCTGAATTGCCGGCGAAGTCTTTTCGGGACCAGGACATAGACCTTTTTGCCGTGGTTGTGCTCCATCGCGCCGAGCTGGTCGCCGAAATGGGGCTAACCGGCGACGACAAGGCAATTTCTTCGCGGCCGTCGGAAAGATTTTCCCGAGGGACACCGGACCGACAGGCGTCGGAGGCCCAACCGATTCCAGTCGGGCACGCCCATAATCGGGAAGTCATCTGACCTTTCAGAACGAAATCGGGCCGGAGAACGGACGCCCGGTTCGTCTGACCAGGCCTGTTTCTGTTTCGGGTGAGCGAAGCCAGCCGGCATCGCTGGGATTCTCGCGAAAGTCTTCACCCCAAACCTCTGCGCGCGGGCCGAAAGTCCACCATAGTACTCCGGCGTCAAGAAGGCTAAGAAGTTGCACCGGCACAGTTCCTTACGTGGATCGTCCTAAAGTTATTTCGGAAACGTCCGATTGGGATGCAGATTCGCAATGCTGGCCGACGTCCTGTTACCTTTGGAGGCGGTGTCCGCTCCAGATCCGCGGGTTTCTTTCCAGCCGCGAACGATGGCGCAGCTCAATGCCACCAAGGATCCAGGACGCCGTTCCATCGACATGGAAACCGACCGCCTGTGGCTCGAAACCGAGGCCTGCAAGACACCGTTGAGACTGAAAAACGCTTGATAACCCCGCCACGCATTTTGCACGCCGCCGGAACCCCCTGATTTTCTCCAACGCTACCAGGACATCCCGCCATGGCGGCGGACTTCAACCTCGGCCTTTGGTCACCGGAAAAATACGCGGGACGCATCATCGCGAAAATCTGCGCTCGGTGCCTTCACGTCTCGACTTCATCGCGCGATGTCACCTTCATGGCGATCGACGAAAGAGCGACGCGCAGGTTGCCGAGCATGGCCGACATCGAATGGCCGCCCGAGCCGCATTCTCCGGGCGATATCTGCACAATTCCCCGGAACACGTCTTTCATGGCTTTCTGCAGCGGCGTGGACGAGCCCAACAACCGTCCCTCCCGGAGAGCAACCTGAAGCGGCATGTAGGTGTTTGGAAGGCGCACCGATGGTGGTAAACCGACCATTTCTTCGATGGCCTTGTTACCGATGTCGCCGCTGCCGATGCAACGATTCAACACCAGACGGACCCGGTCGCGCAGATTCAGATGGTCGATTGTCTGCAGGTTGCGTCGGGCCAGGTGCAACGAGGCAAGATCGGTGGTAGCGACCAGAAATACCGCGGACGATCGTCTCAAGGTATCGATGGCCCAGCGTTCCCAGTTTCCGCTCAGATCGGTGAACACCAACGGGTATCGGCTCTCGGCAAAGTCGAAGAGTCTTTGAATGGCCCGCGGATCGACGGGCCGTTTTGGAGCCTGGTTGTCGACACGCAGAACATCGAGCATGCCCGAGTGTCCGACCATCCTCTGCCACAGGGCGTCATCCATACGGTCGGATTGCTCCATCACTTCGGTCAAGGTACTGGAATCCGAGAGTTTGTGCAGAAACCCCTGGATCCCGCAGGCCAAATCCAGATCCGCGAGCAGAATTCGCCGGTTCAGGATTTCTCCTGCAAGCGCCGCGGCGTGCGCCACTACTGTCGATGTTCCGCATCCGGCTTTTGCCGGTAGAAAACTCAGGATTTGACCTTCCCGTTCGAAACGTGGAGGGTTCCCCATAATTTGTGTGCGGACTCGATCGACGATGCCCGTCAGTTCTTCTGGTGAAAATCGGATCCCGATCCATTCGCGGACCGATTCACGGATGAGTTGCAGCAACCCGTCCCGGGTGATCGACCGCGAGAAGGCGACGATACTTGTGCCTTTCTCGAGCTGTCGCAGCTCGTGGATTACGGCCAGGCTCTCTTCCAGGTTCTCTACATCCAGGAACAGGACTGCGGCCCGCTCGGTCTCGATCAGATAATCCAGGTCTTCAAGGCTTACAGGCTCATGATGGAGTGAGATTGGCAGGAAAAAATCCGCTTGCCGCAGTTTACGTCTCAGATCCTGGCCGCGCCGCCGGTTGGTTGTGACAATCAGCGCCCGCAGAGGCTTATGGACACGAGACGTACTTGCATCATTGCGCGCGTCGTCCAGCGGGAATGGCGGCGAAGATGCGTGATCGCTCATCTCTGTCTCCCAACAACGGCCACTCGAATCCTCATTCCAACCCGGCTGCCCAACAGCACCCGAGGGCGGGTCCCACACCCGACAGCACCTCGGCCAACCGGGGCGGTCGCTTCCGGAAAGCAAAACAGCCTGGCGGGCGTACCGCTGCGGCTGCAGTCCCGCGGCCTGCTGCACGCACGGCGGCACGGAGGAGGTTGTTGTCTCCAGAAGCAATCATAGTAGATCGCACGTACCTGAGAAACCAAACTCTGTCTCTACGTGGGAAATCGGTCCCAAATCAGACTTTCTTTATAGTTCGGATCTAGGTTCAATACCCATGCTGCCATCTTGAAGGCAACCCGGAATGACAGGTCATCCGTTTCTTGGCAGGACCGGTAAAGAAAGACAACGGGAGTCGGAGTGCTCAGTGAGGGTGCCCGCAATCGCAGTCTTCATCGTGCTCGTCGTCGGGGTAGAAGACCGGATCGTGGCCGTGCATGATCAGGCGCTGGTCGAGTGCGCGTTCCACCAGTTCCGTGTCTCCCACCGAGAGATTTTCGGCCACCTTCTCCACCTTGCGTAGCAGATGCTTCACCGTGCTCGGCTTGGTTTCTCCGGGTACCGCCAGTGCGTAGGCGAATAGCGCAACGTCCCGAAAATCCTCGTCCTCGAAAAATTTCGTCAGCTTCCCACTCTCGGCCCCGATTCCCAGATAGCCCAAGCCAATAATGGCCTGCCGCCTCACGTCCGGATCTTTCTCTTCGAGGTGGCGCGGGAAATATTCGCGGAACGAGGGGCTGAACGTCCTCCACATGGTCTCCATGGCATCGGCGCGCGTGGCCGGGTTGCCGTAGAACTCTTGGATGTAGGGACGGAGAATTTCCACATCGTCCGGGTCGGCAAGTGCCACCAGGGCGGCGGAGCGTTCTTTCAGATTCACCGAGCCGGCTTCGAGGACACCGAGCAATTTCTCCTTCACCGGCGGCTGGCCGGCCGCCTCCGAAAGAGAGCGCAGGCAGGCGGCACGGACTTCGGATTCGGCGTCCGAGAAAGCGCTGGCGAGCAGCGCGTCGCGGACGGCGTCGGTCAAGAGCTCGCCGGCGAAGCTGGCCGCCGCTTCGGCGCGATGCCGGGCGAGCGGGCTCGAGAAAAACTCAAGCCGCTGGGAGTCGTCGAGGACCAGGAACGCAGGTCCGATTTCTTCGGGGTAGAGCCCGAAGAGATCGAATTCGTCGGCCTCGGCGCGTGGAATGTCACCGGAAATCTCCCGCAGGCACATTTCGAGTTCACGGCGCAACCTGACGGTTTCCTCCTCTTCGCCTTGAAGCGCGGCCAGGGCTTCGTCGACGGCGGGTTTGGCGGCCGGGTCGGCGTACAGGCCCAACGCCAGCGCGCCGTGGAACGGGTCGTCCCTCAGCAGGCCGATGAACGCATCCAGCAGGCGAGAGTCCCTGATTCCGAGCCCAGCCAGTTGCAGAGCAATGGCGCCGCGCATCTCCAGACCGGACCGCTGGAACAGTTCGAGCAACGGATCGAGAGCCGGGGGGCCAATGGCGCAGATGGCCTCCACGACGTCTTCCGGCGGGTCGCCTTCGCATTCTTCGACCAGCTTCACCAGAAACGGCACGCCCTCGGGCGCCTTCAGATAGTGAAAGATCGCCACCAAGTCCTCAGAAAGATCGATGGGGTCGTCCTCATTGTCTTCCGAGCAAAGCGGGCGATGTCGGCGAGACCGTGACCCGGCCGGTCGAGAATGGCGCCGAGCAGGCGCCGGTCGAAGCCGGCGAGGCCGGTGGCGGCGGCGGCCAGCAAATCGTAGACGGAAGTCTGCGCGTATTGTTCGGGTGTCAGGGTCACGGCAATTCTCGCGAGCTGCGGAGCGCCTGTCGCCGAGCCCGAAAGCGGGCCGCGCCGGCGCGTACCGGGCAAAGGTCAGAAAAGATGACAAACGCCTCGCCGGCGTGCCCGCGAAACGGCGAGACACGCGGCGAGGCGAAAAGAAAACTGCCGAAGCGCGATTCCACTTACTCCGCCGGAGCCGCTTCTTCCTCTTCAGCGGCGGGCTCCGCTTCGCTCAAGCACCTGCACGGGAATCTCGGCGGTCACTTCGTGGTGCAGCCGGATGGCGACCTTGTGGTCGCCCAGCGTCTTGATAGGCTCGGGCAGCACGATCTTGCGGCGGTCCACCTTGTAGCCCTGCTTTTCCAGGTGCTCGGCGATGTCCTTGGAGGTGACGGAGCCGAACAACTGGTCCTGCTCGCCGACCTTCTGCAGGATGGTGATGGTGACCGTACCCACCATCTTGGCCAGGTCCTCGGCCTCACCCTTGAGCTTCGCTTCCTTGCGAAGCCAAGCCTGCCGCTCCTGTTCCACCAGCTTCTTGTTGGACTCGCTGGCGGTGACCGCAAGCCGCTTCGGAAGCAGGAAATTGCGCGCGTATCCCGGCGGCCACCTTGACGACTTGGCCGCGGTGGCCAAGCCCTTCGATTTCTTCTCTCAGGATGACTTCCATAACAGCGGCTCCTTTAGAAACCCTGCGGGCCGGCGAACGGCAGCAAGGCAATATTGCGGGCCTGTTTGATGGCCTCGCTCAAGCGGCGCTGGTGCGGCGCGCAAACGCCCGAGATGCGGCGCGGAGTGATTTTGCCGCGGTCGGAAACGAAGCTGCCGAGCAGCCTGACATCCTTGTAGTTGATGTCATCGATCTTGTCCACGCAGAACCGGCACACCTTCCGGCGGCGAAAATACTGTCTTCTTTCCGGTTGCGATGGCCTTGTCCGTGCCCGTGGGGCGTTGGGACGCGGCAATGGGTCTTCCACCTCTTTGTTCCGCCATGGTTGCCTCCTATGATTTGGATTCCTCTGCCGCGGGCTGGTTGGCCGCGGGTGCATCGGGTGCGGGTGCGGCGGGCGCTGGCGCGGCGGGTTCCACCGGCATCGCCGGGACCGCGGGAGCAGCGGGAGCAGCGGGAACGGGCGCATGTGGCGCTGCCGGCATCGCCTGGGTTTGAGGCGCCGGACGCCGGGCGCGCGCTTCTCGCGGGCCTTACGGCGCTTCGCACCTGCCGCATGCGTTCGTCGGTGCGCACCGTCAGGAACTTGATCACGTCGTCGGTGACCCTGCAGGCGGCGTTCCAGCTCGCGGATGACCGCCGGATGTTCGCACTGGAACTGAACCAGCACGTAGAAGCCTTCGGTCCGCTTCGCCACTATGTAAGCGAGCTTGCGGATGCCCCACTTGTCGACGCTGCCGATGACGCCGCCGTGAGCGGCAACCACCTGCTTGACCTGTTCGATCGTGGCGTCCACCTCCTCTTCGGTGGCGTCCGGTCGAACGATGTACAGCTCTTCGTATGACCTCATTCTTCCTCTTTCGTTTCACCTTGGGCGCGACGATTAAATTTCGTCATGGCCTTTTCGACGCCTTCGGAGATTATGGATTCGACGGCCTGCGCCGCCTCGTCCAACCACGCGTCCAACTCCTGAAGCTGCGCTTTGCCGAACGGCGCC
Source organism: Bryobacterales bacterium (assembly GCA_963810595.1). GTDB lineage: Bacteria > Acidobacteriota > Terriglobia > Bryobacterales > Bryobacteraceae > CAWEOG01. The sequence continues at coordinate 219,207 of CAWEOG010000007.1, read as the reverse complement.
AGCACAAATTGCGCGCCGTCGCGCACCGGACGGCCCGGGTTGATACCGAGCCGCACGCGCGGAAACTCGTCGGAGCCAACGCTGCGAACTACCGATTCCACACCATGGTGACCCCCCGCCGATCCTTTCGCCCGAACCCGAATGCTGCACCAAGGCAGGTCCAGGTCGTCGAAGATCAGAATCAACCGGGAGACATCCAATTCCAACTTCGCGAGCAGACCCGTTCACCGACGGGCCGCTCAAGTTCATGAATGTCTGCGGCTTGGCAAGCAGCACCGTTCGGCCGCCCACCGTACCCTGGCCCACCAGCGCCATGGACTCCTTGCGGGAAACGCGAATGCCGTTGCGTTCCGCCAACCGGTCCGCCACCAGGAAGCCGAGGTTATGCGGCGTCCGTTCGTATTCCGGCCCCGGATTCCCGAGACCGACCAGCAAAAACTCCGGCTCCGGCATCCTTTTTGCCAGCCCGCCCGCTGCCTGGCGGGCAGCCCCGCGGAATTACTTCTTCTTTTTCTTCTCTTTCTCTTTCACTTTCTCTTTCACTTCTTCCTTGGCCGGCGTTGCCTCGGCGCAGCGGCGGCGGCTGCTTCGACCGCCGCACCGCCTCCTCGGTGGCTGCCGCGACGGCGCGCATCGCCACCACGTGGGAAATCGACCATCTCCGGCGGGCTTACCAGCGTCATCGACCCCGACAGCGGAACCTCTCCGGCACGCAGAGCCTGTCCGAGCATCAATTCGGTGACGTCCATCCGGAACTCCTCCGGGATGTCCTCGGGCAGACACTCGATCTCGATTTCGCGCGAGACGATTTCGTGCAAGCCGCCCTGCTGCTTGACGCCGCGCGGATCGCCGATCGGGTGTACCGGCACCTTTGATGGTAAGCCGCCTGGAAAGATCCATGCGCTTCAGATCGATGTGCAGAAGTCTGCCCTTCAGGGGATCTTCCTGCCAGTCGACGATCATCACCGGCACCGATTCGCCGTCCAGGCTGACGTTGAAAATCGTGTTGTGACCCGACTTGCTGTGCAGGATTCTTCAGGACATCCTTCGGGCTCACAGAGATGGCGACGGGTTCCAGGTGGCCGCCGTACAACACGGCGGGCGAATAACCCTGGACGCGCATCCGGCGCGCCTCATTTTTCCCCCGCGTGGCGCGAGGCTCTGCGACGATTGTTATGTCCTTCCTCATATTTACCCCAAAGCCGGCAACAGACCGGCACGCGCACGAGGCCGCAGCCGTTCCCTCCGGATGTTTCCATTCCTTCTTGCCGCGGCGCGAGGCGCGACTATACAAAAAGTATGCTGATCGAGGTTCCCTCGTGGATGGCCTGAATGGCGCGTGCCAACAGGGGCGCCACCGAAAGCGAACGGATCCGCCCGCACGCCTCGGCCGTCTCTCTTAGCGGAATCGTATTGGTCACCACCACTTCCTTCAGACGAAGAACCGCAAATCCGTTCGATCGCCGGCCCGGACAGCACCGGGTGCGTCGCCGCCGCCGATACCGAAACCGCGCCGGCCGCCATAAGGCCTCGGTGCCCTTCACCAGCGTCCCGGCGTGTCGATGAGATCGTCGAATATTACGCAATTCCGGCCTTCCACTTCGCCGATGATGTGCATCACATCGGCGACGTTCACCTGCTCGCGCCGCTTGTCAATGATGGCCAGTGGCGCTTCCAGCCGCTTGGCAAACGCCCGAGCCCGCTCCACACCGCCCGCATCCGGCGAAACAACGATCAGGTTCGGGATGCTCCAATCCCCGGAAATAATCGATCATCACCGGACTGGCGAAGAGGTGATCTACCGGAATATCGAAGAAGCCTTGAATCTGCGCCGCGTGCAGATCCAACCGTCAGGACACGCGGTGGCGCCGGCCCTCTCCAGCATGCTGGCCACAACTTTGGCCGATATCGGCACGCGCGGCCGGTCCTTGCGGTCCTGCCTAGCGTACCCATAATAGGGTAACACTGCGGTGATGCGCTCCGCTGAGGCCCGCTTCAGGGCGTCCAGCATGAAGATCAGCTCCATCAGGTGGCGGTCGACGGGCGGACAGGTGGGCTGCACCACGAAAACGTCCGATCCGCGCACGTTCTCTTCCATCTGGATGTAGATCTCCCCGTCGGAGAAGGAGCGGACGCTGGCGACGCTCAACTCGCAGCCCAGAACGCTGCAGATTTCCTCAGCCAACTCGGGGTTGGCGTTTCCGGAAAGTATTTTGATGCAGTTCGAAGTCATTGACGGTACCGGCTGGTTGGTGGCCAGTCCCGATCTCGCGACGTAACCGCGCCAAGCGCACGCCACCATGCGGCCCGGTATCGCTTGCGACCGACGAAGCTAACCGGGAACACCCGCGCGCCCGTAAATTGCGATGCCGCCAGGCGGCACGTTTCCAAGTTGTCAAACAACCCGAAAAGCGAAGCGCCGCTGCCCGACAACATCGCCGGATTTGCGCCATTACGCCGCAACCGCCGCGCCAGGCGCAACAACTCCGGATGCCTTGCAAAAACCACTGGTTCGAAGTCGTTTTCCGCCTTGGCGGCAAAATCGGGTACCGACACACCCGCACTAAGCTCCCAGGAAAGGGAGCGGAAAATATCTATCCTACGGGACCCCAGCGGGGAAGTCAACGAACGGCCGAGCGCCTGGTAAGCCTCCGGCGTGGAGACGTGGATGGGAGGCGTAACCACCAGGGCCGCCTGCCGCCTGACGTCCGGCAGCGGGTACAACTCCTCTCCCCGGCCCAGGCCCAGCGCGCGCCTCCCAGAAGAAAGAAAGGAACATCGCTGCCCAAGCTGCGAGGCCATCTCCAGCAGGTTGCCGAAAGGAATGCGCAGACCCGCCAGCACCGGCAACGCCAGCAACACGGCGGCGGCATTGCTCGACCCGCCGCCAAACCCTCCGCCCAGGGGAATTCTTTTTTCGAGGCGAAGGCGCAGCGCGCCGCCGAGCGGGGCCGCCTCCGCCACCAGGCACGCGGCGCGTTCCACCAGGTTGTCCGGGATGTGCGGCTCGCATTCGACGGCGATTTCCGACTTCCGCCCGGGGTGAACGATATCTGGATGTCGTCATGGAGGGAAATTGTCTGAAAAATCGTGCGCAGCTCATGGTAGCCGTCGGGCCGCCTGTCGAGCACGCGGAGCGATAGATTGAGCTTGGCGAACGAGGGCACGCGAGCGCTGCGCGTCATGGTTGAGATCCTCGGAAGTTCCGGTGGCGACCGGGGCGCAAACGGGCCCGCGCCTAATAATGCACAATCGAAAACAGGTTGTAGCCGCCCAGCTTCTGGCGGCCGTTGCAGGAAATCGAGTTCCACCACGAAGCCCAGGCCGCTGATCACCCCGCCGCAGCGCTCCACCAGCTTGGACACCGCCGAGGCAGTGCCGCCGGTGGCCAGCACGTCGTCGACGATCAGGTATTTTCCTCCGGGCCGGATGGCATCCTTGTGGATTTCGAGCGAGTCGGTGCCGTATTCGAGCGCGTACTCGATCCGCTCGACGGCGGCCGGCAGCTTTTTTGGTTTTCGGACGGGAATGAATCCGGTCCCCAGCGCATAGGCCAGCGTGGGCGCGAAAAAGAAGCCCCGCGCCTCGATGCCGACGATGCCGTCCACTTCGAGACCGGCGTAATGCTCGCGCATGACGTCGATGACCGCTTTCCAGCCGGCCGGGTCTTTCAACAGCGTAGTGATGTCATAGAAGAGAATTCCCGGCTTCGGCCAGTCGGGGATTTCGCGAATGAATTGTTTCAGGTCGTCCATTAGTATCGAATCTCAAAACCTCTGCATTGTAACACCGGAGCTTCCTGCTCCTCGACGCCCCGCACATCGGCCCAGCGGGGGCCCTGGTGGAGCCAGCCGGCCAGGTCGGAAAGCTGGCCGCCGGTGCCGACGGCGTAAGCTTCCACGCGTCCGTCGTCCAGGTTGCGCACGTAGCCTTTGACGCCCAGTTCGGAGGCCCGCCGCTGGACAAAATCGCGGAAACCCACGCCGTGCACCCGGCCGCGAATGAAGTAGCGCCGGCCAACTTCCTTCCGGGTCTGGGGATCGCGAGTGTTCACAACAGCTTCATTATGCCCGACATGGCGCCGGTTTGCCTGGAGATCCGCGGCGCCGTACGGCCGGCGCTGTGGAGATTTAGGGGGAACTGCCGATATTCTGGGTGAAACCCCAGTGGCGGATTCATGAAGGCAGATCTCGAAATCAGCGTCGAAAAAGACGCTCAACCGGCTCCGGCAGCGGCCACGCAAGGTGTTCCACATTTGTTTTCCTGGCTACCGGCCCCGCAATTGCGGCGCTGGCTCGCTATTGGGGTCTTGATCACGGCGCTGTTTGGCCTCTACGTCAATTACCTGAACGTGAAGCTGCTGACGGCGGCGGCTCCCCTCGGCATCGTGTCTTTGCAGTTTGCGCCGAACGCCACGGAGGCCCGAAAAATCCTGGAAAGCTGGGAACCCGCGCCGCCCGTCTATCCATCGCAGATCTCGGAAGCTTCAGCGGCCCTGCGGTCGTGGCGGCACGACACCATGAGTTTGGCGGTGCGCAGCGTGGTGTGGGATTTCGGATTCCTGATCAGCTACGGGATAACCCTATCGTTGCTCAGCGTTTGGGCCGGCGGCGGGTTCCCGGCCGGCTCAAAGCTCGCGGCGGCGGCCGGAGCGTTCGCCTGGGCCGCCTGGCTGGGCGCATTCTGCGACGCCCTGGTCAACTTTTACACGCTGCTCGTGATATTCAGCGAAGGCACCGGCAGCTATCCGGGGCTGCTGCGATACCTCGCCCTCGCAAAAATCCTGCTGGCGTTCGGCGTGCTCGCCTACTGCGCGTGGGGAGCGCGGAAACGCGGATCGAGGCTGCTGGGTGTGACGCTGGCGGCGCTCGCCATTTTCGCCATCTACCCCGCCATCCGCTGTTTCCGAGGGTGATTTCGGCGCGATGCGCGCTTCAAGCGTGAAATAACCTTGCATCCCCACACCGCCGCATGCCATCATACATGTAAAGTTTGCCAGTACCGCTAATTCAGGCATCTCTCACATTGTCCGGCTTCCCCGTCTGTGTCCGATCTGCCCGCGATTCGCTGCTCTGCAAATTTCAGAAAGAGAATAAAGTGAAGAACATTTTTGTAGGAAATCTCAGTTTCGGGGCCACCGAAGATTCCGTTCGAGCCCTGTTCGAAGAATACGGCACGGTAGAGCGTGTCAGCATCGTAACCGACCGGGATACCGGGCGAGCCAGGGGATTCGGATTCGTGGAAATGAGTGATGCCGCTGAAGCGGAACGCGCGATTGGCGCTCTGAATGGCACCGATCTTGACGGCCGGGCCCTCAACGTCAACGAAGCTCGCCCGAAAGTCGAACGGGGCGGCGGCGGATACCGTGGCGGCGGCGGCGGCGGGCAACGGCAGCGAGAGCGCTGGTAAAAGTTTCCGATTCGGGGCGGCGGCCACTCCAGCCGCCCTTTACCCTTTTTTCAGGCGCACCTGGGGCAGAACACTTTGAGCACCAATACGACAACTACGCAATTTTTGAGGAGAGATGGAATCAACTGGGTTTCAACCATTGCATTCATCATCTTCCACTCCGGGGCCATAGCTGCCTTGTTCTTTTTTAGCTGGACGGCTTTGTTCACGGCCCTGGTTCTGTATTGGATCACCTTGAGCTTCGGAATCGGCATGGGGTACCACCGGCTGCTTACGCACCGCTCCTTCCGATCGCCCAGGTGGATCGAGTACTTCCTGACAATCTGCGGGACTCTGGCACTCCAGGGAGGTCCCATCGCCTGGGTCTCCACGCACCGCATCCACCACCAGTTCTCCGACAAGGAGGGCGATCCACACACGCCGCGAGACGGCAAGTGGTGGTCGCACATCATCTGGATGATGGTCGGCGACGCGACGCACAGTAATAGCTTGGAATGCTCCCGCTATGCGCCAGACCTGTGCAAGGACCGTTTTATGGTCTGGATCTCGAAATACAACTACGTGCCGCTGGTGATTCTGTCGGCGGCGCTGCTGGTTTTTGGCGGCCTGCCTTGCCTTCTTTGGGGAGTCTTCTTCCGTGTAACCGTGGGGCTGCACGTTACCTGGATGGTCAATTCCCTGACGCACTTCTGGGGCAGCCGCCGGTTCGCCACCCGCGACGATTCGCGCAACAACTGGATGGTAGCCTTGCTGAGCTTTGGTGAGGGCTGGCACAACAATCACCACGCCCATCCCACTTCGGCCCGCCACGGTCTTGCCTGGTACGAGCTGGATATGAGCTGGATGGCGATTCGTTTTCTGAAAATGATCGGGCTGGTCAGTTCGGTCCACATCGCCAGCCTGTAGCCGGCGCGCTACAATCCGGAGTATGCCGTTCCCCACTCACCGCCCGCGCCGGCTGCGCGCTTCCGACAAGCTTCGCCGCCTGGTTCGGGAAGCCCGTCTGGAGCCGGGCCAGTTTATTCTGCCGATGTTCGTGGTGCCGGGAGAAGGCGTCCGCAAAGAGATCGGCGCCATGCCGGGCAACTACCAGCTTTCCATCGACCAGCTTGTCGCCGATTGCGCCGAAGCGGCGAAACTCGCCATCGGCGGCGTAATTCTGTTTGGCATCCCCGAAATCAAGGACGAACTGGCCAGCGGCGCCTACGACGACAACGGCATTGTGCAGCGCGCGGTACGCGCCTTGAAACGCGAAGTTCCGGAGCTTCTGGTTATTACCGACGTCTGCAACTGCGAATACACCAGCCACGGGCATTGCGGCAAGATCGTCGACGGCGACGTGGATAACGACATTACGCTCGAATGGCTGGCCGCCGGCGCTGTGAGCCACGCGCGCGCGGGCGCCGACATCGTCGCGCCTTCCGACATGATGGACGGGCGCGTCGGCGCCATCCGCAAGGCGCTCGACTCGGAAGGGTTCAAGAACACGCCTATTCTTTCTTACGCCGCCAAGTATGCATCGGCCTTCTACGGACCGTTCCGCGAGGCCGCGGAATCGGCGCCGCAGTTCGGCGACCGGCGCAGCTACCAGATGGACCCCGCCAACGGACGGGAGGCGCTGCTCGAAATGGAGCTCGACTTCGAGGAAGGCGCCGACATGTTGATGGTGAAGCCGGCGCTGCCGTACCTGGACATTTTGCGCATGGCCCGCGAGCGTTTCTCGGTGCCGCTGGCCGCCTACCAGGTGAGCGGCGAGTTCAGCATGATCATGGCGGCGGCGCGCAACGGCTGGATCGATCTGGACCGCGTGATGATCGAGTCGCTGACCTCCATCCGCCGCGCCGGCGCGGACTTCATTCTTACCTACTTCGCCTGCCGGGCCGCCACGCTGCTGGGATAGAGTTTCGCCGCAAAAGCACGCGACCCCGCCGGGGCGCGCCGGACGCACCCGCGGGCGGGGCCGCTCGGAGGAACACTCCGTCTTACTTCGAAAGAACTCTCGCCGCCTTGGCGGCTACCGACGCTTCCACGAATACCATGCCGCCCACACGGCCCGCGCCGGCGCACACCATGTGCATGGCGATGACGTTTATGCCGGCCGCGCCGAGCTTGGCCAGAATCTCCGCGCCCATTCCGGGCCGGTCTTCGCCGGTCACGAAAATGCACGGCAGTTTCGCGCCGATTTCCAGGCCAACCAGCTTGGCGGCCTTCTTGAAAGCTTTCGGGTCGGACGGTACGAAGTCCACCGTCGTCTTCCGGGCCTTGAGCGGATTTCCGATCGGATACGCGTTCACATCCGTGAAGTCCGCGCCGGCGTCGCGCAACGCCGCCAGCACACGCGCCCCTTCGCCGGGCTTGTTGGCGATCACCGCCGAGTAATATTCGAGACGTTTGATTTCATCTGCCATGGAGTTCTCCTCCTCTCACCCGGCGCGAACGTCGGGCGCGAGGTTGTCTCTCAAATCATATTCCCCTCAAATTGTTTTGGCAAGGCCGAACCAGCGACAAGATTTGCGAGGGTACGCGTCTGGTCCTACATTTCCTTGCGAGCCACGGCGTCGACTTGAAAGTCCGCATGCCCCTCGCAACCGTGAGCGCTGACGCCCTTCGCGTTCCTCATCACAAACGTGGGAACGCCATTCGCCTTCTCGGCTCGGCAGCCTTCGAATGCAATGCCCTCGACGCCGTCGAGCACAAAAGCCGGCCGCCGGTCCTCCTCCATGTAGCTGACATCGACGTCGTTCAGCGCGATCTTTTTCGCGTGCCGGATAAAAAATCCATAGGCGGGCAACAGCCCGAACATCGAAGGCTCGGGATACTCTTGCTCACGCTCGGGGGTGTCGTAAGGCTCGCGCGGAGGCACGCCGCCGGACGCGCGGAAGAAGAACGAATTCACCAGATCCGCCGGCTGTTTCGCGACCTGGTCGAGAGTCATGCCGCCGCGGTACACGATCCGAATGCCGCTCAGCCTCACATCTTCCACGTCGTGGCCCGGCACGCCGCTGATAATCGACCCGTACCGCGGATCGGCGTTATAAGCCACCACGTTGCTGATGTTGATTCGCTGGATGGAGCCGACAGAGGTGCCCTCGGGAGCCCGCATCCGCCTGCCCAACCTGATGAAGATCGGTGCGTTCGACACATTCCGCATCGTGATATTCGAAACCGATACGTCCTCGATGTGCGCTCCGTCGACGCTCTCCAGCGCAAGACCGCGGGAAGTATCGAAGACCACGTTGGAGATGGTGATATTGCGGAAGTCGCCTTCGGACTCGGTGCCGATCTTGATCCGTCCGGTAGGACCGTCGCGGTCCGGGGCCCGTTGTACCGTGCGTTTATAGGTTCCGTCCAGCAAAGAGCCAATCTCGAATCCGCTGACCAGACAATTCGTAATTGTGAGATTTTCGCTGGGCCGCGCGGCCCCGAGCGCATGCGTTCCCTTGAGGGTGATCGCGTCGTCGTTGGGGGAGTTGATGCTGGAATTCGAGATGCGAACGTTGCGGCACGAATCCACGTCGATCCCATCCCGATTGGTGTCGATCATGATGTTGTCGATGGTCAGATTATCCACGCCGGTGGCGAGTATTCCAAAGTGACCGCCGCTCGCGATCGAAAAATCGCGCAGCGTTACGTTGTGACAGAGCTTGAGCGCGATGGTTTTGTCGGCTCCGTCGCCACGCAAGCCGCGGGTCAGCGCTTTCCCTGAAATCCGCCCGCTGCCCACGATCGCGATATTTTCGAGGCCTTCGCCCCAGATCAGACTGTCATGAAAATGACTGTGGCCGAAATCCTGGAACTTGTCCCACTGGTTCGGCTCGGGTGGATCGTACGCGGCCGGATCGGAGCTGGCCTCGATCACCGACCCGGGTTCCAGCAGCAGTGTGACATTGCTGCGCAATCGCACCGATCCGGTAAGCCAGGTTCCGGCCGGGAACTCGACCGTTCCGCCTCCGGCCGCGGCCGCCGCTTCGATCGGCCTTGTTGATGGCATCCCGGTTCTCGGTCTTGCCGTCGCCCTTCGCGCCGAAGGCGGTGATGTCAAAACCGGCCGCGTTGAGCCAGGGCGCCGCCGCGAACACGAGCGCACAGAGCAGGGTGATTCTATTCATCTTTTTCCAGCCTGGGTGCCATCCATGATACTGCCACAGAAGTCCCGCGGGGGGCTTTATGTTATCGTGGGGTTTTGATCGTCATGACGAAGACTACTAGCTTGGAAGAGCTGCAAACCATTTGCCGGGGAATCCGGCGTCACATCATCGAGATGACGGGGGCAGCGGGCAGCGGCCATCCGGGCGGATCGCTGTCGGCAGTGGAGATCCTGGTGACTTTGTTCTGGGATGTCCTGCGCCACGATCCGAAGAACCCCAAGTGGCCCGATCGGGACCGCTTTTTGCTCTCCAAAGGACATGCCGCCCCGGTTCTTTATTCAGTCCTGGCGGAATGGGGCTACGTACCGTTGGACCAACTGAACACCCTCCGCAAGCTCGGCTCCATCTACCAGGGCCATCCCGACGTTCGCTTTATCCCCTCGCTCGAGGCCTCAACCGGGTCGCTGGGGCAGGGGTCTCTCCCTGGCTGTCGGCATGGGTCTGGCGGCCCGGCTGGACAAGAAGGACTATCGGACTTACGTGGTGCTCGGCGACGGTGAGATCCAGGAAGGCCAGATCTGGGAGGCAGCGATGTTCGCCTCCTATCACAAAGTAGACAACATCGTGGCCATCGTGGACTACAACAAAATCCAGTTGGACGGCTTCGTGAAAGACATCATGGACCTGGAGCCGCTGGCCGACAAATGGATTTCCTTCGGCTGGCACGCCATCACGGTGGACGGCCATGACATTCCGGCCCTCCAAAAGGCTTTCGCCGAAGCGGCGGCCACCAAGGGAAAACCGACGGTCCTCGTCGCTAACACCGTCAAAGGCAAGGGCGTGAGCTTCATGGAAAACAACCCGAAGTATCACGGCGTCGCCCCCACCGCTCAGGAAGTGGAACTGGCGCTGAAGGAGCTGGCATAAGATGGCAACAAAAACGAAATTTGAACTGAAAATGGGAGCCGCCACGCGCCAGGCTTTCGGCGACGCACTGGTCCAGTTGGGCCGCGAGAACACGGACGTCGTGGCGCTCGACGCGGACCTGTCGAAATCCACCATGACCTATGGTTCGCCAAGGAATTCCCCGACCGTTTCTTCGAGTGTGGCATCGCCGAAGCCAACATGGTGGCCATCGCGGCCGGCCTCGCCTCCTGCGGCAAGATCCCGTTCGCATCGAGCTTCTCCTGCTTCCTGTTGAACAAAGGTTTCGAGCAGTTTCGAGTTACCGTGGCCTACCCGAACGTAAACGTGAAGGCGGTGGGAACCCACAGTGGCATTTCGATTGGCGAAGACGGCCCGTCCCAGATGAGCATCGAGGAGACCAGCCTGGCCTGTTCGCTTCCGAACATGGTGGTTCTCAGTCCGGCGGATGAAGTGGCCGCCAAGGCCCTGGTAAGGTTGGCCGCCGCTCACGTCGGCCCGGTTTTCATTCGTACTGGCCGGCTAAAGGCGCCCATCGTGTACCCGTCCGATCAGCAATTCGAAATCGGCAAGGCGATCCAGCTTGTCGACGGCGCCGATGTCACCCTTTTCGGCACCGGTCTGCTGACGTCGGAGACGATCAAGGCCTCGGAGATTCTGGACGCCGAAGGCGTCTCGGCCCGGGTGGTGGATATCCACACCATTAAGCCCCTCGACCGCGACATGATTGCGCGCTGCGCGGCCGAGACGGGAGCGCTGGTGGTGGCTGAGGAACACTTGGTGGACGGAGGGCTGGGCGTCCGCGTCGCCCAAGTGGTGGCTGAATCGACGCCGGTCCCGATGGAGTTCGTCGGCATCCAGAACACGTATGCGGAATCGGGCGACCCGGCAGGCCTGTTGAAAAAGTATGGCCTCCAGGCTGCCGACATCGCCGATGCCGCCCGCCGGGTTCTGGCCCGCAAGCGAAATTAAGCCAACGCCTGCCTGGAAGGCATCATGCGAAACCAGACGGGGCCGGCATCCGGAGTCGTCCGCCGGTTGCTTGTCGCCCTGCGCGAGCGGGAAACCCAGATTTCCGCCGCCTCCAAATCGTTGCACGACGACGTCAGCCAGGGTCTCAGCGCCCTGGGCATCCACCTGGACATGTTGCGCTCGACGCTTGCCGAGACGGCCCCCGAACTGGAGCCACGGGTCGAGGAGATGGAGAAGATCCTCGACCAGGCCATCGGAGAAGTCCGGGACCTGACCTACCGCCTGAATCCGGAAATCGTCGAGCGCGGTGGCCTTCGGCTTGCCCTGGAGCGTCTGGTGAGCGAGTCCCAGGGCACCTTTGCGGGGGAATTGTCCCTGGACTACCGCATTTCCTCCCCCGTCGAGACGGCGCTGGCGCGCAGCCTCTATCGCATCACCGGCTGGGCTCTGTCGAACGCCATTCGCCACGCAAACGCCCACCGTATCACCATCACCGCCACGGGAGAGATCGGCAGCCTGCAGGTGACTGTCAGGGACGATGGCACCGGTTTTGACGTCGAAAAGGTCCTAAACGCTCCAAAAGGACTAGGCTTGCTGAGAATTTTTTGGGAATCGGAGCTCGCCGGTGTCGATTTTGTTATGGATTCCACCCCAGGTGCGGGTACAATATGTAGTTCGAAACAGAAAAAATGATTTGTGTTAGCCTTGTTCCCGTGGCCCAACCGGGATACCGCCAGAGCGGGCCCTTCGGGCGCAGCAGGAGAGAAAATCAATGGCGTGCGACATCCTCCTTGTGGATGACCACAAGATTATGCGGGATGGACTGAAAGCCATTTTGCAGGACAGTAGCGAGTTCCGTATCGTCGGCGAGGCCGAGACCGGCGCCGACGGGGTCCACCTTTGCCGAAGCTAAAACCGCACATTGTCCTGATGGACATTGGTCTTCCCGGGCTTAACGGCATCGAAGCTACGGTGGAGATGCTGCGGCACGTCCCGCGAGACGCGGATCATCATTCTCTCGATGTACGATGATGAGCACTCTGTGGTCAGCGCCATCCGCTCGGGAGCGCGGGCGTTTGTCCTGAAGCGGGCGTCGCACGGCGAGCTGGTGGAAGCCATCCGCGCCGGTCGCCCGCGGGGGTTCCTACCTTAGCCCGCAGGTTTCCGACAAGCTGCTTTCAGGATCCAGAAAGGCAACCTGGACTCGAATGCGGCGCCCTCCGCGCTGAGCGGCCTGGCGCCCCGCGAGCTACAGGTGCTCCGGATGGTGGCCGAGGGCAAGACCAGCAAGGAAATCGCCGTGCTGCTCGATCTCGGTCTGCAAACGGTTCGCAGCTACCGCAAAACCATGATGAAGAAACTGGGCGTGAACAATGTCGCCGGCTTGACCCAGCTTGCCATTTCGTCCGGGCTTGACAGGCCCTCCGACGCGGAAGTCCGGATGGCGGAACCATAGCTCCCACACGGGACGCCCGGAATAACCGGCAGGCGGCCCCCGGACCCCATCTCGGACACCGGAATTAACCTCCTACTTCGCCGAGAAGGCAACACAGTGGAGTTCTTGTACGTCTCGCCCGGCCTCAATACGGTGGATGGAAACTCCGGCTTGTTGGGCGAATCCGGGAAATGCTGGGTCTCCAGGCAGAAGCCCGGAACGCTTCTGGTAGATGAATCCGCCTCTGCCCATAAACGTGCCATCCAGAAAATTCCCCGAATAGAACTGGACGCCGGGCTGGGTGGTGTATACCTCCATCACGCGCCCGGTGGTGGGTTCGTACACCCGCGCGGCCAGCTCCAGGCCCGGCCCTTTCCGGTCGAGGACGTAGTTGTGGTCGTAGCCGCCGGCGAACTTCAATTGCTGGTCGTCCGCGTCAATCCGCGCGCCAATCGCGGTCGGCTGCCGGAAATCGAGCGGCGAGCCGTCAAGCGATCGGATCTCGCCGGTCGGAATCAAAGTCGCATCCACGGGTGTGAATCTGCTCGCGTTGATCATCAGCCCGTGGCCCAGCACGGTGGATGCCCCGTCGTCCTTCAGATTGAAATATGCGTGGTTCGTCAAATTCAGCACTGTCGGCTTGTCGGTGGTGGCTTCGTAGTCGAGGTGCAGCTCGTTCTTGTCGGTGAGCGTGTAGGTGACGTGCACGGTCAGAGTGCCTGGGTACCCTTCTTCACCATCGGGCTGACGTAGGTCAACTTCAGGCCCTCCCCGCCGGCCGCGTCAAACGGCACCGCGTCCCATACTCTCTTGTCGAACCCTTTAGCCCGCCGTGCAGGCTATTGGGCCCGTTGTTGACAGGCAGCGTGTATTGTTTGCCGTCCAGCGTGAACTTCCCGCCGGCGATGCGATTGCCATAGCGCCCGATGATTGCTCCGAAATAGTAGGTATGCTTGCGATAGCCTTCCAGGTTCGGGCACCCGAGAACCACGTCTCCTATCTTGCCGTCTCTGTCGGGCACCTTGAGGAAACCAAAGTTCCGCCGTAGTTCGTGATTTGCGCTTCCATGCCGTTCGCTTTGTGAGTGTGTATATCTGACCTGTTTCCGTCCGGATAGCTGCCAAAAGGTTTCATGGCCACTGCCTTCTCCGCTGGAGGGCGCCGTGTCGAGCAGCCCGCGAGAATCATGAATACGAGAAAGCCGTACGGGACACCGGGCAAAGATTCTGTAGCCGCCGCCGCGCGCCCGGTCCGCGCTTCTGGACATCGAGTTGTTACCAGGAATCATCATCATTATTTTGACAGGATTCGAGGCGCCGGCGCAGTCCGGCATGAAGTCTACACACGGCCGGGCGAATCCTTCGGTTGTTTTACTCAAGGACATGCCCCCGGCGTCGCGCGCCTTCGCGCCCCGGTCGCAACAGGATTCCTGCTCATGGCGAAAAGTTCTGCCAGGAGTTTATCCGCATCCGCGGCGCGCGCGTACATAACCTGAAGAACCTGGATATCGATCCTGCCCCACAACCAGCTCACCGTGGTCACCGGCGTTTCCGGCTCGGGCAAATCGTCGCTGGTGTTCGACACCATCTACGCGGAAGGCCAGCGGCGCTACGTGGAATCGCTGTCGGCCTATGCGCGGCAGTTTCTCGAAAGAATGGAGAAGCCGGACCTGGACGAGGTGGAAGGCATCGCTCCGCCGGTCGCCATCCGCCAGAAGAACACCACCCGCAACCCGCGCTCCACCGTCGCCACTACCACCGAGATCTACGATTACCTGCGGCTGCTGTTCGCGCGCGTGGGACGCACCTACTGTCCCGACTTGCGGCCAGCGGGTGATGCAAGACAGCGTGGACCAGGTGGCCCGCGCATGTTGACGGAACCTGAAGGCAGCCGCTGGTACATCCTGTTTCCGGTGCACACGCCCGGAATAAGCCAGGCCGGGCGCGAAGACCGGCGTGGCCACCGGCGCTGCTGCGCGACCACCTGTTCGAGATCCGGAAGAAGGGTTTCAACCGGCTGTACCAGGACGGCCGGACGTTCGAGTTCTCCACGCCCGGAATCGATTCTCGAGATCGATTTCTCGCAACCGGTTTACGCGCTGGCGGACCGCATCGCATGGCTCCCGGACCTGCATGCGCGCGTGGTGGACACGCTGGAAATCTGCTACCGCGAAGCGGGCGAAGCGATCTTCGAGGAGGCCGGCACGCAACCCGCCGCGCCGCCTGCGGTTCAGCGAAAAATTCGCCTGCAAGACCTGCGGCCCGAGTTCGCCGAGCCCGAGCCCGCGCTGTTCAGCTTCAACTCGCCGGTGGGCGCCTGCCCACGCTGCCAGGGCTTCGGCAACGTGGTCGACTACGATCTGGACTTGGTGGTGCCGGACCGCAAGCTTGCGCCTCAACGAAGGCGCCGTCGATCCCTGGACCAAGCCGAACTACGATTGGTACCAGATCACTGGTTTCGCGCGCAGCGCCCGCGGCAAAGTGCGGATCAACGTTCCGTTCGCCGACCTCACCCCCGCCGAATTCAAAATCGTCAAGGAGGCCGTGAACGACTTCTTCGCCCAGGTGGAGACCAAGAAGTACAAGGTTCACGTGCGCGTGTTCCTGAGCCGCTACCGCGGCTATACGGACTGCCCGGAATGCCGGCGGCGCGGCGTCCGCGAGGAGGCGCGCAACGTGTTTCGTGGGCGGACCGCACGATCGGCCGACGTGGCGCGCATGAACATCGCCGAGGCGCTTGAGTTCTTCAACGGTCTGGTGCTGGTGGGCGAAGAGGAAGCCATCGCCGGCAAGGTGCTGGTGGAGATCCGGCAGCGGCTGAGTTTCCTGCACGACGTCGGGCTGGACTACCTTGACGCTCGACCGCCGTTGTCCATGACGCTTTCGGGCGGCGAGGCGCAGCGCATCCAACTGGCCACCTGCCTGGGTTCCCGGCTGGTAGGCGCCACCTACGTGCTGGACGAGCCATCCATCGGACTGCACAGCCGCGACACCGGACGGCTGATCCGGATTCTGAAGGAACTGCGCGACCTGGGCAACACCATCCTGGTGGTGGAGCACGACGCCGACGTCATGCGCGCCGCCGACCACATCGTCGACATGGGGCCGGGCGCCGGAGAAAACGGCGGCCGCGTCGTATTCGAGGGAGATCTGCAGGCTCTGCTGGATTCCTCCGCCGGCCGGCGGCGGCGCCTCTCTCGACCGCGCGCTATCTGCGCGGCGAGCTGGAAGACGCTGCCGCGCCCAGACCGCCGCAAGCCGGATAAGAAGCGGCAGATTCGCTTCCTGGGGTGCCGCGCCAACAACCTGAAGAACATTGACGTCGCCGTGCCGCTGGGCTCTGATGACGGTCGTAACCGGCGTTTCGGGCTCCGGCAAATCCACCGCTGGTTCACGATGTGATCTTACAGCAACCTGGAACGCCTGCTGAAGAGCGACGCAGAGCGCCGGCCGCCGTGGCGAAGAAGAGGAGCCCTACGGCGCGGTCCGCAAGCAGACGTGCAGCCGCGTTGAAATACAGGCGTCCTGGTCCGGGCAGTCGTGCTGGTGGACCAGTCGCCCATCGGCCGTTCGCCGCGGTCGAACCCGGTCACCTACGTCAAAGCGTTCGACATCATCCGCGACCTCATGGCCTCTACACCCGAGGCCGCGGGCGCGGCTACCTGCCGGGCCACTTCTCGTTCAACGTTCCGGGCGGGCGCTGCGACGTCTGCCAGGGCGACGGCACGGTGACCGTCGAGATGCAGTTTCTGGCCGACGTGGAGCTGGTCTGCGAGGAATGCAACGGCACGCGCTTACAAGAGCGGCATTCTCGACATCCGTTACCGGGGTCTGAACATTCACGAGGTTCTGCGGCTGACCGTCCGCGAGGCCATCGCGTTCTTCTCCGGCACGCCGCGCCTGGTGAATCGGCTGAAGGTGCTCGACGAGGTCGGACTGGGCTACCTGCGCCTGGGGCAGAGCGCCACCACGCTCAGCGGCGGCGAAGCCCAGCGCGTGAAACTTGCGGCGCACCTGATGCAGCCGTCGAACGGCGGCGTGCTCTACCTCTTCGACGAACCCACCACCGGGCTGCACTTCGACGACATCGCCAAACTGTCTGGACGCCTTCCGCCGGCTGCTCGACAACGGCGCCAGCCTGCTGGTCATCGAGCACAACCTGGAAGTCGTCCGCGCCGCGGACTGGGTGATCGATCTCGGCCCCGAAGGCGGCGACGAAGGCGGCGCGCATCGTGGTCGAGGGAACGCCGGAGCAGGTGGCGCGCTGCCGCCAGAGCTACACCGGACAATTCCTCGCCGCCGCGATCAAGGACTGCGAGCGCGGGCGGCCGTTTCCCGCAAATTGTGAAACCGAGCGGGCCCCGCGGTGGTCTTTTCTACAATAGAGATATGGTGTGGCTGCTGGCCCCGGTTATGTTGTTTCTGTTGCAGGCGCCCAGCCCCGTTGACGACGGCGCGAAGGCCATGGCGGATCGACGCTACGCGGATGCCGCCGCGTGTTTCGAAAAGGCCGTCAAGGCCGACCCCAAGGACTACTACTCGTATTTCAACCTGGGCCTGGCCTACTCCATGCTCGAACGCCCGGAGGACGCCATCGCGAGTTACCGCAAGGTATTGGCGATCAAGCCCGGCCTGTATGAAGCCGAGCTGAACCTCGGCACCCTGCTGCTGGCTCAGAACCAGTCCGGGGAGTCGTTGCCGTTGCTGGAATCGGCCGCCCGCCAGAAGCCCGACCAGTTCGCGCCCGTGTATCATTACGCCGAAGCGCTTTACGACACGGGTGACGCGGTGGACGCGGAAGAGCAGTTTCGCCAGGCGGCCCGGATTGACGCTAAATCGGCGCCCGCCTGGCTGGGTCTGGCGCGCAGCCTGGCCCGGCAGGGACAACTGACGGAATCCGATCCGTATTACCGGAAGGCAGTAGAAACGGACCCTTCGATGAAGCCGGTTCTCCTGGAGCTGGCCAACCTCTATCTGGCCCACAAAAACACCAGCCAGGCGCTGGCGCTCTACCGCCTGTTTCCGGAGAACCAGAAAGCGCGGACATTGGTTGGCGAGATTCCTGCTTGAATCGGGAAAGGTCGCCGGAGGCGATTCCCGCGCTGGAAGAGACCTACCGGCGCACGCCCACTCCGCAAGCCAGGCTCGACCTCGCGCAAGGTTATCTCCACGCCGCGCAGCCGGCCAAGGCGCTCCCGTTGGTGGCGGCTGCCATCGAGGACGCCCCCAACGACTTCGAGCTGCGAATGCTGTACGGCAGGCTGCTTCGCGACGAGAGAAAATTCGGCCTCGCGGGCGGGCAGTTTCTGGCAGCGGTCCGCTTAAAGCCGGACTCGCTCGAGGCATGGAACGAGCTGACCACCATATTCGTGCTTCTCAATCAGTATCCGCAGGTGATCGCGGCGCTCGACCGCGTGCGCGCAAACGGTCAGGAGCAGCCCATCCATCTGTATATCCGCGCCATCACACTCGATAAGATGAAAGTATATCCCCAGGCCCTCGAGAGTTACGAAAAGTTCCTCGCGGAGGCCCAGGGGAAATATCCCGACGAGGAGTTCAAGTCGCGCCAGCGCGCGCGAATCATCAAACGGATTATGAGCAAACGATGACATTTGAAAAGTTAAGTCGTCGGCATTGGATTCGCGGAGGCACTCTTCTGGCTCCCGTGGCGGCGGCAGTGGCGGCGTTCGCGGCCGCTCCGCCCGGTGGCATCGAAGAGGTCAAGCGCGAACCGAACCCGGAAAAGCGTTCCGACAAGGCCGTGAAGAACGCCGAACAGAAAATGAAGGAGGCCGGAATCGCCTTTCGGAGGGGCGACCGGGAAAAGATGATGGCCGCGCTCGAGGAGATGCTGGATTCTCTCCGCCTGTCGAAAACCTCACTCGAGGAGACCGGGAAGCCGCCCCGGAAGCTGGCCGGCCACTATAAGAAAGCCGAACAGGGTTCCACCCGGATCCTGCGTCTGCTCAACGATCTGGTGGATGCGCTGTTCGCCGAAGACAGACCGCCGGTCAGAAGAATCCTGAACAGCGTCCAGACGCTTCACGACGGGTTTCTGATGGCGATAATGCGCCGCAAATAAGGTGTCGGCTATGCGAAACGGTTTCATCGCTCTGTGTTTTATTCTGCTGGGGTTGCCCGCGGTGGCGCAGCAGAGAGACTTCCTCACGGCGCGCGAGGTGGATGAGGTGCGCCAGGTTCAGGAGCCGGATCAGCGCCTGCTGCTGTATCTCACCTTCGCGGAAACGCGCATCGAAGAGCTGGGCCAACTGTTCGCGGGCAACCGGCCCGGGCGTTCCGTGCTGATCCACGACTTGCTCGACCAGTACGGCAAAATCATCGACGCCATGGATACGGTGACGGACGACGCGCTCAGCCATCATCGCGAGATCGGCGAAAGCCTGAAGAAGGTCACCGAGGGCCAGGCAAAACTGGTGGCCCGGTTGGAGGCCTGGAAGGCGGCCAAGCCGAAAGACCTCGACCGCTACGAGTTCGTGCTCGCCAACGCCATCGACACCACCCACGACAGCATCTCTCTGAACCAGGGAGACCTGGGCGAGCGCAAGGCGGAAGTCGTGGCGAAGGAGAAGGAAGAAAAAAAGGAGCGCCGGGAAATGATGACTCCGGAATCGGCCAACGCCTCCGTCGAGACCGAGAAGAAAGAGAAGGCTCAGCAGCGCAAGGCGCCCAGTCTGTACAGAAAAGGGGAAAAGAAAGAGGCAACCACGCCTCCGGACAAATAGGCCGCAGGCAACGACGAGAAAGTTGAGGGCGCGGAGTCCGCACGCCAGGGGTCACGGGCCCGAAGCTGCCCGGGACGTGGCGGCTCCGGCGGCGGATTGGGGATTCTCGGAAGTTGATTTCCCCGACGCCGGCTTGTTTTTATCGGGAATTGGCATGCTAACCGGATCCCGGTACGTAATGATTACCGAAACGCGCCGGTTGGAGGGGTTCTACGGCTCGTCCGGTTTGAGCAGGTTCTGGTCGGCGAATCCGCGCACCTGGCGCACCTGGCCGGATGAAGGCCGTGCTCCATCATGAACCGGCGGGCGGCGTTGGCGCGATCGGTGGATAGCTCCCAGTTCGAGTAACCGCCCGTCCGGCTGTAAGGTTTGGCGTCGGTGTGCCCTTCAATGAGAATTTTGTTTGGGAGCTTGCTGATCTGATCCGCCAGCAACGCGAGCAGCATTTTCCGCTTTCGGTGGGTTGCGCCTTCCCGCTCTCGAAAAACATCCCCTTTTCGGTTTCGAGCAATTCAATTCGCAAGCCGTCGTTGGTGACAATCACCTTGATCTGCCTGTTTAGCTGCTCGAATTTCGGCAGCTCGTGGATCGCCTGCTCGATCTTGTTCTTCAAACTGTCCATGTTGTCCTTGGACAAGGTGACCCCATTGCCGGCGCCTGCCATAGTGGTGCCCACTTGCTTGCCGATTCCCGCCGGATCGGCGAAATAACCGCCTACCGCCTTTCTGACTTTTTCGTCGCTGGTCATCAGCCACAACACAATGAACAGCGCCATCATGGCAGTGACAAAATCGGCGTACGCCACCTTCCAGGCGCCGCCGTGGTGCCCCTCGTGGCCCTTCTTTCTTCCGGATGACAACGATCTGTTCCTGCTTGCCGTCAGCGGACGTCATGCGGCGTTCTCCCCTGCCTTGGGCTTCGCGCCGGCCGGTTCAGGTTTCTGCTCGGCCGGACCGGATTTCTTGTCCGCCTGGCCCGGCTTTTTGTCGCTTGGACCGGCCTTCTTGTCGGCCGCGGCCGGCTTGATGCCTTTCAGAAATGCTTCGGTCTCCGGGAAATTGGGGCGCAGCCTGCCGGGAATGGTGCGGCGCGCGAATTCCAGCGCCAGCATTGGCGGCGCTCCCCGCGTGTAGGCAATGATGCCGTTGCGCAGCACATTAGATAATGGCTGTCGGCTTCGCGCAGTTTGGCAAGATGCGACGGCCAGAGGACCCACCAGCCCGTAGCAGAGCAGAACGCCCAGGAACGTTCCCACCAGCGCCGCCGCCACCTTTTGCTCCGATTTCTTCCGGCGGGTCCGCCCAGCGCGCCCATCGTAATCACAACGCCCAGCACCGCCGCCACAATCCCGAGACCGGGCAGCGCATCGGCCATCGTGGTAAGCGCCGTCACCGGCATGCGTCTCCTGATGATGGACGTCGATATCGAGCTCCATCATCTGGTCCAACTCGTGTGTATTGACACCGCCGGTAATGGACATGCGCAACGTGTCGCACACGAAGTACAGTGCGTGATGATCCTTCAGAAAATTGGGGTACTTTTTGAAAAGCGGGCTCTTTTCCGGCTCCTCCACGTCCTGTTCCAGCTTCACCAGCCCGCTCTTTCGGGCGTGCAGGAAAAGGTCGTTTAACATTTTCAGCGTTTCGAGGTAGAATTGCCGTGTCGTACCGGCTTCCCTTGAACACATCCAGCAACGCCCTTGAGGATGTCGCGATTGACGTGCAGCGGATTGGCCACGAACAATGTGCCCGCGGCGGCGCCCCCAATGATCAACAGCTCCGCCGGCTGCAGCAGGACAAGCATGTTGCCGCCCTCCAGAAGGTAGCCGGCGACAATTGCGCCGAAGACAACGATGATTCCGATAATGGTGAACATGAGGTATGGTCGGCCCGGGTTGGATCGCGGGTTCTTTGAGTCTTATCGGCGCATGGGCCTCCCAAGCTTTCGCCCGAGTTTCGGCTCGAATACGGTGATCGTCAATGGGTTGTAGCACTTGCGCGGCAGCGGCAGGGCGGGCCGACGGTGTATTCTGGAGACGAAACCCATGCCTGAAATCGACATCCGCGCCGCGACAGCCGACGATGTCGCCATCCTGCTCGACTTTGTTCGCCGCCTCGCCGAATACGAGCGTCTTCTCCACGAAGTCTCCGCAACCGAAGATCTTCTCGCCAACACCTGTTCGGCCCCGAGCGTAGGGCCGAGGCGGTTCTGGCGTGGGATGACGGGCAACCGGCGGGTTTCGCCGTCTTCTTCCACAATTTCTCCACCTTCCTGGGCCGTCCGGGCCTTTATCTGGAAGACCTGTTCGTCCTGCCTGAAAAGCGTGGCCGGGGCATCGGCAAGGCGTTCTGCTTTACCTGGCACGGCTTGCCCGCGAGCGCGGTTGTGGCCGCTTCGAGTGGGCGGTACTCAACTGGAACGCGCCCGCTCTCGGCTTCTACCGCTCTCTGGGCGCGAGTCGCGATGTCGGATTGGACCGTTCACCGGCTGACCGGCAAAGCCCTCGAAGCGCTGGCGGAACAGGCTGAAAAAGAGCTTCCACATCAATAACTTCTCTTCCGCCTGGCCCCGCGGATCCCCGAGAGGGCGGGGCGCCAGGGCGTTTCGCGGTACACTGAGGAGTTCATGGCCGGCACACCCGGAATTGCCGACAAACAGCGTGGCAAGGCACCCACCGAGTTCTCGGCCGAACTGCGCCGCGTCGCCGCATCGAATCGGAGCCCCCGTTCAAGAGTCGCATCCGGCTGCTCGCCGCGAACAAGAAGTGGCTGAATGAGCTGCACTTGCAGTTCTGCCGCATTCCAGCGCCCACCTTTTTGGAGGAAAAACGGGGGACTGGTTCGTGCAGCAGTTCGCGGGCCTGGGCTTCACCTCCCGCAAGGACAAAGCCGGCAATGTGGTCGCGTGCCGCGACGCTTCATTCGCTGGTCCTTTCACGGCGCTTACCGCGCATCTCGACACGGTGCTCGCGCCGCGTGCCGACGAAGAGGTCTACGCGCCGGACCGGACGGCTGCCTGCACGGCCCCGGCGTCTCCGACAACGGCGCTGGATTGGCGGCGCTGCTGGCCGTGGCGCGCCTCCTTGCCGAAATTCCCGGCCTGGCGCCAAACCCTAACCCTATCTTGCTGATTGCTAACGTCGGCGAAGAGGGCGAAGGAAATCTGAGTGGCATGCGATATTTATGCCGCCAGTCCAATCTGGCTTCGCGGATCGGCTCGTTCCTGATTCTGGACGGTCCAAACCACGACCACATCACCTGCGAAGCCCTCGCCAGCCGCCGTTTCGAAATCGCTTTACTGGCCCCGGAGGCCACAGTTGGAGCGATTACGGAATGGCCAACCCGGTACATGCTCTCTCGCGGATGATTACTCTCTTTGCCGAAAACCGGGTCGGCATCTCTGACGGCGGCCCCGCTCATCGTACAATTTCGGCTGGATCGAAGGCGGAAGTACGGTAAATCGATTCCCGCTTCCGCGCCGGCCAAACTGGACATCCGATCCGAAACCCCGGCAGACTGGACGAATTCGCCGGATTGCTTTCCGGTCGCCGTCGAGCGCGCGCGCGACCTGGAGAACGAACGTTCGAGCGGCAGGTAAGGTTTCGCGCGGATTCGCGAGATCGGCTCCCGACCCGGCGGCAGGCTGGAGGAGGCAAACGCCGTCCTGCGCCGCGCTCCGCGCTGTAGACGCCCACCTGGGCATTCGCAGCCACACTCGACTGCGCTTCGACCGACGCCAATGTGCCCTCTCTCCCTGGGCCTCCCGGCCCTCAGCATCGGCGCGGGCGGGTGGGTGGTGGGGCCCACACACCGTCGGAATGGTACTCTCCCGACGGCAGTGAACTTGGCCTGAAACGGATACTGCTGACACTGCTGCTGCTTACCGGCGAATCCGGCGGCTGAAATCGAATCGAGCAATGAAACCTCCCGATGCCTCCCCCAACAGGCGCGCGGACTCCGCCATGGTGTTCCTGGCGATGGTTTGGGGCACTACTTTCGTGCTGGTCAAAGACGCCCTGGCGGATGTCTCGACTCTGCTGTTCCTGGCGCTGCGATTCAGTCTCGCCACAGTCATGCTGGCGCTATTCTTCCGCGGGCGAATGACCGACCGCGGCGCACTTCCGCAAGGAGCTTCGGGCGGGAGCCCTGGCCGGGTGGCATGCTGTTCCTCGGCTACTATCTGCAAACCGCCGGCCTGCGCTTTACCACGGCGTCGAAATCCGCCTTCATTACCGGTCTCTACATCGTACTGATACCTTTGCTCAGCGCGGCCGTCTATAGAAATTGCGCCCCGCTGGATTGATGTGCTGGGTACGCGTTGGCGCTGGCTGGGACTGGCCCTTCTCACCATCCAGCCCGGCAGCCTGCGCATGAACTTCGGCGACCTGCTGACGGTTGCCTGCGCCTTCGCGTTCTCCGTGCCACATGCTGCTGGTTGAGTATTTCTCGCGGCGCGTTCGTTTCGAAAGTCTCGGCGTCATGCAGATCGCCGCGGTGGCCCTGCTCTCGCTGGCAAGCTGTTTCTGGGCCGAAACGCCGCGCGTAGCCTGGAGCGCGTAATTTGTGGACCGCGCTGCTGGTGACGTCGCTGTTCGCGACGGCGGTGGCGTTTGCTCTGTATTCCTGGGCGCAACGCCATACCACCGCCACCCGGGCCGCTCTGCTGTTCACTCTCGAGCCGGCTTTGCAGGCCTGATGGGTTGGCTTGTGGCCGGTGAGACCATGACCGGACGCATGTTCGCCGGGGCGTCGACTCATTTTGGCAGCGATCGTGCTAGTGGAGTTGAAACCGCGCCTGGCGGGGTAACATCCAACATCTCAGTGATAGGGGATAATGGAATCGTGTTCGGGGACTGTCTTTCGTTTAAAATTAAGAGGCAAGCTTCCCCGGGAGAAATAACACCATGAGTTTGTGAGCATAGCTCCGCAAGGACAAACTTCTGTCCATCAGTCTGCTGGTGCTGACGCTCTCGATCGGTATCGTGATCGGAACGTTAATCAACACCGCGGTGAGTGCCTCCGGCACGCAAACCGTCGCGCCCGGACGCCACGCCGCTGAAACTGCCGCCCATCCAGACAGGCGGAGAACGAATTCTCCCGGCTGGCGAAGGAGTTGGAGCCATCGGTGGTGTTTATTACCACCGACTACACGCCCAAGCATACCAGTTCGAAGAACGACCCGGACGAAGAGGGCATCCCCGACATGTTCCGCCGCTTCTTCCCGCAGTCTCCCGACGATGGCCCACGGCGCCAGTACCGCCGCGAGGGTAGCGGCTCGGGCTTTATCGTCGACAGAAACGGCTACATCCTCACCAACTATCACGTTGTCGACCAGGCCGACCATATCAAGGTGAAGCTCACTGGAACCAAGGACGAGTACCCGGCCAAGGTAGTCGGATACGACGTGGAATCCGACGTGGCGGTGGTGAAGATCGACGACGGCAACAACTTGAAGCCGGTCACCATCGGCAACTCGGACGGCGTGGACGTGGGCGACTGGGCGGTGGCCATCGGCGCGCCGTTTGGGCTGGAGGCCTCGGTGACGGCGGGCATCGTCAGCGCCACCGGCCGGGATATCGCCGGAGCCCAGGCAGTTCCAGCGGTTCATCCAGACCGACGCCGCCATCAACCCCGGCAACAGCGGCGGCCCGCTGGTGAATATTCGCGGCGAGGTCATCGGCATCAACACCATGATCGCCACCAGCTCGGGCGGCTATCAGGGAATCGGCTTCGCGCTGCCGATGAACATGGCGGTAAATGTCTACAACCAGATCATCGCGCATGGCCGGGTGGTTCGTGGCTCCATCGGCATCAGTTTCAACCAGGAGCTGGCTCCGGAGGTCATGAAGGCGCTGGGCATTAAAGGCGGCGTCATTGTCGAGAGCGTTACCCCCGGCGGACCGGCGGAAAGGGCCGGCCTCAAACCGGAAGATTTCCTGATCGCGCTCAACGGATCGCAGATCCACGATGGCGATGACTTCGTGGACCGCATCGCCAACATGCCGATTGGCTCCGAGGCCTCGATCGCCGCTCGATCGCGGCGGCCAGCACATGGAAAAGACCGTCACCATCGAAGACCGCGAGAAGGTATTCAAGGACGATCCGCGTTTCGCCCAGTTCCGTCCGAAGATGGAGTCCGGCGAGGAAGCGGCGGCTCCACCACAGTTCGGCATCTCCATCCGCGCATTGGGCGATACCGAGCGCAAACAGATGAACTTCGACCCATCCGGGCGGCATACTGGTTACCCTATGTGGAGGAGGATTCGTTCGCCGAAGATATCGGCATCCGCGAACAAAGACATTATCGTCTCCATCAACCGCCAGCCGGTTCTTCGTTTGACGACGTCAAGGCGATTCAGTGCAAGCTGAAACCCGGCGACGCGGTTGCTTTCCGCGTGATGCGCGCCAGTCCGATCGCGCACGCCACAGCGGCGGCGACCGATTGGGTGGGCATCTGGCTGGGCGGAACCATACCGGCAACCAAGTAGAGCCCGGCATCCAATAGCGCGTTGTGGCAGAGGCTATGGTCCGTCAAGTCCCGGGGGTACTGTCGAATCATACCTTTGTAGGAAATTCTTCTTGAAATCAATGCCTCGGAACTCCTTATAATTGGGGCGATGAGGTAATCACATGACTAAAGCAGACCGTGCGCAGGTGGGCTGGGATAGCCAGAGGAAACGCTGGACTGTTCGCATCCAGATCGGCGAGGAAGTGATCAAGCGCCGGTGTCCGAAGGCTTCTTCCAGCATCGATGAGCAGGCCCTTCGCGAGCTGGCGATTCAGACGGCTCAGGACGATGGTTACGAACTGGATTCGACCAGCGTGGAGATCGACCGTTAGCGGCCGGGAGAAGCGGGCGCCCTGCCGGCAGCGTTCGAGGCGTGAAGCCAAGGTTGACGGCACTGTCCGCGAGGCAATACCATCGGGGGTGATGCGGAGTTTGCGAGTCGTTTTCTCGTTTCCCTTATCGCTGGTACTGTTGGCCACGGCCGGTAGCCTACTGCTGGTCGCCTCCGGCGCGCGAACGGCGCAGGCGAAACCACCGGCGAAGAAAGCAGCCTCGACGAAAGCGGGCAACTCGTCCACGGCTAAATCGTCCGCCGCCCGGAAACCGGCGCCGAAGCGGCCGACAACGAGCCACTCCGCCCGGCGGCGCACCACCCGGCGTACCGCGGCACGCACCAGAAGCTATCATCACGGGCAGATGAAGCCGACCGCCGAACGGTATCGCGAGATCCAGCAGGCGCTCACCGAACGAGGCTACCAAACCCCCGTCAACGGCGTCTGGGGTACGGAAAGCACGGATGCGCTGAAGAAATTCCAGACCGATCAGAACCTGACCGCGGACGGCAAGCTGACGTCCTTGACGTTAATCGGCCTCGGACTGGGTCCGCAAAGGAACGGAAACTCGCCCGCGCCGCCCGCGCCCGCCAGATGAAAGAACAGCCATGAAAATCGGCGTACCCCGGGAAGTAAAAGACCATGAAACTCGGGTCGGCCTGGTTCCCAGCGGTGTAAAAGCGCTGGTGGAAGCCGGCCACCAGGTCGTCGTCCAAACGCGCGCTGGAACCGGCAGCGCCCTTGCCGACGAAGATTACATCAAGGCCGGCGGACATATTCTGCCGACCGCCGCCGATGTCTGGAATGCGGCCGACATCGTGGCGAAAGTCAAAGAACCACAACCTTCCGAATACGGTTACCTGCGCGAAGGACTGGTGCTGTTTACCTACCTGCACCTGGCTCCGCTGCCGGAACTGACCGGACCGGCTGCTCGAGGCCAAGGTGAGCTCGGTGGCCTACGAAACCATCCGGGAAGACGACGGTTCGCTTCCGCTGCTGACGCCGATGAGCGAGGTGGCGGGCCGGATGGCGGTGCAGATCGGCGCGCAGTATCTGGAAGCGCCGAACGGCGGACGCGGTATTCTGCTGGGCGGCGTGCCCGGGACTCCGCCGGCCAACGTGGTCATCCTCGGCGGCGGCATCGTGGGCATCAACGCGGCGAAGGTGGCGCACGGCATGGGCGCGCTGGTCACCATCATCGATAAGAATCTGAACCGGCTGCGGGAGCTGGACGACATCTTCAACGGGTCGCTCATCACGCTGGCGTCGAACTACTACACCATCGCCGAATCGGTGCACTACGCGGACCTGGTGATCGGGGCGGTGCTGGTGCCCGGCGCCTCGGCGCCGAAGCTGGTGCGCCGCGAGATGGTTGCCGCCATGCGGCGCGGCTCGGTGATTGTGGACGTCGCGGTCGACCAGGGCGGCTGCGTGGAAACCATGCGCCCCACCACCCACACCGAACCCATCTACTTTGTCGATTCGGTGCTGCACTACGGCGTCACCAACATGCCCGCCGCCGTGCCGCACACTTCCACCCACGCGCTGACCAACGCCACCTTCCCGTACCTGCTGGAGCTGGCCGACCGGGGCCTGCACCGGCGCCTGCCACGCGCACAGGAGCATTGCCCAGGGCGTGAACACGTTTAAGGGCCACCTCACTTGCGCGCCGGTGGCGGAATCGCAGGGCAAGCAGTGGAAGCCGCTGGCCGAGCTGATGTAAGCTTTCTGATCCGCCGGACCTCTTCCGGACGCAGCTCGCGCCACTCGCCCGGCGCCAGGCCTTCCAACCGGAGCTCGCCGATGGCCACCCGCACCAGCCGCAGCGTCGGGTGACCCGCCGCCGCCGTCATTCGCCGCACCTGCCGGTTGCGGCCTTCCGTAATGGTCAGCTCCAGCCAGCAGGTGGGTATACGGGCGCGGTATCGAACCGGCGGGTCGCGCGGCGGCAGCCCGGGCTCCCCGGCCAACAGCTTCACTTGCGCCGGACGGGTTGTCACGCCCTGGATCGTCACACCTTCCGCCAGGCGGCGCAGCGCCGGCTCCCCGGGAACGTTTTCCACCTGGACCCAGTAAGTGCGCGGGTGCCCGTAGCGCGGGTCGGTCAAAAGGTGTTGGAACGCGCCGTCGTCGGTGAGCAACAGCAGCCCCTCGCTGTCGTGATCCAGCCGTCCGGCCGCGTACACGCCGCCGACCGGAATAAACTCCTTCAGCGTGCGGCGGCCGGCCACCGCCCCCGCCGTGAATTGGCTGGCCACGCCATAAGGCTTGTAGAACAGAATGTAGTGATGGCGCAAAAGGCCATTATCCCCGAGCCGCGCGCGTGGCGTCCCGGCAAATCACGCGGTCTATGCCAGCAACGACTGCGCGCGCATCAGGCGGTCGCGCACCTGGACGCCGTTGGGGCAGTTCACCGAGCAGGAATCGCAATCGCCGCAACGGATATTCCGCTCCGCCTCGGAGAGCTCCAGAAAGCGCTCGCGGGCCAGCGCGAACTGCCCGTATCCGTCGGCATAGCTGAGGATGCGAAGTATCTTCGGAACCGGCGCGCCCTTTTCGCAGACGCCATTGCAGGCGCCGCACATCCGGCAATACGTGGGGCTGATGCTGGCGAGCTGGGCGGCAAGCAGGTTCTCGTCCTTCTCGGTGAAAGGCTCCGCCATTGCGCGGATGTTCTCGTCGAGTTGATCGTGATCGGCCATGCAGACGATGGCGGTGTCGACGGACTCGTTCTTAAGCGCCCACTTGATGGCCGCCAGTGCGGCGCCCGGCTGTCCCAATGTCCGCTTCATCGACTCCGCATCCGCGCCGTAAAGCCGGTCGCCGCGAGAGACGCGGCTGACGCCCCCGGCCATCACTTTCATCACGACGATCCCCAATCCCGATTTACGCGCGGCGCGGATGGCCGCCGTCATATCGGCCTGCCTGGGCGCCTGGCCGCCAGTGCTGATCGATTTCATGGAGAAGTTGTAAGTGGTCAGGACGACGTCGGTTTGTCCCAGCTTCGCTACGTGAGCCAGCATGCGGTCCATGTTGAAGTGTGTGCTCACGCCGGCGAACCGGATTTTGCCCGCTTTCTTCGCGGCGCGCTGCGCCTCCAGCAGGTCGTCGGTAACTTCGCCGGGCTCACTTTTGTTATGCAGGTACCACACGTCCAGGTAATCGGTGCCCAGCTCGCGCAGACTGGTGTCCAGGTCGTTGAGAGCGGCCTGCCCGGTGGTGGCCGCGGTCTTGCTGGAGATGACCACCTGCCGCCGCTTGCCTTTCAGAGCCGCACCCACCATTCGCTCGTTGTTCCCGTTCTGGTAAACGCGCGCGGTGTCGAAGTGAATGATGCCCATGTCGGCCGCGCGCTCGATGACGGAAGCGTCCGCGGTGGTCATGCAACCAAACGACAGCGATGTGACCTTCAGACCCGTCTTCCCCAACGTGCGATAGGTGAGCTTTGGGGCTTCCGGCGTGGTCTGAGCGTTCGCAATGCCAAAGGGAGCGGCTGGCAGAGCCAGGCCCGCGGCCAGGAAATTACGGCGCGACGACGATGAGTTCATTAAGACTTCCTGCCTTTCCTATGAATTCTACTATAATACCTTATTCTCGAAATACGTCCGGTGGCGTGAAGTCATCGTGATCGGCGCCGCCGCCGTTCCGCCAGTTCTCCGACCCCTTGGGGCGGCGACGTCCACAACCGGCACCTTCGCAACAATCTGTGGCAAATTCCTACAGCTATCCTGGCCAACCGCCAGATACACGGCACGATCCTGCCAGACCCTTTGCCTCCAGTGCGAAAGTGTGGCGGCACTGCTTGTGCTCATTTTCCTGAAACAAACACGTGATAAAATGTGAAGAGTGCCGGTAATCTGTACTGGATGGTAGAAAAATCCCAGGTTTCCAGTATGGTGTCGTACTGATAAAAGGCGTAAACTGGTACTCATGAAACCGTCCGGCCCAGTGCCCCGTGGCCGGTTTTGAGTACTTTCGAGCACAACCGTAGCCTTCGAAGAAAAGGAGGCGATTTTGGGCGAACTCAACTCTACACAGATTACTGCTGTTCATTCCCGCCAGGCCAGCGCTCCTGTTCTGGTGGTGAGCCCGGAATACGAGGATTTTGCCGCGCTGCGGCGAATTCTGAACGATTCCGTCTGGGACCTGCGAAACGTACAGAACCTCGAGCGCGCATTCGAGGCGCTCGAGCGGCAGCCTACGGCTGTTATCATCACCGAGCGTGACTTGGGCCCGTGGACGTGGCTCGACCTGAAAACCAAACTCGACACCCTGAGCCTGAACCCCGAGCCTCGGACAATCGTGGCTTGCCACGGCGCCGATGAAGAACTTTGGGCTGATGTTCTCAGCCGGGGCTGCTACGACCTGCTGATAAAACCGTTTGCCGATGAGGAAGTTTCCTGGACAGTAGGATACGCCTGGGAAGAATGGAAAAAGGAGTTGGAACGAGGCATGGGAGAGAGCTCGACGTCGTTGGGCGCCCTGGCATAATCCTCTTCTGAATCGAAGGTCAACCAAACTTCAGAATCCTCCAGGGCGGGCCACCGGGCCCGCCCTCGTAATTTGGCCCCTCGCGGAGGCCGGCGGTCTTTCCAATCTTCTTCTCCGTCCAGTCCAGTCACTCGCGTTTGCCCGGCTGGAATACCGCCCCGGCTCTCGGCTAAGATCAGATGTCGGACGGCGGCGCCCCAGCCGTCGCTCCTGGAGAGATTAAGACAGCCAAATGCCGATATTCGTCACCGGCGGCGCGGGCTTCATCGGCTCGCAATTCGTGCGCGACTGGATTCGCCGCTATCCGGGCCGGACGCTGATCAACTTCGACAAGCTCACCTACGCCGGTAACCTGGAGAACCTGGCGGCGGTGGCCGGCGAGCCAGGTTACCACTTCGTAAGGGGGGATATTTGCGACCCGGTGGCGGTGGCCGACGCACTACCCGAAGGTTGCGACGCCATCGTTCACTTCGCGGCCGAATCGCACGTCGACCGCAGCATCCTCAGCGCCGCCGAGTTCGTGCGTACCAATGCACTGGGCACCCAGGTCCTGCTGGACGCCGCCCGCGAAAAAAAGGCCGGCCGGTTCCTGTACGTTTCCACCGACGAGGTGGGCGGCGACATGCAACCCGGCGAGTGGTTTCGCGAAGACTCGCCCGTCGCGCCCAGCAGCCCGTACTCGGCCAGCAAGGCGGCCGGTGAGCATCTGGCGCGCGCCGCCGCACGCACTTTTGGCCTGCAGGTGCTGATCACCCGCACCAGCAACAATTACGGACCCTACCAGTTCCCCGAGAAACTGCTCCCGCTGGCCATCGCCAACGCGCTCGAAGGCAAATCCATTCCGGTGTACGGCGACGGCATGCAGGTGCGCGACTGGATCCACGTCGAAGACAACAGCCGTGCGCTGATGGCCGTGCTCGAGCGCGGCCGCGCCGGAGAGACCTACCACGTCGGCGGCGGCCATCCGCTTCCGAACCTCGAGGTACTGCGCCTTCTGCTGCGGATTCTGGACCGGCCGGAAAGCCTGCTCAAGCTGGTTACCGACCGGCCGGGCCACGACCGCCGTTACGCGGTGGATTTTACAAAGGCCAAAAACGAGCTCGGCTGGGAGCCCTCCATTCCGCTCGACCAGGGGCTGCGCTCGACCGTGCAGTGGTACCGGGACAACCGGGAATGGGTGCGGCACGCCCAAAGCGGCGAGTACAAGGAGTATTACGAAAAGTGGTACGGCGGGCGATGAGCGCACGCCCGCGCCTCCGTTGGCCGAAACGGACCAAATGTCCCCATTGCCATTTTTTATACCGATCCTCCCTTGCATTTCTGTGGTTTCTAGGATAACCTTCAAGTCGTGGAGAGTCTCCGGAACACGAACGGTGTCTCGGCAACGGCTGCTGCCAACCGGCTGGCAGTCGCGCTTTCCGCAGATCTTCGACTCGTAGTTTTCGGAATTATTGACGGGGTCATCGTATCGGCCCCCGCCTGATCGGCCTAAGTGATTGAAATCAAATGGGCCAGCGGGCGGGGGCGATCCCACCGGTGGCCCTTTTCTTTTGCCCGGACGAGGGCGGGCCTGGTTCCCGTCGAAACAGCATTCCGGTGCCGTCGAAAAGGGGCAGCAATCATCTAAAGTTTTGGGATGGGAATCGGCCGATGCCAACACGGGCTCCGAATGTGGAGAAACGGGAAAACGGGAAGAGTGTTGATTCGGCACACAAGCGAGAGGGAGAGGTGACAAGCGCATGTCGAGCTTGATGAGCGGCGCCAAGATGTTGCTGGAGTGTCTCGTCCGGGAGGGTGTGGATTGCATGTTCGGCTATCCCGGCGGCGTGACGCTACCGTTTTACGACGCCATGTACGATCACTCGATCCGGCACATTCTGGTGCGGCACGAGGAAAACGCGGCGTTCGCCGCCTCGGGCTACGCCCGGGCAACCGGCAAGGTGGGCGTGTGCTGTGCGACTTCGGGTCCGGGGGCTACCAACCTGGTAACCGGTCTGGTGGACTGCCTGATGGATTCCATCCCGGTTGTGGCCATCACCGGCCAGGTGGCCAGCAAACTGATCGGGAGCGACGCGTTCCAGGAAGCCGACACGTTCGGCATCACCCGGTCGTGCACCAAGCACAACTTTCTGGTAAAGGAATTGAAGGAGCTGCCGCAGGCCGTGCACGAGGCGTTTTACATCGCCTCGACCGGACGGCCCGGTCCGGTCCTCATCGACGTCCCGAAAGACGTATTCCAGGGTCAGGCCCACTACGCGCCGGTATCCACCATTCACCTTCCCGGCTACAAGGTCTACAGCGAAGGCCACACCGGCCAGATCCGGCGCGCGGCGCAGATGGTGTGGGAGGCCGAGCGGCCGCTGGTGTACGGCGGCGGCGGCATCATCCACTCGGGCGCTTCGCCGGAGCTGCGCGAGCTGGTGGAGCTGGCCGACCTGCCGACGGTGCTCACGCTCATGGGTCTTGGCGGCCTCCCGGGAAGCCATCGCAACTTCATTTCGCTGCCGGGAATGC
The DNA here is from genome assembly GCA_963810595.1 of Bryobacterales bacterium. GTDB lineage: Bacteria > Acidobacteriota > Terriglobia > Bryobacterales > Bryobacteraceae > CAWEOG01. The sequence continues at coordinate 185,793 of CAWEOG010000007.1, read as the reverse complement.
ACGGAAGCTATGCGGCCAACATGGCCTTGACCGAAAGCGACCTGATTGTGGCCCTCGGGGTCCGGTTTGACGACCGCGTCACCGGGCGGCTGGCGGCGTTCGCCCCACGCGCCAAGGTCATCCACGTGGATATCGACCCCGCCGAGATTGGCAAGAACCGGGTGCCCGATCTTCCCATTGTCGGCGACGTCAAGCGGGTATTGGGAAGTTGAACCGCTTCCTCGCCGAGATGAAGGCGGAGCATGGGCGGCTAACACCGCCGAGGCGCGCCGCAGCCTGGTGGCAGCAAATCCGCGCCTGGCAGGAAGAGAACCCGCTGGTCGCCCCCGAGCTCCGGCACCGAGATCAAGCCCCAGCAGGTGGTCGCGGAAATTAATCGTCTCTCGAGAGGCAGGGCCATTGTCACCTCCGACGTCGGCCAGCACCAGATGTGGGCGGCCCAGTTTATCCGCTTCGACGAGCCGCGGCTGTGGATCAACTCGGGTGGCCTGGGCTCGATGGGCTTCGGCCTGCCCTCGGCCATCGGCGCCCAGATAGCGCGTCCCGATAAGCTGGTGTTTTCGTGGTCGGCGACGGCGGATTCCAGATGTCCATTCCCGAGCTGGCCACGGTCATGAACCAGCAACTCCCAATCAAGATCGTTGTGATGAACAACGGCCATCTCGGCATGGTGCGCCAGTGGCAGGATCTGTTCTACAACAACCGCCTGTGCTCCGTCCAACTGGATAGTTTCCCCGATGTGAAGAAGCTCGCCGCGCGCCTACGGTTTCAAGGGTCGCACCATCGAGAAAGCCGTCGGAACTGGCGCAGGCGCTCGAAGAGGCGGTCAAGGAACCCGGCCCGTACCTTTGAACGTGACGGGTTCGCCGTTCGAAAACGTTTACCCGATGGTCCCCGCAGGCGGTGCGATCAATGAGATGGTTCTGAGCCCGCCCCAGCCGGTGGAGGTGGAGTAAGCAGCCGCCGAGAGGCGGAAAGGAAATTGGTGTGCTGTATGTTGCAGGTTATTTCATTACTGTTGGAAAATAAGCCGGGCGCACTGATGCGCGTCACCGGCGTGTTGAGCGCCCGTGGCTATAACATTGAAAGCCTCACGGTGGCGCGTACGCTCGACCCCGAGCTTTCGCGCATGACCATCGTGGTGGACGTGGAGTCGTCGGCTGCGCGCCCAGGTGATCAAGCAGATGACCAAGCTGGTCAACGTGCTTCAGGCACAGGACCTGACGGAGGTCCCGTCGGTGGCCCGCGGCATGGTGCTGGTGCGCATCCGCACCCCGCAGCAGAACCGGACGGCCATCCTCAAAGAGGCCGAGATTTTCGGCGCGCGGGTGGTGGATTCCTCCACCGACGGCTATGTATTGGAGTTGACCGGAGACCCTGAAAAGACCCAGGAGTTCATTCCGGTCATGGAAAGTTACGGCGAAATCGAAGTCACCCATTCCGGGTTGGTGGCGGTTCCGCTGGAATCCAAGAAACTGCGCCTTGCGGCGCCTATACAGGCGGGCGGCAATGCCGTCCGCGGCACGGAACTGAGCAACGAAGAAATGACAGACGGGGTGATTAATGGCTAAGACGATATTACGAACAAGACGGCGATCTTCGCCATCTCGAAGGGAAAACGGTGGCGATCATCGGCTACGGCAGCCAGGGCCACGCTCATGCGCTGAACCTGCGCGATTCAGGCGTAAAGGTTGTGGTAGCCGAAGCGCCCGGCAGCTCAAGCTGGAAGAAAGCCGAAGCGGCGGGCCTGCCGTGATGAAGGCGGGCGAGGCCGCGCAGGCCGGCGACGTCATCATGATTCTGGTGCCCGACCATTTCCAGGCCGATCTCTACAACAGCGACATTGCGCCGCACATGCAGGCTGGCAAGACGCTGATGTTCGCCCATGGCTTCAATATCCATTTCGGAGAGATTCTAGCCTCCGGCTTCGACGTCGACGTGTCGATGATCGCGCCGAAGGCGCCCGGCCATCGCGTACGCGAGCTGTTCACCGAGGGCGTGGGAGTGCCGGCACTGGTGGCCGTCCATCAGAATCCCTTCCGGCAAGGCGCTCGAGAACGCCCTGGCCTACGCGCTGGCTCTCGGCACGCTGAAAGCCGGCGTGATTGAAACTACCTTCCGGGAAGAGACCGAAAGCGACCTGTTCGGCGAGCAGGTGGTGTCTTTGCGGCGGCGTCTCGGAGTTGATCCGAGCCGGTTTCGAAACGCTCATCGAGGCCGGCTACGCGCCCGGAGATCGCCTATTTCGAGTGCCTGCACGAGGTGAAGCTGATTGTCGATCTGATTTACGAAGGCGGCCTGGCGTACATGCGTTACTCGGTTTCCGACACCGCCGAGTACGGCGATTACTCCCGCGGCAAACGCATCATCAACGACCAGACCCGCGCGGAGATGAAGAAGATTCTCTCCGAAATCCAAAGCGGCCAGTTTGCCCGCGAATGGATGAATGAAAACCGCACCGGGCAGGAAGAACTTCCTGGCGATGCGGGAAGAGGCGCGCCACCAGAAGGTGGAAGTGGTGGGCCGGGAGCTGCGCGAGATGATGACCTTCCTGAAGAAAAAGAAGAAGGAAGAGGGTGTACCCGAAGACGCGCCGGCGGCGGCCGCCGGTAACTAAGTCGAACTAGAGGAGCCAGGGCCATGAAGATCTTCACGTTTGATACCACGCTTAGGGACGGCACGCAGGGCGAATCCGTCTCGTTCTCGGTGGAGGACAAGCTGGCTATCGCGCAGAAGCTGGATGAGTTGGGGATCGACTACATTGAAGGCGGATGGCCCGGTTCCAACCCCAAAGACCGGGAGTTCTTCGCGCTGATGCGCGAAGTCAAGCTGAGCCACGCGAAGCTCACCGCCTTCGGGGCCACGCGCTTCGCCAAACACGCTGTCGATCGCGATCCGAGCGTGCTGGCGCTGCTCGAGGCCGGCACGCCGGCCATTGCGATCTTCGGCAAATCGTGGGACCTCCACGTTACCAGCGCGCGCTCAACATCCCGCTCGAGGAAAACCTGAAGCTGATCTCGGAAACCGTCGCATTCCTGAAATCGCACGGCCGCGAGGTGATCTACGACGCCGAGCATTTCTTCGACGGCTACCTGGCCAACCGGGAGTACGCGCTGAAAACGCTCGAGGCCGCGCGCGACGCCGGCGCCGACGTGCTGGTGATGTGCGACACCAATGGCGGCACGGTGCCCCAGCGGTCACCGAGATTGTCGCCGACGTTCGCCAGCGCTTCGACGGCGTGCTGGGCATCCACTGCCACAACGACGCCGACTGCGCCGTCGCCAACACGCTGGCCGCCGTCGAGCAGGGCTGCACCCACGTGCAGGGCACCACCAACGGTTATGGCGAGAGGTGCGGCAACGCCAACCTGTGCTCGATACTGGCCAACCTGGAATTGAAGCTCGGACACAACACCATCGGCCGGGACAAACTTCAAAGCCTCGCGTCGGTGGCGCGGTTCGTGGCGGAGCTGGCCAACCTGCCGCTCCCCAACCACCAACCCTACGTTGGACGCAGCGCGTTCGCCCACAAGGGCGGCATTCACGTCAGCGCGGTGTTGAAGGACTCGCAGACCTACGAACACGTCCAGCCGGAGCTGGTAGGCAACCGCCAGCGCGTTCTGCTCAGCGACCTCTCGGGGCGCGGCAACGTGATCTACAAGCTGAAGCAGCACGGCCTGGCCGACCGCCTCAGCGACGAAGCGCGCCGCGAGCTTCTCGACAACATCAAGCACATGGAATTCCAGGGCTACGATCTGGAGGCAGCCGAGGGCACCTTCGAGCTGCTGGTGCGCCAGGCGTTGAATCCGGACGTCAAGCTTTTTGACGTCGTCAACTTTGAAGTGTCCACGCGCGTCAAAGCCCCCAACGAATCGCTCTCCACGGCGACCGTGACGTTGAAGGCGAAGGACGGCATTCATTCGGCGACGGCAAGCGGCCACGGACCGATGAACGCGCTGGACCTGTGTCTGCGGCAGTGCCTGTCGCAGCTTTACCCTGCCGTTCGCGAGGTGCGCCTCACCGACTACAAGGTCAGGGTATTGGACACCAAGAAAGGAACCGCCGCCAAGGTGCGGGTGCTGGTGGAATGGAGCGACCACCGGCGCAGTTGGGCCACCGTGGGCGTATCGGAAAACGTGCTCGAAGCGAGCTGGCACGCCCTGGTGGACGCCATCCGGCTGGAGCTGATGCGCCTGAGCGACACCGACGATTCGGTTGAAAAAGTAGTGGAAGATTATTGCTGGGGTGTGTAAACTGCTTTTGGTATAGTTTCACTCGCAACCTGGGCACGGGCCAGGCTTTGGGGCACTCCCCGAACGTGGCTCGTGCCACTTTTCTTTTGCGCCGAATTACAGCAGCTTCTGGATTGCCGCTTCCAGTTTTTTCAGGTCGGTCTCGCCCTGGTAGAAAGCCACCTTCTTGCCGCTGCGGTCGTACAGCAGCAGTGCCGGCAGGGCCCCGCTCCACTTGGGCTCGACAAGGTTGATGAACTTGTCGTCGTCCTTGGCTTTCTTTAAGTACGCCGCGCCCGCGATTCCGGCCTTTTGCAGAAAGGCCGAGGCGGCGGCTTCCTGTTCGGGCTCGTCGGCTGAGATGGTGATCAGGTCGAATCCCTTCGCCCTCAGGCGTTTTTCCATGGCCGCGAGCTGGGGCATCTCCTGGCGGCAGGGCACGCACCAGGTGGCCCAGAAGTTCACCAGCACTACCTTGCCCTTCTGCGCCTGAACCAGCCTGGTGTAGCCGGCCTCGTCAACCGGGGGAAGCGAGGCAGCCGGCGCCGCCATAACGCCCGCCGCCAGCAAAGCGGCGCCCAGACACAGTACGCTACCCAGCGTTAGGAATCGCATGATTCTGCCTCCCGGTTTGGAACGCCCTCTGAGCGGCTGACTCAATTCCCAGGTTTCGAGTCGGTCTTTGCGGCCTTCGCCGGAGGCGGCTTAGTCGCGGCCTCTTCGGCGCCGGCCTTGAGTTCCAGGTTGATCACAGGGTCGGTGTTCGAGTTAAACACGCTTAACGTGCGCGTCTTGCTTTTCGCTCCATGGTACTGGGCGGTCAATTCATAATCCACATCAACGCTCAGACCGTAGAAATGGTAGCGGCCATCCTGCTGTGTGATGAAGGACCGAACCTGGAGAGTCTTGCTGTTTTTGAGTTTTACGACCGCCCCCTGCACCGGCTTCCCGTCCTCGGTGGTGACCATTCCCTTGACGGGGCGAATGGTGGTGTCCGTTTTGGCCTTCTTCGACTCGTTCCCCCAGTGCGCACTGGCGGGCGGGTTGGGGTCGCCTTGCTGCGGCGGCTGATAGGCCCAACCCGCGCTACTCGCGAGCAAAAAGCCAACTGAAGCAGCTAAAGATATTAGTTTCTTCATGTTACAATCCACGGCCGCGACGCGCCAAGTATTTCTCAATGCGCCTTCGCCTTTAACGTAACATAGACGTCCACACGCTCCAAGGCGTTAACCGTAATCTCACGGGTGTCGGTAACGAGGCCCGGCGCCTCAACCCGCAGTTCATAAGTGGCGGGACCAGGGGGAACCCGAAAAGCAAATTCCCCTTGAAAATTGCACTTCGCCGATTGCCGCTTTCTCTTTTTCTTCCTGGCCTTGGCTTCCCCGGTGTCCGCGGGCGTTAGCGTGACCGTGGCATCCGCTACCACAAAACCGGATTCCCGAAAAACGGTCCCGGCAACTACCGCGTAGTCGTCCTCGGCCGCCGGGGTGGGCCGGCTAGCCACGGCCGGAACAATGGCGCCGGCCAGCACGAGGGTTGCGACCCTCCGAGTCATCTTGCCTGCCTGCTATTTCCAGTCTTCTTCGTCTTCCTCTTCCTCTTCGTCGTCGAGGTAGTCTTCGTCTTCTTCCTCGTCCAAATCTTCCTCTTCAGCGGCCTCCAGCTCCAGCGGGTCGAGACTGGTCACTTTCATCGTCTCCCCGCATTCGGCGCAATCGAGGATATCGCCTTCATCCAGATCGTCTTCTTCAACATCGATTTCACTGTCGCAGAACGGGCAGGTAATCATTGCTGTTCTCTTCCTTCCTCATCCTTCGATGCCTGCGTGAAGGACTCCTGGCTGCCCCTGATAGCGGGCCAGACTCCACCAAGCATCGACCGTAACAAACGCTCCCTAACATTGAATGTCCAGGAAAACGGGTGCGCTTTGCAAGTGCCTGGGTGCGACTTTTTTCATTCCGGGCAGGATTCGGCAAACCTGCCGGCCCCAGGAGGGGTCAACGGACTTCGGCTGCCCGTTCGGCTTCGTCGCGGGCGAGGGCTGAAGCCAAAGGCTCCAGTTCCTCCAGTGCCGGCGTGAGGATCGTCTGGTCCATGCCGTCCCAGGCTTCGATGGCGTCGAAAAGGAACAGGCTGGCAAGCTTTAGAGTCCAGGCATCGGTCAGCTTGCGGTTGGTTTTGCGGGCTAGTCCGATCAATGCCGGGTGCGGCAACGCCACCGCGATCTCCAACTGCTCCTGGTCCTGCTTCAGGTAATACTTCACATTGATGCTGTCGGAGTGCCGGATGGAGATGGCGTTCTGATACCAGCGGAATTCTACGTTCCAAACGCGGCCAAACGGGTCGGTGGCCTCGAAGTTGCGAAAGTTGGCGAGCATTTCTCTGACAATGCTACCATGCGACCCTGACCAGGCGGGGTTGCTCGCTGCTGCAATAATGGTCCAGATCGCACCACCGGAGAAAGGCGGCCGCATGGCGCACAGCGAGATTTGCTATCCCGAAGAGAAGATCCCCTTCGCGCGCCTGGTTCCACTGGGCCTGCAGCACGTGGTGGCGATGTTCGGGGCCACCGTGCTGGCTCCGCTCCTGATGGGATTCAACCCGCAGGTAGCGCTGTTTTTCTCCGGCGTCGGGACGCTCCTGTTCATTGCCGTAACCGGGATGAAGGTGCCGAGCTATCTGGGATCGAGCTTCGCTTTTATCGGGCCTGTTCTGGCCGTCACCGGTGGCGATGCTTCAAAGGTGCCGTTCGCCTTGTGTGGCATCGCCGGCGCCGCTCTGCTCTATCTGGCCGCGGCGTTGGTCACCATACGATGGGGCCCCCGCTGGATCGACAGGCTCATGCCACCGATCGTGACCGGGTCGGTGGTGGCGCTGATCGGCCTGAACCTCGCGTCGTCCGCCGTGACCGATGCGATCAACGCCGACCTGACGGTGAAAAGCGCGGCCGACCTTCCCGGGCTGATCGTCGCCGCGGTGACCTTCCTGACGGCCGCCCTGGTTCCGCTCTACCTGAAGGGCCTCCTGCGGCTTCTGCCCATACTCGGCGGGGCGGTTGTCGGGTATTTCTTCGCGGCGTTGCTGGGTGTCCTCGAGCCCGGCAGCATCGCGCAGATACACGCCGCCCGTTGGATCGGCCTGCCGCCGCTGCAGGCGCCGGCGTTCAGTCTGCACGCGATCGCGGTGATTGCGCCGGTGTTCCTTGTGTTGGTGGCGGAGAACAAGGGCCACATTGCCGCCATCTCCAGCTACCTGGGCCGCGACCTGAATCCACACCTCGGTCGGGCCTATCTGGGCGACGCGCTCGCTACCTTGTTGTCTTCGCTGGGTGGCGGAACGCCGCAAACGACCTATGCCGAAAACATGGGGGTGATGGCCATCACGCGGGTGTTCAGCACCTACAACTTCATCATGGCGGGCGCGGTGGCCATTCTTCTGGGGCTGTGCCCGAAGTTCGGCGCGGTGATTCTGTCCATTCCCAAGCCGGTGCTGGGTGGCGTGAGCTTGATCATCTACGGGCTCATCACCCTGATGGGAGTGCGCATTTGGGTTGACGCGAAACTGGATTTCGCGGACCCGCACAACCTGGTGGTCGCCGGCGCCTCGCTGATCGCCGCCACTGGGTTGGGAGTGAAGGGCCTGACTGTCGGCGGTGTCAACATTGCGGGGATCGCCTTTGGCACGCTGCTGGCGGTGGTCTTGAACGCCTGTCTCTCAATCGGCCGAAAGCCGACGGCGCTGTAAAAGCAGTGGCCGGCGGGCCGGCTGAAAGCCAGCCTGCAAGCTGAAGGCTTGCCCCACAGTGGGTTTTTCAGCAGAGCTGCTGGTACTCGAGACCCAGCAGCGATGCCAAACGCTCCAGCCTGGCGCCGATGTGGCCCACTCCAATGGCGCAGTGATGGGCCGGACCGGCGGCAGACCAGCGGTTGACGAACGCTTTCGCTCCGATGGAAAAGCGGTAGCGGCTGTTCGTGTTTCCGATCTGCATCGTCGGGCCGGCGACGGAGTGCCCTTCGGCCGCCAGCAGCTTCACCTTGCCTGCGCCGTCCTGGACCACCGAAAGCAGCGTCACCGGTCCGTTCTTCACGCTCATCTCGACCGAAAGGCCGACGCCGGGCTTCCCGTGGAAAACCGGCAGCGGCACCAGTTTCACCGGTCCTTCCGCGATGGCGATGTGGCCTGGGCCGTCGTGCCCCAGCAGCACCACGTCGTCGTTGAAGTCCATCGCGTAGAATTCGGAGAATGACCCGCCGGCTCCGAAGCTGTCCATGATCTTCATGGCGAGTACGTTCTTCACCTCGCACTCACCGGCCACAGGCACGTGATGTGCAGTGAGCAGCGAGGTGCCTGCAATCGCCGAGGTCACGATGTCCTGATATGGGTTGCCCTCGACACCTTCGTAGTAGTAGGCCAGTGCGCCCAAGTCGTGGTTTTCGACCAACGCGTCGAGCGCGCAGGATGTTTGCGCCGCACGCGCCAGCTCTTTATGGTCGCATTCGGGCGAGACCGCGAACTCACGCCGGAACTGGTCGAGCTTTGCGGCGACTCCGGCTTCGGTCACCGCGTCTCGCAACTGCCGCAGACGGCACATTTCCAGCAGCTCGAAGTGGCATCCGAAACAAGAAGATAGTTGCGTCATATCGGAGTACACATCCAACATGCCGCAGTAATAGTGCCCCAGCACGCCCACCCGGGTAGCGCGCATTGTGGCCGCGACGCGGGCGGCGTCCTGCCACGCCTCGATTTCCCGCCACGCCTCGGCATCCTCGAGCGTGCCCGTCACCAGGTGGTAGCCGATGCCCGCGCGGTTGAACACGCAGGCGATTTCGGGCACCGAGCAGGCCTGGCAGTACGCCAGCCACTCGCCAGTCCGAGCCGCGCGGCCTTCCAGAGAATTAAAGCGTTCGTAATCGATAGCGGCCGCCGGTTGCAGATTGAGGACGACCACCGGTGCTTTGGTCTGTTGGACGACCGGAAGCACGGTGGAGCTTAGAGCGTAAGTGGAGATGTAGAGGAAGATGATGTCGACGCGCTCGGCGCGAAACGTTTCGGCCGCGGCTCGGGCCTTCGCCGGAGAATCCACCAGGCCGATGTTGACCACCTCCACGTCCTCGCGCGCCAGGCGCCGGGCGATGCCGTCCTGGTAACCCACAAGCCGCTCGTACAGGCCCTCGAACTGTCCCCAGTAGGTATCCAGCCCGATGCCGAATAACCCTACCCGGGTCTTCACTGAACTCGAACTCACCGGCATACCGCCTCCCGCCATCAACACCTGCAGCAGAGTCAAAGAATTTCAATCCTAACCCGCCAGGCGGCGCAGGACAACGTCCGCCTGTCGGGGGCCCTGGGCGCCGGATGGAATCAGGCGATACGGCCCGATTAGGCCCATCTTTCGACGGCGTCATAAAAATATAAACCGGAACTTCTAAGGAAAAATCCACTTGTATTCCGTGGGTTTTCGATTATGCTTGTTAAATACCCACGGGCGGAGCCGTGCAAAAGTCGTGCAGGCTCGGAAGCTGTGGAGCCGGGGCTAGAGCTACTGGGAATCAAAGACACGCAGCATGCGCTGGCACTCCCACAGTTTGACGTTGGGATGCGGTCAATACAAGGAGAACCTCATGCAAACGCACGTTCCGTCTTCGGACACGCTGAAACCGGTGCGGCCTTTTTACCTCGAGAAATCCAAAACCTTCCCACGCATTGCCAGGCAGGCAGCGATGTTGCTTCCCCTTCTGGCGGTGGCGATCGTGCCCGGCTACTCCCAGGCTTCCGATCCGCCCGGCTTCGCGGCGGTCTCGACCAACGGAAATCAAGTTGTCGCCATCAACGTTAGCTGCTTCGATCACCAGGTGGGCCTTCTTCCGCCGGATCCCTGTCACGGGGAACTGATGTTCCATGACGCCGCCGGCCATGTGCTCAAGCGCGGCACCTACGACCTGCAGCCCGGCGAATCGACGTCCCTGCGGTTGGCCATACCGGCCGCCAACGCCAACGGCGATCCGATCGCGCATGTGCTCATCGTCCCCTGCGTCATCCCCGCGCCGGGCGGCCGCGCCGTTCCGTCGGTTGAGGTGTTCGACCGCGCCGCCGGGCGCGTGATCCTGTTTGAAAATCCCGCGGCAGCGAGGATGAGCGAGTTCAACAACAGCCGGGTCGATCCGGGCAGCCTGGTGGGCTTTAACCCCCAGCCCGATCCTCCGGGCTTCGGCCTGGTGACGCTCAGCACGAGTGAATCCCTCCGCCTGACCGTCGCCTGCTTCGAGCACGCTGTCAATGGTTTTCCGCCCGATCCGTGCCGGGGCGTTGCGATGTTCCACGACGTAGCGGGCAACATCCTCTGGCGCGGTGTGGTGGCTCTCGATCCCGGTGAGACGAAGTCCATCGAGTTCACCCCGCCGGCGTCCAGAACCGGAGCCGGGTTCGTCAGTATCGATCCCTGCTGGCTTCCCGCGCCCGGGGGCCGAGGGGTACCGAACATCGAGGTGCTGGACGCCGCCTCCGGCAACGTCCTGCTGCTGATCAACCCGGCGGCCGCCCGCATGAGCCAGTTCCAGATGCTGCGCTGAGGTCTGGACCAGGAGCGCGAGCACCGTTGATCTGCAGCGATTCTCTCCTGCGGAACCACTAAGAACCTCGCTGCCCGGCTAATAGAAACTTCTCGCGAGGTCGGGTGGGAAGACGGGATCCGCGGCCAGGTTGTCGTGAAACCGGTGTCTTTTCTGGTAGAGGCGATTCAACGCGTAGATGTCGTGGACCACGCCTGGTTGAGGGCTTCGGAAGGCCGTGTGGAGCGAGTCGATCCGTCCGTCCGTGATCGGCAGGCGTGCCGGATTCCGGGTTTTGCCTTCCGTCTGGAAAAAGTCGATATAGGCTTGCGTTTGACGTCCGTAGACGCCGTCGATAGCGATTGGGTCTTCCCCCGGAGGTACGTAGCCGGGGGAATCGGCGGTCTCCATCGCGACGCGCAAGAAGAATTGAATCAACAGGATGTCGTCCCGATGATTTGCACCCCCGCGTCCCACGGCGGCGTCGACATCGTAAATCACGAGCATCTCGGACTGGTCATGACGAAGGTAAACTCTCGCCATCGCTCCCCTCCACCCCCCAGGTCAACTTACCGGCTGCTGCTCGGAAGGCGACCTGGCTCCACAATTCCAAGTAGATATTCAAGAATATACACTGCGGATCAACCTTCTTCCCAAACTGATTTCGAAGTGGAGGTGCTTGACCGTCTTGGCGATATGCGCACTTCGGTTTCGGGCACCCCGGCGAGAATCGTTTTGCGTCCGGCCGGGTGTCACTTCGAGACGGATTTGGAGTGCAGCGATTTGACGACGGGGCAAAACGACGCGCTACCCTGGGCGTTGGCACGCCTCTACGTACTCCGGTTACGCGAACAATCGCAGGCCAAATACGAACGCGCCACAGCTAAGAACACCCAGACCCAGCGCCAGCAGGCCGTATGTCCGCTTTTGTTTTAGGCGCCACCACATGTAGAGGCTGCTCAGCAACATCAGGATCAAGCCGGCGGCCACGCCGTCCATCGAAAGGGCCCAAACGGTGGTCAAGATCCAGTCGCGGCGGTTTCTGGAATCTCCCTGGTGGACGCCAGTAAATGTGTGGAGGACGTGCATCACGCCCCAGGCATTCAGATCCGAGCGGTGAACGACGACCCGGTTTTTCGCAAAGTCCGCCTGAATCTGGAAGTTCTTCCCGGGGCGGTTGACCTGGAAATCGAGGCGGTTTGAATCCGGGCGCGTGGTGGCCCATTCGATTTCGCCTTCCACCCCCAGTTGCCGCATCAGGTCTTTTGCCCGTACGAGGTCGCCTCCCGGCGGAGGTGGCTGGATCTGCCGCTCGAGGGTGGACTGCGCCCGATTCGGCCAGAACTCGGCGAACTTCCAGTTGTGATTGAGAAGCAAACCGGTGAAGGCAAACAACCACACAAAGAACAAAAGATAGAGACCGATGTAGTAATGGAGCTTCCGATTCCAAATCTCGAAGCCGTCCGCGAATCGCCGGGAAGCCGCCTTCGGTTGCTTGCGTTTCTCAGCCTGCGAGAGCATACACCAATCCAAAAAAAGACAGTGCTCCGGCGGCGATCAAAATCAGGCCGCTTTTGCGCTCGGCCCGGAGGGTTGCCCATAGATAGATTCCGCTGATGGAAATGAAAAAAAACAGGTAAGCGGTGGCGTCGGCAAACCAGCGCCACAACCGCATGGGCCACCAGTTCATACGAATCGCGGCCAGGTGTGGTCCGGGGGCTTTGTGAAGGGTAATCAGCGCCTCCCAGACACCCGTCGACCGGCGGCTGATGCCGGCGCTGTGCGATTCGAGATCCAGGCTCACGGTGGTTTCGCGGCCGGGAACCGACACCGGAATTTCCAGACGGTGCTCGCCGGGGATGTGGCGAATGTATTGCACTTCGCCGACAACGCCGATTTGGTCGAGCACCCCGTGGACGGCGTCCACCAGCGGCCGCCCGTCCAGGTTCGCCAGATTGGCGGGGATCTTTAAGTTGTGGACGATCTGTGGCGGCGGCGGCTGTTGCGGAGACGTCGCCGTTCCCCAACCGTGAACCAGAGGGAAGACGCTCGCGGCGAACAGCAGTACGAAGGGTCCAAAAAAGAGACCGAGGTAGAGGTGTAAGTCGCGCGTGTAGACGTAGAAAGCCTTCCTCATCCGGGAACCGCTCGCGTGCCGCGGAAACATCGCGGCGAATCATACAAGATCATATCAGCCTGTCGCGTGGGGCGGCCCTGGCCGCCATCAGACGAGCAGGCTGAAATGAGATCAGGCGTCCGGTTTCTCTCCCCGGCGGTATGGACTTCGGAGATATCGCTTCGATTCCTTGGCCAGCTCCGAATCCGGTGCGTGGGCGATGGCCTTTTCGTACGCCTGGATCGCCTGGCTCCGTTCTCCCTTCAGATCGTACGCCTGTCCCAGCCGCATCCACGCCAGCACGCCGGTGTTCAGGTCGAGATGGTCCGCTCCGGCCGAAGCCACGCGCAGGTTCGCGATCGCGTCGTCCAGGTGGCGGTACCAGAACTGCACGTTGCCCTTCGCATAGGCGATCTTTTCGGGCTTCACACGGGCATAGCCGGGAGCGCCCTCACGGCGGAGGCGATCCACTTCGTCCAACACTTCAATCGCCTCGTCGCCGTTGCCCAAATCGGCGTACATCTGCGCCAGCTCGAAGCGGAACAGGTAGTTCCTGGGGAACTGCCGGATCAGCGACACCACCAGGGGAATGGCCTCCTCGGGTTGCTTTTCGCGGCGGTACAGGGCGCACATCAGGATTTCGGCGTCCACCCGGTTCCGGTGCCCGTGTTCGGCCACGTACTTCACCGTCGCCATGCCGCGCTGCTTGTCGCCGCGATACCCCGCAATGAAGCCCAGCATCTTCATCTGCCAGGACAAGCTGCCCACCACGTAATCGTAGAGTCCCTGGATCAGCAGCGCATCCACGTTCGACGGGTCCAGTTCCGATACGCGGTTTTGCGAGGCACGCGCGCGGGAGGCGTCGCGCAAGGCCGAGAACCAGGATTTGCGCACCAGAAAGCCGTAATTCGCCCGTAAACCGTAGGCCACGCCTTGCTCGAAGAGGGCGTGCGTGTCCTTCGGGTTTTCTGCCAGCGCCTGCTGGCAGAGACGGAGGGCTTCGTCGATGTTGGTGTCGAACTGCTTCTCTTCTTCGGGGGTAGGCTCAACGTTCTGCCGCCGTAAAAAAGCGTTATTGCCGGTGACCAACTCGCTTTCGAGCGCACCTGCGCGGAACATCGCGCGGAACAGCTCCGCTTGCGCCAGGTGATTGTGGAGCGCCGGGTCCCGCGGTTCCTGCCGAACAGCCTGCTCGAAGTCGTGGATCGCTTCGTCGTATTCGAGATTGTAGAAATGGTCGAAGCCTCGCTCCACCAACTCAGCGGCAGTCTGGCGTCGTTGCGCGCCAGGGAGCGGCGCCGCCGCCGCCAGTAGCGCCAGCGCGCAGAGCGAGATCTTGCAAGCGCCCGTCATTTAACGATTCATCCGGCTGCGAATCCGCCGGCAGGCCCAGGATGCGTGGCTTGCCGCCTCTTTGTATGCCGATGACGCGATCCGCGTCAACGGTTCCAGAAAACTATCGTCGCCGCAGTTGCCCATCGCTACTGCTACGTTGCGCAGAAATCCGCCATATTTCGCCCGCCACAGCGGTGTTTCGCGGAAACGCTCGCGAAATTCTGTTTCCGTTATCCCGGCAAGCCCGGCCAGCGAGGGACTGAGGTTGCGGGCGGCAAACGCCTCTTCGGCGGCCACCGGCGCCTTCCGGTTCCAGGGACAGACATCCTGACAGATATCACATCCGAAGACGTGGTTCCCCATGCCCGGAGCGGATTTCTTCGGGAATCGCGCCCCGAAGCTCGATGGTCAGGTAGGAGATGCAGAGCCGCGAATCGAGCATCCAGGCCGGGCCCGTCCGGCCCGGGATTGCGCACGATGGCTTGCGTGGGACAAGCGTCGATGCAGCGCCGGCAGGTTCCGCAGCGGTCCGGAGGCGGTTTGTCGGGCTCGATCTCCAGGGAGACCAGCAGCTCGCCAAGGAAGAACCACGAGCCCTGGCCCTCACGGATGAGGCAGGTGTTCTTCCCAATCCAGCCCAAGCCCGCCTGCCTTGCCAGGGCGCGTTCGAGCAAGGGCGCCGTGTCCACGGCGACGCGATATTCGAATTCCCCGACGTGGCGGACCAACTTCGGCCGCCAGACGTTCCAGACCCTGGCGCATCACCGTGTGGTAATCGGCGCCCCAGGCGTAGCGCGAAATCCAACCGCGCCGTTGCTGGCGAAGCCGGTCGACCGGGGTGTACGGCTCGGGCCGGTTGTACAGCTTTCCCACCGAAATCACCGATTTGGCGGAGGGCAGCAGACAGCCGCGGGTCGGAGCGTAGCTCGCCCCGGTGGCCGGCGAGGTATCGCATTTCACCCGCGTTTCCGCCCTCCAACCCAGTGCCGGTAGAAGGCGAACTCCGGCAGCGGACGCGCCGCCGCCACACCGCACAGCTCGAAGCCGCAGCGGCGGGCCAGATCGCGCAAAGTCTGCTTCGGAATTGATGTCCGTCCTCATCCTTTTCCCGACCCTCCATTCAACCAGTGAAATCGCCGTACGGCGTGGAAATTGAACCATTTAACAGAATCCGATAGGGCTCAGCACCACGGCAGTTACTATACTGCTGATGATATCGGATCGGAGCATACCCGGGCCAGAGCGGGTTTCTTTAGCACTGGGAATGCTGAAGCGCTGGGAAATCCAAAATACATTCGGAATCAATAGTTTAGTCGACTGACCAGGAGTCTGAAACCCTATGCACAAGCCCGTAAAGTACGCAGAGAAGGCGCTTGCCGTCACGGCCAACGTGGCGTGGAACGTTTTCGACCGTCTCAACCAGATCAACCAGAAGCCGACGTTTACTCCGAAGTGGTCTGACAAACCCCTGCTGAAGTCGTACCAGAAGACCAAGCCGCCGCTGGGGTGGCCGCGCTCAACCGATTCGCTGTGCCCCCGCTGCGTCCCCGAGATCCGCCAGGAAATCCTCGACGGCAAGACTCCGGTGGAAGTGCTGAAACACGAGAAGCTGGGCGAGATCAAAGCGCAGATCATCGAGCGCGACGGCAAGATCCTGATGGTGAAGGATTGCCCGAAGCACGGCCACTTCGAGGATGTCATGTCCATCGACCCGGCCTTCATGCGGCATCTGGAAGACAATTTCCCGGGCCGCGACATCCGGGCGCACAACGACGAGAGCCTGCACAACCACGGCACCAGCACCATCACCCACGGCCGCGGCTCGGTGCTGACCATCGATCTCACCAACCGCTGCAACATGATGTGCGACCCGTGCTTCATGGACGCCAACCAGGTGGGCTTCGTGCACGAGCTGAGCTGGGACGACATCCGCACGCTGCTCGACAACGCCATCACCATCAAGCCGCGCCGCCAGATGTCGGTGCAGTTTTCCGGCGGCGAGCCGACGCTTTCGCCCTACTTCCTGGACGCCGTGCGGTACGCCCGCAAGGTGGGCTACAACAGCGTGCAGGCGGCCACCAACGGAATCGAGTTCGCCAAGAGCCCCGAGTTCTGCCGCCAGGCGGCCGAAGCCGGGCTGCGCTACGCCTACCTGCAGTTCGACGGCATCGGCAACGCCGCCAACTCGCACCGCGCGGTCGGCAACCTTTACGACGTGAAGCTGCGGGCCATGGAGAACCTGCACTCGAACGGCGTCGAGCTGGTGCCGGTGATCACCATCGTCAACGGCATCAACAACGAGCAGGTGGGCCGCATCGTGCAGTTCGCGCTGGACAATCCCAAGCGGCTGAACTTCCTTTCGTTCCAGCCGGTCAGCTTCACCGGCCGCGACGAGGCCATCACCGACGAACGCCGCATGGCGCAGCGCTACACGCTCTCGCACCTGGCGCACGACGTGAAGAACCAGATCGGGCTCGGCGAGCCGGCGCGCGACTGGTTCCCCATCTCGTTCATGAGTACTTTCTGCGACTGGGCCGACATGGTGCACGGGCCGAACAAGGACTGGGGCCAGTTGAGCTGCGGCTGCCACCCGAACTGCGGCATCGGCCTGGCCATCATGGTGGACAAGGAAACCAAGGAAGCCGTGCCATTCGGCGCGTTCCTGAACGTCGACCAGCTGGCGAAGGACGTCGCCCGCGTCACCGACGCCGGCCGCGGCAAATTCCTTTCGGTGCTCGGCATGGCGCTGGCGGTGGCGCGCAACTACAGTCCCTTCGCGGCGCCCAAGCACTTTTCGCTCGGGAGCCATGCTGAAGAAGATGGACAAGACCTTCGGCGCCAGCGGCAAGAATTACGGCAAGGTGGACGGCACGCGCACGATCGAGGACATCAACTCCGCCGCAAGCGACCGCTGGAACGTGCTGTTCATCGCGGGCATGTGGTTCCAGGATCTGTTCAACTACGACTTCCGCCGCACCGAGCAGTGCATCATTCCCTACGCCACGCAGGAAGGCGAGATCAGCTTCTGCGCGTACAACACCGGCATCGGCTGGCGCAACATCATCGAGAAGATGCATATGACGGCCACGCTCACCAAGTGGTACGAGGAGCACGGCCGGCACGAAATCTTCGCCGGCGGCAAGAAGGTGAACCTGTCAGCAAAGAACACTCGCATGCTGGTCCGCGCGGAACTGGTTACCGAAGAGAAGCAGCACGATCTGGATAAGCTCGGCATCGCCAAGACCGCCCGCGAAGAGAAGGCCCGCCAGCGCGACGTCAAGCTCAAGGAAATGATGGAAGCACAAGCGCAAGCAGGAAGAGCACGAGCGCATGATGAAGCTCTACCGCGAGCACGTCCTGGGCGAAAAGCCGGCAGAAGGAGCATCGTGCAAATCGCCGGAATCTCGCCGGCGAAACCACAGCCGAGCCACCCGTTAGGCAGGAAGAGCGCGAAGAAGTAGGAAGCTTCGGAGACTGATTTTTCCTCACACCGACACACCACTCTCCAGGCCGGGTCCACCGATCCGGCCTTTTTTCTACGTACGGTGCTATCCGGAAAGTGTACCGGCATGGCGACGCCGCGGCACCGCATGTTATCCGAACCCCGAACGCAAGTGAGGGGACGATTGACCGCTCATAGAGACGCAGTGAACTGCGCACTCCCTTCCCTGCCCTGTCCGGACGCGGGCGTTCTGGAAAGCCCCGGGTATGCTCGGGGGGCGAATGGTCCCCTCGCTCGCGTTCGGGTTCGGAGCTTTCCTCCATCGCCGCAAGCTGCTGTGATGCGTTTGATGCTAATGTTAAAACATCATGAGCATCCGGACCACTGTCACGCTCGATGACGACGTCCTGGCGAGGTTGAAGCGTGAAAGCCGGTCGAGAGGGACATCTTTTAAGGAAACCCTCAACGATCTGCTACGCGCGGCACTGCTCAATCTCGAGACTCAACCGCGCCGCCGTGCGCTCAAAGTCAAACCCACGCACATGGGATACCGGGAGGGTTTGAATCACGACGACATCGAGTCTCTGCTCGACTACGGCGAGGGCGAGCGGCATCGGTGACCATTCTTGACGCCAACCTGCTTCTGTACGCTTACAATGCGGACGCGCCGCAACAGCGGGCGGCGGCACGGTGGCTTAAGGAATTGTTCGAAAGCAGCGAGACGGTCGCGCTGCCCTGGATTACCCTCTGGGCATTTGTCCGTATCTCGACGAATTCACGAATCTGGGCCAATCCACGCCCCGCGAAGGAAGCGTTCGCAATCGTTCGCGAATGGCTGGCGCAGCCAGGGATAGTTGTGCTGCAGCCGGGGCCACGTCATGCGGAAATCCTGGAGCTGCTGGTTGTCAACCATGCTGCAACGGGCCCGCTGGTAACGGATGCGGTTCTTGCCGCGCTGGCAATCGAGAACGGAGCTACGCTGGCCTCGACGGACCAGGGCTTCCGGCGGTTCCCGGTGCTCCAATGGATCGACCCACTCGGCGACTAGCGGGTGTCTACACGAAATGACAACGCATCACGAATTCAAGGTCGAATAGGTTCGTAGACACTACGCCGGCAGGGACGAGGATCAATTCGGGGCGTAGAGGATGAATTCGGTGCTTCAGAGATTGTCGGCCCTCCGGAGCATCCGGGGGGGACCGCATCGTGCAACATCCAGATTTCCGGCCAGACTCGAGCAAATCACTTCCAGGGTATTCACCACTAGTAGAAAGCCTACACAAAGTGTGGTAGAGTTTCTACAGAATGAAAAGCGACGCTCCAGCCCATGTCGAGTTGCTCCGGGGCACCCTCGACCTCCTCATCCTCCAAACGCTCCTTGTCGGTCCCACCCACGGACACGCCATCGCCAAACACATTCAGCGGACCTCCGAAGACCTGCTCCAGGTCGAAACCGGATCACTCTATCCCGCTCTCTACCGGTTGGAGGCGAAGGGCTGGGTCACCGCGTCCTGGGATCTCTCGGATAAAGGGAAGCGCGCCAGATTCTATCGCCTCACACGTCAGGGACGCAAGCAGCTCGCTGCCGAGCAGTCGAAGTGGGCGACGTTCTCCCGCGCCATGCGATTGATCGTGAAGCCAGCCAATCAGGAGGGACAATGAGCTCATCCTTTCAGAGGCTGCGATTCTGGTTGCGCCGCCGCCGGAACGAAGAGGATCTCCGCGACGAACTTCAGTTCCACCTCGAAGAGGAGGCCGAAGAGCGACAGGGCACAGGATTGACCCGCGAAGAGGCCCGCTACGCCGCGCACCGCGACATCGGAAACCTCACTCTCGTGCAGGAGGAAGCCCGCACCGCGTGGACGTGGACTTGGCTGGAACAACTCGCACAGGACTGCCGCTACGGGTTTCGCACCATCGCCGCGAACAAGACTTTCAGCGCGATGGCGATCCTCTCACTCGCCCTGGGAATCGGGGCCAATACGGCAATCTTCAGCTTCATGGATTCGATCTTGCTTCGGTCGCTGCCGGTGCCCGACCCCCAATCCCTGGTGATGCTGAGCTGGCATACTCCGCACCGTGAGATGCACGGCACGAACCGGCATTCCGATAGCTTCAACGACCCCAACGGGGGGTTCATCGGCGGATTCTTCTCCTATCCAGCCTTCGAGCTGTTCCGCAGGAACGACACAGTTTTCTCAATCGTTTTCGGGTATCAGGGCGCCGGCTCTCTCAACCTGTCATTTCATGGCCGGTCCGAGCTTGCAAAAACCGAATACGTGTCCGGAGACTATTTCGACGGTCTCGGGATTCAGCCGGCCGCCGGGAGGTTGATCGTGCCTGACGACGATCGCGACCGGCTTGGCGTTCCCATGGTCGCAGTAGTGAACGAGGCGTTTGTGAAGAGAAGTTTCGGAAATCGGAATCCTATCGGCCAGCACCTGGCTCTGCAGCACGGATGCCCCAATTGCGATATTGAGATCGTGGGCGTATCCGCGAATGCGCTCTATGGCGACCTCAAGGGAACGCCGCCGCCAACCGTCTATCTCCCATTTGCACAGCGTGGTTGGGGACCGGTGCAAGCGATGACTTACGAACTGCGCACGGTCGGGAATCCGCTTAACTATGTCCGTGCCGTGCGCGATCTGGTCCAGCGGGCGGATCCGCGCTTGCCGGTCTCCGAGGTAAAAAGCCAAGGTGCGTGGATCGATCAGAGCATCAACCAGGAGATCACCTTTGCCCGCCTGTGCACCGTGTTTGCCGTCCTCGCGCTGGCGATTGCATGTGTGGGCCTCTACGGAGCCATGTCCTACAGAGTCGCCCGGCGGACGAGTGAAATCGGCATCCGGATGGCGCTCGGCGCGCAACGCAGCCTGGTAGTTTGGATGGTCCTTCGCGAGGTGTTTCTGCTGGCCGCCGCCGGGCTGGCCCTCGGTGTGCCGGCGGCGCTTACGGCCTCGAAACTGGTGGAGTCCTTTCTCTTCGGAATGAAACCTAACGATCCGTTGGCTTTGATAGGATCAGCGGCGACGCTGGTGATTGCGGCAGTTCTGGCTGGCTACCTGCCTGCCCGAAATGCGTCACGAATTGATCCAATGGTCGCACTGCGGCACGAGTAAGGCCGGGTGTCAGCCTCGCGTTGTAAGTGCCTCTGAGTTCGCCCGAGTTGACCGGGACGCCATGGAGTCACAGGGCACCTCGGTAAGATTATTTCAACAATGAGTCCGGCCAGATGTCGATTGGTCCTGCACTGTCGCCCAGCGTTCAGGAATCCCCTGGGAGGCCATGACACGATCAATTCTTTGCGACACCCGGGCCGTAGAACTGAGGGCCGACGCACGCGCTCCACGCGTTCCCGCGGGGATTCAGCCGGGCCTGAAGCGTATCCGCTAACCTTCTGCTGATCGCCCTGCTTTACTTCGCTATACTCAATCCGTGTTCAGCGCGCGCAGGCTTCCGGAGCGTATTGCCCTCGGCCTGCTGATTTTCCTCTTCCTTGCCAGCGTCTACCGCGCTTGGGCCCTGTCGGTGACGATGGATGAGGCTTATACCTACCTGAGTTTCGTGGCCCCACCTCTCAGACAGATTCTCACCACCTACGCGCCGAACCATCACGTGCTTTACAGCCTGCTGGCAAAAGCCAGCGTTCAGGGGTTCGGGTTGTCGGAATTCTCGCTTCGGATTCCCAGCCTGATCGGATGTCTCCTCTGCTTCGCCGCCACCGCGTGCCTGGGCCGGACGTTGTTCGGTAAAGGATGGATGATGCTGCTGTCTGTCTGTCTGATCGCGCTGAATCCCCTGATCTTCGACTACATGTCCCAAGCGCGCGGATACAGCCTGGCGCTCGGTATCTTTCTGTTCTGCGTTTTCTATTGCGTCCGGTTTTTCTTCGAGACCCCGCTGCGCAGGCCGCTGTGGCTTGCCGCGGCCGGCACGGCTCTCGGCTTATCGCTGGCCGCCAACCTCGCGTTCTGGATACCGGTCGCAGCGCTGAACCTGCTGTTTTTGATCGCCGCCGCGAGACGTACGCCCGAACTCGGCGGGAAAGCCGCGGCGTGGCTGCTGGCGCCCGAGATTGTTACCGCCGGCGCCATCACCGCCGGGCCGCTGTTGCACGCCAACCTTCACGCGTTCGTCGGATTCAATTCGATCTTGGAAAGCCTGAACAACTTCGCCGTCAGTTGCGTGGTGCACGACTGGGACGGCAACCACTTGTGGACGTCCGTCTCCGACACCTGGGCCTCGGCCTGGATGTATCCGGCCTTTCGCCTGATGCTGTTCTATCACCGTTGGAACCGTTATGTACCTTTTCGTCCGGCGAGTGATGGATCGAATCAAAACCAAGAGCCCGGCTCTATTTGATCTCTCTCCGAATAGCCTGTGCCTCTACTTCTTCGGAGGGAGCCTGTTACTCACCATCGTTCTGTTACTCGCCGCTCACTACCTGGCCGGGGCTCCCTATCCATACGCGCGCGTGGTGTTGTATTGCTGGCCTCTCCTGGCATTCACTATGTGCCTGTTAATCCAGCGATTCCGATCGGGCGCTTTGCCCCGCAGGAGTTTCGCCGCACTGTACCTTTTGTTCTGCGGGGCAATGGCGGTCCAATCCGGATTGCAGTTCACCCTCGACCACTTCGGTTGGATGGAGTATGCAGCCGGAACCGGGCAGGCCGCCAGTTTCCTGCGCGAACGTCCCGCAGAGGCCGGACAAGAGGTGAACATAGCGGTTAGCGGTTTGCTGTACGCCAGCCTCGATTTCT
The DNA here is from genome assembly GCA_963810595.1 of Bryobacterales bacterium. Lineage (GTDB taxonomy): Bacteria > Acidobacteriota > Terriglobia > Bryobacterales > Bryobacteraceae > CAWEOG01. Next base: position 163,361 of record CAWEOG010000007.1, on the reverse strand, counting down.
ACCGGGCCATGTACTCGATGCATCACTGGCGGCTGGCTGTATATTCCGGTACGGACGCCGCCAGCGACTACCTGGTTTTGGATGGTATTGACGCGCAAATAGGGATCCCGCACGGATTCCGGCGTATCTGGCGGGACCCGCTTTCGAAGGCCGTTATCGCGGTCCCCGAAGACCCAACCGCATCGAATTGGGGCAAGGGAAGGTGAACGGCGGCATACCGGGACTCGCCGCCGGTCGTTTCTACTGGTTCAGGCATCTTCTACGTGCCCGCACGCTGGCGTAGGCTTTCCCGCAGGTGGGTGCGATCGCCCAGCAACTTCAACAAGGGGCCCCGTTCCGTCATTTCCACGACGCTCAGCGAAGCCACCGGCATGCTGATGCGGTCTCGATAGCGGCCCGCATCGATCCCCAACAGGGAGCACAGCATGATTCGGATGGTGGCTTTGTGGGATACCACCAGGATTCGCCCCGCCGAATACGTCCGGTCGATCTCCTCCAGCACTCCGGAGCTGCGGCGGGCGATGTCCACGCCCCGTTCTCCCCCGGTGGGCGAATTCCAGCCCGGGTCCGCCAGCCACCGGACATACTCGTCGTGGAAGCGGTGGTTCACCTCCTCGGGAGTCATCCCCTCCCATTGCCCGTAAGCGATTTCTTTCAGGCCGTCCCGCAGTTGCATCTCCAGGCCCACCGCTTCGCACAAGGGCCTGGCGGTGTCCCTGGTCCGGTGCAGCGGACTGCAATACACCGCCGTCCAGAGCGACGATTTGTAGGCGGCGGAGAAGTCTTCCGCCATTTGGCGGCCTTCGGGAGTGAGGTCCACGTCCAATTCTCCGCAATAGCCGCCGGTCCGGCTGGCCTGCGTCTCGCCGTGGCGTAGAAAGTAAAGGGTGGGGCCCATAAGTCAGGCTTCTCCTCTCTGTGGAGCGGCAGCCTGTCGCTCCGAGTCGGGGCTGGAACTATGAATCGGCAACCAGTTGTTTCGAACCTGGGCCGGCGGCAAACGTCAACCTGCTAAAGCAGAAGAAGGAGCCGTCTCCATTTCGGACCTGTACGTCGCCCGGCGCGCCAGGCTGTTGCACTTGGCCCTGAAATGCAGCAGCGACTGAGCGGCGGCGACATTGCTTTTCTGTCCTTTCCAGGCGTCCAGCGCCGGCTGCTGGATGGCGCGGGAATAGGAAAACGTCAGCACCCAGGGCGCCCTGGCCCGCCACCGGAGGTTCATGGCATTCAAGCGCGCCGAGGCCAGCTCCGCACTCTGCCCGCCGGACAGGAATGCCACGCCGGGGACCGCCGCCGGCACCGCACGGAGCAGGCACGCGACGGTGGTATCCGCCACTTCTTCGACACTGGCCTGCTTCGAACAATCTTTGCCGGGGAGCACCATGTTGGGCTTTAAGATCATGCCTTCCAACAGAACCCTTTGCCGGTAGAGCTGGCTGAAAACCGTGTGCAGCGCCGCTTCCGTTGCCTGGGCGCACTGCTCCAGGCTGTGGCTGCCCTCCATCAGCACCTCGGGTTCGACGATGGGAACCAGCCCGGCCTCCTGACACAACGCCGCGTAGCGCGCCAGGGCGTGTGCGTTGGCTTCGAGACATCCCCGGCTGGGAATCCCATCGCCGATGGTAATCACCGCCCGCCACTTCGCGAAGCGCGCTCCCATTTGGCGGTATTCCGACAGGCGCTCCCGCAAGCCATCCAGACCTTCGGTAACGCGCTCCCCGGCATGGCCGGCCAGATCTTTGGCGCCGGCGTCCACCTTAATGCCCGGAACAATGCCGGCCGCGGCGAGGAGCTCGACAAAGGGCGTGCCGTCATTTTTGGACTGGCGGATGGTCTCGTCAAACAGAATTGCTCCGCCGAGGAATTCCCCCAGCCCGGACGTGGTCAAGATCAGCTCCCGCCAGTCCCGGCGGGCCTCCACCGTTTGCGGAATTCCCAGTTTGGCGAAGCGCTTGTTACAGGTCGGGTTGCTCTCGTCCATAGCCAGGAGCCCTTTGCCGTCCTGCAGCATGGCTTTGACAGTGGCGGTAAGCTCAGTTTTCCCCATTTCGATACCACCTCCCTATTTGTCATTATGGCCGGTTCCAGATCCGACGTCTTGTACCGAGCGAAGAAGCGGCGAGGGCCCAAGGCGACTTCACGGCCGAATCGAGCCACGACCGGGAGGGAGTGGGTCTGCCTGGAGGCTGCGACGGCAGACCGCTTTACTGTCGCGCCCGGCGTTGATCGTCTCGCGCTATAGCCCCCACTGCCTCATTTTGTAGTACAGCACCGGCGTGATCAGCAGCGAGAGCACCATCGAAACCGCCACACCGCCGATCACTGCGATCGCCAGCGGCTGCAGCATCTGCGCGCCCGGAACCCACCGCGACCGCCAGCGGAGCCATGCCCAGAATGGCGGCCAGCGCGGTCATTACAATCGGCCGGAGACGGCGCCGGCCCGCCTGGAAAATGGCCTCTCGCAGATCCAGACCTTGCGCTGAATAATGCTGCTCCGCGTCGAGCATCAGGATGCCGTTCTTCTGGACGATGCCGACCACCATGATGGCACCCATGAAGGAGGAGATATTGAGCGTCGTCCCGGTGATGTAGAGGGCGATCAACGCGCCCGAGCCGCACAGCAGCGTGGCCAGCAGGATGGCGATGGGGTGCGAGAACGAGCGGAACTCGAACACCAGGATGATGAAGACCAGCAGAATCGAGAGCAACAGCACCTGCGTCAGCCCGCGGAACGATTCCTGCTGGATATAGTACAGGCCGCCATACTCAATCTGGGTGCCGGGCGGCAGCGCCACTTCCTTCGCCAGCCGCGCCTGGATCTCGTTCATCGCCGAACCCAGATCGCGGTTCTCCAGGTGAGCTGTCACCACCGCTTCGTCGCGCAGGTTCTCGCGGCGGATCTCGGTTGTCTCCTTCTCCAGTTCGAGCGTGGCAATGCTCGACATGGGGACCGTCTGCCCGGTCGGCGAGGTCAGCAGAAGCTGTTTCAGCTCGTCGGTGGAAGAGCGGTACCTGACGGGATAACGCACGCGAATCCCGTATGAGCGGTCGCCGCGAATCATTTCCGATGTCACTACGCCGTCGAGCATCGCGGCCTGCATGTCGGCTACGTCCCGGACGCCGAATCCCGCCAACCCCGCTTTCTCCTGCGAGACGCGGAAATCCACCGTGGGCCCGATGACCACCGTCTGGTTGACGATATCCACTACCCCGCGAACCTTGGGGAGCCACTCTTCGATCTTGGCGGCCGTCTCCTTGGAGAGCTTCATAGTCGTCGTTGTGGACCTTGATCTCGATCGGCTCGGGCGACCAGGCGAGGTCGCCGATGAGGTCCTCCAGGATGTGCGGAAACTCCACGTCGATGGCGGGTTCCGAGCTGGTGATCTTGCGGCGCAGCTCGGAAGTGACCTCGTCCACCGAGCGGCTGCGATTCTTCTTCAGGCGAATCAGGAAGTCGCCGGTATTCGGTTCGGCGATGGCCAGCGCCAGACGCGCGCCGGTGCGTCGCGAATAGCTGGCGACTTCCGGGGTTTCCTTGAGCATCTGCCCGATGTGCCGGAGAATGCGGTCGGTCTCCTCGAGAGAGGTACCCGGAGGAGTGACGTAGTCGAGCACGAACGCGCCCTCATCCATATCCGGCAGGAAGCCGGTGCCGAGCTGGAAGTAAAGCCCCACCATCCCCAGCGCCAACACTCCCGCGACGAAAGAAGAACGGTCCGCGGATGGTACAGTACCCAGTGCAGCGCCCGCTCGTATCGGTGAGTGAGCCAGCGCAACACGGCGCCTTCGCCAGCCTGCTCGGGGTGTTCGTCGGCAACGTCCGCCGCCCGGCGGCGTAAGAAAACGGAAGCAAGAACCGGCGTGAAGAAGATGGCCAGGAACAGCGACGCAAGTAAGGCCGTCACCAGGGTCATTGCCAAGGCGCGGAAAAACACGCCGGTGACGCCGCCCAGGAAGACGAGGGGGACGAACACCATGATGGGCGTCATGGTGGACGCCGATGAGCGCGGGGGTCAATTCGGTGATGGCGCTGTCGGCGGCCTCGCGCGCGGACTGGCCGCTTGCCAGATGCACCGTGATGTTCTCCACCATCACGATGGCGTCGTCGATGACGATGCCGATGCAGGCCGCCAATCCGCCCAGCGTCATGAGATTGAAGCTCATGTTGAACAGCTACATGAACACGATGGCGATGAGACAGGCTAACGGGATCACCACCGCGGCCACCAGCGTGGTGCGCCACGACTTCAGAAACACCAGCAGCACCCCAATCGACAGCGCCAGACCGATCAGGATTGCCTCCACGACCCCCTGGATCGAATCCCGCACCAGGATGGACTGGTCGTAGAAGATGGCCATGTGGATGTCGGGCGGCAGCGTCTTCCGGATGTCGGCCAGCTCGGCGTTGACGGCGTCGGCAATGCGAACGGCATCGCCGTCGGGCTGCTGCAGCACGTTCACCAGCACGGCCGGACGCCCGTCGGCGGTGACGATGTTGTAGACCGGCATCTCACCGGGAACCACCGTGGCCAGATTCTTCACCAGCACCGGCGTGCCCTTCACCACATCAACCACGGTGTTCTCAATCTGCTTCGGGTCGCGCAACCAGCCCGGTCACGGTGGTCAGGTACAGACGGTGGTTTTCCTGCACCATGCCGGAGGGGCTGATGAGGTTGCTGTTGCGCAGGGCGTCGACAACCTTGGTGAGCGGCATCCCGTAGGCGTTCAGCTCTCGGGGATCCACCAGGACGTGGTACTCCGGCTGGCGCCCGCCGACGATGCGGGCTTCGGAGATGCCCGGCAGCCGGTACAGCCGCGGCGACCAGATCGTAGTAGGCGAGTTGCCACAGATCGGAAAGCGACCGGGTGGGCGAGGTGATGCTGAAGCCGAGCATCGGGAACACCGAGAAAGTCATGCGATTGATGTAGAACCGCGCGGTGGGTGGAAGCGAGGGGGTGATTTGGGAGATGCGTCCTTCGCACCAGCTGGAGTGCACTCACAATGTCCACGTTCCAGCGGAAGAACACACTGATCTCGGTGGAGCCGCGGGCGGTGGTGGAACGGACGTCGGTGATGCCCGGCACCATCCGGATCGCCTCTTCGATGGGTCGCGTCACCTGCAGCATCTGGATGTCGACCGGCGTGATGCCGTTGTCGACCAGGATGATGATGCGCGGGAAGTCGGTTTGCGGAAAGATGGAGATGGGCAGCTTGAAGATGAAAGCGATACCCGCCAGGGCGAAGGTGAGAACCAGCACCACCATGGCCCGGGCGTGGCCCTGAACGAACTGCGCGAGCCGCGGGCTCACTGTCCTGCCCCTCCCGTCGTGCGTACTTTCGTTCCATCCGGCAGGCCGTATTCGCCTTCGGTGATCACCGTCTCCCCGCCTTTCAAGCCGCTGAGGATTTGTGCGCGATCGCCCAGCATGACACCGGCCCGGATCTTGGTTTCATGCGCAATCCCGCCCGGGCCGACCACATAAACGGTCCCATCGTGGGTCCCTTCTTCTAACTGGACCGCCGAGAGCGGAACCACCACGCTGTTTGGCGCGGTGCCGGTGACGAACCGTAAAGTGCCGAACATCCCCGCCCGCAGCTTGAGGCCGGAGTTCGGGATGCGGCACCACGATTCGACGGTGCGAGCGGCCGGATCGACCGCGTGATTGACCATCGAGACACGCCCGTCGAAGCTGCCGGAACCGTCGGAGGCGACAAAAACGCATTTCTGCCCGGCGGCAAGCGGGCCCGCCTCGGAATCGGGCACCTGGCCGCGAGCCACAATCGTGCTCAGGTCCATCACGGTAAACATCGGGGCGTTCGGCATCGCCATGTCTCCCGGCCATACGAACTGCTCGGTAATGTAGCCGGGAAACGGGCTGCGAATTCGAGTGAAATTGAGTTGCGCCTGGATGTTGGCCAGCCGCGCCTGGGCCTGCTCGAGCCGGCTCTTGGCAATGCGAACGTCCCTTTCCTGCGACTGCGTCTGGAGCAGCTCCAGAGATTTCGCGGCCACCTGGTAGCGCGCCTGGGCCTGCGCCAGTTGGCTCTGGCTCACGATCAGATCGCGCTGCGGGATGGCTCCTTCGTCGAACAGTTGCTTGCGCCGGTCTTCGATCTTCTGCGCCTCGTCCAGCGCCGCCTTGGCCACCGCCACGTCGCCCTGTGCGCGCTCGACATCGGTGGGCAGCGTGCCCTGGGATGTCTTTTCGAAGGTCGCCTGCGCATCGGCGACCGCGGCGACGGCTTCCTGCCGTTGGGCGACCAGGTCGCGGTCGTCCAGTTCGGCCACAAGCTGGTCCTGGCGGACCGCGTCGCCTTTGCGCACCAGCAGCCGGGCGATGGGGGCGGTGACGCGAGAGCTGACGTTGGCCTGGTCCACCGCGTACAGACGCGCCGGCGCGGTGACGGAGAGCTCGACGTCGGCCCTCTCTGCCCGCGCCACCTTGACGGCTACCACCACCGGAGGGGAGCTCTCTTCTTCAGAGCGGCAGCCGCACAGGAGCGCGAAAATAATCAATGCGGAAAGCAGCTTCATCATCTTCCGGACGCGACCTCCAAGTCCACCCGCGCGTTCAGATAATCGACAATGGCCGTGTAGTAATTGGTCCGTGCCTGCGCGAGTTGATTCTGAGCGACGACCACATCGAGCGCGGCTCCATCGCCGCCTTCGTAACGCACACGACTGAGATGCAGGTCTTCCTGCGACAGCTTGCTCTCGTTGTCGGCCAGGCCGATCTGTTGGTAGAGGCTCTTCACGCGAGCCAGCGCATCCTGATACTCGCGTGAAAAACTCCGCTCGGCGATGGCGCGGCTCTCTTCCGCCTGGCTGCGCCGGGTCTTGGCCGCGCCCAGGTTGGCAAACCCTCGCATCCAATCGAACAAAGGAACATTCAGGAAGACGAAAGCGGCATAACCGCGCTCGCGGCTGCGTACCGCGTTGGCGTCCAGGCCGTACTGGAAGGTGACACCCAATTGGGGAAGCAGCGAGGACCGCGCTGTCTGCACGTCGGCGCGGGTGGCGCCGAGCTGCGCATCGAACAACCGAATCTCGGGCCGGCGCATAAACGGAGCATTCGGCTGCGGAGCCGCTTCCGGCGGCGGAACCGCCTGGTCCAGCACATCCACCACTTCCAGGCGAGTCGCCACGTCGGTAGTCCAATACGAGGCCAGCTCGTGGTTGGCGCTCTCGGCGTCGAGCTGGGCCGTGCTCAGGATCTGGTTGAGCGAAGCCACCTGCGCTTGTGCTTTCACCACGTCGGCCCGCGCCGCTTCCCCGCCGTTGAACCGCTGCTGGGTGCGTTTTTCGAAATCGCGGCTCTCGGCCAGCGACTCTTCAACGATGCCCACCAGCTTTCTGGCCAGCAGCAGGCGGTAGTAGGAAGCGGTGACGGCCCGGTGCAAGTCGCGCTGGGCGATATCCAGACTGGCCGCCGCGGCGTCGCGCCCCGCGTGGGCCCGTCGAAGGTCGGCTCGAAGCCTGCCCGAAGTATCGATTTCCTGGTTGACGGAGAACAGCGTGGCGTACTCCCGAAGCCCGTTGAGCGCCACGTAACTCATGGACGACCGGTCATCGCGCAGCGGGCTGTTGTAAGTGTAGCCGCCGATAATGCCGGCCTGCGGCAGAAACCCGGCCCGCGCGGCCACCACCTGCCGCCCGGCGATTTCGCGGTCCTGCCGGGCCAGGGTGATCGAAGAGGGAGCGGACTCAGCCAGCCGAATGCAATCCTGAACGCTCAGCGGATTGGGCGCTTGCTGCGCCACGGCGGAGAACACCAGAAGTGTCAGGCATCCCGCAGCGCACAGTACGCGTTTGCACACCATTCACTCCTCCCAAGAGAATGTTCGGCGCAGCAGACCACACCGGGGCAGCGCCTGTCGCACGGACTTCTCATTCTTTCGTAAAACATCCGAATGTGCAAAAACCCTGAAGAGCGCGGCCTCGCGTGGATCGGGAAGTTGAGGACTTTCCTCATTTCACATTTCCGGCGAATGGCCCGGACCCGTGATGAAGTAATGGACTGCGGGCGTCACCACCAGCGAGAGCACCATGGATGCCAATATGCCACCGATCACCGCGATTGCCAGCGGCTGCAGCATCTGCGAGCCGGCTCCCCACGCCAGTGCCAGCGGCACCATGCCGGCCACGGTCGCCATTGCGGTCATGATGATGGGCCGCAGGCGGCGCTCGCCGGCCCGCACCATGGCTTCGAACGCGGTTGCCCCTTCGCCGCGGAAACGCTGGTCGGCGTCGAGCAGGAGAATCCCGTTCTTCGCCACGATGCCGATCACCATGATGAGCCCCATGAAGGAAGAGAGATTGAACGTGGTGCCGGTGGCGAGCAGCGCCAGAAACACGCCCGAGGTCGAAAGCAATGCCGACGACAGAATGGCGGCGGGGGCGGCAAAACCGCCGAATTCGAACAGCAGCACGGTGAACACCAGCACGATGGCGAGAATCAAGACCACCGCCAGGTCGTGAAAGGACCTCTGCTGTTCCGCATAGGCCCCGCCATACTCCACGCGGATGGAGGGCGGCAGATTCAAACCCGCGACCACTTTCTTTACGGCCGCGATTCCGCTGCCCAGGTTCAGCCCCTCCAGCCGCGCCGTCACCTGCACATCGGTTTGCAGGTTTTCGCGCAGAATTTCGGTTTGGCCCGGGTCTTCCTCGACGGTCGCCAGGGAACCCAGGGTCGCGGTCTTGCCGGCCGCATTCACCAGCAGCGCGTTTCGGATGTTTTCAAGCGTCGCCCGAGCCTGCTGCGGGTAGCGCACGCGGATGGTATAGGCCCGTTCGTTGGTCACAACCGGCGTGGGGGCCGGCTCGCCCGTGATGATGGCACTGACGTCCAACTCCACCTCCTCCGGCGAGAAGCCCGCGCGGGCCGCCGCGTCCGGGTTCACCTTGAAAGTGATGGCCGGACCGCTGATAGTGTTGTCGATGCCGTTCAACACGTCCACCACGCCCGGGATTTTTTCGATGCCGCTGCCCACTCTCGGCGCCCACTCGCGCAACAGGCCGGGGTTCTCCGAAAACAACTTGATGACGACGGGCTCCGGAGCGCTGGTCAAGTCGCCGATCATGTCCTGGAGCAACTCGACGAACTCCACATCGAGCATCGGCAGACGCCTGCTCAGTTCGGCGCGTACTTCCGCGACGACCTCATCCGAGCTGCGCTGCGGTTCCGCTTCAGCCGGACGGCAATGTCGCCGGTATTGGCTTCGGTCACCTGGGCCAGGCCCAATTCCATCCCGGTGCGGCGAGAGGTGTTCTCCACCTCCGGGACCTTCTTGCAGCATCGCCTCCACCTCGGTGATCGCCCGGTTGGTGTCCGCCAGCGACGAGCCGGCCGGCATGATGTAGTCGAGGATGAAGCCGCCTTCGTCCATCGCCGGCAGCAGGTCCGAGCCCAGGATGGAGTAGCAGAAGTAAGACCCGCCCGATCAGCGCGAGAAGCGTAATAAGCACAACCGGATGGGCCAGCGCGGCGCGAAGCACGCGCTCGTACGCCTACAGCACACGCCGCATGACGGGGCCGTTTTCGCCTTCGTGTTTTTGCGCGGCGCCCTTCCCGCCGGGCCCCGGCTGGCGCAGGAAGTAATGGCTGAGGGCCGGCGTCCAGGTGAGCGCCAGCGCCAGCGACGTCAGCAGCGCCGCCGCCACGGTGACGGCCAGGGCGCGAAAGAACACGCCTGTCACCCCGGTGATCGAGATCAGCGGCAGGAAGACCACGATGGGAGTCATCGTCGACCCGACCAGCGGCTTGCTGATCTCGCGTATCGCGCTGCGAATGGCCTCTCCCCGGCTTTGGCCGGAATCGCGGTGCATGACGATGTTCTCCACCACCACGATGGCATCGTCGATCACCAGGCCGACCGCGGCCGCCAGCCCGCCCAGCGTCATCAGATTGAAGCTTTCGCCCGAGTATCCGCAGGGCGATGAACGTAACCGCAATGGTGGCGGGAATCACCAGTCCGGCCACCAGGGACGTCCCCCAATCGCGCAGGAACAGTACCAGGATGATGCAGGCCAGAACCAGCCCGATCAGAATGGCGTCGCGCACGCTTTTGATGGAATCGTTCACCAGCTCCGACTGATCGTAGAAGGGCTGCAGCACCACGCCTTTTGGCAGCGTCTTTTCGGATCTGCGCAATTTCGGCGTGCACCTCGTCGGCCACCTCCACCGTGTTGCCGTCCGGCTGCCGGTTGATGTTGAGCAGGACGGCCGGCTTGCCGTTGGCCGTGACGATGGTGTACACGGGCTTGACGGAGTGCAGAACCTCGGCGACGTCTCCGATGTGAACCGGAAGCCCCCCCGGCGTGTTCTTCACGTCGATATCGGCAATTTCCTCCGAGTGTGCGCGCCTGGCCGCTCACCAGGCTGAGCACGAGCTGGTGATTGTGCTCGATCAAGCCGGGCGAATCGATCAGGTTGCTGCGCCGGACGGCGTCCAGACATGTCAGGGACCGAAACCGAGGTCACGCAGCATCCTGGCCGGGTCGGGCCGGATTTCGAACTCGGGCTCCTGCGCCGCCCTGCACTACTACCGTGGACACCCCGTTCAGCCGGTTCAGGCGCGGCTTCATATCGTAGGTGGCCATTTCCCAGAGCTGCGTTTGCGGCACCGCTGTCGGAAGTGAGGCTGTAGCCCATGAATGGGGAACGCCGCGAACGTCAGGCGGTCGCGACACCAGGTTACCGTGGGCGGCAGCGACGGCCGGACCCGCGCCAGCGCGGCATTCACCAGTTCGAGCGTCTGGAACATGTCCACCTTCCAGTTGAAGAACAGGTCGATTTCCGCCGAGCCGCGGCTGGTGATGGACCGCACCTCCTCCAGCCCCTGCACGCTGTTCACCGCCTCCTCGATGGGCCGCGTCACCGTCACCAGCATCTGGTCGATGGGCGCCACGCCGTTGTCCGCGCCAATCACGACGCGGGGAAAATCGGTTGAGGGGAACACCGCGATCGGAATGTTGAATGCCAGATAAATGCCGCTCGAGACCAGGACGAGGATGAGAAAGATGATGGGTTTGCCGTGGATCGCCGTCCAATGTTCCCGCTGGGAAGACACTTTGGCCGGCCCGTCGTTTTCGTGTCGGTCACTCATGTCCACCGGCCTTCTCCGTGGCTTCCCCAGGCTGTCCAACGCGAACTTTGGTGCCGTCCTCCAATCCGACGCCCCCGGAAACAACCACCTCGTTCCCTGGTGAAATTCCGCTTAGAATTTGGACCCGATCGCCGTCGCGAACGCCCTCCTGGACCCTGTGCTCGTGGGCCACCGAGTCTGCGCCCACCACCATCACGGCAGTGCCGCCCCCGGCCGCTGGCAGTAAGGCGGCCGCCGGAACCACCACAGCCGACTGAATGGTGCCCGCCATGATGCTGACCTGAACCGTGCCGCCCGGCCGCAGGCTTTCGCCCGGATTCGGCGCCTGAACCCAGATTTCCACGGTGGTGCTCTGCGGATCGACAGCCGGGCTGACAACCGTCACCTTACCCTTCACTTCTTCTGTGCTGCCGGTGAGCGAAATGCTGGCCGGCTGCCCTACTCGCAGGTATGCCGCCTGGGATTGCGGAGCGTGTACTCGCGCAATCACGCTGGATACATCCATCACCGTCAGCAGAGGCACCCCGGCATTGGCGATTTCGCCGGGGAACACCGCCCGGTCGGCCACCACGCCGGTTACCGGACTCCGGATTTCGGAATAGGACAACTGCGCCAGCGCGGCGTCATAACGGGCCTTGGCCGAGTCCAGTTGAGCGGCGGAGACTTTCACTTCTTCCTGCCGGCCCACCCGATTGAGAGAGTTAAGGTGCTTCTGCGCCGTATCGTACAGCCCCTTCGCCTGGGCATAACTGACTGCGGCTTCATCCACCAGCTTGCGCGCCAGTGCGCCCTGGTGATAAAGCTGCGTCCGGCTGTCCAGCAGGGTTTTCCCCGCATCCATCGATTCCTTGGCCGCCTGCAGGTCCGCCTCGGCTTTCACCATTTCGTCGGGAACCGTGGCGGCCTCCAGGTTCCGGTAGCTTGCGGCCGCCTGTTCGTAGGCGCCCTTCGCGTCGGCCACCGCCGCCTTGAGATCGCTGTTTTCGAGCACCGCCAGCAACTCGCCCGCACGGACGTGGTCGCCGCGATCCACCAGGAATTTCTGTACGGGCGAGGTTATCTTCGGGGTCAGGGACGACTGGGTGAGCGCCCACAAGACGCCGTCGGCGGTGACGATTCGTCTGATCGGCTCCGTGTTGGCCTTCGCTACCTGCACCGGCACAACCGGTTCGGCTTCACTCTCCTTCCCGCTGGAGCACCCGTTCAGCGTCGCGCCCACCGCCAGCAGCGCGACATAGCACGCCATCTTCCTCATATTCAGAACCTTCCCGTCAAAGTCTGCAGATTCGCCAGCGCCACCCGGTAGCGCACCAGCCCGCCGTCATAGGCGTTTCGAGCCAGCGTGAGAGCGTCCTCGGCCGACACCACTTCCAGGGCGGCGGCTTCCCCGGCCTCGTATTGCAGCACGGTGAGGCGCAGGTTCTGGTTGGCAAGATCCAGGGAACTGTGTAACGACTGCAACTGCTGCCGCGCGGTCTCCGCCTCGAGATAGAGGCCATTGGTGTTCGCCTCAAGTTGACGTCTGGCGAAACCGGCGTCGCTCTGAGCCTGGCGTCTCAGCAACTCGGCCTGGTGGATTTTGCTTCTGGTAGAACCCCAATCCCAAATGGGAACATTCAACGTCGCCTGCAACGCCGAACCCAGGTTCTTCCTGTCCTCGGGCCCGTGGATCCCGAAAACATTGGCGTCGATACCGAAGAAGTACTGAACATCCAGCGTCGGATAATAGGCGCTTTTCGCAGCCTTGACGCCGTACACCGCTTCCCGTAAGCCGGCTTCGGCGGCCCGAATTTCGGGATTGTTCTCCGACGCCAGGACGCGCACCTCGTTCATCGGAGGCAACGGCATACTTGAGTCCATGTCGTCTACGATGCTGAAGGGCTGATTGACGTTAGGAAAGAGCATGACGGCCAGGGCGAGCTTGGCTTGCTCCGCATTCGCCTCGGCGTCACGAAGGTCTCGCCGTCGTTGTTCGACCTGCAGCTCCGCTTTGACTACGTCCACGTGCGCGGCCTCTCCGCCGGCCTCCTGCTTGCGCGTGATGTCCAGGAACTGCTCCGCTTCGGCTACCCCGCGTTTCGCATTCTCCACCATTCGCTGCGTGCTGGCCAGAGTGTAATAGCTCTGCACCACGGTATAGACCAGTCCGCGCGCGGCGATGTCCCTGCGAGCCTGTGCCGCGGTTTGGGCGGCCACCGCGCCGCGGTATTGAGCTAATTTCGCCATGGAGAACAGTTCCCCGTGGACCAGCAGTTGCTCGTTGTAAATGTGGACCCCGTCGTTGGCCACAAAGACACCCGAAGGCGTACCGTTCCCCTGGGTGTATATGTATTGATTCAGAGTCCCGACCGTGGGTAGGAACGCCGCCTTCGCCTGAAAACGGCTTTCGCGCGCCAGGTCGGCAGCGGTGCTGGCGGCGAGAAACTGCGGCGAGTACTCCCGCGCACGCTTGATCGCGTCCTGGAGATCAATTGTCAGGGGAGCCGCGGTCGATGCCTGGGCGGGCGGTTGTTGCTGGTTTGGGGATGCACCGGAATCCGCAGTCTGAGGCATCTGGGCGGCACAACCGGCGGCCAGAAGCACCGCGAGGATAGCATGTCGCATTGTTCTTTTATTTCTTCTCCCAGGAGATCATGCGAATCTGAAGAACCACTGAAAGCCGCCCCGACCTACAGCAGATTTTCAGAATTACATCGTAGGATGGGATACTAGGCGGGCAATGCGGATCCTGGTGGTGGAGGACGAACGCCGGATGGCGGACCTGTTGCGGCAAGGGCTGTCCGAGGAGGGCCACACGGTGACTGTAGCTACCGAGGGCCCCGAGGGCCTCAGCCTGGCGCAGAGCAGTGCCTTCGATCTGGTTCTCCTGGACGTGATGCTGCCAGGCCTGGATGGTTTCTCCATCGCCCGGCGGATGCGCGACGAACACAACCAGACGCCCATCCTGATTCTGACCGCGCGTGACACCAACCAGGACATCGTGGAGGGTTTGAACCTGGGCGCCGACGATTACCTCACTAAGCCGTTTTCATTCGAGGTGCTGCTGGCGCGCGTTCGCGCCGTCTCGCGCCGCGGGCCGATTCCGCAGCCCGTACGCCTGGAAGTTGCCGACCTGACGTTGAACCAGTCCACCCGGGAAGTCTCGCGGGGCGCCCGGAAGATCGGTCTGACGCGCACCGAGTTTGCGATTCTGGAGATGCTCATGCGAAACGCCGGGCGGGTGGTGCCGCGCGACGTGCTGATCGATGGGGTTTGGGGAGGTTCATCGGATATCGAAAGCAACACGCTGGACGCCTTCGTCCGCCTGCTGCGCGGAAAAATCGAGGCGTCGGGCGAGGCCCGCCTTATTCAGACCATTCGCGGCATCGGCTACTCGCTGCGTCCGGAGCAGTGATGGCCAGCATCTCCATTCGCCTTCGGCTGACCATCTGGTACGCGGCCGTCCTGCTGGCCGGCCTGGTGGTGTTTGGCGCAGTCCTGTGGCTGGGGCTCAAGCACCGGCTGCTGGCCGAGGTCGACGCCCAACTGGACCAGGAGATTGACGGTATGCGCACGGTGCTGGTGGTGGAAGGCAGCGCCATGACCCGCCAACAGATGCAAAAGGAGCTGGCGGAATTCGCCCGCGAGATCCGCGACGGCGCGTTCATCCAGTTACACGACGACGCCGGCGCCACCGTGCTGCCGTTTCCCGATCGGCCGCTGCTGCCGCCGGATTCCACCTCCGACCAGCCGCAATTCCGAACCGAGACCTGGAACGGCCATACCTACCGCCTGCTTACCGGCCGCCTCGAATATCAGGGCCAGACCTATCACGCGCTGGTGGCCAGTCCGCTGGACGAAGTGCAGGGTACCCTGGCGAAGCTGCTCAACCTCTTGCTGCTGATGATTCCAGCGGTGCTTGCGGCGGCTTGCCTGGGCGGTTACTGGATCAGCCGCCGGGCACTCGATCCGGTGGACGATATCACCCGCGTGGCGAAATCCATTAGTGTTCATAACCTCTCCGAACGCCTGGCGGTGCCGCAAACCGGCGACGAGCTGCAGCGCATGTCGGAAACCTGGAACCAGGTGCTGGAACGCCTGGACAACGCGGTGATGCGCATTCGCAAGTTCACCGCCGACGCCTCTCACGAATTGCGCACGCCGGTGGCCTTGATCCGCGCCACCGCCGAGCTGGCGCTGCGCCGCGACCGCGATGCGGCCGAATACCGCCAGGCTCTTCACGAAATCGAGCAGGAGGCGGAAGCCATGACGTCGCTGACCGAGTCGCTGCTGACGCTGGCCCGCGACGACGCGGGCGGCCTGGAGCTGGCACTGTCGGCTACGGACTTGAATCTCGTGGTCGAGGAAGCCGTGCGCCAGAACCAGAGCCTGGCCCAAGCCAAAGGGATTTCGCTGCAGGCTGTGCCGGCCGTCCAGCCCGCTACTGCCATGGCTAACGAAGCGGGTATCCGGAGGGTGCTTTTCATCCTGATCGATAACGCCCTCAAGCACACGCCCAAGGGTGGCGCGGTGACAGCCTCGGTCGAGCCACGCGGCGAAAGCGTGGTGCTGGCGGTGAAGGATAACGGCGAGGGGATCGCCACCAGTGCCCTGCCCCACATTTTCGAGCGCTTCTATCGGGCTGACAGCGCGCGTGGGGGAGAGGGCGCGGGGCTTGGACTGTCGATCGCGCAAGCCATCGCCAAGGCGCACGGCAGCGTCATTGAGGCACACAGCAAGCCTGGGGAAGGTGCGCTGTTCGAACTAAATCTGAAATCCTGTTTGTAGTACCTCGGGAGTGTCGCAGGGAACCGGATCGGGGCGAGCCGACGTCTACGCTGAAACGTCGTGCGGCGCCCACAACCGGGCGCCGCACGGCGCAGCGAAGCACACACATGGACCCGCCTTGCGGACATTCCCCGCCCCGCCCGGCGACTCCTCGAAATCGCCGTTCTCAGAATTCCAGCCGCAGCATGAACTGTATGCGTCGCGGCAGGCCCGTCCCAACCGCGCCAGTGTTCTTTGGCTTGGTGATGACCCCAAAACTGGAGGCCGACGCGAGATTACTCGCCGGATTGGCGAAGATCGGGTGGTTGAGCAGGTTGAACGCCTCGAACCGGAACTTCAAGCTCACCCTTTCGGAGACGGCCGTCTTCTTCTCGAGCGCCGTGTCCACTTCCCAATACCCTGGCCCACGGGCAATGTTCCGTCCCAGGTTTCCCCACGTGTTTTTGGCCGGGACCGCAAACGCCGCTGGGTTGAACCAGTTGCTAATCGTCTGGTTGGCCGCGTAGATGGGTACGCCCGGGACCAGGTCCGGCCGCTGGTTGCTGCTGTTGCCGTCCAGCATGTCCGAGGCCTTCCGTGTAACGGTGACGTTCACCGGCAGGCCGGTTTGCGCCGTCGCAATCCCACTCAGGGACCATCCGCCGAGCAGCTTACCGGCGACGCCGCCGGCTTGCAAGTAAGACCGGCCGGGGCCGATCGGAAGCTCGTAGACCCAATTCGTCGTGAACACGTGGCGGACATCGTAGGTTGAATCGCTCCTGTCACAGGCGCGGCAGTTGGCATTTTGCACGCTTAAGGTTTCGCCGGTCCCGACCGAGCCATCCGCGATAGCGTGCGACCACATATACTGCGTCTGCCAGGAAAATCCGTTGGTGAAGGAACGCATCAGAGCGGCCTGCAACGCGTTGAAGTTGCTATTGCTGTCGTTATACTTAATCGAAAACTTGCCGAACTGTGGAAGTGGGCGCGTACCCGTCGCCGGGTTGATGGGATTCGCACTGCGGCCGCCGAACAGGTGATGTCCTTCGCTGCCGACGTAGCCCACCTGGGCAATGAAATCTTTCGGCAACTGCCGCTGGATCATGAGATTCCAGTTTTCGAAGTACCCGTCCTTGCGGTGCCGATCGATTCCCTTGGGGCTGGCGCCCTCCGCTTGCAGTTCCCCGAGAAACGGCGTAATTGGGAACGAGAGGTTGGACACATCCGCCGAGCTCAGGGCATACCGTTCCGCCGTACTTTCGTGACCGTCGCTAAAGTCGTCGTTTTGGTTGGCGCTGTAATACATTCCGAAACCGCTGCGAATGACCGTCTTTCCGTTGGCGCCGCCTGGAACCCAGGCGAGGCTTACGCGTGGCTCGAAATTCTTGTAATTGGGATCGTACATGGGCGTGCCGGGCGGACAAAAGCCTCCGCAGGCGTAGTCCACCACGGCTATCCGGTCTTTCACCTCGTGCATGACCCCGAAGTACTCGTACCGCAACCCCACATTGAACGTGAGGTTGGGAAGCGCCTTGAACTCATCCTGCGCATAGCCCATCCAGAAGGTGCGCCGCATGCCGCCTACCGGCAGCACCCCATCCACGCTAACCGAATCCATAATGTTGTGAATGAAGTCGTCCGTGCTGTTGTAGGAGACGCCGGCGATTGCAATTCCGACGCTGGTGTTGTTGAGCCGGATGCGCTCGATATCAGCCCCCACCTTAATTGTGTGACGCCCGCGGATGATGCTGAGGTTGTCGATATAGGAGAAGGTGGTGCCTATCTCCAGGTCAAGCTGGTTCTGGGCGGTGTCATCGAAGCCGGGCACGCTGGAGACGTTGACGGGAGAGGTGCCGACCACCGGATGCTCGAACGCGGAACGGTTCATCCCCACCTTGGCCTCGTTGATCACCCGCGGCGAGAAGATGTGCATCAACTGGAGCACCAGGTTGGAGGGACGAATCGCCTCGGTATCTTGGCTGCCGAGGGCGTCGTAAGGTTTGTCGATGAACGCGTCGTCGATATTGTAGCGGGCGAACATGCTGGTGTTGTCGGTGAACTTGTGATCGATGCGGATGTTTCCGCTATCTTCGCGGACACGGTTGGTGCCGGCCGAGGTGTACTGGTCGGTGATGGAATTGACGGGAGTCTGCCCCGCCGGCCAGGCATCCAGCAGCGGCTTGAGCGCGGGCGAGACACTCATCACCTGGGCGCGGTAAGAGGCATTCGGCACGAAACCGATCATGGTATTGGTCAGGCTCTGACGAATGGCCTCGTAGGAGGCGAAGAAAAAGGTATTGTTCTTCCGGATGGGGCCGCCAATGCTGCCGCCGAACTGGTTCATGCGGAATGGCGGAATCTGCGAGGGGTCGAACACCGAGCGGGAGTCGAGCTTGTCATTGCGGAAGTACTCGAAGAGCCCCCCGTGAAAGTCGTTCGTCCCGGTCTTGGAGACGGCGTTAACCTGGCCGCCGCCCGAGGAGCCGCTGTCGGCGGTATAGTTCGAAGTGTTCACGCGGAATTCGGCGATCGATTCCAGCGAGATGTTCAAGCGCGCATCCGCCTTCTGGGCTTGCTCTTGCACACCAGTGGCATCGATGCCATCGAAGGTATAGTT
The DNA here is from genome assembly GCA_963810595.1 of Bryobacterales bacterium. Classification (GTDB taxonomy): domain Bacteria; phylum Acidobacteriota; class Terriglobia; order Bryobacterales; family Bryobacteraceae; genus CAWEOG01. The sequence continues at coordinate 144,888 of CAWEOG010000007.1, read as the reverse complement.
GTTGTCGTCACGTCCTCGCCCGTTGAAGCGGATATCCCTCTGGCCGCCGGAGCCGGAGTTGATCGCTCCCGGGACTAGCAGTTCGAGCGTGGCCCAGTTGCGTCCGTTGACGGGAATATCGCTGAGTTGCCGATTTTCCATGACGCCTCCGACCTGGGCGTTGTTGGTTTCGAGCGCCACCGTGCTCGCCTGCACGTCGACCTGCGACGCTACGGCGCCCACTTCCAGCCTCGCATTGACGGTACGGGTCTGACCGACGGATAGCTGGATTCCTTTCATTTCGAAGGTTCGAAACCCTTCATGCGAGATGTTCAGGCTATATGTCCCGATTGGCAAACCGGGAAGACTGAAAATTCCTTCAGCCCCGGTCTGAACCTTCCTTGTCGCGCCCGTGTTTGTCGATGCAGCAACGACTTGAGCATCCGGCACGACGGCTCCCGTCGAGTCCGTCACAGTTCCATTAAGGTTGGCCCGATCGATCTGGCCGAATACGGCGCCGATAGACAAGGCAAAGAGCGTAGCCAAACGGGCGTATCGCATTGTGAAATCCCCTAATTCCGAGTTCCCACCTTTTCCCCAGGCGTAGCCGGCAAGAACCACGCCACAACGGCAAATACGACGGGCGATATCGGCCTGCTCATGCAATCAAGGCCTCTTTCGCCAGAGAATGAGCGATTTTCCGTGGCTCCACGGAAGCGGGTAGCGATGTGCGATCTACGGCGTCAAAAACGCTGGATCGATGGCTTTCTGAATGTTTCACTGGAATTCCTTCCAACCGTATGGGACCCTCTGGGCGGCCGTGTTGCATCCCGGTACGAAGATGGCAGCTCCGGCTGGAGTAGTCGTCAACGTGAGGAGCACCCCCTTTCGCATTTGATCGAGCGTCTAGGCCGTGTAATAAGTTCGGCCTGTGTATTGCCTGTTGGCAGTCTGGCGCTGGGCAGACCCTCGGCGCTGTCGGCCTGCCCGATGTCGAAGGAATCGAGGATCGCGCCGTCGATGCTTTTGGCTTCGAGGTGCGCGACTTTGCCCGTTACGCTCACCATGACAAAGTTCTCGATCTTGACTACTTTCTGCGTGATGCCTGCGGGCGGACTGTCAACGTCATATAGCGGGGCGCCGCCGCCGCCGGTGGTCACGTAGTGGATGCCGTTCTTCAGGTAGTGCTGGTAGTTGTGGTCGTGGCCGAAAAAGCCGGCCGCCACCTTGTACTTTTCCAGCAGCGGCATCAAGTCCGCCATTTCCTTGTTGGCGCCCTGCCGTCTGGACACCGCCGATATGGGCGGGTGATGCGCCACCACGAAGCGGAAGTCCACGTTCTGGTTTTTGGCCAGGTCGTCTTCCAGCCAGCGCACTTCCGCGGCCCAGAACGCCTCGCGCGAGCTGGCGGTGGCGGCCACGTTGGGGATGTCGCTATCGATCATCGAGAAGTGGCAGTTGCCCCAGGTGAACGAATAGTAGGGCTGCTTCATGTCGAAGAAATCATAGAACTGCTGATCGTTGCGCTCATGATTGCCGAATACGGGGAATAACGCCGCCTTGCGCAGAAGCTCACGCTCGGCGTCGAAGAAGATCGGCCACAGCGCGCTGTCGGCGCCGTTCGCCACCATGTCACCGGTGTGGAGGACGAAGTCGGGGGCTGGCTCGCGAAGGATCGTCTGGATCAAGCGGCGATGCACGTCGTGGCGAGTTCGCGTGTCGCCGAACACCACGAAGCGGATCGGCTCTCCCGCCGCCGGTGGGGTTTTAAAAGATCCTTTGCCGGCCTCGCCCTGCTGAATGTCGTAATAATACGTCTTGCCGGGCTGCAGCGAGCCGAAGAAGACTTTTCTGAGCTCGCAGATCCGGAGCCGTGCGATTGAGTTCATCCGGCGAGGCGCCGAGCGAGGCCTCGGCACTTTCCACGATCCACATCACCGTCGCGGACCTCGCGTCCGTATGAACCACGTACGGACCGCCGACCAGCCTGTCGGCGGAATGAGCCGCAGGGACGGCAAGCAGGCCCGCAGCCAACAGCCAGGCAATCCTCATTCGCCCCCCCAACTCCGCTTGGACACCGGCGAGTTTTCCCAATCCAGTCATACCCAGAACCCCCGATCGAAGCAGTTTTCCCAGTGGCCGACGTCACGCTGTCTGCTACGCCACCGATTGGAAACGTTTGCAATTATAAGCGGATGTTTCGAACCTGTCAATGGAACATTACAAGCCTTTCAATATTTTTTCAACCTGTTCCTTGCGGTGCTCGCTATCTCGACCACCGGCTCGAGGACTGCTCGGAAGGCCCGCCAGATGGACTTATCCCCACTCCTACGTCGCGCACCGTTCTATTTCACCAAGCCGTATTGACAACGCAGCGCATCCGAGCAAGAATTGGAAACGTTTCCGATACTTCGATGGCAGTGACGATCAAAGACGTCGCGCGGGAATTGGGCGTAAGCATTTCGACGGTGTCGAGAGCGCTCAACAACGGCTACGGGGTAAACGACCGGACGCGTGAAGATGTGGTCGCAGCGGCCGCCCGGCTGGATTATGCGCCCCAATTCCGTCGCTCGAGGCCTTGTCACCGGACGCACGCACTCCCTGGCCCTCTTGCTGAACGACATTCGAAACCCCTTCTTCGCCGAGGTGGCTCGCGGCGCCGAAGAGATGCCGCCCGGGCCGGAGGCTGCGACCTGGTGCTGTGCAATAGCGATCTCGACTCCGACAAACAGATGCAGTACGTCAGTTCCCTTCTGGAAAAACGTGTGGACGGAATCGTCATAAATTCGGTGGCCGTGCTCACACGTGAACAACAGGCATGGTTGGCGGCCCGCGGGGTACCCATCGTTTTGCTTAATCGGTCCAGCTTGAACCGGGGGTTCTCCACGGTTTGCGCCGACAATGAAACCGGCGGCGTCTTGGCCGCGGAGTACCTCCTCCGCCTCGGCCACCGGAAGATTGCGCACCTTACCGGCCCCCCCGAGCACGGCAACTCAAACGACCGTACCCGGGCGTTCAAACGCACGCTACACTCCGCGAACAATCCCGTTCAGCCGATCGTGCTCCGCGGCAAGGTCAACTTCAATGGCGGCTGCGAACTAACCAAGCGGTTGCTGGAGGAACACCCGGAGGTCACGGCGATCTTCGCAAGCAACGACGTGATGGCCTTCGGCGTGGTACAGGCCGCCCTGGACTGCGGAGTGCGCATTCCGGAAGACGTGTCGCTGATAGGTTTCGACAATCTCGAGTTCTCCGGCATCATCCATCCACCGTTGACTACAATTCATCAGCCCAAATACGAGATGGGGCGGGCGGCGGTCGAGATCCTTCTGCGGCTCGCCCACAATAAAGACAAGCAAGTCCTGGAGCACCTGACGCTCGGGGTCGAACTGATCGAAAGGCAGTCCTGCCGCCCACTCGCATGAATCAACTCAATCGACGAGAGCTTCTGCAGTCGGCCGGCTTCCTGCTGGCCACCTCGCCGCTCGCAGCCGCATCCGGCTCCGCTTACGACTGGATTCGCACTCCGCGCATTCTGATTGCCGAAGGCTACAACCCGCCGTTTTATCCCTCGCTGGATTACGAGCCGGAGAAGGCCGTGCGGATCGCGCGGGAGTTGAACGCGGACGCTTTGCGCTACCCGGCGGCCTCTTATTATGCCTACTTCCCCACCAGCTCCGGTTACCCCGTGCATCCGGAGCTCAAGGGAGACCCGATGCGGCAGACGGTGGATCAGTGCCGACAAAGCCGGCCTCAAGGTCGTGGCCTACGTGCCGCTGAACCACCCGTTCATGGCGGTTACTTCCAAAGACCCTCGCTATGCCGGCTGGAGCAAGAAGTTCGCCGGCGGCCGGCCGATGATCACGGAGCACTACGGATTCGCGCAGTACTACGAGGGCTGTCTGAATTCGCCGCTCCGCGATGTCATCAAGGCCATGGCGCGCGAAGTCCTGGTGAACTATCCGGTCGATGTCATGTACTTCGACGGTCCGTATCAGGGCATGCAGAACGCCAGAAACTATTGCCACTGCGCGTACTGCGAGGCAGCGTACCGAAAAAAGTTCGGCAAACCGGTGCCCAACCAGGAGGAAAGAGTAAGTCGCGAAGAGGAAGTCCAATACACGAACTGGATGGCGAACGACGTGGCCATCGCGTTCCTGCGCGAGATCCGCGAAATGATCCGCCAGACCCGGGACGTGCCCGTACTTTTCAACGACACCTCGCTCCTGAGCAAACGCGAGTGGCGCAATCGGGCCATTCCGGCTGTAGATGGCTTCATGTTTGAGGCCGCCGAGACCCCGGAAGAGAAACTCTTCAACATGCAACTGGGACACTCCACCGGCAAGGTGATTTGGACCTACGTCGGCACCCACACGCAGTACAACCGGGAACACCTGAAGAACGAGCACGTGCGTGGCTGGTTCAGCTATCCCGTGGAGAGCCAGGAACTCCTGCTCGATGGGGCCACGGCCGTGGCTGCAGGTGTGGGGCTGGTTTACTGGGGGCTGGCGCGGTTCTTCTATCAGCCGGCAGGACCGCTTACGTACGAGAGTGGCCGGTATGTGAAAGGGATTTTCGATTTCCAGCAGAACAATGATGCCCTGCTTCGCAGCGTTCGCAGCCAGCCGCAGGTCGGAATTCTGGTCGGCGATCAGACCGTCGACTGGTACGCGGGAGAGCATTTCGTCGCCAAGGCGTACGAAAACTGCGCCCATGGCGCATACCAATTGCTCAAGGCGAACGGCTTCGAATCCGAACCATTCCTCGACTGGCAGATGTCGCCCGAACTGCTCTCGCGCTACCAGATGCTGTACGCGCCCAATGCGGTGTGCCTGAGCGATCCGCAATGCGCCATGCTGACAGCCTACGTGCACAACGGCGGCCGGCTGTTGGCCACGCACATGACTTCCGTGGCGGACGAGTACGGCCGGGTGCGACAGAACTACGGCTTGTCTGAGTTGTTCGGCACGGAATTTGTGGAGACGGAGCCGGTCGAGATTCCCGACTTGTACCTGAAGCTGCGCGGCGGCGAGGAGATCCCGCAGGACCCGCAGGTGTTTCGTTTTCGCACAAACGGCGGCGAGGTCCTCGCGGAGACCATCGATCGCGGCCACCGCGCCAACCTGGGACCCGCCATCGTGCGACGGAGCGCGGGCAAGGGGAGTGTCATTTATATCGGCTCCAGTCTGGAAGCCGTCTATGAAGAAACGCGCATGAAACGGCTGCGCTCGTTCTTCAACGACTTGGTCTCACCTTGGCTAGCGCCGAAGCGGTCCTACGAGATTGAGTATCAGCCCGGCCTGACGCCCCATCTTATGGCCTCGCGCGATTTGCTCCTTCTGCACCTGCTGGCCGATACAGGGAACAAGAATAAGCATCTACGCTCCCGGGAGGAATTTTTGCCGGTTGCGGACGTGAAGGTGAGAATTCGAGTGCCGCAGGGGCGTTCCGTAACCTCGGCCTCGCTGTTACGTTCCGGGCAAGCCCTGCCGACGACCCTTCGCCAAGGGTGGTTGGACGTGACGGTGCCGCGCGTGTGGATTCACGAGGCGGTGAAAGTGGCCCTCGCGTGAATCAGACATGATGGCGCCGGGTCATGAATGGCTTCGCACAATGCGTTACTCCAACGGGTCCACAACTTCCCTGTGGCGTCGGTGGTCGAAACATCGTGTTTGAGAGAATGAGTATGCCCTACCAACAAGCCACCAGACTGAGGAGACGAATCGCCGAGCAACCCCTGCTCGCCGGCGTCGGCGCCCGGGACGCTCTCGAGGCCAGGCTGATAGCCGAGGCCGGCTTCGACTTCGTCTGGTCCAGCGGATTCGCGATCTCCGCATCCTACGGCGTGCCCGACGCCAGCCTCATTTCCATGACGCAAGTCCTGGAGACCACCCGGTCCATGGCCGACGTTATCGACGTCCCAATCGTGGCAGACTGCGATACCGGTTTCGGCAACGCCGTCAATGTCATCTACACCGTCAGAAAATTCGAAGACGCCGGCGCCGCGGCAATCTGCATGGAAGACAAGAAGTTCCCTAAAGACACCAGCCTGCTGCCTGGAGGCCGGCAGGAACTCGTGCCGATCTCGGAGTTCTCGGGCAAGGTGCTGGCGGCCGTCGAGGCGCGGAAGAACAAGGATCTGGTAATCATAGCGCGCACCGAGGCGCTGATCGCCGGGTGGGGCCAGGAAGCGGCTTTGGAACGCGCCTCCTGTTACGAGGAGGCCGGCGCCGACTGCATTCTGGTTCACTCCAAATCGAAACACCCGGACGAAATCCTGGAGTTTATTTCAAGATGGAACGGCAAAGCGCCGCTGGTTCTTGTCCCCACGAACTACCCTGTTCTCACCGAGGCCGACATGCTCCGCGCGGGCAAGGTGAAGATGGTGATCTACGCGAACCAATTGCTGCGCGCCGCCGTTGGAGCACAGCAGTCTCTGCTTGCCGAAATCAGGAAGGCCGGGGGAATTCAAACCGTCGACGAGACGATCGTCCCCGTCTCGCGCATCTTCGAACTGCAGGACGTCTCGCGGATGAAGGAACAAGAGAGGAGATACCTGCGGTAACGGGTGCCCATCATGCCGGTAACAGTTGGTTTCATTGGATTCGGCGAAGTGGGTTCCACGCTCCTGGCCGCCATGCGCGCCGGCGGCGCGGACGTTGCGGCATTCGACCTGCTCGAATCCAAAGTATCGGAAGCCGGCGCCGTGTTCCGGCCGGTCGCCGAGCTGGTTGGCCGCTCGGAGTACATACTGTCCACCGTGACTACATCGGCAGCCAGGAGCGCCGCCGAGAGTTGCCTGCCCTATCTGAAACGAGGGCAGGTGTACGTCGACCTCAACTCTACTTCTCCTTCGGTCAAGCTCGAACTCGATCGCGTGATCCGGACGACCCGGAGCGCAATTCGTCGAGGGGGCCATCCTGGGAGCCGTCGGCGTGACTGGCGCGGCCACCCGGATTCTTATCGGGGGGCCGGCGGCAAGAGCCGTCGTCGAATCCTTGCAGGCCGTGGGACTCAGTGTCTCGTTTTTCAGTGAAGAGATTGGTAAAGCCTCCACCTTCAAGATGCTCCGCAGCATATTCTCCAAAGGATTGGAGGCCCTGATCCTCGAGCTGCTGATCGCTGGCAGGCACGCGGGGATTGAGAGCGACCTGTGGGCCGACATAGCCGAGTTTATGGGCAGGAATTCGTTCGACCGGGTGGCGGAAAACTGGCTGCAAACCCACGCCATAGCCTGTGACCGGCGGTACCACGAAATGGTCCAGGTGGTGGAAACCATGCGCGAAATCGGAGTGGCGCCAGTAATGACGATCGCGACCGAGAGCTTCTTCAACCGCTCGCGCGCACTCGGTCTTCAGCAGGCGTTTCCTGCGAAACCGGATTCCAAGGAAGAAGTGGTCGCCTTCATGGAGCAGAGACTTTGCGGTACGACATAACAGGGACTTGCGCTATGAAACTACTTTCAGCAATGCTCATCTTCGGGCTGGGTGTGTTTGCCCAGACGCCGCCCTCGACCCTCTACACGCTCCCCAACGGATGGAAGGTAACACCCGCCGGAAAGGCAGTGACCGTGGAGGACATGGTCTTGAACCTGGTGCCGTCGCCAGACGGCAAAACGGTTCTCTCGTTGCAGGGCGGTTACAATCCGGAAGGGATCGCGGTCATCGATACCCGCACCGATTCCGTGGTGCAGACGATTCCGATGCGGACTGCCTGGCTTGGCATGGCCTGGTCCACTGACCGCCAGCGCCTGTACGTGTCGGGAGGCAACGGTAATGGCAAAAAGCCGTATCGTGCCCCCGTCTACGTGTTCCGGTACGAGGGCGGACGCCTCTCGGACAAGCCGGTGGACGAGTTGCAGGAAACCATCCCCGCTTCCGAGCTTTGGTGGTCCGGCCTGGTACACCATCCCACCAAGCCGTTGCTCTATGCCGCGAATCGAGGCACGGGGGCGAACCCGGGAAGCGTGGTTGTCTTCGACACCGAGGACAAAAAGCTTCTTGCGCGGATTCCCGTCGAGGTGAATCCGTATCAGGTGGTGCTCAACCAGGATGGAAGCAGGCTGTACGTGTCCAACTGGGCCAGCAGTTCGGTGAGCGTCATCGATACCGCATCCGCCAAAGTTGTGGGGAGGGTCGCCGTCGACCGCAATCCCAACGACATGAAGCTCGCCGGGGACGGGCGGCTGTTCGTTTCCTGCGCCAACGACAACAGCGTGGTGGTGATCGATACCAAGACCCGGCGGGCCACCGAACGGATCTCCACGGCGCTGTTCCCGCAAGCTCCGGAGGGCTCCACGCCGAACGCCCTGGCCCTGGACTGCGAAGAACAAACTCCTCTTCGTCGCCAATGCGGACAATAACGATGTCGCCGTGGTGAGCATCCAGCAGCCGGGGAAGAGCGAGGTGCTCGGCTTCATCCCCGCCGGCTGGTATCCCACGTCGGTGCTGGCCGCCGGCGGCAAGCTCTACATCGGCAACAGCAAGGGTCTGGGATCGTACCCCGACCCCGATGCCCCGGGCAGTCCTCTGAGCAAGCCGGGACAAGGGGACCTTTCCCTCAAGGGGCTGCGGCGCGGCTCGATTACGATCGTGGATCTGGACAAGTGGAAGTCCAACCTTCGCAAGTGGACCCGGCAGGTTTATGCCAACACTCCTTACAATGACGAACTGCTTGCCCGCGCCCATGCTCCGGCGGTGCCGTCGGTGATCCCCCGGGAAGTCGGCGCGCCATCGCCCATCCGGCACGTGGTCTACATCATCAAGGAAAATCGTACCTACGACCAGGTTCTGGGCGACATGCCAAAGGGCAATGGCGACCCCCGGCTGACGCTGTTCGGCCGCGAAGTGACGCCGAACCACCACGCGCTCGCCGATCAATTCGTGCTTCTGGACAACCTGTTCGCCGACGGCGATGTCAGCGCGGTGGGCCATTCGTGGTCGGACGCGGCCTATGCCACCGACTTCGCGGAAAAGCGCTGGCCGCCTGTCTACAGCGGGCGCAGCGAGGCCGCACTCTCGGAGGCGTATGTGCCGGCGGGCGGATACATCTGGGACATGTGCAAGAAGAAAGGGCTCACCTACAGGAGCTATGGGGAATACGCCATTCAAGTCAGCGCCGGTGCGGAGATCGAATCGGCGCCCGGCGCCGGCAATCTGTACGGGCACTTCGCGGAAGGCTACCGGCGGGGCAGCATGCGCGACACCGACAACGCCGCCGTGTTCCTCAAGGAGTTTGATGAATTCGAGAAGAACTACGACAGCTCCGATGCCGCCAGGCGGATGCCGAACTTCGTCATCATGAGCCTGCCGGAGGACCATACCAAGGGGACCAGGCCAGGCGCGTTTACGCCGAAAGCCTGCGTCGCCAGCAACGACTACGCGCTGGGACAGATCGTGGACCGGCTTACGCACAGCCGCTACTGGCCGGAGATGGCCATCTTCATCATCGAAGACGACGCGCAGGACGGTCCCGACCACGTGGATGCCCGCAGGACGGAGGGTTTTGCGATCAGTCCGTATATCCGGCGGGGCTCGGTGGACAGCACTATGTACTCGACAAGTTCCATGTTGCGGACTATGGAGCTGCTGTTGGGCCTGCCCCCGATGAGCCAGTTCGATGCCGCCGCTACACCCATGTACGCCTCGTTCGGGACCACCGCCGACTTGTCGCCCTACCAGGCGCTGGCGCCACGGATCGATCTCAACCAGAAGAACACGGCCCTCGCGTATGGCGCGCGAGCGTCCCAGCAGATGGATTTCGACGACGTCGACCGGGCGCCAATGTCCGCGCTCAACGAGATTTTGTGGAAGAGCATCAAGGGCGCGGATTCGCCGATGCCCCTGCCGGTGCACCGATTCCGCTTCTCCGCCGGCGAAACCCGCGACGAGCCGGCGGAATAATCCACTTCGAGGCTTTATGGGACCGTGCGCTGATTTTGCAGGTGGAGTTGTCCATGTTGGAAATCTACGAAGGAGTGGTCGCAACATGCCAAGTCTCCTGAATGTAGGCGTGATTGGATTGGGACGGATGGGCAGCGTCTATGCGCGCAACCTGGCGCAGCGCGTTCCCAATGCCCGTTTGGTCGCGGTCGCCGACCAAAAAGCCGAACTCCGGGAACAGTTCGCCCGGGAACTCGAGGGCGTCAAGGTCTACGACAGTCATCTGGACCTGCTGAACAACAAGGACGTGGAAGCCGTCGCCGTCATCAGTTCCACCAGTACCCACAAAACGGTGGTCATGGACGCCGCCGCCTGCGGTAAGGCCATCTTTTGCGAGAAGCCCATGTCGCTGTCTCTCGAAGACGCTCGCGAGATGCTCCACACCGTGGAACAGGCCGGTGTATTCTTCCAGATGGGTTTCCAGCGCCGATTCGATGCGGGCTACCTGGCGGCAAAAAGAAAAGTGGAGGATGGCGTCATCGGCACACCCGTGGTAATGATTGCCACCTCGCGCGATCCGTTCCCTCCGCCGCTGGAGTTCTGCGATCCGAAAGTCTCGGGCGGCCTGATCGCCGATATGGGCGTACACGATTTCGACCTGGGCCGCATGTTCATGGGAGAGGTTTCGACGGTTCATGCGGTGGGTGGCGCACTGGCCTACCCCGAGATGAAATCGGTGGGCGATATCGACAACGCCCTGGTGAACATGGTGTTCGAGAACGGAACCCTGGGTTCGGTGCAGTTGAGCCGTAACTCAGTCTTCGGCTACGATATCCGCACCGAGTTGTGGGGCACCAGGGGATCCCTGCAGATCGGCTATTTCCAGCACACGCCCATTCTGGTAATGACGCAGCAGGGCATCACGCATGACGTAGTGCCGCATTTCATGCAGCGTTTCGAGGGCGCTTACCTCACCCAGATCCAGGATTTCGTGAACAGGGTGCTGAAGGGCCAACCGCCATCACTGACAGGAGCCGACGCCATCGCCGCCATGCGGATCAGCCTGGCCGCGACGCTCTCGTGCCACCAGCAGCGGCCCGTGCGGGTGAGCGAGGTGGATACACCCTTGTAGACCACCGCCGATTAAAACGACAATGACCGGGAGTTCCAAGACAACCATGGAAAATTCGAGGCAGTCGCGCACTCGAGCCATTGCAACCGACCCGCATTTGTGGTTGCCCATAATCGTGCTGATCATCGGCATCGCTGTGCTGATATTGGTGAAATGACCAACATGCCATCGAAAGTCTGGCTTTCCACGTACTCCCTCCACGCGCTGGGCGTAGCCTGCGGGTTAGCGGCCGCGACGTGGTTAGCAGCAGCCGAGGCACCGACCAAGTTGGTGACGGCCGGCTTTTCCCCCTTCCTGATTTCGCTCGGCATGGTGGCCGGCGTGTTCGTCGCCCGATGGACCGTACCCGTGGCCTTGAAAGGCAGCGGCTATGTGCTGCAGGACCTTCGCGAAAAGCCGCATCTCATCGTCTGGGCGATCATCGCGGGAATGTTGTGGGCGGTGGCCAACACCCTGACGGTCTTCGGAGTGCGAAATGTCGGGCTGGCCATCGCCTTTCCGTTATGGAACATCAACAGCCTGGTAGGTTTGTTCTGGGGCTGGCTGCTCTTCAATGAGCTGCGCGGATCCGGTTGGGGACGCGTGGTGGGAGGCGCAGTGGCCATCGCGGGCGGGGCTTTCATGCTGGCCTACGCCACCTCGCAGCATACGACCACCGCGCCGGGCGGTGCGGCGCTCGGGATCGTGGCTGCCCTCAGCGCGGGATTGCTCTTTGGCACCATGTACATTCCCTACCGCAAGGCCTACATCAGCGGAATGAACCCGCTGTCCTTCGTCACCGTCTTCACGTTCGGCGAACTGGCTACGGTGTGCAGCCTGACCGTGGCCTTCGACGGAGGGTGGCACGCCGTCATCGCGGAACTGGTCAGGGCGCGGCCGGCGCTGTTCTGGCTTTTTCTGGGTGGGTTCTGCTGGGTGGTGGGAGATCTGTTTCAACAATATGCCGCAAAGTACATCGGAATTGCCCGCGGGGTTCCGCTATCCAACACCAACCAGCTCTGGGGCCTGGCCTGGGGAGTTTTGGTCTTCGGTGAGCTCGCCGGGCAAGGTCTCAAGGCTCACCTCCTGGTTATCACAGGCTCGATAACCATGATCGCGGGTGCTGGCGCGATCTGTTCGGCCAAGGCATCCGAATCCGAGCAGACCTCCTGGAAAGCGGCCGTGGAACGGGAATGTCTCCGTTACGGGCTCGACCCCGAACGCGTCGCGTCGAGCAATCTTGGAGAAGATCCGCTGGCCAAAGAGAAGCCCGCCCGTCACTGGTGGGAATTGGTGATTGTCGCTCTGGCGACGGCGGTTTTTGTGTGGCTGGCCATCGGCGCCAAACATCAGGCCGTCGCGGTGAATCTCCCCTGGATGGCCGTTTTGCTGGTGGCCACGCTGGTGTGTCTGATCGTTTGCGGTGTGCTCTTGTGGAAGCGTACCGGATTCGCGTAAATATTGCCCCGCCAAGCCGGGGGGTTCTCTCCTGGTAGGCAAGCACTGGCGGTTGTGTCGATTCCCTGGAGTGCAGGAGTAGCGCTGGATCTGAAATCCCGGCTGTAGTCCGGCCGAACTACCGATGGGAACCCGCTTGGGGCCGGGAGCTTCCGGATGATATTCGTTTTTTCCGGTGTGAAGCTCGACAACGCTACCTTACTCCCGCGGATCGAGCGCAACCACCAGTGCCGTGGTACGCTTCGGCCCGATCCTGCGGTAGCCGTGCGGTACCGTGCAATCGAAGTAGATGGCATCACCTTCCGCTAATTCGTGCTTGTCTTCGCCGGTGATCAGTTCCAGCCTGCCGGACAAAACGTAAATGAACTCGATGCCTGGGTGTTCGTGGAGCCGGCAGTACTCCGCCTTAACCGGCTCGAACTCGGCGAAGTACGAATTCAGGGGCGCGGTTGGGCACGGGGAAGTCGAGACTCTCGAAGTAGTAAGAGACTTTGGCGGAGTCCGGAGACTCCGGGAAGCGCAGCCGGTCCTTCTTGCGGACAATCTCCAGCAAGGGCCGGGGTTCGGGATCGAAGAAGTACTCCAGACCTACGCTGAATACCATCGAGATGCGCAACAGCGTGGGCAGAGTGGGGTGCATCACATCCCGCTCCAACTTGGAGAGCAATGCGGGCGAAAGCCCCGTGTGCTTGCTTAACTCCAGCAGTCCCATACTCTTACGCAACCGGAGCCGCCGCAGTTTGTTGCCGATCGCGTACTTCTTGAGCCCCTCGGTGATGGTTTCGGATGCCATGATGAAAGATCGTTTTCCTCTCAGTCCCTGTTCGGCCCAGGCTTTTTCCTCTCAGGAAAGTCAGCTTCGGCTTATTCTTTACAGTAAAATCTCTTTTCCTTAAGATCAAATTGTGGCCGGCGAAGCCGGCCGGGCAGAGAGCGAAAGGAAGGGGACTATGAAGAAGATTGACGTGATCGCAGCCGCGCTGGCAATCGTCGGCGCATTGAACTGGGGACTCGCCGGAGTTTTCCACGTGGACCTTGTGGCGACGGTGTTTGGCATGAGGTTCGGTGAGACTTCCGGGCTCAGCTCTTTGGTGTACGCATTGGTGGGTATGGCTGGGTTGTACCAGGTTCTCACCTGGAAAACGATTCAGCGCCGCTGGCACGCTGAGCCCGAAAGCGCGAGGGCGTAACACCGGGATAAGGAGAAATAAGGACGATCGGATGCATCTGCTGACCGGAGCAACCGGCTACGTGGGAGGACGCCTGCTGCCGCGCCTGGAACAGGACGGACTGGCTGTCAGATGCTTATGCCGCAACCCGGAGGCGCTGCGCTGGCGCGTGGCTCCCGGCACCGAAGTGGTGCATGGGAGACCTGCTCCAGCCAGCGTCTCTGGGGGCGGCATTCTCCGACGTGGACACCGCTTTCTACCTTGTCCACTCGATGCATGCCGGTGCGGAATTCGAAACCCAAGAGCGCGAGGCTGCCACGAACTTCGCGGCGGCGGCTCGCGAAGCAGGCGTGCGGCGCATCATCTACCTGGGTGGCCTGGCGCACGGCGACGAACTCTCTCCTCACATGCGCAGCCGGGCAGAGACCGGGAACATTCTGCGCTCCAGCGGCATTCCGGTCATCGAATTCCAGGCGTCCATCATCATCGGTTCCGGCAGCGCATCGTTTGAAATGATCCGCGCGTTGGTGGAACGGCTTCCCTTGATGGTCACGCCACGCTGGGTGAACACCGCGGCACAACCCATCGCGATCGAGGACGTCATCGAGTACCTTGCAGCGGCAACCCGGCTGCCCGCGGAGGAGAACCTGACCGTCGAAATCGGCGGGAGCGACGTCACTTCGTACCTTGGGATCATGCGCGAATTCGCCCGCCAGCGAAAACTGCGGCGATGGATCCTGCGCGTTCCCTTCCTCAGTTTGTCGCTGTCGAGCCGCTGGCTGACGCTGATCACGCCCGTCTATGCATCCATCGGGCGCTGCCTCATCGAAAGCGTCCGGCATCCGAGCGTGGTGCAGAATCCCAAGGCCAGCGGAGTTGTTTGCCGTCCGGCCCATGGGGATCACGCGGGCCATCGAGCGAGCGCTGGCGTACGAAGATCATTCCGCCGCCCAGACCCGCTGGTCGCGACGCCGTTGCGCGGACCGCAGCCCCGGGCATCGCGACCCCGAACCTGGCCACGATCTTCTGGTCAACGAACAGACAACAACGACTGCCCTTGGCGCCCGATCAGGCATTCGCCCCGATTCGCCGCATCGGAGGCCGCACCGGCTGGTACTTCGGCAACCTGCTGTGGAGAATTCGCGGACTCATCGATCTGATGATGGGCGGCGTTGGGATGCGGCGCGGCCGGCCCGACCCCGAGTCTCCGCTGCCGGGAAGCACCCTGGATTTCTGGCGGGTGGAGATTTACGAGCCTGGCCGGCGCCTGCGGCTGTTTGCGGAGATGAAGGTTCCCGGGCGCGCCTGGCTCGAGTTCCGCGCGGAGCCAGATGGCTCCTCCACGCGTGCTCCGGCAGATCGCACAGTTCGAACCGCGCGGGCTGGCCGGGCTCCTGTACTGGTATCTTCTGTGGCCGATTCACGAAGTGATGTTCCGGGGGATGCTGAGGCGCATTGCTACCGCGGCGTGGAAGCGCCGTTCCAACCCGGACCAGATTCCCCAGCAGGCGGCAGCGGCCGGAAACAAGGAAGGATTAACCGATGATGGTCTGGCTTCTCGGATTGGCGCTTTTACCGTTGACAGCCGTATGCAGCCACACCCGTTTCCGGAATTGGCGGTTGGCGACCCCCTGCCCAAGCTGCAGGGAAAGTCTTTGAGCGGAACGAACCACTATTCTTCCGCAGGCCGCTTCCGGCCGGGTCGCCCTGCTGCTGCTGGGCTTCACTTACGACTCCCGGTTCGCCGTCGAGGCCTGGACCAGGAGATTTCGTGAGCAGTTCGAAACAGATTCGCGGGTGACCTTCTTTGAGATCCCCATGATCGACGGCTTGGCCAGGCTGGGAAAGTGGTTCATCGACAGCGGCATGCGCAGCGGCACCCCCAAAGCGGATTACGAGCACGTTATCACCGTCTATGGCGGCACCGCCCCGTGGAAGCAGCGCGTAGGCTTCCGCGATCCCAACGCGGCTTATTTGATCCTGCTCGATCGGAATGGCAAAGTCACCTGGCGCAAAGCGGGAAGTTTCGATGAGCAGGCGTACCACGCGCTCTCTGAAGAGGTCTCGAAACTTCTTTCCGCGAACTGAGCGCCGCAGGACGACAGAATTGTCTCCCTGTTGCACCCACCATCATTCGCCGTTCTCCCAAAACCACCTCTGGCGGTTGCGTGGCCCGGATTTTGGCGTTCGTAAGGCAGTGGTAGTGAACCAAAACGTTCCCCATGACAGCCGCCAAGAAGAACTGGGATTCTGATAGAGTGGGAAGAGAGTCGGGCGGTTATCGGGCCCTCGTAATACGTTCCGGTTTCCGCGAATAGGCATTCCCCGGTTTTAACAGCCAGCCGGACGGCGCGGGCAGATCGCGGGATGCGGTCGATTACCGGAATTCATACCGAATTCTTCATAGGAGAACCAAATCAATGCCAATGGTTTCAATGCGCCAACTTCTGGATGAGGCAGCCAAGGGTGGCTACGGCGTAGGTGCCTTCAACGTAAACAACATGGAGCAGATCCAGGCCATTATGGAAGCTGCTCGCGAAACCAAATCGCCGGTCATCATTCAGGCCAGCCGCGGCGCGCGCAAGTACTCGAACGACCGGTTCCTGTATCACCTCATGCTGGCTGCGACGGAACTCTACCCGGAGATCCCGACCGCGCTGCACCAGGATCATGGCAACAGCCCGGCGACCTGCAAATCGGCTATCGAGATGGGCTTCACCAGCGTGATGATGGACGGATCGTTGATGGAGGACGGCAAGACGCCGTCGAGCTTCGAGTACAACGTCAAGGTGACGCGCGAAGTGGTGGAGGCGGCGCACGCCAAGGGAGTCACCGTCGAAGGCGAGATCGGCTGCCTGGGCGGCATTGAAGACGGCCACGGCGCCGGCGTTGACGGCCTCGCCCACCTCACCGACCCCGATCAGGCGGTCGAATTTGTGGAGAAGACTGGCCTGGACGCCCTGGCCATCGCCATCGGCACCAGCCACGGCGCCTACAAGTTCACCAGTAAGCCGAGCGGCGAAACGCTGAAAATGGACGTGCTCATCGAAATCCACCGCCGCTTGCCCAACGTCCACCTGGTAATGCACGGCTCTTCGAGCGTGCCCAAGGAACTGCAGGACGTGATCAACCAGTACGGTGGCAAGCTGAGACCCACCTGGGGCGTCCCGGTGGAAGAGATCCAGCTCGGCATCAAGAACGGCGTTCGCAAGATCAACGTGGACACCGACAACCGCCTGGCGATTACGGGCGCAATCCGCAAAGTGTTCGCCGAGAAGCCGGAAGAGTTCGACCCCCGCAGCTACCTGGTGCCGGCCCGCGAAGCCATGAAGCAAGTGGTGATGGCCCGCATGCGGGCATTCGGCCAGGCCGGCCACGCCGCCGACTACGAGCCTATCCCGCTCGCCGAAATGGCAAAGCGCTACGAGAGTGTCGCCGTAAGCTGAGTTCAAATAACAAACAAGTCCAAATAAGGCCGGTGCCGCCAGGTGCCGGCCTTAATGTTTTGCCCTAATTTGACCAATTGATCGACAGGGCAAACATCCGGATCGAGCCGGTGACAAGGGAGCAGGCGGAGATCGCTCGCTTCGCCTATCGCGATTTCGGCAGGGGCAGCGGCCATCCCGCGAAGCTGAACTTCGGCGATTGTCTGGCCTACGCCCTGGCGAAATCAACCCGACGGACCTTGTCGTTCAGAGGTGACGACTTCCGGCAGACGGACATCGCTCCACATCTTCCAGAAGCCGCCTGAGCCCGGGCGGCACTGCGCAGAATATCACCGTTGCCAGGCCACAATGAGTCGATACTGCCGGGATGTCAACGAGCGCCGCGCGCCGCGGGCTGCAAAACTCTGAGGCTTTCTTCAAGCTGGGCGCGCAGCGCCGAGGGCGCTTCTCCGGGCCGGTCTGGCGGCAGCATCGCCAGCGCCTGGTTGGCCGTTTGGACGGCTGCCTGCTTATCGCCCGCCGCCGCTTGTGCCCGTACCAGCGTGGCAAGAAAGGCCGGCTTTCTCCCGCCGCTCAGATCCACCGCGCGCCGGGCATAGTGCATCGCCCGCCGCGGGTCGCCGACTCCGTCCAGGCGGGTATCCAGCAAAGCACGGGCAAACCGTTCGTTGTTCGAGCCACCGGTCCGCTCGCGGTCGGCCGCGGATGCCAGCACCGCCATTGCCAGCCGTCCCTCGTCCCGAGCCTTCGCCCTGTCGCCCAAGCTGGCCAGGGCGTTTGCGCGCAGAAGTTGCGCGGCGGCAATATCCGCCGGCGCGGGCGCATTGCCGTCGTTCGCACCCGGAGAGCGCCATATTTCAAAGGCTTCATCCAGGTCTCGCAATGCGTCGGCGGAGCGTCCGGCGTCGGAATAAAGCGCCCCGCGCGCAACCAGCACTTGGGCCAGTTCCGACCGGCGGCCGTTTTCCTCCGGACGGCGCGCGGCGATATTGCGAAGCAGCGTTTCCGCCTGCTGGTACTGCTCGAGCGATTCCGGCACGGTCTGCGGCGCCAGTGCCAACAGGGCGGCCAAATGGCGGTGCAGCAAGCCTCGCCACCACACCGAGGACTCGCTGTGCAGCTCGGCCGCCGGTAGGTTTACCAGCGAGGCCAGTGCCTCCCGCAACGTTCTCATGGCTTTGCCCGATTCCCCCTGGCTGGCATTGTAATTGGCCAGTTGAATCGCCGTGCTGGCGGCTTCCCAACGTGCCGAACTGTTTCCGGCGTCCTGCACCAGAATTGCGTCATCTTCCGCCATGGCCCGGCTAAACGCCTCCTGTGCGTCGGTGATCGGGCTGCCCACGATGTTGCCGTGCTGAGCCAACTCGGTTCCCATGGCCCGGTAACGCTCCGCCAGCTCGCGGTGAGCCTGAAGGTTGCCCGGGTTGGCCTCCACCAGATCTTTCAGGATATCGAGCGATTGCCGGTAGCTGTCCCAGGCCTTTGCCCGTTCACCGAGAAGCGACTCGATTTCGCCCTGGCGGCCCAAGGCCGCGGCATACGCCAGACGGTCCAAAGGGCTACCTCCCCTGCCGGAGGAAACCCGTCCGGAAACCAGGGCTAGCGCCTTGGAATAGTCCGCCGAAGCGGCCTGCACGCTGTTTGCCGACGGCAGGGCACGGCGAACGTCTCCAATTCGCAAATACAACCCGGCCCGGTGGGCTGGCGAGAAACTGGATTCGTCCGAAGCGGGTGGCAGCGCACCCAGCACCGCGTCCAAGCGGTCCAGCAGCCGCGAGTCCCGCTCGGTCAGGCCGGCCGACTGGGCGGGCTCTCCCAGACGGTCGTCTACCACGTATTCCATGAACCCCCGTGCCGCTTCCAATTGACCTTCGGCATCTTGCACGCGTTTCGCGGCGGCCCAGGTGTGGCCGAGAGACACCAACGTTAAGACGGCCATCGCCACCACCGCCACCACCGCGCCAATCGCCACCTCGAAGTGGCGGCGCACGAATTTCACGGCCAGGTAGCGCGCGTCCTGCCGGACTTGGGCCACCGGCTGGAACTGAAGATGACGTTCCACATCGGCGGCCAGTTCGTCGGCGGAGCGGTAACGCGCGCCCACTTCCTTCCTTAGCGCTTTGGCCAGAATGGCATCCAGATCGCCTTCCAGCCGGCGGCGGAGCTTTTCGGGCGCCCCCTCCCGAGGCCGGCTTACGGTCTCGGGCGTAAGCTTGGTTATCAGGCCCTCCACACCGCTGTGCATTTCTTCCACGCGAGCGACAGCCTGGCTGGCCGGGTCGGGCGCCTCGCCGCATATTTTCTCGAGCATTTCCATCGCCGTAGCCTTCCCGGGATACGGCAGGTGGCCGGTCAACAGTTGATATAGGATCACGGCCAGCGAGTAGACATCGCTCGCCGTCGTGAGCGGCTCGCCCAGAACCTGTTCCGGCGCCAGAAAATCGGGGTGCCGGCGCAGCGTTCCCCGCAGCATAGGCTCCAGCCACTCTGTCTCAGCCAGCCGGCTGACGCCGAAATCCAGGACCTTGGGAACTCCGCCGGAAGTCACCAGAATGTTGTTCGGCTTCAGGCCACAGTGCAACATCAGGCGGGCATGGGCGTGGGAAACACCTTTGAGCACCGAGAGGAACAGCCGCAGACGGTTTGCCACGTTCAGTTCGTGAAGATCGCAATACACATCGATCGGCTCGCCCTCGATATGCTCCATCGCCAGGAAAGGGACTTCGTCGTCGGCCAGCCCGCTGCCGAGCAGGCGCGCGACGAACGGGCTGTCCAGTTCCGCCAGGGCCCGGCACCCCTCGTTAAAACGGTCCAGCTCCTGCGCCGACCTCAACCGGAAAGTCAGGAATTTCAACGCAACCCGCTGATTAAATTCGTCTTCCCGCTCCGCCAGATACACCGTGCCATGTTCTCCGTCGCCCAGGCGCTTGACGATTCGATAAATGCCCACCCGGCGGCCGATCCATGGATCGTGCAGATCGCCGAGGCGACTCTCGGACACCCGCTCGGCGTCGAATTCGTTTTCCACCTCGACCAGGGTGTCCGTCTGTGGGCTCCAGATACCTTCCAGCGCTTCGCGGGATTCCTCCCAACTGCCGTTCAGCAACCGCTCGACTTCAAACACCAGCGGCTGATCGCCGCCACACTCCCGCTCGAGAAAACGCCGCCGTTCGTCGGCGGATTGCTGCAGGGCACGGCGTAACAGATGCAGTACTCGGTCCTGGCGGTTCGACGTCACTCGGCACTCCATTTAAGGGAACTAGGTCCGATCGAAACACAGGGGGGTGGCAGGCTGGCTGCTCTGCCCACATCGTTGAGACAGCGTTCTCCCCCGGTTCTCCGATTGGTACCCGCACTCCATTGTTCGGCGGAGGCAAACCAGGGATTACGGTACTAAGGTTAGTTTCGAGAGCCGATGCGGAACTGGTACTAGGGTAGTAAGTGGGCGGGACCAAGAGTATTCGCTGATTCGCCCCCGAGAACCTTAATCCTCTTGACAGTCACCGTTTAAACACTTATTATCACAACGGATATGGCGTACCGTCTCCAGAATGAGATCCTGCAAGGGCATCCGTTCGACAGCCTGGAGATCGAGGCGTTTCTTAGCGTTATGCGCACCGCCGACCTTTTGTGTCAGAGCCTGGAGGAAACTCTGAAGGCGGGCAACCTGTCCATGACCCAATACAACGTGTTGCGCATCCTTCGCGGAGCCCGGCCGGAGGGTCTTCCCTGCTCCGGAATTGCCGCCCGCATGGTAACTCACGATCCGGACATCACCCGGTTGCTCGACCGTATGGAAAAACGCCGCCTGGTGCAGCGAAAGCGCGGCCGTAAGGACCGCCGCGTGGTGCTGGTGACCATCACGCAGGCGGGCATGGAGCTTCTCGACCGGATGCAGGAACCGGTTCAAGAGACGCACCGCCGGCAATTCGCGAAGGTGGACCAGGAGCGGCTGCGGCAGCTCGTCGAACTGCTGGAAGCGATCCGCTCCGAATAAGAATTCAGACCGCGGTTACCGCTCAATACCATTCATGAACGGCGGATCAATTCTTACTATTTCTCTTCCGTGTCCGATTTTTAAAGTTAGAAATCAGTCGCTCCTGCGCTTAAAGATTGCTCCATCTCCAGCGGTGTCTCCCTGCACAATTTTTATTATATTTAGACAAAATCAGCAAAAACTGTTAACCTTGGAAGCGAAATCCCGGGCCGGCTGGGCCGGCGGGATCGGAGGGAGCCGTTGCCTTCACCGGATGGTTTCCGAAGACCTCCCGCCTTCTGGAGATTCGCGGATTTGAAGAGCAAAACGGTTCTGGTGACGGGAGCCCGGCAAGTCGTCACAATGCAGGGACCCCCAGGTCTCCGTCGCGGACTGTCCCTCCACGACCTTGCGGTGGTTGCGCAGGGCGCGCTCCTCATCCGGGAGGGAAAAATCCTCAGTATCGGGCCGGCCCGCAGGGTGGAAAACCTTTCGGAAGCCCGTGGCGCCGAGGAAATCGACGTCGCTGGCTGCATAATTCTGCCCGGTTTCGTCGATTGTTACAGCTTCCCCGCCAGCGTCGGCTTTGACAATTGGGAAAACGGCCAAGCACCGAAGGACGCGCCGCGCCACCTCGCCCCAGTCACCGCCATGCGCCAGATGGGCGGCCGGCGCATTGAAACTGTGGTGGCGCGGGCCGCTCGAGATATGGCCCGATACGGCACCACCTCCACGGCGGCTCGTTCCGGGCTTGGTCTGGACGAGACCACGGAGCGGAAGATCCTGAAGGCCTTCGGGCGGCTTGGCGCCGAGGCGGTAGCCATCCATCCGGTTTTCTATGGAGCCCGGTTGGTCCCTCCCGAGTACCAGTCGCGCGCAGGTGAGTACCTGGAGTGGATTGCCGGAAGGGTGCTTCCGAGAATCGCGCGGCACGGCCTGGCACGCTCGGTGGAGATCCTGGTTGGAGACGGCGGTTTCCCGGCGACGCTGGCCGGGCGCTATCTGCGAGAGGCGGGAAAGCTGGGCTTTTCGCGCCGTGTCAGCACCGGCCTCAATCTGCCTTGCGACGGCGTCGCCGTCGCTCTGGAAGCCGGCGCAGTCCAGCGTCGCCCACGTCAATCATGCCGGGCGGGACGAGGTGGCCGCCCTGGCGAATTCCAAAGTCCCCGCCACGCTACTGCCGGCGATGGCTTTTTGCGGCTACGCCGACCGCCAGCCGCCGGCGCGTGATCTGCTCGACCACGGAGCCGCGGTGGCGCTCGCCACCGGGTTACGACTCCGCCTCGCACCCCTGGTGCAATCTGCATGGAGGTTGTGGCGCTGGCCTGCCGCCTGCTCGGCATGAGGATCGAGGAGGCACTGGCCGCGGTCACCGTTAACGCCGCTTATGCCGCCGGTTTCGCCGGGACCGCGGGAATTCTCGAATACGGCAGGCGTGCGGACCTCGTCGCGTTGCGCGTTCCGGACTACCGGGAACTTCCTCTTTGCTTCGGCATGAACCTCGTTGCGTTTACGATGAGACAAGGCAGAATTATCCCAGCGTCGCCGGAGGTTTCGTGCAACCGAAGAACCGTCGAATGCGTCGCCAACTTCTCCGAGGGGAGCAGACGCCGACAAAATCGACCGGATTGCGGCCGCCGCCATCTCCTCGGTAAAGGGCGCATTCCGTGCTGGACCGCCATATGGACCGGGACCACAATCGCTCTGTGCTCACCTTCGCCGGTCGAGCCGGACCCCGTGGCCGAGGCCGCCTTTCCGTTCCATCGCGGCCGCCTGCGCCTGATCGACCTCCGAGCCATCACGGCGGCGTCCATCCCTCGCATTGGCGCCGCCGACGTGGTTCCTTTCGTTCCCCTGAACGGCGTGAGCATGGAGGAATGCGTGCGCCTGGCCGGGCCACCGGCGAGCGGGTCTGGCGGGAGTTGGGAGTCCCCGTCTATCTGTACCGCGAGGCGGCGCGCGTCGAGGGGCGGGAAAAGCTCGAGAACATCCGCCGCGGCGGTTTCGAGAAGTTGCGCGAGGAGATCGCGGGCCGATCGCCTCGCGCCGGCCCGATATCGGCAACGCCGGGCTCCACCCCACCGCCGGCGCCGTCATCATCGGCGCGCGGCGGTTTGCTAGTAGCCTTCAATGTCAACCTGGCATCCGACAACCTCAATATTGCCAGGCGTATCGCCCGCGCGGTTCGCGAATCCTCCGGCGGCCTTCCCGCCCTGAAAGCGCTGGCGTTTTCCTCGGCGTTCGCGCAAACTGGCGCAGGTTACGATGAACCTGACGGATTTCCGCGTCAAACCTCACTGGGCGTTGTTTTCGACCGGATGTCGCTCCGAGGCGGCCGCGAGGGCATTCGACGTCGCCTCCAGCGAGATCGTCGGACTGGTTCCCCATGCGGCCCTCGAAGCAGCGGGCGCTCATCTTCTGCGATTGAACCTTTCCACCCGTGGCTCGTGCTCGAGCACCGGCTGGAGGAAGTCACTGCATGTCCCAGGTCGGCATGGAGACGATTTCGCCGGCGGCCTGGCCGCGTCCCGCGAGCACGCCAGGCGGCGGAAGCGCCGCCGCCGCCGCCGGGGCCATGGCGGCGGCTTGGGCGAGAAGATCGCCCGCATGGCAGTTGCCCCGGCAGGAGCCGTTCTCGGAGGTCCGCGCGAATTTCCTCCAGCTTGGCCAGCGACGACGCCGCCGCTTACCAGCAGTCGTCGACGCCCTGCGTCTTGCGGAACCGGACGGGAGGCCGTTCTCGGCAAGGCTTTCGAGCGGGCCGCCGATGTTCCCCTGCGGGTTGCGGAACTGGCGCTCCGACTGGGCAGCATGCTCGAGGTTCTGGAGCCGCTCCGCAGCGGATTCAGGCCGATCACAAGGCCGCCCGTGCGCTGGCCGCCGCCGCCTACACCGGCGCCTCGCGATCGCCCGCGACAACCTGTCACGCATCACAACCCGGAATTCCTGGACAGTCGTCCCGACCGCATGGCGGCCATTGGGGCGGAATAGTCCAGCGGCTATTCGCCAAACTCGTCGGTCCGGAAAACGAGACAGCCTGGTCTCGGGTTTGCGGTAGATGTCGGCGTTGTGCGGGCTTTCATCGCCAAGGCGGCCAGTAACCTATCTTGCTGTCCCATCCGCGCTCGCGCGCCACCTTAGGCAGCAGCAGGCCGCGATACCTCCGCTCTCGACCATCACCCCGTGGACGTCGACGTCCACCTTGCTGCTGCCCGCGCACCCGCTTCAGCGGGGAAAGTACGTTGATCTCCAGCCGCAATCCTTTGTCACCCGCGCACAGAGGCTTGAAAGCGTGGGTCGTCGAGCGCCGCCGCAAGCGTCATTTCCGGCACGCACTGGCGCAGAGGCCTTTCCGTGTCCGCGGGTGCCGATGCAGCCGCGCAACTCTCCCGTTCTGGTACAGGGTGACAAACGCCGCCGCACTGCGATCCAGGCCCAGGAAGAGCCGTCGGCGGGCTGCAACGGCTCTGCTCGCTCTCCGCCAGAAGCCCGTCCAGCGTCTGCCGGGCGCTGCGGAGAACGCATCCTGTCCTCCTCTCGAACCGCGAACGACGAGGCCGGGAAGTATCCCAGCGCCGCATAGCTCGACGGAGTGGTGGAAATCTCCAGTGATCTCGCCCGATGTCTGGTAGTCCAGCTCCGCCTGGAGATCTTCTTCGGCCCCAGCTTCCCCGAAACGGCAAGCAACAGCGAAATAGGATCGCGCCCGCACAGGGTCGAACGCAAACCGGCCAATTCTTCCTTGAAGATTCCCTCATCCAGGCTCCCCACGGCTTCCATCAGCTCGTGGTCGATGCGCGAGAGCACTCTTCCGCGCCGGCCCGGTCGGGCGAAAAGGCTGATAGCCGAAACTTCGCCCGTAATGGGTGAAATCGCTGCTGGCGATGACCACGGTTTTCGCCCAGCCAGTTCGCCACCCGCCGGCGAACTCGGTGCGCTGATTCGAGTCGCGCACCGCCGAACATACACCGGAACAACGCGGCTCTCGGGCGCCGCCACGCGCAGCAATGGCAACTGGATCTCGATGGAATGGTCGCAGATTTCGTGTTCCGGAATCCTGCGCAGGGCTCCGGCGCCACAGAGTTCCACCACCGCCTCTTCGTCCACGCGAACTTCACCGGCGGGCGTGTCATACCCGCGGATGTCGGGTGTGGTCAGGCCTTGGGCGCCTCCCCGGTGGGCAAAGCCCATCAGCACGACCCGCTTCGGCGGCTTCCGCCTCAGGTAGCGATAGGCCGCGGCGGCAACGGCGCCAGAATAAACGATGGCCGCGTGGGGGACCACAAAGGCAAGGGGCCTCGGATGGAAGTAGCCGCCGGTCCGTTCCTCCGAGGTCCGGAGAGGCCCGCGCAACCAACTCTTCCAACTCCACACTGTCGGCGGGGTACCACGTTCCACAAATGGGAGGTGTATGCAGGACAGCCATTGCTACCTCCAGCCCTGGCTTCATAGCCCGGGCCGGCAGAAAATCATCAAAGAACTGAGCGAGTCGCTCGCCGGACTTTGCCTGCCCATACCCCGGAATCGGTTTCTCCGCAGGAAGGACAAGCGTTCCTGCCGCGCAGCCGGTTTTCCAGCACGTGGAAACCGGACCGCCGAATCAGCGCGGTGGCGCAATGGGGACAGGTCGTATTCTCCAGATCGCCGGTCGCGCCGGGAAGGTTACCCGCGTAGACGTAAAGCAGACCGGCCTCGCGTCCGATCGCCGCAGCCCGGCGCAACATCTCCGGCGTGGTCTGCCGGGGTCGCGCATCCGGTAGTCGGGATGGAATGCAGTGATGTGCCAGGGGATGTTTGGGGAGATTCCTGCCAGAAAACGCGCGATGGCAGTGCAATTCTTCGGCGGAATCGTTGAAGCCGGCAACCAGCAACGTCACGATCTCCAGCCAGAAGCCCATCTGGTGAATGCGCGTGATGGAATCGAGGATCGGCGCCAGCCTCCCCCCCAGCTTCCGGTAGTGGCGGTCGTCGAAGCTCTTCAGATCCACCTTGTAAAGGTCCATCCAGGGATCCAGGTAGGCGAGAACCTCCGGAGTGGCGTTGCCATTGGAAACAAAACCCGTCAGCAGCCCGCCCTGCGCGCCTCGCGGAAAACCTCCACGGCCCACTCGCTGGTGATGAGCGGCTCGTTGTAAGTGCTGACGATACACGTGGCGCCGAGCTTGACGGCCTCTTCCACCAAGCCCGTCGGGCTGGCCGCAGAAAAGCGGGCAGTCGCCTTGGGGTCCCGGATTGTCTGCGAAGTGACCCAGTTCTGGCAGTAGGAGCAATGGAGATCGCAACCGAGCATTCCGAAGCTGAACGCCAGCGAGCCCGGCAGCACATGGAAGAACGGCTTCTTCTCGATGGGGTCGCACTGCGCGCTCCCGACGTATCCATAGGGCGCGTATAGCTTGCCGCCACGATTGAAGCGAACCTTGCACACGCCAAACTGGCCCTCGGCGATATGGGCACCGGTGGCCGCAAGCGAGACACCGGATTCGACGCCCGTCGAGAACCTCAACCAGCGGGCTTTCGCGAGTCATGCATGCGTGTGAACGACTCTGCATAGCCTCTCCCGCAGAGAAGTCCTCCATGGCTGCCCTCATTGTAGGCCCAAACACAAATATCGGCACAGTCTTTCGTTCGGATGCGTAGCGCCGACTGCACAGATGCCTCTTCATCTCCGTCTTGCGGCGCGGCGCCGTCGTGATGTGGCCCCAGCCGAGGCCGCAGCTACCACCCCAGCAGCGTCATTCGCTTCTGGATTTCATCGCTGTACTGGTTCATGCGCTGCGGCCTTCTGCTCCGAGGCGAGGGGACGATCGCCGCCAGACGGGCCGCCTGGTCGCGGTCCAACCTCGCCGCCGGCACGTGATAGTGATACTTCGCCGCCTCCTCCGCCCCGTACACGCCGGGGCCCCACTCGATCACGTTCAGATACAACTCCAGGATCCGCTGCTTCGGAAGAATCCACTCGGCGCAGCGGTGTCAAGGTGAACTCAAGCCCCTTCCGGAGTACTGAGCGGGACGTGCCGAAGAAGACATTCTTCACAAGCTGCATGGAGATAGTGGAGCCGCCACGATGCCGGCCGTTGCGGCGTTTCTCTTTCATGGCGATCTCCATCTGCTCCCAATCGAACCCGTTGTGCTTGTAGAAGTTGCTGTCTTCGGCCGCCATGACGGCATGTTGCAGGTTCTTCGAGATCCGCGACATCGGAACAAACGTGTAGCGCTTAACGTAGCTCGGCGGCCTGTTGTGCCCCCGGGGGTGCGCGCCAGCCATGCTTCGATGCGGCGCTCGACGTGAGTGGCCACAAACGGGGGGTCCACCCAACGCAGCGTCAAGAGAGCCAGCGCGCAGAAGACGTAGAAGGCCAGCAGGACAAACAGCGCTCCGCGAAGCAAGCGGACCCACCAGCGCCGTTTCGGCCGGCGCGTGCCGGAAGATTTTCGGGATTTGGGCATCGGAGCTGGACGCGAACGAAATCGCCGCGGCGGATCACCGGCCCGCGCGGCCGACAAGTCCTCATTGTAGCCTCGCCGCCGGCTTCTCCCGGTGGTTCTCGTAAGGACAACTACGAACGTTTACCAGCCGTTATGCTGTATTACTTCACACACTTCTTCAATATCCATGTGTTATTCTCCTCGACATGTTCATGACACACCAACGCGAGCGACAGCCAAGCCGCCGCGGCGTGCTGAAGACAGCCGGCGGCCTTTTCGCGTTTTTTTCCGCCGCCGGCGGGCGTTTGCCGCTGCCGGGCGGCGGGCTGGCCCGCGCGGCGGAAAGCCCCACCCGGATTCGCGAAGTGTTTCTCGATTTGAACCACATCCACAAATGGAACGACTCCAACGGAGACACCTGGGATCCATTCTGGGCCGACGACGACAACCTCTACGCTTTTAACTGCGATGGCCGGGGATTCGGCGCCGCCCGCAGGAACCTCGCTTTCAACCGTCTCAGCGGCGATAGTCCGTGGAGCCTCACCGGCGCCGCGGTGAACAGCATGGACGACTACGGCGCGGCGGGCAAGAAGGAGGCCGACAACGCCACCTGGAAGGCCTGCGGACAGGAGTGCATCGACTCGGTCTTCTATGCCTTCGTCTCCCGCAACGCGTACGGGCGAGACAGCGGCGATTACTGGCTGCGGCAAACCGCATTCAACTCCAGTCTCATCAAGTCCACCGACAAAGGGCGGACGTGGACCCGCGGCGCGGCCGAAAACTACCAGCACCCGATGTGGCCCGGACCCGCATTCGGAGCGCCCTTCTTCGTGCACTACGGAAAAAACGGCGGCGCCGTGGATCGGGACGGCGCCGATCGCTATGTCTACGCGGTTTCCACCAATGGTTTCTGGAACGACGGCGACCGGTATATCCTCGGCCGCATCCTCAGGACCAAATTGTCCAACCTGAACGCCGGCGATTGGGAATACTTCCTGGGGGCCGATGGCGCCAGCGCGAGCCGCTGGTCGGCGAGTATCGAAAAGGCCGAACCCATCCTCAGCGTGCCCGTGCACTGCGGACAGGGGCCGGCGTGCCACCTCCCTTCGCTGGGCGTCTACCTGATGGTGGTCTGGTACAACACCGAGAGGATGGCCAAATGGTTCGAGCCGAATGAAATGCGCTACGACTTCTTCCAGGCCGAGCACCCCTGGGGCCCCTGGAAGCCCATCAATTCGTTCAGCGACCGGTTCCTGGCCGAAGGGCACATGTACGGTCCCAGCCTGTGCGCCAAATTCCAGCAGCGCCAGGGGAATGAGGTACAGGTGGTCCTGTTCACCTCCGGTTGTCCGTTTCAGGACGTGCCTTCCAGCCTGTACAAGGCCTGGGCCATCCCGGTGATATTGAAAACCGGGCCGGCGGTTCCCTCGGCTCTGGTTCCCAACGGCGACAAGCGGGTTGTCTACACGGGGAACTGGACCGCTTCGAGCGAAGGGCGGTTGCTGGGGCCGGTGCATCTCGCCGCGGCCGCCAACGCTTCGGCCGAGCTGGCGTTCAACGGCACCGGCGTCGAGTACCTTGCCGACCGCGACACCGGCTTCGGCACTGTCGATGTGTTCCTGGACGGCGCTTTGTCGCGAAGTATCAGCCTCGCCGTCGAGAACTTCCCCCGGTTGTGCGGCGTGTCGGTATTCCGCGCCGAAGGTCTGAAAAAAGGTGCGCACACCATCCGGATCGTCAACCAGGGTGAGGCCACCGTGGTTGTCGATGCGTTCCGTGTCGTCGGGGGCGAATAGGAGCCCGGCGCCGGGCGTGGCCCGTGCTCCGTGATCAGTGCCCCGTTTCAGGACGAAGATCGTCTTCAATGGCGCTTGGAGCCGTTCGACCCTGGAAGGGACGCCTTTGAGTAGCCCCACGCGCAGCCCGGCAAACGTGGCGTGGGGAGCGGAACCCTGACCGCCAGGGAGGGGACTCTGCGGTCCCGGGCCGGCCGCCGCATGGCGTTCAGCGCCGGAAGGGCCGCCCACTCAAGAATGCCGCAAAGCAACCTGCAACGGGACACGGGCCACGGGCGACGGACCACTTCTTCACACCGTCCACCGTGCTCGCGCGCTAGCTCTTCAACCAGCGGTCGAACCAGTCGAAGGCTTCTTTCTGCATCTCCCGGTTAAACTTGTGGGGCCCGTCGTAGAAGCTCGCGCGGTAACGCTCCGGCGCCCCTGCCTTCTTGTACACGTCGGTGAGTATCGCGTCCGCCCGCTGCATCTCTGGCATTGTGAAGAGCGGGTCCTGGCGGTTGTCCAACACCAGCACCGGATTTGGAACGCTGATCCCGAGCACCTCAGGATAATCCAGATCCCGTGGTAGACCCGGCACATAGACCATCCAGGTGTGCGTGTAACACTTGTTGAGCAGAAAGTCACGCCAGGTCGTCATCATCCCCACGCAGCACGAACACCGGATGCGCTCGTCGGCCCCCGTCAGCATCACGGTGCGTAAGCCGCCGCCCGACAGTCCGCCACAGCCGATCCGGGTGGCGTCCACGTCCGGCCGCGACGCCAGATAATCCAAGGCGCGCTGATCGTCAAATACAAATACGCCGGGCCAGGTCAATCCGGCGCAGAACAGGCTTTTGGCAATCACATTTTCGTGACCCGCCGCGAACTGGTTATAGCGCTGGATCTCCTCCTCGGAGTCGGGATTCACCTCGACCAGGTTGTCCGCGGATACTCGCCGGCACATCCGCCAGCCGTATGCGGCGGCTTCCGAACGTGAATGTGTCGTGTACCAACACCACATAACCACGCCGCGCCAATTCGTTCGCCCACGCCGCGCCTCCGTAATACTGATCCTGATGCCGCCGCATCACCGGGTTCTGGTCGTTCGATGTTCGAGTAATCTTCTGAATCCCGAAATATTTTTGGCCGCCGTGGTCATACAGTCCCACGATTCCCGGCAATTTCTCTTTGGAGCCGGCCGGTTTGAGAAGCAGCGCTTCCGTCGCGGGACCGTACGGCAACTGCCACTGCAGGTGCTCCATCGATAACCCGTCGAATTCGAATTGCCGCAGCGTCACCGGGACAGGCGTTGCCGCGCCCCCAGGCTGCATGAGTCTTTCCCGAAATTGAGATCGCGCCATTGGCCGCCAGGCGTCGGCATCCCGGAACATCGGCTGCCTGAACGACAGGCGGGGCGGGTCCTGCAGTTCGCCGGCCGCCCATCTACCGTATGCGCCGAGCATATTCGGAGTCGTCGCGCTTTCACCCTGCACTGGCGCCTGACCGCTCTCGTTCGGCCCCGCCATAGGCGGCTGAAATCATCGGCACGGCGCCCGCACTCTTGAGAAGAGACCTTCTGGATATATGCTGCATGCTCAACCAACCTCTCCGCATCATATTCGGTCGCACGTTGGAGTTCAATGGCGCGTTGTGGGAGATGGATGCGCGCCAAAAAGGCAGGCTGCTGTTGCTCGTTGGGGCGAACCTCCACTTTGCGGAACAACACCATGTAGAAGTCGCGGGGCAGAAACCGGAGCGCTTCTCACGAGTAATCCGGAGAATGATCAGGACAAGCCGGCTAGATCCGTGGTTTGGGCGTTATCCGTCCAGTGACTGGCGGTGTGCCATGGCCGGACCGAAGCCGACTTCCCCTTCCTAATCCCGGTTAGCCTGCCCAGAACGCCGTTCGAGACCGTGTGCCTGCCTGATCGCTGGTGCGAAGTCATATGTGTTATATTGGGAGCCTTTTCCGGAACCGTTGCTAGCAGCCTGTGGTAATGGTGACTCTTCGGCAAATAGACCCTGCCGCGGCCGCCTGGAATCAATCATTTAGGACCGCGAATTCGGGGCAACACGGGCAGGCCCCTACTATTACCACAGGCTGCTAAAGTCGGCCCATTCTCGGTCGATAGAGATAGCGAGGGTCGCGAGGAACATGCCTGTCTGCGCCACCCGCTACGGTGGTAACTGGAAGCTCCGGGGCATCTTGAGTGCGTACTGCCGCGTCTCGCAGCTTTTCCACTGCGATCGCGAGGGCCGCCACATCAATTTCAGGATTTTCGATCCGACATTGAAGTTCGGCCATCAACGTCGCGTGCCGAAACGCGTGATGATATTGTGCCTGACGATTGCCTTCACCACAAGGGCAGGTGAGCTACCTGGCGCGTGGACTGGCCCCTATCCCCCGTGTGACGGTTACGCCGAAGTCCTGAAGCGGGAGCCCATGAACCTGGGCGTCCGGTTCTCGACGTCAAACCCAAAACTGACAGTGGAGTTTGCGCGTGCCATGAGCTTCTGGGCTAGCGTCCTCGAAATGAATTGGCACGAGGAGAATAGCCGGGCTTGCGCGATTCAAGTCCTCGATGGCGATCTCAGCCTTTTCAGGTCCGGCGAAGTCGCCCGCGCCCAGTTCCCTGGCGCGGCCGCGTTTCAGGGCTGGATCGCCTTCAATCCAAGAGCGTCCTTACCAGCGAATGACCTATTTCTGACCGCCGTCCACGAGCTGGGACACCTGCTGGGGCTGCCGCACAGTTCCGACCCGTCATCGGCTATGTATTTCCTAGCTCTCGATGGTCCGGTGTTCCTCAATAGCGCCGACCTTGCGGCGCTGGCGGCTCGGCACCGCCTGCGGGCTGTGGCTGGCACAGGCGAAGTCACCAAATCCGCCTTTCCGGCGTGGAGACGGGTGTCGCCCTGAGGGTTCGTTACGAGTAACGTATCGCCGCACCTTCGATCTACGGGTGTCGCCAACACGAGAGATTCGCAGGACCGGCTTCCAACCAGCAGAGGCCCCGGAAGTTCGGTGAGGGGAAGTTGCTGGGTCAACGAGAAACGCACTGCGAACCGCGATCACGTCACGGTGACGGGTTGTCGCCTATCTGGACATTGGGCCGGATTCGTACTCGCAAATTGGCATCACGTCACCCACCTTCCAGACGGCGTGTAAACCGACCGAGCCAGAGCGCCAACCTGAAACGGACAGTTGGCGAAAACACCGAAAGTCTCAGTCGGCTCCCATCCACTTCATGAAATGCCCCGACCCGCTGGACTGGTCGGCCCCGCTCTTCACAACGTCCTGCCCGGAAGCGCCCTCTCTCGCGTTTCGGCCCGGAATCGACCTACCCCAGTCGCACGCGCGGTGGGAATGTGGCAATCCCGTCTTCGCGATTTCCAAGAGGTCGTGGGAACGGTGGGAAACCGCACCGTGGTCTTTCCACGGTTTCCGCACCTCGTCATTCCCACGGCGCTCCCGCCCACCGTTGTGGGGCAAACTCGAAGCTTGCAGACCGGCTTCCAGCCGGGCAGGTCCTCTGTTTTCAGTGACAACTTCTTTCAAAAAAACCGCCCCCACCACTTCAACCATCTGCGCCCCAATTACACCCCAAATCCAATAGACACCGCCAACCCTCCGATTATCCTGGGGATGGAATAAGACTCCAATTCCTATCCTCGAAGGGACACCGCAGATGGCGTCGAACCGCCAAACCCGCGCCGACCGGCGCAACGCCCAAAAATCCACCGGCCCCCGCACCCCGGAAGGCAAAGCCAAAACCCGCTTCAACGCACTCAAATACGGCATCCACGCCGACCAGATCGTTTTACCCACCGAAGACGAAGACGAATGGCGCACGACTTTTTTCAACTTCCACGACGAATTCGAGCCCCGCACTCCCTCCCAGGAAGCCCTGGCCTGCGGTCCCCGGCACCCGGTCCCCGGTCCCCGTCTCCAACGTCCCCGCCCCCGCCGGCCTGAAAACACTCTCCGCCGCGACCGCCCATCTGACCCGTAACACAAAGAATCAAAAGGACGAACCGGAGGTCGCACCCGCAGAAAACGAGAAAACAAAGCCAATCCCGAAAGCGGACACCGCTGTGGCACGGCCATTCGTGGCTGTGTCAGGTCCCACCGGCATCCGTGCCGGTGTCAATTTGTCGGAACAAACCCAAACCCAACCACCGCTGTGGGACAAGCTTGAAGCTTGCAGGCCGGCTTCCAGCCGGACCCTGAACGTTGAAATGGAAGAAGACCTGCTTCCAGCAACGGATCACGGAACACAGTGTCCCATGGTCCGTTGCAGGTTGCTTCGCGGTATTTTTGAGTGGGCGGCCCTTCCGGCGCTGAACGCCATGCGGCGGCCCGCCCGGGACCGCATAGTCCCCTCCCTGGCGGTCAGGGTTCGGCTCCCCACCCCACGCTTGCAGGGCGGCGCGTGGGGCTACTCAAAGGAGTCCCTTCCAGGGCCGAACGCCTCGAAGAACCTCTGAAGAAGATTTTCTTCCTGAAACGGAACATGGAACGCAGTGCCCGGTGGCAGGCTGCTTCGCAGCCTCTTCACCAGGCGGCCCTCCCAGGGCCGTGAGAAGGGATTCTTCCTTCAACCGATCACCGGCCATCGCACAGCCGCCGCTTCGCGGCGCAGGCGGGCCCGATGAGTGACACAATAGAAGGAACGGGCTTTTGAGTTGTGCTGCCGCCGGAATCGGGCGGCGCCGTCTCGCTTTGGCCGCCAACCTGGCGATCCAAAGGAGGGAACGATGCGCCTGGCGCCGGTTTCCAGCATCAATAGGCTGTGTCTTTTTTCCCTCGGCATTCTCTCGGTTTGCCCCGGCTTCTGCCAGACCTCCGGCGGCCCGCAGCCGGCGCAAATGGGTGCGGCGAACGCCCCCGCAGCGAAATCGCAGCCCCCTCGCCGGCAGCTCCCGCCGAGCCGGTACGGCGACCTGATGATGGTCCGCAAGCGCTACCGCGATGCCATCGACTTGTATCTGGAGGCCGCCGCGGCGTATCCGAAGTATCTCGAAAGGACCGGCCTCGCCTGGCACAATCTCGACCACCTGGACCGCGCGGAAAGTTTCTATAAGCAAGCTCTCGACCAGAATCCCAAAGACCCCGAAACGCTCAATAACCTCGGCGCGCTGTACTACGACCAGGGCAAGTACGGGGATGCGCGAAAGTACTTCGACAAGGCCCTGCAGTCGTCGCCCGATTCGGCCGCCATCCGGCGGAATCTGGGCTCGGCTTACTTTGAACGGAAACAGTACACCAAAGCGGCCGCCGCTTACGCCGAGGCCCTGCGGATCTCACCCGGCATCCTGCAGCAATCTGACGACAACAACTGGCGGTTGGAGGCGAGACAGCCCCAGGAAAGCCCGGAACTCAGTTTCTGCTATTCGCAAGCCTATCGTCAGGCGGGCATGAGCGATCGCGCCGACGCCTTGCTGGCCAAGGCGCG
This sequence comes from Bryobacterales bacterium, assembly GCA_963810595.1. Classification (GTDB taxonomy): domain Bacteria; phylum Acidobacteriota; class Terriglobia; order Bryobacterales; family Bryobacteraceae; genus CAWEOG01. The sequence continues at coordinate 110,211 of CAWEOG010000007.1, read as the reverse complement.
CAAGCAGGGTTTCGAGGAGAATGGGTTGAAGGACCAGTCCCCAGGCTTCTGGGATTGGCTGCGCGGCATATTCCACTAACTGTAGATGCTGCATATCCAGCTAACGCACACAATCAGAACGGCTTGCTTTCGCGTTCCGGACGGCCGCCGCTGCCGCCCGCAATCTGCTCTTGCCAACCGGCGGCCGGCGCACCTATAATCGAAATTCCATGGTTTGCTTGTCCAACTACTCGTACTGGTTTCGATTTTGGCGCCGCGCCTGAACCATACGGGTGTGTTGGACGAACCTGGACAGCAAATCTGAGAAAGGCCAACCCGCTCGAAAGAGTGGGTTTTTTGTTGCCGGACTCATTCGTGCGGGGTTGAACAATGATTATTTCCATGCGCAAGAACGCCTCCAAGGAAGACGTCGAGCGGGTCACCCGGCGGATTCACGATTTCGGTTATAAGGTGCATTCCATCAAGGGCGAAGAACGCGTCGTCATCGGCGCCGTCGGAGTGGGCGACGTAACGGCGTGCCTGGAATCGCTCGAAGCTATGCCCTGCGTCGAGAAAGCGGTCCGGATTACCGCGCCGTATAAGTTCGTCAGCAAGGAATTCCATCCCGGCCGGACGCAGGTGGTGGTGAACGGCCACGAGGTGGGCGGCGAAGAATTTACCATGATGGCCGGCCCGTGCTCGGTGGAATCGGAGCAGCAGATCATGGACACCGCCTACGCGGTGGCCGAAGCCGGCGCCAAGATCCTGCGCGGCGGCGCTTTCAAGCCGCGCACCTCGCCATACGATTTTCAGGGCCTCGAACTGGAGGGCCTGAGGCTGCTGGCGAAAGCCAGAAACGCCACCGGTCTGGGCGTGGTGACCGAGGTGATGAGCGACACCGACGTGCCGCTGGTGGAAGAGTACGCCGACCTCATGCAGGTGGGCGCCCGCAACATGCAGAACTTCGCCCTGCTGAAGTCGCTGGGCAAATGCCGCCGCCCGGTGCTGCTCAAGCGCGGCATGAGCTCCACCATCAAGGAACTGCTGATGTCGGCGGAATACATTGTGGGCCACGGCAATCCGAACGTGATCCTGTGCGAGCGCGGCATCCGCACCTTCGAGACGGAAACCCGCAACACCTGCGACATCGCCGCCATTCCGGTGCTGCGGGGACTGACGCACCTGCCGGTGATCCTCGATCCCAGCCACGCCACCGGCAAACGCCGCCTGGTGCCACCGCTGGTACGGGCGGGTGTGGCCATCGGCGCCGACGGCGTCATCGTCGAAGTCCACCCGTGTCCGGAACGGGCGTTCAGCGACGGCGCCCAATCCCTCAATTGCGTTCAGTTTCGCGAAATGATGCGCGATCTGGAGGATTACACCGTTCTGTGGAAGCGGGAACGGATGGCGGAACTGGCGGCGGCGGTGTAAGCTGCAAAGGTGAAGACTCGAATCGGTCCCTGGCATCTGGTGGCCTTGATCATCGCGGTCTGTTCGCTGGTGATTGGCGGCCTGTATTACTTTCTGGACGCCAGGCGTCTGGACACCGCCGAAATGCTGCGGTTTCTTCCCTCGCAGGACGCCGTGGTGGGATACGTCGACGTCGCGGCGCTGCGGCAGACCGGGCTGCTTCACGCCTCCGTCAACTCCGTCGCCTACGAAGAACCGGAATACCGTAGCTTCGTGCAGGAAACCGGATTCGACTATACCCAGGACCTCGACGCGCTGCTGATTTCCGTGGATGGGCGCCACCGGTACTTCCTGGTGCGGGGCAGATTTGCGTGGAACCGCCTCCGACAGTATGCCCTCCACCACAAAGGCAGTTGCTACAACGGCCTGTGCGAGATGAAAGGCAGCACGCCGGAGCGAAAGATCTCTTTCTATAGTCCCCGCGAGGGCGTGCTTGCCCTGGCGGTGAGCCCGGCCCCGAAACAGGCGCTCGAATTGCGGCTCCACTCCGGCGACGCCACACCGGATGCGCCTTCGGGTCCCGTGTGGGCCTCGATCCCGTATGAGTTGCTGAAGGAAGCCACCGCGCTGCCGCCGGGCACCCATGCGTTTGTTTCCGCCCTGGACGGTGCCGCACGGGTTGTGCTGACGGTCAGACCCGCCGGGACCGGACTCAAACTGCGACTTGCGGCCCAGTGCTCGTCTCCGATGGAAGCCGAAGCCGTGAGCCAGCGGTTGACGAAGCTCACCGATACGCTCAAAAGCTGGATCGAACGCGAGGCGAAACGCCCCAATCCACAGGATCTGAGTGGACTGCTCACTTCCGGCGCCTTCTCGGTTTCCGGCACCACGGCTTTGGGGGTATGGCCGGTGCCCCCCGCTCTGGTTCAGAGCCTATTCGAATCGAATTAGGACCGGCGAATCCCCTGCGAAACCCTTCCGTCGTGAACGTCCAGAGGGCCAGGCGGCAAAACCTGTCTGCTGTTCTTGGCTTCCGAGGAACAAAACTTTGTGAAGCGGATGGAGCGGGTGGGTAATAGGAAGTTATAGTACTTTGGGCTGGAAAGGACCACTTGACAAAAGCGGGCGACGGCGACTAATGGACTGGGGCCAATTGACTTACGGCTATGGCGAGGATATGCTTGTCAGGAAGGAGAGTTGTACTAGAACACGGTCAAACGATCCGGAGGAAGCATGTTTTTGAAGAATGCCGTGTGTGTCAGTCTGTTTGTTCTGACGAGCGCCCAATTCGCCTTTGGCGGACGCATCCTGGTGGCCAACGACGATGCGACGCTCTCTGACACCTCATGGGGCGATTCGTCTGCTTCGACGTATGTGAACAACGTATTCGTTTCGTTCTTTGGGTTGACCACCGGCGACAAAGTTCTGTACTACACCAACGACCCCGCCGTGGTACCTCCGGGAAACGATAGCTTTTACAATGCGCTGGTGGCGATCGTCGGGGCCGGTAACGTGGTGGTGGACAGCGGGGCGGACCTGAGCACGTTCTCCCAATATAAGGCGATCATCGTCGGTGGCTACCCCACGGCGGGAACGCAGGCGATGACAGACCTCGATGCGGCGTTGGTCAATTACGTCAAAAACGGGGGAGGCAACGTCTATCTGTTCGGGGGGACGGGCTTGATGGCGCAAGGCCAATGTGACGGCGCCGCCGACGTGGCGGCCTGCACTTATGGGCTGGAAGGCGATGCATGGGCCGGATTCCTGAATGCATTTGGCCTGGACATGAGCTATAACGCCGACTCAGCCACCTGCGCTGTTAACGGAGACGTTTACACCGACTTCGCCACGCAATTCTCCACGGTTGGCGTGACTGGCCCTGTTATCTGGAACAACGTCTGGGATCTTTACAACTGCCACGCAAACCAGATCAACGCGGATGGAACCCGTCCGCCCGGATACCTTTCCGATGTTTTCAGCGAAGCCGGCAAGGGGACGTATGTGGCGGTCTATCAGGACCCGGCGAGTTCTCTAACGTCGCTGGAGGTCATACCGGAGCCGGATACGTTGCTTCTTCTGGGTGCGGGGCTGTTTGCCGTCGGCATCGTCCGGCGCGCCCGGCGGCCCTGAGCCGGTAGCGGCCGAGGTCGGCGGAAGAGTCAGAAATGGCGCCAGTCCGGTGCCGGGCACCACTTGGCCGGACAAGGCGCCATTCGCGTTTTTGACGAACTGTTTCTTCGGTTTTCGGTAACGATGGATATTCACTTTATCGGGATCGCCGGGCCTTCCTGCTCGGGCAAAACCGAACTGGGCCGTTGGTTATGTTCCAGACTTCAGGCCCCCCTCATCGCCATGGACTCGTATTACCGCGATCTGCCGCACCTGCCGTTCGAAGAGCGCGCCAGGACCAACTTCGACGTTCCCTCCGCCGTCGAACACGAGCTTCTGATCCGGCACCTCGAACAGCTTGACGCGGGCTCAGCCGTGGCGGTGCCGTGTTACGACTTTTCGACCCACCAGCGGGCCGGCGAAACAGTGACGATCAGTCCCGGGCCGTACATTCTGGTGGAAGGGCTTTTCACGCTGGTGTGGGAAGAACTACGCGCGGCGCTGGCGACGGCCGTTTACGTAGACGCCAGCGCGGAGACCTGTCTGCAGCGGCGCCTTGCCAGGGACGTGGCGGAGCGCCAGCGCACCAGAGAGTCGGTCCTCGCCCAGTTCCGGGAGCAGGTTCTCCCCATGGCCCAGCGTCACGTGTTACCAACGCGCGCCTTTGCCGACCTGGTTGTCAGCGGCACCGAACCCCTCTCGCAGACGGGAGAGGCTGTCCTCACGGCGGTTCGCAACCGCCTGGCATCGAGGGCGGCGCATTAGCAGGAGCGATGGCTTTCGACAAACGGGTTTTGGTCATTCTGGGAGCCACCGGCGAAGTGGGCGGCGAATTGTGCCGCCGCCTGTCGGCGCAAGGCGCCAAGCTGATAATTGCCGGGAGAAATCCGGAAAAACTGAACGAGCTGGCGGATGAGATCAAGGCACAACCCTACCTGCTGGACGCCGCCGTTTCAGAAGACGTCACGCAGGCGATTGGCGAAGCCGCCGTGCTGCACGGCCGTCTGGACGGCGTGGCCAATTGCGTCAGCGCGCCGTTGGTGAAGCCGGCCCACGAGACCAGCGATGTGGAATGGGAGGAGACGCTCGGCGTCAACCTGGGCAGCGCCTTCCACGCGGTCCGCGCGGCGGCCAGGTACATGCGCGCGCAGGATGGCGGTTCCATCGTTCTGGTCTCCACGGCCGTCCGGGACGGTTTGGCCGGCTGCGAGGCGGCGGCGGCGGCCGAAGCCGGCGTGATCGGTCTTACGCTTTCGGCCGCCGCCACCTACGCGTCCCGGAAAATCCGCGTGAACTGCGTGGCGCCGGGTTTGCCGGGCACGCCGCTGGCGGCGCACTTCGGTTCGCCCGAACCTTCTCCGGAGCTTGCAAGGTTACGGCGGGCAGCGGGTCCCCAGGGCTCGGCGTCTGAGATCGCCGGAGTGATTGAGTATCTGCTCGATCCGGACGGCGGCTGGATCACGGGTCAGGTGGTGGGCTGGAGCGGCATACCGTACGGGAACCGGTGATTCCACGGCAATCTTCGGCGGTCTCTTTCTCCGCGCCGAGCCGGCGGCGACTCGGGTGAAAGCCCACCGTCTGGTATGTTGTTCTAAGATCGAAGGGCAGTGGCAGGAAACGGTTCCAAAACGGATGCCGACCGGGGTTCGGGCACGTTCGGCAGCGTCCGGATGTTCGGAGTGCCGGTCCGGTTTCACTACCACGTTTGTCATCCTGGTGGTGTTTCTTCTGTTCATCGGCTTTAGCGACAAGCAGTCCGGAGTATCGATCGCGGTGTATGTGCTGGCGCTATTCGGCTCGGTGCTGCTGCATGAACTGGGCCATGCGGTCGTCGCGCGAGCCTATGGAATCCGCACCAGCGAAATTGTGATGTATCCGATTGGCGGGGTGGCGCGGCTCGACGGCGAGCCAAAACCACGGCAGGAACTGGCTGATTGCCTCCGCCGGCCCGCTGGTAAATTTAATTCTGGCGGTGGCGCTGTTCGCTCCGCTCATGATCCGCAACGGACTGGTGAGCATCGAGCAGCTTTCGGAAGCCTCCGACGCGAACCTGCTGGAGCGAATCGCCGCCGGCAACCTGCTGCTGGCCGCCTTCAACCTGTTGCCGGCATTCCCGATGGATGGAGGCAGAATTCTCAGGGCGTTGCTGTCGATGTGGCGCTCTCCGCGCGAGGCCACGCGCGTGGCCGCCAAGGCGGGCAAGGCGCTGGCGGCGATTATGGGGCTGTACGGACTGGTTTCCATGAATTTCTTCCTGGTCTTCATCGCCTTCTTCGTGTACGCCGGAGCGATGCAGGAGGGCATGTCCGCCGAGGGACGGGAGCTGCTAACCGGAGTGCCGGTGCGCGACGCGATGATCACGGACTTCCGCACGCTGGCACACGGAGATACCATCCGCGACGCAGCCAACCTGCTGCTGGCCACCTCACAGCAGGATTTCCCGGTTGTGCTGGGGACGAGTGTGCTCGGGTTGCTCGGCCGGAATGCTCTGTTGCGAGCCATCGCCAGCGAAGGGCCGGAAGCTTATGTGGCCGGAGCCATGGAACGGAATTTCACGCGCTTGCCGGCCGGCATGGACCTCGAATCGGCTCTTCCCGCCCTGGCCAAAGCCGGCTCGTGCGCGCTGGTGATGGAGGGCGAAAAACTGGTGGGAATGCTGACGGCTGAAAACCTTTCTGAGTTCCTGGTCCTGCGCCGGCTCGGTGTTGTCGGCGGCTTGAAGGCGCCCCGGGACGGCCCGCTGAATTCGTGAGGAACCAATGAAACAGCCCGACGTGCTCATTGTCGGCGCCGGACTTGCCGGATTGTGTTGCGCCCGCACCCTGCACCGCAAGGGGGTCTCGTTCCAGATTCTGGAAGCCTCCGATGGCGTGGGTGGGCGGGTGCGCACCGATGCGGTGGATGGGTTTCTGCTGGACCGCGGATTCCAGGTGCTGCTGACCGCCTATCCGGAAGCCCAGGCCGTGCTCGATTACCAGGCTCTCGACCTGCGCAAGTTCCTGCACGGAGCGATGATCCGCTTTGAGGGCGAGTTCTGCAAGTTGATGGACCCCTGGCGTGTGCAGGGCCAGTGGTGGAAAGCACTCAGCTCGCCCGTGGGCACCCTTCCCGACAAATTTCGAGTGCGGAAATTGCACAACCAACTGGTAGCCAGTCCTCTCGATCGTATTTACACCCGCCCCGAAAGACCCACGCTGAATCTCCTGACCCGCTGGAATTTCTCCGAGAGAATGGTAGAGCGATACTGGCGGCCGCTGGTGGGGAGCGCGCTGCTCGACCCTCACCTGAAGGCTTCCAGCCGGGTGTTTGAGTTCGTGTACAAGATGATGGCGGAAGGCGATATCGCGGTTCCGGCTAAAGGGATCGGCGAAATCCCGAAACAAATCGCGGCATCGCTCCCCGAGGATTCCATTCGTCTGGGGGCGAAGGTGAAATTCTTCGGGGAAGGCTCGCTGACAATCGAAGGCGGTGAAACGGTCAACGCGCCAGACCATCGTAGTCGCCGTCGAGGCTCCGGAGGCGGCCCGGCTGCTGGAGCTGCCCACACCGATCTCGCGCAGTGCCGTGTGCGTCTACTTCACCGCGCGGCAATCTCCGCTCAGCTCGCCGCTGCTGGTCCTGAACGGTGCGCGCCATGGCGTGGTAGGCAACATGTGCGTTCCGAGCGTCGTATCGCCGGAATGCGCTCCCGAGGGGGAAGCGCTCATTTCCACCACCGTGCTGGGCTTCCCGCCGGACACCGACGAAATGCTGGCGCAGAAGATTAAAAAGCACATGCGGCGCTGGTTTGGACGACAGGTGGAGAATTGGAAACTGCTGCGCGTTTATCGCATTTACCACGGCCAGCCGGCGATGCTGCCCATCACCGTGGGCGAATCGGCGAAAGTGAAAGCCGGCGTGTACGTTTGCGGCGACTGGCGCGACACGCCGTCGATGAACGGCGCCATGGCGTCCGGACGCTGCGCCGCCGAAGAAATCATCAGAGACTTCAACCCGTGAGGGCACGAATGCGATGCGACGCGGTGGTCCGCTAAGGCAACGGAAGCGCCACCGCCCGGCCGGTTTTGATCGACTGCTTGGCCGCCTCGATAATCTCCACCACGTCGACGTTCATGTCGAGCCCCACCAGGCCTTCCGGCTCGTGCTTCTTCTCGATGCAGTCGATCATGTAGGCGATGGGTTCGGCGCGTTCGGCGGGTAACGGCTCGGCCGCCAGGGTCTCCGGCGCCGACCGGCCTCTCACCACTTCCGCCTTTTTCTGGGTCATGGTGACGCTCCCTTTGCGGCCGAATACTTCCAGATCCTGAAAGCTCCTGGGCAGGTCCCAACTCCCCTCCAGCAGCGCCACCCCGTTTTTGTAGGAGAGCACCATGGCCGAGTTGTCCTCCACCTTCGGATATTCGGCAGGCCGCAGATGAAGGACGGAAGCGTATACGGTTTGCGGCATCCCCAGATACCACAGGCTCCAGAGCGCGTTGTAACAGCCGAAATCCATCAGCGCGCCGGCGCCGTTCTTCTCCGGGTCATACAGCCACTCCACGAAGTACTTTCGGATGCCGGTGGCATCTCCGGGGCCACCGTGACCCACCACGCCGTGCAGCCGCCAAATGGCTCCCAACTCGCCGGAGTCGGCCTCTTTCTTGGCGGCGTACTGCGTCGGCCACCACGCCATCTGGTAGTTGGTCAGCACATAGATGTGGTACTGCCGCGCCAGCGCGCGAATCTGGCGCGCGTCGGCGAGCGTGGAGGCCAACGGCTTCTCGAAAATCACGTGGATCCCGCGCGGGGCGCAGGCTTTGACGATTTCGAGGTGACGGTCGTTCTCCGCGAACGACCATACGACTTCCGGTTTTTTCTCGTCCAGCATGCGGACGAAGTCCGAGTAGAACAGGCCGGCGGGAACCCCGAGTCTTTCTCCCTCTTTTACCAGGTCGGGAATGCTCTCGGCGACGCCCACCAGCCTGGCGGGCTTGCCGGAAACCATGGTCGGCAGGTGCCCCCAGACATGGCCGTGGGCCATGCTGACGATGGCAATGGTGTGCTCCGCGGCTAACAAAGGCAAGGCAAGAAACAAGGACATTGCTAAGACGCACCGCATGTGGCTGGTTCCCTTCGATGTCGCACCGATCGCGCCGCCGGGCAATGCCCCACCGGCGCGTCTTCTGCTACTGTATGACAGCCTGCGTTGCATCCGCCACCGGGTCCGACCCCTTCAGGTTCGCCAGTGATGTCAAAGATTTGTGAAATATGGCCGATGTCCTTCCGCGATTCGCGAATCGTCGATTATCGTAGAGCATCTACCGTGTGTAGACGACTGGGGGCCCCGCGCCCGCTCATAACGTGGTAAAGTAGTTGTCCAAATTTCCCCTCCCGGGCAGGAGTGCACAATGCGGTTGATGGCGCTGATCTCTCTTGCGGCCTCGATCGCCGGTTTCGGCTGGACCGCCGATGGGAACTGGGGTTCCGAAGCGCGGCGCATGGAACTGGATGGTAAGGGGCTGGAAGCTCTGCGGCTTCTCGAACAGGCGGTGAAGGAGCATCCGGCGGATCGCGATGCGAATCTCGCCCTGGCGGAGTTCCTGGATGTCCACCAGGACAACCGTGCACGGGGTTTCTACGAAACCGCCTTGCACGCCATGGACAGTGCCGGCGCCCCTTCACAAGATCGCCTGCATGCGGCGCGCCGCCTGGTCTACCTGGATCTTCTGAACGGCGACCGCAAGGCGGCCGAGGCCGATCTGGCTGCGTTTCGCCCGGACATCGGCGCTCCCTGGACGCTTCCGCCGCCGATGGCGAATACCACCTACTCGGAAACCATCGACATTCCGGGCCCGCTCATATCGTTCGCCCGCATGGCGGCGCTTTCCCCCTCCCTGGCGCCGGATGATCTGTTGCCGGCTCTGGCGCGCAACATCGTCGTCAACGGATACCACGCGCAGAATAACACCGAATCGTTACAGCAGACCGAATACCTGAAGCTGGTGATTCGCTACCTGTCGCAGGCGCGCGAGCTGGAAAAGCTCGCCGGCACCTCGCACAAGATCCGGGTGGAAGCCTGCGAGTCTGCGGTGACCGCCGACTTGCTTCGGGTGCTGGGCTTCCGCATGCGCGGCGGGTGCGGCACCGACCTGGTGCTCGAGACCGTCAACGCCACCCGCGCTTTCCTTTCCATGGATTCCGGCTTCCCGCTGGCGCAACTGGAACAGTCGCTGCGCACCAACCGCCCATTTGAATTGGATTACTCTCCCACCAAGGTGCCTATCCGCTACGGCGAGACATACTGGCTATCCGATCGCGACAAGGACCCCAAAAAGAAAACGGAATTCATCGACGCGTTTCTGGAGGATCCGGTGCTGTGCCGGCTGTACCTGGGAATGAACCGCCTGGATGACGAAACCGCCAAGGCTTTGACCGCCCGGATGCCCGTGCAAAAAGTCAAGCTGTTCAGCCACGTACTCGACTTTTTCGGCGGCAACTTCGCCATCCGCGACGGCAAGGCGATCGTGCCCGGCGGCGCGCGCTCGGAGAAGGCTTGGGAGGACATCGTCGGAGTCTCCCCCAGCCGCGGCGGTGAGTTTCTGGAAAGACTGCTCGCGCGCGACGACGGCTGGATGGCCAGCTATTTCGATTCGCTTTCGCGCATCAGCGGTCCAACCGAGGAATACCTGACGTCGCCCGAGCGTTTGAAGCGTTTCTACTTGGCCATCAGAGGTAAAGTCACCAGCCCCGGACCGGCCCGTCCGGTGTTCCGGTCCAACACGGACCTGATGTTCCTGACCACGCGGCTATGGCTCGATCCCAATGGGCAGCCGCACATTCCGGGGGGTGTGGCGAGCTGGCAGTACCTGTTCGCCGAAGAACCGATTGGCAGCTACGACAAGGAATTGAAAAAAGCCGCGCGGGATTGGAAAAGCCCCGACGACGTCGTCGAAGCGCTGTTCGCGATGTGCCGCAAGGTGGTGGAAAACCAACCACTCAAGCTCTTTATGACCCTGGACGACGTCGATCGCGAGCGGAAGCAGCCGTTGCAGCCCGACACGGTGAGGCGTTTGATCGACGTGTTTCCCAAGTATGGCGACCAGTACTCGCTGTTCGCCGAGGCTTCCACGGTAAGCGACGGGACGATCGTCGCCTTTCTGGTTGCCGCGGCCCAGCTCGACAAAGAAGGTTCGCGCCTGGAACGCGCGGATGCCCTGGGCACGTTCCAGTCGCTGGTGAGCTTGTGGCAGATCTTTGTCCGCAACCACCTGATCCCCGACAACCAGGTGGACTTCACCCTGCGGACGATCGTACAGCCGTTCCTCACGGCGAAGGGCGAGCTGCAGTTCTTCGATGCCGGGCGGGCCGGAGTCGAGGCGCTGCTCAAGGCCACCGGCGCGCCGGCCGGCGTCGACCCGCAGGAGCGGATGCTCGACCTTCTCGCCGGGGCGCCGGAATCGAACGACTCCGACAGCCATCAGCAACTGGTGCTCCAGATGAGGCGCGTCTTCGATGCGCAGCGTCTGGTCGGTCTGGACTCCATCTTCAATCTGGTCGACCATCTGGACCGGGTGGCACAGGGCGAGAAGTTGAAACCGGAACTGGTTTCCCGGGTCAGCTCCAAGCTGGAAGACATCGAGCCGCTGCGCAACAGCCTGACGGGGCCGGAGAAGAACAGTTTTGCCTTTGGCTTCTGGGCCGACAAGCACGTCGACGGTCTGCGCAAGCTGCGCCTGCGCCAGGAGATCGCAAAAGCGGCCGCGAAGCCCGACAGTCTGAAGCAGATCCGCGGCAAGCTGCTGGGGGTGCTGCGCGACACGTTGGTAGGCCTGAACTACGCCCACTACGTTCCGCCCGGCGCGCAGATCATTTACACCAATCCTCTGTTTGTGCGCAGCCACGACTTCCTCGGCCTGCAGGAGGGACGCCAGAGCTGGCACACCGCCGAGGTATACGGAAGTGGTTGGCCGATGAGCGCCGGGGGCCGGCTGGTCGGCTCTTTGATCGGACTTCCCTACGCGCTGGCGAGCGCCGAGCAGAACTTCCTGATTCCCACCGAGGAGCAGGCCCTCATCTGGGGCGACCTGGTTCCGCAGTTGTTGATTTCCGCAAAGGTTCCCCGCTGGTGGCACGTCACCCCCGGACAGTTGCACTGGATCACACTCCACCTGCGCTACGCCGATTCGGTGATGGCCGAATCCGTTTTCGATGCGGGCGTCCGCGACAGCTTTCTCCAGGAATTCGGAAAGCTGGCGCCTCCGGCGCGGGTGCGGGCGGTGGAAGACCTGCTGAAGGGTGGGGACCTGCAGGGGGCGGCACTGAAGGTGCTGCCCAGCGAGAAGTTTCACATGTCGGAGGCGTTGATCGCATCTCACCACTATCCGGCTAGCCCGTTAGCCGACGACATACTTCAGATGGAGGCGGATTCTCCGGCAACCATCAATTATGTCCGGATCTCGGGGATCGTGGGAACGCCAAAGCCGGTGCTGACTCACTCGTACCGGCCGGAACTGTTAAACTTGCGGACTTTCCCGACTTTGATGGGCTATTCCAGCCGGATTATGGCGGAAAGCTGGGAATCCAATAACATCTACTTTGCGTCCCTGGCAGACGAGCTGCATCTTGCACCAGCGAAACTGAATGTGCGTGTACCGGAATGGACCGCGCAGACAGTGGAGCAGATTTTTGCAACGCATCTGGAAGATTGGCCGGCGTTGTTCCGCTCGCTGCTTGCAGTGGGCAATCACGTAAGGAGCGAGGCACAGCGAGCTGGCGAGGCGACGCAAAACGCCAGTCTCTATCAGTAACCGGGCTTGGAAGGCAATAGGGTTCGAGGGGAGGCGAGGAAGCGAATGAGATTCATGAGGAGAATGTGGCCTTGGTTGGGGCTGGCCGCGGCGGCCGGCGCCGCCGTTTTCTTTGTCGCGGGGCCGGCGTCGGCGCAGAATGACGATCGTCCAACCTTCCGCGTGAAGGTGGACATGGTGGTTTTGAGCTTCACCGTGACCGACCGCAAGGGTCATTACGTCAACGGCCTGAAACCGGGCGATTTTCGCATCTACGAAGACGGCATCCCGCAGAAAGTGGCTACTTTCGCCGAAGGCAACCGCCCGCCGCTGCAAATTCTGGATAACGGCGCGACGCGCCCGCTGATCAGCACCACCCCCAGCGGCGACGTTTCGCAAGGCGGCATTTCCTCGGATGCCTTCGTGGGCACTAACGTTTTTGTGCTGTTTGACACCAGCAACTATATGTATCGCACCTTCGTCTATGCCTCGGACGCCATCGCCGATTTCGTGCGCGGACTGGACCGCGCCGATTCGGTGGCGTTGTATACGTTCAGCCGCAACCTGTCGCGGACGGCGGAGCTGACGCGCGATCGCAACGAGGCCATTATGGGCCTGCGCAAGGCCATCGTGGGCGATGACGCGGCGCTGTACAACGCGCTGCTGCTGACCTTGCGGGATGCCGCCAAGGTGCCCGGCCGCAAGGTGGTGATCGTGTTTTCGAACGGACCGGACAACGCCAGCCTGGTGGCCCCGGATGACGTCCGGGCGGTGGCCGAGGATGAAGGCATCCCCATCTACGTCATCTCCACGCACGAGGTGAACAAGGACCCGGTTTCGACCAGCGTATTCCGCCGCATTTCGTCGCGCACGGGCGGCAAGGCCTATTTCGCCCGCACCTGGCAGAAGCAGATCGAGGCCTTTGAAGCGATTCGCGAAGACCTGGGCAACTCCTACACGGTGACCTACTATCCGGCCCCCAATCCGAACGAAGGATTCCGGAAGATCTCGGTCGAAATCGTTTCGGACGTATCGAAAAAGCTACGGGTCAGCGCGAGGCCGGGCTATCGCCCCAGGACGGGCCTGTAAGCCGCGGCGGTTCAACGCTTGCGGGCACGGTAGTGGAAGGTGTTCAGGTTCTGGTCGATGTCGAAGGCGCCCAGCATCGTCATGACTTCCGTTCCCGCCATCAGCACCGGACCGTAGCCCTGCATTGCCCCGAGATCGGTGGGGCGGTTGTAATAGTACACGGCGTCGTAGGCGGCGGTGGTGCTGACGCAGATTCCCTCAATGCGGCCGTCCGGCCGCACTCGCGTTGCCACCGCCTGCCAGCCGGTTTGCGCCACCGGGGCATAGGTTGGCGCCAGCCAGCCGCGGTTTACCCCGCGCGCGATGGCGAAGGTGAACATGGCGGAGGCCGACGTTTCCAGGTAGCTGTCGGTCTTGTCCAGCAGTTGGTGCCACATTCCGTTGCCGCTTTGCATGGCCCCCGCTCCCATCGGATAGTCCCAGTCGTTGAACTGTCCGCCGCGCAGGTCGATTCCGGCTGTCTTGGTGGGCTCCGCCAGATCGGTGATGGTTTGGCCGGTCTCTGTGTCGATGATGCGGTAGGGCGTGGAGCGAACGAAGTAGTCCCGTATGCGGTCGAGCGAAGCCTTGATTTCGCCTGGTTGCGGCACGACGTAATCGACACCCGGCGCGAGCGACGGCTGGGAGAACGTGGGGTCGCTGCGGCCCGGTTTCTGGGCCTTGGTTTCAGGCGCGGCGAACAGTAGTGCGGCCACCAGTGCCATTGCGGCGGCGCGGGTACTCAGGTACACGAAAAGCCTTCCTGGGAACCGGCGGGGGGCAGCCGATTTGGGCGCCGCGTTCCCACGTACATTGTATTTGAGGCCGGCGTCTCGCACGCGCCAAAGTTAAAGCGGCCGCCGGGCCTGTGCCCACCCCGTGCTTAGTTGTGGTAGCTTGGTTGTTCGTCTATTTCTTTGGTGGTCGCATGTCTGTCCAGGTTTTTCTACAGGGGGAATTGCTCGGCGCCGATTCGTTTCTGCTGGCCGGGTCGGGCGTCGGCGATCCAGACGATCAGACCCTGACCTCCGGTCGCGCGTATTGGGCCTCGCTGTTGTCGGAAGTGCTGCCCCGGGCGCTGCTGGCGGAACTGGGGCTGGCCCGCATTCTGCTCGGCACCAGCGGCGGCGGGCGTTTTCTGCTGGTGCTGCCCGATGAAGCGACGGAGGCCGCCTCCCGGCTTCTCAAAAGCGCCGCCCAGGAAGTTGACTCGATCACCGGCGGGGCGGTGCGGCTGCTGTGGGCGAACACCGAGAACCTGGGAGATTGGAGCGATGTCCGCAAGCGGCTCAACGAAGGGTTGACGCGCTGGCGGGCCACGCCCGCGGCCCGTGTGGATAAGGGCTTTTTCTCTCCTTTTGCCGCCAGCCCGCCGGCCACAGACGACGACTACTTCCGCAACCAGGTTTTCTCCGCCTTCCGGGAGGCGCCGTCGGTGAGCTGGTCGCCGGAAGCCCCGGCCAGGATTTCCTTTGCCGGCGGAAAGCACTCCTGGCCACTCGGAGGACCACGTCGATAGCGACGGGCCGATTGTCGCGCGACACCTCGCCCTGGCCGAAGACGGCCAGCATGCCGCCACGCTGGCGGAGCTGGCCGGCACGCTCGGAAGGGGCCCCGTTGTGGGGCGTATTGCGCGGCCGCGTGGACGATTTCGCCATCCGGCTGCGCCGCACCGGGACGGTCGAGGAACTGATCCAGATCTCAATCCTGTACAAGCAGTTCTTTGCCGGCGAGCTGGAGGTGGCCTGCTCGATGCGGAGATTTCTGGCGCCGCGTCTCGGTGCTGTACGCCGGCGGCGACGATTTTGCCGTGTATGGCTCGTGGGACGCGCTCATCCAGCTTGCCCGCGAATTGCAGCGGCTGTTCCACCGGTTCGCCGAGGAGTATTTGAGAGAGTTTCCCGGCCCGGAGGGCAAGACTCTGTCCATGGGTCTGGCGGTGACTGCCGGACCCGGAGACTCGTTGGCCTCGCTTTACCAGATTGCCGGCCGGGGCCTCGACGCCGTGCAGGCTTCCGGCAAAGGATCCATCCGGCTGTTCGAAAGAACGCTCGAATGGAAACAATTAAACGACGCAGCCGAGATCAAAGAGGACCTGTTGCGGATGATCTGCGGATTTCGGATGCCCGCCCCGTCTGGTCGCCCAACTGGGCGACTTCTACCGGGGTGGCGAAAAAGCCGCCTCGCGTCCGGTTCGCGCCAAACTGGCGCGCGCCGAACGGCCCTGGCGCTTCTACCAGCGGCTGTGCAGCTTGATGGACGGGCCGAAAGACCGCGATTTCCAGAAGCTGCGCAACTCCATACTCAACGAATTCATGCGCAAGAACGCGCCCCACGTCAAGCTGCGGCCCACCGGCCGCGTGGCGCTGGCGTGGGCCAAGCTACTCGCGGAAGGAAAAGCCAATGCCTGAACACGAGAATCAGGAAAGACGTCGCGAAGGGAGACCGCCGCGCGACAACCGCGGCCGGGATGCCGGCCGTCCGCGACTCGAAGGACCTCCCGAAATCGACCTGGAAAAGCTCATCGGCGACAGCCTCTATCTGGACAATCAGGCCCACGCGGTTGTCAGCCGCATGCGGGACATGGATTCCGGCACGCGAAGCCAGCTGCAGGCGTTTCTACAACGCCGTGCGGCGTGCCTGCCGCGCCCCCGAGGGCGACCGGCAGCACCAGTTCGTCATGCTGCGCGCCCGGCTGGCCTACACCATCGCACGACACTCGTTGCGCAGCCTCGACAGTCTCGAGAAGCTGCTGCTGCAGGTGACGCGCAAGAACGACCCAAAAGGCTACGAACGTTTTCGGGACCTTTTCGAAGCTATCGTGGCCTACAACGAGTGAGTGCGCGCCTCGCCGGTGTTTCCCCTGGGGGATGGCGGCGCGGTGATGCAAATCGGGAACCCCACGAGGAGCGGCTCCCGGAGAGGTGAACATGAGCTCACATACCGCCGAAACGGCACTCAAACTGATTGGCAAGTTGATACTGGACGGCGACCTGGTCTGCGAAACGGGTCTCCACATTGGCGCCGGAAAAGGATCTCTGGAGATCGGCGGAGCGGACAATCCGGTGGTGAAGGACGCTTACGGGCGGCCTTATATTCCGGGCAGTTCCCTGCGAGGCCGGCTGCGTTCGCTGCTCGAGCAGGCGCACGGTCTGGTGTCTCCCGCCGAACTCGTCTACCTGTCGCGCCGCCGCGGCCAGGAAGTTCGCATTCACCAGAGCGACCGGCCCGACGACGAAATCTGCCTGCTGTTCGGGCGCAATCCCGGACGCATGGACCGGGTCTCGGGCGACACGCTCGAATCCAGTACTGCTACGCCCGCGCGCTTGACCGTCTACGACGCCCCGCTCGACCGCGACAGCATCACCGCGGCGATGCGGGAAAACCTGGACGACGAACTCACCGAGGTGAAGAGCGAAAACGCCATCGACCGTATCACCGCGCAGGCCAACCCGCGAACCCTGGAGCGCGTTCCCGCCGGCGCCCGCTTCCGGGTGCGAATTGTAATGGACGTCCTCTGTCCCGAGGACAAGGAGCTGCGTACCCCGGCTGGCGGAGGCGTTGCGCCTGCTCGAAGACGACACACTCGGCGGCGGCGGCTCGCGCGGCAGCGGGCGCGTTCGCCTGGCCAATCTCAAGCTGGCGTGGCGCGGCCGTTCGTATTACTCCGCCGCGGCCGGCGAAACGGACCTGGGTTCCGCCGAAGATGTGACGGCGTTGCAGGCGACCATCCTCGGAGATGGGTTCGCGGACAAGTTGACGGAGTAATCATGACCTCCGGCTTCCTCGTGCGTCTGCGGCCCGCCGGCCCGTGGCGCATCGGACCCGATACCGGCGCCCGCCACCAGGTGGATCGCATTTACCACAGCGACACGTTGTACTCGGCGCTGTGCCGGGCATTCGAACAGCTTGGTTTGCTGGATGCCTGGCTCGCCGATACCGCCCTTCCGGGCGTGGCGCCCGCTGTCCGATTCAGCAGCCTTTTCCCCTTCCTGCGGGATACGCACTTTGTGCCTCCGCCCAGGAATCTCTGGCCGCCCGAGGCGTCTTCGAAAGTCAACTGGAGGGGGGCCCGGTTTGTACCGGCCTTGGTGGTGCAGTCGCTGCTCGCGAAACGGCCGCTGAAGGAAGAGGACTGGAGTGTTGACGGCGCCAGCGCGTGCCTGCTCGCAGCCCGCCGGAATGTTCCTCTCGAGGGGCCGTTCCACATCACCGAACGAAACCTGGCCGCCGTGGACCGCCTGACCGGTGAGTGCATGCCCCATTCGGCGGCGGTGCTCGAATTTCATCCTGGCGGTGGGCTTTGGTTCGCCGCGGGATTTGCGAACGACGCCGCTCGGGACAAATGGGGTGCTCGAGTGAAATCGGCCGTCCGGCTGTTAGCCGACAGTGGTTTTGGTGGAGGCCGCTCCCGCGGGTGGGGCCGTGCCGGCGATCCGGATTTTGTCGACGGGGATCTGGAAAGCCTCATCCTGCCGCCGGCGACGGCTCGCAAGCCTGGCCAGCCGGAGCAGGCAGAAGCGCAGCCGGATCAGTCCGCCGCGGCCGACGACGAGCCGGTCCAGGATCGGGAAATACCGGATGAAGGCGACCGCAGCCCGGAGCCGCCGGAACCCGAGCCGGCGCTGGCCGCCGAAGAAACAGCGGAGCCGGCCGCCGAGCCGGTGACTGCTGCCGAGGTGACTGAGGGGCCCGCGGTCGAGCTCACGACTGTTGCCGAGGAGGTAGCAGAGCCGGCAGTCGAGCCCGAGACTGCCGCCGAGGCAGCGGAGGAGCCCGCCGTCGAGCTCGCGACTGCTGCCGAGACAGCGCAGGAGCCTGCCGTTGAACCTGCGGCCGTTGCCGAGGAGATAGCCGAACCTGTCGTCGAGCCCGTGACCGAAGCCGAACAAGCGGCAGAGCCGGCCGCTGAACCCGAGGCCGAGGAGGTCCCCGCTGAGCCCGCCGCGGAGGCACGGGTGGTTACTCCGCCGGCAACCGCTGCCTTCGCGGTGGTGCAGAAACAGGAGCCGGAAGCGCCGGTCATGGTTTGGTGGCTTCTGTCTCTGTTTTCCCCGGCGGAAACCGACGTGGTGGATTGGTCGAAGGGCAACTATTCCCTCGCAACGCGTGGTGGACGGATTGAGAGCGCCGCGCGGTGGGGAGATAACAAGCTGTCCGTCCGGATGGTGGAAGAGGGATCGGTGTTGTTCTCACCCTCGGCTCCCCACGGTACGGTGCGCGACGTGGCGCCGCCTGCCTTTCCCCATCCCGTTTACCGTTCCGGATTCGCACTCTCGATTCCCATTCCATGGCGGGTGATTCCATGAGCAAGTACCGGCTGACTTGTTTATCTCCGCTGCTGGTGGGCGATGGGCAGAAGCTGTCTCCCATCGATTACATGGTCTGGAAGAACCAGATCAACGTTCTCGACCAGAAGCGGATTTTCCGTCTGTTGTCGAAAGGTCCGCGGCTGGACGGTTACCTGACGCAAATCCGGAAGGCGGATAAGTTGGATTTCGCCTCGTGGGGCGGGTTCGCGCAAAACTTCGCGGGACGCCGGATTCCGTTCGAGCACCCGAGCAGCACCGATTACTGGAACAAGGCGCGACTCGAAAGTCTGTCGATACCCACGTTTGCCTCGGGGCCGGGGGGCCTGTACCTGCCGGGGAGCGCGGTGAAGGGCGTTTTGCGCACCGGATACCTCTTTAGCCGTTACGCGGCCCGTCATCTGGAAGAACTCGCCGCCCGGCTGGAGGGCGACCGGCCCGTTTACCGCCCTGCCGAAGTGGTGGAATCCGCCATCGCGGGATCGCCCGGTTACGACCGGATGCGCTCGCTCTCGGTCTCCGATTCGGATACCATTCCGGAAGGCTCGACGCAAATTTACCTGCTTCGGGTGGCCACCCTCACCAGCCGCGGCGGGAAGCTCGGATTGGGCTGGAAGACGGGTCCCCGGGGAACCGCCGATGGCTCCAGACCCGACGACGGCACTCCCTTGTTTGCCGAGATGGCCGCTCCGGGAACGTGTTTCGAAGGAACCTGGCGCAGCAGCACCTTTCTGGAACAGCCGGAGATACTGCGGGCTCTGCATTGGAAAGAATCTCCCGGGAGGGCCCGCGTTGTCGAAACCGCCAACAGCTACGCCGCTGTCCTGCTCGACCACCAGAAACGCTATGCCGCCACCGCGGGCTTGACCGCCGTCCTCGAGCAACTGAAGAACCTGGAGGGCCGATTGGAACAGGCCAGGTTGTCGGGCAGCCAATGTCTGGTTTGCTTCGGCTGGGGCATCGGATACCTGGCGAAGACTCTGCAAACGGACACCAACGCCGCCGAATTTCGGGCGCTGCTCCAAGCCTTGCCGCACTATCCGCGGGCGTTCGAGGGAGGCCTGCCGTTCCCAAAAACGCGGAAAATCGTATTCCTGGAGAACCGGCCGGCCGCGCTTCCCGGCTGGGCTCTGGTCGAGTTCCTTGATTCAGTTTGAGTTTTACGCTCCAATGGTAAAGTGATGTCTTGCCCTGGAGGTGCCCGGAGCCTCGACTGGGTAAAGGGCTGGCGCGTTGGACGTACGACCTCAAAGGATCAGCGGTAGAGGTGTATCCAAACGCGGAAGGCCCCCACCCCACGTGTTAAAATCGGAATGCTTTCGGAGGGCGGACGTTTGGTCCGTGACACAGATCGAGTATGTACAATGCCTTCTTCGGTTTTAAGGAAAGCCCATTCAGCCTGAGTCCCGACCCGGCTTTCCTTTACCGCAGCCCGCAGCACGAGGAAGCGTTGGCCAACCTGATCTACGGCGTTCAGAGCCGCAAAGGGTTTATTGTTCTTACCGGAGAGGTTGGCAGCGGAAAAACCACAATGCTCGAATGCCTTCGGGATTATCTCGAAGTGCAGGACACGGAATTCGCCTACATTTTTAATTCCCGCATCACTCCCCAACAGTTCTTCGAGATGATTTCCTACGACCTGGACCTGCGTTGCGACCGCACCTCGAAGACCGAGGTTCTATTCGCCCTGAACAACTTGCTGATCCAGCAGGCGGGTGAAGGCCGCACCACGGTGTTGATCGTGGACGAGGCGCATAATCTCGAATGGGACGTGCTCGAAGAAGTCCGCCTGCTGGGGAACCTCGAAAGTCCGAAAGTCGGCAAGCTGCTGCAAATTATCCTTTCCGGCCAACCCGAGTTCGACCGCAAAATCGATGCGCCCAACCTGCGCCAGTTGAAACAGAGAATCGTCCTGCGTTGCCATTTACGGCCGCTGTCCCCCGATGAGGCGCACGAATACATCGAACTTCGGATGGCCCTTGCCGGCGTGCCGGAGCAGACCGTGTTCCCCGATGACGTGATTGAGGAAATCCAGGCTCGCGCGGGCGGAATCCCCCGTCTCATCAATGCAATTTGCGACAACATGCTGCTTACCGCATTCGCGCTGGAAACGCGCACCACGAATCTGGCGATGCTGGACGAAGTCTGTCGCGACATGCGGCTCGAGTGGGCGGGAAACCGTCGCCTGCGCGGCGGCAAGGAATTCCCGCCGGAGTATCCCGAGACGAGCCCCCTGCTTACGCGCCGCGAGTACCCGACCTAAGCGCTGCATTTCCGAACGCGCTGGTTAACGAACCCACGCTGTCGGCAATTCACTTCCTGGAGAACACCACATACGCGAGAACAGGCGCGGGAGCCCGGCGCTTCGACGTGCTTCGCAGAGTCCCCTTCCTCGCGGTCGGGGTTCGGACCTGCTTCCTCGATCACTTACTGCGGTACGACTGGGCGCGCAAGGTCGACTGTGTTCGGGATGAAGCCGAAATCGTAGTAGGGATGTTCGAGCCCGGCGTCGCGAACGGTGACAATTCGCAGGCCGGAACCGTCCTCCGCGAGCGGCTTGCCAACCGGTCCGGTGGTAACCATGTCGATGTCGCCCATGTGAGCTTCCGCATTTCGGTGGTAGTGGCCGGCAAAGATGTAGCGGACGCCGTACTCCTGGAACAGGGCCAGGTACCTGGCGCGCCTTACCCGCGGAATGTTGAAGTACTGGTCCGGCTCGTCCGGGTCGGATAGGAACCAGGGATGATGCTGGAATACCATGATGTGCCGCACCCCTTCACTCTTGGCCTTGGCGAGCTCTTTCCTTAACCACGCCTCTTGTCTGGCCAATTCATCCGGGACGCTTTGGGGAGCGTCGATAATGCCGGAATCCAGCACGATTCCCAGCATGTTGCTGGCGCGGAAGGTGTAGTAGTCGGGTCCGAAGCGGCTTCGATACGCGCGTAGGGATTCGGGGGTCGGCTGGTTGCCGATATCATGGTTTCCCGCCACGTTGTAGAGAGGAATGGAGGGATCCAGCTTTTTGGCGATGCGCAGGTACTCCGCCGACTGCTCCGGATCGCCGGGCTTGTTGATCAGGTCTCCGCAAACGACCACAAAGGCCGGATGCAGCCGGTTGGCCGTGGCGATGGCGAATTCGAAGTTGACAGTCTCTTGCCGGAAGTCGCCATTGTCCGTGTACATGCCAAACTGCGGATCGGCAAGCTGCAAAAAGAAGAAGGGGTCGGCCCCGGCCAACAGGCCAGGGTAGAGGGCGAGCAAAAGGGCAGCCAGGAATCGCATCTTGCATTTCAGAATAGAAGCTTCGGGCCGGGCCGCACAATCCGGCGCTGCGGGCGGCATTGGTTTCGCCAAAGTTTTAGAATGGGATTCTCCGTGCTCTGTCTTCCGAGGTGATTCATGAAGAGCGTGCCGTTTTTCGTGTGTCTTGCAATCGCGGGCGCGGCCTTTGGCGCGGACGCCACCACCCACCTGCTGCACCATCCGGCCATGAACCGATCGCAGATCGTGTTTTCCTACGCCGGCGACCTGTGGAGGGTCGGCCGCGAAGGCGGCGCCGCCCAGCGGCTGACGGTAGGCGCGGGAATTGAGAATAACCCCGTGTTCGCGCCGGATGGCGCGACGATCGCCTTCACCGGCGAATACGACGGCAATGTCGATGTCTACAGCATGCCGGTGGCGGGTGGCGTGCCGAAGCGCATCACCTACCATCCCGCCGCCGATTACGCGGCCGGCTGGACGCCCGACGGCCAGGATATCCTGTTCCGCTCCAACCGCCAGAGTTTCTCGCGCTACACGCAGCTTTACCGCGTTTCGAAAACCGGCGGCCTGCCGGAAGCGCTGCCGCTGCCAATGGCCTTTACCGGCGCTTACTCGCCCGACGGCCGGCGCATGGTGTATGCGCCGCTCGACGGCGGCCAGTTCGGCCGCACACCCGAACGCTGGGTGGCCTGGAAGCGTTACCGCGGAGGCGACGCCAGCTATCTGTGGCTTGTGAACCTGGCGGACCTGAGCACGGAAAAGATCCCGCGCACGGATTCGAACGACATCAATCCGATGTGGATCGGCGACAAAATCTATTTCCTCTCCGACCGCAATGGGCCGATGACGCTGTTCCGCTACGATCCCACCACCAAGGCCGTCACGGAGCTGATCAAGAACACCGGAGCCGACATCCGTTCGGCCAGCGCCGGGCCCGGCGGGATTGTGTATGAACAGTTCGGACAGATCCTGGTGTACGACCTCGCGAGCGGCAAGAGCCGCCCGATTCCGATCGAAATCGCCGCCGATTTGAGCGAGGTGCGGCCGCGGGTCGAGAACGTCGAGAAAGAAGCTCGCGAGGCAAGAATTTCGCCAACGGGTGTCAGGGCTGTTTTTGAGGCGCACGGCGAGATTCTCACGGTGCCCGCAGAAAAAGGGGACATCCGCAATTTGACCCGGACGCCGGGCGTGATGGAGCGTACGCCGGCGTGGTCGCCCGACGGGCAGTCCATCGCCTATTTCTCCGACGAATCGGGTGAGTACGCGCTGCACGTTACGTCGCAAAGCGGCGAGGGGGCGACGAAGAAGATCGCGCTGGCCGGAAAGTCGGCTTTTTATTTCGCGCCGCGCTGGTCGCCCGACAGCAAGCACATCGCCTTCAGCGACAACCAACTGAATCTCTGGCGGGTGGACGTGGCGTCGGGCCAGGCGACCAAAATCGACACCGACTACTTCTATCCTTACGGTGACTTCGACCGGGATATTGCGTGGTCGCCCGACTCGAAATGGATCGCCTATACCAAATACCTTCCCAACCGTCTGCATGCACTCAACGTCTACTCCCTCGACAGCGGGCAAAGCACGCAGGCGACCGACGGGATGAGCGATGCGCGCTATGCGGCCTTCGACCGGGACGGGAAGTATTTGTTCTTCACTGCCAGCACCAATTACGGCCCCACGGCGCATCCGCTCGACATGACCAGCGACGAGCACCAGGTGACGCGCAGCGTTTATGCACTGGTGCTTCCATCGGACGCCCCGTCTCCGGTTGCGCCGGAAAGCGATGAGGAGAAGCCCGCCACGGCCAAGCCCGAGGCCAAGCCAGACAAGGAAAGCGAGGCAGCGCCGAAGCCGGTGCGCATCGACCTCACGGGCATTCCCCAGCGAATCGTGGCGCTGCCGATTCCGGCCCGGAACTACATCGGCCTGGCCGCCGGCCGCGCTGGCCAGATCTACCTGCTTCAAGAGGTTTCCGAGGCGTTAGGCAGCGGCAACCAGGCTGGGAACACTCTATCCAGGTTCGACCTCAAGACCCGCAAGCTGGAACGGCTGGCCGAGGGCGTGGAGTCTTTCGATCTCTCCGCGGACGGGAAGAAGATGCTGCTGGGATTGAGGCATGGTGGAGAAAGGCCCGGGCCGGGAGCCAACGCGGCGCCGCCGCAGTGGGTCATCGCGCCGGCCGACGCGCCGCTGAAGCCCGGCCAGGGCGTTCTGCGCCTCGCCGGCATGGAAGTGAAAGTCGATCCCCTGGCGGAGTGGAAGCAGATGTACCACGAGGTGTGGCGGATCGAGCGCAGCTATTTCTACGATCCGCACTTACACGGCCTGGACGCGGACGCGGCCGAGAAGCAGTACCAGCCGTACGTGGAAACGGCGGCTTCGCGCGACGATCTCAACTACATCTTTCAGGAAATGCTGGCGCCCATTACCTCCAGCCACCTGCGCGGCGGCGGCGGCAGCGTGCCCCGCGGCAAGCGCGTGCCCGGCGGGCTGCTGGGCGCGGACTTCGAAATCGCCAACGGGCGGTACCGCCTGCGGCGGGTCTACACCGGCGAGAGCTGGAATCCGCAACTCCGCGCTCCCCTCAGTGGCCCGGGCATCGACGTGAAAGCGGGCGAGTATGTGATCGAGGTCAACGGGCACAATCTCTCCGCTTCCGACAACATCTACGCCTGGCTCGAGGAGACGGTGGGAAAGCAGATTTCACTCCGCGTCGCCCCGGACGCGTCCGGCGCCAACGCGCGCGAGATCAAGGTGGAGCCGGTGGCCAGCGAGCAGGCTTTGCGCAACCTGGACTGGATTGAGGGCAACCGGCAAAAGGTGGATGCGTTGAGCGGCGGCAAGCTTGCCTACGTCTACATGCCGGATACCGCCGGCGGGGGCCTCACGAGCTTCAACCGCTACTTTTTCGCGCAGGTGGACAAGCAGGGCGTGATCCTCGACGAGCGCTTCAACGGCGGCGGCCAGGTGGCCGATTACGTCATCGACGTGCTGAACCGTCCGCTGCTCTCCTGGAACCTGTTTCGCTACGGCGCCGTGCAGCGCAGCCCGGCGGGCTCCATCCAAGGTCCGAAAGTCATGATCATCAACGAGGCGGCGGGCTCCGGCGGGGACATGATGCCCTGGATGTTCCGCTACACCAAGGCCGGGACGCTGGTTGGCAAGCGCACCTGGGGCGGCCTGATCGGCGTCCTGGGTTTTCCCACGCTGATGGACGGCGGCACCGTTACCGCGCCCAATGTGCGCATCTTCAGCCCGACGGGCGAGTGGATCGCGGAGAATCGGGGCATAGCTCCGGACGTGGAAGTGGATCTTGACCCGGCATCGGTAGCTGGCGGACACGATCCGCAATTGGAGCGCGCGGTGCGCATCGCGCTGGACCAACTGCAGAAGAACCCGCCGCCCCAGCCGCATCAGCCGCCGTACCCCGACTATCAACATCCATAGTCGGCGAGCGACCTGGGAATCGGGAGCGCGGCGGGGCACCTCACTCCACCAATCCGAGAGTTTGCACCGCCGGTTCCGGGCGTTGGTCGAAAGCGAGGCTGAAGTCGAGAAAGAGGTGGCAGTGCCGGCGCTCAGGCTAGACTTCCAGCTTCCAGGGGCTGCGATAGTGATATTCGACGAAGCGCTGCGCTTCTTTCTGTGGCGAGGTCCAGGTGTTGAAGTCGAACTCGGCGCGGATTCCGGCGCGCATGGAAACGTTGCCCATCAGGGCGGTCACCGTCGATCGGGCGCCCAGCTCGATGTCGGCGATGGGCTTTTCCCGCGTACGCATACAGCGCAGCAAGTTGGCCCAGTGCGACTCGGTGGGCTCGAACTTCTTCTCCACCGTCGCGGGGAGAGTCGGCGGTATCTTGTAGTTCCGGTACCACGAGGGTTCTTCCTGCTTGCCGGTCAACCTTTTGGGGGGTAGCGGCCTGGGGTTCATAAATCCGGCGCCAAAAGCTTCGCCAGGAACCCACGGGGTGATGCGACCGCCAAACACCCGGGGCTTGCCCTGCCGATACAACGCGTAGTAAGCGGGACGGCCGAAGCACAGGGTGGCCTCGCTGCCGAACATCATGATCTGGGTTCCCGGCCAATCAAAATCGTTGCCGTAGCGGTGTTGGTAGGTCATGAGGAACTCGGGGTACTGGAACAGGGCGGTGGTGGTGTCCGGGGTCTCGCGGCTGTCCTTCAGATAGTTCTTTTGGCCGAGCGCTATCATAACCGAGGGCACCGGTTCGTTGAAAGCCATGTGGACGAGATCGATAATGTGGATGCCGTTGTCGGTCAGCTCCCCGCCGCCATAATCCCAGTAGTAACGGAACCCCGACCACAGTCCGTTGGTCACGTGGAAACGGTTTCGGTTGTAAGCGTGGAAAGGCGCCGGCCCCAGCCAGAAGTTCCAGTCCAGTCCCTTGGGTGGGTCGCTGTCCGGCGGATTGCCGATGCCCTCCGGGGGTTCGTGAGTGATATTTCCAAGGCTGACGGCGGTCACCTTACCCAACTGGCCGGTCTGGACTATCTGGCGAATCTCCTCCATATGGCCGGCGGAGCGGCTCTGGGTGCCCACCTGCACCACCCGCTTGTATTTGCGGGCGGCTTCGATCATTTTGGGCGCCTCGTTCACGTAGGTGCAGACCGGCTTCTCGACGTACACGTCCTTGCCCGCCTTGCAGGCTTCCACGGTCATCAACGCGTGCCAGTGATCGGGCGTGGCGATGCACACCGCGTCCACGGACCGGTCGGCGAGAAGATCGCGAAAATCATGATAGGTTTTCGGCTTGTGCCCCGCCGCTTCGACGCGCTCATGAGCTTGGTCGAGGTTCGCTTGATAGACATCGCAAAGCGCTACCACGTCGACTTCGGGTTCGAGCATCGAGGAAGCCATATTTCCCTGCCCCATGACACCCGTGCCGATGAAGCCGACCCCGACCCGGTCGTTCGCGCCTTTGACGTTCCCTGTGAAGATCGAGGTGGTTAATGCGGACGCCGTTGTGGCAAGGAACCGGCGTCGGTTTGTTTCCATGAGCCCCCCTGATAAATCCTGAATCCCAGACTTGCAGCGCATCAGCAGTTTTTGCTTGAACGGTCTCCAGCTTATCCCGAAGCCCGCCTCAATCGCAACCGGGCCGTGTTGCCGGGCAACAGGTGAGTCATAACGTCCTCAGCGGAATGGCGAGATTGAAACTGCCGGTCGCCTTGCCCTGGTCCGGGCCTTCAAGAGCGGCGCAGTAGAGGCAGCGCGGCACGCCGTCTTCCACCAGTAACTGCGGACGCTCCAAACGCCCGTAGGTGTGAGTGGTTCCGCCGGCAAAGCGGACCGTGCGGGAGTAGGCCTTGGGCGGTTGCGAGATGGTCCAGCGCACGCCATCGTCCGAGCGCGCGTGGATGCCGCCGCCTTTCTCGCCGCAGATGCCGCCCTTCATGTCCTTCATGATGAGCTGGTAGCCGCGCTCGCCCCGGCCGCGCCACACGTAAGGATCTTCGACGTGATCGCCGGTTGCATCGAAGCGGAAGATCGGGTCCTCGGCCACCCGCCGGTAGGGGCCATCGAAGCGGCTGGCGCGGGCGACTCCCAGGCGAAGCAGGTCGGTCTGGCTGCCGGTCGACTTATAGATCAGCAACACACCGCCGTCGTCTTCGATAAATGCCGCCGGATTCGTAGTCAGGAGCGCATCCCACTTACCAGTCCGCGGCTGCAGGATTGGTTCGGGCAGCCGTTCCCACGGGCCGTCCACCGACTTCGCCACCGCCAGACCGATGCGCTGATTAGCGCGTGCTTCGTACCACATTTCGCGATCGGCCACCCGCGTGTCCGCGGCCGAAGGCACGGGGCCCTTGTAAGTGGTTCCGATATAGAAGAGTAAGTAGCGGTCGCGCCAGCGATGGATGGTGGGGTTGTGCGTCATGCGCCCATCCCAGACCTGCCCGCCGCGATGCGGCAGCACGACTTCCGCGAATCGGAACGGCCCTTCGGGGCGATCGGCGACGCCTCGCACGACCTCCGAATTCGAACACCAGTGCGGGCTGAAGGGCAGGCCCGACGGCCAGCGCGAAGAGAAGATGTGATACTTGCCATCGCCGCCGCGCACCACCGATCCGCCCCAGACCCAATAGCCGTCCATACGGAAACCGGTGTCGTCGGGCACGGGCAGCAGCAAGTCTTCAAATGAGCCGGAGGCCCGCGCCCAGGCGGGCGCCACCGCTGCCGCAGCAAGAAGATCGCGTCTGGTTATGGTCATGACAGATCACCAGTCTACCGCGTTCTGGTAATAACAGCTCTGGGACTGTTGACACTATGTTCTGGCTCGCCGAGCGGCCCGTTCCTACGAGGTTGAGATCTTCGTTTTTGGCAGGAGGGTCGTAGAATGCCCCTGCTGTGCTATCCTGGACTTTGGGCAGGAAATGGACTGGCGGACCGTCCTTTCAAAAGAAAAAAGAACATGAAGAACGTCACAAAGGCCGTTAGGGCGCCACGACGGGTAACGGTGTCGACCGGAAGTGTCGAGGCGTTCGCCGAGCGATCACTGGAACGTGCCCGCAGGCTGGATCGCGGGGAAAGACTTCCCTCCGAGATCACCGTGACTTTCGAGGATCCTTCGGATCTGGCGCGGGTGCTCTCGACGGAGCGAGTGCGAGTGCTGCGCACGGTACGCGCGAAACCAGCGCCGGTGTCAGATCTGGCCGCGACACTCAGGCGGGACCGGAAAGCAGTGAGACGGGATGTGTCCCTTTTGGAATCCTTCGGACTTGTCCATACGCGCGAAGAGCCCAATCCCGGCCACGGCCGGAGGAAGATTGTTGAGCCTCGCGCCGCGAAGTATCAACTGGTAGCGACGATCTAATCCGGCCCACTTCACAAACCGCCTGATTCAAGGCTGACCACTTGGCGCTGGCCAGGAATCCACCCATCATCGAGGATGACGTCCAGGTCTGTCTCGCCTACGCCGCTTGAGAATCCTGGGCGACGGGAATCTCCCGCGGCCGTTAGCCATTGGCGCTAGTCCCCGGTTTTCAGTGCACAATAGAGGTGGATGACCCAGGAGCAAACCATCGCGGAGATAACGCGCCGTTTGGTGGACTATTATCACCCGGAGCGTATCTATCTGTTCGGTTCAGCCGCCCGAGGGGATGGCGGCCCGGACAGCGATCTCGATTTCTGCGTGGTCTTGCCGGATGACGCGCCGCCGGCTCTCTACCGGCCGGGCGTGCACCGGGCTCTATGGGAGGTGGGCACGGCCGCGGACGTAGTCCGATGGCCGGCAAGCGACTTCGATATGCGCGCCGCGCACGTGAAGGCATCCCTTCCGGCAACGATTCTGCGAGAGGGGAAAGTGCTTTATGACGCCCGAAGAGTCGCGGCGTGATGAGGTTTCGCGTTGGCTCGCGCAGGCGCTGAAGGATCTCAACGCCGCGCGCCTGCTGGCCTCGGCGGAGCCATCCCGCTCGGTCTTCCACAGCCAGCAGGCCGCCGAGAAGGCCGCCAAGGCTTTTCTCACATTCTACGACGTGACCTTCCGCAAAACGCACGACCTCAATGAGCTGGGCCGCCAGTGCGCCGCATTGAATCCGCGCCTTACCCCTCTGTTCCAGGACGCATCCGATCTGACCGACTACGCCGTGATCTTCCGCTACTTGGACGCACCGCGCGAACCCGACGAAAGTGAAGCGATGGTGGCCCTGGAGACGGCCGGCCGGGTTGTCGCGGACGTCAGTGCTCTCCTGGGAGGGGCTATGGAGAGCGCCTCGTAGCCGAGCGCCTCTTATGGCTTTCTCGACTTCAGCGTGATCAGATCGCCATCCACCGCGAAGGTGCCGTATCCGCGATGGTGAATCGTCTTCGGGTTCTTCTGCGCACGATCCCTCCAGGCCTTCAGTACTTCCAGGATGAAGAGATTATACCGGTTGACGAGACGGGTATCGATGACCCGGCATTCGAGATTGGCAAAACACTCCGCCACCAGCGGGGGCGCCACGCGCCCGGCTGGCACGGGAGTCAGACCGAATCTCTCGAACTTGTCGACGTCCCGACCGGAGCAGTTGCCGACTTCGACGACTTTGGGAGCCAGCTCCAACGCAGGAATCGCGATCACGCACTCTTTGGTGGCCCGTAGTGCGGCAAAGCTGTGATTGGCGCTGCTGACGACACAGGCAACCAACGGCGGCTCGAACTCGACCATCATGTGCCAGGACATCGTCATGACGTTGGCGCGTCCTTTATAGGCTGTTGTTAGCAGCACTACCGGACCCGGTTCGAGCAACTGGTAGACTTTCGCCAGTGGTAGATTCTCCATCACGGTCGCGGCTCAGCCCCGCGTGTAGTTCGGGGAACTGTAGTCCATTGTAAATCCGCTCGTCGTGAAGCGGGCTTCACAACAGTCAGCGCTGTCCGCCCTGTTCGCTGGTCTTGCCAACCGCTCGCGTCAGACGATCTCCCGCGTTGCCGGCCGTCACCGAGTGGGCCTGCCCGCTGGCAAGCCAAATCGTTTCCGTGTGACGGTGGTCACTTCATCTCCGGATTTGTTCCGCTTATCATGGGTTCGGATGGCGCTCCTGGTTAGGATTGATCGCGTTCCTAGACGACATCCGGCAACCGGCGCATCGCTGAACCGGAGCACCGTTGAGGGAGCGAATGCTGGAGCCGGACATTGGAGGTAACGTATGTTCATGGTAATTATTTCTTTTCCTCCCATTAAAGAGGGAAATGAAGATGAATTTCAAAAGTGGTTTGCTTCATCCAACCAGATGTTTTCCAACTTTGAGGGTTTCCTGAGCAGGAGGCTTTTGAAGCCTGTCGAAGGAGGGAACTATGCGGCGGTGGTTGAATTCAAGAACCAAGCCGCCTTCCAGGCAATGCATGGCAGCCCCGTACATGACAAAGCCGGCGAGCAGGTGAGGCCACTGCTGAACGGCAAGCCCACACCGAAGTTCTATGAGGTAGTCGAGGCATAGGATGGCCGGGACGCCAGGCTGGGGCGTGGCCTGGAGTAACGAGTCACGGCAGGTTGGTGTCGACCGCCCGCGTAATCGTCTCCAGTGAGGGCTGCCACACATGAGCGCGCCTGACTCCAACCCGGAAGCGATCAAAGCCCGCGAACTGGGGCTGCAGCGGATGCTCACGGTCTGGATTGTCACGGGCCTGGCGTTCATGCTCCTGCCGGGCACGTTCCTCGGTGTCTGGAATCTGTTCGCCATCTCCAGCGAACGAACCGCCCGCCAAATCGATCCTGCCTGGATTCAGGCCCACGGCCACGCGCAGATTTTCGGCTGGATTGGGACCTTCATTCTGGGCATCGGCTTTTACTCCCTTTCGAAGATGGGGCGAGTTCCGGTATTCGCGCTCGCGAGGGCGTGGACGAGCTGGGCGCTGTGGACGGCGGGCGTCGGGTTGCGCTGGGCCACGAATTTGTGGCAGTGGGAGTGGCGGTGGCTGCTGCCTGTTTCCGCAGCGCTTGAGCTCCTCGCGTTTCTTCTGTTCTTCGGGACGGTCAGCCGGCATCGCCCGGAAAAGGGCGCGCCAGTGCCCGGCGAGGATCGCCGACCCGCGTGGATGATGGTTGTGGTGGCCGGCAGTGTTGGATTCCTTGCAAGCCTGGCGGCGAACCTGACTGTGGCGGTCGAGAGCGCTGTAGCAGGTGTCAGCCCGGCGATTTCCCACGGCACGGATCAGCGCCTGTTGGTCTTGTTCACATGGGCGTTCCCTGTGGTCATGATCTGGGGGTTCAGTGCTCGTTGGCTGCCGGTGTTTCTCGGTTTGGCCAGCCCCAGGGATCGAATGCTGCTCACCGCGCTGGCGGTAGATCTCGGAGGAGTGGGAGCCGCCATGGCAGGCTGGTGGATTCCAGCCACCGCCGCCTTTCTGGCTGCGGCAGGTTTGTCCGGCGCTTCTCTCCGGATCTTCCAGCCTTCGGTCAGGCAGCCGAAGACCCTTGGCGTACACCCCACCTTTCCGTTGTTTGTCCGCTTTGCTTACGGTTGGCTGCTGGTTTCGGCCGCTATTTCACTGAGCGCCGCGCTTTGGGACAAGGCCGGAGGCCTTTGGGGCGCGTCGCGGCACGCTTTGACCGTTGGTTTCATCGCAGCGATGGTTTTCTCTGTTGGGCAACGCGTTCTGCCCGCGTTCTGCGGAATGCGGGTTCTTTACAGCCCGAAGCTCATGTTCTGGGCGGCGGCGCTGCTGAATCTGGGCTGCTCGCTGCGGGTCGCCTCTGAGATTGGCGCCTACGAATCGTACGTACCCGCGATGTGGCCGCTTCTGCCCGTCTCGGCGGTCCTTGAGATGACCGCTATCACCGTTTTCGCCGCGAACCTGCTCCTCACCTTTCGGCAGCCGCCGGCACATCTTGCCGGCGCGGACTGAGCGGCACGGCCGGTTTTCGTTCCACGTGATCAAAGTCACTGTCTCGATAGTGGCGTGCCGGTAGGATGAAATCAGGAGGTGGCAATGCTGACAATTCGAGATGCAACTGTTTCCGAAATCGCAGCCGGCTCGTTGGCCGCGGTGCGGGTGTTCGAACGGCTGGAAATCGACTACTGCTGCGGCGGCAGGCGCCCGCTTGCGGAGGTCTGTCAGGAAAAGGGTACGACCCGGCGTCGGTTGCGGACGAGCTGGATTCGGAAATGCGTGTCGCCCCGGCCGCGGCGCGCGACTGGAACACGGCATCGCTGCGCGAGCTGATCGATCACATCGTCAGCACGCATCACGAATACCTCAAGCGTGAAATGGCGCCGCTCGGCAATCGTCTGGAGAAGGTATACCGCGTTTACAACGAAAAATATGGCGACACGCTGATCGGGCTGCCGGATGTCTACGCTCGACTGCGCTCCGAGTTGGAGATGCACATGCGTAAGGAAGAAATGATCCTGTTTCCCGCGATTGCCGCTTATGAGTCGGCCGGTCTTGCCGGCACGCCGCTGCCGCTCACACCATTCGGTACCATTGGCAATCCGATTCAGATGATGGAGGCGGAGCATGCGAGCGCCGGAACGGCCTTGTCGGACATCCGTACGATCACCGCGAACTATGCAGTCCCGGACTACGCCTGCGTCACCTACCGGTCCCTGATGGCGGGACTCCAGGAGTTGGAGCAGGACCTGCACATGCACATTCACCTCGAGAACAACATTCTGTTTCCGCGCGCGATCGCGCTGGAGAACTCCGGACAACGGTAGGGCATGAAAATGAAAATCACTCACGCACTTCTCGGCGAGCATGGGGCAATCTACCCGCTGCTGGACCTCGTGGAAGAGACGGGGGCCACAGCCGGCCTGGTGGAGATCAAGACGCAGGCACGCCTCCTGCACGCTGCCCTCATCAGCCACGCCGACATTGAGGACGCATTGCTGCGCCCTGCCATCGAATCCTATTTGCCAAGGCCGGCGCCCGCCCCCGACGGGTCCATTTCGCCAACCGATCACCAGGCGATCGGTGCGGGACTTCGGTCTGTGATCGAGGCCGGCAACGCGGAGCAGGCGCGTCGGTTACTGACCGACACCGTGTTCATGATCCGGAAGCACTTCAAGAAAGAAGAGAAAATCATTTTCGCCATCGCCGAGCGTCAACTCTCTGCAGAATTTCAGGACGAACTCGGGGCAAGATGGGCCGCGCTGCGGAAACTGACCGTAAACGGATCGAGGGAGTGGGAGGCCGGTGGGACATCGCACTCCGCGATTATCGTGACGGACGTAGCAGTGTCGCGCGTCCAATAGGAAAACATGATCCGTCCACAATCGCTTTTCGGCCCGCAACAGAAGCCATCCACGCTCGAAGAGCCGCTGGACCACCTGCTGGCATGTCACCGGCGTATTGAGGAGCGCCTCGGGGTGATGGAGCGGGCCGCGGCGCATCTCAACGGCCGGCGCGACGAAGCGCTGGAGGCTTTCCAAAACGCCTTCCGTTTCATGGAATCCA
Organism: Bryobacterales bacterium; assembly: GCA_963810595.1. Taxonomy (GTDB): domain Bacteria; phylum Acidobacteriota; class Terriglobia; order Bryobacterales; family Bryobacteraceae; genus CAWEOG01. The sequence goes on along the minus strand of CAWEOG010000007.1, from coordinate 76,411 downwards.
GCGGCGCGCTGCATACGGCCGATGAAGAGGAGAGCCTGTTTCCGAGACTGTTGCCGCTGCTTGATGACGAAGGACGAAGTTACCTGGCGGGCCTGGAACGCGACCACGCCGAGGCGGACAGGCTTTATGCGCGGCTGCGGACCGCGGTGGCCGCGGCCGGCGCCGACAGCGCCTCGCAGCCGGAAATCGAGCGATGCGTGGCGCGGCTCACTCGCTTGTATCGCAGGCACATCGCGTCAGAGGATAAAGTCCTGCAGGTCTACGCCAGGCAACATCTCACTCCGGCGCAGCTTGAGGCGATCGCAGCCGAGATGAGGAAACGCCGAGGGGTATAGGCCCACGTCCATCCGGCCAATTCTTTCTCTTTTCGACCACCTTTGCGGCGGCTGATCCGGCCGGTGATCCTTACTCTGCCGGAGAGAGTTCCCGTTCCCACACGCTGCGCAGTACGCCGATCGCAATCGGCAGGGCGCCCGCGACGAGGAACACCCCATCCCCCACCATGCGCTCGGGGATGGGTGGAGCGTTCGTGTAGGTCAGCACCGTGACAAAGGAGAGAACGGAAAAACCGGCAATCATCACGAGCATGGCCGAGTGTCTCCACCGGGGAGAGAGACTCGTCGTTGCAGTAGGTGTGTCGACCGTGACATGCCCTTTTCGATTCAGTCAGAGCTTCCAGCGAACTCCCCGAATACGAGTTTCAGGTATTCTTTCCTGGAATAGTATACACTTGCACTGCCACCATCGGATTACTCCAGGTCTCAGAGAGCTCAATTTAGGAATCCTTCGGAATTGTCCATACTCGTGAAGAGCCCAAACCCTGCCACTGCCGGAGGGGAGTCGTCCAGCCTCGCGACGACGATCTAAACGTGTACCTCTTCAGGTTGGACAACCCGCTCTGGGCTACTTTGCCGGCACCACCGATATCATCAGCGCCGAGGGGTGCTGGGCGTCGTGCAGTACGGTGTTGGTGGCGGTCACTTGCCTTCGCGCGGACGATTGCGTCTCTCCCGTGTTCAAATTCCGGTCGAAGCGCGGCGAATTGCTGCTGCTGATTTCCAGCCTCAACGCGTGGCCACTCCGGAATACGTTGCTGGTGGACCACAGGTCGATCTGGAAGGCGTACACCTCGCCCGGGTTGAGTAGTTCCGGGTTTTCCTGCGAATTGCGGTATCGCGCACGGACGATGCCTTCGGTCAGGTTCTGGGCGTATCCGTTCGGCCACACATCCACCAGCTTTGCCGTGAAGTCGGTGTCGACGGCCGAGGATTTCGCGTACAGTTCTACGTGCACCGGTCCGGTGACTTCGGTGTTGCTCGCGAACGGCGGTGTGGAATACACCAGAACGTCGTCGCGGGCTTCGTCCGGCCGCTGATCGCGCGGACCCGGCGGCAGGTGCGTCGCGTCGCAGCACAGCGGGCCGCCGATGGTGGCCACCGGATTGGCCGGGTCGTATACGTATTGGTCGGCCGGCTCCGACGCGGGCGCGGTGGCCGAGAGCGTGCCGTCTCCGCGCAGGGAGTTCGCCTTGCCGCCGGAGTGCAGATAGTATTTGGCGGCTTGCGCTTCGGGCGGCGGCCAGTCGTCCTCCTGGCGCCATTGGTTGACGCCCATCACGAAGATCTTCACCGGCTTGCCGGAGGCGAATTCGTTCTGTTCGCCCTTCAACAGATAGTCGTACCAGGCGAGGGTGATGGCGTCCGTGTCGATCTCGGCGGCGGGGCCGAAGTCGATGTCGCCGATCTTGCGCCCGCTGCCCGCGTGGCCGCCAATGATCATCAGGAGCCGTTGACCCCGCCGGGCGGCCTGGTTGCCGGCGTGCTGCTTCATCCCCTCGTAATTGCGCAGGGTGCCGCCCTGGAAGATGTCGTACCACGCTCCGATGTTCAGCGAGGGCACCTGGATGTCGGGGTAGTGTTCTTCAATCGACCACTGCTTCCAGTAGTCGTCGTAGGAGGGGTGGGCCAGCCAGTCGAGGAAGTAGGGGGCCAGAAGGCGCGTTCGGTCGGAGCCCTCGGGCAGCTCCTTGAAGTTGTACAGCGGGTATTGATCGAGCGGCAAGCTGGGGTCGCGCAGCAGCGCGTTGGTGTGGTCCACCGCGAAGCGGAACAAGGTGTTCTGCGCCAGCCCGGAGGTCCACGATTCGTTGAACCACTGTTCGAACGCTCCGCCCTGATAGGTCCATCCGTCGTGGTAGTTGCTGGCGGTGACAAAAGGGCAGATGCCGGCCAGGTGCGGCGGGTGCCCAATCGCGGTGAGCATTTGGGTGGCCCCGACGTAAGAGCCGCCGAACATGCCCACCTTGCCGGTCGAATACGGCAAGGCGGCGGCCCACTCGACCGTGTCGTAGCCGTCCTGGGATTCGTAGCGGAAGGTGTACCAGTCGCCTTCGGAGGCGTAGCGTCCCCGGCAATCCTCCGCAATGAGCGACATAGCCCTGCGCGGCTGCCTTGAGGCCGAAGGTCATGTTGCCGTCCTTGTTATAGGGGGTGCGCGTCAGCAGTACCGGGAACTTGCCTTCCGCGTCCGGCCGGTAGATGTCGGCGCGCAGCACCACGCCGTCGCGCATTTTGACGGCGACGTTGCGCTCCACGGTTACCGCGTACGGCGTGGCGCTCCAGCAGGCGGCCGCCGTCACGACGAGGCCACAGGCGGCGGAAAGCAAAGAAAGGGGCATTCGTTTCATAAGTGATGGACTCCAGCCAATTGGATTGAAACGGCAAGATAACTATCTTATGCCCGCAGTCGGGGAGATGGCAGGGCGTGTCGCCCATCACTACCGGATATATGCCGCTGGCTACAGTGCCGTTTTCAGCGCCAGGCGGGCGGCTTTTTTCTGCGGCTCGGCGGCGGGGCCGGCCAGGATTGCGGTGTAAATGCGCTTTGCTTCCGGCTGGTTGCCGCTCCGGCGCAGGGTTTCCGCCAACCTGGCTCGGGCGATGTGCGCGGCTTGGCTTTCTTCGGCGTCCGTCGACCGGGTGGCGGCTTCCAGCACCGCGTCGTTAGCCGGATCCGGGAACTCCGCCAGGGCGTACAGGGCCGCCCGCCGGACTTCCGGCTGCGGATCGGCGGCGGCTTTGCGAAGTGCCGCCACCACCGGTTCGCCTTTCCGTTTGGCCAGACTGTTCACCACTCCCACGCGAAAGTCCGTTCCCGCAAGGTCGAGCGCGGCGATGAGGGCGTTGGTGGAGCCTTCCGAGGCGTGGGACTCCAGCGAGCAGCGGGCCATTTCGCGGGCGTCCAGGTCTTTGAGGGCCTTCGCCAGGTACGCTACGGCCGCGTCATCCGTCAGGTAGCCGAGCAGGCGGGCCAGGTTGGTGCGCACGTTGGGCGGGTACTGGTAGGGCACGGATTGGGCGGCGACGGCCGCCAGGAACGGGTTGCCTGCGAAAGACGCGGCCTGCCGCTCTCCGCCCGCCCCACCGCGCTGCTTTTCCGCAACCAGCGCCTCCCCCAGAGCGTTGACTAGGGCGCTCTGCGTTTCTTCCCTTCCCGGCGCGGTGGCGTGCATCGCTTCTTCCCGCAGACATTGATACGCGTAGTAGGCGACCACCTGGTCGTCATCGCCCATCTGGCGGATCCACTGGAGCACTTCTGGTTTGATGGATGGCATTGTCTGGTTCCCTTTGCCGGAGTCGATCTCACAGCCGCCACGGCGCTCGGAGCGGCTTGTCCGCAAGAATGCGAGCCGCCGCGTCGCCGGTGAATTCTTCCTTCCGCCGGATCCCACTGGAGCGGACGCCCCAGTCGCATCGCCAGGTTGCCCAGATGGCAAACCGTGGCGGAACGGTGCCCGGTCTCGATATCCGCCCGGCAGCGCTGGCGGGTCTTGATGCATCGCAGCCAGTCGTTGTGGTGTTCGTCGGTGCCGGGGATCTCTTCGTTGCGGTTGCGCGCGTCGTAGGCGCCGGTGTCGATGCCGGAAACCGGCTCCTTCAGAATTTCGGGGTTGGACGCCTCAATCAGCATGCGGGTGACAAAGATGGAGCCGTCCGTCCCGTGGAAGCGGACGCCGTTGCCGCCCTCGTTCTCGCAAATCAACTCGACGCCGTTCGAGTAGGTGTAATGAATACTGAGATAGTTCGCGTAATCGTAGGGGCCGACTTTGTTATAGCCTCCCTGCCCTTCGATCTTGACCGGGCCGGAGTCGTCCATTCCGAGCGCCCACTGGGCGATGTCGTTGTGATGGGCGCCCCAATCCGTCACCCGCCCGCCAGCGTGATCCGAATTGTAACGAAACTCGAAGTGGCAGCGGTTTGGAGAATAGTCGTGGTAAGGCGCGGGTCCCAGCCAGAAGTTGAAGTCGAGGCCGGCCGGAGGCGTCGAGGCCGGTTGCCATACGCCGGGGTTGATAAACGCTCCGGAGGTGGTACCCGGATTGCCGAGGTGAGAAGTGATCCGCTCGAGTCGGCCAATGCGGTGGTTGCGCACCAGCGAGACGGCCTGCTGGAAGCGCCAATCGGAGCGCTGCTGGCTGCCCACCTGGAAGACGGTGCCGTACTGCCGCGCGACGTTGACCATCCGGCGGCCTTCCGCGATGAACAGCGTCAACGGCTTTTCGCAATAAACATCCTTGCCGGCTTCCATGGCCTGGATGGCGATGATGGAGTGCCAGTGGTCGGGCGTTGCGATGACCACGGCGTCAATATCTTTTCTCTCGAGCAGCCGGCGGAAATCGTAAAAAACCAGTGGCTTGGACCGCCCGCCGCGCATCGCGATCTGGGCGGCACGGTCGGCGCGAGACTGATCGACGTCGCAGATTGCGGCGATTTCGACGCCCGGGTTCGCCGAGAGGAATCGCAGGTGGTGGTCGCGCCCGCGCACGCCGACTCCGATGAGACCGACGGTAACCCGATCGCTCGGAGCGGGCGCACCCTGCGATCGAGCGGCGTTGCCGGCCGCGATGCCGGGCACAGCCGCCGCGGCAATTGCACCGCTGGCGGAATTTCTCAGGAAACTTCTACGGCCAATGAGAGTTCGCATGATGACGGCGTCCTGGTGAGGGAGAGCCGGCTGCCGAGCTGGCTCCTATTTCAGGCCTCCCGGTCTTAAATTATAAGGGAGGCCCAGCGGGCAGTCCAGTCAGCAGCAGGTGCGAACGTCGTTCGCTCTCAGGCCGGAATCGTCAGAAGCCCAGGTCGGTCTTCACCAGCGAGAGAAATTCGTCGCGGGTATCCTTGCAGGTGCGGAAGGTGCCCAACAACGTGCTGGTAATGGCGCCGGAATGCTGTTTCTCGACGCCGCGCATCATCATGCAGAAGTGCTTGGCCTGGGCGATGACACCCACGCCGATTGCGCCGGTGACTTCCTGAATGCACTCGGCCACTTCCTGCGTCAGACGCTCCTGCACCTGCAGGCGGCGGGCGAACATATCCACGATGCGCGGAATTTTGCTGAGGCCGATAACCCGTTCGTTGGGCAGATAGGCCACGTGCATCTTACCGTAGAACGGCAACAGGTGGTGTTCGCACAGGCTGAAGAACTCGATGTCCTTGACAATCACCATTCCGTCGGATTTCACCTGGAACAACGCGCCGTTGACAATCTTCCGGACATCCGTGTCATAGCCGCTGGTCAGAAACCGCAGCGCCTTTTCGGCGCGCATGGGTGTCCTGCTCAGCCCTTCACGGGTTGGATCTTCCCCCAAACCCCGGAACACCTGTGCCATCGCCTCCGCGATGTCGCCGTCGCCGCCAGTGGGCGTCATCTTCAGAACTGCTTTGTTCTGCTTCATATCTTTCGGTTTTCCGCTTCCGCCAGCAGAATCCCGGCGCCGCCGGCTGGCTCTCGCGCGCGCCCGGAACCTTGGCCGTCAGCTCGAACCGGTTTCGCCGGGTCTCCTCGAGCCGGACTCTTGCGAGCGTCGGGCCGGACGGGAATTCCCGCTCCCAAATCTCACTCAGGCGCCGCTCCACTACCACCGCCACGTTTTCCGAGGTTGGCACCAGCGTCGAAAACTCGGCCACGTCGGCGTTCAAGTTGCGCAGGTGGAAATGGTCGAGAATCTCGCGCTGCACCACGGTGTCCAGGCGGCGGACGTCGGCCACCAGCCCGATCCTTGTCCACCACCCCGCGCACGGTCACTTCAAGCCGATAATCGTGGCCGTGGCCGTACGGGTTGTTGCACTTGCCGAACACATCCCGGTTTTCCTCGGCGGTAAGTAGCTCCGAATGCAGCCGGTGCGCCGCCGAGAAGCGGTAGCGGCGTGTCAGCCGCACTTCGGGCGCACTCACGCTTCCCTTCCTCCGAAATCCACGTACAGCTCGTCGGTTTCCCAGAGTCGTACATTGTGCAGCCGGGCATTCCCCCGAAACGCGGATCGAGACGTCGCCAGATCTCGATGGCCAGGTTTTCGGTGGTGGGCGCCAGCCGGTCGAACGGAGGCACCTCGCGATTCAGGTGGCGATGGTCCATGGGACACATCACCTCCTGTTCGAGGATCTCCTTCACCCGTTTCAAATCCACCACCATGCCGGTAACCGGGTCGGGCTCGCCTTCGAGCGTCACTTCCAGGACGTAGTTGTGGCCGTGGCCGTTGGCGTCCGCTCCGTACACCGCCGCGTTGCGGGCCGGGCTCCAGGCCGGGTTGGCGCAAACGTGCGATGCCGAAAAGTCGATTCTCCGCGTAATCAACATCTTCCACTCGGTATGGATGCGAAACCGGCGAGTCTCGATACAATTATAAGTAGCGTCAAATGAAGAACTCAAAGACTCAGACCGCACTGGCCGGCTTGATCGTGGTGTTGACCGCCGCGCTGTGCTTTGTCATCTACGACTCGATCTACGAACGGATTGTCGGAGTGGGCGACAGCGCGCCGAGCTTCCGCATCGTCTCCGACAGCGGGCGCGAGATTACCCCCGAAGCATTCGGCGGCAAGCTGCTGGTTTTGAACTTCTGGGCCACCTGGTGTCCGCCCTGCGTCGAAGAGATGCCGTCGCTCGACGAAATGCAGAAACGCCTGGCCGGCAAAGGCGTCGTGGTGGTTGGCATCAGCGTGGACAAGAACGAGAACCTGTATCGCCAATTTCTTGACCGCACCAAGGTCTCGTTCCAGACCGCGCGCGACCCGAGCGCCGACATCAGCGCTTCCTACGGCACCTTCAAGTTTCCCGAGACGTACGTCATCGACAGCCACGGCAAAGTTGTGGTGAAGTATATCGGCCCCCGCGACTGGACCGACCCGGACGTAGTCTCGACTCTCGAAGGTCTGCTGTAACCGCGGAGTGCAGCGACCTTGCCAAAACCCTCTCCTTCGGGCATAGTAGAAATTCTGGTTCACCCGGCGGCTTGATTGCCCCCGCAGATGGCCGGGCATGCCAGATCCTCTAACATGACAACACTCGATCTGTTACATCTGGGTTTACTATCGGCGCCATTTCTCGCAGGGCTGGCGACCGCCGGCTCCGGCTCGGCGGCGCCCGAGCCGGACGATAAGCAAGAACGGGAGCGGCACGAGCTACGGAACGCGAACGGGGTGCGCCTGATTGGCCCCGAAGAAGAAAGCGCGCCGCTGGAGGAGTGTCCCGAGGGAGTATTCGGCTGGACCAACTCGCCGGTCACCGGGGCGATTCCCCTGTTTCACAACCGGATTTTTCGCGCCTTCGAGGTGCACCGGCTGCCCGATGGGACCGCGCGTTACATCGGCTACCTGACGCCGGAGGAATCCGCCAAAGTGCAGGAAGGCAAGCAGACGGTCGAGGTGAAGCTGTTTCCCGAGCCGTATGGCGAGTCGGCCGTCATTCAGCAGATTCCGCTTTCCCGCGTAGGCCGCCGAAAGGGGCCGTCACGCGAAAATGGCAACTGGATCGACCTCGAGGTTTTCGCCGACAAGTAATCCGGCGAAGCCGGCCGCCGATTTCCACCTTCGTCTGGGTTAAGATCACATTTGATACGTCGATTCCTAACCGGATGGGTTCCCCACCTCCATCGCCTGCTGGTGGTGGAGAGCGGTTCGCGTCACGTGCTGGATGGCTGGGTGCCGCATTTTCGCGAGCGCTACGGCCGACAGGTTCAGCTCGACCTGTTCACCTGCTACAGCGGGCAGCCCAAGGACTTTCCCTCCGAATGCGGCCGCGTCTACCGCTCCACCGATTACGTCGGCGGCGCGGCCCGGCGGCGGCTGGCGAGAGAACTGGCGCACGGCCGTTACAACGTCATCGCCATCCTCTGCACCGGCGAGCCCATCCTGGCCAAGTGGAAATGGCTGCTGGCGGCTCGCGTGCCGGCCAAGCTGCTGGTCATCAACGAAAACGGGGACTATTTCTGGTTCGACCGCACCGAGTGGCGCAACATTCGGGCGCTGATCTCGGCCCGCCTGGGGCTTACCGGATCCAACATCGTCTCCACCCTGTTCCGGTTGCTGGCGCTGCCGTTCGGGGTGCTGTATCTGCTGGCATTCGCCGGCCGGGCGCATCTTCGCCGCTATCTTCATCTTCATAGGGGGGCACGAGCATGAAAGCCGTATACATCACCGAAATAGGAGGGTCGGACAAGCTCCAAGTTGGCGACATCGACACTCCGCAGCCGGCCGAAGGACAGGTGCTGGTCAGAATTGCCGCATCGGGTGTCAACTTCATAGACACCTACCACCGTACGGGGCTTTACACAATCGCTCTGCCGGCGGTGCTGGGGGTGGAGGGCGCCGGTGTGGTTGAGGCCGCCGGGCCAGGCGCTGCCGAGTGGCTGCCGGGCACCCGAGTGGCTTATTGCATGGAGCGCGGGTCCTACGCGGAATTCGCCGTGGTGCCGGCGTCGAAGCTGGTGCGCCTGCCTGAGTCGATGCCGTTCGAGCTGGCCGCCGCCTGCCTGCTACAGGGCATGACGGCGCATTATCTGACGCACTCCACCTTTCCCCTGAAGCCCGGCCAAACCGTGCTTCTGCACGCTGCCGCCGGCGGCACCGGCCTGCTGATTCTGCAAATGGCCAAGCGGCTGGGTGCGCGGGTCATCGGCACCGCGTCGACGGCCGAAAAACTGGCCACCGCCAGGCAGGCCGGCGCCGATGAGCTGATCAATTACCGGGAGCAGCAGTTCGAACAGGAGGTAAAGCGGCTTACCGGAGGCCAAGGCGTGGACGTGGTCTACGATTCGGTGGGCGCGGCAACCTTTGAGGGCAGTCTCAATTGCCTGAGAACGCGTGGCACCATGGTGAGCTTCGGTAACGCCAGCGGCCCGGTCGCCCCGATCCCGCCGCTGGTGCTGAGCCAGAAGGGCTCGCTGTTCCTGACACGCCCGAACCTCGCGAATTACACCACGACCAGAGACGAACTGCTGTGGCGGGCTGGCGACGTGTTGAACTGGGTGGCGTCCTCTGAGGTGAAGATTCACATCGGACGCCGGTACCCGCTGGCGGCGGCGAAGGAAGCGCACGACGACCTGGAGAGCCGCGCCACTACGGGGAAACTGGTGCTGACCATCCAGCCCTGAACCGAGACCGGCATCCGGCGCAGCCGGCGAGGGGACAACTATGAAAGCCATTGCCGACGTATGCATCATTCCCATCGGAGTGGGCGTTTCCCTGTCAAAACAGGTGGCTGCCTGCGAACCGGTGTTCACCGCCGCGGGCCTCACAGTCCCAGTTGCACGCCAACGGAACGAATCTGGAGGGCGACTGGGACGACGTGATGGCGGCCGTGAAGCAATGCCATGAGCTGCTGCACGAAATGGGCGTACCGCGGGTGCACACGGAGATCCGGATCGGCACCCGGACAGACCGCAAGCAGAGCATGGACGACAAGGTCGCCAGCGTAAAGCAGAAGCTCGAATAGAGCGTCCCCAGGGCTACTTCACCCCGATGGTGACGCCTGCCGGGCTGTCGACGCCGTTGATAGTCAGGACGACGGGGGTGGTTTTTCCCGTGGGAATATCCGCCGGCAGCCTGGCGTTGATCTGGATCATGCCGCTGACCAGGCCCACCGCGCCTCCGGAATAGAGGATCGAGGCGTCTTTGGTTCCGACCTTCAGCGAAAGATTGAGGTTCGGGGTGGTCGAGACCGACGTCACGATGGAGCCATCCGTACTGGGGGGGTTGGTGACGCCTTCCCCGGTGGCATACAAGACGATGATGCCGCCTTTTGCGACGGGTGTCGTGTCGCTGTTGAGGGTCACCGCGCCGGTAGACTCATCGAAATTGAAAGCGGCCGCCTGCCCGGCGCCAGTGGCCCAGGCGGTGAAAATGGCGGGCGCCGATGGCGCCACGTCGAGGGCCACCGCGCTGGATTGCGGTGCCGCCGTTATCGACTACCACCGGCACGCTGGTTTTGCCCGCCACGTCGTAGGGTACGACGGCGGATACCTGGCCGTCGGAGGTGTAAATGATGGGCGCCGGAGTGGTGCCGAACAGCACCTGGGTACCGGCCAGAGAGGTGGCGATGGGGTCGCCGGTTGCCGGCGGGTCGAACACCGTCAGCGTGGCGGGACCGAGATCGCGTCCGAACAGCACCACAAGTTCGCCAGGAGCCACCGGCCCGCCGACGAAGCTGGCGGCATTGACGACCGCCAGCACCTTGGGTCCCGGCGCGGAAACGGTAAAGTCCGCGGGGGTGGAATCGCCGCCGCCGGAGCCCGGATTACTGACCGTAATGCTCACGGTTCCGACGTCGCTGAGCAGATCCGCGGGGATTTGTGCGGTCATGGCGTCCGGACCCAGCAGGGTGGAGTTCAGCCGGGCGCCACCGGCGTTCACCACCGAGCCGCTGTAGAAGTTCGAACCGCTGATGGTGACCGTGGTGGCGGGCGAACCGGACACTACGTCGTTCGGCCACAGCGAGTCGATGGAGGGCACGCCGGCACTCACAATCAGCGTTACCGAGACGGCCTGCGTCTTGTTCGCGGCCTGCGACGCGCTGATAGTAATGGTGCCTTTGTAACTGCCGGGCGCAAGCGATGCCGGACTCACCGAGACTTCGGCCGTGGCGGGAAATCCAGGGAAAACAATACCGCTTTTGGGCGACACGCTCAGCCAACTCCCACCCGAGTAAGTCAGCGAATAGGGCAGCAGCGCCCCGCTGGTGGTGAGCGTGAGCTCCACCGGATCGGGAGCAGTCGTACCCCGAATATACGCGAACAGGACGGGGTTCGGTGCGACTGCGAGCGTGGGCGGCGGCGCCTTTACCGTTACGCTGACCGGGACCACCGCGATTTGCGGACTGGTCTCGATGGTGGTGAGGGTGACGGTTCCGTTGTAGGTGCCGACGGCGAGCGTGGTGGGGTTGGCGCTGACCTTCACCGACAAGGGCGCGGTGCCGGCGATGGGGGTGACCACCAGCCAGGGTCCGGCCGCAACCGACACGGTAAAGTGGAGCGGCGCCGCGCTGTTGCCGCCATTGACAGCCAGCGATTGCGCCGCCGGCAGTGTCGATTGCCCCTGCGTATAGCTGAAGCTGAGCGAAACGGGAGTTACCCGCAAGGCCGGCACTGTCTGCGCCCACAGGCTGCTAGCCAAGGCTCCCAACAGGATCACGCGGAGAGTGCTTCCGGTTACTCTTCTTTCGTTTCTCAAGGCCTGCGTCTCCCTGGGTCGCTTATCGGCCGGAGGGCTTCCAATTTGAGAGCTTTTGTAGCCCTGTGACTGGGGACCGTTCGCTGCGCCCAGACCCGGAAAAGAACTTTGCCCGTCGCTTTTCCGGCAGCGGAACGGCCCGCCGGTGCGTCGAAATTTGTGGGAGTTCATTGGCTACGTAATTGCTACGAATACAGTGGGAGGCAGGGTACGAAGATGATTGTCTCGGCGTTGGTTGCGGGTCTGGTGATTGTGGCGCTGTTCTTTACCGCGCTTCCAGACATGTTGCGGACCGGCCGTTCCAAGGGGCAATCCGGCCACACCGACGTGTAATTGTTTCACACTCTGTGCTGTCTCCGACCGGCAGCACGCGCCAGGTGCCAAGCGTAGTTCCGAATCAAAATCCCATGCCGTTCGGCCCCGCTTTCCGCTGACCCGGCCTGCATTCCTTTCCGCTCAAAGATTCCAGAGTTTTGCGTGATCACCGGCTCGTACGCGACGCACAGTTCCCGGGGACGAAGAGGGATCATCGACCGTGACGGTCTCCCGGAACCGCGCGCAAGCAAGTGGACTCTTCGGGTGCGGACAGTCGCTGCTATTCGCGGGCGCCGGCGGCTATCGAAAAGTCTCCTCCTTTCCACTCGGGGTTCCGACCGGGATGTATCGGTGGGCTGGTCAAACTTTCCGCTCCCGGAACGTGAAACAATAAAGAGTCGGGCCTCCGGTTCGGCATTCCGTTTCGGAAACGCCGATTCCCAGACTATTCCTCGATGGAAGGCCACGGCCATGCCTCAGCCACAGCTCCCGGATGACAGTTGCATGCTGCCGGATTCGCGGTAGAAGTTGGCGGGGCCTTGCGAAACACTCAGGAGAAAACCATGCCGAAAGTCGTCTTATTGCGCCACGGACAGAGCGATTGGAACTTGGAAAACCGGTTCACGGGTTGGACCGATGTGGACCTTTCCGAGTTGGGGACCAAAGAAGCTCTGACGGGCGGCCAGGTCATGAGGTCGGAAGGGCTCAAGTTCGATGTCGCCTTCACCTCGGTTTTAAAGCGCGCCATCCGCACCCTCTGGATCGCCCTCGACGAGCTCGACCAGATGTGGATACCGGTATACCGGACGTGGCGTTTGAACGAGCGCCACTACGGCGCGCTGCAGGGGCTGAACAAGTCGGAAACCGCCGCGAAATTTGGCGAGGCTCAGGTGAAGGTGTGGCGCCGCAGCTACGCGACGCCCCCTCCGGCGTTGGACAAGAACGATGCACGGTATCCGGGCACCGATCCGCGTTACGCGCGATCTGCCGGAAAGCGCGCTGCCCCTGACCGAGTGCCTGAAAGACACCGTGGAACGGGTGATGCCGTACTGGACGGACGCGATTGTGCCGCAGATCAAAGCCGGAAAGAACATCATCATCGCCGCGCACGGCAACAGCCTGCGGGCGATGGTGAAACATCTGGACAACGTGAGCGACGAGGACATCGTGGAGTTGAACATCCCCACCGGCGTGCCGCTGCTGTACGAATTCGACCGCCACGCCAAGCCGCTCAGCCGCCGCTACCTGGGCGACCAGGAAGCCATCCGCGCCGCCATGGAAGCGGTGGCCAAACAGGGCGCGGTGAAGAAATAGCGCCGCAATTGCCTTAGACTTTACTTATGCGTGTAGAATTCGCATTCGGGAAAACCGGGCTGCCCCTGGATCTGCCGGAGGGCTACCAGTACAGCGTGCTCGAAACCCGGTCGGCCAAGCCATTGCCGGATCAGCATGCCGAAATCGAACGCAGCCTGTGCCAGCCCATCGCCTCGCCGCCGCTGCGCCAACTGGCCTCGGGTAAGCGGACGGCGGCAATCTCGGTCTGCGACATCACGCGTCCGGCGCCCAATCGTGTGATTCTGCCGCACGTTCTCGAACATTTGGCAGCGGCCGGCATCGCGCGCGAAAACGTCACCATTCTGGTGGCCACCGGACTGCACCGGCCGGCCACGCCCGAAGAGATCCGCGAGATTGTCGGGCCCGAGATCGCGGCCTGCTGCCGGGTTGAAAATCACGATGCCCGGCAACTGGCCCGGCACCGCTTTCTGGGCCGGACGGGACGGGGAACGCCCGCATACATCGACGAGCGCTTCGTGGATGCCGGCCTGCGCATCACCCTGGGCTTCATCGAGCCGCATTTCATGGCCGGATTCTCCGGCGGTAGAAAACTGGTTGTACCCGGCCTGGCAGCCCGTGAAACCATCGTGGTGCTGCACAGCTCGCCGTTCATGCGCGCGCCGGAAGCCGTCGAAGGGCGCCTGGAGGCCAATCCGCTGCATCAGGAACTGCGCGAGATTGCCCGCCTGGCGGGACAGGATTTCATCGTCGATGTAGCTCTGACCCGCACGCGGGAAATCGCCGGTGTTTTCGCCGGGCACCCCGAAACGGCGCACGACGCCGGCACCGCGTTTGTTTCCGGCGTCCTGCTCGAGCTGCTCGACGCCCCGATGGACGCCGCGGTCACCTCTTCGGCGGGCTACCCCCTGGATCTCACCTTCTACCAGGCGGTGAAAGGCGCTCATTCCGCCACCCACCTGGTAAAGCCGGGCGGGCCCATCCTGGTGCTGGCCGCCTGCGACGAAGGCACCGGCTCGCCCGAATTCAGCGAGATGCTGCGCACCGCTCCGGCTCCGGACCGGTTTCTGGACGAGCTGCCGGCGAAACCGGTGGTGGTGGACCAGTGGCAGCTTGAAAAGCTCGCCATGGTGGTGCGCCGGAATCCGCTCCACTTCTTCACCCCCGGGCTGCCGGCGCGGTTTCACCCGGCGATTTGGGGCGAGGTCCACCCGGCGGCCCCGCGGGCGGTCGACCAGACGCTCTCCCGACTCCCGAAAGGCGCCCATATCGCGCTGGTGCCCGAGGGCCCTTATGTGTTTGCCCGCGTCCGCGAAAGAGAGCCAAACGGCGATGCGGTGTAAAAATACGCCACCGGGCCGCTGTTGACTTTGACAGGTACCTCGGCTATAGTGCTGAAGTATCGGTCTGTCAACGGTTTGTCGGCAATATACCAGTTCTGTCTGAAGACTCCGCTTGCTGTGGCAGGCCATGGATTGTGTTCATTGACACAATCTTTCCGTGGTGCTTCCCTCCTTCACTCGAAGATCATTCGCCGTGGTGGAGTGTAGTGCACCGCTGTTGACATATTTGGATCGGAGAATCGGCCATGGCCAATAACCAGGACGACCGCTCGGCGGATCAGCAGATTCCGGCAAACGCCGATCTGGAGCAACTGATTGACGATTACAGTCACTTTGAGTTGCCCGGTGAAGGCGCGGTTCTGCAGGGCACCGTCCTGTCGGTAACCGACAAAGAGGTCATCGTCGATATTGGCTATAAGTCGGAAGGCCTGGTGCCGATCGCGCAGGTTACGGCGGCCGATGGCACGGTGTCCGTAAAGCAGGGCGACGTCATTGATGTGATGGTGGATCGCTCGCACGAAGTGGAAGGCTACATTTTCCTTTCGCACTCGCGGGCGAGCAAGCTGAAACATTGGGACACGCTCGAGAAAGCGTATCGCGAGGGCCTCTACATTTCCGGGCGGGTGCTGGCCCGCGTCAAAGGCGGCTTGACGGTGGACGTGGGAGTTCCCGCCTTCATGCCCAGCTCCCAAATCGATGTCCGTCCCATTCACAACCCCGAGAGTTTTGTCGGCCAGGACATTCCGGTCAAAGTCATCAAGCTGAACCGCCGCCGCGGCAATGTCGTGGTGTCGCGCAAGCAGGCGATTGAAGAGGAGCTGGCCACCCGCAAGTCGGCCGCGCTCGATTTGCTGGACGAGGGAGCGGTTGTGGCCGGCGTCGTCAAGAACCTGACGGACTATGGCGCGTTCGTCGATCTGGGTGGCATCGACGGATTGCTGCACGTCAGCGATATGTCCTACGGCCGGGTGACGCATCCCTCCGAAGTGGTCAACGTGGGCGATGAAGTCACTGTCAAGGTTTTGAAGTTCGACAAGGAGAAGGAGCGCATTTCCCTCGGTCTCAAACAGCTTCAGCCCGATCCCTGGGACAGCGTCGCCGACCGCTACCTGCGGGGCACGCACGTCATCGGACACGTCGTCAGCATCACCGACTACGGCGCCTTCGTCGAGCTTGAAGCGGGCGTCGAGGGGCTTATCCACATCTCCGAAATGACCTGGTCCCGGCGCATGAAGCACCCGGCCAAAGTGGTGAAGGTCGGCGATCAGGTGGAAGCCGTGGTGCTCGAGGTGAAAACCGACGAGCGCCGCGTCTCGCTCGGCATCAAGCAGTTGGAGCCAGATCCCTGGACCACGGTGGATCAGCGTTACAGCATCGGCTCGGTAGTCGAAGGCCGCGTCCGGAAGCTCACCGATTTCGGCGCCTTCGTCGAGATCGAGGAAGGCATTGACGGGCTGGTGCATATCTCCGACCTGTCGTGGACCAAGCGCGTTAAGCACCCCTCGGAAATCCTCAAGAAAGGCCAGTTGGTCCAGGCGGTGATCCTGAACATCGATTCCAACAACCGCCGCCTCTCGCTGGGGGTCAAGCAATTGCAGCCGGATGCCTGGGAGACCTTTTTCCGCGACCACCAGGTGGGCGACATCGTCCGCGGCGCCGTTTGCCGCGCGGCCAGCTTCGGCGTGTTCGTGGAAGTCGCTCCGGGAGTCGAGGGTCTGTGCCACAACTCGGAGATTCCTCCGCCTGCCGGCCAGCCGCCCGAGGAACCGCCTCTCCCCATCGGCGAGACGTACGACTTCAAGATCATCAAGCTCAACGAAGAGGACAAGCGTATCGGGCTGAGCGTGCGCGCGGTGGCCGCCGACGAAGAGCGATTGCGGCTCGAGGACTACCAGCGACAGGCCGCCGCCGCCACCACGACAATTGAAGAAGCAATGCAGTTGAAGACTCAGACGGAAGAGCGCGAATAACGGGATTCCCGCTCGCGGGCACGACACCGCGTTCCGGGTACGGTTTAACGGACGGCCGGAGTCGTGGTCAAATGGTTTTTGGGCGTCTCGGCGGGGGACGTCCCGCGAGAAACGAGTAGTCGGCTTTCTTCACTCAGTACAGAGAACAAAAAGAATTGGATATCTACAATGACCAAAGCTGATCTGATCGAAGAAGTATCGCGCGTGGTCGAGATGACTCGTAAGGAATCGGAGGTGATCGTCGAGGCGATCTTCGACAGCATCGTCCGTTCCCTGCGGGGCGACGAAAAGATCGAAATCCGCGGGTTTGGCAGCTTCCGCACGCGCCAGCGCCAGTCGCGGATCGGTCGGAATCCGAAGACCGGCACCCGCGTGGAAGTGCCCGCGAAGCGCATCCCTTACTTCAAGCCCAGCAAGGAGTTGAAGGACCTGGTCAATCGGGAAGAGGAAGCCGGGCCGCCCAGCGGCGAACCACCCGCGCCGCCGCCAACGCTGGGCGGTGGCTTCAGCCTCTGATCTCCGGCGCCGGACGACCACTGGAATCCGCGGGCCGGCTCGCCGACGCCGGTCTGCTCCGTTGAGCTTCTATGGATTATCTCTGGAGCCCGTGGCGCTACCGTTATGTGAGTCGCGCCACCCCTTCCGACGCCTGCGTGTTCTGCGCCGCGGCGGCCGCCGCTGACGATCGCGAAAACTTCATCCTGTTTCGCGCCCGGCATAATTTCGGGCTGCTCAACCTGTTTCCTTACACCAGCGGGCACATGCTGATTGCCCCCTACGCGCACGTTGCGAGCCTGGAAGACACCCGGGAAGAAACCGCCGTGGAGATGATGCGGCTGGCACGGGTTGCCGAATCGGTGCTGCGCGAGGTCTACCGGCCCGCCGGTCTGAACCTGGGCATGAATATCGGAGAATGCGCCGGCGCGGGCATTGCCGGCCACATCCACCTGCATCTTCTTCCGCGCTGGGCCGGCGATGCCAATTTCATGACCACCGTCGGCGAAACCCGTGTCCTGCCACAGGATCTGGAAACGGCCTGGGAAAAAATGAAACCTCTGTTCGAAGCCAGGCTGAAAGACTTTCGGCCGGCAGCGAACGGCTAGCGTCTGCCGGGGCCATTCGCCTGGCTCCGGCCGGCCGTTCCCGCCGCGGTCCGCCCGGCCGGCGATCCGGAGGCGGCCACCGTGGCAAGGGAGAACGCAACGGCGGCGCGGAACTGCGGTTGGCCGCCGATCGTCTTCAGGTAGGCCTCGGCAATGTAGTTCCCATCCGGCAAGGGGTGCCCGGAGCGATCCTGCAGCGTGACCGGCAGCGGAAATTGCCGCAGACCGTCGAATTTCTCGGTGCCCACCAGCATCGCGAACATCATCCCGTCCGACCAGCGCAGGAGTTCCCTTCCCGCCTGATCGCGCACCACCAGGTCGGCCCGCTGGGCCGACCCGAACGTCAGCACCAGCGGGTCTGTCCGGTCGATGAAGATTTCGAAGCGGGCATCCAGCTTCGGCGCCTCCGCTGCGCTCGCGCGTGTGAGTCGCACTTCAGATACGTTCAGCCGCGCCGCCGCGCCGGGCGCGGACTCGAGCAAAAGCCTGCCGATTCTCGCCGCAACCAGGTCGTACTGCCGCGGCCCGGCAATCGTGGTGATGGTGCGCCGCAGCAGGCCGATATTTTCTCCGTACAACTCTTGCTCGAAACCGATATCAGCACACTGCGTGCCGTGGTAGTCGATCTGGAGGCCTTCAAACCGGCCGGCTGGTCCCGTGTAGTCGACCGGTTTGGTCCCGACCTGGGCCGATTGCGCGCATCCGCTGGCGGATGTCTGGTACGTCCGGCCCGGTTCAAAGCCGGCCAGCGGGAACTCCGTGCCATTCGTCTCTTCGACGGCCACCAGCGCGCCGCTCTCGTCAGTACGCACCAGGTACCGCTGCGGCCCGTAGCCGGTAAGAGGGTAATACGTTCTGCCGTTCACCTCTACCGCCGGCCCAACCGCTATGGTGAAGCCGCCAGCGCCGCTCTCGGCATACGTCCACGTGTTGCCTTCGGCCAACGGAAAGAAAGTGACGGCGAGAAGCGCCGGGGTGGCGAGCAGCGCTGCCATGTAAATGATGACCATCGCTTTCATGCGTTGTACCTCCCCGCTCGCGGGCGAGTGAAGTTTATCCCCTAACCATTATGCGGCTGCTGTCGCTCCTGGCATTGGCACCGCTCTGTGTTCCGCAGGCGGGCGGGCGATCCCGGAATCGGACACTTGGGGCCCGATTCGCCACCCAAATCGGCCGGTTTCGTCCAGACTTGATTTGGCCCATCTCTTGCGGAGAAACACATCTGAATAAATGTTACTGAACAACCTCCTCCACGACGCGCGCTACGCGGTCCGCTCCCTCCGCAAGGCCCCCGTCTTCAGCGCGGTGGCAGTTCTGACCCTGGCGCTCGGCGTTGGCGCCAACACGGCCGTGTTCAGCCTGATCAACGCGGTCCTGCTGCGGCCGCTGCCATATTTTCAGCCCGACCAGCTCGTCTTGGTCTGGGAAAGCGCACCGTTTTTCGGCCTCCACGACAGTCCCGTCGCTCCGGCGAACTATGTGGATTGGAAGGCTCGCAGCCGGTCTTTCGAAGAGATGGGCGCGATCGAAGACCGGTCTTACCGCTTGATTGGTGACGGTACGCCGGAGGTCATCCAGGGAAGCCTGGCCACCGCGAGCCTGTTCCGGGTTCTGCGGACCCGCCCCGAGCTCGGGCGGGTTTTCGGCGACGACGAGGACCGGCCCGGGGCACGGAAGGTCGCACTGATTAGCGACACTTTTTGGCGGCGCCGGTTTGGCGCCGCCGCCAACGCGATTGGCAAAACCCTCACTCTGAACGACGAGCCGCACACCATCATCGGAGTGCTGGCCCCCGGCAGCGAGCCGCCCGCCGAATACAGTTCCAAGCTTGGAGAAATCTGGACGCCGTTCGGGAGCGCTTACTCTCCGCAGGAAATGGCCGACCGCGGCCGGCATAACTGGATGGTGGTGGCCCGGCTGCGGCCGGGAGTCACACTGGAGCAGGCCGACACGGAGATGCGGGCGATAGGCGAAACTCTGGCCCGTGAATACCCGGATACCAACGAAAAAGTGGGCGCCTTTGTGGCGCCTTTGCGCGATCACTTCGTCGGTTCCCGCCGTCGCATCCTGATCGTGCTGTTTGGCACCGTCGGCTTCATTCTGCTGATCGCCTGCTCCAACCTGGCCAACCTGTTGCTCTCGCGGGCCTCCAGCCGGAGCAAGGAGGTCGCCGTACGCGCGGCCCTGGGAGCGGGTTGGTGGCAACTGGCGCAGCAGTTTCTTTGGGAAAGCCTGGTGCTGTGCGGGCTGGGCAGCGGGCTGGGGCTTTTCCTGGCGACGGCGACATTCGAGTTTCTGGCTCGCCTGGCGCCGTCCGACATGACCGGACTCAATGCGCTGGCGGTGGATTGGCGGGTGCTTGCGTTCACGCTTGCGATTGCCGTGCTGACTGCCGTCGTATTCGGGCTGGTTCCCCTGTTGCAGGTCCGGCGTCTCGATGTGAACCACTCGCTCAAGCAGAATGCCCGGACACTGGCGGCGGCTTCGGGGTCGCGCCGGCTGCGGGCGCTGCTGGTCTCCTCGGAGGTGGCCCTGGCGTTCGTTCTGCTGATTGGAGCCGGCCTGCTGCTGCGAACCTTCGCACACCTGCGCGCCGTGGACATTGGCTGCCGGACCAATCACATCCTCACCCTTCGCATGCCGGCTTCGAAGGCGCACTCCGGTCCGGGTCAAAGCGCGGCCTTTCAGCATGCGGTACTGCAGCGAATCGGCGCGGTTCCGGGGGTGGTTTCGGCGGGCTTCACAAACCATATACCGCTGGCCTTCAAAGGCGACATCAACGGCATCGGAGCCGAGGGACATGACGACAGGACGCGGTTCCAGGTCAATTCCCGCGTCGCGGGACCCGGGTACATGCGCACGATGGGAATCCCGATCCTGCGCGGGCGGGATATCGAAGAGCGAGACGCCGAGGGGGCGCCCTATGTAACGCTGATCAACCAGACGCTAGCTCACACGCTGTGGCCTGGCCAGGACCCCATCGGCCGCCGGATCTTCTTCGGAGTCGGGATTTCCGTGCCGGTAGTTGGCGTGGTCGGTGACATCCACCAGGCGGGGCTGGACGTTCCGCCGAAACCGGAGTACTACGTTTCCGCTCTACAGGTTCCTTCTCCGCCCGATTCGCTGGCGATTCAGACGAAAGTGGACCCCACCAGCCTGGCTTCGGCCGTGCGGCGGGCGATCTGGGCGGTAGATCCGGACCAGCCGGTCACCGATCTCGCCACCATGGAAGAGATCCTGGACAAGGAGGTCTTCGAGCGGCGGGTCCAGACGACGCTGCTCTCCGCCTTCGCTGGTCTCGCCCTGCTGCTTGCGGCGATCGGACTGTACGGCTTGTTGGCATACCTGGTGAGCTTGCAGATTCCCGAGATCGGTCTGCGCATGGCGCTGGGCGCCGCTCCCTCCGACGTGCTGCGCCGTATCGTCGGGCATGCACTCCGGCTGACGCTCGCCGGCGCCGCCGCCGGGCTTGCGGGAGCGCTGGCGGTCTCGCGCCTGCTCGGCAGCTTGCTGTTCGGCGTGAAGCCCACCGATCCTGTGACTTACTTAATTGTTGCTGCCGTGCTGCTGCTGAGCGCGGCAATCGCCGGCTACCTGCCCGCGCGCCGGGCCATGCGGGTCGATCCGATTGTGGCCCTGCGGGAGGAATAGCTGGTTGTCTATAGCGCGAAGTTTCCCTCTGGCCGTTCCCCGCTGTGGCAGAGTATGTATTTGGACCATCCCCCGAATTCCCCGCTGGTTCTTTTCACCGCCGCGCACGGCGGCTTTTCCACCCGCAACGTTCCGCTCGGCGGCGGCGCGGCGGTGTGCGAGCACCTGCTGGCGGAGTGGCGGCGGACCCGGCCGTTTCCGGTGAAGCTGCTCGGCCCGGGCATCCTCGGCTCCGAGGCCCCCAGCGGCGAGGATCTGGTTTCTTTTTCCGAGCGGCAGTACGCGGCCTTCTCGCTGCGCTTCGAGCAGGCGCTCACCCGCGAGATCTTGCAGCACCCGCCTGAATCGACCGTGGTGCTTTCGAACGACATCTCCGAAGGCCCCGATTTTCGTCTTCTCGCCGAACGCGGCTACCCGGTCTTCACCATCTATCACGTCGACGTGGTCGATTACATCTCGTCCATCTACCTGCGCGGCGCCATCTCTCCCCGCGCTGCCGTTCGCGGCTTCGAGACGCTGCGCCGGCTGATGCCGCGCCGCGCCCTTCCCTCTATCCTGCGCCTGATCTTCGAGAAACAGCGCGCCAGTGTCCGCCATTCGCGCGGCATCGTGGTTCCTTCCGAGCGGATGAGGGAAGTTCTGCTTTCCACCTACAGAGAAGCCGAGGCCTCGCGCATTCACGTGCTGGGGTGGGGCAGTTGGCCCGCGGAAGCGGATTCGGGGGAAGCGGTCCCGCCGGCCGTAGAGTTCGGCGTTCCCCCGGACGCCTTCGTGCTGTTGACGCTCAGCCGCATCTCGCCGGAAAAGGGCCAGGACACGCTGCTCGAGGCGCTGGTGGAGTGGGAGCGCGACGGCGGCTTGCCCGAACGCCCGTTGTGGCTGTTTCTCTGCGGCGCGCCGGCCTACATGCGGGGGCCGGGCTTCGAGCGGCGCCTCCGGATGTTGGCGGCCAGGCTTACCAAGGTGCGGGTGGTATTCCCGGGCTACGTCTCCGGCGCTCGCAAGCAGGCTCTGTTTCGCCTGGCGCACGCTTACGTGTTTCCCTCGCGACACGAAAGCTACGGTCTGACGCTGATGGAAGCGCTGCGGGCGGGGCTGCCCGCCATCTGTCTCGACCACCACGGCGCGCGCGACATCCTGCGTCCGGAGTTCGGCGAGCTGATCCCGCGGCGCTCGGCCAAGGCCGGCCTCCGCGACGCCATCCGGCGCCTTATGGAAGACGAAGACAGGCGTGCGCGGATGGCCAGGGCCGCACGCGAGTATGCCGAAGCTCGCTGTTTTTCCGATGCGGCGCGGCGCCTGGCCGCGACTCTCGCCGGCGCACCGGCCTTGGTACGCTATACTGAGTAGCTTGTCCGCTATCGTTGTCGCCCGCCCCGTGCGGCGAGTCCGAGGCGGAAAATCCTCCGAATTCATTGGAACTGTGTCGAAATATGGCAACGGCCGCTGGCGCGGCGATCTATTCTTTCTGCTTTCCAACCTCGTCCTGAAGGACTTTCGCATCCGCTACCGGAACATGTCCCTGGGCGTGTTCTGGTCGCTGGCCAATCCGCTCATCATGATGGGCGTACTGACGTTCGTTTTTACCGTCATCTTTCCCACCAGCAGCACCAAGGACGGACCCTTCCCGGTGTTCGTGCTGTGCGGTCTGATTCCGTACAACTTTTTCACTGTCGCCTGGCAGTCGGGCACGACTTCTTTGGTCGACTACTCCGACCTGGTGAAACGACTGCGCTTTCCCCGTGAAATCATCCCGGCGGCGACAGTGCTCAGCAACGTGCTCCACCTGCTGATTCAACTGCTGCTGCTGATTGGCTTTGTTTTGGCCTTCGGCTTCCCCATCACCATTCAGTGGCTTTGGCTTCCGTTGATCGTTCTCCTCGAAGTGGTTTTCATCTGTGGGTTGTCGTTGATTTCCTCGGCGGTGAACGTTTACCTGCGGGACACCAGGTACGTGGTGGAATCCGCCTGCCTGATCCTGTTCTGGATGGTTCCCATTTTCTATTCATTCGCCACCATCCCCGCGCGATACCACGACTACTATCGGTTCAATCCACTGGCGGCGGTGGTCTTCGCCTTCCGCAACGTTCTGATGGAAAAGCATGCGCCTGCCGCCAGTCTGCTGACCAATCTGACATTGGTGTCCGCACTGACGCTGGCGGCGGGTTTTCTGGTGTTCCGCGGCCTCAGGCAGCGGATGTACGACTATCTCTGAGTGGCGCCCATGTCCATTGCACTCTCCTTCGACGGGGTCACCAAAACGTTCGC
Organism: Bryobacterales bacterium; assembly: GCA_963810595.1. Lineage (GTDB taxonomy): Bacteria > Acidobacteriota > Terriglobia > Bryobacterales > Bryobacteraceae > CAWEOG01. The sequence goes on along the minus strand of CAWEOG010000007.1, from coordinate 52,966 downwards.
CAAGACGGGCGGCCGCGCGTTGATCAGTCACCGCATCGAGCGGATGCTGGGCATAAAGGAAAAAGACGAGGATCTGTTCTACGCCCTGCGAGACCTCACTTTTTCCGTCGAGGAAGGTGCGACGCTGGGGATCGTCGGCTCGAATGGGGCGGGAAAAACAACGCTGTTGAGCCTCGCGGCCGGCATTTCCTATCCCGATTCGGGGCGGATTTCGGCTCACGGCCACGTTGCCGCGCTGCTCGAGCTGGGCGCGGGCTTTCATCCCGATCTTACGGGAACGGAAAACGTGCGGCTGAACGCCGCGCTGCTCGGCATGAGCAAGGCGGAATTAAACCGCAAGATGGGCGAGATCGCAGAGTTCGCGGACATCGGCGATTTTCTGCGCGAGCCGCTGCGGACCTACTCCAGTGGCATGGTGACCCGGCTGGCATTTTCCGTCGCCATCAGCGTGAATCCGGACATCCTGATTCTGGACGAAATCCTGGCCGTCGGCGACCACGAATTTCAGGAGCGCTGCTTCCGCAAAGTACACGAGTTCCGCGATGCCGGCAAAACCATCGTCGCCGTGTCGCACAGCTCCCAGATGCTCGCCAAGCTCTGCGAACGTGCTCTCTGGCTGCACCACGGCCGCCTGGTGATGGAAGGCAACCTGGACGACGTCACCAAAGCCTACGAAGGCGGCGCGCCGCCCGAAACAACCGGTTGACCTCCGCCGCCACCGCCCGGACAATGAATACTGGCATGGCATCCACTTCGAGCACATCCGAAAGCGAACGCGAAATCGACCGCTTCGTGATCCGGGGCGGACGCCCGCTCAACGGCGAGGTCGCCATTCGCGGCGCCAAAAACAGCCTTCCCAAGGTAATGGTGGCGACGCTGCTGACGCCCGAGCCGTGCGTCATCCACAACGCCGCCGACATCGCCGACATGGAGATTGTCTGCGACCTCATCCGGGCTCTGGGCGGCGAGGCCGAGCGGCACACCGATGGCACCATCCGCATCTCGACGGCCCACATCGGACCGATGAAACGCGCGACGCTCAAGGAATTCTCCGGAAGAAGCCGCATCCCGATTCTCACCTGCGGACCGCTGCTGGCGCGCTTCGGCGAAGCGCCGGTTCCCTCGCTCGGCGGCTGCGTCATCGGAGCGCGCCCGGTGAACTACCACATGGATGCGCTGCGAAGCCTCGGCGCCAGCTACCAGGAGGGGCCGGCCGGCGCATTCCTTACCGCCGAGCGGCTGCGGGGCGATAAGATCCGCCTGGAATATCCGAGTGTCGGCGCCACCGAGCAGGTGATTCTCGCCGCCGTGCACGCCGAGGGCGTCACCGAACTGGCGAACGCCGCCATCGAGCCGGAGATTGTCGACCTGGTGGCGCTGCTGCAGAAGATGGGCGCCATCATCAACGTCGAAACCGACCGGGTGATTCGCATCGTGGGCGTAGACCGCCTGCGCGGCTTCGAGCACGACATCCTGCCCGATCGTCTGGAGGCGGCTTCCTGGGCCTGCGCGGCCGTCGCCACCCGCGGCCGGGTATTCGTGAAGAACGCCCGCCAGGCCGACATGATGACCTTCCTCAACAAGTTCCGTCAGCTTGGCGGGGACTTCCGCGTTTCGCGCGAGGGCATCGAATTCTGGCGCGCCGGCGAGCGGCTGCGGTCGCTGGCGGTGGAAACCGATGTCCACCCCGGTTTCATGACCGACTGGCAGCAACCCTTCGTGGTGGCGCTGACGCAGGCCGACGGCGTTTCCATCGTGCACGAAACGGTGTACGAAGATCGCTTCGGCTACGTCAACGCGCTCAACCGGATGGGAGCCAAGATCCAGCTCTACCGCGAGTGTCTCGGCTCAGTACATTGCCGCTTCGGCCAGCGCAATTACCTGCACAGCGCGGTGATTGTCGGGCCCACACCGCTGGCGGGCGCCGACATTCACATCCCCGATCTGCGAGCCGGCTTCTCGTACATCATCGCGGCGCTGGCGGCCGAGGGCGTCTCCACCGTCAGCAATATGAGCCTCATCCGCAGGGGCTATGAAAACCTGTTGGGCAAGCTGCGCGGCCTGGGCGCAGACGTAGCGGTGGCCGACTCGTAGCCGGGCCGCTCTACCGCGCCAGCAAGACGCTCCGGCTGAGGCGGATTGACGGTTCCCCTACCGCCTTCAATCCAACCCCATCGGCCACGGCGAGCATTTCGGCGAACTTCTGCTTCGAAACGTGCATTCTGGGCTCGACGATGAGGAACTTCGCGGTTGGCTTCAGGCAGGCCCCCACCTGTTCCAGAAACCCTCGGACGTCGGGCACTTCGTGGACCATCCAGAATGCCACGGCGAAGTCGACGGGCGTTTCGACGCCGATGGATTGCGGCTGGCACAAGTGCGGTTTGACGCGCCCGTCGAAGCCGGCCCGCCTGGCGCGCCGCTCCAGCATGTTGAGCATCTTGCGCTGCAAATCCACCGCGATCACCTGGCCGCCGTCTCCCACCAGCCTGGCCAGGGCCAGCGAAGAAAAGCCGGTGCCGGCTCCCAGGTCGAGCGCCGTCATGCCGTTTTCGACGTAGGGGGCGTACATTCGCTCGGGATTGTGGATCCATCGCCGGACGGGGTTGTCGAGCAGGTAGCCCATCCACCACGGACATACATCGCCGGACATCTCATGACTCCTTCAGGTTGCGGGGATTCTTGCGGAAATATCAGATTTCCAAGCCTTATTATCGAATACAGGGCCAGGGCCAAGCAGGACTTCCAAAACCCGGAATCTGCTAGGCTGATATCCGGACAAAGTGGACGTGGGAGGATGGACCTTTGAGTCTGCGACATGTCGGCATTGGTTTGGCGGCTTTCTTTATGGTTATTGTGGGAGGCATCAGGATGAGCTCGGGTGAACAGACAGATGAAGTCAGGCTGGTGATTCTCGATCCCGGCCATTTCCACGCTGCCTTGATTCAGAAGGACATGTATCCCCAGGTTTCGCCGCGAGTCTCGGTTTACTCCCCGCTCACACCGGAGCTGCTCGACTATTTGAACCGGATCTCGTTGTTCAACACGCGGAAAAATAGCCCCACCCGGTGGCAGCTCGACATCCACACCGGCCCCGACTACTTCGAGCGGATGCTGCGCGAGCGCGCGGGCAACGTGGTGGTGATTACGGGCCGCAACCGCGAAAAGATCGACCGCATTCTGCTCTCGCTCCAGGCCGGATTCAACGTGCTGGCCGACAAGCCGTGGATCATCTCTTCCGCCAATCTGCCGAAACTCGAATCGGCCCTGAACCTGGCGGAGAACAACAATCTGGCGGCGTACGACATCATGACCGAACGCCACGAGATCACTTCGATTCTGCAGAAGGAGCTGGTGAATACCCCGGTGGTGTTCGGAAAGCTGCTGGAGGGCACGGCCGAGCAGCCGGCGATCCAGGCCCGCAGCGTTCACCACCTGATGAAAATGGTGGCCGGCGTTCCCATCCAGCGCCCGGTGTGGTTTTTCGACATCCATGAGTACGGCGAAGCGCTGGCCGACGTGGGCACTCACGTGGTGGACCTGGTCCAATGGACGGCCTTCCCCACCGAGCGGCTCGATTACCGCACCGACGTCCGGATTCTGAACGCGCGGCGTTGGCCGACGGTGGTGACCAAGGCGCAGTTTGAACAGTTGACCCGCCAGCCGGACTTCCCGCCGGAGCTGGCGCAGTGGGTCCACGACGGCGCGCTGGACTATTATTCAAACAACTTCGTCCACTACACCGTGCGGGGCGTTCACGTGGCGCTGGACATTCTGTGGAGGTGGGAAGCGCCCGAGGGCTCCGGCGACGTTTACGAAGCGACGTTCCGCGGTACCAAATCGCACATCGACATCCGGCAGGGAGCGCCGCAGAACTTCCGCCCGGAGCTGTACGTGGTGCCGGAGAGCGCCGCTTTGCAAGAGGAAGTCTTCGCCGCGCTGAAAAACAAGATCCACTTATTGCAGAAGGATTGGCCCGGCGTCGGCATGGTGGTGCGGGGCGAAGAGGCGCACATCGTCATCCCGGATAAATACCGCGTGGGACACGAGGCTCATTTTGCGCAGGTGACTAACGAATTCTTCAAATATTTGAGGAATCCGAGCTCGATTCCCGCCTGGGAGAAGAGCAATATGCTGGTAAAGTACTACATTTCAACCAAGGGAGTGGAGGCGAGCCTGGCAAAATAATGTCAGGAGGCCGCGCCGCCGGCCGGGGCGTCTTTGTGGCGCAGGCGGCCGTCCCGGGTGAGAATGAAGTCGGTGCCGCGCCAGGTAGTGGTGCGCTGTGTAAAGGCCAGCACCCAGGAAACCAGGCCGGCAACATCCCGCGCGGGCAGCAGGTACAGCGCGCGAACGCCCTCCCAATCCCGCAAACCCCAACCCAAGATGATCGCCGAGGTGACCAGGCGCACCAGCGTGGCGCCGGCAAGAACCGCAAGCCCGAGCGGATCGAACAAACGGGCGATCGCGAACAGCAGCGAAAACGGCACCGCGCGGATAATCACCGACAGCAGCAACCCGATGGGATTGGCGGCGCGCGTGTTCTGGTCCCAATAAACAATGTGCTTCCAGCACTGGGATGGCGTCTTCAGGTCGACCATGGTGTCCACGATGTAGGGCACCACGTGGACGCGCTTCCCCGCCCGCACCATGCGATTGCCCATTTCGTAATCTTCCACCAGGTAATCGGCCAGCGACTCGAGCCCGCCGATCTCCTCCATGGTTTCCCGGCGGATGGCGGTGGAGGCGCCCAGACAGAAGAAGGCGATGCGCGTTTCGTAGGTGAAGATCACGTTGGGGATGAAGTCGGCATTGAGCGTGAGCAATTCGATCTTCTCGAACCAGGATTGCGCTTCGGCCGCCTTGTAGAGCGTGCACACGCAGCCGTTGCGCCGGTCGGCAAGCGGGGGGACGATGGCCCGCAGGTAATCCGGCCGCAGCCGCGTGTCGCTGTCGCTGATGACGATATCCGGGTGGCGAAGCGCGTCCCAGGCGCCCGCCATGTTGCTGATCTTTCCGTTGGGGCCGGGGTTCTTCGGATTGACGACGATCCGGACGCGCCCGGCGGGGAATTCGCTCTCCACCTGGCGGGCGATGGGGAGCGCGGGGTCGTCATGCCGCTGAAACGAGAGCACGACTTCGAAATCCGGATAATCCTGGTGGCAGGTGCTGCGCAAGTTTTCGAGCAGGTTCTTTTCGAGGCCGTAGAGAGGCTTGATGATGCTCACCGGAGGCAGCTCGCCCGCAGCGCGCTCGAGCCGGCGCGCGCGAAACCGGGCCACCGCAAACACGCAAAGCACGGCAAACAGCGACCCGCAAAGTACCGGGGCAAGCAGAAGGATTTGGAGGAAACTAAGCGCCGTCAATCCCCGATTGTAACAGAGGCGCCCGTGGCATCATGAGAGTTCGAGAGCACGGTCGACGTGACTGCGCTGCCGCGCCAGCGAGCCTGGGCCAGCACACCGAAGTCCGAATCCCAGCGCCCGCGAGGCAACCCATTTGGCGCATGCTGTGCTATCGGCAGACATAACGGCTTCAGCAAAGGACGGTCGCTGTACCGGGCAGATCCCAGCGTTGGCCGTTATGCGCCCAGGTGAATTCCGGCGAAACCCTTACCAGGTCTTTGGCGACAAGGCAGCAGTGATCTGGCGCGCGTTCATGGCGATTGGTCACCGCTGGCGAATGTGGCTCTCGCCTGAATGCCGTGCGCAACGTTGGCGAAAAGAAGGAATTGGGAAATCGACCAAGCCACGGTCCGGGGCACAGGAAATCCGGTTTCGGCTGCAGTGACTCTTCCCGACTGCAATTGTGGTAGCGTTGAGGTCGCGGCGATTACGAATGATCAACCGCACAGTGATCCAGACTCCAAGTCATAATCGCTGGAAAGAGGAGCGGGCATGGGAGACAAGGGTGGCAAGAAAGACAAGGAAAAGAACAAGCAACAGCAGTTGACGAAACACAAACAAGGGGAGCAGAAGAAGCGCGACAAAGCCCCGGCCAAGAAGGCCGTAGCAGGAACCGCGTAAAGCCGGTTCGAGGGGTGGCGAACGGGTCTGATCAGCCGATTTGCGGCTCAAGGTTCTGAAACTGCCAGAGCATGAGACGGCATTCGCCTCAGGACAACTCTATGGCCTGTCCTCGCTAACGGCGCGGTGTTTACGAATTTAACTCGTCGTACAGTCACCGTCCCTCTCCGGGAAGAGGCGGCCGTCGGTGGCTTGGGCGTTTCCCGGCCGAGTGGAAGACCGCCGAGGGCGAACCACGGATGGTGCTGAACATCCGCAACCCACTGCGCAACGGTCTTTTCCGAGAGTGACCCAAGTTCTTTGGTCCGGCATTTTTGACGATCGCGGTTGAAGTCCGACAAGCAGCGGCCCGCCGTTCAGAAGATCGGCTTCAGGACCGTCCGGCCGTACGCGACGAACGCCATGAGGAGGCCCAGCACGGCGCTCAAGATTATAGGCGTGATCTCGCGGTACTGGATGTGCACCCAGACGAAAACGAGGCTCTCGATCGCCAGGACCGTGGCAGCCAGAACCGTCAGCCGCGGCTGCCAATGGAGGGCGGCGGGGACGATGAGTCCGACTGTGCAGACGAGTTCGAGCATGCCGAGGGCCATCCAGACTTGCCGTGGCAACGCACCAAAGGACGGGACCCCCTCGCTTACCTTGTCGAACATAAAGACCTTCATGACGCCCGACGCTCCGAATAGGAGCGCGGCGAGGACCTGCAGGACCCACAGCATGATGTTCATCGTGCGCCGCCACCCGGCTTCGGCGCCGGCGCGAGCAGGGCGTTTTCTCCCGGCGCGGTCCCCGGAAACGTTTGATCTTGACTGCCTACGGTATATCCCAGAACTTGCCCTCCCGTTTTTGGCTGACGGGCCGGGCTTCACCTAATCCCGCCGTCGCCGGCTTCATGATGCAAGTCTATACCAGATTAGATGAGCGACATGTCGCCAAACCGCCAAGTGAGGAGTGGAAGAGGGGACAGGGAAATTGGACAGCTTCTCATTTGGTGGATGGAGTTTGGGGCCAACTCCTGGACGTGCGGGGACTTCTGAAAATCGTTGCGTGGCCTGCCATACCACCCGATGGCTGTCGAGGAAAGCAGAGCCGGCAGCGCCCAAAACGTCTTGTGGCGCCATTCAGCGCCTTCGGGAAAACAGCCAGGAGCTTGCGTCCCAGTTCACTTTTTGCACACCAGCACCAGACCGGCCTGGTTGGTCAGATGCCCATGTCATCTGTCATCATGAGAACCATGCAGGAGCGTGTGCTGAGTGCGTCTGAGTTCAAGGCCAAATGCTTCGCTTGCCTCGAGGAGGTCGAACAATTCGGCGAGACTATCACCAGGCGGCGTCGGGTGGTGGCGGTGCTCGGCCCGGTTGAGCGCTCCGTCCGGAAGTCGCCCCGCAACAGTTGGGCGCGCAAGGGCCGAATCGTCGGCGACATCGTGAACTCCGATACAGCTTCCGTATGGGACGCTGTCGAAATGGAATAGGGGCTACCTTCTGCCGCTGCAGAAGTGAGCGCACTCATGTTGGGTATGATGGTTCGGCGTTACCGCGAACCCCGACCGGCGACCCTGCCTAGCGTCAGTAAACCGGCTTGAGGATTCCTTTCAAACTCCGAGATCCCTCACGGCGTTCCGCCGGAGTAGCTCCTCGATGATCCGGAGTGGAAAATCACATTCCTCCAGATGGATCACCTTCGGCGGCCATCCCCTGTCTTCGCTCAACGCGGCAAAATCGGCGTCTGTGGTAACGATGGCGTAGCCGTGCACCTTTGCCCAGTCTCAGAGGCTCTCATCGGCAGCCTGCTTGAGTCCGACGTCACGCACGTGTATCAGGCCAGGAAAAAGCGAGGCCAGTCGTTAAAGCAGACGTGGAGAGAGATTTTCGTCGAGCAGCAGGTTCACCCAATTTTGGTCCTACGGCCGGTCTCGGCGGCAAACTGATAAACGGCGGGGAAGTCGTCTTTTTCGAGATCGGGATGCTCATCCAGGATTTGCGACTCCGTCATCCCGGCGCCCAGCCAGCCTAGAATGTCCCAGACCGTGATTCGCAATCCTTTAACGCATGGTTTGCCCCCACGCTTCCGGGCTCAATCGTGATCCTTTCCATCCCGACCGGCATATTCGCGTCCCTATCAACATCATACTTTACGCGTGCGGCATTCGAGGACCGACGAACGTGCTGCCGAGACGACTCCATTTGACGGCATGGCCGCCTGCGCCGTTCATGGGCCGGCGCCGGGGTTGAAAGTACAGCCGTACTCCGCTCGAAGGTAAACTGGGGTTATATGAATTTGCGTGAGGCGCTGAAGTTCAGCTACGAGGCGCTTCGAAGTAACAAGATTCGCACCGCGCTCACCGCCTTGGGGTTGGTGATCGGGAACGCGGCGGTCATTTGGGTGGTTACCATCTCGCTGACCAGCCGCGAATATATTCTGAACCAGATTTCGAGCATCGGGTCGAACATGGTGCTCGCTTACTACGAAGCCGGCCAGTACATGGGCCGCCAGGTGGACGCCGACTTCCTCAAAGTTTCCGACATCCGGGCCGTGCGCGAGCAACTGGGTCCGCTGATCGTGGCGGCAACCGGCGTGATGCCCACTTTCGACCGTGTGTATATGGGCGGGCGGGAGCAGGATATCACGGTCCTCGGCACGGATCAGTTTTACGCCTCGGTCAGAAACCTGGGCATCAAGGCCGGGCGATTCCTGGACGCCACCGACGTCTCCTACCGCTCAAAAGTGGCCCTGATGACGGACACGCTGGCCAAACGTCTCTACGGAAGCCCCGAGGCCGCCATCGGACACACCATCAAGCTGCACCAGGTGCAGTTCACCATCATCGGCGTGTTCGCTGAAAAACTGGACAGCTACGGCTTGACCGAGCTCAACCAGGAAACCGTACTGATTCCTATCTCCGTGATTCGCTTCTTCACGCCGGAGGAGCGCATCGACCCGCTCTACGTCAAAGCGCGCACCGCGCAGATGGTGCCGCGAGTGACACAACTGGTGCGTGGGATCATCGAAAGCCGGCACCGCCCCGGGGCCAAGTACAGGGTGGATAATCTCACCGCCATTCTGGCCACCGCCAAGAGTATTTCGCTGGTGCTGACGCTGGTGTTGCTGCTGGTGGCCGCCATTGCCCTGATTATCTCCGGCATCGGCATTATGAACATCATGCTGGTGACGGTGACCGAGCGTACCCGGGAAATCGGGCTTCGAATGGCGTTGGGTGCGACCCGTAGTCAGGTGAAAACTCAGTTTTTGATTGAGTCGGTCATGATCAGCCTCGGCGGCGGCCTGCTGGGCGTCGTTTTAGGTGCGGCCGTGCCACTGGTCGCGCAGAGCTTCGTCGAAAACCTGCATATTCCGCTTTCACCAACTTCGGTTATCGCGGCCCTGTCGGTCTCGGTTTTCGTGGGCTTGATCTTCGGCACTTTGCCGGCCGCCCGCGCCGCCCGCCTGAATCCCACCGAAGCGTTGCGCTATGAGTGAGGATACCGGCCGGATGGCAACCCAAACGCAGCCCGGCAAACGTCTACAAAAATTCGTTCTGCTGGTTCCACTGGCGCTGGCCGCAATCGTCTATCTCGCTTCGGCAGGCAACCGTGCGGTGATCGATTACGACGAGGGCCACTATTCGGAAGTGGCGCTTCAGATGCTGGAGCGCGGCGACTGGGTGACCCCCTACGACAACGGAGTGAGGTTTCTGGAGAAGCCGCCGCTGATGTACTGGGTGACCGCGGCCAGCCTGCTTGCTTTCGGCATCAATGAATTTGCGCTTCGGCTGCCCACCGCGCTTGCGGTGATTGCGCTGGTGTGGGTGGTGATGCTGATGGCGCGCCGCGCCACCGGAGACCGGGCGGCTGTAATTGCCGGCCTGGCCATCGCCTTTTCCGTGGGGACCTATCTGTTTACCCGCGAGGCCCTGCACGATATCTGGCTGGTTCTGTTTATCACCCTGGCCCTGTATGCATTTCTGGACTGGTACCTGGACCCGCGCCGCCCTTTGCGGAGTGCCCTGCTCTGTTATGCGGCAATGGCCGGCGCGGTGATGACCAAAAGCCTGGTGGGGGTGGCGTTTCCGGCCGGCATCGTGGTCGTCTTTTTCCTTCTGAGGCGCGAGTGGCCGGATTGGCGAAACATGCGCCTGTTACCCGGCCTGGCGTTGTTCTCGGCGTTGGCGGTGCCCTGGCATTGGCTGGCGGCCGTCCGGAACCAGGGCTTTCTGTGGTCTTTTTTCGTCAACGAGCAATTTCTGCGTTTTTTCGGGAAACACGATCCGCCCGTTTTATGGTCGCTGCCACTTTTCACGTTCTGGGCGTTAATATTGCTCTGGTTTTTTCCCTGGACTGCGTTTCTTCCGGCCGCGTTTGCCGCCGGCCGTAAGCCCGCCGACGCCAGCCAGCGCGCCCTCGTACACCTGACGCTGGCCTGGCTGCTCGTCATTCTGGGCTTTTACTCGATCGCTGGCCGGCTGGAACATTACGCCTTTCCGATCCTTCCCGCGCTGGCGCTGCTGGTGGCGCTGGCGCTGAGCCGTAACGATGACAGCAGAGCCGTCAAGTGGGCCTTTCGGGGACTGGCCGCGCTCGGCGCCCTCGTGCTGGTGGCCGGGTTGGGAGGGGCTATCTGGTTTTATGCCGCCCGGCACGGCTTCGAAAACGCCGGATCGGTGCGCGAGGGCATCGTCTACCAGACCGATTTCAGCATCATGGCGGATATGCCCGCGTCCATCCAGCGGGCGTTGCTGGCGCCGGCGGTGGCGACCATGCTGGCGCTGGCGTTCGGCTTTGCGGCCGCGCTGTGGTTCGAATCGCGGCGCCGGCGGATGCACGCCGTCTTCAGCCTGGCCGCCGTCATGTTCGTCATTTGCGGAATGATTCAGTGGAGCCTGACGATCTGCGAGGACATGATCTCGTCGAAGAAGTTCGGCGTGGTCATCGCCCGGGAAGCGCGCCCCGGAGACCATCTGGTGGTGGTGGGCGATTTCGAATCGGCCAACTCGCTGTGTTTCTACCAGCCTTTGCACATCGAGGTGTTCGACGGCGTGGCCTACGCCTTGATCCCGGGCATGAAGTACCCCGACGCACCGCGCATTGTTTTGACCAAAGACCAATTCGAAGCGCTCTGGCGTTCGAAAGCCAGAGTATATACGCTGGCGCCCGCGGCCCGCCTGGCAGAAATGAAATTGGGAGGAATCAGACTACTACAGGTACTCGATCGGGTGCTGCTGAGGAACCATTGACTGCCCAGGTCAAACCGTATTGATTCAACTAGTTGAAGGATTTAAAGGCCGCGATGAGATGGGTTTCCATATCGCGTAGTTCCTCCACGACGTCGTCCCGAACTGCCTGAAAGTCTTTCTTGGTGGCGGGTTCGCTTCCGTTCTCCATCGCCGGTCTCCTTTCGTAGTTTACGTCGGAGCGGCTGCCGCAACCTGTGGACAGCGACCTGTAAACCCTTCCCATCCGGCTCGCTTTGCGTTAAGATCGGGCTGGACTTCCTGACCTTGTCGCGGCTCTTGTTTCGCCATTCCTCGAAGGAGGGTGAACATGACCGTCAAACAACGGCTTCTGACCTTTCTCGACAATCACAACGTGGCCTATACGCTGACCACGCATCCCACTGTCTATACCGCGCGGGAAGTGGCTTCCACCGAACACCTGGCGCCGCACAGCGTCGCCAAAACGGTGGTTTTCCTCACCGAGGCCGGCTACGGCATCGCCGTCCTGCCGGCCGACAGCGCCTTGAAGCTGGAGGAGCTGCGGCTCGCTCTCGATCACGCCCGTCTGCGCCTGGCCACCGAGGCGGAGTTGGCCGACCTGTTCCAGGAATGCGAATTGGGCGCCATGCCGCCGTTCGGCAACGGCACACTTTTCGACCTCGCCGTGTACCTCGAAGAAGGCCTCGTAACGGAACAGGAAATCGCTTTCAACGCCGGCACGCATCGCGACGTGATCCACATGATGTTGAGCGACTATGAAAACCTGGTGAAGCCCAAGCGGATGCATTTCACCCGGCAGATGATTGCTCACGCCGGCTGATACCGGCGAAAATTCGACCCCGCCGGCACATCGGAGGACGTCTAATCGAATAGACGGTGCCGGCGGGGGGTCGTGTGTGACCTACTCGTAGCCGCAAGCCTGTCGGCCATCGATTGCGATATGATCCAGCATGTAAGAGTTTAGTTCCCCAAGATCATGCCCAATCCAGTGATGTACAAGACGATTTCCATAGGTCTGTCCGCTCTTCCGCTGCTGATCCTGTTCAACGGGTGCAGCGCTTCAGGTCAGAAAGGCGGCCCCGGGGCGCCGGCCGCGCCTCCCGTAATGGTGATGCAGGTTCAGCCCCGCGACGCTGCCATCTATTCGGACTTCTCCGCGCAGACGTATGCGCGGAACATGGTGGAAGTGCGCGGCCGCGTGAAGGCTACATCGAACGCTGGCTGTTCCAGCCCGGCACGGAGGTTCGGGCCGGCCAGGTTCTCTATGTTCTCGATCTCCGGCCCTACGAGGCGGCGGTGGCAGCAGGCCCAGGGAAACCTCCAGCAGGGCGAAGCGGATCTGGAGTTCGCCCGGCACCAGGTCTCGCTGCTGCAGGCAAAGGCCAATCTCGCCTCCGCCAAGGCCAACCTGGTGAAGGCGCACCAGGACTATGATCGCTTCATGCCGCTGGTGAAAGACGACGCGGCATCGAAGCAGGATCTGGACGCCGCCACCGCCGCTTTGCGAGCCGCCCAGGCGAACGTCAACGCGCTCCAGGCCAACGTCGATCAAACCAGTCTGTCCACCCGTACGCAGATCGACTCCGCCGAGGGAAGGTGGAATCCTTAAAGGGCGCCCTGCGCACCGCCGAGTTGAACCTGCAGTACGGAACGATCGAGGCGCCCATCAGCGGCCGGGTGGGCGACACGCTGGTGCCTGTCGGCGGCCTGGTCACCCCCAGCTCTCAGCAGCCGCTCACCACCATCGTCCCGCTCGATCCCATCTGGGTGCGGTTCAAGGTCACCGAATCGGAGTACCTTTCCTGGGTGAAACGCCGCGGCCAGCCGCTCGGCGGCAATCTGCCGCTCACGCTGTTTCTGGCCGACAACTCCGAATTTCCCCAAAAGGGCCGAATCGAGAACGCCCTGAACCAGGTGGATCCGAAAACCGGCACGCTCGAAATGCAGGCGCGCTTTCCGAATCCGCAACACACCCTCCTGCCGGGCCAGTTCGGCCGCGTGCGGGTGCAGGTGGAGGAGCGCAAAAACGCCATCCTGGTTCCGCAGCGGGCGGTGACGCAACTGCAGAGCATCCAGATGGTGTACGTGGTCGCGCCGAATAACAGGGTGAGCGCGCAACCGGTAACCACCGGCCCGCGCGTCGGCGAAATGTGGGTTATCGACAAAGGCCTGAAGGCCGGCGACCGGGTTATCGTGGAGGGCATGTTGCGCGTGCGGCCGGGCGCCACGGTAAGGCCGCAGGCGTACCGTCCCGAGCAAGAAGACTCAACCTCAAAGACGGACACCGGGAATTAGACCATGGCGCGATTCTTTATCGATCACCCTGTGTTTGCGATGGTCATCGCCATCGTCATCGTGATTCTAGGCAGCGTCGCCATCCCGAACCTGCCGATCGCGACCTATCCGGAAGTGGTGCCGCCGGTAGTGCAGATCACCGCCAACTACCTGGGCGGCAACTCGGAGGACCTGGAAAAGACCGTCGCCCAGCCGATCGAGGAGCAGCTTATCGGCCTGGACGGCATGCTGTACTTCCTTTCGAGCAGCGGCAACGACGGGACGCTCACCCTCAGCGTGACGTTCAAGCTGGGCACCGACCCGGACATCGCCACCGTACAGACCCAAAATCGCGTAAACGTCGCGATGCCGCGTCTACCCCCGGAAGTGCAGCGCCAGGGCGTTACCGTTAAGAAGGTTTCCCCGGCGTTCCTGATGGTGGTCAGCCTCATCGCCACCGACAACCGCTACGACTCGCTGTTCCTGACCAATTACGCCCAGATCAACCTGCTGAACCAGATCGCCAGCCTGCCGGGAGTGGGCGAAACGCGTCTGGGCGCGGGCCAGACCTACTCGATGCGTGTGTGGGTGAATCCGGACAAGATGGCCAAGCTAGGTATCACGGCCACCGACATCAGCAACGCCATCCAGACACAAAACCGCCAGAACCCGGCGGGAACGGTGGGCCAGGCGCCGGCCCCGCCGGGAACCGATTTCCAGTACACCATGACCGCGCCCGGTCGGCTGGTGGATCCGAGCCAGTTCGACGACATCATTCTGCGAGCACGGCCCGACGCATCGCTGGTCCGCCTCCGCGACGTCGGCCATGTCGAGCTCGGCGCCCTCAGCTATAACAGCTTCAGCCGCGTCGACGGGCGGCAGGCGGGAAACGTGATCGTATACCTGTCACCCGGCGCCAACGCGGTGGCCACCGCCGAAGAAGTCCGGGAATTCCTGGAGCAGGCGAAGAAGAGCTTTCCCGCCGGCATCGACTACATGACGCCCTACGATTCGACGGTATTCGTGCGCTCGGCTATCGAGGAAGTGCTGCTGACGCTGTTCGAAGCGGTCGGACTGGTCATCCTGGTGGTTTTCGTGTTCCTGCAGAACTGGCGGGCCACGCTGATTCCCCTGCTCACGGTTCCGGTAGCCGTCATCGGAACGTTCGCCCTGTTTCCGCTGCTGGGGTTTTCCATCAACATGACCAGCATGTTCGGACTGGTGCTGGCCATCGGCATCGTGGTGGACGACTCCATCGTGGTGGTGGAGGCGGTGCAGCGGCACATCGATGACGGGATGTCGCCGCGCGACGCCACCATCCGGGCCATGGAAGAGGTCTCGGCGCCGGTGGTCGCCATTGCCTGCATTCTGGCCGCGGTGTTTATTCCGGTGGCCTTCCTGGGCGGCATCAGCGGCCAGATCTACAAGCAATTCGCGCTCACCATCGCCGCTTCGGTGCTGATTTCGGCCTTCAACGCGCTTTCGCTCAGCCCGGCGCTGAGCGCGTTGCTGCTGCGCCACAAATCGGAGCACCGGGGCGTGCTGTCCGGCTTCTTCCGCTGGTTCAACCGCGCGTTCGAGTATTCGCGGAACAAGTACCTGGCGGGCGTCAACGGCCTGATCCGGAAATCGGCGCTGGCGCTGGCGGGCCTGGTTTGCTTCTGGCTGGCAGCCGGATTCCTGTTTGTGCATCTGCCGACCGGCTTTCTGCCGGAAGAGGACCAGGGAACCATCTTCGTTTCCATCCGGCTGCCCGATGGCGCCTCTTCGCAACGCACCGATGTGGTGTCACAGAAGATCGAACGTATCGTTCGCGGAACGCCCGGAATGGCAGGCTTCCTCACGCTGGGGGGAATCGACATTTCCACGCGCACCAGCGGCCCCAACGTGGCTACCCTGATCGTGCGCCTGAAGCCCTGGGACGAACGCCCCACAAAAGATTTGCAGCTTCAGCCGATTCTCGCCCACCTCCAGCGGGAGTTCAGCCAGGTGCCCGAGGCGGTCACCTTCGCCTTCGGCCTGCCCCCTATCCTGGGTCTCAGCACCACCGGCGGTTTCCAGTTCGTGCTGGAAGACCGCGCCGGCGGCAGCATTGCGGACCTGGCGCAGACCGCCGACCGCCTGGTGGCGGCGGCACGCTCGAGGCCGGAGCTGAGCACCGTCATCAGCACCTTCCGGGCCAACGTCCCCACCTACGCGGTGGATGTGGATCTTGCCAAGGTGCAGACGCTGGGGATTCCTGTCACCGACACCTACAACGCGCTGCAAACCTTTCTGGGCGGCCTGTACGTGAACGACTTCAACGCGTTCGGGCGCACCTGGCAGGTGCTGGTACAGGCCGAGCCGGAATTCCGCAGTGAGCCCTCCGACATCAATCGATTCTATGTGCGCAACGGCGACGGCAACATGGTGCCGCTCGGAACGCTTTCCAACGTCAAGGCCACCACCGGTCCGGAGGTGGTATACCGCTACAACCGGTTCCGGGCGATTCAGATGTTGGGGAGCCCGGCGCCGGGCTTCAGCAGCGGCCAGGCCATCGACGCCATGGAGCAACTGGCGGCCGCCACACTGCCCGCCGGCTATGGTTACGAATGGACCGGCACCACCTACCAGGAAAAAGAAGCGCAAGGACACGAGGGCGTGATCTTCGGCTTCGCCGCGGTGCTGGTGTTCCTGTTCCTGGCGGCGCTGTATGAAAGCTGGTCGATCCCCTTCGCTGTGCTATTGGCCCTGCCGCTGGGCCTTTTCGGTGCACTGTTCGCGGCCTGGGCGCGGTCGTATCCCTACGACATTTACACGCAGATCGGGATTGTGACGCTGATCGGGCTGGCGGCCAAAAACGCCATCCTGATTGTCGAGTTCGCGCGCGCACGGCGCGAGAGCGGCATGTCCGTCCACGATGCCGCCATGGAGGCCGCCCGCCTGCGGCTGCGCCCCATTCTGATGACTTCATTCGCCTTCATTCTGGGCGTGGTGCCGCTGGTCATCGCCAATGGCGCCGGCGCGGCCTCGCGGCGGTCGCTCGGCACTGCCGTGTTCGGCGGCATGAACGCGGCCACGCTGCTGGCGATGTTCATCGTGCCCGTGCTTTACTTTGTCATCCAGCGGGTGGCCGAGCGCAAACGGACGCCGATGCCCGGCTTGGAATCCGCTCCGGAGCAGACCACATGAAAGCGCGAACGTTACTCCTGGCGGTGCCGCTGCTGGTGGCGGGCTGCGCGGTCGGCCCCAACTACAAGCGGCCTCAGGTGGCGGTTCCGGACCAATACCGCACCACGCCGCCGAACCCCAATGCCAGCCTGGCCGACACCAAGTGGTTCGACCTGTTCGACGATCCGGTTCTCAAACAGCTCGTCTCCACGGCGCTCGATCACAATTTCGATCTCGGCATCGCCTCGGAGCGCATGGAGCAGGCGCGCATCCTTTTCGGCATCGCGCGCGCCGAACAGTATCCGTTCGTGACCGCGAACGGCGAGTTCGTTGCTACCCGCCCGTCGTCGCTTGGCTCCAGCACCCAGGCCAAAGCGGGACAAAACCTGGCTTCCAGTTACACCCAGGTGGGCTTTGCCCTTTCCTGGGAGCTGGATCTGTGGGGCCGCCTCCGCCGCCAGACCGAAGCCGCCCGGGCGCTGTACCTGGCCAGCGAGGAGGGCCGCCGGGGCGTGGTGGTCTCCCTGGTCGGCGACGTACTCGGCGACTACTTCGGCCTGCGCGAGCGCGACCTCGAGCTCGACATCGCCAACCGCACCAGCGCCGTCGCCGCGGACAATCTCCGCCTGGTTCGCCTGCGCCACGACCGCGGAGTCGCTTCGGGCCTGGACGTGCACCAGGCCGAACAGCTTCTCTACACCGCGACGGCGCAGATCGCCAGCACCGAACGGGACATCGCCCAGGCGGAAGACGCGCTGAGCCTGCTGTTGGGCCGGCCGCCCGGCGATGTCGTGCGCGGAAAATCGCTGGATCAGTTCAACTTGCCGGCGGAAGTTCCCTCCGGGCTGCCTTCGTCGCTGCTGGAACGGCGCCCCGACATCCGCCAGGCAGAGCAACAATTGATCGCCGCCAACGCGCAAATTGGAATGGCAAAAGCGTATTATTTCCCTCAAATCTCGTTAACTGGTTTTCTGGGAGCCCAAAGCCGCGCGCTGTCGAAACTGTTTACCGGCCCGGCGCGCGACCAGAACATCACTCCGGCGGCGGTGCTGCCCATTTTCAGCGGCGGCGCGGTGCGGGCCGCCGTGCACCTCAGCGAGGCCCAGAAGCGTGAGCTGTTGATCACCTACCAAAAAACCATCTACAACGCGCTGCGGGAAGTAGCGGACGCTCTGGCCGCGTACAGCCGGACCCGCGAACAACGGGAGCAACAGGAGTTGCTGGTGAAGGCCCTTTCGGAAACTACCAATCTCTCCACCCTGCGCTACAAAGGCGGCCTGGACAGTTACCTGCAAGTGCTGGACGCGCAGCGGAACCTCTTTCAGGGCCAATTAGCGCTGGCTCGGCTGAGGCTCAACGAGCTCCTGAGTTTCGTACAACTCTACAAAGCGCTGGGAGGCGGCTGGCAGTAGACGTACCATATTCAGTGGGCCTGAACGGCAAGACGCCTGGCTGTCCCACAACGGCCAGCCCGAGTCGTAAGCCGCGCGGACCCCAGAGGAGAACCATGAAAGACAAAATCTTCGGCATGTTTGCCGCCGCCCTCTTCTTATTCCTGGCGTCGTCCGCTCTCTACGCCGCGCCTATCCGCGTGATGCTTCTCGATGGCGAGAGTGGCGGCCCGTACCATAAGTGGCAGATCGTCACACCGGTGTTGAAGACGGAACTGGAAGAAACCGGGCTGTTCCAGGTGGACGTGGTCACGGCGCCTCCCTCGGGCGGCGACTTCAGCAACTTCAAGCCGGATTTCAGCAAGTACCAGGTGATCGTCATGAACTATGACGGTCAGGATTGGCCGGCCGACTTAAAAGCTTCCTTCGAGCATTACGTGGCGAATGGTGGCGGATTGGTTATCGTTCACGCAGCGGACAATGCGTTTCCCGCCTGGCCGGAGTATAACCTCATGATTGGCATCGGCGGTTGGCGGGGACGCGATCAGAAATCAGGCCCGTATTGGTATTTCAAAGACGGCAAGCTGGTTTCCGACGATTCTCCGGGTCCGGCGGGCCACCACGGCAAGCGGCTTCCCATCCAGATGGTCACCAGAGACCCCGAGCATCCCATCATGCGCGGCTTACCCAAGGTTTGGATGCACCAGGCTGACGAGCTCTACGCGCGCCTGCGGGGGCCTGGCAAGAACATGACGGTTCTGGCGACAGCCTACTCCGACCCGGCCAACAGTGGAACCGGACACGACGAGCCAATGCTCCTGGTCCTGCACTACGGCAAAGGCCGCGTGTTCCACACGATCATGGGGCACGACGTCATGGCGCTGAGCTGCGTTGGCTTCATCACCACGTTCCAGCGCGGAACCGAGTGGGCGGCGACGGGAAAAGTGACCCAGAAAGTACCGACCGATTTCCCCACGGCAAACACAGTCAGCTACCGCGTGGACATAGCCGCGAAGGACCCGAATTACTCGAAGGGCATGAATCCGCTGGATGCCCCTGCTAAGCCCTGAGCTGCATGCGGAGACAACCCGGCCGGAAATGGAAGGAGCGGGCCGCCAGCGTCATGGGTGCCGGGCCCGGCGAAATAGAAGGCGCGAAAGCGGCTACGCGTGGGGTGCCGGCTCCAACGGTCCACTGGACACAGTCCGGCGGTTCGATCGGTCCCCCAGTTCAGTGCTTCCGGCGTTGCTCGTTCGGCTTCCGGTGATTCCTCTCAGGCGAGTTAAGAGCATTCCTGCTATCATGGAATTACCTGCTAAAAACATGCTTGGAGCCACAAGATGATCGACCTCAGGGAAATTCGTTCCATGACCGAGTTCCAGCGCAACGTCAAGGACTACGTTGGCCGGCTGAAAAAAAAGAAGTCGCCGCTCGTGCTCACCGTTAATGGCAGGGCCGAGCTTGTGGTTCAGGACGCCGCAAGCTATCAAAAACTTCTGGACCGGCTGGAGCGTGCTGAAGCGGTCGCCGCAATCCGTCAAGGCATCGCTCAGTTTGAAGGCGGCGAAGGCATCTCCTGGGAAGAGGCGGAACACAGGCTAAGGAAGAAGCATGGCTTTTCGCGGTGAGGTTTCGCGCGCGCCCTTGAAGACCTCGATGCGATTGCCGCCTACATCCGCACCCACGGCGGCTTCGAACGCGCAGCAAACTGGTTCAACGAGATGGTTGACGCCATAGCGTCGCTCCGGAACATGCCTCACCGGTGCCCGCTCGCTGGCGAGTCCGAAGATGTAGGCCAAGAGGTGCGTTTTCTCCTGCACGGCAAGCACAATCACAGGTACAAGCTTTACTTTGCCATCCACGGGCGGGCCCGAAAGTCCGGGACCGTTCAAGTCCTGCACGTGAGGCACTGGGCTCAGCGAAGCCTCAGTGCAGACGAACTTTAGCAGCTCACGGAGGAACGGACTCTGCTGATCGGGGCTTTTCCTGGACATTCGCCCCTGGAAGGACCGCGCATTTAGAATGCCGCGGAACAACCTTGGGGTGAAGTTCCCAATTCCTCACGGCCCCTGCCGCACCACGATCATCGAATAGACCCGCGTTTCCGGCACCTGGAACGTCACCTTATCCCCCGACTCCTCGAACTTCAGCGTCTCGGCGTCGTCCTTGTCCGGCGAGAAGCACTCCACCGATTTCACCGGTCCGGTGTACTGCTTCACCACGCTGGCCTGGAAGGGAGCAACCGGCTTGCTGCGGTCGAAGTTGACGAAATGCACGATCGTTTCGTGTGTTTCCGGGCGCTTCAGCAGTTCCGCCACGGTAGTCAGACACCCTCCGCGGAGCGGGTGGCTTGATGAGCTCGGCCGTCTCAAAGACGGCAGACCCATGGGGGGTAAATATCCCCCGGCAAAGCCGGGGGCTTTAGGTTGTGAGCCGCTCAAAGCGGCTGAGCGGGGTCGCTAACGCGGCCCCGTGGTTTGCGCCACCTTAACGGTGGCGGTCAATATCTCAGGCGTAATTGGTCCAGTCGCTCGTCTTCCCGTTGCTGGTTCTGGATGTAGGCGCGAATCACCGCCTCGTCGCGCCCCACGGTCGACACGTAATAGCCTCGCGCCCAGAAGTTCTGCCCGACGAAGCTTCGCTTGCGTTCTCCATACACACGCGCCAAGTGGATCGCACTCTTGCCCTTGATGAACCCAACCACCTGCGACACCGCGTATTTCGGTGGTATCGAGATCATCATATGCACGTGATCCCGCATCAAATGCCCTTCCTCGATCCGACTCTCCTTTTGCTCGGCCAGTCGCCGGAATACCTCTCCTAGGTATTTCCTCAACTCCCCGTACAGCACCTTACGTCGGCATTTCGGAATGAACACCACGTGGTATTTGCACTCCCAGGCCGAATGGCTTAGACTCTGGTACTCGTCCATCGCGTGAAATCTCCTTTCGTGTGCTTGCCTGCTCACGTTCGGAGTTTCCGCGATGGACTCCCTCAAATGTCAAACTTCTACTGCCTCCCCGGCAAAGCCGGGGGTCTCTCATATTGGGCTAGGCGTCGCGCGTTGCGCGCCTCATTGGGTGGTTCAGAATTGTCCGGCTGCTCCATCCGCCGTCTTCCTGCTCGCGGATGTATGTGCGGACCTGCTCCAGTTCGAACCCGACGGTCGATACTGCGTAGCCGCGGCCCAGAAATGCTCGCCGGTGAAGTTGCGTTCTTTGCCGCGCAGACGGGCGATCGCAATCGCACTCTTGCCTTTCAGAAACCCGATCACCGATGCCACCGGGTGCTTCGGCGGAATCGCGATGCACATATGCACATGGTCCGGCATCAGATGACCCTCGATAATCTGGCACTCCTTTTGCCGCGCCAGCGCGTGGAAGATCGCACTCAGTTGCTGGCGCGTCTCGCCGAACATCACCTTCCGGCGCCGCTTCGGCACGAAGACCACGTGATACTTGCAGTCCCATTTCGAATGGGATAGGCTCTGATATACCTCTCACATTGCATCCTCCTCATGCGTTTGTCATCAAGCCACTTGAGGAGGATTCTACTCCCGCATCGGTCAAACCTGTTCCAGTCTCACTGGTCGAACCAGTGGCTTACCAATTTCAGTTAACGGCGCCTCACTGCTCAACGAAAGGCCCTTGGGAAGTCCTTCCACGATGGCCCGGTAGATCTCTTCGTGATTCGCCGGCAAAACCCATTCCGCTGGCGACATACGGTGGCCGCGCTGCCCGGTGGCTCCCGGTTCCGGATCCAGGTTGCCGCCTTGGGAGCCAGCGGCTTGTTTGAGGCCCGGGATAATTCTGGAAATGTAGACAATGCGGCCTTTCCCTTCCCGGCGCGCCGGCAGAAACGGATTCTTGTGGCGCCGCTCCCGCCACTGGTTGTACTCCCCGGTGTTGCCCGCAATCACCAGCGTGCCGCCGTTCCGCGCGTACTCAAGCAACATCTCCACTTGCGCGTCGGAAACCGATTCCTGCCCGGCCAGGATCACCGCGCCGTAGCGTTCCAGGTGGTTCAGTTGTTCGTCAAACAGCAGATCGAAGGGCACCTTGTGCTGGATCAGCACCTGCTCCATCAGCGTGGCCGGCACATACGCGGCGTTAATGCTGTAGGCCATCGACGGCCAGTTGCGCAGCACGGCCACGTCGGCCACGTTGTCAGTCCTGGTGTAATAGCGGTCGTGGTAGTGGCGGAAGAACTCCAGCATCGGAGTGAAAGTGCCGGGGCCGTTGTACCACGGCGCGCCGGGATAGCCCGCCACCGGCGTCTCGTAGCCGAACGCCATGTGGACCGCCGCCGCCACGTCATCGCTCATCGATTCCTCGCAACTCGCGTGCAGCTCCCGCGCCAGCTTGTAGGAGCGAATCTGCGAGACCAGCGCGCCCGTGTTGCGGTCAATGCGCGCATCGTATCCGCCGGTGTCGAAGGAGAAAATATCCAGGTGTCCGGCGAACAGCGGTTGGTAAACCGCGTTGGTCCAATACCGATTGAAGCTGTAGACGCCCTTGATGTTGAAGTGCACGGCGAGCTTCGGGTTCAGGCTCTTCACGTAATCGTTGAGGTCCGCGGCGTAGTTTGCCAGCGATTCGCAGCGGAAGCGCACCCACTCCTGCAACACGGGGTCGTTCAACGCCGTGATGCTATTCGGCTGCGATTCCGATTCCCACTCGTTCACCTGGACCCAATCGACGTCGGGAAGCCCAAAGCGCCGGAACGCGGCTTCCCTGGTCGGGTAACGGCGGCGCAGGAATTCGTGGAACGCCCGGATGCAGCGCGGGCAGCGGCAGGAGTGCGGCTCCGGCTGAAGCATGATGTTGTCGAAGGCGATCTCATCGGCGTGCACGTCTTGCACGGCGATCTCCAGGATGCGCTTCAGATACTCGCGGTAAGCCGGCTCGTTGGGGCAGGCGTAATGGCGGAAGGTCTGGATGCCGTAGGGTACCCACTGGTTGTTCTGGTCGCGCTGCTCCCACTCCTTCGCTTCCGGAATTTCCCGGTACAGCGTTTCGGTAAACATCGTGCCCGCGAAATACACCCCGACCTTCATTCCCAGCTTGTGCATCTCCGCGGCAGCCACTTTGTCCTTCTCGAAATTCTCGCGCTCGTAATTCATGCCGAAGCCCTTGTAGAAGTACAGCCGGCCAAAGCGGACGCCGGCGGCGGCCATGCGCTTCAAGTTCTCCGGCGTGTACATGCGCTGGTAGCGAGCGGGCTCGTCGTCGAAGTGATCGCCGCGGCGCAGCAGGAACGCCAGCGGTTCGTGCGTAAGCCAGGTGACGTCGCGCACCATTTCACGCTTCTGTTCGGCGCTGCGCTGCCACCGGGTCCCGGCGGGTTTGCCCGTGGAACTCTGAGCGAAAACCACGCCGAGCGTAAACAAAGAAAGGAAGGCTGCTCGCAACATGTCGCACCTATTCTAGAAGATGTTCGAAAGAAATCGCAGGAGGGAGCAACCGCAGGGGACTGCCGCCCCCTGTCTTTGGCGACTGCCTCCTAATTATTCAACAATTTGTCCTGGCTTCAGGGCGCCACGGAATACGATCCTCTTCTTTGTTGAAGTTCTTCCTGCCACCCACATGACCTAAGGACGAGAACAGCCGGTGAGGCTCCCGGTTTCGGGCCTCAAGCTTCCTGAACCGAAGATTGCGGAGCCCCTCTCCACCGTCAGTTTTCTTATTCGTTGCCCACATCAGGCGAGCCAGAAATCGTTTTTTTCTCCCTCAACCTTCTCCCATCCCGCCAGGCAGCGCGTTAATATAACGTCCAAATATTAACCACAATTGGGTGGTGAAAGAGACGCATGACTATCAATAAATGTAAAAAATACACGGTTGCAATGGAGGCGGTTTGGTGTACAATTGCTGCAAACTGGGTTTCAAATGGAAATCTTGGGCAGGAGGTTTGCTGTGTTCCGACTATTCTCTCTAAGATCGGCAATCCCGTTCCTTTTCGCTGTTTCCCTGTTTCAGACCACCCCGGCCGTGGCCGCTTTCGATATGGACAACGGAAATGCGCCGGTGGAAGTGATTATTCCGACTGTGGTGCCCGTTATCTTTACGGACGTTTCTCCTACGGGTTCTGACGTGACGCTGGTGATTCGATGGACCACTCTGGTGACGAATGGCTGGTTTGACGCGTCGGCGCCGTACGACGCTTCTGCGGTGGGAGTGTACTCCAGAATTGATCGTCGTCCGTTAAGCGAAAGCGCGACGAACCAAAACATCAACATCGCCTGCTTCTATGCAAGCTACCATGTGCTGAACAGTCTGCTGCCAAATCGGAATGCGGAATGGCGCGCCATGCTGGATTCGGTCGGGCTTGATCCCGACGATACTTCCGAAGACACGACGACCGCGGTTGGCATTGGCAATGTTGCGGGCAAGGCCGTTGTCGCCGCTCGAGAGCACGACGGTATGAACCAGTTGGGCGACTATGGCGGCCGCGTGTACAACCGGGAGCCCTACGCCGACTACACGGGCTTCGAGCCGGTGAATACGGCTTACGACCTCCGCGATCCGTCAAAGTGGCAGCCGCGAATTCTCGCCAATGGAAACGGGACCTTTCGCGTGCAGCAGTTCGTCACCCCGCAATATCGCTTTGTCACGCCCTATTCCTTCAATAACCCCAACCAGTTCAACACCCCGAGGCCCGTCGCCAGCAATCCAAAGGGTCCCCATGGGTATCAGGCCTACAAGCAACAGGCCGATGAGGTGCTCGAAGCCTCGGCGAACCTGACGGATTACCAGAAGATGGCTGCCGAGTTGTTCAATAACAAGATCCGCGGCCTGGGGTTTTCTACCCTCTTTGCCGCCCAGTCGCATGGCTTGAGCCTGCTGCAATTTATTCAACTCGACTTCATGACGAATGTGGCTGCCTTTGATGCCGGCATTGTCTCCTGGAATGAAAAAACCAAGTGGAACTCCGTGCGCCCCTTCAGCGCGATCCGCTATATCTATCACGACCGGCCGGTGACGGCTTGGGGTGGGCCGGGCAAGGGCACTGTCACCGATCTTCCGGCGGATCAATGGAAAGAATACCTGAACCTGCCCGATCACCCCGAGTATCCTTCCGTCTCCACCGCGATGTGCGAAGCACAGGCGCAAGCCGCCAGGCGTTATTTCAATAGCGACGAGCTGAATTGGTCGGTACCCACGCCGATGGGATCCTCAACGGTCGAGCCTGGGATTACGCCGGCACAAAACATTACTCTTGGCCCATGGGGAACCTGGACCGATTTTGCGCATGAATGCGGCATCTCCCGGCTCTGGGGAGGCCTCCACTTCCTGTCGGCCATCGAAGCAAGCAGGCAGTTCGGCCCGCAGGTTGGCGAACTTGCTTACCAATTCGTGATGCACCACATTGACGGAACCGCGCCGCCGATCTCAAACAAGCACGATGATCACAAGCATTGGCATTAGCTGGAGGACCGCGCTTTTGGGGATTGAAACATTACAGGGACACAGCCGCGCCGTCGTCAGCCTGAGGCGAGTGGATGGCAAAAACAGACCAGCCACGGAACACGGGACAAGGCTTCGCCAGGTTCCGGCGCGGCGCCGTGGGCGCCGAATGTGAAGGAGGCGGTCTGCGCTGCGGGACGTCGCCGCCAGACCAAGCACAGACCCGCTCGTTCACACCCGCGGCCGAACCTTTAATTTCGAACCCTCGTCAGACGGCGGATCGATTGTTCCGGAACGGCGACTATCCCGCCGCCGACGGGAAACACGTAAACGGTTCCTTGTTCACCTGCCAGTAAGGAATCAGAGTAAGCCCGTCCTGGCCGCTTGTCCGATAATGCAGTGGAGCATCCGCTACCGCCTCCAGTCGCTCGGACAGACTACCGGCTTGGAATCCCGGCGGCAGCTCTGCTTTGTCGGAACCAACCGCCGCGTAAAGGATGGGCCCGTATTCAATCGCGTAGCGCGTGCGCCCGGCAATCTGATCGGCGCCCGTGTACCGCGTCGCCCGAAACCCTATCGGAAGCGCAAACTCCACCTTGTCGTCGCGTCCCCATTCCCGATCGATCGACACGTAGCTTCCCGGACGTCCCTCCACGGCGCTGCCGCCGTTTACCGACACTTTCATGCTGGCCGTGGCCCACGAGGGAACCCGCACGCGCAGCTTGAACCGCGCCGGCGAGGCCGCGGCGACCGTGCAGGCAACCTCACGCGCAAACGGGAATCGCGTGTCCATCGTAAGTTTCACCGGCACCGCGCCCTGCTTCCACCCGATAGACGACGCCTCGAACAGGTGCACGTACAGGCCGTCATCGGCAAGCGAATAGATATGCTCGGGCAGCGACGCAATCAGCCGGGTGCCCTGCCCTTCGCAGCACGTATTTATGCGAGTCGCTTCTTCCTTCGTCCCCTCCATGATCGTGTGGTAACGCAGGCCGTAAGTCCCGTCCTGGTTCGCCAGCGCGACATTGTAAATGGACTTCTCGATCTCCGCCGCAAAACGCTCGTCTTCCGGATTCAGCAACTGGAACCGCTGGCTCAAGAAAACCCAAAACGCACTGCCGCACAACTCGCCCAGCTTCTCCTTGAGATAATTGCTGCCCGGAGGGTCGCGCCGGAACTCGATGATCGAGATACTGCCTCCCGCCTGCTCCCAATTGGTGCGATACAGCTCCCACGCTCCCAGCACCGCGTCGTAGTATTTCCTGTCTCCGGTGGCGCGATACAGATCGAGATACGCTTCCAAATCGGTCAGCAGATAACAGTGAGGCCGGTCGTAGGGGTATTGCCAGATCTGTTCCGGCTCCCGCTTGGCCAGCCCTTCGAGCCACGCATTTTCCTGAAAATAGCGCTGGATTAACTGCACATCTTCCGGTTTGCCGACGGGACTCAAAGCCACGCGCGTGTTAGCGATCATCCCCTGCCCGCCCTGCACGGCGCCGCGCAGCATCTCCGGCAGGTAGCGGCATTGGTTGAACCAGTCGTAATATCCGCGCAGCAGATCGAAGCCCCGCCGGTCGCCGGCATATCCCACCTCCAGCAATCCGTGCGTCAGCCACGCCCGCGTGTAGGCGCCGCGCTCGGAATAGAAGATGGTGTCTTCGGGATACGCCATGATGTAACCGTTCGGCTGCCTGCATTGGGCGATGCCGTCCACCACCGCCGTCATGCGCCGGCGCAGCTCGGCATCCTCGATCCACCGCAGCGTGTTGCCCGCACCCATCAGGAAGCGTCCCGCGTTGGAGCCGGCCAGGTCCTCCTCCCAGAACCGCGCTCTGCCCGTCGGCTGGTAATTCTTGATCTTGCCCGTGCGTTCCCAGAACTGCCGCAGCAGGTCGTCCGTCGTATAGGAATCGAGCAGATAGCCGATGTTGTTCTGCATGGCCTTGCGGAACAGGCCATCGCCGAGTGTTACGCCGGAGGTGGGCGCCTGGGCCCGGTACCGGGCGGGTTTCCATTGGCTGGCGTTGGTCACGTTCTTCGGATTATCGAAACGGATCGCTTCGCCATCCTGCCGGGCCGGCCGGGTAAGCTGCCGCACATCGTCCGCGTTTCCAAACGCCGCATCCGCCGTAGCCGCGCACCCCACGGCGACGTCCTTTCCGCCCGACAGCACCGAAATCTTCGCCAAAGTCAGGGTGAAATCGGGGCTATCCGCCGGCGCAGCTCCGGCGGAGGACTCCCCTGGCCGCGCCTTCACCGGCCGAAGCCGGCTCGCCGTCATCCGCACGTATCTCCCGCGAACGTCCCGCGCCACGTAGCGCGTGATGTTGTCTTCCGGGTCCGGAAAATCGGCGGCCGTGTAATCCGCGATCGTCCGGCTGTTGGCAAACCCGGCGTCGTCGGAAGCCTCGATCTTGAAGCGCAGCGGGAACCCCTCGCCGCCATAGTATTGGTCCCGCCCCGGGTACATCCGCTCCGATGCCGGAAACAGCAGCACCGCCTCGATCGGAACGCTCTTGGCCAAGTCAATCTGCACCCAGGTGGGGCGATCCGGATCCTGAACCTTTTTGGAGCGGTAGGCACGATAATTCGTCGCCGGCGTGGCAGCCATTCTCATCCCGGTCAAGTGCGGGCTCAGCGTGGCATCCGCGGCGAGCAACCCGGAGGGTTCAACCGCCTGCGTCAACACCACACCCCCGCCCACAAGCGCAGAACCCTTCACAAACGTTCTTCTCGAAAGCATACCGTTCCCACCCCTCGTTGACCTTCGTGTCATCGCCAATCGACCTCCATTGTAAACTTCCTGCTTACAATGCCATCCTAATTTGTGAGCTGCACAGGCACCCCTCCTGGCCGACCAGGAGAACCGTCAAAGAAAAAGGACGCTGAATCGGCGAGAGTGCCGCGCTTGCGAACTGCGTACAAGAAAGGAGCATTATGAAAACCACACGCCGATCGGCGATGGCATCCACGTTTGCCGGAGCCGGTCTCGCCGCCTTCGATCAGGTTGCGGCGGCAGCCGAAGCACAGGCCGGCAAGGACGCGCCGATCTCGTCGAAAGACAACCTGAAGGTGACCAGGCTCGAAACGTTCCTGGTGAAGCCTCGCTGGCTGTTCCTCAAGATCCACACCAACGCCGGAATCGTCGGCTTGGGCGAACCCATCACCGAAGGCCGTGCCCTCACCTGCGCCGAGGCGGTGAAGGAAATCGAACCCTACCTGGTGGGCAAGGATCCGCGCCGCGTCGCCCACCACTGGCAGGCCATTTACCGCCACGCTTTCTATCGCGGCGGCCCCATCCTGACCAGCGCCCTCAGCGGCATCGACCAGGCGCTGTGGGACATCAAGGGAAAAGCGCTCGGCGTACCTGTTTACGAACTGCTGGGCGGCCCCACGCGCAACCGCGTGCGGGTGTACGCCCATTCCGGCACCGTCGACCAGATGAAGCGCATGCAGGCCCAGGGCTTCACGGCATTCAAAACCGGCCCCGCCAAGAAGCGGCCGGCGCGCTACATCGAAACCCAGGCGGCCGTGAACTACGCCGCCGAGCGGTTCGCCGAGCTGCGCAACGCCATGGGCCCCGACGTGGACATCGCCATCGATTTCCACGGGGCCATCAGTCCGGCTACCGCCAAGCTGCTCATCAAGGCCCTGGAGCCCTACCAGCCGATGTTCATCGAAGAACCCTGCCAGGCGCAGAACCACGACGTGATGGCCGAAATCGCGCGCGGCACTTTTCTTCCCATCGCAACCGGAGAGCGGGTGTTCACCAAGTGGGGCTTCCGCGAAGTGCTGGAAAAACGGGCGGCCACCGTGCTGCAGCCGGATCTGTGTCATGCCGGCGGCATTACCGAGGTACGCCTGATTGCGGGCATGGCCGAAGCGTATTACGCCGCCGTCGCCCCCCACAATCCGCTGGGCCCCATTTCGCTGGCCGCCGGCGTTCAGATTGCGGCGTCGATTCCGAACTTCCTGTGCCAGGAACAGGTTTCTCTCGGAGAAGGATACCTGAAGAAACCGTTCACGGTGCGCGAAGGCTATCTCGATCTCCCCACCGGCCCCGGTCTGGGCATCGAGCTGGATGAAAATGCGCTTGCCGACAAGCTCAACCACGACTGGCGAAACCCGGAAAGCTACGATGCCGACGACGGTTCTGTGGTCGATTGGTAACGAAACTCCGGCGTGCATCGGATCCCGGGCGCGTTAGTGCCGGCCAGTGTCGGGACCTGTCCCCTTCCGAAAACCACTCACACGCCTACGACGTCTTGAACAATGCATGCCCCGGCAGGTCGCCGTGTGGTACTCCGAGCCACGACAGAATCGTCGCCGGAATATCATACGGCTCCACCTTCCGGCTCGGCCTCTGGATGCCGCTTGCCCCAGGCCCGACAACCACCAGTCCGCCTCCGGCGTGATCTCCGCTCCGGCCCGTCCCTGAGTCCCCTCTGCGAAGGACCTCTCCAAATCGGGGCGAACGCACGCCGCGCCCGCGCAGCGTTTTCTTGGCCGTCCATAACACCACCAGGTCGGGAAAGGCGTCCAGTCGCTTGCCTTCTCCAAGAATCTCCCCAGGCCGCAGGATGCTTCGGATGCACGGCTCGCCGTCCAGATCCGTGAAACTGCTCAAGCCCTCGATGATCTCCTCGCGCAGCGCCGCCTCTTCCGCCGGCACGACACACCCGCACCTCTCGCGCCCGCGTAGGTTCAGGCGAATGAAGCCGGGCGCGTCAGAGGGCAGCGTGAATGCTCTGGTGCGGCTCCAGTCGGCCCTCGGGCTCCATAGCCTGGTCGCGAGTTCCCTGGCAATTGCATCCGGCAGCGCTCCGGCTACCCGCTCGCGCCAGGCGCGCGGCACCCACTCTCTCAACGCCGAAACCGGGCTGGAGACGGCCGCTGCGCCCAGCACCCGACGCAGCATTTCCGGCAGCAGATCCACCCATCCGATCACCGGCCCGATCCCCTTGGCGCAGAAAACCAACGTGTCGCTGCGGGCCGGCAGACGTTCCAGAATCCGGCCGAGAACCCTGTCGTATTCGCACCAGAGGTTCGCTAAGGCGCCTTCCAGGCAGCGCCGGTCTTGGTCCGGCACCGGCGCTCCGTCCAGCAACGACAGATCGAGAAACTGATGGCTCGCCAGGTGCAGGCCGGCGAAGCTGATCCAGAGCACTTCTGGCAGATCCGCTTCCAGGAAAAACTCCGCGGCTCGCTGCAACCGGCCGGGTGCTTCCTTCAGGACCCGATAGATCGCCAGAAGCCCTTTGGCCGTCGGCCGCCCGAACGACTCTTCGGTTCTTGCCCCTCGGCCGAAAAGGCGCCTCAGTTCCTTCCCGGTTTCGGCCCGCGTGAACCACTCGGGCAGCAACAGCCGCTCCTGGAACTGCCAACCGCTTATGCCGAATCCGTGATGCACCGACTGCGGGGAGCACTCCGGCGGATCAATCGCCACCATGCGCCGTTGCGCCTCATCCACCCGGTGGAACACTGTCTCCGCGGCCCCGACCTGCTTCCAGCTCTTGACACGCTGCGCCTCGGCGGACCACTGAAAAGGGAAGTACACGCCATGGTCGGCCGGCCGCTCGCCGCCGTACTCGGACGGATATGCAACGCCAACCAACGGCAACTCGGCGGACGGTAATACTGTCCCCTCCCTCATCAGTGTCTGCAGCGTTGGCAGCCGGCCTGAGTCGGTCAATTCTGCCAGCAAAGGAAGCGGCGCGGCGTCCAGGCTGGCGAGGAACAACATGATATCTATGCTACCCTGAGTTTCCGGGTGACATCCCGACACTATGTCACGGGATTCGAGCGATAATCTGCAGCGCCTTCTCTGGGACGTAATCGTCGTCGGCACCGGCCCAGGCGGCGCAGCCGTTGGTTGGGCGCTTACCGCCCCTGGCCGCCGGATTCTCTTTTTGGAAAAGGGCCCGGACCTCCGCAACGGCGACGCGTTGCGCGGCCGGCTGGCCGAGGATTTCAACGGTTTCCGTAATCTTTCCGACCCGGAACGCCGCCGGCGTCTGTCGCGCTGCGGGCGCACGACGGAAATCATCCAGGACGGCACGCGCGGCGACCGCTTCCTCCCCCAATTGGGTTGCGGCACGGGAGGTTCTTCCGGTCTCTACGGGATGACGATGGAACGTATGTTCCCGTCCGACTTCGAGGGCCGCTGGCCGTTCTCCTACCAGGAAATGATCCCCTGGTACGAGAGCGCCGAACGCCTGTTCCGCGTACGGGGCACGCCCGACCCAGTGCGGAGCGAGCCTGCGCCGCACCTGCTCCCACCGCCTCCGCTCTCCCCTGCCAATCGGGTCGTTTTCGACGCCGCCCGCGCCCAGGGCCTGCACCCCTACCGCCTCCACCTCGCGTGCGAACGCCTGCCGGGATGCACACTCTGCCACGGGCACCTGTGCGGCGCCTCTGGCGGGTGTAAGAACGATGCCCTGCGAATTTGCCTCGAGCCCGCGCTGGCCGGGGAGGGCAATCAGCTCCTCTCGAACACCGAGGTGACACACCTCGGGTGCGAGGGCCGTTCGGTCAACGCTGTCCACGCACGCCTTGAAGATGGCGCCGAGGCTCGTTTGCGCGGCCGCATCGTGGTCCTCGCCGCCGGTGCGCTCTCCACGCCCCGCATCCTGTTGAACTCCGGCCTCGCCAACCGCTCGGGACTCGTCGGGCGCTGCCTCATGCGACACGTTATCGACCTCTTCGTACTTCGCAAAGCCCCGCAGCCCGAAGAGCCCGCCGTCGCCAAGGAACTCGCCCTCAATGATTTTTATTGCGTCGACGGTCGCAAACTCGGCTCCATCCAGTCCTTCGGCCTCCCTCCCACGCTCGACTACCTGCTGAACCAGCCCGGCTTCAACATCTGGCGCTGGATGGGCCCGTTAGCGGGTCCCCTTTTCAGGCGCTTTTCAGCCACACCGATCGTCGCCAGCATCCTCGAGGATGCGCCCGTCCCGGAAAACGCTGTGGATACCTCCGGGGACACTTTGCGCATCCGCTACCGCCTCGGCGCGGCTGAGATCGAGCGGCGCCAGGCCTTGAGAGACCTCGTCTACCGGACCTTCCACCGCTTTGGCCCGGTGCGAGCCGGCGGAACAGACGACCGCAAGGGACTCGGCCATGTTTGCGGAACCTGCCGCCTTGGCGAAGACCCGCGCTCAAGCGTTCTCGACCCCTTCAACCGCGCCCACGATCTCGACAACCTCTACGTCACCGACGCTTCCTGCTTCCCGGCCAGTGGAGCCGTAAGCCCGGCTCTGACCATCGTTGCCAACGCCCTCCGCGCGGCTACCCACATCGCCCAGCGCCTCTGAGCTGTACATGGACCCTGTAACCGTCATCACGCTCGCCGACGAAACCTACGCCCTGCCTCTCGCCGTCACGGTGCGCTCCCTGCTCGATCACCTGGCGCCCGGGCGCGCCATTCGCATTGTGGTCATTGACGGAGGGATTACCCCCGAAACGAAACAACGCCTCAACGACTCCTGGCGAAATTCAGCGGCTTGGCCAGTCTGCCAGGTCGATTATGTCGCCCCTTGCTACCAGGGCGATGGCGACTTGCCCGTCTGGGGACGGCTCACGGAGCTCACCTACGCGCGCCTGAGCGCCGCCGAATACCCGCCCTCCCAAAGTCGCCGGGCGATCTTTCTGGATTCCGATACGCTCGTCCTCACCGATATCGGCCAGCTCGCCTCCACCCACCTGGAGGGAGCAACCATAGCCGCAACTCAGGATCCCTACATCCCCAGCGTGTCCTCGGTTGGCGGATTGCTTGACTACGCCACTTTGGGACTCAAACCCAATACCAAGTACTTCAATGCCGGTATCATGTTGATCGACCTCGAGCGTTGGCGTGCCGAGCGCGTCGCCCCCAGGGCTTTCGCATTCGTTCAACGCTACCGGAAGACCCTGCAGCATTATGACCAGGACGCTCTCAACGCCGTCCTCGCCGGGCGTTGGAAACAGCTAGACCCCCGATGGCAGGCCCATCCCCGCCTGGCGAATTCTCACGGCACCCCTCCCTGGGACGACCCCTACATCGTTCATTTCAGCGGCCTCTTTAAGCCTTGGATTTATCGCGGCCGGGACTGCGCCGACGCGATCTTCTATCGGTTCGTCGACCGCACGGCCTGGTGCGGCTCTCGCCCTCGGCGGTCACTCCGCTCGTGGGCGATGGGCCTGTACGATTCCCCCTCCGGCGCTTCTGCCACCCCCTCGAGAGTCGTGCCACCTCCGTCTGGCACCGCCTGGCACGAAATCGGTCCTGATATCGCCATTTCTGCCGCCACCGATACGTGACACTCCCAACGGCGTGGGAATACGAGCGGCGCGGGAGGACTGTCCCCAATTTTTCGCAGTCCCGCAAGTGGGGGACGCTTGGGGACAGGTACGCTCGGTGGGCAAGCAGTCTGACTCCCCGGAGCACACGCGCAAGAGTCACTAATTACCGCTTTCCCCTGCTAAATCCATCACCCAGGTGTGCTCGTCTCGATGCTTCCCCGGGGCGGCTAGAGATTCCACCAGTACGTCCACTTCAGCACCAGCGCGCGATTCCGCACCGAGAACAACCCGGCGACGTTCTGGCCCGGTTGCAGGTATTCGGGCAGATAGTTGTCCGTCCACACCAGAAACACGTCCGATGCCGGTTTGTAGCGCCACTGCACGCGAGTATTTACGTTCATGTTGTTCTGCTGCTCGTTGTACTGAACGAAAGTGGTGAAGTAGAGCGTGTTCGTCAGTGTGACATCGAATCGCGGGCCGATCAGCCAGAAGGTGGTGTGCCCCCAAGGCTCGCGGAGACGAATGTCGTTGTAGCCGACAGAACCGGCCAGACTGACAAAGGGCTGGAACCGATAGCCGACGGTGCCGGTCAGGTTGGCTCGCGTCCCGCCGGCATAATAGCCGCCGTACAGCGTCGAAAAACCATACCGGAACACACTCTGTGGCTTGGAGTCGAACTTCGTGGTCCAAAACTTCCAGCGATGCACGCTGCCGGCTTCCAGTTTCTCGCGACCGGTATTGGTGGGGTCGAAGGGTTCGAGCAGCCGGACGTAGTCGGCGCCGGCCGCGGTCGAGAAAACGCTCTGGCTTCGCAGTGTCACCGTGTAACCGAGCGTCGTCTCATAGTCGCTGAGTCTGCCCGGCCAATCGAAGAAGTTGCTGCTGCTGAAAATGGGCCCGTGACTGAGGATGCGGCCCCCCTCCGGCAGGAAGGTATAGCCAATCGTCGCAAGGGCGCGATGATAGCCGCGCCGCGGTACGTAGCCCACTTCGGCATCGTAGTTCGGATCGACGTTTTCCATCTGCCCGTCGATCAGCCAGCGGCGGCTGTTGTATTGCAGGTTCCCCGCATAAACCGCGCCATTGCTCTCCTTACCGGACGAGAACGACCTCAGGTACAGCAGTTTGCCGCTCCACAAGTTATTCGCCGATGCGAGGTCATACTCGACGCCGAGGTTGCGGTTGTAACCCGATTGCACCGGAGGCATCCCCGCCGGCAGCGTGCCGGCCGACTGCTTGTTCACCAGCAGGACGCCGATATTCGAGCGGGAGAACACGCGGCGCTCGAGCGCGAAGACGGCGAAGTTCTCCGCGGGCACGCCGGCCTGATCCTGCGCTCCGGTCTGGATGTCCATCACACCGAGGCGCCAGTCTTTGTTCAACTTCCCGCTCAGCCGCGCCCCGAAACGGATCGGCACTCCACCCAGACCGATCCGCCGGCTGAAGAAGGGACGAATGGTGTTGTAGCCGAAGTTCGCGAACTGGTCGCCATTTTCGAGAAAGAATTGCCGCTTTTCCGGGAAGAATAATTCGTAGCGGTCCAGATTGGTCACCTGCTGGTCGACGTCCACCTGGGAGAAATCGGGATTCACGGTCAAATCCAGATTGAGCGCCGAACCGATGGCCACCTTCCCGTCGATTCCGACATCATGCCGGGTGGCGAGCGGCGTGTTCGCTTCATAGTCGCGGCTCACCCCGCCCAGCGCATACGGGATCAGCGAGATGTTCGGGCCCTGGGACGGAGGCGGCTCGTCCCAGACCAAAACACCCGCTAAAGCCAGCGACGCGGTCGGAAACTGGCGTGGAATCGGGGTCCACGACGACTTCTCGGCGGTCTTCAAATCCAGACGGCTGAAGTTGACGCCCCACCGCGTGATGCCCTTCTTATAGCGAATGCTCTTGAACGGAATGGCGATTTCGAGTTCATAGCGATCTTGATAAGTCTTTACCGCCGAAGTCCATTTGTTATCCCAGCTCAGGTTCGCTTTGCCCCCTTCGTACAGCAGGCCGTCCCACTGCGCGCCCGCGGCATTCACTCCGAACGTGAAGCCGTTGGTCTGGTCGTCGAAGGTGTCGAGGAAGAAGATGAAGTTGTCGTTATTCCCAAACACCCAGTCCCGCCGGAGCGACTCGACGATGTAGGGTCCGGGGACATCCCCGAAATAGCAGATGGCGCTGAGGTACAACTGGCGGTCGTCGTAGGCCATGCGAACATCGGTTCGAACTTTCGCATGGCCCGTGTCCATCGGCAGGACCCGCCAGAAGTTCGTCACCACGTCGGCCGATTGCCAAGCCGCTTCGTGCGCGCTGCCATCGATCACGATCGGCCCTGTCGCGCGATGAATGTGCAACTGGTAAGCCTCATTCTGCTTTTGCGCCACCGCGCCCAAGGGGCAGCAAACGAGGCACGCCAACAAAGCTGTCGTATGGATGATTCCGCGCGCGACAAGCCGGGGCCGCGGCTCAGGTCTATGAGATGTCAACTGGTCAACTACCTTCCTGAATTGTCAAGACGACGAGAAGAATGCGCAATGGACCTTTATATCAGGAAAGAAGGGAACACATTGGCCACCAGCCGCGCGATTGTCCAAACGCCAAACGGCGCGCCAATTGCCAGACCCGTTCGATCGGTCCCCGGTATCCGGTCCCCGGTCCCCCTCTTCAGTGCCGCCGTCGAGTTCTGTGGGGCAAGCTTGTAGCTTGCCGGCTGGCTTTCAGCCGGCCCTACCCCTCTCAACGCATTCCTTGCGTTTTCCACCGAGGATCTCTCACAGAAAGCTCTCTGCCTCTGCACAGAATGGGTACACATGGAGAGACGCCGTTTATGTCACCCCGATGGCCTCTCCACTTTCCACCATGATGTATGGCGAAGTCGCGGTGGCAGGTTGGATGGATTCCGCATCAACGAGGTTCTACGACCAGAGGTCCAGCAACCGCCGGTGATCTTGATCAGCGCCCGATCGTGCTCAACGGTATCTGTACAGTTGAACTCGCAGGACGGTGTAACGGTCGGTGAGGGGCAGCCGGACGTTTCGCCCATGGCCGGTGTCGTCACCGCTCAACATGCGGCCGGGCGTCCATCGGCCCCCGTCATAGCTTCCTTCCACCACGCGCGCGAGTCCGACATGCGGCGCACCCGGAGCGTCGCCGCTGAAAACGATACTCAAACCGCGACCCGCCACAACGTACTCGTCTGGCGCTGTGGCGAGGATGAGACCGTAAGCGTAGTCCACCGGCTGCGCGGGAGCCTGGCTGGTGGTCGAAGCAGAGGGGGTCGGCGGCCCCCCGCGCCCGCGCGCGTAGGAGACGTCCAGAGTGTAGTTCCCCAGCGCGATCTTACGCGTCGAGCTCTGCGGGTCCAGCATCACACCCGCGATGGAGCCCCGGGCCTGGCTCTCCAGGATCAAGGGTGCCATCTGCGAGAGCAGTTCATAACTGCGGGTGAGTTGCTCCGCCACCTGCGCCTGCAGGGTCTCAACGCCGAAGGGGGAGAAGCCCAGGGCCTTGTGCTGACCCACGGCGTAAAAGAGGTTGGCCGCCGTCGTCGCATCGCCCCGAATCTCGGGGATGAACAGCGGATTCCCTGGCAGAGCGTAACGGGCGCACCAATCGGCAAAGCCTCCGCTCCAGATGTCCGGAGAATAGACATCGACGGCTGGAGCGGCGGCTCGCCATAGGTCGAACAGGTGCGGTAGGGGTCCGCCGCTCGGATACCGGCCTGGGCCGGGGCGCCGCGGGTCGATCAAGCCGGCGTCCACAAAGGTCGGCAGCGCGTACTCGGCTTTGCCGGCCGAGGCCAGTGTGCCGGTGTACCTGCCGAAGAACCACGCCATGAAGATATCGTCGGTAGCGGTACCCTTTCCGAAGACCTCCTCCCATGTGCCGGAGGTCTTGAATCCCGCAGTTTCCCAGACTTTGCGGAACTCGGGGACGAGCGTGTCCCTATGCTTCTGGAGGTAATTCATCAGTTCCGCGGGGACGGCCGTCGCGAACGTCTGATCGGCCGCAGGCGAGCGCTCACGCGAGTCTCCCAAAAAGCCCACCTCATTTAGCACCTGCATCATGATGACCGTGTGTGTCTGGCCATCCATTTCGCGGAGGTGCCGCAGTAGCGCGCGGTAGGCTTTGGTATCCGCGTTCAGGGTCGCCTGGTCGAAGACGGAAAGCACCTCCATACTGCTGCCGTTCTTGTCGGGAACGCGCGAGAACCGCGCTTGATCCTTCTTCACCCAGACCGGTGCATAGCAGGAGATTGAGTCCTTCCATGCTCCGAACCAGAGGAAAACTAGATGGAGATTGCGGCGCCGGGCCTCCAGGATCAAGCCATCTACGACCTTGAAGTCGAACTGGTTCTCCTCGGGCTCGATCCAATCCCATGCCACCGGGGCGAGGACCGTGTTTAGGTTCATCTTCGCCAGACGCGGCCAGACCGCCCGCATATATTCCAGGCTCGATGAGGCGTTGTTCCCAAGCTCTCCCGCTAACAGCAGCATCGGCTTGCCGTCGACGATGAGCTGGGTGGCTGAGCCGCGTTTCTCCAGATGAGGGATCGGCACGTCACGCTTCGGCAGCGGGGGCGCAGCCGCAAGCCCGAGGGCGAAAAGCACGGTTGAAGAGATTACTCGGCCCGGTTTCATCATGCCACCTGGGGTCAACTCCAGAGCCGATCGTTGGTCTGCTCTTTGTTGTCCCGCTGTGGCGTGGGTTCGAACAGACCCGGTTCCCGCAACTGCTTTTTAACCGGGAGTTCCGTTTTGGCTTCCTGGCTCGCCATCAGTATACGCCACGGCGTAGAGCCATAGAGCCTGGCGCCAGTCACCAGCCGCCCGATTGTCCAAACGCCGAACCCCTACGCACGCCTTGGTTAGGAAGATCGCCCCTCCTTCAACCGGCCACTGGCCGCGCACCACCGGCCACCGTCTTTACGCGGACCACGACAGAATCGAGCGCGAAGCTCGTGTCGCGCGCGCGGTGGCTTCCGTTCGTCTGGAGGGTCTGGAGCCGACCGCCTCAGCCACAGCCATCGTTGATCGTTATATTTCCGGAGACCTGACGGTCAGCGAAATGGCCGCGGAGATTCGAGCCTTGAATGCCCGCCAATTCGGAACCGTACACATATCCGGGAACTGACGTCCTTCGGAACCTCCTCAACATCCCAGATTTCTACCACCCTGCCGCCGCAAACCGCTTGAGCCGCGACCGCAAGGGAGCGGGTCTGCGCCCCAGCAACCAAAGCAGCGTCTGGCAACACCGGTACACACCCGCGTGCCGTTGCAAGCCACTTCAGCCGCTACAAACATGCAACACGCATCACAACGTTGGACACTGGCGGTACCGGGTATCCTGGTTAGAATGGGACGAGGTCATGCCGTCGCCGCAAGACTGCAAAACTGACGGGCCAGACACTCTTCACTCGCTTCAAAGTGCAGAGCGCACTCGGGCGGCAAGGCCGAAGAAGAATCCGGATACGGAACGCGACTGAACATGGAACTGCCTGTTTTGCTCGAGGAACTTCGGGCCATCGCAGAGAACGTTCCGGATTTTTCTCAATTCACACCAACATCGCGGATTCACCAAGAGTGGCTTGGCAAAGCACACGCACTCGTTCAGCAATGGGATCGAAACGAGGCAAGCTTCCTGACAATGCAAGAGGGCTTCGTCTCAATCCCACTGTCGTGCGACAGCGCTATCGCGAACATTGTGAGCATACTTCAGCGTACAATCGCCGATCTTGAGCTTCGGCTCTCAGTGCAGCCTGATCGAGTATTTGGGCCGGGTGCGGTTTACGACTTTTTCAAGGCGCTCCGCGAGGTTTTAGCATCCGCAACACAGTCAATCCTTATTGTCGATCCGTATCTCGACGACCAGGTTTTCGATTGCTATCTGACAGCGGTCTCACCGAACGTTGTGGTTCGGCTTCTGGCGCGCAAAAGCGCGGCCGCGTTGACCTGGGCGGTTGCAAAGTTCGTCGAACAAACCCACATGGCGGTCGAGGCTCGGTCCTCGAACGACATTCATGATCGGGTTGTCTTCTTGGATGATAGATCATGTTGGGTTTTGGGTCAGTCAATCAAAGACGCTGCGAAATCGAGGCCGACGTATCTCGCACCGCTGGATAGCAATACTGCACGGTTGAAGAAGGAGGTGTATGAGAACATCTGGGTTTCCGCAAAACCAATCTAGACCGGTTTTATGTTCGAGCCCCCTCGCCGCCTCGATGGCAGTGTCCGATTTTGAATGGGTCCCGCCGCCGAGGAATGATTGCTTCCCGGTCCTCCCAACCTCTGTGCCATGATCCACGGGTTTGAGCGCCGGCAACGCCTTCGGCCCCAGTCCGTCTCCGGCTACCGCGATGTTTGCATCGGCTGACACCAACGCTCGACACACTCGCGGCGGAGAGAAAAAACACTTGCCATGCTGAGCTACAGTAGATACCTGCCGTAACGGTCCGAATTTTGTGCTAAACAGAGTGTCGATTTATCGCCGGAACCGCCTGCGAATAGCGAGAAGCACGAGTGCAATCTGACCGGCCAGCACCACCCCCGACGCTGATTCCAGAAGCTGACCGACCAGGCCACCTGCAGTAAATGGCCTGTTCCTTTGGAGCAGAACGAAAAGCAGAGTGTTCTGCGTAGCCCAAAAAAAATCCTTCGCAACCTCAGCCATGTGCGGCCACTGTTCAGGATGCAGGGACAACTGGTATTTAATCGGTGACAGTCCCAACAATACTCCGGCCTGAGTTGGAATCAACCCAGTCAACATAAATACCGCAGAAAACACAATCAGAAACACGCAAAAAACAAATACCGCCTGCCAATAAGAACATCCGTAACAGCTCAGGGTCCTGTAAACGGAAAAAGCATTACACCTTCCGGCCAATCTTCTCAGTACGACTTTATTGAACCAAAGGCGCCTGCGGAGTCTGTGTACCTCCATTTCGCCCACATGGAAATCCTCTGCCGCTTCATAGTCCCGCCTCCCTTCACACGCTCGGACAAGCTGCCTGTAGTTGTCTGCGACGGCCTCATGTACGTCCGAGGTGCCATCTTCGTCAGTCAGCCTGCATTCATCTCGCAACATTCTCCTTCTGTTGAATCGCCAGATCGATCTTGCGCCAGTTCTAAGCCATTGGATATCCATAAAGTTAAACCCTTCGACATTAGTTCTCAAGAACGAAGCGCTCTCAAGAGAAACGTGCTTGAAGGTAACCTCTGACTGTGGATGCACAAGAGTGGAGCACATTGAAAGATTCGAGAAGAAAACGGAAGTATCGTCGCTTCCGTGAAACGTTAGACGCCCAGAGATTCGGGCATTGTCAAACCTGGCATCTCCTTTGAACTGGACGTCAAAAAAGCTCATCTCACCCTTGACAGTTGCTCCATTAAATTCAGCTTCTTCAAGAAAACTGACGTGTGTAAAGAGACACACACTCGAATACTCTGCGCCAAGATCAACTGTTTTCTGAAACACAGCTTTTTCAAAGATAACTCCATTATCAAAATGTGCTGCTCCGAACGTTACTTTGTCTCTAAAGATCGCGGTGTGAAACAGTGGGCGGGTTCCGAAACGTACACCCGAAAAGTTGGTAGGTTGGTGAAACACCATGAGGCCTGAATACAGGCCCCCGTTAGTAAATAGTTGACTCCATGGTGGTTGATTCCATTGAATGGTTGGGAAATGATATCCATCCCAACAGATGTTTCTTTTTTCTTCCGCTCTGCCGGTCTCTTTCTTCAATTCGTCTATGAATTGTTTCTCGAAAGCTTCTTCGTCCTTGCGCTCGCTTGGTGAGAGCTGCAGCTTTTCCTCTAGCGTCAGCTTCGGTGCGTGTAGTACACATCTCCCAGAGCGTACTACCGGTCTTGGGCACATCGAGATGCCTATCATGCCAGCTGGGCGACAGTGACCGACATCACCTGCGCTGTGGTGCCAATTAATCTGCCGTTTTACAGCTTCTTCAAACCTTAGGAACCATGGATCTGGTTCTGGATCTCGGAGCACAGGCTGTATCCTCCAGTAAGTATATATACGATCAATGATATTACAAAAACCGGTGACGACCATAGATTATGTTTTTTATTGGTGGACGTCTCCTTTCCGTTCCGGACGGCGACATTCTGTGCCTGAATCGGCGCTCGGGCCCGCCGGGTAATATGGTGTTTGAGACGGCAACGTCTCTCCAGGAGGAGGACGGACCAACGCGTAGAAGATTTCTCATCGCCAGGTTGCCAGTGCTGCCGGCTTTTCGGCCCTCCTGACGGCCGCGGATTCACCGGACGACACCCGTCTACCTGTTTTCTTCCTTTCGCGAATCGGACGGCGTGGGCGGCCTTCGGCTCCCTTACACCGAAGACTTCTTCCATTCCGGAATCGAACAGTTTGGTATTGTGGCCTTGACGCCGCGCCAGTTCCTGGCCAAGATTGGAGAGCTGCTATGACAGTGACCGTGACGGTCCCCGATTCGCTCCACAGGAAGGCGCTGGAGATCGCAGAACGCGAACACGTCTCCGTCGAGCGCGTGGTCTCGTCCGCCCTGACCGAGCAGCTTCTGGCTCTCGGCCGGCTGGAAGAGCGTGCCGCCCGTGCTTCCGACGACAAATTCCGGGCCGCCCCGGACAAAGTACCCGATACCGCTCCGGAACTGTTCGACAGATTGTAGGCTGGTGGGGTGCGCGCATAGATTGCGCGTCTGAGCGATCAAATATTCAATCGTGGACTCGCCCCTACCGAGTCCCAACCTACCGAAACGGATTGCGGATGGTGAGACCCTCAATCACCCGGCCGTCCTGCATGTCTTCCGAATAAAGCGTCGAGCAACGCGCCTCCAACGCAGCCGCGATCACCAGCGCATCGTAGATGTGGTATCCGGATCGTTCCGCGATCTCGAGCGCCGCGTCGTGTATTTGCAGCGTGACCGGAACCGGCGACGGGCAGAACACCCGAAGCGCATCGAGCGCCTCCCGGACCTCCTTCCAAGGCATCGCGAGCTTGCGCACCGCCACGGCGGCGAACTCGTTCAGCGTCTGTACACCGATAACCCCGCCCCCGGCCAGCAGTTTTTCGGCGATGTCCGCCCGCGGATCGTCTTTCGCAAACGCGTACAGGATGACGTTGGTATCGAAGAACCGCCGCTCACCTTTCATTCGCATCCATCCGGTCGAACCGGAAACCAGGAGGCAAAGGACGCCGCAAACGGCGGATGCGCTCGATCGCTTCTTCCGCCCGTCGATCACGGGCGACCTGAAATTCCCGTTCGCCCGCAATCCGAATCTCGATCTCGTCCCCTTCCTTGAGGCCGAGCGCCTTCACCACCGCGGAAGGAAGTCGGACAGCCAGGCTGTTTCCCCACTTTGCGACTTGCATAGATCTACATCTAGATTGTATATCATCCGGCGCTAGTCCGGAAGTGACCGAAAGAGATGACAGCCTGCCACGCTGACCGCTCCCCTCAAGCCGAGCGGTGTTGTGAAATGGCGCCATACCGCCAGCTCGTCGACGAACCGTGACTTCTGGAAATCCCTGCTGGACCTGTTACTTCACAGGATGGCCGACGAAGGAAGCGGAGCCCACGGTGCCCGCAACATCTTGTGGCACTATTTGGCAATTCCAGAAAAGATAAGCAATCCCTTGTGTTCCTGTCGATTTTTCGCGTAGTGATCAAAAGGGGCCAGGCCGGGTTAGCGGAATCGTTCCGCTATTCGGAGCTTCGTCCACAGATTCAGGGAAGCATACTCTACGGTGCAGGGGCGGTGTCTTCAACAATTTTTATGAGCTGGTCGGATTCCGCGCCGGGGAAGTTTTCGACCAAGCCGCTTGGCCAGTGCACGGTGATGCGGTCAAACCTGGTAGCCGCACCAAGCCCGCAATGGAGGCGGCGATCGTTTTGCGATAGGAAACTCGATTGGCTCAGGACCGCTTGAGTCTGGCTTCGCCGTCCGGCCGTCAGTGTGACGGTGGCGCCGATTGCACTGCGATTGGAACGCCTACCTTAAAGCAGTAGTGAAACCCAATGACTGCCGTGCGGCAAGTCGTTGCGAAGCAGCGACGGCGGCTCGCCCATATTCATGATCAGAATGTCGATGTCGCCGTCGCTATCAAAATCGCCGAAAGCTGCTCCTCGGCTCGAATGCCGCTCCGCGATTGC
This sequence comes from Bryobacterales bacterium, assembly GCA_963810595.1. Taxonomy (GTDB): domain Bacteria; phylum Acidobacteriota; class Terriglobia; order Bryobacterales; family Bryobacteraceae; genus CAWEOG01. Next base: position 9,086 of record CAWEOG010000007.1, on the reverse strand, counting down.
GGGACCGGCGAGAGCACTGACATCCTCAAACATTTCATTTCCGAGATTGCGAAACACCACTCTGGGATTCCTGTAGCCGCGGGAACGGGTGAGCCTGTCGGCCTCAACATACGTGTGGCCGTTAACCTGGAACAGGTCCGGATAACCGTCGTTATCTAGGTCGGCCAGTCCCACGCCCCAGGCAACGTAACGCGAGTCTCCTGCCAGCCCAATGGTCGAGGCCTCATCCATGAAGATCTCGCGGTCGACATTGCGGTACATGTCTACGAGGTCGTCCTCGAAATTGGTCTTAACTAGGTCAATGTAGCCATCATGGTTGTAGTCGCCGACCGCCACCCCCATGCCTGCCTGCTCATAGCCGTGCTGATTTAGCGCGACGCCCGCGGGCACACCGATTTCAGAGAAGGTCGCGTTGCGGTTATTGCGAAACAACAGGCTGGGTGTACCATCACAGGCGACGTAGATGTCCGTCCAGTCATCACGCGTCAAGTCGGCGGCGACCGAGGTAAGCCCGAAGCAGCGATAGTCTCCGCGAACTCCCGACTTCGTTGAAACATCCTCGAAGGTGGCGTCTCCCCGATTCCGATAAAGTGTTACCCGTCCGTGTCTTGACCATGCGCGCCCTGCCCGAGCGCAAGTGCAAACACAATCACCGCATATGAAATCGAATTTCGTTGCAGCATCCTCTCCCCCTCCTGAGTTGTCGTCGTGGTTCCGAGATACCCAGTTTCGGAGCCAGTGAGTCCTACCTGGTCCAATTAGTGTAAACGACAACTGGGTCGGGCGTAATAGAAGAATGCTGATTGTCAAGGAAACGCAAATCGAAAGCGTTGCGGGATTAACCGCCGACGTTTCTCGCGCGGTAGATGACGCCAACCTGGATCGGGCCCGAGACTGTGAAGAAGCGAGTCTGCGCTGTGGCGACGAAGGTTCTGCGCTGGGCAGACCGCCTCCCTCCCGGTCGGCGCTCAGATGGAGGCGCGAAGGTGTAGCAGCGGGCTACGCCGCTTCACCGGCCTGCCGCGGGTTGAATCTCAACTCCGTAAAGCGCTTCCGCCTGCTTTGTCGTCGTCATGATCGGCGAGAGAGGCTCCCGCACCGCCGATAAGCCGCGAACCACCACCGAAGGACTCTCTCCGAAACCCCGGCATTACAAGAAGCCGACTGGAAAATGGCTGATGTATAGTGTGGTGGTGGCTTATCGGGTTGGAGTGATTTGTAAGAGCTGCGGGGGGAGAATCGAGATCGAGGACGAGTACATTCCAGGCGTTTCAGCAATAGAAATGGCCGCGGCCATGTATAAGCGGAGCGGAAAAGGCTCTCCGGATTTTGTAAAGGCGGCCTGGCAAGAGACATTGACCTGCGGACATCCGGATTGCGGGAAAACCTACGAGTATCGGGGTGACGACCTGGTGCTTTACGACGGCTAGGCCGCCTCGGAGGTTTGCGTGCGCTTCCAATTCGAACGGCAATCCGAGATTCTATAGCCTGCGGCTGTGAAATTCGCCAGTGGCGCCGCGGAGTTGCCAGTGCGATGCAGCGTCTGCGGCGGGTTGCGAGGTCCTTGGCGCCGCCGGCTGCGTTGAAGAGTCCCCTCCCTTCGGTCGGGCTTCAAACTGGGGAGGTTTCCTATTCAGTTTGAGTTGCGGCCGGCTACCTGCTGATTATTGCTTCAGACCAGATCGTTCATCGGACGAGCCAGCGCCCCGCGGTGCAGTTCCACCACTTCAGCTCCCGCCTCGAAAAAGCGCGAGCCCGAAATGTAGAAATCTTCCACAATCTATTTGAGATAAACAGGTCTGATGATAATATATAGCCGGGGGGAGTAAGATCGGTGGCCAAGCACTGAATCCTGTGCCACCCCCCGTTTGAGGTGTAGGTAGAGCATGACCAACCAGAATCCAGCCGTCATTGACCTCGCCCGCCCTAAACCAGCTCATCCAGTCTCTCGAGGAACGGGGCTACCAGGTACTGGGACCCGTCTTGCGGGATGGTGGAATCCTTCTGGACACCATTCATTCCACCGCGGATCTCCCCGCCGGATGGACGATGGAGCAGGAGGCGGGCCGGTGTCGCATAACGCCGCGCACGGATGGCGCGCTATTTGGCTATGCCGTCGGAATGAGCGGCCCGAAGCGCTATCTTCATCCGCCGGATGCGCGTCTGGTCACCATCAGCAGGGCGGAAGGCGAAGGCCGCATCGTCCGCAATGGCAGCGGCGCCCCCGCGTTATGCGTTTCTGGGAGTGCGGCCCTGCGAACTGGCGGCGTTCGCGGGTGCACGACCGGGTTTTCCTGGACGACCAATATGTGGACGACATCTACGCCGCGCGCCGGCGCAACGCGTTCGTGGTGGCGGTGAATTGCGGCGACCCGGCTGCAACGTGCTTTTGCGGCTCAATGAAGACCGGTCCCCATGCGGAACAGGGCTTCGATTTGTTGCTGACGGAGCTTTGCCGAAGAAGCCGGACACGTCTTCCTGATCCGGGCCGGCAGCGACAACGGAAACCAGTTGCTGGCGGAATTGCCAGCCCGGCCGGCCGCTCCCGAAGAAGTGGGAGCGGCGCGCCAAATGGCGGAGCGGGCGGCGGCTTCGATGCACCGTACGCTCAAGCCGCAAGGTCTTGCGCGAAGTCGCTCTACCGCAAGTTTGACGACCCGCACTGGGACGAGGTGGCCGCGCGCTGCCTGACCTGTGCCAACTGCACCATGGTCTGCCCCACCTGCTTTCTGCGTCACCGTGGAAGACACCAGTTCGGTCGACGCCATCACCGCGGAACGCTGGCGCCGTTGGGATTCCTGTTTCACACTTGAGTTTCACCTACATTCACGGCGGCAGCGTCCGCACCAGCCCGAAGTCGCGCTATCGCCATTGGCTGACGCACAAGCTGGCGACCTGGCAGCACCAGTTCGGCATGCCGGGCTGCGTCGGCTGCGGGCGCTGCATCACCTGGTGCCCGCCGGAATCGACATTACGCGGGAAGTCGCGGCCGTTCTGCGCGGCCGAGCCACAATCCAACGGCGCCAACGGTCCGCCGCGTACTGCCCGATCAAGGAGGACTTCATCGTGACCGACGAACCCAGATGAACTCGTCAAGACGCACTCGTTTCTGGCCGGGCTTGTCCCCGGAATACGTGGAGAGCCTGCTGTCGCATGGGTCTTGCTGGCCAAGTTCCGCGCCCGAGCAGTTTATCTTCCGGGAAGGCGACGCATCCAGCTTCTTCTACGTGGTGATCTCGAGGGCACCATCGCGCTCGAAGTCACCACGCCCGGACGCACGCTGCGGATTCAGACCTTGGGCGCGGGCGATGAGTTGGGTTGGTCCTCGTTCCTGAGCTCGGTCGAGCAAGCAGTTCCAGGCGCGCTCGCTGGACGACGTCTTGGCCATCGCCTTCGACAGCGCTCGCGTGCTCCAGGCGAGCGACGAAGATCCGGCGTTCGGCTATGCCGTGATGCGGCGCGTCCTTCGCCATGGTGGCGGACCGGCTTGCAGGCCACCCGCCTGCAACTGGTCGACATGTACTCGCACGAAATCGGCCCGGGAGGACAAATGAGCGTCGCCGGCGTTGCGGACATCGCCGTTCCCCGGCGGCGTGCTGGAACCCGTCCGGCCCGTGTGCTGCGCGTGGCCCGCGAAACGCACGACACGTTTACCCTCACCCTGCAGTACGAGGGCCCCGAACCTCTGGTGCGATTTGCGCCGGGGCAGTTCAGCATGCTTTACGCCTTTGGCGTGGGTGAGCTGCCGATCTCCATCAGCGGCGATCCGGAACACCCCGTCCGGCCAGTCTACACCGTTCGATCCGTGGGTCCCGCAACCTATGCCCTGGTCACCAAGAAGCCCGGTGAACTGGTGGGTGTTCGTGGGCCATTCGGAACCTCCTGGCCGCTGGCCGACAGCCGCGGCAAGGATATTCTCATCGTCGCGCGGCGGCATTGGCCTTGCGCCCGCTGCGGCCGGCCATCTATCACATCCTGCGCCATCGCGGAGATTACAACCGCCTGATGATCCTCTACGGGGCGCGCAGCCCGAAAGACCAGCTCTTCCGGCCAGGAACTGGGAGCCTGGGCGCTGCTGCCGGACACTCAGGTGCTGGCCACCGTCGATTACGGCGGATTGAACTGGCGCGGCTATGTCGGTGTGGTCACCACGTTGTTCAAGTACGTCCGGCTGCAGCCCCACAACACCACGGCGCTGATCTGCGGGCCGGAGATTATGATGCGCTACGTCATCCGCGAGATTGAATCGCGCGGCGTCGCCCACGACCAGATCTTCCTCTCCATGGAGCGGAACATGAAATGCGGCGTCGGCTTTTGCGGGCACTGCCAGCTTGGATCCGTTCTTCGTCTGCAAGGACGGCCCGATATTCGATTACCACACGATGAAGCCCTGGTTTGACCGTTATGAGCTCTAGAAAAGCCAAGCCTTCCATTGCCGTCTTCAAGTTTGCCTCCTGCGATGGCTGCCAGCTCAGCCTGCTCGACCTGGAAGACGAGTTGCTGGATGTGGTGGGGGCCGTCGATCTCGCCTACTTCCCCGAAGCCTCCAGCAATATGCGTAAGGGGCCCTTACGACATCGCCCTGGTGGAAGGTTCCATCACCACCCACCACGACGCCGAGAGGATCCAGCAGGTGCGCCGCCAGTCCAAGACGCTGATCACCTTGGGCGCGTGCGCCACGGCAGGCGGCATCCAGGCGCTGCGCAACTGGAAGGATGTCGGCGAGTATGTCCGCCTGGTGTACGACAAACCCGATTTCATCAGCACGCTGAAACTGTCTACGCCGATTGCCGAGCACGTGCCGGTCGACTACGAGCTGCGCGGCTGCCCGATACAGAAATACCACTTGGTGGAGTTGATCAGCGCCGTTCTGGTGGGCCGCAAGCCGAATCTGCCTTCCTACAGCGTCTGCATGGAGTGCAAGCGGAAAGGGAATCTGTGCATTGCTCGTGGCGAAGGGCGTCGCCTTGCATGGGACCGGTCACGCTCCGCGGGCTGCGGAGCTCTTTGCCCTTCGTTCGACCGTGGGTGTTTCGGCTGCTTCGGCCCGATGGAAAGCACCAACACGCGGTGCGCTGGTGGAGTCAGTTCCGGATTCTGGGACAATCCGACGAGGCCATTCAGCGGCAGTTTCGCAACTTCAACGCCTGGGCTTGGCAGTTCCGCCAGGCCAGTGAGGAGGTGGTCAGACGATGAGTGTCGCGGATCAGCCCGTTATCGCCCGCGGTGGCACCACATCCATCAAGGTCGACTACCTGGCCCGCGTGGAAGGCGAGGGCGCCCTGCTGGTCAAGATCAAGGGCGGCAAGCTGCAGGACGTGAAGCTGAAGATCTTCGAGCCGCCGCGTCTGTTCGAAGCGTTCCTGCGCGGCCGCCACTACAACGAAGTGCCCGACATCACGGCGCGCATTTGCGGCATCTGTCCCATCGCCTACCAGATGAGCTCGACGCACGCCCTCGAGCGCGCCCTCGACGTCAAGGTGCAGGGCCCGTTGCGGGAGCTTCGCCGGCTGTTTTACTGCGGCGAGTATATCGAAAGCCACGCGTTGCACGTTTACATGCTCCACGCCCCGGATTTCCTGGGCGCGTCAAGATGTTGTCGAGCTGGCCGCAGCGACACGCCGACGTCGTCCGCCAGGCATTGCGGCTGAAGAAGATCGGCAATCGGCTGGTGAGCGTCATTGGCGGGCGCGAGATCCATCCGATCTCGGCTTGCGTGGCGGGTTTCTACAAGGTTCCGGAACGCAGAGCGGACCTGCTGGCATTGCGGAAGGACCTGGAGTGGGCGCTCGGCGCCTCCATCGAAACCGCGAAGCTTGTGGCCGAGCTTTCCCTTCCCCGACTTCGAGCAGGACTACGAATTCGTCTCTCTGATCCATCCGGAGGAGTATCCGTTCAACGAAGGACGGATCGGGTCGAACAAAGGGCCTGAATATCGACGTGTCCGAATTCGAGGACCAGTTCCTCGAGCAGCACGTGAAGCACTCCACGTCGCTCCATTCCGTGTTGCGCGAGCGAGGCAGCTACCTTGTCGGCCCGCATGCCCGCTATCACCTGAATTTCGACCGCCTTCCCGATATCGCCCAGGCAGACCGCCCGGGAATGCGGCATCGAACCACCCTGCAACTAATCCCGTTCAAGAGCATCGTGATCCGCAGCATCGAGTTGATCTTCGCCTGTCATGAGGCGCTGCGCATCATCGACGGATACGAGCAGCCAAGCGAGCCGCGCATCGAACTGCCGCGCAAATCCGGAACGGGCCAGGCGGCCACGGAAGCGCCCACGCGGCTTGCTGTATCATCGTTACAGCATCGACGAGGACGGCCACGTCTTGACGGCGCGAATCGTCCCGCCAACGGCGCAAAACCAGAAACGCGTGGAGGACGACCTGTGGCACCTGGTTCCGGACATGCTCGATCTGCCGGTGGATGATATCCGGCAGCGTTGCGAAATGGCGATCCGCAACTACGATCCCTGTATTTCGTGCTCCTGCCACTTTCTGAAGCTGCGCTTCGAAAGAGAGGACTGAGCATCGTACCACTGATTGTCGGGTGCGGTTGCATCGACCGTGGCGATGACGCCGCTGGCCTTTTGGTTGTCCGCCGTCTCCGCGAGATGAAGATTCCCGCGCTTCGATGTGCCAGGGCGATCTTGTTGACTCTGATGGACATGTGGGGATCGTCGAGCGATGTCATCCTGGTGGACGCCGTCGTTTCGGACAGACCGGCGAGGCACGGTGACTGTTTTCGATGCCACCACTCGCCACTGCCAGTGGACCAATTCGCCACCTCCTCCCATTCCATCGGCATTGCCGAGGCGGTGGAGTTTGCCCGTATTCTTGGGCTCATGCCCGCGCGGCTTCGGATCTATGGCATAGAATCGAAGCAGTTCGCCGAAGGCAGCGATCCCTCGCCCGAGGTGTTGAAGGCGGTGGAAGAAGCCGCCGAGATGATTGTCCGCGAGGTCTCGAATTGATCGTCGCCCGAATAGCGGTCCTCCCGGCCCCTCCCTCTGAATCGCAGTCCCGGAGTTTGTGATGTGACGACACCCGGGGTACGCCGTGCGCGAGCGCATCCGCATCACGCTGACCGGCGCCGTGCAGGGCGTTGGATTCCGCCCATTCGTCTATCGCCTGGCAACGGAACTGGGCCTGGGCGGCTGGGTCTTCAATTCCACCGCGGGACTCGTGGTGGACGTTGAAGGCTCGCCCGAAAGCATCGGGCGGTTCGACGAGAGGGTCGAGCGAGAGAAGCCCGCTCCGGCGGTCGTGCTGGCGCGAGAGGTTGTTTCGCTCTGCCCCGGCAGGATACGCCGGCTTCGAGATCCGCGCCTCGCGCGGATGCAGACGAGAAGACCGTGGCGGTTCTTCCCGATCTGGCCACGTGTCCGCAGTGCTGTCGCCGAACTTACAGACCCCGCGGACCGGCGGCATGATTACCCGTTCACCAACTGCACGCTCTGCGGACCACGCTACAGCATCGTTCGCGACCTACCCTACGACCGGCCCAACACCACCATGGAGGGTTTCGCCCTGTGTCCCGAATGCCAGGCCGAGTTCGTCAATCCCGCGAACCGGCGGTTCCACGCCCAACCGAATGCCTGCCCGCGTTGCGGCCCGCATGTTTGGCTGGAACCGGGAGGAGATGCGCAGGACCCGATCGAGGCTGCTGTCGCTCACTTGAAGGCCGGGCGGATTCTGGCCTTGAAAGGGATCGGTGGTTTCCAACTTCTCGCCGATGCCCGCAACCGGGAAGCTGTCGGCCTGCTACGCCAGCGGAAACATCGCGAGGCCAAACCATTCGCACTGATGATGCCGTCGCTCGACGCTGCAAGAGGGTACTGCTACATCTCGGAGCAGGAGGAGCGGACCCTGCTCTCTCCGCCGGCGCCCATCGTTTTGCTGCGCCCGCGCCCCGGCGGTGCCAGGTTTCCGGAAGACGTTGCGGACGAGTCCCCGTACCTGGGAGTGATGCTTCCCTACTCTCCGCTGCACCACATGCTGATGCGGCAGTGCGGGTTTCCGGTGGTGGCCACCAGCGGGAATCTCTCCGACGAGCCCATAGCCATCGACAATCGGGAGGCGCATGAGCGGCTTGAGGGCATCGCCGATGCTTTCCTAATGCACAATCGCCCGGTGGCGCGCCCGTGCGACGATTCCGTAGTGCGCATTGCGCGCGGCCGAGAGTGCATTCTCCGGCGGGCCCGCGGTTACGCGCCTCTCCCGGTGCGCTTATCGCGTGCCCTGCCCCGAATCCTGGCGGTTGGGGGCCACCTGAAAAACACGGTCGCCATCGCCGTGGGCCACCAGGTGGTGGTCAGCCAGCACATCGGCGACCTGGACAGCCCGGAATCCCGCGCTGCGTTTGAAGGGGCGATTCAAGATCTTTGCCGGCTTTACGATTTCACACCGGAAATCATCGCTTGCGATCTGCACCCGGATTACGCTTCCACCGTATGGGCGCGCGCTCAAGGCAAACGCATTGTGCCGGTGCAGCATCACATGGCGCACGCCGCATCCTGCGCCGCCGAAAACGATATCCGGGGCGCCTACCTGGGCGTAGCCTGGGATGGTACTGGTTATGGGACCGACCACACGGTTTGGGGCAGCGAGATCTTCCTGATGGAGGAGGGCCGCTACCAACGCGTCTCGCATCTCCGCCCCTTCCGCTTACCGGGCGGCGACCAGGCGGCCAGGGAACCGTGGCGCGCCGCCGAATCCCTGCTGTTCGAAATTGGCGAGAACAATCCAGTCGAGCACGAGGGAGCGACACAGATCCGCCAGATGCTTCGGCGCAACCTGAATACGCCGGTCACCACCAGCGCCGGCCGGCTTTTCGATGCCGTGGCGTCGCTCGCGGGCGTGGCGCAGTACAACCGTTTCGAGGGCCAGGCCGCGATGTTCCTGGAGCAGCGCATCCACAACCTGAACCTCCCAACCGCGGACGCCGGGCGAGAGCGGTATCCACTGCCGTTGCGGGCTGGAGTGGCCAACTGGGAGCCGCTGATCGGCGCGGTTCTTGAGGACGTTCGCGCAGGCGCCTCGCCGTCGTTGGTGGCCTTGCGTTTTCACAGCGCGCTGGCCGGCT
>CAWEOG010000006.1:0-206611 GCA_963810595.1 Bryobacterales bacterium | reverse complement strand
CCTAAGCTAGAAGTCTTAACGCTTCTAGGCCTTCTACGCGTGCGACATGCCTGGCCGGCAGCTATTCCGTGGTCCAGGACGGCTCGGACTCGACTCGTTCCAGGTCTCCAGCCACGGTCACCTCCGCCGTCGCGAAGAGGCTGATGTCCTTCACCTTCCCGAGATCCACATTCCGGGCATCCTGACCGGCGGCGATTCCTCCCCGACCCAGGTCTCATTCCACACGACGGACAGGCCAGGAGTACGCGCCAAAATATACAATCTCACGGCATCGGCACGATTCTTCGAAAGCTCGAGATTATGTTTGTTGCCGCCGGACTTATCGGCGCGGCCCAGAAATCTGCCAGAAGCCTTTAATGTCCTTCTTGCGTTTGATGGGATCCACGATATTCAGGTCCAGCCATTTTGAGTGGTCGGACTTGAGTTCAGCGCCGTCGACGTCAAAATCGGCAAGCGCAGCGGTCGGGGTCGTCACGATCTCGACAACGACACCCTCAGGAGATGTCTTTTTTAGCATGCTCATCCCCTCCAGAGTGTACCGGAGGCCAGGCACGGCCTCGCGGAACAGAGGTTCACCAGCGAACCTTTGTCAGAATTCTACACCCGTATCTGGTTCCACTCAAGTCACAGAGGGCAATATCGCCCCGGCATTGGAAAGGCGGCGAGGTCGCCACGACAGGCCGTTACGACGATTTCGCCAAAATCTCGAAAGCGGCAGAAAGATCTTTTACCTTAATTCTTTGTCGGAAATATCGCTGTGACGGATGGCGGTGTCCCTGTGATCGCGTCTCATTTTTGGGGTTTAGTCCGCCGGCGAGTCACCCTCTGCTGGGTATGCCTCTCGACCCCGGGTCCTCGTCCCGATCGTAGCCAGGCGCGCGAATGGAGCGCAGGGCGGCGCATGCGGACTCAGGCTAGCGGGGGGGTAAGATGTTCGCGGCGGACCACCAGCGATGAGTTTCGACGGTAAGTAGCCCGGCGCTGACCGCCGGGTCGGCCGCCGCCAGCGATGCCGCGTCCGGGATTGGAATGCGGTCGAAGATCACGATCTCCACGGCGGACGGATCTCCTTCCACCGCTCCAGCCGCCACTACCTTTCCTCCGGACCGAAGTTTCGTCCAAAACGCCGAGTGCTGCGCCATCAGCGTTCGATCCCAACTCCTTGCCGGACCGGCGCAGGATCACGAACGGATGAATTCCCATGCCCTCCGGCGTCTCCGGTTTCTCCTTGTGCAACCGCTTGTACTCGTCGCCGATTCCCGCAGGACCGCGCCACGCCAGCACCTCCACCGTGTTGCGGTGCTCAGCCACCGTGGGATCGGCCTGCGCGACCCTGCGCGCCTCCTCGATGGATGAGGTGGCGAAGAAGAAGACGCCGCTGATCACCGTCGGCGTGTCGTCGAAAGGACCCGCGGCCACCAGCACCCCCCGGTTGGCCATGGCGTGAATATTTACCATGTGAGCCGTCTGGATGCGCTCGCCTTCCGCTTCTGCCAATCGGTTTGCGCGCCGGATCGGGTATCAGAAAGACGATGTGGTAAACGCGACTCGGTTGGACTTCAGCTACCGGTTGTCCCGCGGCTGGACTTCCCAGCCCGAACGAAAGTGTCAGCGCGACAAACGCTGCGTGGCGCCAAGGCATAGCATCATTATCACCAATACCGGTTCGGAGCGCCCTCTCGCGTTCTTTGGCACACCGCGCTACGGCGAGAGATACCCTACCGGCCCCACGTCAAACCCCAGTGACTACCCAACGCAGCGGGATGGATGAAGATGCTGAAGGATGCGCTTCTAGAAACTGTCGGCCCGCTGACAAAGAGGGAGCGCGTGTGGGCCGACGCCGTCCTCTCTCCCCGCGGACAGAAGAGAATCGCTCCGGCGCTGCGGTTGGTGGTTGTCTGAGTCGCCGCCGACGGATGAAGAAAGGGCCAGGAACCGAGCACCTTCTCTTGTTCTCGATTGTGCCATCACGCCAGCCCCATGATAGATCGTGACTTCCGGAAGTCCTCGCCAGATCGCTCGGTTCGCCGGATCACCGCTGATGAAAGCGAAGCTACGGACCCGGACTAACAAAAACCCGCCGGCCCGCAGGGCCGAGCCGCCCGCATGGCGTCCGGTGTCCGGTCTGCCAGCCCCTCGCTCAGCTACTCCCAATGAAAGCCCAGCCGGATGAACGAATTCTCCGAGAAGCCCAGCGTGGTCTCCGAGTACAGGACCTTGCCTTCCTGGGGTGTAGGTGTATTTCGCCGATTCGATGACTGCCTGCAAGGCTCCGGCGCCGTAATCGGAAGATCGCATGGTCCAGAACATGCTGGATGGGGGCTCCGGCGGTTCCGGTCCCTCGTAGGGCAATTGGACAAGCCGAAGCTCCGCCTCCGCTTCCGAAGAGATGCCGCCGTTCAGACTGTGGCTGATCTGTTTGTAGCGGAAGTACCCGTCGTAGAGCTGTCTGGTCGCCGCATCGTATTTCGCGGTCATGTAGAGAGTGTAGGTGTATTCACGCGTTCCGATGGTCTCCACCAGGCTGCCATCCACCGTGAAGCGTGGCACGCCGTCTTCCTGGTCCCAGACGATGGGGACCGGCTTGGACTTCGAGCCGAGGTCGTTATGGAAGTAAAAGTAGCCGGTGCAACCGATGCTGCCGGCGTCGCCGCTGGATGTGCATCCGGCGTTGGTGTTGAACCACACTATGGCGCCGTTTTGGGTGACATCGATGATGTCGTCGGACCCCTTGGATTCCACCGTCACGTGAACCGAAGTCACCGACTCGAACGGTGAGACGGCCTTCTTGTTGATAAGCAGGATGAGCAGATCCTCTCCCTGCTGAAAGGTGCCCCCCGGATTGGCGATTTCCAGTAGTGGTCCCTCACCCAGGGCGGAGGGCCCCGACCCGGAGTAATCCGGCCTGCTTTTCGCATAGAGCACGCGGATGTCGGAGTCACCTTCAACCGTAACCTTAAGCGTTTTGTGCTCGGACCAGCCGGGCAGTTTTACCGCGGCCCACTGCGCCGAGAGCTGGGGCAATCCAAACTGAAGCTCCACTTTCCCGTTGTCGGAGGGAAGCTCCGCCGTTTGCCCCCACTTCTCCAGCGGACGCAGGACGTTCCAGTTCGCCGGCATGCACACGTGTCCGAGGTAGCGTATTCGAACCACTTGGCGCTGATGTCAACACCTGCTGGCTCGGCCCGCAACGCCTGCACTGGCAGATAGTACTTGCCCAGGCTGCTGTGATGCTGCATGTAGGCGTTTTTCAGAGTATCCCAATCGGTACGAATCAGCGTCGCCAGGAAGCTGGATGCGCCGAAGCCATGCGCCTGGAGTGCTCGTTGTATCGTCGGTGTGCGCCGCCAGCTCCAGCCCGGAGGCGTAATAGAAGGCATTCTGCGTCTGCTGGGCCGGCGTGTAGGAGAGGCCGGCAACCGGGGAGAAGCCGGCGCCCCGGGCTGCCGCTATCTCGGCAAGGGTCGCCGCGGCTTCGTCCATCCAGATAATCCCACTTCCCGTTCCGTCTCTTCCATCAGGGGCGAGCGGAGCGGGTGCGCCAGGTAGTGTTGCAGGCAGGTGCACGGCCTTTATCTGCATCAGTTGGAATCCGCTGAGATCCGCGCTACCTTGCGAGAGAAGGTCGGAGTTAAGCCGCATTCTAACTGTCTTGTCCCATGCCGTGTAGAAGAATGTCGCCGCCGCAGTTCCAGTGGCGTGTTCCGTACAGTCGCGGAAAGGAGACTTCCAGACGCTCGACGTTGACGGGCCAGGAAGAGCCGAGGTCGGTCAGAATCGCGAGCCCATTCTCTTCGAGAGCATTCTTCAGAAGCACGGCGTCGATGCCCCTGTCCTGCTGGGTGAGCACCAGCGAGAAATGTGCCGAATCACTGCTAGAAGCGGCCATCGCGGCGTAAACCCAGAAAGCCGGACTGTAAACCGGGATCAGCTCTTCTTCGGTGGCCATCCGCGCCAATTTTCTCTTTGATTCGGATGCCGATTCCGGCGCTCCTTGCCGCGGCGGGAGCGTGGCGGTAGCCATTCCGCCCACCACCGTGGCCGGAAGCCGCATTTCACCGCCGCTTGTTCCCGCCTCCTCCAGAACCAGCTCAACCTGCTGTCCGGCGGGGATCGGAGAGGTTAGCGAAATGGCGACGGAGACCGTGCCCGAGGTGCTGTCGGGGAAACCCGCCACCCCTATAGACCGGGCTCAGACGTTCGGAATCTTCAACCACTCCGGAGGTAGCTTGAACCAGGGTCAATTCGCCGGCCGTGGAGAACGCGCCGGATGGAACTTCGATCTTCGCTCCCGTGCCGGAGACTGTGCCGCCCCCGGCGCCTACAGCGTGCCCGAGGCCAGGGCCTCGACGCCACGAGTTGAACGGAAGGTTACCCGCTCCTGCGACGCCAAGTTGTCCACCGTCACAATCAGCTCGGCGTCACCGGGCGGCAAGTCGGCGGGGACCTGAAAATTCACCTGGTACAGGCCGACAAAGCGAGGCGCAAGCCCGGCGAAGTAGACGCTGGCCTGCTTTCCGTTCACGAGGGCGAAGACTTCGGACGTGACGCGATCAGCGGGCCGCAGGAGCCATCGTCCCCGCCTGCGTTACCCGTCACAGCCGGAGGATTCACCGCGCCGAGACCAGTCAGAAAGAGGGTCAACCATTCGCCTGCCAAGGCGGGGTTTTCGGCCGTCACTTTGGTGTAGTCCAGATGCACCAGGGCGGGCTCGATCCGTCCGCCGCGCGGTTCGGTGAACAGCTTCGGATTGCGAGGCGTCAGTCCGATGCGCTGGGAAGTGCTCACGCCCTGGGCGTTGCGAACGCGCACATCCACCTCTGAAGAGGTGATCTCGAAGGGAAGTTGTGCGTTGATCTGCGATGGGGATACGTAGAATAACGGAGCCTTTCGGGTCTGCCCGTTTTCCACAACTTCGACTGAGACACCGTCCAGGGTGTCTGGCAACGGCACTTCGGTGGCGCTGAGTACGGAAGGAGCTAAGGCCTCTCCGAAGATGGAGATGATTGCGCCCGGTGCTATGTCCGGAGTGTAATCGGCCGCGCTCACAACTCCGCCCCGGTATACCAGGGGCTGGGCCATCGTGGGAACTGCGGCCAGCAAAAAGAGTGCCCAAGCGGAACGGCGAAGAACTTGCATTTTAACCTCTCAGGGCTGAGCTGCGCCCGCGGCGCGATTCCAGATGAAAAGATCCTGAACTATGAAGTATACCCGGTTCGACATTTCCCGCAAACCGCATTGCGGGTTGGGCTTGATTTCCTGTCCGGGCGGGACCGCACGGGGGTGAGGCGATGGGCACGTGAGCGCCTCTCCTACCCCCGCCTGCGCTCGATGGACCTTGACAAGATTCGCGAGCACGGTGCGCCATCCAGAGTGCCGAATCGACAACGCTCCGAGAATGGGCTGCGTCTCACTCAAGCATCGAGCCGGCAGCGGAGCGACAGAAATGAATCGAAACGGCGCCGCTCCGGAGTGCGCTGAGGGCGCTACGCAGGAACCGCCCTGGATTGCGCGCCAGCGCTACGCGGGGGAAACACCCCATTAAGGCTTACCCCGTGAGGGCCGCAGAGGGTGCCACTTGCTGTGGCACTTCTCGTGAGATCGACGGGAAGGTTTGGCAATCGTCTGGAAACGAGTCGAAGGAACCGGCAGGATCCCGGAGGTGCCGCCGCCACGCAACGGCCTGGAGGGCCGGACAGGCAGTGGTGACCAGCGGCCGATGATCCTAAGAAAATCGCTCCGACGCCGTGGTTGGTAGGTGTATGAGAGTCTATCGGCCAATGGGAATAGGGCCAGGAACTGTCACTTTTTTGAAGCTCTTGTAAGGGTGCGCGACACAGAAGTGGTGAGGAACCGTTAATCAAGCGCGCCGCGCCTCCCAGTAGTCCTCAAACTCGCCATTGAACTGGCAGCAACGCAGAGCCAGGATCGCGTTGGCTCCGCGCACGGTCCAGAACATGCCCGACTGTTTGCAGCGGGAACCGATCAGCGTCTTGCAACCGGCTTCGATGACCCCGGTGCCCACGAACAAGTGTTGGCGGCGGAATTTCGGGTATCGCATGCGCCGGGCGTTTCTGCGGAAGTACTCGGCCTCGGTCCGGAGCTTTGCCGACAGTTCGGCAGACGCGGTTTCGATAGAGAGCAAGGAGGTCACCAGCTTTTTGATTTTGCAGTTGTCCAGCAGATTCTGGTGGACCATCATCCAACGGTTCTGACCGCTTTCGTCATTGGGGTGCAGTTTGCGGGCCAGTGCCCAGAGATGCTCGCGAGCGTGAAACAGATCGACGATCTGCGTCGCGCCGGGGAAGTATTGATCGGCCAGATTCCAGATCCATTCCGCTCCATCGCCCATCACGACCTTCTTTTCCGCCCGGCTCCAGCCGCGCTTCCAGGCTTCCAGATAAATCCGCTTGCCAAACTCTTCAGCGGTTTCAATGGCACCGACGTAGCTCGTCGAATCGGGATCGCGGACAGCGTAGCCCTCCTTGTCCCAGCTCGTCTGGGTGAACACGCATCCCAGTTTGGCCTCGCGCGTGTGCGCGGGTTGCCCATCAGTCTTCCCCTGCCGGCCGACGGTTTCCTTTTTGACCACCGGCACTCCGGTGCCATCGAATTGGATATACAGAACGGGAATCGATCGTCCGACAATCAGCGGCAGATCCAACTGCATGGCCCGCTGGATCTCGGCCTGCTCGCGGGCGGCGATATCTTCCCCGATGGCTTCGGCCGCGCGTTCCACGGCTTTGGTGGCCACCTCCAGATCGGCCAGGAGTTTCAGTTGCCGGCGTCCGTGGTCGAAGGGGGCCTGCTGGCCGACGACGGCTTGCATGCGGCGCACGCCGGGAGAGGACTCCGTGTTTTCGATATCCAGTTCGACATCGGCGGGGAATTGTCCGCGATGGCAGTGCGGACATAAATAGTAGGGGCGTGAGATGGTAACCTCGCCCACTGCGGTGAGCACCGGCTTGGAGCGCACTTCCCGATAGAGGGCTTGCTGGCCGCAAGGGCAAGCAATACGCCGCTGGTCGGCCGCCGGGACGGGGAATTGCAGCAACTGGCTGAGTGCTGCGGCACCGGCGTGATGCATGGCCGAGCGCACCGCCATCTCGACGGCCTCCAGATCGAGACGGCCCGTCTTGCGGCGCTCCTGGAAGATCACATGCAGCAGTTGGTCTACTTCGCGCGCAATTTCCTGGCCGATCGCTTCGGCCGTTTTTTTTCCTCCGGCGACAGCGTCTCCTCCACCGGCCGCGCCCGGCAAATCTGAGCATTCACCTCAACGAAGGCTCGACTCAACTCCCGGTAACGGGCAAACTCGGCCACCTCACGCCGCGCCTTACGCTCCGCCACCGGCGTGGCAAAGCTTTCCGTGATTGTCTTGCCACCCGCCTTGTAGGTCAGCCGGAGGTTGGGGCCATGGCCGGGCTCGCCCGGTTTGTGGCAGTGACAGTTCGGATTTCCGCAACGCCCTTGCGTCGAGGTGATCGAACCAGCGCGGAAATCGCCCAACTGTGAGATCTGGGCCAATAGATCGGCACGATGCCTTTCCAAAACAGGTAGTGGGTCGGACATGGGGCAGGCTCCTCTGCCTAGCGTATATCATACGCTAGGTTTTGGTCTACAAAAAAGAGAATCTGATGTCGCCGTACTTTCATGTCGCGCACCCCAATGGGAAGGGCTTCGCCATCTGAATCGGGTTATACTCAGATGTGGCGCAAATGGCTTAGTGCGCCTGTAACGTGCTTGGTCGCGCGTCATATCGGTCCGCGCCGGCGGCTCTTCCAGTTGTCCCAAGATGATTTCCGAGCTTCCGGCGAGTAGAGATTGCGGACGATTGGCAGGGGCAAATCAACCCAAGGAGGCTAATGAGCAAGGAAGACTGCATCGAGGTGACGGGAACGGTTGTTCAGAAATTCCCAAGCGGGTTATTCAGCGTCAAGTTAGACCAGGAACGGGTGGTGCTGGCCCACCTGGCCGGAAAACTCCGGAGAAACCGAATCCGGGTGCTGGCCGGCGACCGGGTGACGATTGAAATGTCGCCCTACGATCTGACGAAAGGCCGCATCGTTTATCGCCACAAGTAACCGGGCCACGCCTGTCAGCCTCGATGGAGGCGCAGCCGGAACGGCAGTTGCCGTTCAGCCGTTGCGTCGGGGTTGAGTTCGGCCGCCCGCCTCCCCTTTGACCGAATCTGCCGTGCGGATACTCTTCGTCTTCGGAACACGTCCGGAAGCCATCAAGCTGGCGCCTCTGGTCCGTGAACTTCGCTCCCGCCCCGGATGCTTTGAGACCCACGTAGCCATCACCGCGCAGCATCGGGAGATGCTCGACCAGGTCTTGCGGGTGTTTGCGATCGAGCCCGACACCGATCTAAACCTGATGCTTCCGGAACAGAGCCTGGGCCAGCTCACCGCGCGCGTGGTCGCCGCCCTCGACGATACCCTGGACAAGGTCAGGCCGGATTTCGTCGTGGTGCAGGGCGATACCACCACCACCCTGTGCGGCGCTTTGTCGGCCTTCTATCACCGGATACCGGTGGGCCACGTGGAGGCCGGATTGCGGACCGGCGATCTGCGCAATCCGTTCCCCGAAGAGATGAACCGGCTGGTGGCGGGGCGTCTGGCGACGCTTCATTTCGCGGCCACTCGCGGCGCCGCCGATAATCTGCTCGGCGAGGGCATCGACCCTTCCACCGTCCACGTCACCGGCAACACCGGCATCGACGCGGTGCTTTACACGCGCGACCAGATCGTGGCCGGGCGCTGGCGCGGCACACTGCTGCCCGAGACGGACCCGCGCAAGAAACTGATAGCCGTCACCGCGCACCGGCGCGAAAGCTTCGGGGCCGGTTTCGACCGCATCTGCGAAGCGCTGCGACAACTGGCGAGTCGGGACGACGTGGAGATCGTCTACCCGGTACACCCGAACCCCAATGTGCGCCGGAAAGTGCTTCCCTTGCTCGAGTCCATCCGGGGCATCCGGCTCACCGATCCGTTGCCTTACGTCGATTTTGTCGAGCTGATGATGCGTTCCCACTTGCTGCTCACCGATTCCGGCGGCATCCAGGAAGAGGGGCCGTCGTTGGGCAAACCGGTGATCGTCATGCGTTCGACGACAGAGCGTCCCGAGGCGGTGCAGGCCGGCACGGTGATTCTGGCCGGAACGGATGTCGCACGCATCGTCGCGGAGGTTTCCCGGCTGCTGGACGACCCCGAAATCCACCAGGCCATGGCACGCGTTCACAACCCTTATGGGGACGGCCGCGCAAGCGCCCGCATTGCCGACTTAATTCACTCATTTTTCGACAAATAATCCTTCACTCCGTGCCTGGTTCCCGGTCTTCCGCGGCCCGGTGCGGCGCGGATTCCGGCGGGCCCGCGGCTATAATCGGGCCAGAAGAAGGTATCCGTGAATCGACCCTATGCAACCAACCCCCGGGAGCGCGATGAGGCGCCGGAACCCGCGCTCGATTTGCGAGCGGAACTGTCAGCCCTGCTGGTCGGGCAACAGGAGGCCGTGGAGCGAATCGTGCCCTACCTGGAGCTGTTTCAAGCCGGGCTTTCGCCCGCCGGACGACCCGCCGGCGTGTTCCTTTTGTTGGGGCCGACCGGCACCGGCAAAACCCGCACCGTGGAAGCGCTGGCGCAGGTTCTGCACGGCAGCGAAAAGCATGTTCTCAAGGTCAACTGTGGCGAGTTTCAGTTGGAGCACGAGGTGGCCAAGCTGATTGGCGCGCCTCCCGGCTACCTGGGACATCGCGAGACACACCCGCTGTTGTCGCAACAGAAGCTGACTGCGGTGACCAGTGCCAACTGCAACCTTTCGCTGGTCTTGTTCGACGAAATCGAGAAGGCCGCTTCGAGCTTTCACCGGCTGCTGCTGGGGCTGTTGGACAAAGCGCAGTTGCGGCTGGGCGACAACACCTCGGTGGCCTTCGACAACTCGCTGATTTTCATGACCAGCAATCTTGGGGCGAAGGAGATGCTGGGCGAGATGCAGCCGGGCTTCGGCTTCGCTTCCGCGCTGCCCGGCACGCTGGTGAACGGCAAGCTGGCCAAGATCGGTTCGTCGGCGCTGCGGCGCAACTTTTCACCGGAGTTTCTGAACCGGGTGGATACTTTCGTCACCTACAACCCGCTCGACCGGGAGGCCCTCGACCAGATTCTGGAACAGCAACTGGCCGACTTGCAGGAGTTGATTCGCACGCGCCTGGGGGCGGATGCGTTCAGCGTCGAGATCCCCGACGACAGCCGGCGGCTGCTGATCGAGCGCGGCACCAGCATGGAATACGGAGCACGGGAGTTGAAGCGCACCATTCTGCGGTCGGTGATTCAACCCCTGGGGGCATTGGTGGCGGCGGGCAAGGTGCCGCCCTCAAGTTGTATCCGGGTGGAGGCCGCGCCGGGAGAGTCGGCCTTCAGGATGAACGTGCTGGAGACCACCGAATCGCCACAGCGTCGTGTGCGCACCGCGCGGAGTTCGACGCGACGCGCCAGCGCACCGGTGTATCTGCGGGAGCTGGTATCTTAAGCGGCCCGACACGCCCGCCTTATTTCATTTCCCGGTTCCCGGCGTGGCGGGCACATCGACGTCAAGGGTCTCGGTGAGGTTGACTCGATCCCGCGGATAGACTCGCAGTTCAAGCCGCACCTTCGGTGTCAAATACCGGTATACGACACTGCCGGTACGCAACTGGTGGGCATCGAGAGGCACCTGCCTGGCGTTGCCGCCGTCGTCGATGGAGAGCACTCCACGACTGGACGTGCGGATGGGCATCGCTGTGCGGTCCCATTTCACGTGCAGGCTGTCACCGAATTTTTCCGCCGACAGGCCGAGCGCGTAGGGTTTCTGGACGGAAGCGGTGGCGCCGCCGCCGAAGGTCAACGCAACCTCGAAGCCTATGAACACGCCCAGAAGCAGGAACAGGAACGACAGCGGGATCCAGGACCAGGGCTTGCGGCGCTTGTTCGGAATCTCTGGAGCATCCGGCTCGATCGCCGCCGGCGACTCCGCAACCTCAACCTGCCACGGCTGCCCGGCTTCGGCGGCAACATCCGGAAGCTCTGGAGACAGCGGCTCCGGAGGTGAGGCAGGCTCCGCGGGACTTGCCGGCTTTTCGTGCTCCTCGGGAGGCGCAAAGTCGAGAGAAACCTGAGCCGGGGCGTCCGGGCGTTTGGATGTCTTGCCGCCGCGCAGCTCCTTGCGTCGGAACGGGATTTGACGATCGCAACGCTGCTGGAAGCGTCCGTTCTCGCGAAAGAAGAATCCCGCTTCGCTCACGCGGCTGGCGAACGGGCGAATCAACAAGGCTACCGCGTGGGGCTCGGGAAACTCGTTTTCGAGCACTCCCAGGTCTTCCGGCGAAAGCACCATCTCCTCGCGCGTATTGCTTCGAAACAAACCCACCGGGACGAGTCCAGCGCCGGCGCGGCGAAGCTGGGCGAGGGTGCTTCGAAAAATCTCCGCCTCTTCGGCATTGAGCAGATAGGATGGACCGTTCGAGTAAGAGCACGGCACCTGCCGGAAGTCTTCAACCCACACTTCCGCGGCGGAGCCGGCCTGGGCCCGTCCCAATAAGATTCCTCCCACCTCCACGCCGCGGCGCGGCACCGCGCTGAAACCCCGCATCACTGCGGAGCCGAGCTTGTCGACCACATCCAAGGCGAGATAGATGGTAAACGGAATTCGCTCCGCCTCCCAGCGATAGAAGTCCGCGGATGCAGAGCCGGTGTCTTTTGACATTTCTGGTTCCATGCAGATGGGCAAAGAGCATTGGCGCCTCGCCCCGCCTCCGATTATCGTATGCCGCTCGAAGGTGCGACTCAAGGACATCCGGGCCGGAAGCGTTACACTCGAAGTTCGATGCCCGGGGTCCTGTACATCGTCGCCACGCCCATCGGAAACCTGGAGGACGTGTCCGTTCGGGCCCTGCGAATTCTGAAAGAAGTCGACCGGATTGCCTGCGAGGACACCCGCCACACCGGCAAGCTGCTGGTCCACTACGGTATCTCGAAGCCGCTGGTGAGTTGCCACGAACACAACGAAGGGGAACGTAGCCGCGAGCTGGTCGAACGCCTGGCAGCCGGCGAAAGCGTCGCGCTGGTTTCCGACGCCGGCACTCCGCTCGTCTCCGACCCCGGCTATCGCCTGGTGTGCGCAGCCATTGAAGCGGGCCTGCCGGTGGTTCCCATTCCCGGTGTTTCGGCGGTTACGGCGGCTCTGGCGGCTTCCGGCCTGGCCACCGACTCCTTCCGGTTTCTCGGATTTCTGCCCTCGAAAAAGCGCCAGCGCCGGAGCCTGTTCGAGGGACTGGCGGCAGAGACCGCGACGGTGGTCTTCTTTGAGGCTCCCCACCGGATTCTCGAAACGTTGACGGACCTGGAGGAAATTCTGCCGGCCCATCCGATTGTGCTGGCCCGCGAGCTCACGAAAATTCACGAAGAGTTCCTGCGCGGCAGGGCCGCCGACTTGCGGCGGACACTGGAACAGCGCGGCCGGGTAAAGGGCGAATTCACGCTGCTGATAGGTAAACCGGAAGCAGCGCCGGAATCCGGGCCCGCCATCCCCCTTCAGCAGGCGGTGGCGGCCTACCTGGAGGAGGGGCTCTCCCGTATGGACGCCATCAAGCGGGTGGCCCGCGAGAGGGGAATTCCGAAGCGGCAGGCGTACCGGGAGTATGAGTCAGCCGCCGCCGGAGAGCGCGGCCGAGGTTGAAAAGCCGGCCAGGCTCGAACCCCTTGGATGGAGGAATCGGCGTGGAGTTTGGCAAATACCGGAACCGTTCACGCACGTACCTCGCTCCAACGGAAGTTCGTCAGTGGTCCTAGGACGATCTTACCGGACCGCAAAGAACTGACGTACTAAGGCATTATTCCATCTAATTTCGGCCCGTGCGTCAGCCGAAATAAAACCAGAACCGGCTATGAATGAAGAGATCATCGGTCTACTGCTGATAGACGTCGCCTGTCTGGTGGGCGCGGCAATCGTTCTGTCGATAGCCTATATATGGGGCTGCTTCGCGGTGCGTCAGTCGGTCTTGGATGGCTCCAACAAGTGGAAGGCGTATGCGCTGGCGGTGCTGCCGGCCGCGGCGTTCGCTGTTACGATTTACGTTCAAGGAAGTTTCGCCGAACTTGCCGGCCGGAGCTTTTTTGTTCTGTCCGCGCCTTCCGTAGTGGGTGTCTTTTTCAAGTTCAAGCTGCAAGGCGCCTGGCGAGATTCCATGGAAGCTCGCGTACGAAGTTAGCGCTCCGCCCAGGCTTAATTTTCGCCCGGCGGCCGGATTGTCGAATTTCCGCATTCGCAGACGTCCGGTCGGGCCGGGAAGCGAGTGTGCTGCCCGGGCACCGACACGCCCGTCGCTTCAGCGCTCTTTCGGTTACTCGAAAAGCCAGTCCAGGTAGGGTTGGTCCCGGGTCTTCCGGCTGTCGAAGAAGACCATGCGCGGCTCGGTGGACGCGTTCCTCGTCGTGAAGCCCAGCACCACGTAGGCTCCTCTCCCAAGGTCCAGTTGGTTCCGCCCGGCGGCAACGGCGTGTGACCAGACTATAATTCCAGGATGTGATCCGGCCGCGACGGCATTCATCAGCACCGGAGACCACTCCTCGGCCGGAGGTTCGGCGGCTCGTCCCGCCCTCGAGCTTCTGAAAAAGCCGACCAGCATCTGCGCCGGCTCGGGGACTTCGAATTCCAGGCGTACCGGCTTCTCCACCGCCTGGCCGAAGGCAATTCGGATGCCCGTCAATCCCTTAAGTTCCGGCGCGAGGGCTTCAATCTTCCATTCGTCTCGATCGCTGTAGATTTTTTCGCCCGGCTCCACCTGGAAGGCTTCGCCGGCGGTTCCCACCACTTTCACAGCGACACGGGGAAAGGCGGAGGCTGCTTGTGCCCGGGGCCCTCGCGCGCCCGAAGTCCGGAACATTTCCAGGTTGCGCTCGAAGTTCGCCAGCTCCTTCGCGTACTCGGGAAGGCAGTCGCGCCAGTGGGTGTAGCGCCCGGGTCCACCCAGGAACGGAATGCGGCGCGAGGCGCTGTGAACGCTGCAAGCTTCCCGGTAGGTTTTGTCGGTGAGCGAGACCAGCGTCTTGTACTCGTCGAGGCTCTTCCTCAACAGCGGCAGGGCCTGTTCGAGATCCTGAACGTCCCGACTGTAGCCGTAGCGGAGCACCAGCGCGGCGGCGTGCGTCTTGGCGTTGTAGTAACGCATCTCGGCGGCGATGGCGCGCATGTCGTTCAGCAGGCGTTCGTATTCGTCGCGGTTGCGCGTCACCTCGGGTCCGGCTGCTTCAGCGGCTGCCACGGCTCGCGCCGCCGACCCCGTCACCTCGTCCACTACGCCGATGGGTGTTTCGCCAACGTGGGGCTGCTTTTCCCACTCGCGCTTCACCCACTCGTCCAGCCTTTCTCCGGGCGGCGCATCCCCGGTCCACAACAACGGAAACGGCTGGTAGCGCGCATCGTCGATGAGCTGCGTCATCAGCATTCCCAGCGTAAGCGACTGCCGGTTCCCTTCGGTGATGCCGATGCGAGGCAGCAATCGCGGCGCGCACACTCCCGAGAGCTCGTAGGCGTCCAGGATGTGGGCCGCCGCCTGTTTCGTGCCGTATTTCCCGGCGATGCGTCCGATCCAATATTCGCGCTCGGCGGCCGGGTCGCGGTCGGGATTCCAGGCGTAACGCGCCCAGCTCTCGAACCAGATCCAATCCCGGTCCATCTGTTCGAGCAGAGGCTGGGTGTTGTCTGCCGAAACCGGCCATTCCCAATAGCGCAACGGGTACACGTGCAGTCCCCGGATTCCGATGCGCTGGCAGGATTGCATCACCTTCTGCACGAAGCTGGGAGAACCCCAGCGAAACGGCTCCAGGTTCGAGAGCAGGTGGATGTTGAGAATGTGGATGGAACCCAGGTGCGCCAGTTCCGCGTGCAGCTCGAGCTGGCGCCCGCGTACGTCGGTCCAGGTGAGCGATTCCCCGTTCCACTTGTGCATCGTGTAGATGTTCTTGTACAGCGGCAGCGCGGCCTTGATGGCATCTTCGATCCGGGTGGCGTGCGCGCGGACTATGATGGGCGGCTCCCTGGTGATGCCCAACTCTTTCATTCCATCCTTCACGCCGGGAATGATGGTCTTTGTCAACCACTCCGGCCCGTATTCCGGACGGAGCGCCTCGCCCAGAGTCATCATCAGCCCCACGTTGGGATAGTTCCGGATGAACTCCGAGACGCAATAGCGGGTGTACGCGCTGGTGTAAGAGTTCGGCGTGCTCTGATGGAAAGGAATGCCCTTGGCTTTGGCCAGCGCGTGGGAGATGTGAATATTGTAGAAAAGCTGGATCACCCAGATGCCGCGGCGGTCCGCCTCGGCGGTGAGCCAGTGAAACGTCTCGATATTCCGGTTGAGCTGCGCGTCGGTAAGCTCCTGCGCCTCGGGATATTTCGGCAGCTTCAGGAGCGAGGTGAACGGGTGGCCGTTCCAAAGATACAGCGTGTTCATTCGCTGGGAAGCCAGGAAGTCGAGAAATCGCAGCCACTTCTGTTTGTCGTAGAAGAAGGGGAAGTTCTCCGGCGTGTAGCGGTAGTCGTAGATCGCCCCATCATAGGTTACGGTGGTCTTCTGCATCCCGATATTGGGGCCGCGCAGGACAAAAACAGG
This sequence comes from Bryobacterales bacterium, assembly GCA_963810595.1. Lineage (GTDB taxonomy): Bacteria > Acidobacteriota > Terriglobia > Bryobacterales > Bryobacteraceae > CAWEOG01. The sequence continues at coordinate 190,962 of CAWEOG010000006.1, read as the reverse complement.
ATGGTCGCTGAAATCCAGCGCGTCGGGCAGCTTGCCCGCCTGCCTCACTCGTTCCGCAAGTTCCAGGCAGCCGTAGAGCACTCCCGATGGATCGCTGCCAGCGACGAAGAACGTGTCGCCGCGGCGTATCAGATGAAACGACTCCGACTGCCCTTCGGCGAACCCGGACAAACCGGGGATGCCCGCGAACAGACCGGATGAACCGGTTCCCACAACGACCCTGACACTGGCAGGCGGCGCCGGCGTCAACGAAGCGAGCGCCCGCCGAAGTTGCACCACGCCGTAAAGCTCCCGCGGGCTGGCGTTTGGGGCGGTATCAATCGGAACCGCCGCTGCGGCAGGAGCGGCCGCCAAAGCCAGGGAACCCACCAGTGTCGCGATAGCCCATAGCCTATTCACTAGTCCACCCCCTCGTTAATACGGTAACTGCGTTTCACGGTCCACGTCATCGCGACTTTCCACCAGCCGTCCTGATCGAACCAGCCTGGCTGCCGCCGCTTTCGTGGATCGTGCCCGAAAATGCTTATCGTTCAGTAACTTTCGGCGGCAGTGGCGACCAGACCAGCGAGCTGTATGACTTCCTCGCCGTGCGGACGGCGCGGCTTTTCCCGCTGGTGGTTTAAGACCCGCTTGACTGATTCCTCCGAGCTTGAAATACTGTCCTTTTCCAGTGATCGGGCGCCCCGGCCGCCTGCCGGGAACCTTTTGCCGGCTTTGGTGTCAGATAGAGTGTAGGGCAACCGTATCTGACCTAGGTTTCGGCGTAAACTGGTAGGAAAGAGAGGTTGTAAAGGTGGCCGACCGTATCCTGCTAGGTTTCGAACCGGAGTCTGCCGCCGGTCTGGCGGCTCATGAGAGCAGGGATGTGTCGCTCCTCCACGCTTAGTGTGGCCGAGGAAGACCGCCTGATCGCCGGGTTGCGTGAAGGCCGCGAGGACGCTTATGAGGAGCTGATTGAACGGTTTCAAACACCCGTCTACAATCTCATCTGCCGTTTACTGGACGACCCGGACGAAGCCTCGGACGTGGTACAGGAAGTTTTTCTCAAAAGTTTTCCGGAACGTGCTTTCGTTCCGGAGCGAGAGCTCTCTGAAAACGTGGATTTACCGGATCGCAGTCAATGAGGCCCACAACCAGCGGCGTTGGTTTACGCGCCATCGCCGGAAAGAAGTGGGACTTGAAGACGAAGAAGGCGGCTGGTCCTTTCAGGATTACGTGCCCGACCCAGGCCGCTCGCCACTCGATCTGGCTTTAGACCACGAAGCTCGCCTCCTCGTTGACGAGGCGCTTGGCGAAGTCAATCCGGTATACCGCACGGCTGTTGTTTTGCGCGATATCGAGGATTTGAATTATGAGGAGATCGCAGAGGTATTACAGGTCTCCCTGGGCACAGTAAAGTCTCGAATCTTGCGTGGGCGCGAGGCCTTACGAAAACGGCTGGCGAGCAGGATGGAACCGGCTCTACGGTTGTCTCCGCAACCCGCCGACTAAAGTAAGAACCGATCAGCCTATGAAGTGCGAAAACGTCAAGCAGCGAATTTCGGCATTTATCGACTTCCGCCTGGAACCGTCCGACCACCGGGACGTGGAACGCCATCTGGCGTCCTGTCGCGGTTGCAGCCGCATTCGGTCCTCCAGATGAACCAGGTTCGACGTGCCCTTGCTAACAGCGCCAGGTTTCGTGCACCGGAATATCTCACGGCGTCGCTCAGAGCGATTCGCCGGGCGGGAACGCGGCACGCCGGCTGCGAATATCCCGCCCTGAACGCCCTCCAGCGCTGGTGGGATCGGGTCTCCATAACCACCGGAAATTTCATGCGGCCTCTGGCGATTCCCATTGCGGGCGGCATTTTTTCGGCGGTGATCCTGTTCTCGATGATGGCGCCGTCATTTCGCTATTTCGAGAGAACGGTCACTCACGACATCCCTACCGTCCTGTTTACTCCAGCCCACGCGTGCACAGCATCATTCCATTCCGCGACCCGGGCGGAGAGATTGTTCTGGATGTGCAGCTCAACGAACAGGGCCGGGTGGAGGATTATTCCATTTTGAAGGGCCAGGCGTTGATGGGCGACGCAGTTCTGCGCCGCGCCATCGTGAACAACGTTCTGTTTACCCAGTTCGACCCGCCCACCGCTTTTGGGCAGCCCATCCGGGGCAAGGCGCTCGTTCGATTTGAAAGCGCCGATCACATCAATGTAATCGGCTAGGGATCGGCCGGCCGCCGCATTCGAGTACCCCAATCCGCGCCTCCGGGCGCGGATTTTCGCCTTCGGAGCAGCCATTGGTCCAGACAGCGGCTGGGACAACACTTTCTGTTCAAGGACTCCATCCTGCATCGCATCGCCGCCGCGGCCTGTCCCGCCGACGAGCCGCTGGTGGTGGAAATCGGCCCGGGGACCGGCGCCCTCACCGCACACCTGCTGCAATGCGCCACGCGGGTCGTTGCCGTGGAACTGGATTCCGGCCTCGCTGCCGGCCTCAGGCAGCGGTTCGGTTCCGCCGGCCTCGAAGTAGTCGAGGCCGATATGCTGGCCACCAATCTGGCCAGGTGGGGACCCTGCGTCAGTGGCCGGCAATCTGCCTTACTATATCACGGCACCGATTCTCGAAAAAGTTCTCTCGCTCGGCCCGCGCTTGCGCCGTGGCGTCTTCCTGATGCAGAAGGAGGTGGCGGCGCGCATTGCAGCCATCCCGGGCACGCCGGGATTACGGCCTGCTGAGCGTCCACTGCCAATTGCTCGCCTCGGCCCGCAAACTGTTCGACGTCCCCCCCTCGGCCTTCCGCCCGCCTCCAAAAGTCTGGTCCTCGGTAGTGCTGCTTGAGCCGCACGCGCGCGCCGCCGGTCTCGGCATTCGCGACATCCCTCATTTCCTGGACTTTGCCGCCCACTGTTTCCGGTTTAAGCGTAAAACTCTCCGCAACAACCTGGCGGACCGCTACGAAAAGCACGTTCTGGACGCCCAGCCGGAAGCCGCCCTGCGCGCCGAACAGTTGTCTCTCGAGCAAATGGCGTCGCTTTACCTGCGGCTGAGCGGCGAAGGAATCGCGGAGTGAAATTCCCTATACTGGGAATTTGACGATCAGCGTACGCGTTGCCCTTCTCCCGCCGTCCGCCGCGCCGCTGGCAAGCTCCGGACAGACAAGGAACTACGAAAGCAGACCATGATTATTCTCGGACTTGGAGGGCTGCTGAACGACCCCGCGTGCGCCATCTTGTGCGAGGGTCGACTGGCAGCCGCCGTGGAACAGAAAAAGATTGCCCGGACACACCAGCCCGGCGAGCTTCCTACCGAAGCCGTCCAGGCCTGTCTCGAGATGGCCGGCGCGTCGGCCGCCGACCTGCACTGCGTTGCCATCGTCCGGCCCTTTTCCTCCGGGCCGGAGACGGAGATCCATCTCCAGCTCCGATCGCGATTTCCCAACGCCCAGATCGTTCTGGTGGAGCACCACGTCGCGCATGCCGCTTCCGCCTTCTTTGCTTCGCCGTTCGACCACGCCCGCGTGCTGACGCTCGACCGCTCCGGCGACTTCCGCTGCGGCGCCCGCTGGGATGCCCACGGAAATCAGCTCACGCTCGACCGCGAGTTGTACTACCCCGACTCGCTCGGCGAGCTATACGGTCGTGTCACGCAGTTACTCGGCCACCGCGACCAATCGGAAGAACACAAGGTGCAGTGGCTTTCGGCTACCACGGACGATATGCGTTTCCGCGACGTATTCACCCGCCTGATCAATTTCCGGGAAGACGACTGGCCGCGCATCAACCGTTCGTACCTTGACTCCAATCACCTGGCGAGCGGCGGCTTCGGCGCAAAGTTCTTCGATGAGCTCGACGTCCGGCAGGAAGATCTGCAGTCCGGGCCGGTGCGCGCCGCTCTCGCGGCGGGCCTCGAGAGGGCGGTTGAAGACGCCGTGTTGCGCATGGCCGGCAGTGGCGAGAATCTGTGCGTGGCGGGGGGGCTTGTTCTCCAACCCGCTGCTGATCGCGGCGCTCGAGAATTCCGGCCGGTGGAAACACGTCTTCGCGCAGCCCGCAGCGGGCAACGCCGGCACCGCTCTCGGCGCGGTGTTCTTTGCCTGGCGGCGCACTTTCAACCGCGCCGAGCCGGTTCGGTTCGACTCGCTCTGCCTGGGCCCAAGCTACGGCCCGGAAGAGATCAAACAGGTGCTCGAAAACTGCAAGCTGCGCTTCCGCTACCTGCTGACCCGCGACGAGCTGACCCACACGGCCGTCAAGCTGCTGGGCGAGCACCGCATTGTCGCCTGGATGCACGGACGCATGGAGTTCGGCCCTCGCGCGCTCGGCAACCGCAGCATTCTGGCTTCGCCGCTGGACCCGTACTCCACCGAAAACCTGAACATTTTCATCAAGCGCCGCGAGCCTTACCGCAAGTTCGCGGCCTCGGTTCCCGCCGAGTTGGCCGCCGAGTATTTCGAGGTGGGCGACAATGCCCGGTACCTGGCTACCGTGGGCCGGGTACGTCCCCAGCATCGCAAAACGTTCGAAAGCGCGGTGATGGGCGACGGGCTCATCCGCGTGCATACGGTGGAAGAGCGCGAAAACCCGCTGTACCACCAATTGCTGCGCGCCGCCGGCAAGGAAACCGGCCTGCCGGTTGTTTATAATACGTCCTTCAACCTGTTCGGCGACCCCCTGGTTTGCACTCCGCGCGACGCCGTGCGAAGTTTCTACTCCTCCGGCGTGGATGCCATGTTCGTAGGGAATTTTCTATTGGAAAAGTAACGCCGGGGCGGCGCGCGGGCGGGGGCGTTCAGCGAAACGCCGGCGACGCCGCGGGACGGGAGCTGAAGCGCATCACCGCATCCGCCCATTTCGTGGCCTCCAGATAGACTTCGGCGACATCTTCGTGCCGCACCGACAGCCGGTCGGCGGCTTGCCATACCAGCGGCCAGTCGGCTTTCTCCAGGCCCAGGGTCAGATGGTACATGTTCGAGAGCGGGTTGTCCGCGTCCGGCGGGTCCAGCAGCGAGCGTCCGAACGTCGGGAGCCAGATGCAGGCCTTCGAGCAAAGTCTCGAGCGGCCGGTCCATCAGCGCATCCAGCAGCGAGAACATGCCCATGAGGAACAGATCGGTCTGGCGGTGGCTCAAACCCGCCAGCGGGGCCAGGAGTTCGCAGGTGCGGGCGCGTTGAATGGCCGTCACCGCCAGCTCGTTGGGTTTTCCCTTGGCGAATTCCGGAACCGCCACCAGGGTCACCCACTTGCGCACGCCCTCGTCGCCCATGATCAACAGCGCCTGCTGGATTGATTCGATGCGCGAAGCCTTCTGATAGAAGGCCGAATTCACGTAACGCAGAAGTTTGTAAGTGAGCGCGATTTCCAGCTTGAAAATCTCTTCGAGTTGGGAAAAATCGACAGTCGGAGAGTGGATTTCCTGCAAAATACGCAGATAATTCTGTTTGACGCCGGCCGGGTCGCGGCCCTTCAACATCAGCGGCTTCTCGAAGAAGTACCCCTGGAACAACTCGTAGCCCAGACCCACGGCCTCCTGGAACTCCTCCTGGGTTTCCACCTTTTCCGCCAAGGCCTTCAACCCGTATTTCTTCAGTTTTCGCGCCAGGAACATACGGTCGAACTTGCCCGCCGCCCGGTAGTCCACCTTGCCGATGTCGGCGTGCTCGAGCAGAGCGGAATGGTCGTCGTCACTGCCGATATCGTCCAACGCCACCAGATAGCCGCTGCGGCGGAACTTATCGCAAGCCGCCACTACTTCCGGCGTCGCCTGCACCGTTTCCAATACCTCGATGACCGAAGACCCGGTGGGGAGAAACGCCGGAGTGCCGTCCAACAGCAGATTTTTGGTGAAATTAACGAACGCCTTCTTGCCGCCAAGGATTTTGTCGGTGCACAGGGTAAGGAAACTGTTGGTGATCAACCGGCGGGTCGCGCTGTCATCGTCCACCGCGCCGTCAAAGGCGTTCTGTTGGCAGGCGCGGAATAGTAACTCGTAACCGAAAACATTCATGTTCCGGTCGAAGATTGCCTGCCGTGCGATGTATACATCCATCAACTACCATCCCATCTGCCTCATCGGCCTCAAGGTGGGAGTCTTTAACCGGAGCCGCCGGGCGACCCGCACTGAAGGCCGGGCCAGCGCTCCTTTATACTGGAATTTCATGCCGTGGATTCGGCCGCGCCGCGGACATGGCCCCTGACTGACGGATTCGAGGCTCCAGTTCTTGCCCATAACACCAGCCAAGCCCGTACGCGTGCGCTACGCTCCCAGCCCCACCGGCGACTTCCACGTCGGCGGCGCACGCACCGCTCTGTTCAACTATCTGTTCGCCCGCCACCACGGCGGCAGCTTCATTCTCCGCATCGAGGACACCGACCGGAAACGATATAACCCCGAGGCCCTCACCTGGCTTCTCGATGGCCTGCGCTACCTGGGTCTCGAGTGGGACGAAGGGCCCGAGGCCGGCGGAAGTTATGGCCCCTACGTACAAACCGAGCGCCTCGACATCTACCAGGACTGCTGCCGCCGGCTGCTCGAAGACGGCGCCGCGTATCGCTGTTTCTGCACGCCCGAGCGGCTGGAAGCCACCTCCCGGGAGATGCAGAAGAGGGGCCGAACCCCGGTTACGACCGCTACTGCCGGGACCTTGACGCGGCGGAGTCGGCCCGCCGCGCAAACGCAAAAGAGAGCCACGTCGTAAGGTTCAAGATGCCGCTGGACGGCGAGGTCGTGGTCCACGACCAGATCCGCGGGGAGATTACCTTTCAGAACGCCATTCTTCAGGATGCCGTCCTGATGAAGTCCGACGGCATTCCGACTTATCACCTGGCCAACGTCATAGACGACCACCTGATGGAAATTACCCACATTCTCCGCGGCGACGAGTGGGTAAACAGCCTGCCGCTGCACTTCCATCTCTATCAGGCTTTCGGCTGGACGCCGCCGGTGATGGCGCATTTGCCGCTGATTCTGAACCCGACTGGCAAGGGAAAAATGAGCAAGCGGGAAGACCGCGCTCCGGACGGCCGGCTGCTGCCCGTATTCGTGCGTTCGTTCCAGGCCGCCGGCTATCTTCCCGAGGCCATGGTCAACTTTCTCGCCTTGCTGGGTTGGAGCTTCGACGACAAGACGGAACTCATGAGCCGGCAGGAACTCATCCAGCGTTTTACCCTCGAGCGTGTGAACGCCTCGCCGGCCGTCTGGAACTACGACAAACTGGACCACTTCAACGGCCACTACATCCGCCAACTGCCGACCGACGATCTGGCCGGCCGCGTGCTGCCCTACCTTCAGGCGGCCGGCTTCGCGCCGGAGCCTCCCATGCTGGCCAAGGTGGTTCCCCTGATCCGCGAGCGCATCACCACGCTCGGCGACGTGGTGCCGGCGGCCGGGTTCTTCTTTGCGGAAGAATTGCCGCCCTACGATGCCGCCGAGCTGATTCCGCAAAAGGGAGACGCCGCGCTGGCCAGGTGCGTACTGGAGCGCGCGCTCCAGACCCTCGGCGCGGTGGATTTCCAACCACAGACTCTGGAAGCGGCACTGCGCGCCGCCGCCGGCGAGCTTCACCTCAAGGCCGGCCAGATGTTCCAGCCCATCCGGGTGGCGGTGTGCGGGCGAAAAGCCGCCCCGCCGCTGTTTGAAACCCTGGAAGCATTGGGCAAACCAACCTGCCTCAAGCGCATCGGGCAGGCGATTGCTAAGTTGTAGGTAGCACCACCGTGAGCGATATGAGCACCACAAATTCCGATCCGGCTGCCGGCAGCAGCGCCCCTGGCGCCGAATCCACCGCTTCCAATTTCATCCGCGACATCGTGGTCGAGGACTTGAAGACGAACAAGTACGGAGGGCGCGTGCACACGCGCTTCCCCCCGGAGCCGAACGGTTACCTGCACATCGGCCACGCCAAATCCATTTGCCTGAACTTCGGCCTGGCCGCCCAGTTCGGCGGCAAGTGCAATTTGCGCTTTGACGACACCAACCCGTCGAAGGAAGAGCAGGAGTACGTCGACTCCATCATGGAAGACGTCCGCTGGCTCGGCTTCGATTGGGAAGACCGGCTGTTCTACGCCTCCGACTACTTCGACCAGCTCTACGAGTGGGCCGTTCAGATGATTCAGGACGGCAAGGCTTACGTCTGCGAGCTCAGCCCCGAGCAGGTGCGCGAATACCGCGGCACGTTGACCGAACCCGGCATCGAAAGCCCCTACCGCAAGCGCCCCATCGAAGAGAATCTCGATTTGTTCGATCGGATGTGCGCCGGCGAATTCCCCGATGGGGCCTACACCCTTCGCGCCAAGATCGATATGGCATCGCCGAATCTGAACCTGCGCGATCCGGTGATGTACCGTATTCTCCACGCGCGGCACCACCGCACGGGCGACAAGTGGTGCATCTACCCGATGTACGACTACACCCACGGCCAGTCCGATTCGATCGAGGCCATCACACATTCCATCTGCACGCTGGAATTCGAAGACCACCGCCCGCTGTACGACTGGTACCTGGACGCCCTGGGCATCTATCATCCCCAACAGATCGAGTTCGCCCGCCTGAACCTCACTTACACCGTGCTTAGCAAGCGCAAGCTTCTGACGCTGGTCCAGGAGCGCTATGTCAGCGGCTGGGACGATCCCCGCATGCCCACCATCTCAGGCATCCGGCGGCGCGGCTACACGCCGGCGGCCATCCGCAACTTCTGCGAACGCATCGGCGTGGCCAAGGCCAACAGCGTGATCGAGCTCGGCATGCTGGAGCACTTCGTGCGCGAGGACCTGAACAAACAGGTGCTGCGCGTGATGGGTGTTTTGCGCCCGCTCAAGCTGGTCATCGACAACTATCCCGAGGGCCAGGTTGAGGAGATGGACGCCGTCAATAACCCCGAGGACGCCTCTGCCGGGGTCCGCAAGGTTCCCTTCTCGAAAGTGCTTTACATCGAGCAGGACGACTTTCGCGAAAACCCTCCGAAGCAGTATTACCGTTTGTCGCCGGGCCGGGAAGTGCGCCTGCGCTACGGCTACTTCGTCACCTGCACCGGCGTGGTGAAAGACCCGGCGACCGGCGAGATTCTGGAAGTCCACGGCACCTACGACCCGGCCAGCCGGGGCGGCAACTCGCCGGACGGCCGAAAAGTGAAATCCACCATGCACTGGGTCTCGGCCGCCCACGCAATCGATGCGGAAGTGCGGCTTTACGACACGCTGTTCTCGACCGAGGACCCGAACGAGGAGGTGGAAGGCAAGGACTGGCGGTCGAATCTGAATCCGAATTCGCTGGAAGTGGTGACGGCGAAGCTGGAGCCCAGCCTGCGAGGCGCGGAGCCCGGTGCGCGTTATCAGTTCGAGCGTTTGGGCTATTTCTGCGTGGACAAAGACTCGCAGGCGGGCAAACTGATCTTCAATCGCACGGTGACGTTGCGCGACACCTGGGCAAAAATCGAAAAGTCGCTCCAGACCAAAGGCGCATAGGGTCTGGTTGGAGGCATACTGCGGGCTTGAGTGCCGACTGGAAAGGAGGCGGTCTGCCCTGCGGAGCAGGGAGCGAGCCTCAGCGCAGACCCGCTCGTTCGCACTCGCGGCGCAGACAGGTACGAACGCCGGCGGCTACCCGCCCGCGCCTTTCAAGACCTGCTCGATGGAGGCGACCGTAATGGGGTGGTAGCCGGGCCTGGCTTTCTCGAAAACACGCTCGGCTTCCGCTTTGCCGTGGGGCGTCTTCACCAGCTCCTGGTAAAGCGGCTTGATATACTTCAGGCGGCCGACTTCAACCAGGAATTGATCGAGCCGCTGATCGGCCGGCTGGTATTGGTTGCGGGCGGCGGCCAACAGCCACTTGGCCAGAATTTCGTTGTTGCCCGTCGCGGTGAAGTGGAAGGCGCGGTCCAGTTCCGCCATCCGCTGCGCGCCGATATTGATGGGCAGGCTGTCCAGGAAGTGCAGACGCTCCTGGGTGTTCCACTTGGAGTAGGGGATGGCGGCGGGCTTCAGTTCGCCCCGAACATATTGGTCCGCATCATTCTGCACCAGGTCGAAGGCCGGCGACGACGGCAGCGAGATTGTCGACGGCAACCCGGCCTGATAAACCCATTGCTCGAGCGGAATGCGCGAGGCTACCGCCGGGTCGGAATTCAGCAGGTTCCGGTTCAGGTAGTCGAGAAACTGCTTGGTGGTGATGCTCTGAAACGCGAAATGGTCGAAGTAGCCGCGGACGAAGGCATCGAAACGCGAGCGCCCGTATGCCTCTTCGAGCGTACGCAGGAAGAGCGCTCCCTTGATGTAGGGCACCTGGGTCATGCCATCGTCGGGATTGCGCCCAGCCAGGTCGACGTGCAGGACTTCATCGCGCGGGTCCATTCCAGCCATTTCGTCGCGTAGACTGCGAATGCCGAGCAGCGTCTCCATGTCCGCGCGTTCGCGGCCGTAGAGTTTTTCCTGGATGCGCCACTCGATATAGGTGGTAAAGCCCTCGTTCAGCCAGAAGTCGCTCCAGGTGGCGTTGGACACCAGGTTGCCCGACCAGGAGTGCGCCAGTTCGTGGGCAACCAGGCTCACCAGGCTCTTGTCGCCGGCCAGCACTGTGGGCGTGGCAAACGTCAGGCGAGGATTCTCCATGCCGCCGAACGGGAAACTGGGCGGAAGCACCAGGATGTCGTAGCGGCCCCAACGGTAAGGTCCGTACAGCTCGGTGGCGGCCTCGATCATTTTCTCGGTGTCCTCAAATTCTTTGGCGGCGCTCTCCACCACGCTCGGCTCGGCCCACACGCCGCTGCGCTCGCCGGTGGGGCGGAACGCGAGGTCTCCAACCGCGATGGCGATCAGGTAGGACGGGATGGCCTCCGGCATCCGGAAGAGATAGTCGCCGTTGTCCGGAGAGGCCGGGTCCCGCTCGGCGCTCATCACCGCCACCAGGTCTTTCGGCGTGTGGATATGCGCGGTGTAGGTGACGCGCACGCCGGGCGAATCCTGCAGCGGAATCCAGCTTCGCGCGTGGATAGCCTCGGACTGGGAATATAGGAACGGCTGCTTCTTGCCCGCCGTCTGCGCGGGTGTGCACCACTGCAAACCGGAGGCGTCCGGAGACGTGGAGTAGGTGATGCGAACCCGCGTAGCATCCGACGGCAGTTTCACGGTAAGCGGAGTGCCGAGAATCGGATCCCGCTTGCCCAACTTGAAGGAGGTTTCCCGAAAGGGAATATCGTGTCCGGAGGTTTCGGCCTTCTCGATGTTTAGCCCGTCGGTATCCAGGATCAAAGGGGCCGACCCACCCTGGGCCGTGCGCTCGATGTCGAGAGTGGCCGTGCCGCGCAGCACCTTCCTGTCGAAAAGCACGGCCAGGTCGAGGGAGACATGCTTGACGCGAACCTGCTGCGGGTTGGAGTAGCTGTGAACGTCGTGAACGATGACCGCGGCCCCGGAATCTGTGTTGTTCATAGTGTTGTTGCGCGTGCAGGAAGCCAGACAGAAGGCGCCGGCCACCCCAGCCAACAGGACGAAAGGACGGTATCGCTTCATTCGCAACTTTCTCCCGGCGAAACTGTCAGACCCTAATCGTACCCCAGCCCCAAGACTTTATCCTCGCACTTTGACGCGCGGCCGGAGGAGCCGCACTTCCTGGAACAATCTCGAGATGCCGCCGAAGCCCCCTGTCATTGAGACGCTTTCGCGGTGTAAGTGCGTTTCGGCGACAGACTGCGAATGGGCCGCCAGTGGACATCGGCGTCCCGGAATCGGACGCTGGCCTTCCGTCAGTGCGCCGTGGGGTTGCCGTAACTGATTGGAAACTCTGCCGGCACTCCTTGTTGGCGGAATGGAAACCCGGTTGCCGTTAGAACCAAAGCCCGCGCGAGCCGCGAACTTTTCGTACATAAAAGGAGCTGGCAATGAGATCTATCTGGGAGGACCTGCGATTTGCCCTACGGCAGTCGAAGAGTAGTCCGGGTTTCGCCGGCGCGGCGGTAATTGCATTGGCCTTGGGAATTGGCGCCAACACCGCCATCTTCAGCCTGGTGAGCGGCGTACTGCTGCGTCCCTTGCCATATCCCGAAGCGGACCGGCTGGTAATGGTTTGGGGGAAGAATCCGCGCATCGGCCTCGAAGCTGCCTCGCTTCCGGATTATCTGGACTGGCGAGCTCAGTGCCCGGCGTTTGAGGAGCTGGCCGCCCTGTATTCGCGCTCCATCAACCTGACCGGCGAGGGCGAGGCGGAGCGGCTTCGGCAGTACACCGTATCCGGCAACTATTTCAAGACCCTTGGCGTTCGCGCGCTGGCGGGCAGGGTTCTCAGCCCGGCAGATTCCGAGCGTTCCGGACCGAACGTGGTGGTGCTCGCCGAGGGCTTCTTCCGCCGAAAATTCGGGGTTGGCACTACGGTGGTGGGCCGGACGCTGGTGCTGGACGGCCAGCCTCGCGTGGTGGTCGGAGTGGCGCCCGCGACGGCGCTGGGCGCCGAAAAGCCCGACGTCTATCTGCCGGCCCGGATACTCGGCTCGAAAATGGCGCGCCGGGCCGACTTTCTCACTGTAGTGGGCCGGCTGAAGCCGGGCATCAGCGTCGCGGCGGCGCAGGGCGCGATGGATGTCGTCACCAGCCGCCTCACGAAACAGTACCCGGAGTCGAACACCGACTGGAGCTCGGAGGTGGTGCCGCTGCACGATTCCCTGGTGCGGCAGGTGAAGCCGGCCCTGCTGGTGCTTCTCGGCGCGGTGGGTTTTGTTCTTCTCATCGCCTGTGTCAACGTCGGCAACCTGCTGCTGGTGCGCTCCTCCCAGCGGCAGCGCGAAGTGGCGGTCCGTCTGGCACTGGGCGCCTCGACCCGTCGCATTGTCAGGCAACTGCTGACGGAATGCCTGGCGCTCGGCCTGGCGGGCGGTGTTGTCGGACTCGTCCTGGCGGTGTGGATGAAGGACGCGCTGCTCTCGCTCGCCGGACAGGACACTCCAATGCTCGACCGCGTCGCCATTGATGCGAAGGTACTGTTGTTCACATTTTGCGTTTCGGTGCTTACCAGCCTATTGTTCGGAGTATTCCCGGCCTGGCGGGCGACGCGGTGCGAACTGAACGAGTCGCTGAAGGAGAGTGGCGGCCGGGCGTTCGCCTCGGCCAACCAATGGCTGCTGGATGCGCTGGCCATCGCCGAAGTGGCGCTGGCTGTCGTCCTTGTCGCCGGGGCCGGCCTCATGTTGCGCAGCCTGGAGCGCCTCGGAGGCGTGGATCTGGGCTTCCAGCCGAAGGGGCTGCTTACGTTTCGCGTTACGGCGGCGGGAGACGCTTACGAAAAGGCCGCTCCGGTAACGCAGTTCTTCACCAACCTGACATCGCGCCTGGCAGCGCTGCCCGGCGTGCAATCGGTGTCCGCCACGGACGGGTTCCCGATGACCGGCGACGGAGCGTATCTGACACTCGAGTTCGAGGGTCGGCCCGCGCCAGCCCCCGGATAGGACGTCGACGCCCGCATCGTCTGCGTGATGCCCGATTACCATCGCACGCTCGGCTCGCGTCTTTTGGCGGGGCGCTTTACCGGTCTGCGCGACACCCGCGAATCGCCAGCCGTGGCGATGGTGAATCAGACCTTCGCAAAGCGATATTTTCCGGGAGAAGACGCGGTCGGCAAGCGGGTGGCCTGGGACGAAATCGACGGAAAGCCGAAGTGGTTCCGGATTGTCGGCGTGACGTCGGACTTTCGCCAGGAATCGCTCGGCGCGCAACCATACCCGGAAGTTTACGTTCCGGAGCCGCAGCGCACCGACCCGGCGCTGACGGTGGTGATGCGCACCGTCAACGACCCGGTGTCGCTCGCGCCGGCGGCCCGTCGCACGGTTCGCGAAATCGATCCCAACCTGCCGGTCTTCGGGATGGAGTCCGCGGAGCGCATTCTGAGTGGCAGCCTGTCCCAGCAGCGCATGGTGGGAATTCTACTTACAGCCTTCGCTACCCTTGCACTCGCGCTCGCGATGCTGGGGATTTACGGCGTAATCTCCTATGCGGTGGCCCGCCGCACGCGGGAATTCGGCGTCCGGACGGCGTTGGGAGCCGGCCGGAGCGACATTCTGCGGTTGGTTCTGGGCCGCGGGATTGTGCTCGCGGCGGCCGGCATCGCGGCGGGGACCGGCTTGGCCCTGGGATTGACGCGTGTCATGCGCTCGATGTTGTTCGGAATCGAGGCCACCGACCTGGCGACCTTCGCGATTACCTGCCTGCTTCTGGCGCTGGCGGGAGTCACGGCCTGTTATCTGCCAGCGCGCCGTGCCCTGAGGGTGGATCCACTGACGGCGCTTCGCGATGAGTGAGCGGCGGGCGTCAGCGGGGGAGATTCACGCTTTGATTGGCGAACGCCAGCACCACGGTGGGGAAGATGCCGAGCAGCAGCGTCATGGCGGCGGCCCCGTAGACAGCCACTTTCATCGTCGGCGCCAGGGGGGCGAGCTCGACGGCTCCGTCACCGGGTTCCCGCATGTACATCACCACCAGAATCCTGAGGTAGTAGTAGGCGGCAACGGCGCTGTTCAGCAGGCCCAGCACGGTGAGCCATACCAGCCCCGAGTCGAGGGCCGCCTTGAAGATGTAGAACTTGCCGAAAAATCCGCCGGTGAGCGGAATGCCGATGAGCGACAGCAGAAAGATGCTGAACATCCCGGCGGTGATCGGCTGGCGTTCGCCGAGACCCGCAAAGTCGTCCACGTTAACGTGGCGCTCGCCCTTGCCGGCGACGTGGGTGACGATGGCGAACGAACCCACCTGCATGAAGATGTAAGCCGCCAGGTAGAACATGGCGGCGGCCACCCCGACGCGCGAAACGCTGGCCACGGCCACCATCACGTAGCCCGCGTGGGCAATCGAGCTATAAGCCAGCAGACGCTTGATGTTGGTCTGCTGCAGGGCGGCGAAATTGCCGGCGATCATGGTGAGCAGCGCCGACGTCCAGACGATGGGCTGCCAGTGGTCCGCCACCGGCTGGAGACTGGTCATGAAAACCCGTAAAAACAGGCCGAAGGCAGCCGCCTTGGGGCCCGCGGACAGAAAGCCGCTGACCGGCGCGGGCGCGCCCTGATAGACGTCGGGCGCCCAACTCTGGAAGGGCACAGCGGCAACCTTGAAAGCAATTCCCACAAAGATAAGCGCTGCGGCCACGCCCACCAGCAGCACGGGTGGGGCCGCCTGGGGTTCCTCCAGCGCGTGCTGGATGCCGATGAGCCGGGTGGTGCCCGTCAGGCCGTAGATCCAGGCCACCCCGTACAGCAGAAACGCGGTGGCGAACGAGCCCAGCAGAAAATACTTCAGCGCCGCCTCGTTGTTGCGACGGTCGTCGCGCAGGAAGCCCGCCAGGATGTAACTCGAAATGGAAGAGATTTCCAGGCCGATAAACATCATGATCAGGTCGCTCGCGGTACACATCAAGCTCTGGCCGATGAGGGAAAACAACAGCAGGGCATAGAACTCGCCCGATTCAGTGCTTTCCCGCTTGAGGTAGTTGCACGAAGTGAGCACGGTCATCAGCCCGGCGGCCAGGATCACCAGCCGGAAGAACGTCGAAAACAGGTTGACGTCCACCAGGCCGCTGAACGCCGGCCCGGGATCGAGGTTGGCAAAAACGGCGCCGGCCATCGCCGCCAGTACGCCGGCCAAAGTGATGGAAGTCAACAACCCGGTCCGGCGGCCTCGCACCGCCGAGATCACCATCACCAGCGTGCCGGCCAACGCCAGGAGGATTTCGGGCGCGATGCGCAGGTAATCGGCGGCTGGCGGCATAATGTTACCGGGCATGCATGAACTCCTTCAGGCGGGCCAGAGGAGAGAGGTCGGCCGGGTTGGCCACGCGGTACTCCACGTTCTGCCGGTTGATTTCGAGGATGTGGGTGTTGGCCGCGGAAACCGTGGGCAGGAACGACTGCGTCCAGGTGCCCATCCAGACCATCAGCACCACCAGCGGCACCATCGCCGCCCATTCGCGGTGGGATAAATCGAACATGTGGTGCCGCACCTGGTCGGGCGTGGCGCCGAAGAAGGTCCGCTGGTACATCCACAGCATGTAGCAGGCTGACAGAATGACGCCGATTCCAGCGAAGACGGGCAGCATCAGGCTCACCTCGGCCGCGCCCGCCAGCACCAGGAACTCGCCGACAAAGTTGTTCAGCGTCGGCAGGCCGATGCTGGCCAGCGTGGTTACCATGAACACCGCCGCCAGCTTGGGGGCCACCGTCGCCACCCCGCCGTAGTCGGCGATCTCGAGCGAATGGCGCCGCTCGTACAGGTACCCCACCAGGATGAACAAGGCCCCCGTCGACACGCCGTGGTTGAGCATCTGGTACACCGCGCCGTCGAGCGCCGTCTGGTTGAAGGTGAAGATGCCCAGCACGACGAAGCCGAGGTGGCTGACCGAAGAGTAGGCCACCAGCCGCTTGATGTTCGGCTGCACCATGGCCACCAGCGCGCCGTAAACGATGCCGATGATGGCCAGCGCGACAATCCAGCCCGCGCAATCGCGCGAGGCGTTGGGGAACATCGGCAGGCAGATGCGGATCAATCCGTAGCAGCCCAGCTTCAGCATGACGCTGGCCAGCATGACGGAGCCGGCGCTGGGCGCTTCGCCGTGCGCGTCGGGCAGCCAGGTGTGCAGCGGAAACAGCGGCACCTTGATGGCGAACGCCGCGAAAAACGCCAGAAACAGGAGGAGCTGTTCCCTGGCGCTGAGGATCAGCTTGCCCTCGGCGAGCTGGGTGGTGAGTATCACCACGTCGAAAGTACCACTCAGGTTGTAGAGGTAGATGATGGCCGCCAGCATCAACATCGAGCCGGCCATGGTGTAGAGGAAGAACTTGACGGCCGCGTAAATGCGGCGCTCGTGGCCCCACACGCCGATCAGGAAGTACATCGGCACCAGCCCCACTTCCCAGAACACGTAAAACAGGAACAGGTCCTGGGCCAGGAACACGCCGATGACGCCGAATTCCAGCAACAGCAGGAAGGCGTAGAACTCCTTGGCGCGCTTCTCAATGGAGTTCCAGGAAATCAGCACGCAAATCGGGGTGAGCAGCGTCGAGAGAATCACCAGCCACAGGCTCAGCCCATCCACGCCGACGTGGAAGCGGATGGCGGGCGAGGAGATCCATGCGACGTCGTTGACCAGCGCCAGCTTGCCCGGCGCGGCGGCGACCGGCCCGATAAGACCGAGGGAAACCAGAAACTCCGCCAGCGTCGAAATCAGCGCGAACCAGCGTACCGTGTGCCGGTCCTTCGGCAGGAACAGCGCCACCAGGAAGGCGGCCAGCGGGGCGAACAGGACTATAGTCAGCAGGTTCACCGGGCACCTCCCAGCAGGCTCACCGCCACCAGCACGATGATGGCGCCGATCATAACCAGGGCGGCGTAGTTCCGGATGTAGCCGGACTGCAGCCGCTTGAGCACGCCGCCGAGGGCCTTGGCGCGGCCGCCCACGCCGTCGACCAGCGCGTCGATGACGCCCAGGTCGACCCCCTTCCAAAGCACCAGCCGCGAGCCCTCCGTCACCGGATTGACGATGACACTCGCGTAAATCTCATCCACGAAGAACTTGTTGTACGCCAGGCGGTAGATTTCGCCGAGCGAATTGGCGATGCTCTCGGGCAGGCCGGGGTTGACCACGTAGAACAGATAGGCCAGCCCGATGCCGGCCAGTCCGAAGGCCACCGAGATGGCCACCAGGGCGAAATTGTGCGGGCCTTCATGCAGGCCGAACATGGGCTCCAGCCAGCGAGGCACGTCGATATAGCCGCCCACCAGCGAGAGCAACGCCAGCACGCCGAGCGGGGCGGTCATCACCAGCGGCGATTCGTGCGGGTGCTTGGCCTCGCCGCGATAGCGGCCGAAGAATGTCAGGAAGATGGCGCGGAAGATATAGAATGCCGTCAGGCCGGCGGTGATGGTGCCCACCCAGTACATCCACGGGTATTTTTCGTGGGCCGCCATCAGGATGGCGTCCTTGCTGTGGAAGCCGGAAAACGGCGGCACTCCCGAGATGGCCACGCTGGCGCACAGCAGCATCAGAAACGTCACCGGAATCTTCGACCGCAGCCCACCCATCTTCCGCATGTCCTGTTCCCCATCCATGGCGTGGATGACGCTGCCGGCGCCCAGAAACAGCAGTCCTTTGAAAAAGGCGTGCGTCACCAGGTGGAAGATGCCGGCGGAATAGGCGCCCACACCCACGCCGAGGAACATGTAGCCCAACTGCGAAACGGTGGAATAGGCGTACACCTTCTTGATGTCGTACTGCGTAAGCCCGATGATGGCGCCGACGACGGCGGTGAGCAGGCCGATAACCGCCACCGCGTCCATGGCCATGGGCGCGTGGTTGAACAGCGCGGCCGAGCGCGCGCACATGTACACGCCGGCGGTCACCATGGTGGCCGCGTGGATCAGCGCCGACACCGGCGTGGGGCCTTCCATGGCGTCGGGCAGCCAGACGTAAAGGGGAACCTGCGCCGATTTGCCGGTGGCCCCCAGCAGCAGCAGCAGTGCGATCAGCGTCAGCACGCCCCCGTGCGGCTCGACCGGCATGAGTTGCGCCTTCGAAAACACCGTGGCGAAATCGAGCGATCCGAAATTCAGCAAGAGCAGGAACATCGCCAGCAGAAAACCGTAGTCGCCGATGCGGTTGACGATGAAAGCCTTCTTGCCGGCGTCGCCGGCGCTCTTTTTGAGGAAGTAGAAGCCGATCAGCAGGTAACTGCACAATCCCACGCCTTCCCAGCCGACGAACAGCACCAGGAAGTTGGCGCCCAGCACCAGCGTGAGCATGAAGAACATGAACAGGTTCATGTACGCGAAGAAACGGTAGTAGCCGCCCTCGTGCGCCATGTAGCCCACCGAGTAGACGTGGATCAGCGTGCCGACGCCGGTGACCACCAGCAGCATAACGGCCGTCAGCCGGTCTACCGCCAGGTCGTAGCCGATGCTCACCGCGCCGGCCGAGATCCAGCGGAAGCCGTGCTCCACGTAAGCCGACTCGAGCGAGCCCAGAGCCAGCAGCGTCTTCACCACCCAGACCAACGACAGCAGCGAAGCGCCAATCGCGACCGAGTGAACAACCGCCTTCGAAAACCTGCGGCCGAACAACAGATTGACGAAGAAGCCGGCCAACGGAAGTGCGGGTATGAGCCAGAGATGGAGCATCGTTTTAGTACTTGAGCGAGCTGACCTCGTCGATGTACAAGGTCTTGCGGTTCTTGAAGACCGTCAGGATGATGGCCATGCCGACGGCCGCCTCCGCCGCCGCCACCACCATCACGAAGAACGAGAAGATGTGTCCGTCCACCTGCTTCAATTGGTAGGAGAACGTGATGAAGCTGAGGTTCACCGCGTTCAGCATCAGCTCGATCGACATGAAGACGGTGATGATGTTGCGGCGGAACAAAAAACCGGCGGCGCCGATCGCAAACAGGATGGCGCTGAGGATCAGATACCAGGAAAGCGGCACGGTGGCCGGCAGCGTGGGCATCAGTCCAACTCCTTCCTCGCCAGAACAATGGCGCCGATGATGGCGATGAGAATGAGAATCGAGGTGACCTCGAACGGCAGCAGATAGGAACTAAACAGGCTCTGGCCGATGTCGCGCGCCGTGCCCCCGGTGAAGCCGCCGAACTTGACGGGGACGCCGGCGGACGGAAAGCGCTGGATGAGCACGGCCATGGTGAAGATAAACGCCGCCACCAGCGGGCCGGCCAGCAGCGTGGTGGCCAGCGCTTTGTTGGTAGCTTTCTTCTCCTTGCCGGTGTTGAGCAGCATGATGACGAAAACGAAAAGCACCATAATGGCGCCGGCGTACACGATGATCTGCGCCATCGCGATGAACTCCCCGCCGAGCAGCAGGTAGAGCGCCGCCAGCGAGCACATGACGCCGATCAGCGAGAGAGCGCTCGAAATCGGGTGCGTCTGCAGCACCAGGTTGATGGCGCAGGCCACCGCGACCGCGGCGAACGAGAGAAACAGAATCGCGTCCATCGTGAATCAGTTCGGAAACAAAGCCACCAGCAATCCGGTGAGCAACAGGTTGCACACGGAAACCGGGAACAAAAACGTCCAGGCAAACCGCATCAATTGATCGTAGCGGAAGCGCGGCAGCGTGCCGCGCACCCAGATAAAAACGAAAATCAGGACGCCCGTTTTCGCGGCGAACCAGAACACCGGCATCAGCAGGCCGCGGGCGATGGGCGTAAGAAATACCAGGCCCACAACGGCCAGCACCACTGCCGCCAGCGGCAGCGAGCGCCGGTCGCGGGGGCGCGCCGGGTTCAGACCGTGGAAAAGGGCTATGGCCGCAGCCCCCAGAAACAGCAGCGTGGGGATGAAGCTGGAGCCGTAAGCGGCCGGAAACGGTGGATGCCAGCCGCCCAGAAACAGCAGCGTGCCCATACAGCAGATGGTGATGATGTTGCAGTATTCCGACATGAAGAAGGCGGCGAACTTCATACTGCTGTACTCGGTGTGGAAGCCGGCCACCAGCTCGTTTTCCGCCTCCGGCAGGTCGAACGGCACGCGGTTGGTTTCCGCGAAGGCGGCAATCAGAAAGATGATGAAGGCGAATATTTGCGGCGCCGGCATCTGAAAGATGTACCACCTGGGAAGAAAGCCGAAATAGAAGCCGGACTGCGCGTTGACGATGTGCCGGAAGCTGAGCGTGTTGGCCATCAGCAGCGGCGAGACGATGGCCATGGCCAGCGGCAGCTCGTAGCTGATCATCTGCGCCGAGCTGCGCAGCCCGCCGATGAGCGAATACTTACTGTTCGACGCCCAGCCGCCGAGCGCCACCCCGTAGACACTCAATGACGAGAGCGCCAGCAGAAACAGCACGCCGATGTTCAGGTCGGTGAGCTGCATGTAGGTGGTGACGCCGAAAACTTTGATCTCGGGGCCGAAGGGAATGACCGCGATGGCCGTCAGCGCCAGGGCGATCGCCGCGAACGGCGCGAACACATAGAAAAACTTATTGACGCCGGGCGGCAGCAGATCTTCCTTGGTGATGAGTTTGACGACGTCGGCAAGCGGCTGCCAGACGCCGTGCCAGCCGACGTTGTAGGGCCCGATGCGGCGCTGGATATGCGCCAGCAGCTTGCGCTCAGCCAATTGCAGGTAGGCCAGGGTGGTGAGCAGAACCAGCGCCACCACCGCCGCTTTGATGCCGGACAACAAGAAGAAGTTCATTCAGAGATCCGTACCAGCTCGACGGCCGCGGCCGTCCCACCTCACGCGCCCATTCCAAGCCATCAGGGCCCGTATAATTCGCCGGGCCTCTCCATCACCCGATTCAGGATCGTGGAATACCGCCCCAACGTCCCGGAGGTGAATAACGTATCCCCCGCGGAACGGACCAGTTCCGGGCGGGATGCGACGGGCACGTGCCCATTTACCGGGCTGGTTTGAGCGGCGCCGCCCGTGTGGATCACCGGCAAAGGAACATTATACCCACTGACCGACTGCCGTATTTCCGCAAACACCTTATCGGGCAGCCACATCCCAAGATCCAGTTGCATCTCGCGGGCAAGCAGGCCGAAAATCTCCAGGTCCGTCTTGGTGCCCATGGTCTTCAGCGCTTTGGTGACGCGCTGCACCTCGCCGCAGACGTTTGTGACGGTGCCTTCCTTTTCGTACAGGGAAGCCGACGGCAGCACCACGTCGGCGCGCCGCGCGGTCTCGGTGAGGAACATGTCCTGAACCACCACAAAGGCGAACTCGCTCGCCAGCGCGGCATCCTTCAGGGGATTCTCTCCCACCACCCACAAAGCCTCCAGGTCTTTCGCCTCCAGCATTTCGGGCAGCGTCATGCCGCCGCGCATGCCGGCCTCGGTCACCGGCTTGTAGCCGGGCAACAGGTCGGGCATCAGGCCCATGTCCATGGCGCCGCGCGAGTTCACATAGTCCACCAGGCAGACGTACTTCACCGGAATACCCAGCGAATCGCCGAACTCCACCAGCTTTCGCACGCCCTCGCCTTTGATGGCGTCGCCGTAGAGAATCGCCAGCTCGCCGGCCGCCCGCAGCTCGTCGCGCAGCGTCTCGACGCCGGCAAGCTCTCCGCCCGGCTCGGCAAGAAGACTCTTAGCCGCGTAACTCGCCTCGCGCACCGGCCCGGGCGTCACCGTGTAAACCTGGGCTTTGTGGTGGCGGAAGTTGGCGCGCAACTGGAAGGCCAGCAGCGGGTGCTGCTTCGCCAGGTCGCTCGAAATCACCAGCGCGGCTTTGGTGGTGTACAGGTCGGCCACGCTGGCGAGCGCGTTGCGTTTGCCGGCCAGCGCGTCGAGCAGGGCAATGAAATCGCCGCTGCGGACGTGGTCGAGGTGATTGGTCAGCAACGCCTGGCGGGCGAATTTCTGCAGGTAGAAATTCTCTTCGTTGGTGATTCGCGCCGAGCCGACTA
Source organism: Bryobacterales bacterium (assembly GCA_963810595.1). GTDB lineage: Bacteria > Acidobacteriota > Terriglobia > Bryobacterales > Bryobacteraceae > CAWEOG01. The sequence continues at coordinate 168,596 of CAWEOG010000006.1, read as the reverse complement.
CGCCGAATTTTCCGCGGCGCGCCTTGACTTCCGAAAACTTGCGGGCCACCGTTTCCAGCGCCTGCGCCCAGCCCGCCGGCTGCAATTCCCCGTCGACGCGTACCAGCGGCGTCTGCAGGCGTTCCCGGTGATGGACGAAGTCGAACGCGTAGCGGCCCTTGATGCACAAAAACTCGCCGTTGATTCCCGACTTGTCGCGGTTGTTTCCGCGGATAATTTCGTTGTTGCGCACGCCGAGCGTGGTCTTGCATCCATCGGAACAGTGCGTGCAAACCGTGCCCACGTGCTTCATTTCCCAGGGGCGCGTGCGGTAGCGATAGGCGCCGCTGGTCAGCGCGCCCACCGGGCAGATGTCGATGCACATGCCGCACTCGTCGCATTCCAGGTGGTCCACCTGGTTGGGCAGAATTTCCGTGAACACTCCGCGGAAGGCCGTACTCAGCGCGTTGACGCCCATGCCTTCGTTGCACACGCGCACGCAGCGGTAGCACAGGATGCAGCGCGGAGCGTCGAAGTATACCACCGGCGACCACTGCTGTTCGTCGACGTGCTGCTTGACCTCTTTGAAACGGCTCTCTCCCAACCCATAGCGGAACGTCATGTCCTGCAGCTCGCACTCGCCGCCTTTGTCGCACACCGGGCAATCGAGCGGGTGGTTGGTGAGCAGGAATTCAACCATCGACTTACGCGCCTGGTGGACGGCCGGCGTGTCGGTATGTACCACCATGCCGTCGCGGGTCTCGAGCGTGCAGGCCGGCAGCAGCTTGGGGGCCTTCTCCACTTCCACCAGGCACATGCGGCAGGCGGCCTGCAGCGAGTATCCTTCGTAATAGCAAAACGCCGGAATCTCGATACCCAGTTTTTTGGCGGCATTGATCACCAATGTGCCCGGTGGCACCGAAATGGTCTTGCCGTCGATTGTCAGTTTTGCCAGATCGGCCATCGTCGTTACCCCTACCCCACCGGGCGCCTCGCTGGGAGGACGCCGGTTACGATATCGCGAGCAACTGCGGCTTCAGCTTCGCCTCGAACTCGTCGCGGAACTTGGCGACCAGCGAGATGGTGGGCATGGCCGCGGCATCGCCGAGCGGGCAGAACGTCCTTCCGAGCATGCTGCGGGCCAGCTCGCCGATAAGATCGACGTCGCTCAACTCGCCCACTCCGCGGTCCATGCGGTCCAGGATTTTGCGCAGCCAGGTGGTGCCTTCACGGCACGGGATACACCACCCGCAGCTTTCGTGCGCGTAAAATCGCATGATGCGCAAGGCCACGTGCACCATGTCGGTGGTCTCGTCCATCACCACCACGCCGCCGGAGCCGAGCATGCTGCCCGCCTTAGCCACCGTGTCGAAATCCATCGCCAGGTCGCACTCGTCCGCTTTCAGAACCGGACAGGAGGAGCCGCCGGGAATCACCGCCTTCAATTTTTTGCCGCCGCGGATGCCGCCTCCGACTTCCTGAATCATGCGCAACAGATTGAAACCCATCGGCAGCTCGTAGACGCCGGGCTTATTGATGTGGCCCGAGAGCGCGAACAGCCGCGTGCCGCCGTTTTTCGGCGTGCCCAGGTCTGCAAACCACTTGCCGCCGTTCCGGATGATGTGCGGCACCGAACAGTAGGTCTCCACGTTGTTCAGAATGGTGGGGCACTGGAACGCGCCCACCACCGCCGGGAAGGGCGGCTTCAGCCGCGGGATGCCGCGTTTGCCTTCGAGCGATTCAAGCAGCGCCGATTCCTCGCCGCACTCGTAAGCGCCGGCGCCGGTCTGCGTCGCCAGGTCGAAATCGAAGCCGGTGCCCTGAATGTTCTTCCCCAGCCACCCGCGCTGGTAGGCCTCGTCGATGGCCCGGTCCATGATGTCGATCAGGTAGCGGTACTCGCCGCGGATATAGATCCAGCCGCGATGCGAATCGACCGCCAGTCCGGCGATGAGCGCGCCCTCAATCAACTGGTGCGGGTCGTTTTCGATGAGCACCCGGTCTTTGCAGGTGCCCGGCTCGCTCTCATCGGCGTTTACCACAATGTATTTCGGCTTCTCGGAATTGCGCGGAACGAAGCTCCACTTCATGCCGGTGGGAAAGCCGGCGCCGCCGCGTCCGCGCAAGTTCGAGGTCTTCACCTCGTCGATGATCTGCTCGGGCTTCATTCCAGCCGCTTTCAAGAACGCCTGGTAGCCGTCGCTCGCGAGGAAGGTATCGATGGAAGCCGGGTTCGGCAGGTGGAAGCGCCCCGTCAGCACCTTGGTCTCGATCGGACTGGGTTCGTTGAACAGCATCTTCAGCTCTTGTGCCTGCCTACTGCGGTTTTCGCAGCGAATCCAGAATCTGGTCCAGTTTTTCCGGTGTCACCAGGTGATGAAAGTCGTAGTTCACCTGAATGGCCGGCGCCCACGAGCAGGCCCCGATGCATTCCACCTCTTCGAGCGAATACATGCCGTCGGGCGTCACCTGCTTGTGGCCGATGCCGAGCTTCTTGCAGGCGTGCTTCCAGTTCTCTTCCCCGCCCGTCAACTGGCAGCTAATGTTGGTGCAAACCTGGATGTGGAATTTGCCGATGGGCTTTTTGTGGAGCATCGAATAATAGCCGATGACTTCCTCCACCTGCAGCACGGCCAGGTCCAGCCGCCTGGCGATCTCCGCGATGACTTCGTCGCTCAGCCGGCCCACCTCGTCCTGCGCGAACAGCAGCATCGGAACCAGGGCCCCGCGCTGGCGACCCGGCGGATAGTGGGTGAGCAACTTTTCAAACTTGGCTTCGAGCTCGGATGAAAACGTCATGGCTACAGGCTCGCTTTTCTCCTTGTCGCGAAACTCAGCGGTCAACGTCGCCCAGTACGAAATCGATGCTCCCCATCGCGGCGATGGTGTCGGCAATGAGCCGGTCTTCGATCATCGCCGGCAGCGCTTGCGTGTTGCCGAAGCTCGGCGTGCGCATGTGCACGCGGTAGGGCTTGGCCGTTCCGTCGCTCACGATGTAGTAGGCCAGCTCGCCGCGGGGCGATTCCACCGCTGCGTACACTTCCCCTTCCGGCACGCGGAAGCCCTCGGTGACGATCTTGAAGTGATAGATGAGCGCTTCCATCTCCGTCTTCATCTTCTCGCGGTCGGGCAGCACCACGTGCGGCGCATCCGCTTTGTGGGGGCCTTCGGGCATCCCTTCCATCGCCTGCCTGACGATGCGGGCGCTTTCGCGCATTTCGTCCATGCGTACCTGGAACCTGGCATACACGTCGCTCGCCTGCCGGGTGGGAACGTTGAAATCGAACTTGTCGTAGCCCGAATACGGCTCCGCTTTCCGGATGTCCCAACCGAGACCGGCGGCGCGAATGAGCGGGCCGGTGACGCCCAGGCCAAGCAGCCGCTCCAGGGGCACGAAGCCGACGCCTTGCGTGCGGCGGAGAAAAATCGGGTTGTGGTTCAGCAGGTCCTCGTACTCGTCCACCTTCGAGGGGAACTCGCGGATGAAATCGCCCACCGGCTTTTCCCAGCCCCGCGGCGGCTCCAGCGTTAACCCGCCGATGCGGATGTAGCTGGTCATCATGCGTTGGCCCGAGAACATCTCGAAAATGCGCTGCAGGTCCTCGCGCTCGCGGAAGCAGTAGAAAAACACCGTCATCGCGCCGACGTCCATGGCGTGCGTGCCCAGCCACACCAGGTGGCTGTTGATCCGCGTCAGCTCCACCAGCAGGACGCGCATCCATTGGGCTTTCGGCGGGGCCTCCAGTTGCAGCAGCTTCTCCACCGCCAGCGCGTAGCACAGGTTGTTCGAGAGGTTGGCCAGGTAGTCGACACGGTCGGTGAGGGTTACCACCTGCTGGTAGGGAAGCGCTTCGCACTGCTTTTCGATGCCGGTGTGCAGGTAGCCGATCTCCGGTACCGCCTTGCGGATGGTTTCGCCTTCCAGGTCCAGAACGATCCGGAGAACCCCGTGGGTGGAAGGGTGCTGCGGCCCCATGTTCAGGGTCATGCGCCGGGTGCCGGAGTCGGAAGATTCCGGTTCCGCTTCGAGTTGCGCGGCGTTGGCGAGTGCCTCCGGGTCGCTCATCTTCCCCTTTCTATTCTTCCTGATAGCTGTACTTGTGCCCGTGCACCGGGAAGTCTTTTCGCAGGGGGTGGCCTTCCCAGTAGTCGGGCATCATGATACGCCGCAAATCGGGGTGGCCGCGAAACTTCACGCCGAACAGGTCGAACACTTCGCGCTCATACCAGTTGGCGCCTTCCCACACGCCGGTTACGGAGTCGATTGCGGCGTCGTCGCCCTTCAGGCGGCACTTCAGCCGCAGCCGCTCGTTGCGCTCGATCGAGTGCAGATGGTAGACCACCTCAAAGCGCGGCTCGGCCGGAAACCAATCCACCGCGGTCACCGTACTGAGCCGGGCAAACTGGAGCTGCTGCTTCAGGAACAGGCAGACATCGACAATTTTCGGCGCGTCGATGTCGAGCGTCAGTTCCCCCAACGCGGCCTTGCCGCCGACGATCGCGCCCGCGAGCCGCTCCTCGATGGCAGCCGCTACGGGCTTGTCCTGGATGGGTTCCGCTAGCATTGATTTACCCGGAAGACCGGCCGGTTTCTTTGTCGTCCCCAGCCCAGTTCAACACGCCCTTCTTCCAGATGTAGAAGAAGCCCCAAAGCACCAGGTTCAGGAACACGAGCATTTCGAAGAACCCGAACAGGCCAAGGTCCCGATAGACAACCGCCCAGGGGTACAGGAAGATGGCTTCGATGTCGAACAGAATGAACAACATCGCAACCAGGTAGAACTTTACGCTGAAGCGCTCGCGCGCGCTGCCTACGGGCGTAATACCGCACTCGTAGGATTGGTCTTTCACCCGGTTGCGGACTTTTTTTCCCAGCAGGAACGAGGCTCCGATGAGCCCGCCGGCCACCGCAACGGCAATGAAGACCTGCAGCAGCACCGGAAAATAGACTTCGCTCAATGTGCTCGGCATATCCCTTGTTCGAACCCGAAGGAAGCTGGTAAATTCCACTATAGTGATGGCGGGAACGGGGTGTCAAACAGCCGCCGGGCCGCTAACTTCCGCATGTCGTTGGAAAGACAAATATGATCGAGATTGTGGTGAACGGCAAGAAGCAATCGGTGGAAGCGGGCACGACGGTGCTGGACCTGTTGCGGAAGCACGAAATCGATCCTGAGAGGGTCGCCGTGGAGTTCGACAGGGCCATTTTGAAGCGGCCTTTGTGGGAATCCACCCGGCTGGAACCCGGCTCCCAGGTGGAGATTGTCCACTTCGTGGGTGGCGGCTAGAGGCCGGCTCCCCTGCCGGACACGAAATCAACGGGCTGGCGAAACCGGGCTGCCCTGCAAAATCGCCGCCTCTCCCCTCAAAATACCTATTGACTCTCCTCCTGTCTCGGATACAATCCAGAAAGGCCCATCTATAGAAAACGAAAGAACAAAAACATGTTCAAAACAAAGAAGACCCGTCCTGACGAGATTCCCGAAGCGGTTGCGCGATCGTTTACCAGCAGCGACGTTTCGCGCATTGCCGGTGTAAGTTTGCGGCAGTTGCAGTGGTGGGACGAGAGGAAGGTCGTCTCTCCCCAGCACGAAGGCCACCGCCGCGTCTACGCGTCGGAGGAAGTGGTAGAGGTAACGGTGATTGCGGAGCTGAGGCGCAAAGGCTTCTCCCTGCAGAAAATTCGCCGGGTGCTGAAGTTCATGCAGCGCGAGATGGGAAAGCGGCTGAGTGAGGTGATGGCTACCAATTCCGACCTGCACCTGGTGACCGACGGCCGCAACATTTACCTGGAAGACCGGCACGAACGCATTATCGACATACTGAAAAACGCCCGCCAGCCGATGTTTCTGGTATGCGTGAGCGACCAGGTGCGGAGGCTTTCGGCGCCGCCGAAGAAACCGGTGCGCTCCGAGACGTCGCTCGCCGCCCGCCGGGCCCGTGCCTTGTAATCCGGCTGCGAGTTGCCGAAAAATCTTGCCGGTGCGCCCGGCAAACCGCGGGCGCCTGCAACGCGCTATACTCGAAGCACATCCAATGAGATGACGGCGCCGGTTCCCGATCAGGGGGCCGACTGGCAAACAGTTGTAAAATAAGACCAAAGAGGACCGAAATTGATGGCGAACCGGTGGCGGAGTTTCGTACTGATCCCATCCTTCGTCGTAGTCTGCTCGATTGTGGGCGGAATTTACGGACCCGGCGTGCAAGGTGTTTCGGCCGCCGAGGGAGAGGATGCGATCAAGTCCAGCCTGCGGGAGTTCACCGAGATCTACCGCCTGGTAGAGGTGAACAGCGCGGATCCGTTGGATCCCGACAAGGCAATTTACAAAGGTGCCATTCCGGGCATGCTGCACACGCTGGACCCCCATTCCAGCTTCTTCGACCCGCGCGACTTCCAGATTCTGCGCGAGGACCAGAAGGGCGCTTACTTCGGAGTCGGTATGACGGTGGCGCCGCGCAGCGGCAAGACCATCGTTGTCGCGCCCTTCAAAGGCTCGCCTGCCTACCGGGCCGGAATCCGGCCGGGTGATGTGATCCTTGAAGTGGACGACACGCGCACCGACAATCTTTCCACCACCGAAGTCGCCGACCTTCTGAAAGGTCCCCGCGGAACAACCGTAAAGGTCACTATCGGCCGGCCGGGCCATGAACAGCCGCTGGTTTTTAACATCATCCGCGACGACATCAAGCGCCATGTCGTGAGCGACGCCTTCTGGCTGCGCCCCGGCATCGCCTATCTGAAGATCGACTCGTTTAACGAAAACACCAGTCAGGAAATGATGGACCAGCTCGACAAACTGGGCGAGAAGAACATTCAGGGGCTGGTGCTCGATCTTCGCGAAAACCCCGGCGGCCTGTTGAACGAAGGCGTCGCCGTGGCAAGTCACTTCCTGCGCAAGAACCAGTTGGTGGTGAGCCACCGCGGCCGGTCGTCGCCTGAGAAGCCGTATCTGGTGAACCGGGGCAGTTCGAAGTACGAATACCCGATTGTTGTCCTGGTGAACCGTTACTCGGCGTCGGCGGCTGAAATCGTCACGGGCGCTTTACAGGACCACGACCGGGCCTGGGTACTCGGAGACACCACTTTCGGCAAGGGCCTGGTGCAGACCGTGTATCCGCTTTCGGAGGAGACCGGCCTGGCGCTGACCACGGCGAAGTATTACACGCCGAGCGGACGGCTGATCCAGCGGGACTACTCCAAGGGGTCCTTCTACGATTACTATTTCCGCAAGGACGCCGACACGAAGAACCTGGACGACGTCAAGATGACTGACGGCGGCCGCACCGTGTATGGCGGCGGCGGCATTACACCGGACGAGAAGTTTGTCGAGACTTACAACCAGTTCCAGACTGAAATTCTGCGAAAGTATGGGTTCTTCAATTTCGTCGCCAGGTATTTCGGCAATCGAGACACCAAGCTGCCGGCCGATTGGTCGCCGGACGATGCCTTCTTAAAGGATTTCCGGGATTACCTGGACAAGGCCAAGATCACCTACACGGAACAGGAATGGAAAGACAACGAACCCTGGATCAGCCGGATGCTGAAGCACGAAGTTTACATCACCGCGTTCAGCGTCGAGGATGCCCAGAAGGAAGCCATCCAAACCGATCCGATGGTGGAAAAGGCCGTCGAGGCGATGCCGAAGGCCCGGGCTCTTCTCGAGAAAACCCAGAAACTGCTGGTGCAGCGGATGGACCACTCTATGAACTGATCGCCGGCCCGGCGGAAATGCCATTGTGGTTGGAACGGCTCCGGAATCTCCGGGGCCGTTTTCGTTTTGGCCGGGAAGCAGGCTTGTTGACGGCTGGCCGCCGAAACCGTTATCCTGCGACATCCAGTTGATGAGGGATCTCTTTCGCCCCGCGACTATCGGGACACCGCAGATCGCCGTATTGGACGCCGGGGGCCAGTACTGCCATCTGATTGCCCGCAAAGTGCGCGAGCACGGCATCTTCGCCGAAGTTCTTCCCAGTGAGACACCGGCCGGTGAACTCGAAAATCGCAAAGGCATCATTATTTCGGGCGGCCCCAACAGTGTTTACGAAGAGGACAGCCCACGGGTGGACCCCGCCCTGTTTTCCCTGGGCGAAGCGGTGCTCGGCATCTGCTATGGCCAGCAGCTTATGGCTCTCGAACTGGGCGGCCAGGTGGAGAAGGGCAAACTCGGCGAGTACGGATTGGCCCAGCTGGTATTGGAAGCGGAGTCACCGCTGCTCGCGGGGACGCCTTCGCGCCAGCAGGTGTGGATGAGCCACCGCGACGTGGTGGGGGGACTGCCCCCCGGCTTCCGGCGCCTGGCGCACACCGAAACGTGCGAATTCGCCTCCATCGGCGACGATGCCCGCCGGCTGTACGGCGTTCAGTTCCATCCCGAGGTGGTGCACACCGAACACGGCATGCGTATTCTGGATAACTTCCTGTTCGGAGTTTGCGGCTGCGTCAAAGACTGGAACCCGAAGCACCAGATGCCGGCGGTGGAACAGCACATCCGCGACGTCGCCGGCGAGCGCAACGTCGTTTTCTTCGTCAGCGGCGGCGTGGATTCGACGGTTGCCTACACGCTGACGCTGCACGCACTCGGAAAAGACCGCGTTCGCGGCCTTTACGTCGATACCGGCCTGATGCGCGACGGCGAGACGGAATTCGTCCACGCCATTTTCCGTAAGATCGGCAAGGATGTGGCGGTGGAGGAGGCGCAGGATCGCTTCCTGGGCGCCTTGGCCGGCGTCATCGATCCGGAGCAGAAACGCAAAATCATCGGCCAGCAGTTTGTCGAGGTGCAGGAGCGGATGCTGCAGTCGGGCGACTACCTGAACGGCAATTGGATTCTGGGGCAGGGCACGATCTATCCGGACACCATCGAATCCGGCGGCACGGCCAAGGCGGACGTCATCAAGACGCACCACAATCGGGTGCCCGGCATCCAGCGCCTGATGGAACAGGGCCGCATTGTCGAGCCGCTCGCCATGCTCTACAAAGACGAGGTACGCACGATAGGCGCGGAGCTGGGCATCCCCCGGGAGTTGCTCCAGCGGCATCCCTTCCCCGGCCCGGGTCTGGCCATTCGCTGTCTTTGCGCGGCCGGCGGCGAGCGCCTGGAAAAAGTCGCCGGCGGCTATATCGTTCCGCTGCGATCGGTGGGCGTGCAAGGCGATTCGCGCAGCTACCGGCCGGTGCTGGCGATCAACGAATCGCCGCTTGGCCACGACGACCTGCAGGAACGCGCAACCGAGCTGATCAATCGCATCCAGGGCATCAATCGCGTGGTGGCGCGGGTGGCCTCCCACGCAGCCCTGGGCGAGATGGCGGTTTACCCGGCAACCCTCGAGGGCGGACGCGTGGAGAGGTTGCGAAGAGCGGACGCGGTGGTTCGCCGCCAATCGCGGGAAAGCGGGTTCGAAGAGAAGGTGTGGCAGTTTCCGGTGGTGCTGATTCCGCTGGGCGCCGCCGGCATGCCCGATTCCGTGGTCCTGCGGCCCATCCATTCGGTGGATGGAATGACCGCCCAATCGGTGAAGATGGACCACCGGTTGCTCGAGGAGATGTCGGACGAGCTGCTGAGCCTGCCGGGCATCTGTGCCGTTTTCTACGATCTCACCCACAAACCCCCGGCAACCATCGAGTGGGAGTAGCTTTCGCCGGCCGCGCGATGCTCAAATGCGATGGAACTGCTTCAGGATTTCCCGCATACCAAAACGCAGCACCACCGGGCGGCCGTGCGGGCAGGCCATCGGAAATTCCGTGGCTGCCAGCTCCTGTAACAGCCACCCCATTCTGCGCTCGTCCAGCCGCATGTTGACCTTGATGGCCGCCCGGCAGGCGATGGACGCCGCAATGCCCCGGCGCAAGTCGTCCACGGTCACCTTCCGCAAGCTGTTCTCGGCGATCTCGAGTATTTCGCAGATGACCTTTTCGATGTCGCCGGGGGCCAGGCCGGCGGGGGCCGCCTTGATGGCGATGGTGCGGTTGCCGAACGGCTCGGTCTCGAAGCCCGTCCGGCTTAGCTCGCCGGCGATGCGCGGGTATTCGATATCCTGGGCCGCGGTCAGTTCCACCACCAGGGGCATGAGCAACTGCTGTCGCTCCACCGCGCCCGCGCTACGCTGCTTGAGAATCTTCTCGAACAGGATCCGTTCGTGGGCCACGTGCTGATCGATAATCCATAAACCGTCGCGTCCGGCGGCGATGATGAAGCTGTCGTGCAACTGGCCGAGGGGGCGCAGATCGCCGATGGCCGCCATGCTGGGCGAGGGCTCGTACTCCAGCTCGCCGGGAAACCCGCCGTGGGTGTCGGGCACCGGCGTTTTCACCGGCTCCAACGGCTGGCCCAGCGACAGTCCGGGTCCGGCGAAATCCAGGCGCGGCGCCGGCCCCGCCGGCGAACGCAGAACCACCTCGGGCAACTCCGCGTCCGGCACGTTATCCGGGAGAGGGTGCGTCGCGGGAATCGGCTCGCTCCAGGAACGGGGTACGCCGGCAGCGGCTTCTTCCCATCGCAAGTTCTCGATCGACTGCGAGTATTCCGAATACGGCAGCCGCGCCGCTTCCTCGCCCGGCCCCGGCGGCACCGCCACCTGAGGCACCGGACGGCTCTCCAGCAGAGTCTGGCGCAACGCGTCGCGGACGAAATCGTGCACCACCTGTGAATGACGGAATCGAACCTCGGTTTTCGAGGGGTGAACGTTCACGTCCACTTCGAGCGGATCGCAATCCAGAAACAGCAGCGCCACCGGGAAGCAGGCGGGAGGCATCAGGTTGTGATACGCCGAAGTGAGAGCGTGCAACAGCAGCCGGTCGCGAATGAGCCGTTGATTCACGAACAGGTAGATGGAGTTCCGGTTCAGTTTCTGCACCTGCGGCCGCGAAACGAACCCTCGCAGGCGAAACTCGCGCAGCTCCGGCTCGGCGGGTTCCCGGTCCTCGTCCGGCGGGTGAAACGGCGCGGGAAGCCGCAATTCCCTGCGGTGCTCTTCAAGGTCGACGAGCTCGGCGAACGTCTGCGCGCCGATCACCTGGAACGCACGCTCCGCCAGACCGCCTACCGGCGCCACATTCAGCAGTTCCTTGCCGGCGTGTATCAACTGAAACGATTTATCCGGATGGGCCAGGCTGTAATGCGTGGCCAGACTGGCGATGTGCGCCAGTTCCGTGGATTCGGTACGGAGAAACTTCTTGCGCGCCGGGACGTTGAAAAACAGGTCGCGCACCGTAATGGTGGTGCCGGGCGCCAGCGCGGCTTCATCACAGCGAAGCAGCTTGCCGCCGGCGATCTCCACCCGGGTGCCGGTCGGTTCTCCGGCAATTCGCGACTCGAGTACCAGCCGGGACACCGCCGCGATGGAGGGCAGGGCCTCGCCGCGAAAACCGAGGGTGGCGATGGAAAGCAGGTCTTTTACGTCGCTCAGCTTACTGGTGGCGTGGCGTTCGAATGCCAGCATGGCGTCGTCGCGCATCATGCCGCAGCCGTCGTCGGAAATGCGGATCAGCCGGCGCCCGCCGCCTTCGGCTTCGATTCGAATCCGGGAAGCGCCCGCGTCCAGCGAGTTTTCAAGCAGTTCCTTGACCACCGAGGCAGGACGCTCCACCACTTCGCCGGCGGCGATCTTGTTGGCAACTACGTCGGAAAGTATGCGAATGCGGCCCATCTGGCTGAGGTCCGGCGTTTCAACTGCGTTCAGGAGGCATCCAGACAACTTCGCCGCCGAAGCCGTCACCGGCCCGGCGGCGAACAAGGTGCATCCGGTCTGCCGGCACGAACGCCTATTGTAATACGACGCCGCGATCTTCGAGCAGCATTCCGGTGCGCTGTTCGAGGCTCAGCCTGTTGCGGCGGTAGGAGACAGACTGCCGCACCAGGTTGGACTGGGCATTGGTGAGGGCCTGCTGCGAGTCGAGCAGGAAGAAGATCGTGATGGTGCCCAGGTCGTAGCGCTGCTGGTCGCCATCGGCGCGCTTCTGCGCGAAATCGACAGCGATCTGCGCCAGGCGAACGTTGGCCTTGCTGGACTCCACCTGGTCGACGGCGTTGACTACGTCCAGCCGCACATTTTGCATGGTCTGCCGCTCGATGAGCTGCGCCAGTTTCTTGCTCACCGCGGCGTCGGCAAGATCGGCCGCCGCCCGGTGGTCGCGCAACGGCAGGGTCAGTGAAATACCGACGCTCCAGTACGGGTAGTCGAAGCCGAACACCTGCCCCCACGCGTCGCCCATGCCGCCGGGTACGAACCGGTCGTTTAAATACTGGCTGCCGCCGACACCCTGAAATTGGGCCGAGCCAGTCAGGTTTAATTGAGGCCGCAGCGCATTGAGCGCGCCTTCGATCTGCAGGTCGTCCACCGCCAGGTTCTGGCGCGCCACCAACAGATCGGGCCGGTTTTGCAGAGCGGTGGCGACCATATCCTCTTTGTCGAGCGGCGGCGTGTCGGTGGGCGGAAGCACTGCTTCGGTCAGGTTCAATGGGACCTTCCGCAAATCCGGATCGATGTCGAGACTGGCCTGGCGCCGCAAAGCGTCTTCCACCTGGCTCAGCCGGTACTTCGCCTGCACCACGCTGATTTCCGCGTTGGCGTAGTTCTGTTGCGGCTGGAAGATCTCGAGCGCCGAGGTGGCGCCCAATTCCAATTCGCGCTGCGCGCGCTTCAGCGCCTGGTCGGCCAGGGACAGACCCTGTTCCTGTACTTTCAGGCTTTCGCGCGCCTCCACCACGTCCCAGTAGGCGTTTTCGGCGGCTACCAACAGGCCGATTATCTGGTTGCGCAGGCTCAATTCGCTGGCCTGCCGTTGCGCGCGCGCGATGGTGATGGGAAGTTTGGTGATGTACGGTCCGCGCCCGCGCAGCAGCGGCTGGCTGAAGCTGAAACCCACGTTGTTGCTCCAGTTCGGGTTCAAGGTGGTATAGGAACTGTTGGAACTGCCCTTGGTGACGGCAGTGCTGGCGGTGATCCTGGTCCCGGTGGCGAGCGTTTCCTGGAAACCCAGGCTGAAGGGCTGCGTCAGGCTTTTGGAAATCTGCGCGCCGTCCAACTGCGAGGTGGCCGGACGCACGTTTCGCTGGTTCTGGAAGCTCATCGTGAGCGAGGGGTCAAAAATTGAAAAAGCCCGCTGAATGGCATTCATCGAGGTCTCGATCGCGACCCGTTGAATCTCGATGTCGGTGTTGTTCTCGAGTACCAGTTGCAGATACTGACTCAAAGACAGGCTCAGCTTTCCGTCCACGATAAATTGCTTCGCACGGGTGGGCGGGAGAAGCTCCACCTTGGGGCTCGGATTCATAAAGGCATGGTGAAAGCCGCTCTTGGTGAAAAACCAGGGAGCCTCGAATTTCGACAGTTCGGGCGCCTGGCTGGCCTGTACTCCTGCGCCGATGCGTGTATCGGCGGGCACACGCGTCGAGACGTCTGCCTTCGGCTGCGCCGCTTGCTGTTGGGCGGGCTGCTGCGGCTGCGCGGCGGCGGCAGGCTCAGCCGCCGTTTGCGCTCCGGCGCTGACCGCGAGGGTTAATCCGAGAAGAATTAAGATTAAGCGCATTCCGTTTCCACCAATCAAAAATTTCCTTGCTACTCGTAGCGGATGGCCTCAATCGGATCCAGCTTCGCAGCCTGCACCGCGGGATAGATGCCGAACAGCAGGCCGATGCCGACCGAGACGCCGAACGCCACCATGATGGAAGCTGAAGTTACGACGGTGGACCACCCGGCGGCGGCGGCAATGATGCGCGAAAGCGAAAAACCGAAAGCAATGCCGATCAAACCGCCCAGAATCGAGATCAAAACGGCCTCCGTGAGGAACTGGCGTACGATGTCAGCCTGCCTGGCCCCGATGGCGCGCCGGATGCCGATCTCCCGCGTCCGCTCGAGCACGGTGGCCAGCATGATGTTCATGATTCCGATGCCGCCCACCAGCAGCGAAATGCCGGCAATGCATAGCATCACCACTTCGAAGATGAACTGCGTCCGTTTTCGCTGCTCCAGCAGGCCGGCCGGGACGGTGATGGTGTAGTCGCCGGCGTCTTTGTGCGTCGCCGCCAGGATGGCATTGACCACGTTGGCGGTCTCCACCGAATCGGTTCCGGCCTTCACCTTGATATAAATGCCGTCGATCTCGTCCTTGAGATAGCTGTTGCCGTCCTCGAAGCGGCGCATCACGGTGTTCAGAGGCGCAATGATCAGATTATTCCGGTTGGTGACATCCAGGCCTTCCACCTCGGTATCGGCGGTGGCCTGTTGGGCCAGCACGCCGACCACCTGCAACCATCCGTCGTTCACCTTGATGTACTTGCCCACCGCGCGGTCGTAGCCGAGCAGGTTCACCTTCGCCGATTCGCCCAGCACACAAACCGGCGCGGAAGTCAGATTGTCATTGTCGTCCAGGAAGCGGCCTTCCACCACCTTGAGGCTTTGGATGGCCATGTAGCTCGGCTCCACGCCATACAGGAGCGGCAGTTCAGCGCTCGTCTTGGGCAGCACCTTGGACGGCTTGAAACGTTTGCGCGGGGTCAGCAGTTCGATCCCCGGAACGTTTTCGACGATGGCGCGGTAATCCCGAAAGCTGAGCCCCGGAGAGATCGCGCGCCGCGCCGTCAGCTCGTCCCGGTCGACGGCTTCCTTGGCCTCGATGATGATGTTGTTCACGCCCAGCAGATCGATGTAGCGGATCATCTCGGCCTGGGCCCCAGCGGTAATGGAGAGCATCGCCACCACCGCGCCAACGCCGAAGATCATGCCCAACATGGTGAGCAGGCTCCGCAGCTTGTGCACAAACAGGCTGGCCAACCCCATTTTCAGTTCGGGCAAAACGCCGGATAGTATTGCCATGGCTTATTGGCCTCCCTTGCTACCCATGCCCTTCGCCGGATCGCCGCTGTCGCTCTTGCCGCCTCCGGATTTCTTCTCGCCCGGCTTGGCTTCGGGGTTGACCAGGGCAATCACGTCGTTGGCCTTCAGGCCGGAAGCAATAATGGTTGTGGACTCGCTCTGTTTCGCGATCCGGATCGGCCTCTCCTCATACAGCTCGCCGACTTTCAAGAAGACGATGGGCTTGCCCTCTTTTTCGAACACAGCCTGGCTGGGGATGTGAATGGCGTTGGGAATCTTCTCCACGATGATTTCGATGTCGGCCAGCAACCCGGGGCGGAGCAGAACGTTCAGCTCGGTGTCTTCTTCCGGAGGAGGCGGTAGCTTGGCGTTGTCCATCTGCTCCTTGGTGAAGCGCATCCCACCGGGCGCCGCAAAGCCGAAGTTCATTCCGCCCGGAGCGCCGGCGGCTTGATTCGTGTCGCCGCCCGCTCTGCCCCCCTGGCCCGCCGCCCCGCCACCACGACCGTTCTGGCCGGGCACTCGGACGCCCGGCACCACCGCCTGCAGTTTCTTGAACATGTCGGTGCGCTCTTCGGGGGTTAGGTCCCTCATGCTGCGGCCTTTGAGGATCTTTTGCATCTCGGCATTGACCTTGGCGCGGTCCTGTTCGGAAAGGCCGGCGAACATGGCGCCACCCCGGCCGCCGGCACGGCGCTGCCGCTCCTGGCCTTGGGCGGCGCCGCCCTGCTGGTCGCCCGGGCCGCCGTTTTCACCGCCCAGTTGGGCCATCATTTGAGGAGGCGTCCCGCCTGCCATGCCGCCCGTCATCCCTCCAGCGTTGGGGAAGGAAGCGAAGGCGGGCGCAGCGGTGGAGGCCGGCGCCTTCATCCGGTTTTCCGCGGCGGTGCGCATGATCCGCTCGATCTGGTCCTTCTTGGCCCCCAGAGCGGAAAGCAACTGCCGCATGTCGATGGAAAAAATGACGTCGAATTTCTTGGCGGGGTCGGAAGAGAACACGTTCGCCCTGGCAGTGCCGCTCATGCTCTTGACCTTGCCGTTGAACTTCTGGTCGGGAAGTGCGTCGAGACGGATCACGACGTCCTGCCCGTCCTGGAGATTCGCGCGGTCCAATTCACCAACCCGCGCCAGGATTTCGAGTTCGGAAAGATCCAGAATTTCCGCCACCGGAATACCCGGCTGCACCTGGTCGCCCTCGCGGATATCCGGCACGGCCGTCCCCATGAATCCGGAAAAACCGGCGCGATTCTCTTTGATCGAAACCAAGCCGCTCATCGGAGCCAGCATCTTCACCTGGTTCAGGCGCACCTGCTCGCGTTGCATTTCCACTTGCGCCTTGCGGAGCTTTTCCTGGAGTACCGCCAACTCGGCCAGCGCCTGTTCGCGCCGCGATTGGATGTCGCTTTGAAGTTCTTTCAACCGGCGCTGCGTCTCGTCCAGATTGAGCAGGTTCTTTTTGGCGTCGATGGCCGCCAGAATCGGATTGCGCTTCACCTCCAACTCGGCGCGCCGGACCGCGTACTTCGCCTGTAACAGCTCCACGGAGTCCTGGTTGGTGCGAATCTCAAGATTCGCCTTGGATTGAATGATCTGCTGCTGGGCCTGGTCGATTTCAAGCTGGCGCTGCTCGACGCGGCCAACCACCTCGGCATCGTCGAACTGGACGATCAGGTCGCCCGTGCGGGCCAGCGAACCGAGTGGCGCCAGGCGCATCACCTGGACCGTGCCGAACAGGTTCGGGGCCGTCAGCGTGGCCGAACGGACGGCCTGCAATTCGCCGCGGGAAAAGGTCCGCACCACAATGTCGCTCTGGCGCACTACGGTGGTGGGCACTCGCTCGGCGCGCTGCGGCAATTGCTGGAAAAGCCGGTAAATCCCCCAGGCACCGGCGACAAGCACCGCCAATACCAGTATCCGTACGAAGAGCTTTTTCATGACTTGTTACCCTGCCCAGCAGACCGGGAGATCCGTTCCGCCGTCCTGACTGTCGCGAGCGCCGTTCCTCGATCAGAGTTTTCGCGCCCGTTCGGCGGCTTCCCTGGGGTTCTCGAGCGCCACCACGTCGCCTTCCTTCAAACCGGAGAGCACCACGATGTCGCTGTCATTCCTTTTACCCACCGTGATTTGCTGAAGAACGAATTGCTTGCCACGCTGCACCCAGACCGCGGGCTTACCCCGGTCGGTAACGCTGGCCTTGTTCGGAATCAGTAGCACGTTGGGCTGGCTTTCGGTAATGATGCGGGCCGACGAGCTCATCCCGGGACGCATCCGGGGATCGACCTTCTTGAGCGTGGCCCGCGCGGGAAACACCTTGTCGCGGCTGCCCATACCCCGGTTGAGAACCGTCGCGATGGGGCTGATCCAGTCGAGAGTCGCATCGAACTCCTCTTCGGGAATAGCGTCGATGGTGATCTTCACCGGCTGGTTCAACTTGATTTTCCCGCGGTCCACCTCGTCGAAGTCCATCTCCAGCCGCATTTGGGAAAGATCGGGAATCTCGGCGATCTTGGCGCCGGTCCACGCCTTGTCCCCTTCCTTGAAGGGCGGCGAGTTGCGGCCCCACGAACCCTGCGCGCGGAAGTTCGGAAGAATGTTCACGATGCCGTCAATCGGCGCGCGAATCTCCATCTTGGAAAGGTATCCCTTGGAGCGGTTCATGTTCCGGATGGTGTGGTCGCGCTGGTTGTCCAGACGTTGCAGGTCCGCCTCCTGCGACACTTTATGACTATTGAGTACGGCCTTAAGCTGCTCCAGTTCCCCGTTGGCGATCCCGACGTCGATGCGGTTTTTCGCGCCCTCGATTTCCGACAGGATTTCCGCCTTGCTGGCCTCCAGGTCGGCGCGTTGCACGTTGTAGGTGGCGGTCATCAAACTCATGGCATCGCTTTCGTTGGTCATCTTCTGCGTGGCCTTGAGCTGCACCACCTGGCTATCCACGGTGCGCACGTTGGTCTGCTGCTCGAGAACATCCTGTTCCTGCTGCGCCGGATCGAACTCAACCACGATGTCGCCCTTCTTGACGGCCTTGCCGCTGGTCGCCAGCAGGACGATGGTGGGGTCGGGAACCTGCGGGGCGGCCAACACCAGCGACCGGCTGCTCTCGACATCTCCGCGGGTGTCCACACTCAGAACGAATTCACCCCTACGGACTCTGGCCACGGCGACCTCAACGGTCTTCGTACGCCCGTATTTAAAGTAGATAAAAGCGCCAACGACGGCGGCCAGCAGCAACAGGGTGGTCACCATCTTCTGGCGGCCGCCGTCGACCTGGCCCAGGCGTTGTTTTGGCCTCAAATCTTTCGACATCCGTTCCGACTCCTAATTGATCGACGCCTGCCGCGCCGAACTCTTCACCGCCGCTGGAGGAGCATCCAAAGCCACCACTTCTCCTGGACGCAATCCATTGGTGATGGCCATCCTCAGGTAGTTCCACTTGCCGGTCTCCACCTCGCGCTTTTCAAAGCGGCCGCGGTCCCTGACAAAGACGAATCGCGTCTTGCCGCCGGCGTCCTCGAACACCGACTCCCGGGGGACCGTGATGGCGTTCGGCTGCGTCTCGATCAGTACATCCGCGCTTACCGACAGATCGGGGATGACGCGGGGGTCCAGCTTGTCGATCCGGAAATATACCGGTACCTGTCTTACGATCGCCGTGCGGCGCTGACTGCTTACCGCAATCGCCCCGATGGAGGTCAGCGTCCCTGGAAGTTCCAGGCTTGGATAGGCATCCAGGTGAATCCTGGCCTTCATGCCGATTCGCAACTGCTGCGCGTCAACCTGGTTTACGTTAGCCGCGACTCTCATGGAAGAGGGGTCCACCACCTTCATGAAGGGCTGCCCCGGAAACAACTCGTCCCCGTTGGCGATGGCCGTGAACTCCGCGCCGCGGAAATTCATTTCCATGACGGTGATGCCGTCTATGGGAGCGCGCATGGTCATCCTGTCCAGATTCGTCTGCGCCTGCTTCAAGCCCAGTTGCGAGGACTGAACGTCCAGCTTGGCATCCAGAATCTGGGATTCGGCGGAGGTGTTCACATATTTCACCTCACCGACAAGCTGATCGTACTTTGCCTGGGCCTCGTCGACGGCCAGCCGATACTTCTCGGCATCGATATCGCTCAGCACGGGGACAGTCCGCAAATCGAGCTTGGCCTTTTCGAGCGCCGATTTCGCTTCCTGGATTGCGAGCTCGTGGGCCTTGCGCTGTGTTTCGAGCAAGGTCATGTCGCGCCGGAAACCGTTTTGATCCTGCTCATAAGCGGCGCGAAAATCGTCCAGCCGCGTTTCCATGTACTGCGGATCGAACTTGGCCACGACGTCGCCCTTTTTCACGCGCGTTCCCGGATCGACAAGCTCTTCCAGCACTTGGGAAAATGCACCTCTGGAACGGCCGCCACCCCGGCCCCCGCCGCCGACAAATACGCCGCCGCCGGGAGATCGACCGGAACTGGCGTTCGAAGTGGTGCCGCTCGCTGCGCTGGAGCCGGCCGCAGTCGAGCTGCCGGACGAATCCCCGGAAGAGTCGGTGGAACTGGAAAGTGCCGAGTTGGCAAATCCTGACGAACTGCTGTCAAACCGGTTCGAGGTGGCGCGGAATGTGCTTGACCCGCCAGCGTTGGACCGGATGGTCAGAGTGGTCCCGCTGCCCGCCAGCCGGATCCGCTGGGACCCGAAGCTCGATCCTCCATTGAAGTTCCGGCGGCCCACCATGGTGGGCGCCCGCAAAGACACAAATCTTTCGGCTTCCGTGGTCCCGGTCAGGCGCAAGGGTCCGTACCAGGATACCCTTGACGGCCGGCGCAACCCGGATCTGGACCGCCGTCTGGCCGGGCGGGCGCTGTCCGGCAATGCGGCCACGAAGGACATAGAGCGCTGCGCCGACAAGGACGATAATTACGGCGACAACAACCCACTTCCTCTTCGACGGCGCCGGCTCGGCGGCCACCGGGGCGGCAAGTTCCGGCGCCAGCCGTGGCTCGGGACTGCTATCTGGTTCTTTCTTAAGCGGATATTGCATCGGCAGCGCAACCTGCCTTCCTGAGAAATTGAGCTAGTAGAGCGTCTGGTTTCGTTGCTTCAAACCTTAATGACGATCCCTGATTCCTTAAGGTTATGAATGGCAGGCAACTTTTCCCCGCGCGTCCGGACGGAGATGGCCGGGAGTTGAGACGAAGCTCCCGGCCACCGGGGGCCGGGAGCTCTACCGATGTCACGCTGGAGACGTTTCGCTGAGCGGCTAGTTGCTCATGCTTCCGAGAAACTCGCCGTTACTGCGGGTCTTGCTGAGCTTCTCGAGCAGTAACTCGATGGATTCCACTGGCGAGAGCGGCGCCAGCACCTTACGCAGCACCCAGATCCGGTTCAGCTCTTCTTTCGACAACAGCAGCTCGTCCTTTCGGGTACCGCTCTTGTTGATATCGATTGCAGGGAAGATCCGTTTGTCCACCAGTTTGCGATCGAGGTGGATTTCCATGTTGCCGGTACCCTTGAACTCTTCGAAGATCACATCGTCCATGCGGCTGCCGGTGTCAATCAGCGCCGTCGCAACAATCGTCAGGGAACCCCCTTCCTCGATGTTGCGGGCCGCACCGAAGAACCGCTTGGGGCGCTGTAAGGCGTTGGAATCCACGCCGCCGGAGAGTACCTTGCCGGAAGGCGGCACAACCGTGTTGTAGGCGCGCGCCAGGCGCGTGATCGAATCGAGCAGGATCACCACGTCGCGCTTGTGCTCCACCAGCCGTTTGGCTTTCTCGATCACCATCTCGGCCACCTGCACGTGGCGCGACGCCGGCTCATCGAACGTCGAGCTGATCACTTCGCCCTTCACCGAGCGCTGCATATCGGTGACTTCTTCAGGGCGCTCGTCGATCAGCAGCACGATCAGGATCACTTCCGGGTGGTTGGTCGTGATGGAATTCGCAATGCTCTGCAACAGCATTGTCTTGCCGGTGCGCGGCGGCGCGACGATGAGCCCGCGCTGCCCCTTGCCGATGGGCGTAAGCATGTCCATCACCCGGCCGGAATAGTTCTCCTTCTCGGTTTCGAGCAGCAGCCGCTCGTTGGGATAGAGCGGCGTCAGGTTGTCGAAGAAGATCTTGTTCCGCGCTTCCTCGGGCGGCTCGAAGTTGATGGCGTCCACCTTGATCAGCGCGAAGTAGCGCTCGCCTTCTTTCGGCGGACGGATCTGGCCCGAGATGGTGTCGCCGGTGCGCAGATCGAATCGTCGAATTTGCGACGGCGAGACATACACATCGTCCGGGCCGGGGAGGTAGTTGTACTCCGGAGCGCGCAAAAAGCCGAAGCCGTCCGGCAGACACTCCAGCACCCCTTCGGAGAAGATCAGGCCGCTCTTTTCCGCCTGCGTCTGGAGAATCTTGAAGATCAACTCCTGCTTCCGCATTCCGGCGACGCCCGAGATGCCGAGGTCTTTGGCGATCTGGTTGAGCTTGGCGCTGTTCATCTCCTTCAGCTCGCTCAGATCGAGCATGCCGCCGTTGCGGGGAATGCCGGCCGATCCGCCGCCGCCCCGGCCGCGGCGAGATCCCCCGGGGTGGCCGGAGGACTCATGCGGTTTCCCGTCGTTCGGTTTCGACTCGGGACCTTTCCCGTCGGCCCGGGAATCGTGTTCCTTCGAGGCCGCTTTCGATTCCGACCCTCTGCCCTCCGGATGTTTTGCCTCGGAGGGGCCTCCTTCGGAGGTCCTCACCTCCACCGCCTTCGCCTCGGCGGGCTTCGATTCCTGGTGTTTCTCCTTGTCGCTCACTGCTGTACCTGCCTTTTAGGGATGTCCCGGATCGCTTGCCAAATCTCTTTCACGCCCTGGCCGGAAACCGCCGAAAACCCCAGCGCCGGACGTCCCGGACATTGAGCGGCAATCTGCGCCAGGTTGCGCGACTTTTCTTTCTGGTTCAACTTGTCCACTTTTGTGGCCACCACAAGGTACCGCCGCCCGTAATGCTCCAGCCAGTCCCGCATTTCGAGATCGGACTGCATCCACCCCCGCCGGGCGTCGAGCAAAAGTATGGAAAGTTCCAAGGTCTGCCGTTCGCGGAGATAGAACTCGATCGTGTCCGTCCATTCCCGTGCCACATGAGCGGGAACTCTCGAGAATCCGTAGCCGGGAAGATCCACCAGCATCAGGCGGTCTTCCAATCGAAAAAAGTTGACCGTCTGCGTGCATCCGGGCCGGCTGCTGATAAATGCCAATCCGTCGCGCTTGACCAGCCGGTTCAACAAGCTCGACTTTCCGACGTTGCTACGGCCCAGGAATGCCACCTCCGGCAGGCTCTGGGCCGGAAATTGTTCCGGCCGGGCGGCACTGGCGATGAATTCCGCGTGCAGCTTCACGGCCCTTCATTTGGCACGACCGGGGACATCCGCGGGGCGGGCGGCTCCACGGCCCCCGCTCCACGCTAATGGGTTACTTTGTCTTCCTTGCCGTCTTCCGGCGCCCTGCGGACCAGGTCCATCGCGCTCGTCGCGGGCATACCCAGGGAGTCGATCTCCCGCTCGAGGGCATGCCGCAGCACCTCGTCCATGGATTCCACAAAGCGCAGCGTCATTTCCTTGCGGATGTTCTCCGGAATGTCGGGCAGATCCTTCTCATTATCCTTCGGGAGGATCACCTCGAGGAGCCCGTGACGATGCGCCGCCAGCAATTTCTCTTTTAATCCGCCGATGGCCAGCACTCTTCCCCGCAGGGTGATTTCACCGGTCATGGCGATGTCGCCCCGGACGGGAATGTTGGTGAGTGCGCTACTGATGCTGGTGGCGATGGTTATGCCCGCCGAAGGGCCGTCTTTCGGGATGGCTCCTTCCGGAACGTGGATGTGAATATCGACGTGCCGGTAAAAATCGCGCGCGATGCCCAGCATCGCCGCCCGCGAGCGCACATAGCTCATTGCCGCCTGCGCCGATTCCTGCATGACATCGCCCAGTTTGCCGGTGGTGGTCAGACGCCCGCGTCCCTCCATCAGGGACACTTCGGTGGTCAGTAGCTGGCCGCCCACTTCCGTCCAGGCCAGCCCGGTGGTGACCCCCACCTGGTTCTGTTTTTCGGCCAGCAGGTCGCGAAACTTCTGCGGCCCCAGCAATTCGTTTACCTTGGCCCGGTTGACTACCACCTGCGAGAAGGCTTTTCTTTTGCCGCCGGTGGATTCCATTTCGACCACCTTGCGGGCCACCTTGCGGCACACGTTTCCGATTTCCCGCTCCAGGTTCCTCACCCCCGCCTCCCGGGTGTAGAACTGGGTCAATTCCATGATGCCTTCGTCTTCGAAGTTCGACCTGTTTTCCTTCCAGCCCGGCCTGCGCCATCTGCTTTTTCACCAGGAACCGGCGGGCGATTTCCATTTTCTCGAGTTCGGTGTAGCCGGACAGGCGGATCACTTCCATGCGGTCCTGCAAGGCCGGAGGAACGGTGTGCAAAACGTTCGCCGTGGCGATAAAGAATACCTGACTCAGATCGTACTCCACATCCAGGTAATGGTCCATGAACATGAAGTTCTGCTCCGGGTCGAGCACTTCGAGCAGCGCCGCCGACGGGTCGCCGCGGAAATCGGTGGACATCTTGTCCACCTCGTCCAGCATGAATACCGGATTCCGCGTTCCCGCCTTCTTCATCATCTGCAGAATCTGTCCGGGCAGCGCGCCGATGTAAGTGCGCCGGTGGCCGCGGACTTCCGCCTCGTCCCGTACCCCGCCGAGCGACAGCCGCACGAACTTCCGCCCGGTAGCCTTGGCAATCGACATCCCGAGCGAGGTCTTTCCCACGCCGGGAGGTCCGACGAAGCACAGGATGGAACCCCGTGGATTCTTCACCAGGCGCCGCACCGCCAGGAACTCCAGGATCCGCTCTTTGATCTTTTCGAGGCCGTAGTGATCCGACTCGAGCACTTCCTTGGCGTAGTTGAGATCGCGGATTTCCTTGGTCCTCTTCTTCCAGGGCATCGCCAGCATCCAGTCGAGGTAGTTGCGCGACACCGTGGATTCGGCCGACATCGGCGGCATGTTCTCCAGGCGTTTCAGCTCGGCGATGGCCTTTTCGTAAGCGTCCTTGGCCATGCCGGCGGATTCAATCTTTTTCTTCAGCTCGTCGATTTCGCTTTTCTCGCCGCGCCCAAGCTCCTTCTGGATCGCCTTGATCTTCTCGTTAAGGTAGTACTCTTTCTGCGCCCGCTCCATCTGGCGCTTCACGCGGCCCTGAATGGTTCGATCGACGTTCAGCTTTTCAATCTCGATGTCCAGCATGTCGGCAACCCGCGACAGGCGGTCGACCGGATCGAAGATTTCGAGCAATTCCTGTTTTTCCTCGATGGTGAGCTGCAGGTTGGCGCCCACCGTGTCGGCCAGTTTTCCGGGGTCGTCCACCCGGATCGCCGACAGCATCGTCTCGTAGTTCAGGTTCTGGCTGAGCTTGACGTATTGCTCGAACAGCGTGGTGACCCGCCCGGTAAGGGCCTCGAAATTCATGCTGGGGTCGACGCGCTGTTGAAAGGTGCGCACCACTGCCCGGAAAAAGCCCTCGTCCTCGCTCACCGAAACGATCTTGGCGCGCTCCATTCCCTCCACCAGCACCTTGATGTTGCCGTCCGGCAGCTTCAGGCTCTGGACGATGTTGGCGATGGTGCCGACCGAGTAGATCTCGTTCGGCTTGGGATCGTCCACCGAGGCATCGTGCTGGGTGGCCAGGAAAATCTTCTTCTCGCCCACCAGAGACTCTTCGAGCGCGCGAACGCTCGATTCACGACCCACCACGAAAGGGGTCATCATGAACGGAAAGATGACCACATCGCGGATGGGCATCATCGGCAATCGCTTCGTGTCCGATTTGTCTTTCAGGCTTGCCATTGATTGCTCTCCCCCGGTTGGCCCGGAATCGGGACGGCACGGATGGTTCCTCAGGCGGGAGCCAGACGCCCCGGCGTACTACCTCGCCGGCACGCCCCCGACTCGGATGTCTGGACTACTCAGCCCGCCTTCTCGAGAAGCGCGAGATTGATCTTACTGAGCGAGTACCATCTCCTTGGTGACGACGAATTCCTTGATCTTCTTGTATGACGGGAGATAGTACATCAGGTCCAGCATCAACTCCTCGAGGATCATGCGCAAGCCCCGCGCACCCACCTTACGCTCCAGAGCCAGTTCGGCTATCATCTCGAGGGCTTCGTCGCTAAATTTTAGTCTAACATTTTCAAACTCGAAGAGTTTTTGATACTGCCGGATGATAGCGTTCTTCGGCCGCGTCAGGATCTGCACCAGGGCCGAGCTGTCCAACTCCTCGAGGACCCCGGTCACCGCCAGGCGGCCGATGAATTCCGGGATGAAACCGAAGTGGATCAGGTCTTCGGGCTGCAACTGGCTAAGCAGGGCGAAGTCCCGCTGCCCGCGAATGGACGCCTGATTCCATCGGGTTGTCTCTTCGTCCACCACCGGCTGATCCTTGAAGCCGATCATCTTCTGACCGACCCGCCGCGAGACCACCTTCTCCAGGCCGACGAACGCGCCGCCACACATGAACAGGATGTTGGTCGTGTCCACCGGGCGTGAACTCCTGGTGGGGATGTTTGCGGCCACCCTGCGGCGGAACGTTGGCTACGGTCCCTTCCAGGATCTTCAACAAGGCCTGCTGCACGCCCTCTCCGGAGACGTCCCGGGTAATCGAGGGATTCTCGTCCTTGCGCCCGATCTTGTCGATCTCGTCGATATAAATGATGCCCTGCTGCGCGCGCTGCACGTCCCAATCGGCATTCTGCAGCAGGCGCAGGATGATGTTCTCCACATCCTCGCCCACGTAGCCGGCTTCGGTCAGCGTGGTGGCATCCACGATGGCGAACGGCACATCCAGGATCCTCGCCAGCGTCTGGGCCAGCAGCGTCTTGCCGCTGCCGGTGGGCCCGATCAGCAGGATG
This sequence comes from Bryobacterales bacterium, assembly GCA_963810595.1. GTDB lineage: Bacteria > Acidobacteriota > Terriglobia > Bryobacterales > Bryobacteraceae > CAWEOG01. The sequence continues at coordinate 142,893 of CAWEOG010000006.1, read as the reverse complement.
TTGGACTTGGAGATCTCGACGTCCATGCTTCGCTGGCGGTTCATGTGCATGCGCTTGTAATGGTTGTAGACCGCCACCGCCAGCTTCTTCTTGGTCGCTTCCTGCCCGATGACGTACTGGTCCAGATACTCTTTCAGCTCCAATGGCTTGGGAAGTTTGGCGCGGTAAGCCGTACGGTTTTTCCTGCCGGTCGTCTTCGAGGATGGAGTTGCAGACCGCGACGCACTCGTCGCAGATGTAGGCCCGGGGGTAATCGCTGGGGGAGGAGATCAGCTTCCCGACTACGTCCTGACTTTTGTGACAGAAAGAACAGCGTAGAGGTTCGTCGCCACCAGCGCGCTTCACAAATTAACCCCCAAACCGGGCACCGTGCTTAGTATCAAGCCGCACAAGTCTAGATTACTATTCATTATCCCCTGAATGCCGAATTCCTTCAATCTTTGACTTCCGGCCCGGTTATTCGGCCACCTTTCGGGCCTGCTCGAAAAGCAGGGTCAGCGTTTTCTCCACTCGAATCCGGTTGGCCAGCGAGCGCAGGCTGCCATCCTTTTCCATCTGCATGCGAAGAGCGGCCACCGGCTCCCTCCGGTGCTTGGCCAACTGCTGCAGCTCGCGATCGACTTCGTCGTGGGTAACCTCGACGGCTTCCCGCTCCGCGATCTTGCCGATGAGCAGTGACGCCTTGACGTCCTTAACCGCTTGATCCTGCTGGGCTTCCTTTACCTTTTCCCAATCCAGCTTCAGATTCCGGGGATCCATTCCCTGGGCCGCCAGGGTGCGTGCGTACTGATCGACGTTTCGCCGGATCTGGTCGTCGACAAACACCTCCGGAACCGGAAAGTCGTGCGCCTCCACCAGCTTATCGATCAGTTCGTTGCGCGCCTGCTGCTCGGCGGCATACTCTTTTTCGCGGAGAATCGATTTGCGGACCGCCTCGCGCAGCTCCGCCAGGTCGCGGTAGTCGCCCAAATCCTGCGCGAACTCGTCGGTCAGCTCGGGCAGCTCCTTCAGACGGATCCCCTTCAAAACCGCGTGGAAGCGGGCCGACTTCCCGGCCAGACGTTCCTGCCCGTAATCGTCCGGATAAGACACGGTGAATTCTTTCTCATCGCCCGGCGTCATCCCCGTCAGGTTCTCGGTGAACGCCTCCATGGTGTCCTTGCCGCCGATTTCGAGCGTCATTTCGTCGCTTTTGATCGGCTCCCCTTCCACGCCGGAGACGGTCTCGAGAGATACCACGGCAAAATCGCCCTTCTCGACCGGTCTGGGGTCGACACTGACCATTTGGGCTTTCTGCTCGCGAATGTCCGCCAGGCGCTTGTCGACGTCCTCGTCGGTAACCGTGGACTCGGCGTACCGCACCGTAATCCCCCGGTACTCGCCCAATTCGAACTCCGGGGCAACTTCGAACTCCGCTGTGAAGGTGATCGGCTCCCCATCTTCGAACTTTAGGTTTTTCAACGTCGGCTCGCCCACCACCTTCAGGTTTTCTTCTTCGATTCGCTTGCCCAGCCAGCGCGGGACCACCGCTTCGAGCACTTCGTGCCGTATCTTCTCTTTAAACCGGGCCCGCACCAGGTTCGCCGGAGCCTTGCCCGGACGGAAGCCCCTGAGGGTTGTTTTCGCCCGCAACGCCTCCACGGCGCGGTCGGTCTCCTGAACGACCTCCTCAACGGGGATACTGATTTCTAGAGTGTGTTTACAGCCTTCGACGAGTGCCAACTTCTTACCTCCAGAACCTGACGGCGGCCCACCGGAACAGACGGCGGAGCCCTCAGGTTCCTTCCGACCAGCTTCCAAGATACTTCTCCTGTTCCATGGTAAGTCGATCGATCTTCACCCCCATGGCTTCCAGCTTCATGCGCGCCACGCGCCGATCCAGTTCCTCGGGGACGGCAAATACCGTCTTTTGCAATTGCTCGTGGTTTTTGACGATGTGATCGACCGACAACGCCTGGTTGGCGAAGCTCATATCCATCACCGAGGCGGGATGCCCCTCGGCGGCGGAAAGGTTGATCAGGCGTCCCTCGCCGAGCACGTAAACGCGGCGGCCGTCGCGCAGACCGAACTCCTCGATGAATTCCCGAATCGGCCGGCGGGAGGAGGCCATTCTGCCGAGCGCCTCCAGGTCGATCTCCACGTTAAAATGGCCCGAATTACAGACAATGGCGCCGTCCTTGATGGCTTCGAAGTGCTCGCGCCGGATAACGCCCTTGTCGCCGGTGACGGTGATGAAGAGGTCGCCGATGGGCGCCGCCTCCAGCATCGACATTACGCGATAGCCGTCCATCAGCGCCTCCAGCGCCCGAACCGGATCGACTTCGGTGACGATCACGTTGGCGCCCATGCCGCGGGCCCGCATCGCCACCCCCCGGCCGCACCAGCCGTAGCCCGCCACCACCACGCTCGAGCCGGCCAGAAGAATATTGGTGGACGCGAAGAATTCCGTCCATCGTGCTCTGGCCGGTGCCGTAACGGTTGTCGAAGAAATGCTTGGTCATGGCGTCGTTGATGGCGATGACGGGATAGCGCAGCATTCCGTCCTTGGCCATGGCCTGCAACCGGATGACGCCGGTGGTGGTTTCCTCGGTGCCTCCGTACACGCCCCCGAGTTCGGCGGTCCGCTTGGTGTGCAGCACCGTCACCAGGTCGCAGCCGTCGTCCATGGTGATGTGCGGGCGGGTGTCGATGGCGGCATCGATGTGGCGGTAATACGACTCGTTGTTTTCGCCCTTTGATGGCGTAGGTGGGGATGTTGTACTCCTTCACCAGCGCCGCCGCCACGTCGTCCTGCGTGGACAGCGGATTCGATGCGCACAGCACGATGCTTGCGCCGCCGTCCCGCAGCGCGATCATCAGGTTCGCGGTCTCGGTGGTGACGTGCAGACACGCCGCCACGCGAACACCGGCGAGCGGCTGTGCCTTGATGAACTCTTTCCGAATCGTGCGCAGGACCGGCATCGACTGGGCGGCCCACTCGATCCGCTTCTTTCCGGCTTCCGCCAGAGAAATATCCTTCACATCGCCGGGGATGGAAATGCTTTCGCTAGACATGATTTCCTCACTTTATAAATCGGCATGCATCGAGAGATTTAGCGGTACGGCTTTCCCGTTACGCAGACCGCGCGTCCCGCGGCGGAAGCGGCTAACCTTTGGCTGCGACCACGGCCACACGGGCATCTTCACGCAACGCTTCGGCCCGGTCGGCGGCTTCCCAAGTAAATGTGTCTTCCGTGCGGCCAAAGTGGCCGAATGCCGCGGTCTTGCGGTAAATCGGGCGGCGCAGCTTCAGGTGGTCGATCATGCCCGCGGGCGTAAGCGGGAAGTGAGCCCGGATCAACTCCACTATCCGCTCTTCGTCGATGACGGATGTGCCGAAGGTATTCACCATAACAGAAACAGGCTCCGCCACACCGATGGCGTACGCCAATTGCACTTCGCAGCGGGAGGCCAGCCCGGCGGCCACCAGGTTCTTGGCGATATAGCGCGCCATGTAGCACGCCGACCGGTCTACCTTCGTGGGATCCTTGCCGGAAAACGCTCCGCCGCCGTGCCGGCCCATTCCGCCGTAGGTGTCCACGATGATCTTGCGGCCGGTGAGCCCGGTGTCTCCGTGCGGACCACCGATTACGAAACGGCCGGTGGGATTGATGTGGTACTTGGTTGCGGGGTCCACCATGTCGGCCGGCACCACCGGGTCGATGATGTGCTTGCGAACCAGGCGTCGCAATTCCTCGATCGGCATGTCCGCGTGCTGGGTTGAAACCACCACCGCGTCGATCCGCGCCGGTTTCTGGCTGACGTACTCGACGCTTACCTGCGACTTGCCGTCCGGGCGAAGGAAGTCCACCTCGCCGGAGCGCCGCGCTTCGCTCAGCCGCCGCACCAGTTTATGCGCCAGCATAATCGGCAGCGGCATCAATTCTTCCGTCTCGTCGCAGGCGTAACCGAACATCAGTCCCTGGTCGCCGGCGCCCCCCGTGTCCACCCCCATAGCAATGTCGGGAGACTGGGACTGGATGGCGTTGAGCACACCACACGTCTTCGCGTCGAATCCAAAAGTGGCGTCGGTGTATCCGATGTCGGCGATCACGCTGCGCGCCACCTTGGGTACGTCGACGTAGGTGTTAGTGGTAATCTCGCCCGCCACCAGGCATGTGCCGGTGGTCACCAGGACTTCGCACGCCACGCGTCCCCTCGGGTCGTCTTTCATAACGGCATCGAGCACGGCGTCGGAAATCTGGTCGGCTACCTTGTCGGGATGGCCCTCCGTCACCGACTCGGAGGTGAAGATATGACGCATTCCTGCTGCCAAGTGAGTATTCCTCCTGGAATCACAATCTGCCAGAAACCCAGCGGAATCCTGCGGGAACTGCCGGTGGGTCCCCAGCGCACCAGCGGGGTGGAGCACGCTGGAGGCCAATCTTTCAGTTTATCGGAGCGCTCCAGAGACCGTCAAACAACGCGAACTACACCCCTGGACGCCAACGGCCGCCCTGCCTTACAGTACCACTTTCGGAAGGAACTCCGGCACTCGATTGCGTCCAATGGCGAATGGGAGCGTCCGAGCGGCGGTAACCGCCGTGGATTTGTCTGCGCGCAAGAAATTTTCTCGCGTTCGGCATACAATTGAAAAATCCCGGGCGTCGGTCGTCCGGGCCACCAAGGCGCGTCAATCGAGGCATCAACGTGCAACCGAGAATAGTACCTTCCTGGGACGAGTACTACCTGGATATCTGCAAGGTAGTCGCCGCCAGAAGCAAGGATCCGAACACGCAGATCGGCTGCGTCATCGTCGGGCCGGCGCACGAGATCCGCTCTACCGGTTACAACTCGTTTCCCCGCGGGATCCGCGACGACGTGCCCGAGCGCCGCGAACGCCCCACCAAGTATCTGTGGATTGAACATGCCGAGCGCAACGCGATCTGCAACGCGGCGCGCGCCGGCACCGCCACCGAGGGCTGCACCATTTACGTCGAAATCATGCCCTGTATGGATTGCGCGCGCGCCATCGTCCAGGCCGGTATTTGCGCCGTGGTTATTTCCGGCCAGCGCATGGAGCAGTACTCGAGCGCCTACTACGACGAACACTTCGGGATGGTGGAAGTACTGTTCCGGGAAGCCGGGGTAAGCGTACGCCGGGTTCTGGCCGCCCCGGCCGAATCTGCATAACCACCTGTCCCCCACCGTGCGGCGAATCCCGAAAACGAACAACTCCACTCTCCCGGTATTCATGCAAGTTGTTCAAAATAAATGTGCCGTACTGTGGTTGGTGGGTTGCTACAAACCGCCCAGGGTGCCGTGTGCCTCATTGCCGAGGCCATCGGCGGGGATCGGAATCGACACTCGCGAGAGGGCACGAAAATGGCAAGACTGGAGCGAATGCGGGAACCTTGGACCGGGCCGCTGGAGGAATCGCACATCCGGCAGCGGGCACTGGAAGGCTGGCGCTTGCGGGCACTGGTTTGGGAACGGGAGGCGACGGCCGCCAAAGAGGCCGCCGCTGTACCGGAGGTTGTTCCCTTCGGCCTGCAGATTTCCGACGACTGTTCGCAGCTCGAAGAGAACAGCCACGAAGTGGAGATCCTGACAACAGCTTTGGAACTGATTGTCCAGGACCTGTCGATGTCGCAGGCGGCCGCGGCGTTGAACCAGCGTGGCTACCGCCGCCGGGATGGTGGCAAATGGAGGCAGATTGACGTTTTCGACCTTCTGCCGAGGCTGATCGAGGCCGGCCCGAAAATTCTCTCGACCGAAGAGTGGGCCGAGCGGCGAAAGCGCCTTTTCGCCCGCGTTTGAGCGCTTACTCCGCCGGGAAAAACAGGTCGTCCGGGCTGATATCGGGGATTCCGATCACCAGCACACGCATCCGGCCCTTGGCGCCGTGCACCACTCCGGGCGGAATGTGTGCGATGGAGCCTTTGGCGAGCTTGTGTTCGACGCCGTCGAGCATGAGAGCGCCCTCGCCCTCGAGCACATAGTAGATCTCGGTCGAGACCTTGTGGTAGTGTTCGCGCGCGCCGTCGATATCCACGGCGTGCGCCCAGGCAGCGACGTTCGAATCCCGGTCCTGCCGGCTGATCAGAAGGTGCCGCCATCCGCAGGTGCTGCGCTCGCTTGGTGCGTCGCCCTCGTGCCGCACCAGAACAGGAGATGAAGTCTGCTCCATGCGAGCGAGTGTAACAGATCCGGTGTCTTTCCCTCAGTACGCGCTGCTACTTAACGCCCAGCGTCTTCCTCAGCCAGGCGATCATTTCGGGTTTCCAGTGCTGCATTTCCGGCGCGCGCCAACTACCCATTCCGTGATGGCCGCCTTCGATCGTGATCACCTCGCAAGCGACTCCCACCCGATGCATCGCGTCGCAGAATTCGGGAGATTGCTGGTAGGCCACCTGGTCGTCGGCGTTTCCATGAATGCACAGAAACGGCGCCATTCCCTTGTGCACGGCGGCGATGGGCGAGGCGGCGCGCAGTTTTGCCATCCCCGCTGCGTCCAGACGGTCGGCGCCGAAGTAGTGGATTCCGGCGCCGTTGGCCGCGTGACGGTTCAGGCTCTCCATATTAAAGCGTTCCGGATGATCGCGGCGCAGCAGCGCCAGTTTCAGGTAGTCGGAGGGTCCATAAAAGTCCACCACCGCGGCGACGCGCGTCTCGGGGGTCTCGTGCGTGCCGGCATAGTTCACCAGGAAGCCTCCCGCCGACTCCCCGATCAGCGCGATTTTCGAGGCGTCCACGTGATATTCCGCCGCGTGCCGCTTCACCCATCGAATCGCGCTATTGACATCCGCGCTGGCCTGCGGGGAGCTTGATACTCGGGAGCCAGACGGTAGTCGATGCTGAACCAGGCGAAGCCGGCCCTGGCCAGCGGTTCGAACAGCGGCCGGACGTTGGTGCTCTTGCTCCCCTGATCGAAACCGCCGCCGTGGATGAGAATCGCCGCGGGAAACGGTCCCGCTCCGTCCGGGACATGAAGATCGAGCAGCAGGGCCGTTCCGTCCGGCCGGGAGTATTCGACGTCTTTCCGGTCGAGTCCGAAGGCCGGAAGCGCCAGCATCAGCACGAGCGGCAAAAGCAACCGGCGTTTTCCCATGGAAAGTGATTCTACCAGTAAAACGTCCTGCGGGCGCGTACCCGAAAAGACCGAAATCGACCGGCGGTAAGAGCTGGCGAAAGCCCGGGGCTTGGTGTAAGATAGGGGATTGTGGCCCGTTGTGCGGCCCTCCCCGGAGTGTGCGTCCTGCGATAACCTCCCGGAACCCTTAAGAGATTGAGGAATTTATGTACGCTGTCATCGAAACTGGCGGAAAGCAGTATCGCGTCGCACCCGGTGATGAGATCAAGGTGGAAACCCTGGCCGGGGACGTCGGAGCCCAAGTGGAATTCGACCACGTCGTGGCTGTGTCCTCCGAGGCCGGCGCCATCCAGGCCGGTCCGGCAGCGGCGGAAGCCAAGGTAAAGGCCACCATCACCGGCCATGGGCGCGGCGACAAGATCGTGGTCTTCAAGTTCAGAAGGAAAAAGCAGTACAAGCGGACCATCGGCCACCGGCAGAACTTTACCTCGGTGCGCGTGGACGAGATTGTGGCGGAGTAAGCTATGGCACACAAAAAAGGACTGGGCAGCTCCAAGAACGGGCGCGACTCCCATTCGCAACGGCTGGGCATCAAGGCCTTCGGCGGCCAAACCGTAACTGGCGGCTCCATCCTGGTAAGGCAGCGGGGAACCAAGTACAAGCCGGGCGAGAACGTCGGCGTTGGAAGGGACGATACGCTGTTCGCCAAGATTCCGGGCACGGTGGAATTCCGCGATCGCGGACGCCACGGCAAGTTCATCAGCATCGCTTCGGAAGCGCCGGAATAGCCGGCCGGCCCCGGCCTGCCGTTCCCACCTGATTTTTCACCCGGGCCGCCGGTGCGAACACCGCGCGGCCTTTCGTGTTTTCGGCCGCGGCCGCAAGAGGGCGGCAACTCGCGCCATGTTTATCGACGAAGTCCACATACGGGTTAAGGCCGGAGATGGCGGAAACGGCTGCGTGGCTTTCCGGCGGGAGAAATTCGTTCCGCGCGGTGGCCCGTCGGGGGGTGACGGCGGCCACGGTGGCGATATCGCCATGCTGGCCAGCAACCACTACAATACCCTGCTGCATTTTCGCTATAACCCGGAACACCGAGCGGGCCGCGGCCGACACGGGGAAGGCTCGCAATGCACCGGGCGCGACGGCGGCGACGTCGAACTGCCGGTACCCGTGGGAACGGTGGTCTACGATGCCGATACCGGAGAGCTGGTCCACGATTTCACCCGGGCCGGCGAGCGGGTGGTGATGGCCCGGGGCGGCCGCGGCGGCCGCGGCAATCAGCATTTCGCCACCGCCACCCACCAGGCACCCACCGAATTCGAACACGGACGCCCCGGCGAAGAGCGCAACCTTCGCCTGGAGTTGAAGCTGCTCGCCGACGTCGGATTGGTTGGTTTTCCGAATGCCGGAAAATCCACCCTGCTTTCCCGGCTCTCGGCGGCCCGTCCGAAGATCGCCGCCTATCCCTTCACCACGCTCGAACCGCATCTCGGCGTAGTTCTCCTGGAAGACGAGCGGACGTTCGTCATCGCCGACATTCCCGGCCTGATTGAACGCGCCCACGAGGGCCACGGGCTGGGGATTCAGTTTCTGAAGCACGTGGAACGCACCCGCCTGCTGGTCCACATGGTGGACGTTAGCGAGATGAGCGGCCGCAACCCGGGCCACGATTTTAAAGTGATTCTGGACGAGCTCGCGAGTTTCAGCCAGGAGATGGCGGCGAAGCCGATGGTTGTGGTGGCCAACAAGATGGACGCCGCCCAGGACCCCAAGCGCGTGAAAACCGTGGAGCGGTTGGCCAAGAAGCACAAGATGCCGTTCTATAAAATTTCGGCCGCCACCGGGGACGGCCTGGAGACCCTGAAATTCGCGCTGGCCGAGGCGGTGCTCAATCCGCAAGCCTCAGCTTCCGAGCGCGCGGACTGAAGCTCGAACATTCGCCGGCGGTTCGCGGCGTGTTCAGAGGATCTTGAATGCATAGTCGTACGCGGCGAAACCTTTTGCAGTCCCTTCTGGGTGGCCCGCTGCTTGCCGCTGCCGCCGGGAAGCCGCCGGCGGAACAGGTGGACGTCTTTCGCGCGGGTGACGACGGTTACCACACCTTCCGCATTCCCGCCCTGCTCGAAACCAACAAAGGGACACTGCTGGCATTTTGCGAAGGACGCCGCCAGTCGAGCGGCGACACCGGCGATATTGATGTGGTGCTGAAGCGCAGCGGCGACGGCGGCGGGACGTGGTCGCCGCTCCGGCTGGTGGCCGATGCAGGCGCCGACACCATCGGCAACCCGTGTCCGGTTCAGGAACGCAAGACCCGGCGCATCTATCTTCCCCTCACCGGCAATCCCGGTAGTGTTACGGAGCGCCAGATGGTTGATCACACCGTCGATGCGCGGCGCTCGGTCTTCGTGACCTACAGCGACGACGACGGCGAATCCTGGGCCAAGCTCGAACAGATCACCGCTTCGGTGCGAAAGCCGGAATGGACCTGGTACGCGACGGGGCCGGGAGTGGGAATCGAGACACGCAAAGGCCGCCTGGTGATCCCGTGCGACCACGCGGTGGAGGGCTCGCGCGATTCCTATTCGCATATCTTCTACAGCGACGACGGCGGGCGTAGCTGGCAGCTCGGCGGCAGCGCCGGGGCCGGCACCAACGAATGCCAGGTGGCGGAGCTGGGCGACGGCACGCTGCTGCTCAACATGCGCAGCTACCACGGAAAGAACCGGCGCGCCGTTTCTCGCAGCAGGGACGGCGGCCTTACCTGGTCTCCTGTTGAATGGGACGAGGCCCTCATCGAGCCGGTGTGCCAGGCCAGCCTGATCGCGGTCCGCGGCATGCTGTATTTCTCGAACCCGGCATCGACCAAACGGGAGCGGTTGACGGTGCGGCGCTCTAGCGATGGGGGCCGCGCCTGGAACGCCGGACGGGTGCTGCACCAGGGCCCAGCGGCATACTCGTCTCTGGCGCCCGCCGGGCGCAGCCACCTGGGCTGCCTGTACGAATGTGGCGAAAAGAACCCTTACGAGCGAATTGTCTACGCTCGATTCTCCAGATCGTGGGTGAATGTATGAGTTCAAACCTGGAAGGAATTCTGCCGGCCGTGGTTACGCCTTTCGACCAGGCCGGCACGCTGCAGCCGGCGGCTCTGGAAGCCTTGTTGCAGCGCATTTATGATTGCGGCGCAGACGGCGTATACGCCTGCGGCCAGACCGGCGAAGGGTTGCTGATGGCTCCCGCGGTCCGCGAAACGGTAGCGGAAATCGCCGTGCGCAATTCGCCCAAGGACGCGCTGGTGGTGATTCACGTGGGTGCAGCGTCCACCGCCGATGCCGTGCGGCTGGCGCGCCACGCCGTCAAAGTGGGGGCCGCGGCGGTCAGCAGCCTGCCGCCCGCCGGCGCCTATCGCTTCGAGGAGATCCAGGCCTATTACCGCGACATCGCGGCTGCCGCGGGAATTCCGGTGCTGGTCTACTACTTCCCCGAAGTGGCGCCCGCGGTCAATACTCTCGAACAAATCCTGGCCCTGTGCGAAATTCCGGGTGTAGCCGGCCTGAAGTTTACCGATTTCGATCTTTATCGCCTGGCTGAGATCCGCCGCGCCTCTCGCGTGGTTTTCAACGGACGCGACGAAGTGTTGGCGGCCGGGTTGTTGATGGGAGCGAACGGCGGCATCGGCACCTTCTATAACCTGGTTCCGCGAACCTTCGCCGATATCCGGGGCGCGGCGGCGCGCGGGGACTGGGCGGAAGCCCGGCGCCTGCAGGACAGCGTGAACCGGCTCATCCGGCTTACGCTGCGCTATCCGATGTTGCCGGCGGTGAAGCGCATGCTGGCGTGGAGCGGGATTGCGGCCGGCGAATGCCTGAAGCCGCGCCTGGCGATGAGCGGCGGCCAGGAGGAAAGCCTCCACAAAGATCTGATGGCGGCCGGATTCACGCCGGAAATGTTCGCCCGGGGCACCGCCGGATGAGCTCGCGCCAGACCGCCTGGCTGGTGGTTGCCCTGTTATGGGTGGTGGCGCTGCTGAATTACGTCGACCGCCAGGTGATCTTCTCCCTGTTCCCTTTGCTTGGTTCCGATTTGCACCTGTCGGACCCTCAACTGGGGTTGCTCAGCTCCGCCTTTCTCTGGGTCTACGGGCTGGCTAGTCCTCTGGCCGGATACCTGGGTGACCGCTTGGGGCACCGTCGCGTGGTCCTGTTCAGCCTGCTGGTGTGGTCGGCGGTTACGCTAATGACCGGCCTGGCCCGCTCGTTTCAGGAATTGGTGGCAGCCAGGGCACTGATGGGCCTGAGCGAGGCATGTTACATCCCTGCCGCGCTGGCCCTGATTGCTTCGCACCACTCCGAGCGGACGCGCGCCCGTGCGGTGGGCATCCACCAAAGCGGAATCTACTTTGGCATCGTGCTCGGCGGAGCCGGCGGAGGTTGGATGGGTGAGCACCACGGCTGGCGCCCGGCGTTCTATCTGCTGGGAGCAATCGGCGTGGCTTACGGGCTGGTTCTGTATCATGCGCTGGCCAACTCGACCACCCCGTTGGCAGGCAAAGGCGGCGGTTTCTGGGGAGCGTCCTCCGCGCTGTTCCGAGTGCGGGGGTTCTCCGTGGTCCTGTTCGTCTTCGTCGCCATGTCGCTGGCAAACTGGCTGGTTTATACCTGGCTGCCGCTGTTTCTATACGAGCGATTCTCCATGAGCCTGGCGGGCGCCGGCTTCGTCGCCACGTTTTATATACAGGGAGCCGCCGTGGTGGGCATCCTTGCGGGCGGCCTGGCGGCCGATGTTTGGGCGCGACACCATCCCAAGGCGAGGGTGTGGACCCAGTCGCTGGGCCTGGTGCTGGCAGCGCCCTTTCTCATGCTCTCCGGCGTCGCCACAACACCGCTGGTGCTGTACGTCGCCCTGATTGTTTTCGGTCTCGGACGCGGCATCTACGACAGCAACGTCATGCCCGTGCTTTGCCGGCTGGTGGGGGACCGCCAGCGGGCGACGGGATATGGGTTGTTGAATTTCGCGGGCGTCATGGTGGGGGGCGTCACCGCTTACGCCGCCGGCCTGGTGAAAGCCACCGTCGGCCTGGCCGGGGCACTGGAAGCTGCCGGGGCGCTGCTGCTGGTTTCGGGCTTTGTGCTGCTGGCCACTCCGCAGCCGGCGCCGCGGGATTGACCGCAACCGGTAACCTATTGGCTGAAAAAGTCCGAATCCACCATTGCCGCCGGAGAAAGTTCCCGCTTCTTGGCGAAGTAATTCTTCTCCGACAACGTCTTGTACACCTTGCCCGCGATGCCCGAGGCCAACGGACCGCTCACCGGTTTGCCCCCCGTCAGCAGCACCGTCACCACCAGTTTGTTCGAGCCCACTTCATCGAACGAGCCGAACCAGCCGAGGTGCGTCCGCTTGTCGGTGCACGTGCCGGTCTTGCCGAATATCGGCTCGTTGGGGTCGTAAGACGCGCGGCGCGCCGTGCCGAAATCCGTGGCGCCCAACATACCCGGCTTCATCTCGTCGATCACATTCTGGATGTCCAGGTAGCGCTTCACGCGCGGCACCAGATTCTCGGCTTCTTCCGCTGATTTGGGATATTGCAGGTAGTACATCGTGCCGCCGTTGGCGATAGTACTGACAATGGACGCCAGTTGCAGGGCGGTGAATTCGATGCCGTCACCAAACGACGTCATGCGTCCCATGCCGGCCGCCGGCTCTTCGGAAACCAGCACGCCGGGTTGCTCTCCGTCAATGGCCAGGCCGGCCCTCTCGCCCGCTCCGAGCAGCCGGGCGTAGTAGCTGACCTTGTCGAAGCCAAGCGTCTCTCCCAGCTTGGCGAAGTAGGCGTTGTTCGACCTCGCCAGCGCCTCCGTGAAATCCACCTTCTCACTGCGGCTGAGCCTGACCTTCGTATCGGGGTCGACCACCCCTTCGCTAAGGGCGCCGATGCCCGCCACCAGCTTCACCGTGGAGCAGGGAATGTAGGATTCCTTCAACGCCAGCTTTTGGTTGACGATCGTCAGAATCCGGCCGGTGAACGGATCCACCACCACCACCGTCCCGTTATAGGGGCCCAGCGCCTCGACCGCCGCACGCCGCACCTCGAGATCTTCCCCGTCAATGAAATCACCCACCGTCGAATCGGCGTAGGTGGGGACGTCCCAAGGACTATATCGCCGAACCTTGCGGCGCCGGCGAGTCACGGTCCGGCCCGTGTTAGAGGTGGTGCGTCGCTTCGCGCTTGAGGCGGCAGGTTTCCTGGCCGGGGTGCTTTTCGCGGCGACCTTCCGCATACGGGTCTTGGCTGCCTTGGATTTGTGCGCCATTGAGCCGGTGGTGGAAACAGGCTTTTTCTTAATAGCTTTGGCGCGCACCCGTGCCGGCGCTGATTGTTTGGATACCGCTCTCGACCGGCGTGCCTTGGAGGCGCGCGGCGCGACCGCGGAACTTACCAGAACGGCCACCCGCGGCGCGGGTGACGCCAGCCGGAACCCAACCGGAAGCGGCGATTGCGCATCCACTGCGACAACCGGCGTCCCACCGTACCTACCGGTGCTCCGGCGACCGATCATGATTGCGGCCCTGATTTGTGCGACTCGTTCCAATGACCGGGTCTGCCGGGCCGTCTTCCGTTCGAAGTCAGGGTTGCGTTTCGCTATGCCCGTTGTTGCCGCGCAAAGCGCGCCGCAACACACCATGGCAAGCAGGCTTACCAACGTTTTCACTCTTTGTTTACGCATGTCGTCGATAGGCGATGCGTACGGGTCTTGTCATTTACCTGGTCGCCTGCCCTCGAACAAATTCTCATCACATTGTGTGTGATCGGCCGAGTGCCCGTCAAGCCGGAGAGCGATTTTGGAATTTCTTTCACTCGTCCGGCCTTCAGACAATCCGGATAGTGCGATTCGGGGACCACGCATTTCTGTTGCGCAACCGCTCGTCCGGGTTCGCACTTCCGGCCTATACTTGTACTCAGGCCAGGCCAACGCCGCTCGGGAACAAGCCGAATGAAAATCTCGCTTGGGACATGGTCGTTTTCCTTCGGTCCGTTCCTGGACAACCCGGTCCCTTTGGCCGAGGTCGCCGCGCGCGCGGCCGAGGCCGGCTACGACGGAATCGAACTCTGCGGCTATCCTCCCCACGTCACGATTTCCGCTTACCCCACCAAGGCTTCCCGCCAGGAACTGTTGCGGTTCCTCAGCGATCTCGGTCTCGGGGTCTCGGGCTACTCGTCGGATTTCACGTCGGTAAACCCGGTGACGGAAGGGAAGAAACAGGCTTACCTGGAGCTGCTCAAACGCTACGTGGAGTTGTGCTCCGACCTCGGCTGTCCGGCCATCCGCATCGATACCGTTACGGCCCCGGGGGGCATTCGCGAGGAGGAATACCAGGCCTCGCTCGATCGACTGGCGGAGGTCTGGCACGCTGCCGCCGCGCTTGCCTCCGCCGGGGGCGTCCGCCTGGTTTGGGAGTATGAGCCGGGGTTTGTGTTCAACAAGTTTTCCGAAGTGGTGGCCATCCACGACAAAGTAGCCCACCCGAACTTCCGCCTGGTGTTCGACACTTCACACGCCTATACCCTCAGCGTTGAGGGTGCCCGCCAGCACGGTCCCAAGGAGACACTCAAAGGCGGCGTTCTCGAGCTCCTCGACCGGCTGCATCCCCGCATCGGCGCCGTTCACCTGATCGATTCCAACGGAACGCTTTACGGGGACGAGACCAGCGCCCACGTCCCCTTCGGTAAGGGCCTGATCGACTTCCAGCCGCTGGTGCCCCGCCTGTTGGCCCTCAAGGACGTAGAGTGGTGGTGCGTGGACCTGTGCTTCTGCCGCGACGCCTGGGATCTCGTCGAGCCCAGCCGGCAATTCGTGATGGGCCTGCTTGAAAACGTGGGGTAGTTCGGCACTGGCCTTCCCATCCGGCGTTTCATATTGCTTCTTCTGTCCGTTGACACATGGCGAATAAAAAGCGAAACTACAGTTATTGTGCTGTTCTCCATCGACAGCCCTCCCGGTTTGGTTGGTATCGCGCGGATGGCGGCCGAGGGTCCGCTGGTGGGCGCCAAGCGCCGCGTTGTGTACCGCCAGCTTGCGGCACGAAGCCTCATCAGCCGATGCGACAGCCCCCGCGTGCCGTTCCGGTGGACTATCAATCCTTACCGGGGCTGCGAGTTCGGCTGCCGCTACTGCTATGCGCGCTACACACACGAATTTATGGAACTGCGCGACCCGGAGGACTTCGAGCGGCAGATCTTCGCCAAGGCCTGGTCCGACGCCGGCCTGCGGCGGGAGTTGGGCAAAATCCCACGCGAGGACGGCATCGCCATCGGCACGGCGACAGACCCCTATCAGCCCGCCGAACGCCGGTTTCACCTGACGCGCCGGTTGATCGAAGCCCTTGTGCGGGAACGGGGGAGGCATCTGTCGTTTACCACCAAGTCCGATCTGGTGGCCCGCGACGCCGAACTTCTGGCGGAACTCTCCCGCCGGAATGTGGTGCACGTGAATTTCACCGTTACGACGGTGGACGAAGCCTTGGCGCGGCTGACCGAGCCGCTGGCGCCGCGGCCGGAGCTGCGTTTGAAAGCGCTCGCCGAATTGCGCTCGTCCGGGGTGCTGGCGGGGGTCTTCGCCAGTCCCGTCCTTCCGGGGCTGACCGATTCCGCGGCGGCCATCGACGATCTGGCTCGTGCCGCCGCCGGGGCTGGCGCGGTCTGGCTAGGCGGCGGACCGCTGTTCCTGAAGCCGTCTTCCTTACGTGTCTTCCTGCCCCTGATCGAAGAGCACTTCCCCAACCTGTTGGACCGTTATCGAACGCTCTTCCGCCCCAACGGCTTCGTCATCCGCGAGTACGCCAAACATCTGGAAGCGGCGTTCGAGCGTGCCCGGAAACGCCACGGTCTGAGGTCGCAGTTGCCGGAATACATGCCGGAGCTTTGGGCCGGCGAGCCACAGCTCTCCTTGTTCGCCGAAGACGGCAACCCGTTGCCGATGATGACAGGATCTGATAAATATACACGGCAGACGAGGAGGTAAGAGCGGTGAATATCGAAAAGAACCCGACGGGCTCGGTTAGCCGGCGGCTATTGCTGGAAAGGGTGCTGGGCGGGACGGCTTTGCTGGCCGCGATCCAGGCCGCCAACCCGCTCGCCGCCGATGCCGCGCCCGGCCCCGGCGGTTCCGCTCCCAGGACGCGCGAAAGTTTCGACTTCGGCTGGAAGTTTCTGAAGGGCGACGCGCCGGGTGCGCAGCAGCCGGGCTTTGCCGACGCAAGCTGGCGTGCCGTGGACCTGCCTCACGACTGGAGTATCGAAGGGCCGTTCGACGAGAATGCCCCGTCGAAGGGGTCCGGCGGCTACCTGCCTACCGGCATCGGCTGGTACCGGAAACGCTTTTCGATCCCGGAATCCTCGAAGGACAAGCGGTTCACCATCGAGTTCGACGGCGTGTACCAGAACAGCGAGGTGTGGATCAACGGCCAGTACCTGGGAAAACGCCCGTATGGTTATGTTCCGTTTGCCTACGACCTGACGCCCCACCTCAACTTCGGCCGCGAGAACGTGCTGGCGGTGAAGGTGGACAACTCGCACCAGACCAACTGCCGCTGGTATTCGGGATCGGGCATTTACCGCCACACCTGGTTGCTGGCAACCAGTCCGGTGCACGTGGGCTATTGGGGCACCTACGTCACCACGCCCCGCATCGACAGGAGTTCGGCGGTGGTGCAGGTCAAAACGCGGGTAACCAACGACGCAGGCAGCCCGGCAATGTGCGCGCTCACCACCGGCATACTCGACCGCAACGGCAACGCGGTCGAGACGGCGGAGGCCACCCAGGAAGTGGCGGCAAACGGGCAATCCTACCAATTCACGCAGCAGATCACCGTTCCGAGCCCAAGCCTGTGGTCGACGGAAAATCCGTATCTGTACAAAGTCCGCAGCACGGTGAAAGTGGGAGACCAGGTGGTGGATGTGTACGAAACACCCTTCGGCATCCGGGAGGCGGTGTTCGATGCCGACAAGGGGTTCCTGCTGAACGGCGAGCCGGTCAAACTGAATGGCGTCTGCGTGCACCACGACGGCGGCTGCCTGGGCGCCGCCGTGCCGGAGCGGGTGTGGGAGCGGCGCTTCGAAATCCTGAAAGAGATGGGCTGCAATGCCATCCGCACCAGCCACAATCCGTTCGCCGCGGAGTTTCTGGACCTGTGCGACCGCATGGGATTCCTGGTCATGGACGAGGCCTTCGACGAGTGGAAAGTGCCCAAGGGCCAGATCGGCCCCAACGGCTACAGCAATTATTTCGACGAGTGGTATGAGCGGGATGTGATGAACTTCATGCACCGCGACCGGAACCATCCGTCGGTGGTGCTGTGGAGCGCCGGCAACGAAATTGGCGACCAGGCGGCGCCCGACGGGGCTCAGACGCTTCGCAAACTGCTGACTGTGTTTCACCGCGAAGACCCCACGCGTCCGGTGACGGCGGCCTGCGACCGGATCATGTCGGAGCCGCTCGACAACCGCGCCCGGCCGGAGTTCCTGGCCCTGCTCGATATCGTGGGCTACAACTATGTGGACCGCTGGCGCGACCGCAAGGAGAAGTACTTCAGCATCGACCGCCACGCGTTTCCGCAGCGGCGCGTCATCGGCACCGAGAGCACCTCGATGAGCGGCATACGGGGCGAGTATTCCGAGCTGTTCCCCTCGGAGGCCTCTCGGGTTGGCAGGTTCGGCGGATTCGGCGCCGGCCGGAACGTCGACGTGGAACAGTTATGGAAGTTTGTCAAAACCTACGATTACGTGGCCGGCGATTTCATGTGGACCGGCATCGACCATCTGGGCGAGGCGCGCTGGCCCGGCAAGGGTTCCTCGGCGGGCGTGATTGACATGTGCGGATTTCCGAAGGACGGCTACTACTTTTATCAGAGCCAGTGGACCGCGGCGCCGATGCTGCATTTGTTCCCGCACTGGAACTGGAAGGGTAAGGAGGGCCAGTTCGTACCGGTGACCTGTTACACCAACTGCGACACGGTGGAGTTGTTTATCAACGGCAAAAGCGCCGGGGTAAGAGGTTACGCCTTCCCGCGGCTGGGGATGGAAGGACGATACGGGAATGTGCCAGCCCGCATGAGGGTGCCAAGGACCACCGGAGACCTGCACCTGGCCTGGGAAATCCCCTATGAACCGGGAACGCTGAAAGCGGTGGGCACCAAGGACGGTAAGGTGGTGAGCACCGTGGAAGTGTCCACCACGGGCGAGCCGGCGGCCATCGGACTGGCGGTGGACCGCGCGGCGATCGCGGCGGATCGCCGGGATGTGGCCCACCTGACGGTGCGCATCCTGGACGCACAGGGCCGGATGGTGCCGGTGGCGGATAGCGAGGTGGTTTTCCAGGTGGAAGGCGAAGGCAAGCTGATCGGGGTCGACAACGGGGATCCCGCCAGCCACGAAGACTACCAGGTCAACCGCCGGAAAGCCTTCAACGGCATGTGCCTGGCGATTGTGCAAGCCACGGGCAAAGCGGGCGAGATCCGGGTAACCGCAACTTCGCCGTCGCTCGAGTCCGCCAGCGTCACGATCGCGAGCAACACCTGAGCGCCGATAGCGTGTAATAGAATACTGGACCATGCGTCGAATTCTGCTGGGGGCGCTTGTCCTTATCGCTATGCTGGGCGGCTATCTGCTGTTCTGGCCCGCCCCGATCGCTCCAGCCGTCTTTATTCCAGCGGAGAATCCCGGCCTGACGGGAGCGTTCGCGCCGAATCAATCCCTGCGTCCGGTGAAGCACCTGGCGGAGGGCATCGGCCAGGCACCCGAGGACGTGACCAAAGGGCCGGACGGCTTCCTCTACACCGGTCTGCTGGACGGACGCATCGTCCGATGCCGCGAGGATGGCGCCGGCGCGGAGACGTTTGTCAACACCGGTGGCCGTCCTTTGGGAATGCAATTCGATTCCCAGGGGAACCTGATTGTCGCCGACGCATCGCGGGGCCTGCTCTCGGTGGGACCGGATCGCAGGATTACCGTTCTCGCGGACTACGCCGGCAGCGAACCCCTGAAGCTGGTAAACGACCTGGATATTGCCGCTGACGGGACCATCTGGTTTTCCGACTCTTCGCGCCGGTTTCCTGTCGAACACTTCATTCTGGACTTCCTGGAGACCCGTCCTACCGGCCGGCTGTTGAGCTACAACCCCAGGAACGGCGCGACCGAGACCCGCCTGGACGGCCTGATGTTCGCCAACGGCGTGGCGCTCGGCCCGGACGACAGCTTCGTACTGGTGGCGGAGTCGTTCGGCGCCCGCATCACGCGCCTGTGGCTCTCCGGGGCCAACGCCGGCAAGCGGGACACCTTTCTGGTGCTTCCGGGCTATCCCGACAACCTGTCCTACAACCACCGGGGCATCTTCTGGATAGCCCTGGCCAGGCCGCGCCTCGCCGCACTCGAGCGGCTGTGGAGAGGCACATTCTTGCGGACGGTCCTTTCCCGACTGCCGGAACGCCTGCTGCGGGGAGACTGGATGCGGCAATTCAGTTGGGTGGTCGGCGTCGATGTGCGGGGCAAAGTTGTCTACAACCTTCAGGACAGCCGGGGAGAGTGCGGTAGCCTGGCCAGCGTAAACGAGTTTGACGGGAATCTCTATTTGGGCAGCATCCGGATGTCGTCCATCGGCCGTTTCCGTTTGCCAGGGCGTTCGGGAGCGCCCGGTAACGCCACCGTTTCGGTTTTCAGCGACCGGAGTCGCCTTCTACGCAGCCGGTTCGCGGGAGGCGCCGAATGAGAGCGCGCTGAGAACGGCGTTGGGGAGTTTGCATACTCCTTCCCTTTTCATCGTCACCACGCCCGCAAAGACTATCTTTCCGGCTGCAAGGACCGGCGTTTTGCGGTGTATTCCCCGGCGGCTGATTGCCGGCGGAGGTTTGGGATTGGTTCTTATACTACCGAGGAGATGGACAGGCAGCGTGCCGCGGCGGGCCGGCTTGCTGGCGAGCATCGGTCCTCACCCCGGGCAATTTTCCAGGCCTCTAAAACAGTGACAGCTTGATTCGCAGAAACTTTTTCGGATTGGCGCGGAAATCCTTCAATAACGTGCGCATTTCCGTACTCAGGCCATTGATGTTCTCGTACAGGGATGGGTTCACCAGCAACTGACCGAAGGTCCCCTGTCCGCTGTTGACCATTTCGAGCGTCTTGTTAACGTCGCCCAACGTTTGGTTCAGTTTGGCGTGCAACTCGTCGCTCTTCAGGAGCTTACCGGCGGTGCCCTTGCCCGCATTCAGATCGTTGACCAGGCTATGAATTTCGGCCACGGTTTGCTCGAGTTCGTTGTAAAGCTTGGGATCGTTAATGAGTTTCCCCACCGTCCCTCCGCCCTTCTGGATCTCGTCCAGGACCGAACTCAGGCGGGTCATGCTGGTGCGCAATTCCTCGTACAACGCATCGTCGTACAGCAGCCGTCCGAGCGTCCCCTTCCCTTCGGCCAGCGCGGTGGTCACTTTTTCGGCCTGTTCGACAGTGGACGTCAGTTTGTTGTACAGCCTGTCGTCGACCAGGAATTTCCCGATGGTTCCCTGCCCGGATTCGATACGCGACACCAGCGCATCGATACGGTTGAGGATGCTGTTGGCGGTGTCGAGTAGCGGATAGGCGGATTGCACAATCTCCAGAAAGTCCTTGTCGTCGCGGGCCTTCAGCTCGCCGCCGGCCTTCAGCGTTTCCCGGCTGGTGCCGCGTTTCAGGTTGACGAATTTCGTGCCCAGCACGTTTTCGGCGCTCAGGGTCACCAGCGTATCCACGGGAATTTGCTTGAGGTACCGCTCCTGGATTTCCATAACGATGCGAACGGTCCGCGACGGGTCCGACTCCCCGGATAATTCGATCGCCTTCACCTTGCCGATGAGGATGCCGTTCAGCCGGACGGCCGAACCCTCCGCCATGGCGGCCGAATCGCCGAGGTAGGAATACACCAGAACGTCGCTCGCGAACAGATCGCCTTTGCCGGTCATCAGAAAGACCAGTACCGCGAGAACCGCCAGAGCGGCGATACCGACGATGCCGACCTTTAACTGCGCCCAACGAACTTTTTGTGCTGACGGCATGTTCTACCTATCCGTTTTACCGCTTTACGAACTTCGACACGTAGCGGTCGCGCCGACCGCTCCAGTTCTTCTCGGGTTCCTTCGAATACCAGTTCGCCCTCCCGCAGCACCACGAACAGCGTCCGCGCCTCCGCAATTCGCCGGGTGCCATTCTCTTTTGTGCGCTCCAGCCCGGCGGTTCGCTCATTATAGTGGAAGTCGGCCAGCAGCACGCCGTCCTGGTATCGGTGCGTTACCACCAGGCTGGTGGTATTGCGCAAATCGCGCTCTTTCACAATGAGCGCAATGATGGTGTTGGCGGTGATCGGGTCCAGACCGGCGGTGGGCGAATCGTACAGCAGCAGCGGCGGCCGGGTGACGATGGCGCGGGCGATGCCCACGCGGCGGCGCATCCCGCCCGACAACTCGCTCGGGAACTTCTCGAGCGTCTGGCCCAATTCCACGAATTCGAGCGACTCTTTTACGCGCGGAAGCACCTCGCCGGGAGGAACGCGGACCTGCTTCTGATACAGCAGCGGGTAGGCGACGTTTTCCTCGATGGTCAACGAGTCGAAAAGCCCGCCTTCCTGAAACAGGGCTGCCCATGCGGCAGCGCACGCCCGCCAGTTCCGCTTCGTCCATCGCCGTGATGTCTTCGCCGAAAACCTGAATTCGCCCGCTCTCAGGCCGCACCAGGCCAAGCACAAGCTTCAAAAGAATGGTTTTCCCGCTGCCCGCCGCCCCCAAAATTACCCGGGTGCCTCCGGTGTGGATGCGGAAGGAAACCTGCTTCAGTACGGGCTCGCCGGCGAAGCTCACCGAGACGTCCTCGAACTGTAAGAATCGGGCTGTCGTTGGCCTCCGTCATCGTCCGGCTACCCTGACATTCCCTAAAGGTTGACGAAAATTCTGGTCACGACGAAGTTCACCATGAAGACCCAGACCGAACTCACCACCACGGCTCGGGTGGTGGAGCGGCCGACGCCCTGCGTTCCTCCGGTGGTCTGCATGCCGTAATAGCAGCCCACCAGCGAAATGATGATTGCGAACATGGAAGGGCTTGAGCAGGCCCTGCGTGATGTCGTTGTATTCGAGGGTCTGGTAGGCCGTGGTCCAGTATTGCGAGCCGGTGGTCAGACTGAGCATCGGGCAGGCCACCGCCCATCCGCCGATCAATCCCACGAAGTCGGCCAGGATGGTGAGCAGCGGCACCACCACCATCATCGCGATCAGGCGCGGGCGTCACCAGCTTCTGCGTCGGGATCGGTGCCGAGCGCGCGCATGGCGTCGATCTGCTCGGTCACCTTCATCGACCCGAATTCGCTGGCGATGCCCGAGGCGTTGCGACCGGCCACCAACAGCGCGGTGAGCACCGGCCCCAGCTCGCGAACCAGCGTGATGGAAACCAGCGGGCCGACTTTTCCGGTGGCCCCGTATTGCGACAGCGCGCGGGACATCTGCAGCGCCATCACGCCGCCGCTGAACAGGCCGGTCAGCAGGATGATGGGCAGGCTACCCACGCCGATGCCGTCCATCTGCAGCACGACATCGTCCCAGTAGTGCGGGCTGCGAAAAATATTGCGAAAGGCCCGGGCAGACAGACTCGACAAAGTCCTGGAAGACAAAGATCGGGCCCTTGAGCAGCTCCAGCAAATCCGGTGCACCCTCGAAATCCGATGCTACCATACAAGCTGTCGGCTCCATTCTTTACAATTTTATGAAGGGCTTAACCGACATTGCCGGCATCCGGGTCGGACACGCATCCGATTATGAGGCGCTCACCGGGTGCACGGTCATTCTGTGCGAACAGGGCGCGGCGGGAGGCGTCGACATTCGGGGCTCGGCAACGGGAACCGAAGAGATCGACCTGTTGAACCCTTTGCACTTAACCGAGACGAATCCATGCGGTGGTGCTCGCCGGCGGCAGTGCGTTCGGCCTCGAAGCGGCCTCCGGCGTACGGCGGTTTCTCGAGCGCAAGGGCGTCGGATTCGACACCGGAGCGGCCCGGGTGCCGCTGGTTGCCGCGCGCGATACTCTACGACCTGGGTATCGGCAAGGCCGACGTGCGGCCCGACCCGCGAAATGGGGGAGGCAGCCGCGGCGGCCGCCGACCGATGGCGCCGTGGCCGAAGGCTGCGGTGGGGGCGGGCACCGGCGCCACCGTGGGGAAGATCCTGGGGATGCGGCAGGCCATGAAGGGCGGCGTCGGCACCGCCACCGTGGCGCTCGAGGGCCGCTACCAGGGGGTGCTGGTTTCCGCCCTGGCGGCGGTGAACGCCCTGGGCGATGTCTGCGATCCCCGGACCGGACAGATTCTTGCCGGCTCGCGCCGGTCGCCCGACTCGTCCGAATTCGCCGGCACCGAGCGCCTGATGCTCGAAGGGGGGCCGCCGCCGGCGCTCCGTCGAAACACAACCCTGGCCGTCGTGGCCACTAATGCGAGACTGACCAAGGTGCAGGCGACGAAGATGGCGCAGATGTCGCAGGCGGGGATGACCCGAGCCATTCGCCCGGCGCACACCATGTCGGATGGGGACATCGTGTTCGGGCTTTCGGCGGGCGAATTGGCGGTGGACGTTTCCGTCGTCGGCGTGGCCGCGGCGCGCGCCCTGGAACAGGCGATTGTCCGCTCCGTCCGCCAGGCCTGGGCGCTGGGCGGCGTTCCAGGTCTTGGAACGGAACCTCGCCGTCCGGCGCTGTAACCGGATATCCGCTGAGAATTCACTTGCCGTACTGTCCAAGAAACGCGACACTGTGGTTGCAGGGAGGAGCTACGCGAGTTGAGTGTAAAAGTGTCCGATGGCGTCCCGATCTGGGAACCGGCTGAGCGCTGGACTGCCGCCGACGCGGAGGACCTGTACGAAGTGCCCGCCTGGGGAAAGGGCTATTTCGCGGTCGGAAGCAACGGTCACCTGTGGGTCCATCCCACCAAGGAACCCAACCGCGCCATCGATCTGAAAGAGCTGGTGGATGCGTTGGTGCTGCGCGGCATTCATCCGCCGCTGCTAATCCGTTTTGCCGAGATTCTCCGCCACCGCATCAGGGAAATTCACGACGTTTTCGAAAACGCCATTGCCGAGCACGGCTACCAGGGCGAGTATTGCTGCGTGTACCCTATCAAGGTCAACCAGCAGCGCCACGTGGTTGAGGAGGTTTTCAAGAACGGCCAGCCCTTCGGATTCGGCCTGGAGGTGGGATCGAAGCCGGAGCTGCTGGCGGTGCTGGCTATCGCCGACAACAATACCACCATCCTGTGCAACGGATTCAAGGACGACGAATACATCGAGATGGTCATGCTGGCCAGCAAGATCGGACGCCGTATTGTGCCGATCGTCGAAAAGTATACCGAGCTGGACCTGATCATCCGCCACTCGAACCGCGTCGGCGTGCGCCCGCGCATCGGGTTGCGCATGAAACTCGCCAGCCGCGGCGCCGGCCGCTGGAAGTCGTCGGCCGGCTATCGCAGCAAGTTCGGGCTCACCGTCAGCGAGGCGATCCGGGCCGTCGAGGAGCTTCGCGCGCTCGGCATGGCGGAGACGCTCGAGTTGCTGCACTTCCATCTGGGGAGCCAGATCACCAATATCCGCCAGATCAAGAACGCCGTCACCGAGGCGGCACGCATTTACGCCGAGCTGCGCAAGATGGGAGCGCGGGCTCAAGTATCTCGACGTCGGCGGCGGGCTGGGTATCGATTACGACGGCTCGCAGACCGACTTTGAATCGAGCGTCAATTACACGCTGCAGGAATACGCCAACGACATCGTCTACCACATTCAGAACGTCTGCGAGGGGGCCGAGGTGCCCCACCCCACCATCGTCAGCGAGAGCGGGCGGGCCGTCACCGCCTATCACAGCGCGCTGGTTTTCAACGTGGTGGGCGTCAGCGGCTTCGGCGACGAGACGATTCCCGACACGCTGCCCGAAGAAGCCGAACAGCCGGTGGTGGATTTACTGGAAACCTACAAATCTCTCAGCTTGAAGAACCTGCTCGAAACCTATCACGACGCCCAGCAGGCTCTCGATTCGGCGCTGAACCTGTTCAGCCTGGGATACCTTCCGCTCGAGCAACGAAGCCTTGCCGAGAACATCTATTGGGCGATCTGCCGCCGCATCCAGCGGCTGAAGAAGGACCTGGAGTATTGTCCCGAGGAGCTGGACGGCCTGGACGCCATGCTGTCGGACACCTACTTCTGCAACTTCTCGCTGTTCCAGAGCCTTCCCGACAGTTGGGCGGTGAAGCAGTTGTTTCCGTTAATGCCCATCCACCGGCTGAACGAGCCTCCGCTGCGCAACGCCATCGTGGGCGACATTTCCTGCGATTCGGACGGCAAGATCGATTCCTTCATCGATCGCCGCGACGTGAAAAAAACCCTGCCGCTGCATACCTTCAACGGCGAGCCGTACTACCTCGGCACCTTCCTGATCGGGGCCTACCAGGAGATTCTCGGCGACATGCACAACCTGTTCGGCGACACCAACGCCGTGCACGTTTCCATCGGCGCCAACGGCGAGGCGATCCTGGATGCGGTGGTGAAGGGCGACACCGTGCGAGAAGTCCTCGATTACGTGCAGTACAGCGTGCGCAACCTGTTTGAAGAGTTTCGGCGCGACGTCGAGTCGGCGTTGCGGGAAGGCCGCATCGGCTATGAAGAGAGCGGCCGGCTGCTGCGGTTTTATGAAGAAGGACTGGACGGCTACACCTACCTCGAAGACAGCCACCAGCAATAAGACCTGAGGAAAGGACAAGCCCCGAGACGGCGCCGCCGCTTCGGGGCTTTTTCCGGTTGGGGGTGTCCAACCACGCCTTGGAGGCGTTACTTTTGGGCCGGTGGGGCGGTCTTCTTGAAGAAGAAGCTGTTCGGGCCGGCGTCTTTACCCTCCACCACGGTATAGTCGGCCGGAACCTGGAACAGCGATTCAGCCGGTTCGCTGCGGTCGATGGTGGTCAGACTATACGTGGTGACGCCCGTTCGCGGATCGGAATGCATCGACTTCACAACCATCTGCAAGTCGGCTGAGTACCACTCTTCGTTTACGATGTTGATGTCCTTGTCGTTGCCGATTTTCCCGGCGGGGATGGTGACGGTGGTGCGTGTTCCGTGCGCCTTGACGCCTTCGATTTCCTGGTCGCCGAGGTCTTCGGATTTCGAAGTCCCGCCGCTTTCGACCGCTAAATCGGGGGTCGGCGGCGGAACGGCCGCTGCCATACGACCCGCGTCGCCCGACCGGACCACGCTAACGCTCTGCTCCACCATCTCGCCTTTCTTGCTGGCGTTTCCGCTGATGAAAACAGCGCCCGCCTGGGCCTTGTAGTGCGTATTGCCATCGTCGGAGACCCATGTCATCACGGTCGCCTTGCGGGCCGTTCGGTCCTGCGGATTGAGCGTATAGCTCTCGTTGGTGTTGGGGTCTCGAATGAAGATCAGCGTCGGAGCGTCGCCTTGCCCGCCCCACGGTCCAAGGGTGTCCAGAGTCTGCTCGCGGCGGGTGCGGCCCTGGCTGTCGCGGAACAGCTTGCTCTCGGAACGGTGCACGATACGGTTGCCGTCCACCAGCATTTGCGTGCTTTCGGTGACGGCGTCGGCTGAGAACGGCGCGTCCTTCACCGTCTTGCCGCCCACGCCGCCGAGTGGTGAAATCAACTCGATCATCCCGGTCTCCGGGCTGGCCATGGTAGTCATACCTCCCGCCTGCCCGGAAGTCTGCACCACCGTGAAGCTATGCTCTTCCGTTTTCGTTTCCTGGTGTTTCACTTCCTGCGCCGCGGCCGTGGACACCAGCACGCAGACCGCAAATAAGCCGATCCAATTTCTCATTTCCCTGTTCTCCTTCAGACTCCGAAACTCTGTTTCGCCTCAGCGGACAAAGCGGATGGCTTTGGCCATCCCGTCCTGGCCGATGAGAACATCGGCCGTCACCGTTCCTTCCGTACCGGGTGTGAGCACCGGGATGCCGAGCGCCGCCAATCCGGCGCGCGAAAGCCGCACGCGCACAATCTGCGCGCCGTCTACGTCTCTTCTCGTCACCGGCGTGGCCAAAGGCAGGAACGCCGCGCGCGGCTCGTAAGTGTCCTCCAGCAGGCCCGGCTGCGCCGCCCGGGCGGGTCTCGATGGACGCACCGCGGGGCGCACCGGCACTTCGGCCGCCGCCACCTCCGGCGCGGAATCCTCCGGGCCGCTCGCCGGCGGGGCCGCCGCCTGCCGTGCCGGCTCGGGCGTCGGTTGCTCCAACTTCCGGCTTTGCGCGAGCAGCAGGAACAGCGCCACCACGGTCGCCGCCAGCGCGCCGATGGCGCCGGCCATCCAGAGCGTACGCCGGCTGTCAGCCGTGCGCGCCGGCAACTGCGCGGCCGAAATCAGCGCCTGCCGCCGGGCGAACGCCTCCCGCAGACACCCTTCCACGCGCTTCGGCGGGAGTGCGTCGCGGCGGGACGCCGCCAATCCACGCAAGCTGGCGTTGAGGGTCTCCTGGTTTTCGAAATACCGCGCGCAGTCGGCACACTCGACCCTGTGCTCGTCGGCATCCCGCAACAGTGCCGCCATCAGCGGCTCCCGCCGGGCCAGGCAAGGAGCCAGTTCCCGAAATTCCCGGCAAGTCATAAAGCGTTCTCCGTGGCGCCGATTCCGCCGATCGGCTGCGGCGCTTCCGCTTGCGCCGCCAGTTTCTGCATCAAGATCGCCCGCGCCCGGTTCAATCGCGAACGCACCGTTCCGGTGGCGCACTCCAGGATCGCCGCCGCCTCCTGGTAGCTCTTTTCCTCCAGCTCGCACAGCACCACCACCTCGCGATAGTGGGTCGGCAGCGAAGCCACCGCGTGGCGCACCGCCTCCACCGTCTGGCGTCGCGACAGGCTTTCGACCACCGTCGGAAACTCAGCCGCAACGGCGGCGGCGTCATCCTCGAAGACGGCATGTTCCTTGGTCCGCCGCAGGTTGCGCAGGGCCAGGTTTCTCGCGGTCCCTACCAGCAGCGGCGCCAGCGGGCCGCGCGAGGCGTCGTAACCCACCCGCCCGTTCATCAGCTCCAGGAATACGTCCTGCGTCACGTCCTCGGCAGTGGCATCCGAACCGCAGAAATGCAGCGCAAACCGGTACACCGGGCCCTGGTACCGCCGGTACAGCTCGAGAAACGCCGCTTCGACGCCGTCCCCCATCAGCCGGCACAACTCGCCGTCAGTCATCAATCTGGCTTCCGTTTGTGTCAAGCCTTGCAGGTTCCGCCTTCCCGTGCGGCAATGCCGCTCTCCTTATGGTATTGCCAGCCGCGCTCCGAGAAGTTCCGGAAGATTTTGCGCCGCCGGCCCATCTTCGACCTGAATCCTGCATCCCTCGCGTTTTGCTAATAATCCGTATAATTAGGACAAGCACTGGGATCCGCTGGGTTATCGCGAGATCCCGATTCGCGAAAGGTTCAATCATCAATGTCCAGTAGTGAACTGGCCCACCTGGCGTCAGCGGCGGACGAAGCGTCCCGTCGTGTCATCAACGATTTCAGCATTCATGTCGCCACCATTAACGGCTCCGGCAGCCAGACCGCAAACCTGGTTTTGATGCGGTCCATCTTCCGGATGGGCGTTCCGGTGTCCGGCAAAAACCTGTTTCCTTCAAACATTGCGGGTCTGCCCACCTGGTTCACGATTCGCGCGAACAAGCGAGGCTACATCGGAAGGAAGAAGGAAATCGACTTCCTGGTGGCCATGAATTCCGAGACTGCCGAAGAGGACGTGATGACCATGGAGCCCGGCGGCGCCGTGGTGTACGACGAGCCTCTTAAACTCAGCGCCCTCAGGAACGACCTGTCCTTTTACGCGGTACCCTTCGACCAACTGGTAAAGCCGGTCTGCCCGGAGGCCAAGCTGCGCAAACTGGTGCGCAACATGATCTACGACGGCGTTCTGGCGCACCTGCTCGGCATCGACCTGGAGTGCATGAAGGCGGCGCTCTACAAGCAGTTCGGCGAGCGAAAGGTGAAGGCCGCCGACCTGAACTGGAATGCCATCATGGCCGGCAAGGAGTTCGCCGAACAGAATCTCCCGAAGGCCGATCCGTTTCACGTCGAGCGGATGAACGAGAACCAGGGCAAATTCATGATTGAGGGCAATGCCGCGGCGGCGCTCGGCTGCATGTTTGCAGGCGTGACGGTGGTGACGTGGTATCCCATCACTCCGTCGTCTTCCATGGTGGAATCGCTCATCGGCTACATGAAGCGCTACCGGCAAGATCCCGACACCGGGTTGCCCACCTATGCCGTCGTGCAGGCCGAAGACGAACTGGCTGCCATTGGCATGGTGATCGGCGCTGCCTGGACGGGGGCGCGGTCGATGACAGCCACCGCCGGTCCCGGCATCTCTCTCATGTCCGAGTTCGTCGGCTTGGGCTACTATACCGAGATTCCAGCGGTCATCTTCGACATCCAGCGCGTGGGGCCCTCGACCGGCTTG
Source organism: Bryobacterales bacterium (assembly GCA_963810595.1). GTDB lineage: Bacteria > Acidobacteriota > Terriglobia > Bryobacterales > Bryobacteraceae > CAWEOG01. The sequence goes on along the minus strand of CAWEOG010000006.1, from coordinate 113,322 downwards.
CCCACCCGCACCATGCAGGGCGACGTCCTCAAGAACGCCGTGCTTTCTCACGGCGACACCCGCCACCCGGTGCTGTTTCCGTCCTCTCCCGAAGAGTGTTTCTCGATGGCCGGCCTGGCCTTTGACCTGGCCGAGGAATGCCAGACGCCGGTGTTCGTCAATTCCGATCTGGACTTGGGCATGAACTTCTGGATGTCTTCGCCGTTCGACTACCCCGAGAAACCTTACAAGCGCGGAAAGGTGCTCAGCGCCGAGCAACTCGACAAGCTCGAAAGCTGGGGCCGGTATCGCGACGTCGACGGCGACGGAATCCCTTACCGCACGCTCCCTGGAACCCAGCATCCGAAAGCCGCTTACTTTAACCGCGGTAGCGGGCACAACCCCGACGCGGGCTACTCCGAACGTCCCGACGATTACACCAACAACGTCGATCGCCTGACGCGCAAGTTCGAGACCATCCGCCACAAGGTGCCTCAACCACTGGTCCAGGACGTGAAGGGGGCCAAGATCGGTCTCATCTCTTATGGCACCTCGCGCTACGCCACCGAGGAGAGCCGCGACCAGTTGCGCGAGGAATACGGCATCGAGGTCAGCTATCTGCGGCTGCTGGCGTACCCGTTCAGCGACGCGGTGTACGAGTTCATCGAGCGTCACGACCGCGTCTATGTCATCGATCAGAATCGCGACGGCCAGCTCCTGCTGCTGTTTCGAATGGACGCCAAGCTGGAGCACCTTGCGAAGCTGCGCAGCATCCGCCACTACGACGGGCTGCCGATCGACGCCCGCAGCATTACCGACGAGCTGTTGAAACAGGAGGTAGAATGAGCACCGCCACCCGGTCACGCCCCCCAAAACCAACCGTATCGGTCTGGAGGTTCTGGATTATCGCGGCGGCAAAACCACGCTATGCGCCGGCTGCGGCCACAACGCCGTTTCCGAACGCATCGTCGAGTGCTTCTACGACATGGGCATTCATCCGTGGAACGTGTTCAAGTTCTCCGGCATCGGATGCTCCTCGAAGTCGCCCGCTTACTTCCTGAACATGTCCCACGGCTTCAACTCGGTGCACGGGCGCGCGCCGGCGGTGGCCACCGGCGCGGTTCTGGCCAACCATAAGATGATGGGGATCGTCGTCACCGGTGACGGGGACACAGTATCCATCGGGCATCGGACAGTACATGCACCTGCTGCGCCGCAACCTGCCGCTCATCTACATCATCGAGGACAACGGCGTCTACGGTCTCACCAAGGGCCAGTTTTCCGCCACCGCCGACGTGGGCTCCAAGCTCAAGAACGGCGTTCTCAACGATCTGCCCCCCATCAATTGCGCCATGGCGGCGATCCAGATGGGCGCCACGCTGGTGGCCCGCTCGTTCTCCGGCGACAAAAGACAACTGCAGGCGATTCTGAAAACCTGCATTGCCCACCGGGGCCTATCGGTAGTTGACGTCATCTCGCCTTGCGTCACTTTCAACGACCACGAAGGCTCCACCAAGAGCTACGGTTATATGCGGGACAAGGACGAACCGCTGCACGAGCTCGATTTTGTGCCTTTCTACGAAGACATCACCGTCGAGATTCCCGAGGGTACCGTACAGGAAGTGGTGATGCACGACGGCTCACGCCTGCGCATCAAGAAGCTGGGCAACGATTACGACCCCACCGACAAGATGCGCGCCCTTGGCTATCTGCACGAAGCTTCCCAAAAGCAGGAAGTCCTCACCGGAATTCTTTACCTCGATTCCGCCCGCGAGAACTTCATCGAGCTGCTGGGGCTGGAAAACCAGGCGCCGCTGGCCTCTCTGGGAGACGAGAAGACCAGGCCCAGCCGCGAGGCACTCGAGGAGATCATGGAAGCGTTGCGGTAACATGAGCTTTTAACAAAACGAGACTCCGGGTCCGGGCCGCGGCCCCGGGCCCGTTCTTCAGGCGCAGCCAGACATAAGGGCAGAACTGGATGACCGATAACCCGGACGCCGGCAGGACCGGCGTCCACATCGACGCCGTCTATCTGGAGCACGACACCGGAAGCTACCACCCGGAATCGCCGGGTCGGGTGCGCGCCATTCAGGCGATGCTTGATCAGAATGGCTGGGACAAACAGTTGGTTTCCATCGGGAGCCGCACCGCCACGGAAGACGAGCTGGCGCTGATTCACCACCCGCCCTACATTGAGCTGGTAAAGCGGGAAGCGGCTTCCGGCTCGTGCGAGCTTTCCACCGGCGATTCAATCCTCTGCGCGCGATCCTACGAGGTGGCGGCCGCGGCCGCCGGCGGCGCCTTGAATTGCGTGGACGCGGTTGTATCGGGCTCCGCCGGCAACGCGTTCTGCGTGGTTCGGCCGCCCGGCCATCACGCCACTCCCGGGCGCGGCATGGGTTTCTGCCTGTTCAACAATGTGGCCATCGCCGCGCGTTACGCCATCACCAGGCACAGCATGGAGCGGGTGGCCATCGTCGATTGGGATGTCCACCACGGCAATGGCACCCAGGAAGCGTTTTACCAGGACGGTTCGGTGCTTTATTTCAGCACTCACCAATGGCCCTGGTATCCCGGTACGGGATACCACCTGGAGACGGGCGAAGGCTGTGGCGCCGACCTGACCATCAACTGCCCGTTCCCCGCCGAGACCGGCGGCGAGCAGATCCTCGCCGCCTTCCGCGGACGGCTGTTGCCGGCTCTGGACCGTTTCCGCCCCGACCTGATCCTGGTCTCCGCCGGTTTCGATTCGAAGGACGGCGACCCGTTGGGCCGTTTTCGACTGACCGATGGGGACTTTGCCGAGCTGACCAGGATGTTGCTCGACTCCGCCGACCGGCATGCGGAGGGGCGGCTGGTCAGCGTGCTCGAAGGCGGCTATTCGCTCGGCGGCCTGGCCTCGGCGGTGAAGACTCACTTAGCGGCGCTGAGTCAGGGGTAACGCCCTCGGCCTGCCTTCGATCCGGTTCGTTATGATGGTCTCCGCCGGCACAAGCGCATGGGCGCGCCACGGATTTCAGTACGACTTTCTGATTGTCTGGCAAAGCAATGTTGGATAGGCTTCTCACCGAACAGCGCAACCCATCTTCGGAGAACATTGATCGTGTTTCCACCGAAGAGATGCTCCGCATGATGAACCGCGAAGACCAGACGGTGGCTGCGGCTGTCGGGAAAGCGATCCCGGAAATCGCCCGCGCGGTGGACGCCATCGCCGGCGTCCTTGAAAAGGGTGGGCGGTTGTTCTATGCCGGCGCCGGGACCAGCGGCCGGCTCGGTTTGCTGGATGCCGTCGAATGCCCCCCGACCTTCGGTGTCCCGGGCGATGTCGTGCATGCCCTCCTCGCCGGCGGCTTTGGCGCCGTCGGAGCGGCGAAAGAAGCGGCCGAGGACGACGCGGAAGCGGGCGCGCGCGAGTTGCTGGCAGCCGGATTCCTGGCTGGTGACGCACTGGTCGGCATAACCTCGAGCGGCCGCACTCCCTTCGTTCTCGGGGCCGTAGCGGCGGCATCCCGGCTGGCTGCGCTCACCGCCGGCATCAGTTGTACGCCCGATTCCGAGCTGTCGCGCGTGGTCGCGGTCCCCATCACTCTCCTGACCGGACCTGAGGTTCTGGCCGGGTCCACCCGATTGAAGGCAGGCACGGCGACCAAGCTGGCTTTGAACATGATCAGCACCGGTGTCATGATCCGCCTGGGTTTCGTCTACGGTAACCTGATGGTAAACGTTCAACCCCGGAACCAGAAACTGGAAAATCGCGCCTGCCGCATCATCGCCGAGATCGCCGGCGTATCCGAGGAGAAGGCGGCGGACCTGCTGTTTCAGGCTGGACGGAATGTCCGCGTGGCCGTCGTCATGGGCCGGTTCGACATCTCCCGCCTTCAGGCGGAAGAACGGCTGCTGCGGGCTGGTGGCCGCCTTCGCCGGGCGATGGAGGGATAGCGGCCGAAAGGAAGCACGCGGATTCTATGACACACGGAAAGAAACATAGCGAAGGATTCCTGGCGCTCGTCAACGACGCCAAATCGCGTATCCGGCAGATCGACGTCGAAGGCTACCGCAAGCTGGTCGAATCGGGCGAGCCGCTTTTGTTAATCGACACCCGCGAGGAGAGCGAATTCGGCGCCGGTCATGCCGCCGGGGCTCTTCATCTGAGTAAGGGCATCATCGAGCGGGACATCGAAACCCGCGTGCCCGACAAGAGCACCAGGATGGTGCTCTATTGCGGGGGCGGTTACCGCTCCGCGCTGGCCGCCGACGCTCTCCGGAAAATGGGCTACTCGGATGCCATTTCACTGGAAGGCGGTTGGAGGGCCTGGCAGGCGGCCGGACTGCCGGCCGAGAAATGATGAGTCGCCGCGAACCGGCAATACCGGCTTTCGAAGGCCCGGCACCCGTTGCGCCGACTGTTGCTGCGCCGTACGCCGAGTGGATTTCAGGTTGGCGGTAACGATACCTCGGGATACGTCCGGGGCTCACGAGGTTCTCAGATTACGAAGATCAACAGGAAGAGCCGGTACATCAGCGTCGCGAGCATGGCGAATTCGACGATCTGAACCGTTCTCACCACTTTTATGCCCATGAATTCGAACCGCAACAGCAGACCGCATACCACCGAAATGAACAGCACGTAGGGATTCAGGCGGCTCGGGTAGGTATTGTTGTAGATGACCATCAGCAGGTAGTAAACCAGCGGCCAGTTGGATTCCAGCCGTAGGGTGAAGCGGCCCCATACCATCCAGACAGAGGCCCCGAGCATCACGGCGCTGACGACGTTGAAGTTCGTTAATTGGAACCCCATTGGTCAGATCATCGGCGGTTTGCGCGCGAAAGACCAGAGTTGTCCGGTAGTTCTATCTGTTTCCTTCCTGGAAAGCTGGAAGACGTGCCGCATGGCACGCGGAGAAACAACGCCCGACATAGCAGAACGGTCATTCTGGCTGGGGTGAGAGTTGGGAAAGGGGCTTTGGGGAAGCGAAAGAAACCGGCGGCTCTTCCGTCCTGAAGAGCCGCCGGCCGAAAAGCACTAGAAGCTGTACGCGATCATGAACAAGGGCACGATATCGTGGATCCAGGAGCCCACCTGGCCGGGGGGTATGGGAGCCACCACTTGCTTGGGAAACTGCGAGAAGTTGTCGCGCACCTCCACCCGCAGGAGAACGTGGTCGGTGACATAGTACTTCAGTCCGCCGCCAAACGTCATCAATCCCTTCCACTCGGTGGTGGGCGTCAAGGCAACCACGTTGCCGAGGGGCGGAAAATCGCGGCCGCTGCCGACTCCCTGGTAACCCTTCACGCCGCCTCCAAAGAAGAAATAGGGCCGTAGTTTGGAATCCTTCTGTTTCAGATGGACGACGAAATCGTAGGTGATGGCGTGAGAACGGCCGCTGAACGTGTCGGTCACACTGCCCTGTTCCGCCTTCAGGTCCTGTCGCTGGAACTGGTAGACGATTTCTCCCATCATCCAACGGCCCATGCTTTGTGCCGCGTAAGCCGACGCGGTGAATCCGGTGTCGAAGCCTGCCTTGGCGTCTCCGCCGGGTGCGCCCGTGACGCTTCGGTTCTGGTAGAAGCTGCCGCCAGCGCCGCCGCCAACTTCCCACTGCTGCGAAAAGGCCGCGGGTAAGATCGCCAGGCAGGCCGCTACCACGACAAAGATCCGAATTCCAGTTTGTTTGCGCATAAATCTCCTCTCCGCTGTCTGTTCGGCGCGATCCAGGCCAGCGTTACTCGACCACGCGGACGGTTACCGACGTGCTCACGCTACCTTGGGTGACTCGAAGCTCTTCGGACATACCCTTCGGCACTGTGAACGGCACCCTCGCGTTAATTTGGTAAAGTCCAACGCTCCCTGGTGTCAATCCACTATACAAAACCGGAAGGGCCACCCCTCCGAGCGTGACAGTCGGCTGCACCAGTGTCGAGGCCAACGGGTCGGCGGGAGCTGGAGTGCCGGCAGGAATTTCCGGCGCCGTACGCCCACCGCCAGTCATGTAGATGACAAGGACGTCGTCGTTCCTCACCGGGTTGGAGGGCGTCACCAGGAGGTTGTTCTCGAGACGCACCACCGTCGGCACCAGGTCGGAGCTGGTGGCCCCGCTGACGCGGAAGATGCTGGGTGCGTTCGGAAGAATCGTGAAATTGAAGTTGTCGCTCACCCCGCCGGGAGTGTGCAGCACCATGGTGGTGTTGCCTAGCACCTGGTTGGGCAGTTGCGCGTTGATTTGCGTGGGCGAAACATACAGCATGGAAACCGGCAAACCGTTCACGGTGAGACAGGTGTCTCCGAGCGCGGTGGGCAGCGGGATGGTGCTGGTGGCCGCGTTCACCGGGCTGAGGTTGGTTCCAAACACACTGACCAGGCCGCCCGGCGCCACCGGCGCGCTGAAATCGGCGGCGTTCACAACGCTGTCGACTTGGGGCGCTTGCACCGCCAGATCGTAGTTCCACGCCAGGACCGTGAAACCCGAGGTCGTCAGATTGATGAGGGCACTGCGGTCGTTGAGAACCGCCACGGTGCGCGTGAACGCGGAAGATGTATCCGGAAGCACAGGCGCTTCAGCCATCCGGGTGCTCCGCATCGTCACCTGGTTTTCCAGGTCATAGCGTTCGATGATTCCCGGAGAGGCCGCATCCGTCGCTCCGGTACGGAAGCCGAGCTGGTCGACATACTCGAATCCGGACGGGCTGCCAACGGAGTTGGCCAGGGTCTGGATCGGCACCACCGAATTGTTATAAACGGTGCTTCCAATCAGGAATTGTCCAAAATCCGAGGCGGCGTAAGCGCCCGAAAGCGAATTGGCGTCTTTCCTCGATACGGTAAACGTGTTGGCATTCGTGTCGAACAGCAACACGTTGCCATCCGCCTCGGCGGCCAGAATCGACCCGCCGTTGGAGCTGGCGATCAGTTGCGTGTTGATGTCAATGTCGTTGTCGAAAACGCCCAGTGTGGGAAACTGGGTCGCCACCCGCGAGGAAAAATCAATCCGGTCGATCGTATTTTTTGGTCCAGCCACGCGACAGGCGGCCAGAATCGTCCCACCGGCCGCGGCAATCGAGCGCGGGTAGTGACCGCCGGGGAAGCGAATGGAGCCGGCCGATTCAAGCGTCTCCAGATCGTAAACATTCGCAATCTGGGAATTGTCGTTGCCCACCAGCAGATAGCGTCGATCGAAGCTCAGCGCCATTTGCGTGGGAGTGTTTCCCGTCCGTAGGCGGGCGATCAGGGTGAAAGTCTTGCCGTCATAGACAAGCACCTCGTTGGTGTCTTGACGCAGCAGGAAGAACCGCTGCTGGAACGGATCGGCGAGAATGTCCACCAGCTTGCCGGGCACATTAAAGATGGTTCCGCGCTGATCGGGGTCGGCCATGTTCACCAGTACTTTCACCGGATTCGGTATGTTCACGGCGCCCGCCGAGGTGATCGTTAGGTTGGCGGTAGTCGTCCCCGTCATGTTCTGGAAAGCGCCCGGGTCCACCCTGACACGTACCGTCGCGGGAGTGGTTCCGGAAGTCGGCGAAACTGTAATTCCCTGCGTATCCGGCTGAATCTGGAAATCGACCGCCCCTCCACCGGGGTTCATTATAGTGATGTCCTGCGTCTGAATCTGTCGTTCGCAATAGTTGTTGGTGAACAGCAGACTTTCCTTGGACGAGGTGATGCGTCGGGCAGCGTTTAACTGTCCCACCGGAAGAACCAGCACGCCGCTGTCGGAGCTGGCGTAAACCGTGTTTCCATCCGAAGTGATGAGTGCCTTGCCGGCCAGGTTTTCCGGGATCTGCAGCCGTTCGAGAACCTCCAGGTTGTCGGACGCCACCACCTGGAGAACAGGCGCCGGCCGGGGAATCGACGTTTCGCCGCTTTTCGGTATCTGCGCGTAAATCAAACCGCGTGCGTCGTCGAAGACGTGTCCGCCGGTATTAAAATTGCCGTCGGGGTCCGGGAACTGGGCGATCATCCCGTCCCGGTCGAACATCCCCCACCCCGCCAGGTAATTCGATCCGTCTTTGTTGGTGCTGATGGTGCGCGGACCGAGCGGCGGCGTGGCCGTATACAGGGTGCCCGAAAGAGTCTTGTAAACCGCGTTGTAGGTGAACAGGATGGTGTCCGTCACGCCGTGGATGACCCGATAGTCGCGTGAGCTGACGACGCTCGCCGATACAATCTCGGTCGGGTAGGTTGCCGGTGGCTGCGGCAGCGTTTTCACCGGAATGTCCGCAATCGTACCCATGGACTGGGTAACGCCGAGCGCCGGATCGAGCAGCAGGAATTCCTTCGATGTCACCACCAAGGCCTTGTTGTCGTAACCGAACGCGATACCGAGGGGCGGGTTGGTTAACGCCCAGGTCTGCCGGCTGTTGTTCGCCGCGAGGTTGATAACGGTGATCGCGTTGCGCGGTGTGTTGGGGGAAGTGAAATTGCCAAAATGGGCCACCACGAGGTACCGGCCGTCCGGTGAAATGGCGATCGAGCTAGGCTGCGAAGCGACATTCATCGAAGACTGGATCGTGTTGTTGGCAAGCGACATCACGTCGATTCGGTTGGCCGTGAAATTGGCGATGTAGAGAACGCCCCGCATCTCGTCCAAGGCGATATCCGCGGGTTGGCCGCCAATGGCCACTACCTTTCCAAATGTGCCGCCCCAGGCGCCCGTTACTAGGCACAAGCCGAGAGCGGTCTTCCGTAAGATGGATTTCCAGCTCATGTGATCCTTCTCTCCTCTCTCTTTGGCCGCCTGGGAAGCAGAACCGTCTCCGCCACGGCGCTGCGGCAAGCGCGTAATTTCCCGGCGCCGACGCTCGGCCGAATCCGGCTCGGAGTGCGTCGGTCCGCCAGGCATCTTCATTTCCCGGGGCTTCACGTCTTGTTTCCGGCCGCCGGCCCCCGGTACCACCGTGCCGCCGGATCTTGGCCGGGGAGAGGAACCGTTTGGGTCCCGTCTCCCCGGCGGACCTTGTACTCTACTCCTCGGCGTCGGACTTCTTCCTCCGAAGGATGATAACCCCGAGGAAGACCACCGCCAGAACGGCGCATACGATTCGAACCATAGAATCCATTGGATTCTCCTTTCCCGCGTGATTGCTTCTCTATCTATCGGCAAGCATCGGCTTGCAGCTTATAGGTTGTTCATCATTGGGATCAGATCCCTGAAGATACGAACCACCATCGGACCAACCGTCACTACAAATAGCGACGGCAATATGAAGAAAAAGATCGGAAACACCAGCTTTACGCCGAGCTTGGCGGCTTTTTCTTCCGCCACCTGGCGTGCCTGGACCCGCATGAAGTCGGCATGGGCGCGCAGGCTCTGCGCGACACCGGTTCCGAAGCGGTCGGCCTGTATCAGGACCGCAACCAGCTTCTTCAGGTCGTCCACCGCCGTGCGTTCGGCCAGATTGCGCAACGCCTCGGTACGGCGTTTGCCGGCCTTCAGCTCCATGTTCACCAGCAAAAACTCTTCGCTGATCTCGGGATGCGCGTGCTCCAACTCCTTCGCCACCTGGGCGATCGCCTGGTCCAGGCCCAGTCCTGACTCGACGCACACCACCATCAGGTCGAGGGCATTCGGAAGCCCGCGGCGGACCATCTTTTGCCGCTTGCGGGCGGCCAGGCTCACGTACTCGTTTGGACAGAAAAATCCAACCAGACCCGCGGCAATCACCGCCATCGCCTTGTTCGACGGATTCGAAGCCGAGCCGATCACCAGCAGCGTCATCGCCACCGGCAGCGTCACCGCCAGGAAGACTTTCGCTCCATACAGCATGGTGAGCGCGTTCGGTCCGCGAAATCCCGCCCGGATCAGTTTGCGCTGCATCACCGTTACGTCTTTCGGAGAAGCCGGCAGCATGGTGCCGAGCCGCTTCACCATGTCCCGAAAGACCAGGCTCGGATGGGTGGGGGCCTCCTCCGAAGCCTCTACGCCTACCCCGGTGACGCGATCCATCGCCTCTTTGGGTTTGATCCAGACACGCATGCCGACCAGCGCTCCTCCGAGCGCCACCGCCACGAAAACCAAAAATACGAGAACCAGCGTCATGTTCTTTCTCCCCCGATCGCCGTCTATTAAACTTCGATTTGAACGATCTTCATCATCACCGCGTAACCGAGAAGCTGCAGGAGGATCGCCGCTCCCATCATCATTTGCCCAATCGAGTCATTGAAGAAGAAGCGGACATAATCGGGATTTACGACAAACATCAATCCCGCCACCCCGCAGGGAATGGCCGTCAATGCCGTACCCGTCATGCGGCCGTGGGCACTAATCGCCCGGATCTTGCCGCGCAGCTTGAAACGTTCGCGAATCACGTAGGCGAGCTTGTCCAGGATCTCGGCCAGGTTGCCGCCGGTGCGCTTTTGAAGCAGCACCGCCGAAACAAAAAAGTGTACGTCGAGCAGAGGTACGCGCTGGGAGAGCTTCTGTAGCGCCAAGTCGAGCGGAAGGCCCAGGTTGTGTTCTTCAAAGGTCCGCCGGAACTCGCCCGAAAGCGGCTCCTGGAATTCCCGGTGTATCATTTCGAGAGAAACGGAGAATGCGTGGCCGGCGCGCATCGATCGAGCCACGAACTCCAGACTATCGGGAAACAGTTCTTCGAATTTCTTCATCCGGCGCTTGCGGGTGCGCAGGACGATAGAGTATCGGAGTGAATCCGGCCAGCAGGCCGACGACAGTGGCGGCTTGCCGGTATACGCCCGGCAGCAGGTACCAGGCCAGCACGAACCCGATCAGGAACAGCGCCAGGCTGGCGTGCACCAGGCGCGCCACCCGCCATTTCAGGCCCGCTTGTTCGAGCAGCCGCTGCAGTCGCTCGTTGAGGTTGTACTTTTCGAGGATCCGGCGGACAATCTTCCCTGTCACCCGGTCTTCCTCGGCCAGCAGCGCCGGTGCGTTCTGGTTCTTCTTGCTCTTGGCGCGGTTCGATATTCCCATCAGGCGGGATTTGATTTTGTCCGCGTCGGCGTTGCGCGACACGCTGGTGGTTACCCACCAGATGACCATTACGCCGATCCAGACCGCGACAAATATGATGAGTACCGTCGGGTTCACGTCAAACCTCCACGACTTCGTCGAACAGATCCGAGCTCAGCCGAATGCCTGCCGACAGTAACTTCTCGTAGAATTTGGGACGGATGCCAGTGGCGGCAAATCGCCCCAGAACCTTTCCTTCCGGACTCAGCCCTCGCTTCTCGAAAACGAACAGGTCCTGCAAAGTGACCACCTCGCCCTCCATCCCGGTGACTTCGGTGATGCTGATCACCCGGCGGCTGCCGTCGCTCATACGGGCGGCCTGCACGAACAGGTTCACCGCGCTCGAAATCTGCTGGCGGATGGAGATGAGCTGCATGTTCGCGTTGGCCATCGACACCATCACCTCCAGACGGGAAACGGCATCGCGCGGGCTGTTGGCGTGCACCGTTGTCAGCGAACCGTCGTGGCCGGTGTTCATGGCCTGCAGCATGTCGAGCGCTTCCGAGCCGCGGACTTCACCAACCACGATGCGATCGGGACGCATACGCAGGCTGTTGATCAACAGCTCCCGCTGGCGCACGGCTCCATGTCCTTCCAGGTTGGGCGGGCGCGTTTCCAGACGGATGACGTGGGGTTGCTTGAGCTGCAGTTCGGCGGCATCTTCGATGGTGATAATGCGCTCTTTGGGGTTGATGAAGAACGAAAGCGCGTTCAACAAAGTGGTCTTGCCGGCGCCGGTCCCACCCGCAATTACGAGGTTCAGCCGCGCCTTGACGGCGGCTTCGAGCAGTTCCATCATGCCGCGGGTCAGCGCTTTCTTCTCCACCAGGTCGGCCGGCATCATCTTGTCGGTCGCAAAACGGCGGATGGAAACCACCGGTCCGTCCAGAGACAGCGGCGGGATGATGGCATTGACGCGCGACCCATCGCTCAGGCGCGCATCCACCATGGGGGTCGATTCGTCGACGCGGCGGCCGACCTGCGAAACGATTTTGTCGATGATCCGCAACAGGTGGGAGTCGTCCCGGAAGGTGACGCTAGTGGCTTCGAGCAACCCCTTGCGTTCCACGAATACGTTTCTGTGACCGTTGACAAGAATGTCGGAAATGGTAGCATCCTGCAGCAGCGGCTCGAGCGGGCCGAGGCCGAACACTTCGTCGAGCACTTCGTCGCAGATCTGCTGCTTTTCGAGCGCGCTCAGAAGCGTGGGCTCATTGTCGATCAGCGTGATGAGAGCCTGGCGGACCTCGCCGCGTACACGCTGGTTGTCGATGGTGGCCAGCGCTTCCAGATTGATCTTGTCGAGCAGCTTGCGGTGGAGCGTGAATTTCAGCTCCTGATACTCCGGCTTCAGCACCGCTTTGGTGCGTCCGGCGTTCTTCAGCAGCCGTTGCTCCCAGCTTAATTGCTGGCCCGGTTTTGAATCGACCGTTGGTACCATCTTCTTTCAGCTCCGCTTCCTTTAGGTCTGGGACAAGGCGGGTCGAGCCGCCAACAGTTCCTCGGAGCGGCGGCGCTCCACCGTTGACGAACCTGTAAGCCTGCCGGCAAGCGAATCAATTGCCTTGCCCAATTCACAATCGCCGTTCAAAGGCTGACCGAGCGTGACAGCCCGGTGCAGCGGAAAATAATCGTTCGGAAATTGCGCATGGATCGCGCAATTAAAGATCTTGCGGATGTCCATGCTGGCAAGTCCGTCCTGTTTCTTAACCCGGTTCACGACTACTTTGAACCGGTCCTTGCCGACGCCTAACTGATCGAGCAGCGTGATCGCCTTGTGCGTCAGGTGCAGGCTCGGCAGTTCGGCGGTGGTCACCAGAAAGGCCATGTCCGCCTCCGACATCGCCAGCAGGCTGACCTTCTGGAAGATCGACGGCAGATCGACAATCACCCAGTCATAAAGCAGCCGCGCGTATTCAAGGATGTCGTGCAGGCGGCTGGATTCAAGGCCCTCGCTGATCGGCAGCTCCGGCGACGGCAGGATGTCTACCCCCGCCGCGTTGGCCGTAAGAGTACCCCAAATGGCCTCGTCCAGCCGATCGAATGCGTTGCAGCACGTCCAGCATCGAATATTGGTGATTGAGCTTCAAAGTAAATCCGATGGTGCCGCCCTGTAAGTCGAGATCGAGCAACAGAACCCGTTTGCCTGTCAGGCGTTTCACTGCAAATGCCGTCTGGGTGGCAAGCGTAGTCGCACCCGAGCCGGGCTTGGTGCTGCAGAAAATAACGACCGTGCCGAACTCCGGCTCCCCTGGAGTCTCGGGTTGGCGAAGTCGCAGCACCCGGGCAATCGCTTCCCCTTGTACGCTCGCCTCGAACGGCTCGGAGAGAAATTCCGCCGCCCCCGCCCGCAGCGACTGAACAACGGCTCGCGAATCGTTCGCATGGTGAAGTCCAATCACCTGAATTTGGGGATCAATGGCCCGCGTCATGCGAATCAGTTCGCAAGCCGTGTCCAGATCGGTCGCCAAGTCCAAAAGGACCACGTCCGGCTGAAGCTGGCGCAGGCGAATATCAAGCGTCTGCTGCGGCGGGTAGCTGCGATGGTCGGCAAGCACCTGAAAGGCGTGCGTTTCAGGCAGGGTCGCCGTAAACGTGGCCGCCAGATCGCGGTCCGGCGCAATCAGCAATGCCGTCAGTTCGCTCGTCTTTCCTCGGGCCAACCCTTCCATCGCCGTCCTCTAAACCAGCCTTCGCTCAATGCGCCGGCATCAGTTCTTCTGCTTCCCCGCGCTCCCCGTTGCCTTGCTCATGTCGCCCGGGTTATAGGGCTTAAGAAATTGCTCCGGCATCACCGGCATGGGTTTTGGATCCTGCCGGCGCAACGGTTCGGTGATTTCCGGCGTTACCATTACCACCAGCTCCGTCTTGTTTTTCCTCACTTCACGCGACTTGAACAGTTCGCCGAGGATCGGAACACTGGAGAGGCCGGGGATTTTGGACATGCTTTCCTGCACCCGGTCATCGATCAAACCGGCGATGACGAAACTCTGTCCTTCGCCCAGTTCGATGTTGGTTTCCATGCGGCGGGTGGCCAGAGCGGGGATGGTGAACCCCGACAGCGTCACGGCGTTTGCCAGGTCGATGGTCGACACTTCAGGCTTGATGTACATGCGAATCGTATCGTTCGGCGTGATGTTCGGCGTGAAATTCAGCCGGATTCCGTACTCGCGGAACTGAACCGTGACAGCGCCCGAGTTTCCGCCGCCCTGCAATACCGGAATCGGGAATTCGCCGCCGACCAGAAAGCTGGCTTCCTTTCCGTCCGTGGTAACCAGGTTGGGTTCGGCCAGAATTTGCAGTATTCCCTCGGTGCGCAACGCCGCGATAAAGGCGCCAAGGTTCAGATCGGGCCGAAACAAGAAAACGTTCAACGCGTCGGAGAGCGAGAAGGTCGGCTCGAAGACCTGTGCTCCGGAACTCTGGCCGGGTGCTGGCGAGCCGACTTGGGCAGGCACCGGAGCTGGAAACTGCCCGGTGGTGGTGCGCCCGTAGTTGCCGCCGGCGGCGGTGGAGACGATGTTGATCCCGATTCTATTCCCGGCATTGCGATCCAGCTCGGCAAAACGCACCCGCAGCAGGATCTGCTTTTGCACCCCCGGCGCCGCCACGCCCAGGTTGTTGACGACGGTTTTGGCGTAAGGCGTCACCATCTGGACCAACCGGTCGGCGACCGACTGACTCGAGACAAACCCGGTGAGCGACAGCGAATCGCCCGCCGACTGCACCTCGATTTTCTCGTCCGGGAAGGTCTCTTTGATGAGCTCCCGGATGGGCTCCAGGTTGGGTCCCACGGTTACGTTATAAAAGCTGCGTTCCCCGGTTTTCGACCACACGACCAGGGTTGCAGCACCCAGGCCTTTGGCGTGAATCAGGATCTCCCGAACGCTGATCGGCACATAGTCGACCACGGCCGGATCGCTGGTCGAGATGCGGCCAACGTCAACCGGATAGTCGATGACGAAGCTTTTGCCGAATGTCACCTTGATGTCTTCGACGGCATTCTCCGCCCGGCCAACGGCGGAGAATACGGTCAAAGCTAGAACCGCACACGACAGACTGCCGAGCCAAACTTTCACCGCTCTCATGGAACTCTCCTCTATGCGCCCGGAGTACGGGACGGGATCTGTTCAACCTGTTTGGTTGTGCCGCGAATCGTGATCACCTGGTCGGGCACCGGCGGGGGCGGAGGCAGCGGCGCGGCAGCCGCTTCCTGCCTGGGGCGCGGGGCGGGACGAGACACGGCTTGCGCAAGCTGGCGCGCTGGGGCCTTGTGGCCATACAGCTCCGAAGTGCCGCTGGCGGCCGTGGCCTCGATCTTTTGATCGCTCGAGTTGCGCAGAATGAGCTGAATCCGGCCCTCGGCGCTTGCCAAGGTAATCTCCTGGGCCTGTTCCGGCGTCACTAACAGCGTCACGTTAGGAGCCTGGATCGCCTGTCCCCGCGTATCCGGCTGTATGGTAGTACCCGCCGACAGGACCAAAATGTTTTGCAGCACGGTGGTGGTCATGCTGTCATCGCTTCCAGGCGGACGTCCCGTAACCAGGACATCGACCCGCATGCCCGGCAGCACGAAACCGGCCACGCTGACAACATCGTTGACCCGGACGGTTACGGCGCGCATTCCCACCGGAATGATCGGCGCCAGCCCCATGCCGCTGCCCCGCGCTGCCAATCGGCCCTCCAGTACCGGCTCATCCTGCAGGATGTTGCTCATCACGGCGCGGTCGATGACCTCTTCCACCTTGTGGAAGGCGCCGGCCGGAAATTGCGCCGGGGGCACTTTCCTCAGCTTCAGATCGTCGGGTTTGATGGTCGACCCGATGGGCAACGGACGGCTGGCGGTCACCAAGTCGGTCATTTCGCCGGGGTCCGGTTTGGACTCTCTGGCGCCCCGTGCAGTCATCTGATAGAAAATGCTTGATACGACAAGCGCGAATACCAGGCTTACCCCAAGTACCGTCAGAAACCTGCGGTCCATGCTCTGACCTCCTCAACATTTCTTTCTCTGGCGTTCGTTCGAACGTCCGCCAGTACTCGGCTGCGCGGCCGCCGCGAGCTTGAGCGGCCAGCCAGGCTAATTACAAGGATCTGGCCAGCAGCGTTATCCATACGCCCAGCGCAATCGCCGGAGCGTAGGGAATCGACTCGCCGGACTTTTCCGCCGGCACAGGCCGGCCATTCTCAAGCTGGCCACTCGGACGGCGCCGCAATTGCCGCCTAAAGGCCCGGAAACACAACACCAACACCGCCAACAATCCGCCAATTCCGGCAACCCACAAGGCGGCTTCGAGGGTACGCCCTGCGCCTAACAATGCACCAAAACCCGCCATCAGCTTGACGTCACCGCCGCCCATGCCGCCAAGCAAATAGAAAATCAGAAAAACACTGAACCCACAGCCGGCCCCCAACATCGCGGTACCGAGACCAGACCAGCCCGCCAGCACCACATTCCAGCCGGTACCGGCCACCAGCGCCACCAGCGCCGTCCAGTTCGAGATCCGGCGGTGCCAAAGATCTTCGGCCATGGCGGCCAGCCCCACCGGCAGGGCGATCCAAAAATCCGCGGCGTGGTTCACCGGGTCGCCCCCGATTGCTTAACCGGCTGCTCGAAATCCGTCTCAGCCGGCTCACGTGCCGGCGTGACCAATGTCTGCCGTTCCCGGGACGGCATCGAGGCCGCAACCGGTTTTCCGGCTTCCGGCCCGGAACCGCTCACACCGATTTCGTGTGCCTCGGCGAGCTTGAGTAAGCCAGGAGCCAGCAGGCCCCCCGAGAGGGCGAATTCCACCAGAGGTTGCCCCGACGGCAAGCACCAGGTGCTCCTTCTTCCCTCGCTCTCGATGGGCGGCGTAGCAGTTTGGGAAGAGGGAGTTTCCACCGGTGTGCCCGATACAGGTTTCACCTTATGCGCGGTCATCCTCTGTGGTCTCCTTTGATTCTTTCGGCGGGTCTAGCCCTTTCCATTAGCCCCTGCCCTAATCCCCTCGGACTTTTGCCAGGAAGTTCCGGCACCCGGCTCGTCCTGGCAGATATCCTTATCAGCAGGTGGAAGGCTCCACCCCCCTTTGCGCTCCGGACTCGGGGCAATCGAGCGCCTTGTGTCGTGGTGGTGGACATGCGTATGCCGGCGGATGTCGCGGCCGTTTCCAGGCACCGCCGGTCCGACCGGCGGCGCAAACTCCGCGCCCGTTTTTGTCGGGTCCGGAACCCCCGCCGGATTCTCAGCGGAGAGAAGGACAAATGAAGATAGCGCCTGCCCGCCCGGCCTCGGCTGTCAATCCGGGCATTTTCAGTGCAAGCGTCTCCGGGTTCTTCCAGATCGGAAACGGGGGAGGGACCTCGACCCGACCCCACTTGGCACTGTGCATGTCTGCCACGGTCCTCACCGGTCTGAGAGGTTGCCCGTTAAGTAAGGATAGAGGAGGGGATTGCCGACCAGCCTGCAGCGGGCTGTCATGCGGGCGGTACCCATTCCTCAGGTTTGGCTAGGGACGAACTGCGGCCGAACTAGAGAGACTTACCAATCTTCGACTCCCCACACTCTCCCGATGGTACATATGATGATCTATCGTCGGAAAAGAACCCGCCAGAGTCTCATCTCCGGGTTCTTTCGAATCCAAGGGAAACGCGGCGAGATGACGGGCGTCGGCGACGGCGATTTCATTCGCCTTCGCGACGAATACGGCAACGAGTGGCGCGGGCAGGCGGAACGCCAAAGCGACGACACTCTGCGCTTTCGTTTCAGCGATTTGAAAGGGAACCACGCGAGTGGAATCTCCGACGGCTACGGTATCATCCTTCGGGATGAGCAGGGTCACTCCTGGCGAGGATTCATCAATTGAACCAACCCGCGTGATGGCAAGCCATGTATTACCGCCCTTCAGAGGCTAATCCCGCTTCTGAAGGGCGGATGGCGTTTGTCTCCCCCGCTCGCTTTATGGGCGGTCCCGGTACTTTTCGTAAAGCAGTGTGTGCTTCGACTCCAGGCTGCCACTCTTCCCACCGATCAGGGAGTGCCTGATCCGGTTATCATTTCGAGCCCGTTCCCGTCGTTGACCTTCAAGTTGGCTCCGAACGGCAAAATGATAGAAAGCGAAGTAAGCCGTCTCATTTTGCAATCGCTATAGTATAGGGGGACCGGCATTCGGCCGGAATCCTCGATCGTGTCACAACGGGTACAGATGTAAATGCGTTCCAACCAGCCAATTCGTTACCAGGACGCCGGCGTGAACATCGACGAGGCCGACCGGGCCGTCTCACTGATCGGCAACGGCCGCCCGCACCACCTTCACCTCCGGGCGTGCTCACCGACATCGGCACCTTCGGCGCCATGTTCCAGCCGAAGGGTGGAAAAAACCGGTGCTCATCAGTTCCGCCGACGGCGTGGGCACCAAGCTCAAGGTCGCCTTCCTCACCGGCCGGCATGACACGGTGGGCGAAGACCTGGTGAACCACTGCGTCAACGACATCGCGGTACAGGGCGCGACGCCGCTGTTTTTCATGGACTATTTCGCCGTCGGCAAGCTGAGCGCCGACGTGGCCGGGCAGATTGCCGCCGGCCTGGCGCGCGGCGTGCCGCGACAACGGCTGTGCCCTGATCGGCGGCGAAACCGCCGAGATGCCCGGCCTGTACGCCGAAGGCGAATACGACCTGGCCGGCTTCATCGTGGGCGCGGTGGAGAAAGAACCGTATCCTGACCGGCGCCGGAATTCACGCCGGCGACGTGCTGCTGGGGCTGCCTTCCACCGGCCTGCACACCAACGGCTACTCGCTGGCCAGAAAGCTGCTGTTCGAAGTGGCCAATTACGCGCCCGATACTTACGTAAAGGCGCTCGGCTGCACGGCCGCGGAAGAACTGCTGAAGGTGCACCGCAGCTATCTGCGGCCACTGCAACTGCTGGCGAGGGAGAAGATCCTGAAGGGCGCGGCTCACATCACCGGGGGCGGCATCACCGGCAACACGCCTCGAGTTCTGCCGAAAGGACTCGGAGCGGAGATCAAGCTGGGGAGCTGGCCGGTGCCGGCGGTGTTCGAGCACCTGAAGGAGCTGGGAAACGTACCGGACGACGATTATCGCCGGACGTTCAATCTGGGAATCGGGATGATTCTGGTGGTGGGCCAGGGCAAAGCCGGCAAGGCGCGAAGGATGCTTGAAAAACTGGGCGAAGTGGTGTACGAAATCGGCCGCGTGGTGGCGCTGAGGCCACGCACGGCCGCCCGGGTGATCTATAAGAAATGATGCAGGACTCCAAGCGAATCGCCATTTTGCTTTCCGGCCGCGGATCGAACTTCGAGGCCATCGCCGATAGCATCGACGCAGGCCGGCTGGATGCCGAAATCGCCGTCGTGATCTCGAACCGCCCCGAGGCGCGCGGCCTGGAAATCGCGCGCCAACGCGGCTTGAACGCGGTCGTGATTCCATCCAAGGGCGTGGCCCGGGAAGTTTACGACGGCCTGTTGGTGGAAGAACTGAATAAATATGATGTGGCCTTGGTATGTCTGGCCGGATACATGAAGCTCTTAAGCCCGGTGATGGTTCGGGCGTTCGCCAGCCGTATTCTGAACATCCACCCCTCGCTGCTGCCCGCTTTCCCCGGTCTCGAGGTGCAGCAAAAGGCGCTCGACCATGGCGTGAAGATCAGCGGCTGCACCGTGCACTTCGTGGATGAAGACCTGGACGCCGGCCCCATCGTTCTGCAGGCTGCCGTGCCGGTGCTCGACTCTGACACGGCCGACACGCTGGCCGCCCGCATCCTGAAAGAAGAGCATCGCATTTACAGCCAGGCGATCGGAATTGTACTCTCGGGCAAATACCGGGTCGTCGGGCGAAGAGTCTTGACGCAGCCTGCCGAACCTCCCCGGGGCCGATCCCAATCTCCGGATTGATCCGGACGCCCCCACTCACGTCGGCGCGCGACACGGAAGGGGCTTGGTGCGGTTGATTTCCTGCGGCTTCGTATGCAATTCTTTTTTTAATAATTAATCTCAGGCAAATTTCACCGTAGTTTTTTTGCACAATCGCGGCGCTCGGAACGCGGAACGAAACCCCTTGCGTCAGAACTGTTTTCGTGCGGCAGCCCTACCGACGCCGGGGCACCTTTACCCGCAAACGGCGGCTGGTTATATTTGTTGCCAGGCTGGTACCTCCGTTCAGTTAGGGCTAGGTTGTTCATCCGATTTTTGGCTCATCTCTCTCAGCCGGCTAATGTTTCTCTCCGATTGTTCCGATCAAATTGGTGCCGCCAGCATTGGGTAGAACTGTCTTATCACTGATGGTCCGGCTGCCTGGAGCAGGGTGGTCCGGCTGTGGAGGATTTCGAGAATGGCCAACGCGACATGGGTTAATCCTCAAGTCGCGCTCGCCGAAGCGGTAACCGCAGCGAAGTTGGGGCAGCGGAATCTCGCCAGAAAACTGTTGAACGAGATAACGGAGAAAGACCCCCGCAACGAGAGCGCCTGGCTTTGGATTGCAGCCTTGTCGGAAGATCGGAACCTGGCGTTTGAGGCGCTCAGCCGGGTTCTGGAAATCAATCCAAATAATCGGCAGGCGTTGAACGCTTTGGCGCTTGCGCGTTTGCAGGAGAGTGCCCGGAAGAGTCAGTTGGCGTTCCGGACGGGCACCCAGGGCGTCTCCGCGGCGCCCTCACGCCCCCAGGCGACTGCCGCGCGGGTAGAGCAACCGGCTCCTGCAACCGCCTGGAAATGTCCATTGTGTCAGGCCGGGGCACAGCGGACCGAAACCCGCTGTTCTCGCTGTGGGGCGATTGTCACTCTCGTCTCGCTGGAGGAGTTCGCCGCCAACAAAGGCGTCAATGACGATGCCATTCAAGAGTCCATCCAACGTCACCAGGGTAAGATCAGCCGGCAGGATTCCTTCGAGGACCGCCTTTGCCTGGCGCTTGCATACCTTAACCTGAACCGTTCCGCCGAGGCCCTTCCACACTTGAAGCAGGCCGTGCAGTTCAGTCCGGGCCACGAGACGCTGGAACGTCTTACCAGCCAACTGACCCGGCGGCAGTTGATCCTCGCCGTCGACGACAGCCTGACGGTCCGAAAGATCGTCTCAATCACCCTCGAGCGGCTCGGCTACCGGGTTCTCACGGCGGCCGACGGCATGCAGGCTTTAGCGCGGCTCAACGAGGAAGTTCCCAACCTGGTTCTGCTGGACATCACCATGCCGCGCATGGACGGTTACCAGGTTTGCAAAGTCATCAAGCAGAATCCGTTCACCCGCCGCATCCCGGTGATTATGTTGTCGGGTAAGGACGGGTTCTTCGACAAGGTGAAAGGCCGGCTGGCGGGAGCCACCGATTACATCACCAAACCGTTCCGCGAGAGCACGCTCTCGCAAGCAGTGGCTAAATATGTGGCCATTAAATCATGATATTCGCTTTTTAATGGACACGAGGAGAGCTGAAATGGAAAGACGAATCCTGCTGGTGGAAGACAGCCCCGCGCATCTTCAACTCATGCAGTCGGCGCTGCAGGGCCGAGGCTACACGATCCTCACTGCCGAGGACGGCGACCAGGCGTTGGAACAGGCCCACCGCCATCGCCCCGACCTGATTCTTCTGGATGTGGTTTTGCCGAAGAAGAACGGTTACCAGGTCTGCCGGCAGTTGAAGACCGAGCCGGAGATGAGTTCCATCCCCATCGTCATGGTCAGCAGCAAGACTCAGGATTTCGACCGTTACTGGGGTTTGAAGCAGGGCGCCGACGGCTACATCACCAAGCCATTCCAGCCCGAACAACTGGTGGCCGAGATCGAATCGCGGCTGGCGTAACCGTCACAACCGGGAGGTGCGTAATGAAGGAGCCTTGGGAACAGCAAGACAGCCCACTTGAGGGGACCGTCGGAGACTTGCCTCTCGCCGGGCTCCTGGCGGAGCTTCTGGCCGCAGATAACTTCACAGACCAGGACAACGTCTTCGACGAATCTTCGGCGCCCGCCCAAACTCCCGAAGTTCCGAACGAGGCCGAGCCGCAGCCGGAGCCGGAATGCTATTCGCCACAAACGGTGGCTCCTTTTGTCTTCGACCTGGAAGCCATCCGCTACGTTCCGACCGAGGCGGCGCCCGCCCTTGAGTCCCTCGACACGGCTGAGGCCGAGCCGGTGGAGCTGCGCGAAAACGAGGTGGCGATCGGGAGCGCGGAGTTGACTCGCGCTTCCTTGCCGGAAACCGAAGATGCCGGCGCGGTCGCCGCGGGACCGGTTTCATCCGCTGCCCCGGCGCCGCCGGTGGAAGTCACCTTCGAAGTTGAGTCCGAACCGACCGCGGATGCATTTCAACCGGTAGAGGAAGCCGTAGAAAGAGAATTGGCCCCGCCCGCGGCGGACATCCTCGCGGCGCCAACGGCAGCCGGACCACAGCAACCGGAGATGGCGCTCGAACTTGCTCCCCTGGCGCCTTTTACGGCCTTCGATGCTGCGGCCATGGATTTCGTCCTGGTTGAGCCGTCGCTGGTGAACGTAGAGAAGTTTTCCATCAGGGACGGTGGAGGGCCGCCCAAATCCACGTCCTTCGCCCGCCCCGTCAGCTTGGGACGAGGAATCTTCGACCTCGCCCCGACCTCCTTCGAGGATGCGCCGCCCGCAGTGGAGGCGCCGGCTGAAGCCCCGCCCGAGCCGGTGGCCGAGGCCATGCCCGAGCGGGTGTCCGAGACCGTGCCCGAGGAAGCATGCCAGTCGGAAGCGGCGGCCTTAACAGAGGCCGGCGAACCGGTCCCAAGCGCTGCTCCAGAGGAACCGGAGGCCCTGCTTCTGAAGCAGCCTGGTCAGCCGGATGAGGACGCGGCGCCGCCGCTGCCTTCGGACCTGGGCGGCCTTCTCAGCATTATTGACGGCGAAATCGAGGCGGCTCCGGCCGTCTCAGCCACTCAGCCGGAAGACGGGGCCCGCACCTTTGAGCGGTTCGTGGCCTTCCGGCTCGCGGAAGCGTCTTTTGCGCTGCATATGACCACCGTGCGGGAAGTCGAGCGCGTGGCGCGAGTGACCCCCGTCCCCGGTGGTCCGGATTGCCTGTGCGGCCTGATCAATCTGCGGGGCGAGATCCTGCCGCTGCTCGATCTCAAAGTCCTGCTTGGTCAGGCTCCCGCGGAATCTCCGGCAACCGGCCGGCTGGTCGTCACCCAGCCGGACCCCTCCGAACCGCCCTTTGCACTGCTGGTCGACGAACTGGGAGGCGTTGCGCTGGTTGACCCTTCCGCCATCGAAACAAATCCGGACGGCCTCGATGCCGGACTTACCCGTCATATTCTTGGCGCCGCGTCACATCGCGGCCGCCGTGTTCTGTTACTGAATCCCCGCACGATACTCGCGGCCGTGGACCAGAGGGAGGCCGCCGTTGCGTGACGTTCGTTTGGATGTTTGCTGCCCGGCTACTGAAGCGGCCCCCGGCTGGTTCGGCGCGGGCCTGACGGCATGAAGGAGGAAGCCCGGAAATGCTCCGAAATCTTAAGATCTGGCAAAAGCTCACCATCGCCGGCCTGCTGGCCGCCGTCCCGGTTGGCATGGTCCTGTTCTTGTTCGTTCAATCGGCCAACCAACAGATCGCCCGCACGGAGTCTGAAATAGCCGGCCTCGACTACGTGGTCCCCTTGTTTCGCCTGCTTGAACGTCTCCCTCAACACCGCAGCGCCGCCAGCGCGGTGCTTAACGGAGACTCCAGCGTGGAGGCGTTACTTCCCAAAGTTGAAGGAGAGGTCGACGCCGCCGTGGCAGATGTGGCGGCGGTCGACAAGCGGGTGGGCCGGAACCTGGGCACGGAGAATTCCTGGGACTCGATTCGCGTGGGCTGGCAGAACCTGAAAGAGCGCATGCGGAGTCTCACTCCATACGAGAGCGACGAGAGGCATACGCAACTGATCGCCCAGGTCATCAGACACCTTCGCCTGGTGGGCGACAAGACCCGGTTGACCACCGATCCGGAGCTGGACACCTTCTACATCGCCGATTCCGTCCTGAACCAAATCCCGTGGACCACGGAATATCTGGGCCAACTGGCTTCAGCCGGTTCCGCCGTCGCCGCGCGGCAGGCCGTGACGGCGCCCGAAGAGGCCCAGATCCGTTACCTCGTCCACCAGGTGAGCAATGCGCTGGTCTTTCTGGATACCAACTACCGGTCCGCTTTCCGCTACAACGACAATGTTCGGAAGCAGCTCGAAACTACGGTGAACGAGGCCATGAACTCGGCCGGCTTCCTGCGCAATCTCACGCAAAAGGAAGTTCTCGACAGTCCGCAAATCACCGTTCAATCCCGCGATTACCTGGAAAGAGGCAGCAACGCCGTCGACAAGCTGTTCGTCCTGCACGACCAAAGCGTCGATCTTATGCGGAGGATGTTCAACGCCCGCCTGGCCCGGCTGAACAGCCAAAAGTGGGCGCAGCTCGGCCTGGCCCTCGGCCTGCTATTTCTGTCCGGGCTATTCGCACTGCTGATCCAGCACGGGATTACGCAGCAGATCCGCTCCATGAGCAAAACCTTCCGCCAGATCAGTGTGGGCGATTACGAGGCCCGCGCCGAAGTGTACAGCCGGGATGAGTTGGGCGTCATGGCGGAAACCACCAATGTCATGCTGGCCAACACCTTGTCGCTAATTCAATCGCGCGAGGAGCGCGATCGAATCCAGGGGAGCATTCACAAGCTGCTCGACGAGGTGAGCGGTGTAGCAGCCGGAGATCTGACCAAGGAAGCGGAAGTGACGGCCGAAATGACGGGAGCCATCGCGGACTCGTTCAACTACATGATCGGCGAGCTGCGCGGCATCATCGGCGCCGTGCAGAACACCACCTGGAAGGTGAACCGCTCGGCGCAGGACGTGCAGTCCACCGCCGAGACACTGGCGGAAAGCAGCCGGGACCAGTCGCAAAGGGTTCTGACGGCCTCCGGTTCGCTGCAATTGATGGCCCGCTCGATTCGGCAGGTCGCCGAACGGGCAAATTCCGCCGCCGCGGTCGCCGAGCACGCCCTCGAAGGGGCGCTTGCCGGCGGCGAATCGGTCCGCAAAACCGTGGAAGGCATGAGTGGCATTCGAGTCCACGTGCAGGAGACCGCCAAGCGCATGAAGCGCCTGGGCGAGAGTTCACAGGAGATCGGTGAGATCGTTCAGCTTATCTCCGACATTTCCGACCGCACCTCCATCCTGGCTCTTAACGCCTCCATCCAGGCTGCCATGGCCGGCGAGACGGGCAAGGGCTTCGCGGTGGTGGCCGAGGAAGTCGAACGCCTGGCCGAACGCGCTACCGAAGCTACCAAGCGCATTACGGTACTCATCAAATCGGTGCAGACCGAAACCAACGAAGCCATCTCCGCCATGGAGGCCACAACCCGCGAAGTGGTGGACGGCTCGCACATCGCCTCCGAGGCCGGCGAAAGGCTGACGCAAATCGAGGTTGTGTCGCGCCAGATCAGCGACCTGGTCAAGGGTATTTCCGAAGTTGCGCGCCAACAGGCGGCCGGATCCGAACAGGTGGCCGAGGCGGTCGCCGAGGTCTCGCACGAGACCCAGACAACCGCCGCCGGAGCACTTCAGGCAGCCGCCGATATCCGGCAGCTCGCCCTGATGGTGACCGACCTGAACCACTCGCTCGCCCGGTTCCAGCTACCCGGCGCGGAAGGGCCGGAGACCAATCTCAGCAGCGCATTGGCGGTTTGACGAACGATAGGAGGTGTCGCTATGTCCCATTCGCTCGACCCCGTCGTTTTGCAGAGCTTTCTCGGGGAGGTGCTCGGCTACCTCCCGGCGCTCGAGCACGAAGTGACCCGCCTGCGAGACGGCGAGACTCAGCCCGACACCTTCGATGAAATTCACCGCCTGGCACATTCCATCCGCAGCGCCAGCGAAATGATCGGTCTGGCGCAGCTTGCAAGCGCGGCGCGTGGGGTGGAAGAACTGGTCTCGCCGGTAGTCTTGTCCGATACCCCATTTGACGCCGCCGGCCTGGACGGACTGGAACGCGGCGTCGCGGCCATGCGAGCCGGGCTTCAGCAGCCGGCGCCGCAGCCGGCGGCGAGCCAGGATCTGGATCCGCCGGCGCACCTGCTGGCCGCCGCGCTGGTCGGCGGGAGCGGTGGGGATTCGCAGGATGAAATGCCGGAGATCCCGGAGGTGGAGACGATCGCGGAGGACCTGGTCGACACTTTTCAAGGGGAAGCCGAACAGCTTCTGGATAAACTGGGCCACTCCCTGCGCCACCTCAGGGAACAGCCCGACGACCCCTCGCCGGCCTTGCTCGAGATCCGCCACAGCGCGCACACGCTTAAGGGCGCCGCCGCCATGGTCGGGCTGGACACAACCGCCACGGTGGCTCACCGGATGGAGGATATTCTCGATCTTCTTTGCTCGGAAGAGCTACCCCTTGAGCCCGAAATCGTCGACCTGCTGTTTAACAGCTACGACTGTGTCGCCGACCTCGTCGCCGCGCGCGGACACAACCGCGAACTTCGGCCCCGCGTGCTCGACCTGCTCGCCGCCCACCAAGCCATCTTCGCCATTCTGGAGGCCGAGGAGCCCTTTGCGCCGGTTCCCCAGAGGGAGGCCGGCGAAGAAGAGATCGCCGCCAACGAAGAGGTGGATGCTCTACTCCTCGATACATTTCTCGAGGAAGCCGAATCGCATCTGGCATCCGCGGGTGCGGCTCTCCGGACCCTTTCCGCGCAGCCCGCCGACCCGGGTCCGGCGCTGCTCGAGTTCCGGCGAGCGGTCCACACCATCAAAGGAGCTGCCGGCATGCTGGGGCTCTCGGCCACCAGCTTGCTGGCCCGCCGGCTCCAGTTTCTGCTCGACCGTGTGGAGGAAGGCGCCGCACAGTACAGCCGGCAGATATTCGATACGCTCTCGGCCGGCTTCGATTTACTCTCGGACCTGGTTGCGGCACAGGGCCGAAATTCCGCACACCTGGAGCGCATCCGTTCGGCGTTCCGGAATCTCGACGAGCTGCTGGCTTGCCGTGATGACGAGGGACCCGCCGCCGAGCCTGGCACGCCGGCCGTGGTACCGTCTCAGGAATCCGTTTCCCAGGGCGGGCGGGACGAGCCGCAGCAGACCGTTCGTGTTCCGATCGAGCGCCTGGCCGGTGTCGGCCGCATTGTCGGGGAAATCTTCCTGAACGCCTCTTCCTACGAACAACAGATTGGCGCTTTCCGGCGCGACCTGGACGAGCTCACCCTGAACCTCGCCCGCATGAGGAGAATTTCCGCCTCTTTAGCGGACGTCCAGTCCGCCGAGGCGCAGAGCGCTCAGGACAACAGCCCGGCGCCGCACCGGGAGACCCCTTCTTCGGCTTCCGAATTCGACGTCCTGGAATTCGACCGGTATAGCCGGCTTCACCTGCTCTCGCGCGACCTCGCGGAGGCCACCAACGACCTGTCTACCCTAAGCGCCCAGTTGCAGAGCATGCGCGCCCAGTTCGATTCCTGGACCGGCCGCCAGCGCGGACTGAGCAGCGAGGCCCAGGACAAGCTCATGCGTCTTCGCATGGTCCCTCTGTCAACCCTGGCCAACCGCCTGGACCGCACCGTGCGGGTAACCGCCAACAAGACGGGCAAGCTGGCCTCGCTCACGCTGGAGGGCATGAACACCGAATTCGAGAAGACGGTCACCGAGCAGCTTTCGGCTCCCCTCGAGCACCTGCTGCGGAATGCCGTGGATCACGGCATCGAGCCGCCGGCCTATCGCTCGGCCCTCGGCAAGCCGGCAACCGGCCGGATTCGCCTGACCGCCTCGCATCATGGCGCCCACCTGGTGATCCGCCTCTCGGACGACGGCTCCGGACTGGATTACGACAAGATCCGCAAGCGAGCCGTCCAGCTCGGCTGGATGTCCCAGCAAGAGGCCGCCAGCATGGATTCGGACGCCCTGGCACGGCTGATTCTGGAGCCGGGCTTCTCCACCGCCAGGACCATCAACGAAGTTTCAGGCCGCGGTGTGGGCCTGGACATCGTCCACGCCGCTGTCGAAGCCTTGAAAGGGCGGCTCACCATACACTCGAAGCCCGGCGCGGGCACCACATTCTCGCTGCTGCTGCCGGTCTCCCTGGCCGTGGCGCGAGCGATGATCGTGGAGGCGGCGGGCAGCCGGTTCGCGCTCTCGATGGCCTCGTTCACCCGCGCCCTTCGGGTGATTCACTCGGAGATTGAAATGCGCGATGAGCGGCCCGGCATTCAGGTGGAGGACAAATGGATCCCGGTGCTCTGGCTGGCCGACTGGCTGGGTCTGGGGTCGCCGCGGACGCATGATCAGCGCCTGACTTTGCTGTTTGTCGACAACGGCGAACAGGAAATCGCGTTGGCCGTCGATCGGGTCGTCGAGGCGCGCGAAGTGGTGGTCAAACCGCTCACCGGAATCCTACGCCGCTTGAACCGCTTTGCCGGGGCCACCATCCTGGGCGACGGCTCGGTGGTGCTGATCGTCAACAGTTCCGCGCTCGATCCGGATCCGGCCCGCGCCACTCCCGCCGCCATACCCGTGCGCGCCGGGGCCTCCGCACCCGAAGTGGACATCCTCATCGTCGACGATTCGCTTTCCATCCGCCGCTCGGTGGGCAATCTCATCCGCGGCGCCGGCTGGCGTGCCTTGCAGTCGCGCGACGGTATCGAGGCCCTCGAAATGCTACAGCATGCCACCCGCCTGCCGGACCTCATTCTGATGGACGTGGAGATGCCACGCATGGACGGATACGAATTGGCTTCGCGGCTGCGCGAGCAGCGCGCTTACGACGGCGTCCCGATTGTCATGCTCACCTCCCGCGCCGGCGAAAAGCACCGGCTGAAGGCCGCCAGCCTTGGCGTCGACGGGTACCTGGTCAAGCCCTGCCCGGACGACCTCCTGCTCTCGGAGGTGCGCCGTTGGCTGGTTCAGAATCCACGGAGTTCTCAGGCTGCGTCATGAATACACTGAATCTCGACACCGACAAGCAAGTCTTCGGTCAGGAGTTCCCCGGCTTCTCCGCCGTCACCGGTCTGGTGCTGTTCGGACTTCCAAGCCGCGGCGTCGGGCCAGACCTGGCCGCTGCCGTCAGCGTCCGACAGGTTGTCGGGATGCTCACGGCGGAGCCCTTCGTTCCTTCTCCTCCCGATCTGCCTCATCAGCTCGGCCTGATTTCGTGGAACAGCCGGACTCTGCCGGTGCTCGACCTGGCTGCCGCGCTGGGACTTGGCTCCACCGATTATTGCATCGCCCGCCGCCTGTTGTTCCTTCGTTGTGCCCGCCACTCCAATATCGTTGCCGTGCCGGCCCTCGGCGAGATCTCCCAGTTCACCGCCCTGGACGAGTGCCGCGCGGTCACCAGGCGTCTGGCCCTGAACTATGCCGCGGTGCGGGGCGTGTTCCAGGTGGACACTCGCATCCTGGTCGTTCCCGACCTCGACGGGATTCTCGGTTTGTAGCCCGCGCCGTATCACTCAGGCCCCCTGCGCCCGCGGAATCGACTAAGATGCTAAGCATGCCCCGGCCATGGGGCGGCCCGGCGCTCAAATCGCTCTGCGCTCATGAACCATCAAGTCATTCAGGAATCCATCGCCTCTCTCAACCCCGAGCAGTACCGCGCGGTCACCCGCTACGATCGGCCGATCCTGGTGATGGCCCCCGTCGGAACCGGCAAGACCAACGTGGTGGCTCTGCGCGCGGCCAACGCCCTGGCGGGTGGGATTCCGGCCCGCCGGATGCTCTGCCTTTCTTTCACCAACAAGGCGGCGCGTGAGATGCAGTCGCGACTGGTCGGGCTGCTCGGCAAGCAGGCCGCCGAAATCACCGCCCGGACGTTCCATGCTCTTTGCGCGTCCATCCTGCGCATGGATTCCGCTCGCCTGGGGCTCGACTCCGATTTCCTGATTTACGACGAAGACGACGGCTGGCAGATTAATGGAAGCGTTGTGGCGCGACCCGCCGCATCTCGGTACCCCGCGAAGATGTCGACCGCTTCAACTCGCTGCTGTTTCAGGCGGCCGGGAAATATCGCCTGAGCTTCTACGACGAAGGAGTCCGTCAAAAACCGGAGGATGATCTTCAGGCACTGCTCAACGATTCCTACTTTAAGGCGCTGGACCGGCGCCAGGACTTCCAGTTCGCCGCCATCGTCAAAGACTACATCGCCAGTCTTCGAGAAAACCATGCGGTAGACTTCGCCGACCTGATTGTCGGCGTCAACCTGCTGTTCGAGCGGCACGCCGACGTGCTGGAACGCTGGCGCGGCCGCTACGGCTGGATCCAGGTGGACGAAGTGCAGGACACCAACCGTTCGGAATACACCGTGCTGGCCGCCATGGCGCGCCCCCACCGCCAGCTCTCGTTTTTCGGCGACATCGACCAGACGATTTATGAATGGCGCGGCTCGGCGCCCATTCGCCATCCTGCGCGATTACCGGCGCGACTTCGCTCCGGTGGAGGAGATTCCTTTCATTCGCAACTACCGCTCCACGCGCATGGTGCTGGGCGCCTGCGAGGGCTTCGTCCTCCGTACTCCGAACTCCGTCACCAAACGGATTCAGCCGCAGGTGGCGGAGAAAGGCGAGCCGGTCTACTATTTCGAGGCGGCCAACCCGGCACAGGAGGCCGAATGGATAGCCGGCGAAATCCGGCGTCTGAAGGCGGCGCACCAGCTTTCCTACCGCGACTTCGTCGTGCTTACCCGCACCAACTTCACGGCGCGCGACATTTCCGAGCAGTTCACGCGGCTGAGCTTGCCGCATCTGAAGGTGGACGAGTACAAGTTCTTCGCGCGCTCCGAAATCAAGACCGCGCTGGCGCATTTGCGCCTGCTGCTGAATCCCCACGACGGCAATAGCCTGGCGCGCTTCCTGCAGACGCCCCCCAAGGGCATTGGCCCGGCCACGCTCGAGGAGCTGCGCGGCGAGCCGAAGAAAGCCGGGCTCAGGGCGGCGATCTGCTTTCGCTGGCGGTGCTCGCAGCCGGCGATCCATTCGCGGCTCTGGAACCGCACCTGGCGCGCGGCAAGGTGGTGGTGTTCGACCTCGAATCCACCGGTCTCGACACCGCTTCCGACGAAATCGTCGAGATCTTCGCCGCCCGGTGCGATGGGAACGGCTTCCAGGAGACGTTTCACCGGTACCTGCGGCCGTCGCGGCCAGTGGGCGAATCGCAGGCGGTTCACGGGTTTTCCGACGAGTTTCTGGCGGCCAACGGCGGTGAGCCCGCCCTGGTGCTTCGGGAGTTCCTCGAATTTTCGCGGGATTCCGTTCTCGCCGGGCACAACATCAGGGCCTTCGATCTGGAGTTGCTGCGCTCGCAATGCGAGCGGCTGGGACTGGAGTTTCCCCAGCCGCCGGCCTGCTACGATACGCTCGACCTGGCGCGCCGCTATCTGCGGCTGAGCCGGTATTCGCTCGAAAGCATCGCTCACGAGTTGAACTTTCAGTCGCGCCCCACCCACCAGGCCGCCGACGATGTGGTTGCCACGGTGGAGCTGCTGCTTTATCTTTTGCCCATGATTCGTGAAGGAGAGAACGCCAGAAGGGCGGCGATCGGGAAACACGGCGAAGCGCTTCCTGCCGGTGGCCCGGATGCTGGAGAAATGGCGCCAGCGCCTGGCGGTGGAGCGCCCGCCGGATCTTCTGCTGCGCATCCTCGACGAATCCGGCCTGGGGGAGTACTACCGCGGCCAGGAGGACGGCGACCGGCGCCTCGGGCACCTCGGCGAGCTTCACCGCCTGTTTGAAGCGCACGACAGCCCGCTCTTGCGCCCCGCCGATTCGCTCGCGGCGCTGCTCAGCCTGGCGTCGCTCGCCACCGACATCGATCGCCAGGCCGGCGATGAGGATTGTGTCCTGCTGCTGACCGTTCACCAGGCAAAGGGGCTCGAGTTCGACACCGTTTTCATCGCCGGCGCTACCGACGACGAATTTCCCAGCCGGCGCAGCAAACGCGAGGGCCGCCTGGCCGAAGAGCAGCGGTTATTTTATGTGGCGATGAGCCGGGCGCGCAAGCGCCTCTACATTAGTTGGCCGTCTGTCAACGGGTGGAGGAAGCCACAGCAGTCCACCCGCTACCTGGACCAGATTCCAGCCGACTTTCTCCAGGAGCTGGAATGAAGAGAGCCTTGCACTCGAAACCCGGCGGCCGGTTGCTTGCGCCGGTGCTGGCTGGCGCGCTGCTCTGCCTTCCGCTTGCCGCCCAGGGTCCCCAAAACGTAGTGGTGGTGGTCAACCGCCGCTCGCCCGCTTCGCTGGATATCGCCAACTATTACGTGAGGGCCCGCCACGTCCCTTCCAAAAACGTATGCCGCATCACGACCACTGACGCCGAGGAGATCTCTCGCTCCGTATTCGAGACCGAGATTGCCAGGCCGGTAGCCGAGTGCCTGAAATCCCGCGGGCTGATGGAAAGAGCCCTCTACCTGGTAACCACACTGGGGGTTCCGCTTAAGATCTCCGGCGCCGCCGGCATGGACGGCGACGAGGCATCCGTCGATTCCGAGTTGACGCTGCTTTATGGCATCATTCGAAGGAACGCCCGTCCGCCGGTGCGGGGGTATGTGCCGAATCCCTTTTACCGCGAGCGCAACGTTCGTTTCGCGCACCCGCGCTTCCCTCTCTACCTGGTGACGCGGTTGGCCGCCTACGATGTGGCCGAGGCGAAGCGGCTGGTG
The DNA here is from genome assembly GCA_963810595.1 of Bryobacterales bacterium. Lineage (GTDB taxonomy): Bacteria > Acidobacteriota > Terriglobia > Bryobacterales > Bryobacteraceae > CAWEOG01. Next base: position 80,771 of record CAWEOG010000006.1, on the reverse strand, counting down.
GACCGTTCGCTCGCCGCGCGCAACACCGGCAAAGTCGTCCTCGACCTGAAGTCCAGCGACTTCGACAACGACGGCAACGCGTGGCTGCGCATGACGGCCCCGCTGGTGGCCCGCCAGGACCGTGTTGTGTTGGACGAAACCACTCGGGTCCTGACGGGGGAAAAGCGGGTGATTGCCTACGCCTCCTGGGGGTCGAACGACAGCCACCGCAAGAGCCGCTTCACTGGATTTGAATTTCTTCCTGGCGCTATCGCCATTCAGTATGTCTCCACTGACGGCCGCACCTTCCGCCGCCCGCCCGGCAGTTGGAACATCACAACCTGGGGTAACCATGGCGGGTACTTCCGGGGCTCACCGCAATCTCTCACCGCCGACCTGGTTCACGAAGGCGTCACCGGCGCTTCGGGCCACGTCTACGAGCCCTATCTGCAAATGTGCCCGCGGCCCGACTACGTCATTCCCGCTTACCTTCGCGGCTGGAACCTCGCGGAAAGCTTCTATTCCGGGATGCGTGCCCTGAGCTGGCAAAACATCGTGGTGGGAGACCCGCTCTGCACCCTTGCTCCGGCGCGTTGACCCGGATTGCAGCGGGACTGCTTGTGGGGGATGTTGCGGTCAAACTCCCGGAGCCGCGGTACAGGTCCGGGCACTAAATCTCGACGATGCCACGCCGGGCGGCGACCACCACCGCCTGCGTTCGGTCATTGACATTGAGCCGGCGCAAGATGATGTTGACGTGCCACTTGACGGTCCCTCGCGTGATGTTCAGCGCTTCGGCGATCTCCTGGTTGTTGAGGCCCTTCACGATCAAACGAAGGATCTCCACCTCGCGCGGGCTGAGGGCGGACTTGCCCAGCTTGCCGGCCACGCTGTTGCGGATGCTGCGCGGGAAATATTTCTGGCCGGCACGCACGCTGCGGATGGCCTGGAGCAGCTTCAGATGGGACATCCCCTTGACCAGATACGCCTGCGCCCCCGCGGCAATGGCCCTGCGGATATCCTCATCGCCCTGGTAGGTGGTGAGCACGATCACGGCGCTTTCTGGCCGACTCTGACGAATCGCTGCTATCGCATCGACCCCGCCCATTTCCGGCATCCGCAGATCCATCAGGATGACGTCCGGCGAGTGCTTGAGCGCCAGGGCTACCGCTTCGGTTCCCGAACGGGCCTGTCCAACCACCACCATGTCGGGCTGGCCATTGATCATACCCATCAGCCCGAGGCACACTACCGGATGATCGTCGGCGATCAGGACACGAATAGCTCCGTTGTAGGAAACGTCCCCATTCGGCTTGGGCGATGGTGTCTGGTCCAGAGAATGCATACTCCCAGCGCCGGCGGTATCGGCCCGCTCCCGCTGTCTAAGAATTGTACACTAGGAGACCCAGGGTCATTTCATGTTTTTTGCGGATCAGCATTCAGCTTCGAGTTTTCTTCGCTGCGTTCGAGGCGGCGGGGCTTGGCTGCTGGTTCTGGGAAGCATCCCGGCGGGATGGGGTGCCTCCTTCCGGGATTCGACCCCGCATATGCCCGAACCCGAATATGTGAGCCATGTGTGGGAGGCACAGGACGGCCTTCCCGAAAATCGGGTGCGCGCACTGGCCCAGACGCCGGACGGGTACTTGTGGGTCGGCACTTCGGGTGGGTTGGCGCGGTTTGACGGCGTCCGCTTCGTCGTCTACGGCAGTTTCAACACGCCCGCAATGACCGACGACAACATCCGCTGGCTCTCGGTCGCGCGGGACGGCTCGCTGTGGGTGGCGACCGATGGTGGCGGATTGCTGCATTACCAGGACGGAAAGTTCCAGTCTTTCGGAAAGAAGCAAGGGCTGAGTGAGGAATTTGTCGCCTGCGCATTGGAAGACCGGCGAGGCAATCTCTGGGTGGCCACGAATCGGGGCCTGTTTCGGCGTCATGGGGGGAGGTTCGAGCGAATTGACACCCCTTTGCACCTGACGAATAGCGCGTTTTTTACGCTGCGTGAAACCCGTGACGGCACCGTACTGGCAGGTGGGCAGTCGGGCCTTTACGCCATACGGGATGGAAGCATTCGTCGCTTTGGCAAAAGGATAGTCCACGAAGAGGTTTATCGAATTCGGGTGTTGCAGGATGGATCGATCTGGCTGCGCACCAACCACGGACTGCGTGTCATCGGTAGGGCACCAGCCGATCTCAAGCTCACGGACATCAAGAGCGTTGAAACGATTTACGAAGACATTGCCGGAAACGTATGGCTCGGCACCAGGGGTGAGGGACTGTTTCTCGTCCGCAACGGGCAGGGAGCGGCGGTGCGGATTCCGGCTGCGATGCCCGACACCACCATTCTGTCGGTTTTAGAGGATCGTGAGCGCAACTTGTGGGTGGGGACAGCCAATGGGCTCGTGCGTTTGAACAAACCCGACGTGGAACTGGTCGACAGCCGGAATGGCCTCGCTAACGGTGACGTCCAGACCACTTACTGCGCCCCGGATGGCAGCGTGTGGCTAACCACGGCGCCGGGCGGCGTCTATCGCTACTCGGGCGGCCGCGTGGAAGCGATTCACCTGCCACAGCCGGCCGAGACGCTTCGGCTCCGTGGGACGTTTGAAGATCGCAACGGAGCGTACTGGTTCGGTACCTTCGACCAGGGCGTGGTGCGCATCGCACACGGAAAAGCCACGCGCTTCACCGTGGCGGAAGGGCTTCGTAACAACGGAATCGAGTTCTTCTTCGAAGACCGCGCCAACACCCTGTGGATTGGGACAACCAGCGGGATCAGCCGGTGGGACGGAACACGGTTTCGGAATTACTATGTGGAAGATGGGCTCTCCTACGGTTGGGTCCGGGCCATCGCGGAAGACGTCAACGGGGACCTGCTAATCGGCACCGACCGCGGTATCAATCGTTTTCACAACGGAAAGTTCGTCCATGACCCGGCGTTCGACCAGCTAAGAAGCGATCACGTCTGGTCGATTTATCCCGACCGCTCCGGGTCGCTCTGGCTGGCCACGCGAGGCGGTGGCTTGATTCGCGTTCGTAACGGCAGAGTTTCTCGCATCACGACAGCGGATGGCCTGCTGAGCAACTCCATTTTCCAGGTGATCGGTGACGATTACGGAAGACTCTGGATGAGCAGCCCGCTGGGGCTTTCCTCGGCTGTCCTGACCGACTTGAATGCCGCCGCCGACGGTGAGCTGGATTCAGGCTCGTCTCTTTCGCGCCGAATCGGCAGTTGGCTGGGGTCGACCCAGATCAACGGCGGGGTGCAGCCGGCCGGATGCCTGGACCGGAATGGCGAGCTTTGGTTTCCCAGCGTGAAAGGTGCGATTCATTTCAAGCCGAAGCGGAAGGCGGCGCGTCACCTTGCGCCGGTGCGGATAGAAGCCGTTATGGTGGATGGCCAGCCGCTGAGCACGGCGGATGCGGTTGTGGTAGGTCCGGGCCGCAGGCGGATTCGGATTGAGTTCACCAGTTGCACGTTGGGGGACCCGGCGGGCGTCACGTTTCGCTACCGCCTGGAAGGCTTCGACAGACGGTGGATTGCGGCTACGGGCCCGAGGGCCGCCAACTATGACAACCTGCCCGCCGGGTCCTTTCGTTTTCGTGTGGTGGGCCAGTATGACACGTTTGGCAATGATATCTCCGAGGCCGACGTATCGCTCGTGGTTCAACCGCATTTCTATCAAACGGCTTGGTTCTACGCCGTGGGGCTGGCGGCGATAGGCTGTTGCGGTGCGGTGATTTTCTTGTGGCACCAACGGCAAGAGCGGGTTCGCTACAACCTCCGGCTGGCCGAGCGGACCAGCATCGCGCGGGAGATGCACGACACCGTAGTGCAGGGTTGCATCGGGGTTTCCACCTTGATAGAAGCCGCGGTCGGCTCGGCGCGGTCTGACCCGGAGCAAATGCTCGAATGCCTGGACAATGCCCGGATTCATCTGCGGCTGACACTCGACGAAGCGCGACAGTCGCTCTCCGATCTGCGTCACGACTCGTTCGAGAACGGGCTGGCCAAAGCGATATCCCAACTCGCGCAGGCGACGACCGCCGAGCGCGGCGTTCCGGTGAGCTTTTCGGCGGAGGGCCATGAAATCCGGCTGCCGGACTCCACCAACCGCGCGCTTCTGCTGGTGACCCGCGAGGCGATTCGCAACGCGGTCACGCACGGAACGCCGACCGCGGTGGAAGTGCGCCTATCCTTCGAACCGTCGGTGATCCGCATAGAGGTGCAGGACGACGGCTGCGGTCTCGACCTGAACCTGGAGCGGCTGGCAGCCGCCGGGCATTTCGGAATCCTTGGTATGTACGAGCGAATGGAGCAACTCGGCGGCTCAATGCAGATCGAGAGCACCGCGGAGGACGGCACTCTCGTTATCGCCAGCGTTCCGGTAAGGCCGAAAGCTACTCCCGATTAGACCTTTACGATACTCCGCAGCACGCCGTCCCAGGGCGCCCGGTAGGGCCTCACACACATGGCGGCGGCTTCGCTGTCGCCGATCACCTGCTCTTTGTCGGGGTCCCAACGAATGGCGCGGCCGAGTTTCAACGACATGTTGCCCAGATGGCAGACAATGGCCACCTTGTGGCCGTCCTCCACCGAGACGAATGGGCGGTTGCGGGTGCGAATGCTGTTCAACCAGTCTTTCTCGTTCATCATCATGGTGTCTTCGCCGCCGGTGCCGTAGCGTGGGTTGGAAGCCACCCCGCCCTTGGAAGGCTCGATCCAGGGCGTCGGCTTCACATCCGTATACACCGGACCGCCGGTGGGCTGTCCCTCGAAGGGCGGAATATCGTTGATCGGGTCGATCTTCATCTCGGGCGTGACCGTGTAGCTGCCCGCCACGACCATGTTTCCCTTAGTGCCGTGGAATTCAATGCCACGGGGGCCGCTGCCGCGCATGGCATTGGCTTCGCGGAGGGCGTAGGCCAAGGTATAGTTGCCGGGGAATAGCCAGGTGGCGTCTTGCGTGTCGGGGGTTTCCCCGTCGTCTTCCAGCGCAAACCGCCCGCCGGTGGACATCGCTAGCGTCGGGCCCTTGGTGTCCATCAGCCACATCATCTCGTCGATGAGATGCGCCCCAAGATTGGTCATCTGTCCGCCCGAATAATCCCAGAACCAACGGAAATGGTAGATCCCGCGGTGCTTCGTGTAGGGCTTTTTAGGCGCAGGCCCGAGCCACATGTCGTAGTCGAACCCGGGGGGCGGGTCTGTTACCGGTGTTTTTCCGAAACCGGGGTAGACATTGCGGCAGGAGGCCATGCGGATCGAGCTGATTTTCCCCAGGGTCCCGGCTGCCACCACTTTCTTGGATTCCCTGACCCCCGTCCCCTGACGCCGCTGGGAGCCCACCGTGATGACGCGCTTGTACTTGTTCTTGGCCTGGATCATCCACTTGCCTTCGTCAATGAAGAGCGTCATCGGCTTTTCGCAATACACGTCCTTGCCCGCCGCGCAGGCCATGATCGAGAGCAGCGCGTGCCAGTGGTCCGGAGTGGCCACGACGACGCCCTGGATGTCCTTGTTCTCGTACATCTTGCGGAAATCGCCGTAGCCTTTGGTGTTGGGATTTCCAATGTACCCGAGGGCCTCATCGAGGCGCGGTTTGTAGCAGTCGCACATCGCGACCAAATCCACTTCGCTGCCGGCGAGCTTCTTGAAATCCGCGACGTGCTGTTTTCCGATCAGCCCGTATCCGATGAAGCCGATGCCGATGCGATTATTGGCGCCGAGCACGCGTTTGTAAGAGGCGGCTGTAAGAGTCGCCGCGCCCAGGAAGGCCCGCCGCGTGGCGGGTGACGAATTTATTTCTGCCATTGATGATTCTCCCTTGTTAAGTCGTATATTTCAGTGCCACCTGCAATTTCCATGTGCTGGCGCTGGTTCTGGTGATCTTGCCCAAGCTGGCGTCCCGGGCGTGGTGGCCGTCTCATGACCTGAATGACCTCACCGGTTTGCATCGACACATCCGTTCGTGCCGCCTGCCGCGCTTGCAGGAAGAACACCCGCCCTTCGCGGGATGTCCTCTTCCGGTGAAGCCCCTCAGCCGCCCACCAGACAATCTCAGATATTTCCCCCCCTATACCTTTTGAAATATCAACGGTATTCCCCGATTTGTCCTCTGTCAAGTCATTTGTGTTTCGCGCCGCCGCTTCGACAAGGCGCGACGTGCCTATCCGGAGCAGGCTGTTACTATTACGGGCCAGCAGTCCGTAAATCCCAGGTCCTACCCTGGGATAGGTGATTTCCGGCCCCCCGGCTGATACCCTGAAGAAGAAGACGAAGTGTGTCGATTCCGCCGCCGCTCTGCATCACTGGAAGGAGTGTTCCCTTGAAAATCACCCGCCGTACCGCCTTGACCGCCCTCTCGGCGGCCTCCTATAGCAGGTTGTTGGGGGCTAACGACCGTGTGCAAGTCGGTTTCATTGGTTACGGATTGATCGGCGGCCAGCACGTCTACGATTTCAAAAACCAGAAGGACGTGGATCTGGCCGCGATGTGCGACGTCTATCAGCCGCGGCTGGAGCAAGGGGTGGCCGCGACGGGGCAGGTTGCCAAGCCTTATTCGGATTTTCGCAAGATGCTGGAGAACAAAGATCTCCAGGCAATCGTTGTCTGCACTCCCGACCATTGGCATGCCCTGATGACGATGATGGCCTGCGCGGCCGGAAAGGACGTCTACGTCGAGAAGCCGCTCACGCTGTTCCCGCGCGAGCAGCAATGGATGCTCAAGGTGGCGCAGCGATACAAACGGGTGGTGCAGGTGGGTACGCAGCAACGCTCCGGCAAGCACTATCAGAAGGCCAAACAGCTTCTGGAGTCGGGCTACATCGGCCAGGTGATGAGTGCGCGGGCGGGATCGTACCGCAATATCATGCCTGGATTCGGGTCGCCGCCGGACTCCGCGCCGCCGGCCGGCTTCGACTACGATATGTGGCTTGGGCCCGCGCCGAAGCGCCCTTACAACCCGCTGCGCGGGATCTACCATTTCCGTTGGTTCTGGGATTATTCGGGCGGCCAAATGACCAATCTCGGCGCGCACGAAATCGATATCATTCAGTGGGTGTTGCAGTCGAAAGGTCCGGCGGCGGTCAGCTCCAGCGGTGGCCGTTTTGCCGTCAAGGAACTTGGCGAAACGCCGGACACCCAGGATGCGATCTTCGAATATCCGGGGATGACCAGCGAATACTCCTACCGCGAAGCCAGCGCCGGGCGCCGGGGCCGAGGCCTGCGCCGAGGCGTGTTGGAGTTCTTCGGTACCAAAGGGAGCCTTTCGATCGAGCGCCAGGGCTTCCAGATCGACCCCGACTTGAAGGGGAATCCTGAAAACTCGATTCCCGTGTTCCGCGGCGGGTCACCCTCCGGCGGACCCCAGCGGGAGGCCGTAAAGCGGATGCCTTGGATGGAAGCCATGCAGGAACCCGGCAGCTCCGACCAGCAGTTCGACCTGCACGTCCGCAATTTTCTGGACTGCATTAAGAGCCGCGAAAAACCGATTGCCGCTCTCGAATACCACACCGCCACCACAGCCTGTCACCTGGCGAACATCTCGCTTCGAGTCGGACGCAAGATCAAATGGAACGCCGAGAACGAGGAAATTGTAGGCGATAGCGAGGCGAATGCGATGCTGGTTCGCCCGTATCGTAAGCCTTGGGACGACGTTCTGCGCTCGCTGCTATCCTAAAGCGGGCCCGCAGGCGAGGTTCTCGCGCTCGGCATCTCATACCGCCAACCCGTGGTTTTGGCCTTAAAAGGTCACCCCCTATCCAGGGATAGGCGCTTTCCGGACCGTGAAGTAGTAAACTACCTTCCCGTTGGAGGGATTCCTCTCAACAAGTCTCGTAATGCGTTGATACTAAATAGCTTAGGGGAGGGAAATATGTGTTGTCCGTTAAAGCGGTCGCTAGGGCTGGCCGCATTTTTTACTCTGCTGTTGGCCTGTAGTTTGCAAGGTCAGACTCTCGGAACGGTCACCGGTGAGGTTACGGACGCCAGCGGCGCCGCCATTCCCGGCGCCGCCATCAACGTTCGAAACGTTGCCACGAACGGCCTGCGCACCGCTACTACCAACGGCGCCGGCGCGTACACCATTCCGGCGCTCCAGCCCGGTACCTACGAGGTGAAGGCCGAGAAGACCGGCTTCAAGTTGTCCACCCACTCGAACATCATCCTCCAGGTGCAGCAGACCGCGCGCGTGGACTTCAAGCTCGAGGTGGGCGAGGTGACCCAGACTGTCGAGGTTAGCAGCCAATTGCCCCTGCTAACCACCGAGAACGCGACCGTCGGCACGGTGGTCGAACAGCGGGGAATCACGGATCTGCCGTTGAACGGCCGCAGCTTTCTCAGCTTGGTCTCGTTGGCCCCGAACGTCACCTCCGGTTTCAACCAGGTGGGGCAGGCGTCGGGACGCCAGGGCGGCTCGCGAAATAGTGTCACTATTTCATTGGCGGGAGGCCGGTCCGCATGGAGCAACTATACGCTCGACGGACTCACCGACACCGACGTCAACTTCAACTTTTACATTTTGCTGCCTTCGGTGGAGGCACTCCAGGAATTCAAAGTCCAGACCGGCGTTTATCCAGCCGAGTTCGGCCGCGATCCGGGCCAGGTGAACGTATCGACCAAGGGCGGCACGAACGAATACCACGGTTCCGCTTTCGAGTTCCTCCGCAACGACAAACTGGATGCCAGACCGTATTTCTTCAAGGACCCTGAGAGCCCGAACCAGACGGCTCCGCTCAAGGCGCCTTACCGCCAGAACCAGTTCGGGTTTACGCTGGCGGGTCCGCTGCAAATCCCGAAGGTGTTTAACGGGAAGGACAAGTTGTTCTTCATGGTCAACTATGAAGGCTACAAGTCACGCCGCACAAGCCCGAGTTATTTCACCAGCATGACCCAGGACATGCGCAACGGCGACTTTTCCGTGCTGCCGATCACGTTGTATAACCCCAAAACCCGGGTGAAAAATCCTGATGGCACCAGTACCGCGGTGCCTTTTCAAAACAACCAGATCCCGGTGACCGAATTCAATCCGGGTGGCGTTTACATTGTGAACGACTTCTCGCCGCTGCCGAACATCGCGCAGACGGGCATACCGACCCGAAACTATGAGTATAATAGCAAGACTTCGGTGGACAAGGACCAGTTCACTTCCCGCCTGGACTTCAACGAGAGCGCGAACTCGCAGTGGTTCGGCCGCTACAGTTGGACCGGTGAGTTCACCATTACTCCGGGCGTCGCAAAGAATGGAACCGTTCTCGATACCCGGGCCAGCCAGTGGATGGTCTCGAACACCCGAGTGTTCTCCTCCTCCAAAATCAACGAGGCCCGCTTCGGCTATACCACGATGTACAACAACATCACCCAGGAACTGGCCAATGTTCTCAACGTCAACGAAAAGATTGGCACTGCCCTCCCCGTCACGGATCCAAACTCCTGGGGCGTACCCAACATCAGTCTTGGGGGCAGCACGCTCAGCGGCTTCGGGAACGACGCCAACGGCCCGTTTACAATCAACGACAAGTATTACCAGTTTAACGACAACTTCTCCTGGATCGTCGGCAAACACTCGTTCCGCTTCGGTGGCGAATTCCGGTACAACCAGTTCCTCCAGCTCGGCAACGAGTTTGCGCGCGGCCGGTTCACCGCCAACGGCGTTTTCACCGCCGACCCGAATACGCTGGCGGGCGGCTATAACGGGGCCGACTTCCTGCTGGGCGATCTCAGCGCAATCGAGGTGGCCGTCTCCCTGGCGAAGGGTGATTTCCGGAACACCGAGACCTCGCTTTACTTTGACGACACCTACAAGGTGACTCCCCATCTGACCCTGAATTTAGGAATTCGCTATGAGCTGATCCCGCCCTTCATTGATGATTTCGGCCTGTCGCCCAATTTCCAGATGAGGCAGGCCTTGCCCGACATGGCCAATGTCCCCGACGCCAACTTGCATCCGGTGCTGGTGCGCACCGGGACCGGCGATTTCTATGAGGGCCTGGGATTTCGGCTCACCGGTCCCGTGCAACTGGCCCGCGACGGGCGGCTCGGCAACCGGTTGATCAACACGGACTACAACAACTTCGCTCCGCGCATCGGCTTGTCTTACTCGCCCTCGCCCAACTGGGCGATCCGGTCCGGCTTTGGCGTGTTCTACTCCCAGGAGAGCAAGAACTCGATTTTCGACTTGAACCGTGCAATGGGCGGCCGGTTGAACACCGACGTGGACTGGACGGGGGTCCCCACGAAGACCTTCCAGAACTACGTCGACGCCAACACGTTGCCGGTGAGCTTCCCACCCGGACTCACTTGGGGCGCCGATACCAACCTGCGCACCACTTACGTGCTGCAGTACATCTTGAACGTACAGAGACAGCTCGGCCAGCACACGAGTCTCGAAGTCGGCTACTTCGGGAACGGGGCCCGCAGGGTCAACTATCCGAGGAATGGCAACGCACCCATTCCCGGCATCACCACCTTCGCCTCCCGGGAACCGTATCCGGAGTGGTACGGAATCCAGTTCCTGGCCGGAGACGCCACCTCCAGCTACAACTCGTTCACCACGAAGCTGACGCAACGCTATGGAACCAACCTGACCACTTTGTTCAGCTACACCTGGTCGAAGGCGCTCGACGACAACAGCGCTATTCGCGGAACCGGCAGCGACTTCACGCTCGAGAACCAGCGCTGCCGCTCCTGCGATCACAGCTACGCCGGGTTCGACGTTCCGCAGCGCTTGAGCGCTTCAATCATGTATGCCCTGCCGGTCGGCAAGGGACAGCGCTTCCTGAACAGGGGTGGTGTTGTCGACCAGGTGTTGGGCGGCTGGAACCTGAGCACCATCACGACAATCCAAAACGGAACCCCAATTAATCCGGATTCCTGGGATGCGGCTGGCATGGGCGCCGGCTTTCCGCACTCGAACCGGCTGAACTGCGTCGCCGGCATCAGCTCCGTCTACGACAACCCTAACCCCGACGCCTATTTCAATCCGGCAGCGTTTACCAACATCACCGCCGGAAATTTCGGCGACTGCTCCCGAAACTACCTGCGCGCACCGCGAACCACAAACATCGACTTCTCGGCTAGGAAGGAGTTCCACATCACCGAGACGCACAGTCTTCAGTTCCGCATGGAGATGTTCAATGCCCCGAACCATCCGGCTTGGGGCCGGCCGAACGGGGGCTGGGGCAGCCAGTCTCAGACTCCGAGCAGAAATTTCGGTCGCATTCGCTCCACCATTCCTTTGCGCGAAATTCAGTTCGCGTTGAAATACTCGTTCTGACAGGGCGCCACGGGCGTCTTTCACGGGCCGGCTTCCCACCAAGAGGGGGGAGCCGGCCTTTTTGCTTGGCGTTAGCGCGCCCTGAGGCGCGACTCCCGTGCTCACCCTTCCGGCCCTCAGCCGAGGGCTCCACGTGATAACTTGGCACACCCCTATCCCTGGATAGGTGTTTTCTACTTCCCGAAGGAGTAACCTGTTCTAGCGATTTCTTTTTAATGTGTTTGAAGGGGGTCGTCTGCGATAGTCGCCAAAGCCTAATTGAATGCCAGTACTTCGGCTGGGCTGCGCGTGCCTTTCGCTTTCGGGGGCATCTCTCTCAACAAACCGTGTAAGGTCGCAATGTTGAATAGCTTAGGGGAGGAAACTATGAGTTTTCCGTTTAAGCGGTCACTTGTCTCGGCCGCACTTTTTGCCCTGCTGGTGGCCTGTAGTCTGCAAGGTCAGACTCTCGGAACCGTCACCGGTGAGGTTACGGACGCCAGCGGCGCCGCCATTCCCGGCGCCAACATCAACGTTCGAAACGTTGCCACGAACGGCCTGCGCACCGCGACCACCAACGGCGCCGGCGCGTACACCATTCCGGCGCTCCAGCCCGGCACCTACGAGGTGAAGGCCGAGAAGACCGGCTTCAAGTTGTCCACCCACTCGAACATCATCCTCCAGGTGCAGCAGACCGCGCGCGTGGACTTCAAGCTCGAGGTGGGCGAGGTGACCCAGACTGTCGAGGTCAGCAGCCAGTTGCCGTTGCTGACCACCGAGAACGCGACCGTCGGTACGGTGGTCGAACAGCGGGGAATCACGGATCTGCCGTTGAACGGCCGCAGCTTTCTCAGTCTGGTCTCGTTGGCCCCCAACGTTACCTCCGGTTTCAACCAGGTGGGGCAGGCCTCGGGACGCCAGGGCGGCACGCGGAATAGCGTCACCATTTCGTTGGCGGGAGGCCGGTCCGCGTGGAGCAACTACACGCTTGACGGACTCACCGACACCGACGTCAACTTCAACTTTTACATTTTGCTGCCATCGGTGGAAGCACTCCAGGAATTCAAAGTGCAGACCGGTATTTACCCGGCCGAGTTCGGCCGCGATCCGGGCCAGGTGAACGTGTCGACCAAGGGCGGCACGAACGAATACCACGGCTCCGCTTTCGAGTTCCTCCGCAACGACAAGCTGGATGCCAGACCGTATTTTTTCAAGGACCCCGAGAGCCCGAACCAGACGGCGCCGCTCAAGGCGCCCTACCGCCAGAACCAGTACGGCTTTACGCTGTCGGGTCCTTTGCAAATCCCGAAGGTGTTTAACGGGAAGGACAAGTTGTTCTTCATGGTCAACTATGAAGGCTACAAGTCGCGCCTCTCATCCCCGAATTATTTCACCAGCATGACCCAGGACATGCGCAACGGCAATTTTTCCGTGCTGCCGATCACGTTGTATGACCCCAAAACGCGGGTGAAACAGCCTGACGGCACCAGTACCGCGGTGCCTTTTCAAAACAACCAGATCCCGACGACCGAATTCAATCCCGGCGGCGTCTACATTGTGAACACCTTCTCGCCGCTGCCGAACATCGCGCAGACGGGCATACCATCCCGCAACTATCAGTACACGAATAAGACTTCGGTGGACAAGGACCAGTTCACTTCCCGCCTGGACTTCAACGAGAGCGCGAACTCGCAGTGGTTCGGCCGCTACAGTTGGACCGGTGAGTACACCATTACTCCGGGCGTCGCTCAGAATGGGACCGTCCTGGATACCAGGGCCAGCCAGTGGATGGTCTCGAACACTCGAGTATTCTCCTCCTCCAAAATCAACGAGGCCCGCTTCGGCTATACCACGATGTACAACAACATCACCCAGGAACTGGCCAATGTTCTCAACGTCAACGAAAAGATTGGCACTGCCCTCCCCGTCACGGATCCAAACTCCTGGGGCGTACCCAACATCAGTCTTGGGGGCAGCACGCTCAGCGGCTTCGGGAACGACGCCAACGGCCCGTTCACAATCAACGACAAGTATTACCAGTTTATGGACAACTTCTCCTGGATTGCCGGCAAACACTCGTTCCGCTTCGGTGGCGAATTCCGGTACAACCAGTTCCTCCAGCTCGGCAACGAGTTTGCGCGCGGCCGGTTCACCGCCAACGGCGTTTTCACCGCCGACCCGAATACGCTGGCGGGCGGCTATAACGGGGCCGACTTCCTGCTGGGCGATCTCAGCGCAATCGAGGTGGCCGTCTCCCTGGCGAAGGGAGATTTCCGGAACACCGAGACCTCGCTTTACTTCGACGACACCTACAAGGTGACTCCTCACCTGACCCTGAATTTGGGAATTCGCTATGAGCTGGTCCCGCCCTTCATCAATGATTTCGGCCTGTCGCCCAATTTCCAGATGAGGCAGGCGCTGCCCGACATGGCCAATGTCCCCGACGCCAACTTGCATCCGGTGCTGGTGCGCACCGGGACCGGCGATTTCTATGAGGGCCTGGGATTTCGGTTCACCGGACCCGTGCAACTGGCCCGCGACGGGCGGCTCGGCAACCGGTTGATCAACACGGACTACAACAACTTCGCTCCGCGCATCGGCCTGGCCTACTCGCCCTCGCCCAACTGGGCGGTCCGGGCCGGCTTTGGCGTGTTCTACTCCCAGGAGAGCAAGAACTCGATTTTCGACTTGAACCGCGCCATGGGCGGCCGGTTGAACACCGACGTCGACTGGACGGGGGTTCCCACGAAGACCTTCCAAAACTACGTCGACGCCAACACGCTGCCGGTGAGCTTCGCGCCCGGACTCACTTGGGGCGCCGATACCAACCTGCGCACCACTTACGTGCTGCAGTACATCTTGAACGTACAGAGGCAGCTCGGCCAGCACACGAGTCTCGAAGTCGGCTACTTCGGGAACGGGGCCCGCAGGGTCAACTATCTGAGGAATGGCAACGCACCCATTCCCGGCATCACCACCTTCGCCTCCCGGGAACCGTATCCGGAGTGGTACGGAATCCAGTTCCTGGCCGGAGACGCCACCTCCAGCTACAACTCGTTCACCACGAAGCTGACGCAACGCTATGGGGCCAACCTGAGCAGCTTGTTCAGCTACACCTGGTCGAAGGCACTCGACGACAATAGCGCCATTCGCGGGACCGGCAACGACTTCACGCTCGAGAACCAGCGCTGCCGCTCCTGCGATCACAGCTACGCCGGGTTCGACGTTCCGCAGCGCTTGAGCGCTTCAATCATGTATGCCCTGCCGGTCGGCAAGGGACAGCGCTTCCTGAACAAGGGTGGTGTTGTCGACCAGGTGTTGGGCGGCTGGAACCTGAGCACCATCACGACGATCCAGAGCGGAACTCCGATTAACCCGGATTCCTGGGATGCGGCTGGCATGGGCGCCGGCTTCCCGCACTCCAACCGGCTGAACTGCGTCGCCGGCATCAGCCCTGTCTACGACAACCCTAACCCCGACGCCTATTTCAATCCGGCCGCGTTTACCAACATTACCGCCGGGAACTTCGGCGACTGCGCCCGAAACTACCTGCGCGCACCGCGGACCACGAACATCGACTTCTCGACCATGAAGGACTTCCACATCGGCGAGAGGCACACCGTCCAGTTCCGCATGGAGATGTTCAATGCCCCGAATCATCCAGCCTGGGGCCGGCCGAGCGGTTCCTGGGGCAGCCAGACCCAGAAGCCGTCCACCGGGTTTGGCCGCATTCGCTCCACCATTCAGTTGCGACAGATCCAGTTCGCGTTGAAGTACTCATTCTGAGAGAGCGCCACGGCGTTTTCCAGGCCGGCTTCCCTCCGAGAGGGGGGAGCCGGCCTTCTTATTTGGCCTTATAGCCCGCCGGAGGGCCGCGACTCCGATCCGGTGTAAAACGTTTCGGAACTCAATTGCTGGGGCGGATAATTTACGATGTGCGGCTTCAGGACAATCAATAGTTGATCGTTCCTGGTGGTAGCGTTGTTCTCGCGCAAGAATGGGACCCGGCTGAGGAGGGGCAGACCGTTCCAGGTCTTTGAAGTCGAGTCGGATTCGACGCCGGCGATCACCGCCCACTCGGAGCCGATCAGACGCACCGTGGTCTTGAGTTCCCGGTTGTTGACCACCGGAATCGAGTTGTAACTCTGGCCGGAAAGAAGCCGGAATTGCGCTTCGATTGCCAGCGACACGTCACCGACTCCGTGTACCTGTGGGGTAATCTTCAAGTTGAGGCCGAGATTCTCGAAGTTGACCGTCGGCGGCGGTGTGTACACCTGGCCGGTTCCGCTGGTATCGCCGAGGTACAGGTTAGTGGCGATGGGGAAGCGCTCACCAAAAATGACCGTCGCCGCCTCGCCGCTGAGAGCCCGCACCTGGGAGTCGTAAAGGACCCTGGCCTGGGATTTTGTCATACTGGCGAACAGCTCGGCATCCGCCAGTCCGACGCCGAACAGCGTCTTGCCACCGCCAAACGTGGCGAAATTCAGAAACCCCGTGGGAAATGTCGTGGCGTTCGAAAAAACCAGCCGGTTGGCCAGGTTGACGACGGGAAACATGGATTGCAGGCTGATGCCGTAGTGCAACGTCGAGGATGCGCTGACGGAAAGAATCTGTACATCCACTACCACCTGCGACCTGAAATACAGCAGGCTTTTGAACATCGCCTCGGCAACGTCGATGTGCGACACACGGTCTCGTAGCAGCACCACGCCCTTCTGCGTATTGATGGCCACGCGCTTGATGTCGAGGGCAGATTGTACGGCGCGGGCAATCTCCTGCACTTCCTGCACGGTGACCGCCTCGGGCAGCGGAATCAAAACGGTCGCCGTAGGCTCCACCTGGGTCCGCTTGGCCGGCGTGTCTTCCACCACCAGCATCAGCTTCTCGCTCAACGGCACCACGAACGACCAGGTCGAGGCCTCCAGCCCCCGGATGGCGTCGACGTAACTGGCGTTTTCCAGCCGGAACTCCGACGGCTGGCCCTCCTTGTAATCGCCGTCGAATACCACGTCGAGCCCATACAGCTTCGCAACCTGTTCCCACAGCGTTTTGGCGTTGCCGCGGAGCCGGATGTCCTTCCTGACGTCGAGGGGCTTGAGATCGGGTGGCGGGCGATACCGCCGCGCTTCGGCGATATCCTCCCGGGTGATGCTGAGAGGAATGTCCGGGAGCTGTTCCTTCTCCTTGTCCGCGGTTGTGTCGCCGGTGGAGGATTCCGGAGCCGCTGCGTCCGCTCCGGCGTCACCCAAGTCCACCTTTAGGGCGCCGCTTTCAAGAGCGATCCGCTGCACCGCCTGTGCGTGAGCCCAGTAGATCGGATTTGCAGGATCGGTAGCCGCCGCGCGGGAGTACAGCAGGTACGCTTGCGCGACATTTCCTTTTTTTTCAGCCGCTTGCCCCTTCTTGAAGAGGCTTCCCGCACTCTCCGCCGCCAGGCATACGGCGCCCGCCAACAGGCACACACACAACAGGCGGGTGAGGCGCATCAAATAGAGAATGACGCAGTGCCCGGCTTGGGCGTGGAGTCCCCGAAGGGTGGCTTACGCCATAAACCTGAGAGTCCCACTTGCCGATAGAAACATCGTATGTCAAGTCTTGGTGGTCCACAGCCAAACTTCCGTCCATCTGTTCCGCAAACCATTGAGGAACTGGATATCCCCCAGTCGCTGGTGGTCGATCTGGTCGTTCGGCGTCTGATGCTCGAGGGCTTTTCCACACTGCAGTCGCTCAGCCGGTCTCTCAGGCTTTCCATTCCCATCGTGGATTTGGCCTTCCGCCAGTTGCGCGCTCAGCAATTGGTCGAAGTGAAAGGCATGATCGGCAACGACTACCAGTTCATTCTGAGCTCGTCCGGCAAACAGTTGGCTTCGGACCGCTTTCAGGTTTCCCAATACGCCGCCGCCTGCCCGGTGTCACTGAAGGACTACCATACGGCCACCAAGATTCAGTCGGCAAAAGTTCATATCGACCGCCGCGCGCTGCGCAACGCTTTTTCCGACCTGGTGGTTCAGGATATGTTGCTCGACCAGTTGGGTCCGGCGCTGATCTCGCAAAACTCCATCTTCCTTTACGGGCCTTCCGGCAACGGTAAAACCAGCCTCGCCGAGCGCATGCTACGCGTCTACCAGGACGCCATCCTCATTCCTTTCGCCGTCGAGGTGGACAACCAGATCATCAGCTTGTACGACCCGGTGGTCCACCATCGTCTGGAAATGGACGATCCGGAAATCGACCCCCGCTGGGTGCTTTGCAAGCGGCCCTGCCTGGTGGTGGGCGGCGAGTTGATTCCCAGCATGCTCGAGCTGCGTCTGGACGACACCTCCGGCATTTACGCCGCCCCATTGCAAATGAAGTCCAACAACGGCATTTTCATCATCGACGACTTCGGCCGCCAGTTGATGTCGCCGCGCGACCTGTTGAATCGCTGGATCGTTCCACTCGACCGCCGCGTCGATTACCTGACCTTGCGCTACGGCATCAAGTTCCAGATTCCGTTCGAGCTGCTGGTGGTGTTCTCCACCAACCTGGAACCGGCCGACCTGGCCGACGAAGCATTCCTCCGCCGAATTCAGAACAAGATTCTGGTCGAGCCCGTCGATTCGCACGTCTTCGACCAGATATTCCAGCGCGTTACAACCGCACGGGGCATCTCCACCGATCACGATACCTCCGAGTATCTGCGCCGGCTTTGCCTGTCGGAAGGGCGGCAGGAACTGCGCGCGTGTTATCCGCTGGACATCATTAACATCCTTCAATCCATCGCCAGCTACGAACACCGCAATCTGTCGATGTCCAAGGACGACCTGGACCGCGCCGTCGAGCTGTACTTCACCAGAGGCTGAGACGCCCCGCTTGCCGAGCGGACCTTGCCGGCCGGGTTTCGCAAGGCAGCCCCTTCCCGTTGCCATAATAGGAAGTGGCGCCGTGAAGACCATTCTCCTTTCGACGTATGAGCTGGGGCGCCAGCCCTTCGGGTTGGCATCGCCCGCTGCCTGGCTGCGCCGGGCCGGCCACGACGTTCAAACCATCGACCTCGCCGTCGCCACGCTTCCCAGTCTGGAGGTTCGCGAAGCCGGCCTGGTGGCATTCTTCCTGCCGATGCACACCGCCACGCGCCTGGCGGCCCAGGCCATCAAGAAGGTGCGCCTGCTGAACCCCACTGTCCCGGTCGCTTGCTACGGCCTGTATGCCCCGTTAAACGAGGAGTATCTTCGAGAGCTGGGTGTGAGCTTTCTGTTCGGAGGCGAATTCGAGGCGCCACTGGTGGACTTGGCAAACCACCTGGCTCAGGGCCGCAATCCGGCGGCTCACAATCTCGTTTCACTCGACCGACTGCAATTCCTCGCGCCCGACCGTTCGCTGCTGCCGCCGCTTGCGCGCTACGCCCGCCTGCACGTTAACGGATCGAGAAAGATCGTCGGCTACACCGAAGCCAGCCGCGGCTGCAAGCACCTGTGCCGTCACTGTCCCGTGGTGCCGGTCTACCAGGGTGCTTTTCGCGTAGTGCAGGAAGAGGTGGTGTTGGCCGACATTCGCTCCCAGGTAGCCGCGGGAGCCGAGCATATCACTTTCGGAGACCCCGATTTCTTCAACGGCCCGACCCATGCCATACGCATCGTGGAAGCGCTACACCGCGAGTTTCCGAGCTTGTCCTACGACGCGACCATCAAGATCGAGCATCTCAGGAAGCACCGCCGCCTGCTGCCGCGGTTGCGGGAGACAGGCTGCCTGTTCGTGACCAGCGCGGTGGAGTCGGTGGACGACGCAGTCCTGGAAAAGCTTCGCAAAAACCATACGCGAGCGGATTTTGTGGGGGTGGCCAGCGACTTCCGGAAAACGGGACTGGCGCTGGCTCCGACGTTTATCCCGTTCACGCCGTGGACGACGGCCGCCTGCTATCGCGACCTGTTGGCGCTGCTGTGCGAGTTGAACCTGGTGGATGCAGTATCGCCGGTTCAACTGGCGTTGCGCCTTTTGATCCCGAACGGATCGCCGTTATTGGAGCTGGAAGACATCCGCAAGGCTGTGACGGGATTTGACCGCGAAGGTCTGTTGCATCGGTGGAAGCACGAAGACGATTCGGTGGACCGGCTGGCAACTGCGATTTTACGCCTGGTAAACGAGGAACAACGCTGGAAAAGCACCCGCCGCCAGATTTTCCGCAAAATCTGGGAATTGGCGCACAAAGGCCGGCCTCCGGAGAACTACGACTTGGTCGCCAGGGCTGCCATTCCTTACATGGATGAACCCTGGTACTGTTGAGCCGAGCCCACCCAAGAGCAGTTGGCTCTTCTATAAATCCCGCGGCCTTTATTCAGAATGTTGCTGGTATGACACCGGACCAGAGTCCAATCGGCGATTGTCGGCTGCTCCTGGTTGGGACTTCTTGCGGCCACCTTACGTCGCCTGGGGGTGACGCACACCATCACCGCTTGGCCGCGGGGCAACGCGGGGCTGGACGCCTATCGTCCCTACCGGCTCACACGCTTCGTTCCGCCTCCACCATTCCCAACTACGATGACCCTTCCCGCGCTGCCGCCCAGCGTTTTTTCTGAGCCTCGGACATCTTCTTTCGAGCTTCAGGGCTCAGAGTTCTTTTCTTCTTTGGCCCTTGCGTTCTTGGCCCAAGCGGAGCGGCCCCGCCGTCCCGTGTTTCGGTCATCCACTTTGGGGGCCTGCCTCTCCGCTTGCCCGTTCCGCGGGCAAGATTTTCCAGAGCGATGATGGCTTGGTCGAGCTGCGCCTTCTGAGACCGCAACTCAGCTAGCATATTGGTGATGTCCATTGCCCCCAGTCTCCCAAAGATCGAGAAAAATTGCCATTACTTTTTCTATTTTTCTTCTTACACCAGCGGAGTAAGTAAGAAAAGCAAGCGGTCGGGAACCGCCCCATCAAGCAGTTGGTGCGCCGGCCTGCGCGGATTGGGAGAATGGTAATGGCGGAGGGGGAATAGCCGAACTCTTTGCTGACTATTTGTTGTAGATTGAACAGACCACCCATAAGCGATGGATGACATAAAGAAACGCGTTCTACTTTTTGCCGCTACCACCGGCTACCAGACCCGCATCTTTGCCGACGCGGTGCTGCGGCTGGGCTATGAACTGGTGTTGGCCACCGACCGATGCTGCAAGATGGAGAATGCATGGGGCGACCACGCGCTGCACGTGAAGTTTCACCAGGCCGCCCGGTTTGCGCCGTTACTCGAAAAGGAGGTAGGCCGGCTGGATGCAATCCTGGCCGTCGGGGACCTGCCGACCCATGTGGCGGCGATTCTGGCCGAGCGCATGGGACTGGCTTACAATTCGCCCGAATCGGTGCTGGCGGCGCGCAACAAACACCGGGCCCGCGTTCGATTCGCGGCCGCCGGGCTGTTGACACCGGCACACCTCCGCCTCCGGGTCGGTGAGGATCCCCGGACGGCGGCCGGACTGCTGCGCTACCCGGTGGTGCTGAAACCGCTGGGGTTGTCCGGCAGCCGGGGCGTCATTCGCGCCGACGACGAAGCCGGGTTTCTGGCGGCGTTCCGGCGCATCCGGGTGATTCTCGAGAGCCCCGATATCCGGCGCCGGAAAGACCATACGGACCGCGTCGTTCAGGTGGAAACCTACATCCCCGGCCGGGAGCTGGCGCTGGAGGGCGTCCTCGAAAACGGCATACTCCGCACCCTGGCGTTGTTCGACAAGCCGGATCCACTTGAAGGACCGTATTTCGAAGAGACTATCTACGTCACACCGTCGCGCGAGCCCGAGGCGGTAAAGACAGCCATTCGGGGAACCACGCAGGCGGCAGTCACCGCCTTGGGACTGGAGCGCGGACCGGTTCACGCCGAAATGCGGGTGAACGGTGACGGCGTTTGGATGCTTGAGGTTGCGGCGCGCCCCATCGGCGGATTGTGCGCCAAGACTTTGCGATTCCGCGAGCGGCAGAGTCCCCAAGCCGAGATCTCGCTCGAGGAGTTGATTGTGCGCCACGCCGTGGGCCAGCCGATCGACTCGCTGTCGCTGGTGGACGGCGCCTCCGGGGTGATGATGATTCCCATTCCGAAAGCCGGAGTGTACCGCGGAGTGGCAGGCGTCGAGGAAGCGCGGCGAGTGGAGCGGATCGAGGAAGTGGCCATCACGGCCACCGAGGGGCAGACTCTGCTTCCACTACCCGAAGGAAACAGTTACCTGGGCTTTCTTTTCGCCCGGGCGGATGACGCCGTGGCGGTGGAAGCGGCCTTGCGCCGGGCGCATGCCCTGCTGCGCTTCGATATCCACTCGTCGCTTCCGGTAATGGCTGCCGGTGTCCCGAACGGCTGAGAAGGGGAGCCAAGAAGTCGCCCGTGGAAAGAAAAACGACCCGGCCGGCGTCACTGCGTGTGAAGAAACGCCGGACCGGGTCGCTTACCTGGGTATTATAACGCGCTACGAGCCTGTTGTGTCTACCCTTTTGTCTTCGGCGGCACAAAGTCGGGCGGCAACTGCGCGCCCTCGCCAAAGAAGTACTCATCCATCTGCTTGAGCAGAAATTCCTGCGCTTCCTGCGTTCCCAGATTGAGCCGGTACTCATTCATCAGCATCTTCATGTGCTCCACCCACATCTTCCAGGCCTCCTTGGAGATGTTTTCGTAGATCTTCTGCCCCAACGGATGTCCTTCGAAAGGAACCTCGTCGAGACCTTCCATTTCGCGGCCAAACTTCGCGCAAACGACCACGTGCTTGCCCGTCAAGTCCTCTTTTTCCGGAAATGGGCTACCGCCACCACATCCCATCGTTTTCCCTCTTTCCATATGGTAGGAAACGTACTTTCACAGGATAGCGCAGAGATGTGACGAGGCGCTGCGGTGCGACCGGTCGAACCAACGCCATCCCTTCCTCCCACGCTGCTGGCGTAGCGCTTTCTTAGAAGAATGGCTGGACTCTTGGCCGGCGCGAAGGGCGCTACCGGGTCGGCGCGACGCCGGCTTCCCGGACCTGGCGGCGCAGGCGGAGCCGCTCCAGGTACTCGGATAGCTTCAAAGGCACTTGCGCTCCCCGCTCGTAGTGCTTCAACACCGCCTTCTGGTACCGGCGCAGGAGAGCTCTTTTCTTGGGATAGTCCAGGAGACAGCCCTCGATATCTAGCAACAGAGCCACCTCCCAGGGCTGAAAACAGGTGCGCTGGATGGTGCCCTCGAGGACTTCGTCGATGAGCCGATTAAATCGCACCTGTGAAAACTGCATGATCGCCCCTACGAACGTCTGCAAAAGCCTATCGGACGTTCAGGCGAAAAACTTAACCCTAAAGGACCTGAGGTACCATCCCGCCCTACTGAACCGACCCGAAGGCCAGAGACAAAGCTATCTCTGCCGTTTCAGACCCGTCGCAGGATAACCGCGTGAATACCCCCAATTACGGACTTGGAGAAGACGGGACGGCGACGCGGGGGGTACATACCGTCCAGGGTGCGAATCCGATCGTCAAGTCCTTTCGCTCCACCCAAAGCGGTGTCTGTTCTCCGTTGGGCAGCCGGAGGATCTTGATGATCCCGGTGGCGCAGGATCGCGTGTTGGCGACTCGGATCTTGGCCGGGTCTTTGGCGGGGCTCTTGGGTCCCCAATCCTCCAAAAACTTGTCGTAGCGGTAGTTGCGGCAGGGGTCTTGGACACTGCAACCCCACAATTTGTAGGCCTCGGGGTAGTTTCTGGCTTCGAGCAGAGCGAAGAATCGCTTTGCCTGCCGGTTTTCCCTGTAGTTGCGCAGGAAGTACCAGGAGACTCCGCCGGCAACCGACAGAATCAGTACCGCGAGGAGTATTCGGTGGACAAGCCTTTCGCGCTTTTCCTCTTTTGCCCCAAATCCTTCGAAATAACCTGACATCTGAACCTCTCCGGGAACTTGGTTGTGGCGATCCCTGGTGTGGGTGCTTCGGCAGTTTGGCCGGCGGACGATTCAATGCGGCCGCCCACACACCGGAATGGCCGGTGATACCGGATGGCAGGAGGCGCCGGGTGGAGCGGCAATCGGCCGCCCCACGGATCAGGCTATTTCGCGGGTGCGGCAGCGGGTGGAGTGGCCGTCGCCGCCACCGGATGAGCCTGGTCGTAGGCCACCGTCACGTCGTGCGTAATCTCGAGACCTGGCTTGTAGTAGAGGGCGTTGGAAGTGTCAAGGATGACGTCCAGGCCCTTTTCGGCAGCCAACTTCTGAAGCACATCGAGCATCTCCCGGCCGATGCGGTCCAGGATGTCCTGGCGGTCGCGGTTGAAATCGGCCTGCAGATCCTCCTGTAGCCTCTGGAGCTGGCGCTGCTTCCGCTGACCATCGGCCACCAAATCCTGGTAGGCCTGCTGCGAAAGGGTGTTCTGACCCGCCTGCAGCTTGGTCTGCAGTGCCTGAAGTTCTTTGCTCAAGGTCTCAATCTCTTGCTGGCGCGGCCGGTATTTGGCCTCCAGCTTGGCGTTTTCGGCCTTGATTTCAGCCGTCTCGGAGATCGCATTGTTCAGGTTTACGATTCCGACCTTCACCTGCGCCATGGCGACGGATGAAAAAACCGCAGCACCCGCGGCAATTGCCAAAAGGCGAAACCACCGTCCAGCCATCATAATGAAAGAACTCTCCTATCCATGTGGATTCTCTGATGAGCCGGAAGCGCCAAAAAAGCTCATCCCCGGAACTCGTTTTCCGAGCATCTCCAGGGGCCTCCGTTGCGAAGGCCACGCCGGTCCCCACCGCGAGGATCATAGACTGCGTGAACTGGGGGAGGCGAGACGCCTGGATACTTCGATTCCGTCGTTCGTAAATATAGCTTCCGGGCGGAGCCCTTGTCAAACGGCGGCACCAGCCAAAGTACTCAGTTCGCGGCAAATACCTGCCTTGCGAGGAAGCAGTGGGCAATTCAAGGCGCACTTCCGCCGCCGGCCGCGGAAGGTTTGTCCGGATTGGGGGAACGAAGGCCGCACAACGAAAAGGGCAGCTCACCTTCCGGCGGCTGCCCGGTTTCGATCCAGCTTGAGAAACGGATTACTTCTTTTCTTCGTCCTGCTTGGAGACGCCGCCTTCCTTGGCAAGGCGGACTTTGGCGCTCTCGAGCTTTTTTTGCACTTCGGCAATACCCTTGGGGTCGCGGTCGGCGGGTGGGTTGGAACTCCATTCCCGCAACGCCCGCTCCCAATGCGAGATCGCGTCTTTCAGCCGGTTTTGTTTCAAATAGACGTCGCCCAGATGCTCGTGGATGGTTGGATCGCGGCTGGTCTTCTCAAGCGATCGCTGCAAGTACTGGACGGCTTCGTCCAGCTTACCCTGCCGGTAGTAGACCCACCCTAGGCTGTCGAGATAAGCCCCGTTGTCCGGTTCGAATTCGAGCGCCTTGCTAACCAGCTTGAACGCTTCATCCAGGCGCTCATTATGGTCGGCCAGCATGTAGCCCAGATAATTCAAGGCCGAGGCATTGTCCGGATTCAGCTTCAGGACCTTCCGGAATTCGGTTTCCGCGGCGGGGTACTCTTTCATCTGTTCGTACATGGCGCCGCGCATGAACCAGATCGTTTCGCGATCGTCATCGGCTTTTGCCAGCTTGTCAGCCTCGTCGAGAGCGCGCCCCATGTCGGCAAAGCGTTTGCCCTTCTCGTAAATCTGGGCCAGCGTGATGTAGGTTTCGCGGTCGTTATCGCCGCCGAGCAGGCTTTTCACCTCAGCGGACGCTTCGTCCACTTTTCCCAGATCGGCCAGCAACGAGGCGCGGACTATTTTCAGTAGCCTGTCATCCTTGAATTCGGCGGCCGCTTCGTCGGCGGTCTTCTCCGCCTTGTCGTATTCCTTCGCCGAACGGTAGGTATTCGATGAGCTGCGCCAACGCGCGCGGCTTTAAGGCAGGATCCAGCTTGGCAAGAGACTGAAACGTTTCTTCCGCTTTGTCGAACTGCTCGGCGTTCCGGTACATGGAGCCCAGCCGCTCGATCAGGACCGCGCGGTTACTGAGATCCGAAGCATTGTAATGGGACTTCTCGGTCGACTTGAGAATCTCTTCCAGCTTGGTGATGGCCTCAGGTTCACGACCTTCCCGCTCCAGCAGAGACACCTCGTTGTAGCGGATTTCGAGGCTGTCCGGCTGAAGCGCCGACGCCTTCTCGGCGTACTCCCGCGCCTTGTCGAAATCCCTTTTCTGCTGGTAGAGCTGAGAGAGGCGGAGCATGGTCTGAACGTCGTCGGAATCCTCCTTCGCCAACTCCTCGTAAACCGTCAGCGCTTTGTCGGTGAGGTCGGCCATCGCCAGGCTGTTGGCCATAGCGCGCTTCAAATCCAGGTTCTGCGGCTGCAGCCGGAGTGCCTGCTCGTAGGCCTGGGCTGCCAGCTCATACTCTTTCATCTGTTCGTAAGTGGCCGCCAGGCTGGTAAGGGTACGCAGATTCGGATTCTTGGCCGCAATCTTCTTCATCAGCTCGACAGCGTGCTGGTTGTCGCCGAGGTCACCGTACACCATCGCCAGGCCGGAGAGCGCATCTTCGTTGTCCGGATCTATCTCGAGCGCCTTCTTGTAGGCGGCTTCCGCTTCCGGGGACTTGTTGGCTACCTTCTGCAGCCTGCCAATCCATAGCCAGGAATCGCCGTCGGAGGGTTCCCGCGCCACCACCTGCTGGAACTGTTCGACGGCCTTGTCCAGCATCTCCTGGTTGAGTTGCGGCTGGCCCGCGTCGCGCAGTCTGCTGGCATAAAGACGGCCCAGAACCCGGCGCGAGTTGAGGTCGTCCGGATTTTTGGCCACCGCGGTTTCCAGTTCCCCGATCGCCGAGTTTACCTGGCCAGACTGCAAATACAGTTCCGCGATCATACCAGTGATGAAGCTGGCGCTCGGATCGTCTTTGAGCGCAGCCCGGTAATAATCGAGGGCTTTCTGAAGATACCCGCCCCGCGCGCCGTAGGACTCCGCCAGACCGGCATAGAGGTGGCCCAGCGTGTAATTATAGTAGGCGTCCGCGCGGTTGCCTTCTTTCTCCGCGCCGCTCGCCGGAGCCTGTTGTGAATACAGGGCGCCTCCGGTAGCCAAAAGCGCGATTACAACGAACAACGTGACTCGTGACCCACAACGCTTCATTGGGAACTCATCTTTCCAGCGCCAACCGCCGCCCATAGCCGAGGGCGCGTCAGGTTTGGCTTAAATTATACAGCCTATGGCCTAATCAATGCAGACGCCACCGCGGCGCCGGCGGTTTCGCGCCTGCCCAACATACACTGGTAGGAGGTGAGGCGACCCAGTTTGCACCCTTTGGTGGTGATCGCCGGACCAACGGGCGCCGGCAAGTCCGATCTCTCCCTCCATATCGCCAGTCTTTTAGATGGCGAGATTGTAAACTTTGATTCGCTCCAAATTTACCGTCATTTCGACCTGGGAACGGCCAAAGTACCGATCGGCGCCCGGCGGGGCATTCCGCACCACTTGATTGACTTCCTCGATCCGAATCAAGTCTTTACGGCAGGCGACTACGCGCGCTGCGCACGCGAAATACTGGCCGGAATCAGCGCCCGCCAGCGAATTCCGGTTTTGGTGGGCGGAACCGGCTTCTACCTTTCCGCGCTGCTCGACGGGCTTTTCGCGGGCCCGGGGAGGGACGAGAATTTGAGACGCCGCCTGCTCGAGCGGGAACACCGGCGTCCCGGCGGTCTGCATCGCCTGCTCCGCCGCTTCGACCCGGACACCGCCTCACGCGTTCATCCGCGAGACCTGCACAAGACCATTCGCGCCCTCGAAATCACGCTGCTTTCGCGGCAGCCCGCTTCCGTGATGTTCCAGCGCGGCAGGAACCGACTGGCCGGCTACCAGGCGATCAAGATCGGATTAAACCCCGTCAGGGAAGAACTTTACCGACGTCTCAACCTCCGGACACAAGCGATGTTCGACAGCGGGCTGGTGGAGGAAGTCCGCCAAATCCTCGCCCTGGGGTTCCCGCGGGAGTCGAAGCCATTCGGTTCCCTGGGATACCGGCATTCGCTGCGGGTGCTTTCGGGGGAAATAACCATTCCGGAGGCGGTGCTGCTAACCCAGCGGGATACACGCCGCTATGCCAAACGCCAACTTACCTGGTTCCGCAAAGACAAGGAATTCAACTGGTTCGACGGGTTCGGCGATGACCACCAGTTGCAGGTGTCGGTGGCCGCGTTACTGGCCGCGTTACTGGCCGCGTTACAAGCGTAATATCCACCCCCGGAATAGTTGGAATTATTGCGTGGTTTCCGAGGAACATTTCGACTATTGACTCGTCTTTACCTGTGAGACCGCGACCGATGTCAAAGAGATCGTCGAGTGCGCAGAATGTCACAGCAAGCCGTTTTCGGGCAACCACCCGGGCTGCTGCATACTTGAGCCACCGAACTGGAATCGGTTTCGCGGTGTCGTCCTGAGGATGAAACCAACCAGGTGATTCAATAAGGAGAGTCGATTACCATGATTAAGAAAATTGTTCTCGGATTCGCCACTGTCGCACTGGCGGTTGCCAGCGCGGCGACGTATCGGGTGAACATTTACCAGCCGTCCGTTCTGAATGGGAAAGAACTGAAGCCCGGCCAGTACAAGCTGGAGGTCGACGGCAACAAGGCCACACTCAAGAGCAAGGACACGGAGGTCACGGCGGACGTGAAAGTGGAGACCACCGAAGCGAAGATCTCGAGCTCGTCCATCCGTTTCACGAACACCGACGGCACTTACAAGATCAAAGAGATCCGTCTGGGCGGAACCACCACCAAGCTGGTGTTTGATTGACGATCGGGTAAGCGTCGAAAGAGGGTTTCGAGGGCCGTACGCTATGATGAAGTTCATGCGGCGGCCCTCATCGTTGTTTGCAGGCGCACTCGTGCTTGCCTTTTCCCCAACCTGCCCGCGGCTGAGCGCCGCGGAACCTACCGCCGTCGCCCTGCCTTTCGCCAATCACACCGAATCGGAGAATCTCGATTGGATGGGAGAAAGCATTGCCGAGAGCATACGCGAATCTCTGTCTTCGGAAGGAATTCCCATGCTCAGCCGAGCGCGGCGTGACGCGGCCTATGCCAGGATCTCCGTTCCTGTGAGGGCAACGCTGACCGAGGCATCGGTTTATCGGATCGGACGGGAATGCGGCGCTGGACGCTGCCGTCTACGGAAGTTACCGCCTGCTGGCGGAAGACGCGGATCCGGCCGAAGCCGAGAATGGGACGGTCGAGATAAAGGCCCGCATCCTGTATCCCAAACGAGCTGTACGCAGCCCCGAGATGTCGGTCCGGGGGCGGATGTCGGAGTTGGCCAATCTGCAACTGCGTCTTGCCTGGTCGGTGCTGCACTGGCTGAAGCCGGAAGCGAAATCGGAAGAAGAATTCCTTCGCAGCCATCCGCCGGTGCGACTGGACGCCATGGAATCTTACATTCGAGGAATAATGGCCACAACCCCGAACAGAAGCACCGACTGTTCACGCAGGCAGCCAGACTGGTGCCCGATTACGGCGGGCCGAATTTTGAACTTGGAATGCTGGCTTGGAATCGCAAGGGGTACCGGGCGGCGGCGAGCTGGTTCGGGCACGTGCCGGAGACCTCCGGCCATTACCGGGAGGCGCAGTTTCTGCTGGGAGCCAGCCTCTACCGCCTGGCCGAGTATCACGGCGCTGTGGAGGCGTTTGAGCGAGTCGCCGCCTTGTCGCCGTCGGGCGAGGTGGAGAATGATCTGGGTGCGGCGGAGTCCCGGCTGAAAAACGCGGCGGCAATCCAGCGTTTTCGCAAATCGGTGGAACTGGACCCGGAAGACGCCGATTATCGATTCAATCTCGGCTACGCACTTTGGAAGAAGGGCGCGTTCGAGGAGGCCGAGAAGCAGTTTCGCGAGGCTCTTCGCCTGCGGCCGAAAGACCCTGAGGCAGCCGCGCTGCTGGACCGCAGCCAGAAGCGGAACGGACCGCGTCCGGCCGACGCACGCAGCGAAGGTCAGGAACGGCTGAAAGACAGCCTTCCCGATCTGGTGGTAGGGACGCCGCCCGATTCTCCGGCGGATTCTTCCGGCCAGTAGCCGGTAGTGTCCGGGTAGGCAGCCCGTGTTCTGACGGCCGACCGTCCCCGCGAATTGCTGGCGCGTTTTTTGTCCCGCCGGAGTTGGCTCACGGCACCGAGGTGCGATAAGTTTGACGGATAGGTAGAATCCGGCTACACGATAGGCTGGTACGCTGGCTCGTACAGGTCGCACGCCGCACTTTCCCGCGGGGGCCGGTACCGTTTGCATGGCTGGAATGAGTATAATCATGTGCTGATGCTGGAAGCGTACGGCTTATCTGATCCTGGATGCATCCGGACAAACAACGAGGACTATTACCTCATTTCACCGGAGATGGGGCTGTATCTCGTGGCTGATGGAATGGGCGGCGCCGCGGCGGGCGAGCATGCTTCCAAATTGGCGGTGGAAACGGTTGCCGAGCGTATCTGGCAGGCCGAATCACCCGGCATCGAGGAGTTGGAGGAAGCCTTCCGCAACGCGAATGCCCGCGTGCTGGACGCCGCCAGCGCCGACACCACGCTGGAGGGGATGGGCACGACTTTGGTGGGCGTGCTCGAAACCCAAGACTCCCTGCTGATTGCCAGCGTCGGCGACAGCCGTGCCTACATTTACGAGGACGGCACCCTTACCTGCATTACCGAAGACCAGACTTGGGTGAACGAAGTCGGCCGCCGGCTCGGCATTGATGAAGCCAGCCTGAAGGTTCACCCGATGCGCCACGTGTTGACGATGGCCATCGGCAGCGGCACCACTCTTCGAATTCACTCGTACGCATGCCGGCCACGGGCTGGGACTCAATTTCTGCTCTGTAGCGATGGCCTTCACGGTGTGGTGGAAACAGCGGAAATAGAAAAGGCGATAACTTCCGAGCAATCTTTGGAGTCCAAATGCCACTATCTAGTTGAGGCTGCGCGCGAAGCAGGCGGTCCGGACAATATTACCGTCCTCCTGTTACGGGTTTTGGATCCTCCCGCCTAGCTTGAGCGCAGAGCAAGGCTTTGAATTTCAATCGTATACGAGTGTCCTTCGCACTCGCGCCCGCGTTCTTTCTGGCATTCACGACGTTCGCTGTTTCGGTTTACGCCGCAGCGGGAGACACGGCGTCCGGCGCTCAATCCATCCCGGCCGGCCGGCGCGGAGCCGCGGTATCCGGAGCACAGGCCACCTCGGGTGAGGGTCCCGCGCTGGTGCAGATTCGCGTGTTGAGCGGCGAAGACGCCGTGTTTACCGCGGGCGCCACCACCGCGCGCGTCGCCGAAGTGCAAATCACCGATGAGGCGGGGCGTCCGGTAGAGGGTGCGGCGGTGAGCTTCCTGCTTCCCGAAGACGGGCCCACCGGCATTTTCGCCGGAGGTCTGCGAACCGACATCGTAATCACCGATCGTGAGGGTCGGGCCGGGGCGCACGGCATTCGTTGGAGTGCGGAAACCGGTCTTGTGCAACTGCGCGTGACGGCGGTGAAGGGGCCAGCGCGGGCCGGCACGGTGATTTCCATCCACCTTGCACAACTTGCCGGAGAGCGTTCGGTGGAGGTCACTCCCAACCAGGGCTCCTCCGGCGGTGGGGTATCGAAAAAGTGGCTGCTGGTGGGCCTGGCGGCCGCCGCGGGCATCGGCGCCGGCGTCGCCCTCGGCATGTCGGGAAGTGGTTCTTCGGCGCCCGCGGCTGTGTCAGCGACGCCAGCGGGTCCAGTAATCGGCAATCCTTCCATCGTGGTGAGCAAGCCGTGAAGTATCTGGTTCGAGTGTTGGCGGTCCTGGCTCCCCTGGCTCTGCCGGCGCAGAATTTCTCCGTGCCTGACGCCGGTTTCTTCCGGGACGCACAGGGCGGGGCGGTCGAGGTGAAGGGCATTGCGGGCGCGTTCCTTGCCGGCGCCAGAACCAGCACCGACAACCTTAGCATTGCTTTTTCCGGGGTATGCGGCGTTCGCAAAACCCAAGATCGGATTCTGTTCTTCGATGCCTCCGGCGCCGACTTCAAGCAGTGGACGGCACCTCCCGGACCGGCGCTGTTCGCTTTCGACCTGAGCGGGAAACCGGCGGCGGCCTGGTTGGCGGCCAGCCATCTGGCGCTGCTCTGGAACGTGGCGACTCCTTCCCGTGGGCCTTCGGCGGTGATCCCTCGCATCGACCCCTCATGGCAGGTTCGCGCTCTTTCGGTGGGCGCCTCGCGGGACAACCTCCGCCTGTTGGCCGACAACGGGGAAAGCCTGTTGTTGGTGAGGGTGTTGACGAGGAGTGGCGACGTAATCTCCGTGGATGCCATGGGCCCTTCGTCGCAAACGGCTTGGCTCGCCCCGACGGGCTCGGTGGCCTACTTCGAATCCGCGGAAAAAATGCTGGTGTTAGAGGAAGCCGGAGGACGCGAACGCCGCTTCCCGCTCGATGATGCGCCTGCTTCCATCTACCAGGCCGGCGCCGACTGGCTGGCCATCGCCGCCCCGGACGGCCGGGTGCGTGCGATACGTTTAGGCTCCGACGACATCCGGGTGTTCACGCTGCCCACCCCGGAGGTCGCGGAATGAAGGCCGTATGGCTGGCGGCGCTTGTCCTCTGGCCCGCGCTGGCGTTTGCGCAACTGAATCTCTACGTCGTGAATGGCGACCAGGAAACGCCGGTCACTTCCATCTATCACCTGCCCGATACGTCTCCGGGCGATCTGCTCGACACCACCTTTCGCGTGCGAAATTCGAGCGCCTCAGAGCTGTCCATCTCCACCCTGACCGTTTTCGGCTCGTCATTCAGCATGGTCGACCCGCCCTCCCTGCCGGTGACAGTGCCATCCGGAGGATCCTTCGACTTCGTGGTACGGTTCGCGCCACGTTCGGGTGGCGATTTCAGCGCCGGACTAACGGTCAACAACGCAACTGTACTGCTGCTGGTGAGCGCCGGAAAAACCGCCATTCTCGCCGCGGACAACAACGGGACGTTGCAGGAATTACAAACCGGGACGCTGATTGATTTCGGGCACACGCTGGTGAATACGCCGCTGTCGATGCAGTTTGTCCTCACGAATCCGAACGAAATTGCGGTGACCGTCGATCCGTTTCAGGTCACCGGCACGTACTTCAGTTTTGCCGCTCCGCCGATGCAGCCGCTGGTATTGCAGCCCGGCGAGCAGTACTCATTCACGGTTACTTTCGCACCGCTCGCGGCCGGCGAGAAAAACGGCACCCTGCAAGTGGCCGAGCGCGCTTTCCCGATTCGTGGGACGGCGACCGATATCACGAGCCTGGAAACGCTGTCGCTTGTGCAGACGGATGGCAGTCTGCTCGAGCTGCTCGACGGCGTGCGCGTCGATTTCGGATCGGCTTATCTCGGCGACACCGTGACCAGGCAGTTCGTGGTCAAGAACCAGACCACCGATACGGTCGATGTGAATACGCTCGCCATCGCGGGGTCGGCTTTCCAACTGGTAGATGCCCCCACGGCTCCGTTTCAACTGGCCGCCGGCGAGGAGAAGCGGTTTTCGGTGGTGTTTACGGCGGCCTTGACCGGAGACAACGTGGGCGCCATGCAGGTGGGCCTCAGAACTATCGAGCTGCGCGGAGAGGGTGTGCAGGCGCGGGAAACGCTTTCGGTAGAAGAGAACGGCTCGCTGCGCGTGCTCTCGAATGGCGGCCTGGTGGATTTCGGATCCACGTACAGGGACACCGTGGCGTCGCGGAGTTTTGTCATCTCCAATCAGGCCACCATCCCGGTGATGGTTTCCCCGGTTGTCCTGAACGCTGCCCAGTTCCGGCTCCCGGCCCCGGTGGCCACTCCGCTGACGCTTCAGCCGGGCGACCAGGTTTCCTTCACCGTGGAGTTCGCCCCGACGTCCTCCGGCGACAAAACCGGCAGCCTGCAAGTAGGAGCCGTCACGGTTGAGGTGAAAGGCACCGCTTTCGAGGCGCCGGTGCCAACGCCTTCGCTGAGCTTCGACAAGACCAGTTACGGGAACGGCGAGCAGGGGCATGTTTCGGTTACGCTCGAAAGCGCCGCGGCCATCCCGCTGACGGGAAACCTGTTTTTGAATTTTACGCCCGCGGACGCGTCATTTACTCCCGAACCGGGCGCCATGTTCCTTTCGGGCTCTTCGAAATCGATTCCGATTTCGTTTGCGCTGGGTGCGACCCAGGGCACATTCAACGGCGCCAATACGATCGATTTTCAAACCGGCACCACGGCAGGCACCTTGCAGTTCACCTTCGAGCTTGGCGGCCAGACCCAGAATTCCAGCTTTACCCTGGCAGCCGCCGGCCCAACGGTGGATTCGTTGTTCAGCCAGGTAAGCACCTCCCAGATTGAAATTCGCGTAAACGGATTCGACAACACGCGGTCGGCGTCGCAGATGCGGTTCACCTTCTACAACCGGCAGGGCGCTGCGATCGGCTCTCCGATTTCGGCGGACGTGGCATCGAAGTTCAGCGTATTCTTCGCCGCCACCGACGCCGGCGGCCTGTTTTCGGTGCAGGCCATCTTCCCGGTTACCGGAGACACCAGTGTCATCGGTGGCGTGGACGTAGAGCTGACCAACAGCGCCGGCACCACCCGCGCCCAGCGTCTGAATTTCTGAGCCATGAGTGTAAACGAGCGGGTCTGCGTTGCAGTTCTGGAGGCGCGCCGCTCTTTTGCGCCTGCCCAAAATGAAAAACGCGGCGCCCGGCGAGCACC
Source organism: Bryobacterales bacterium (assembly GCA_963810595.1). Lineage (GTDB taxonomy): Bacteria > Acidobacteriota > Terriglobia > Bryobacterales > Bryobacteraceae > CAWEOG01. The sequence goes on along the minus strand of CAWEOG010000006.1, from coordinate 46,913 downwards.
GCGTCTTGAATCGGGTTGAAGCCGATCTCAGTGTTTCTGCAATTCGAGCGGCTGGGCAGGCGGCGGCAAGGGTGCGCCGGGCGCGTGAGGCGGTGCGGGGGGTAGCGGCAAAACCCCGGTTAGCCCACGAACAACCAACGATCCCCTATTCGTCGTGGCTTCCACCAGCGGGCCGTCAGTCTTGCCGGTCTGACCGCGGATGGTGCCCCCCCGGCCTGCGGTCTCGGTTTGCAGGGCCGAACCGAAGCCGTTCTCCATTTCACCGCGGTCGGTGGCGGCCTTTAGTTGGAAGGACGCCGATTCGGGCAGTGCGAGCTCGATGTTGCCCGAACGCGTATCCACTCGCATTTTCGGCACCGGCGACTTCGCCTGCCGGATGTTAATGTCCCCGCGGTCGAGCTGGATCTCCACCGAATCGGTGGCATCCACTACCTGCACGTCTTTCGTCTGCGCTTTAAGCCGGAATGGTCCTTGCACGTCCGTAGCCGTCATGTCTCCCAGGTCGAAGCGAATCTGGCCGGGAATGTGGGCAACTGAAAGCTCGGTGACCGGGCTGGTGAAGGTCAATTGTTTCTTGATATCGCGGAAGGAGATATCGCCGGAGTACGAGCCGTTCACCACCACCTCACCCCCGACGTTTCCGAGTTCGAGGTCTTCGCCGCGGCCCTTGACATCGACGTTTCCCGCGATGTTGGTCATCCGGATAACGTCGCTGCGCCGCAAATCGACGCGAACCGAGTTCGGCACATCCTGGATGCGCACACCCGCATTGTCGCTGGCCAGGTCGACCGTTCCCTTGATGCCGGTGATGTCGTAGTCTCCGTACCGGCCATGCCCCTCGATGCTGGCGCCTTCCGGCACGGTGACTTCCAGGTCGGCGGAAACTTGCGTGCTGTTGCTGGCGCGCGCCTGGTTCGTGCGGACAACATACGTATCTCCGTTCGCCACAATTTCGAGCGGGGTCTGCTTGTCGGTGGCGTCGGCGGTCGATCGCTCCAGGGAGCGAATTGTCTTTCTGCCGGTGACATGAATCTGTTCGCCGGTGCCCGCCGAGATTCGGACGTTGCCGCGCAGGTTCTCGATTACCACCCGTGGTGTCTGGCCCGCGGCTTTTGTCGCCTCCAGCGGATAGTCGTAGGGCTCGCCGAAAACGTCCAGGCCACGCAGGTTGATCATGCCTTCCGGCCAACCCGAGATCACTCGCTGAGAAAACGACAGGCCCGAGCCGATCAGGAAGACGAAAACAGCCAGTACCCATTCGCCGCCCGAGAGGCCCGACCTCGGCAGCGGAAGACCCCGAAACCAGAGCGTCAGAATCTCAATCAAGCGTAACGCGCCCCACGCAACGAACAGGAACGGCCACCAGGTGCCGACAATCGACAACAAGGGCAGATCGGGTCGGATGTTATTCAGAAGGAATAAGCCGCCGATTATGATCAACAGGATGGGGGCGACAATTGAACCGCGCCTCATTGCACACCCCCGCTTTGCGGTCCGGCGCCGTTATAGGAACTGTCGGCAAAAAGCTGCAACAGCTTCAACACACCCAACACAATGATCAGCACCGGCCAGGTTCGCGTAAAACTGTAAGAGCCAAAGCGGTCGATGGCCAGTAACCCCCCCAGGGTGATCATCAGGATGGGGCCGCGGATGGCGCATAGCAACGATCCGCTACTGCACCTCATGGCCTACCTCCTCGTTGGATTGGTTGAGGCCCGTTTGAGGTTGCGAATCTGCGGGCCGCATGCGATCAATCAGCAATGCCACGCCCAGGATAATTAACAGTACAGGCCAGTACTTCATGAGCTGGTAAAGATGGAAGATCCCCAGGTTGTTCAGCAGGAACACCACTCCCAGCAGGATGAGCAGAATGGGGGCGACTGCCACGCCGACGCCGCCGCGACGCGGAAACAGGCTGGAAAACTCGTCCACGGTTTCGCCGGCCAACCTCCGCTTGGCGGTATGGTATGCCTCAAAAGCCATGTAGAAGAAGAACATGGTCAGCATTAAGCCGAACAATGGCTCAAACCCGCCGACGTCACCGCTGCTGAGGATGCTGATCAGGAACCCGAAGATGATTACATGGACCAAGCCCTTGGCGTATTGGCCGTTGTAAATGGCGCCCACCCCGGGAATGAAACCCAGGGCGAATGCCGCGCCGGGTGAGGTGCCGACATCGGTGGAGGGTGGGGGCGAGTACGGGGCCGGACCCGGCGCAGCCGGTGCGGCCGGTGCTGCCGGCTTTTCTGGTGCATGATCCGCACAATAGATAACTCCACGGACCATGCGCAGTTGATCCTGGGTAAGCGCCTTTCCGCAATCGCGGCAATAACCCGCGATGGGCGCGCCGGATTCCGTGGTGGGATTCATTTTGTAGGTACCCCCTTGTCTGCGCCGCCGGGAGAGGCGGACTTCGTGGACCCTTGGTCGGTTCCGGCGGTCGCTCCCGCACGGCCCTTTGTTCGGGTCTCTGTCGAGCCGACAGCTCCCGGAGCGTTTGGCTCCCCTTCATCCGTAAGCTCTTTGAGCCGGGTCTGGATTTCATAAACCAGGCGCAGGCTGTCGTAATACTTGATCACCCGTTCCCAACTGCCGTGGATCCGGTTGTCGACGTTCTCCCAGACCCGCGCCGGGGAGAAGTCGGACAGTTGGAGGTTACTGGGCGAGATTCCGGCGAAGCGGCCAATCATCGAAAAAGAGAGGATGGTCATCGCCATGCCCATCGCGAAGCGTGGCTGCAGGACCGGCTCGAGCCAGTGGCGAAGCCAGCGGCCCACCCCTTTTCTCTCCCTCGCATGCGAGCCCGATCGGGTCTCGAACAGGATGCGCGTTACCAGCTCCGCCGGGGGGTCGACTTCCGCCACCCGCTCCATGAAGGCCACCGCTCCGGTTACATCGCGGGCCAGTTCCGAACAGGCCGGGCAGTCTTTCAGGTGATCCTGAATGGCCGCCTTGCGTTGGTCGCTCAGGGTGCCGTCGACGTATTCGCAGAGCAGGATTTCGAATTCCTGGCAAGTCATACGGTCACCTTTTGCTTTCTCAGGATGCGCGCCAATTCGGCTCGTCCCCGGTTCAGCCTGGATTTCACGGTGCCCTCGGGGATATGCAGGATCGCGGCGATTTCCCGGTATTCTAACTCTTCCAGGTCGCGAAGAACCACCGTCTCGCGCAGCTCCGGCGAGAGCTTGAGGAGGGCATATTGCAAAAGCTCGCTGGCCTCGCGGCCGGCCAGCATTCCGTCGGTTCGGGAGGACATCGCGGTTCGCTCTTCGAGCAACGGCAACTGCTCTTCGATGGAATCCGTTACCCGATCGGCCTTGGTTCGCCGGTAGTGGTCGATCAGGAGGTTGCGGGTGAGGCGTGTGAGCCACACCACGAAGGACCCCTCTCCAGCCCGGAAGCTCTTCAGAGTTCGAAAGATACGCAGAAAGACGTCCTGCGTCAAATCCTGCGCTTCGGTGCCGCTCCCGGTGAAGCGGTAACAGATCGCGTACACCCGGCGCGTGTGAGTGCGCACCAGTTGCTCCCACGCCGGTTCGTCGCCCTCCAGGCAACGCCCTACCAGAATTTCGTCGAGATCCAAGTCGTTCACTCGCCGGTTGCCGTAGGCGGCCGTGGGCCAGTCGAAACGCGGCACGTCGGCTATCGGGCTCCCAAAACTTCGGATTGTTGCCGCGGCCGCCATGAATCTCCTCGTCTGAAAGCGCGCCGGAACCAGTACCGTCCGGCCGGCTTGGAACCCATCATCCGCTTCCAGTATTGGAAACGAGGATTTATCATGAGAAGTTCGCTAGAAGTTACTCCAATCCGGCTTGGCCGGTGGCGCAGCCTACATTCTAGCCCAAGCGGATTCTCGCCGCCCTAGGGAAAACGAGGAAGGAGGAACAATTCGCCGTCGTCGCAGGCGTATCGGCCTCATCGTTGCCACCCTGGCGGCACTGGGCGCGATAGCTCTCATTGCACACCGCTGGCGACAGTCGGGCTTCGAGTTTCACATCTTCCTGGCGACCTTCCTGCAGTTGCGTTGGGGATGGTTGGCGGTTTCTTTCGTTCTGGCGGTAACCACCTACTTTGCCCGAGTCCTTCGGTGGCGGATCCTGCTGTTGCCGCTGAAGACATCACCCACTGTCCGGGGAATTTGGAATGCCACCGCCATCGGCTTTGCGGCAGTGGTACTGCTGGGACGAGCCGCCGAGTGGGTCCGCCCCTACCTGATTGCCAAGAAGGAGCAAGTGTCCGTCTCCTCGCAAATGGCGGCCTGGCTGCTGGAGCGGATCTACGATCTGTTGAGCGTGCTGGTGATTCTGGGGTTCACCCTGATGCGAATCTCCGCTTCGGGTGCGAAACTGGGACCGACCACCGAGTGGATTCTTCGGGCCGGAGGCGGTTTCGTGGGCTTCACCTCAGCCTTATGTCTATTGATTCTGCTGGGCTTACATCTCTATTCACAGACCTTTGAGAACCGCCTGTTGGCCGCCCTTTCGTTCCTTCCGGCGACAACTTACGCCAACGTGACGGCGGTGCTGCGTGCCTTCATCGGCGGCGCTGCCTCGATTAAGAACCTCCGCTCGGTCAGCCAACTCGTGGCCTATACGGTAATCGAGTGGTTGCTCATCGCTGCCGTCTATGCCGCGCTGCTCAAGTCCGACCCGGCGACGGCCCAACTGAGCCTCACGGATGCCCTCCTGTTGCTGGGATTCGTTTCGTTCGGCAGCGCCGTGCAGATCCCCGCGGTTGGCGGCGGCACCCAACTGGCGTGCGTGGTGGTACTTACCGAGATGTTCAAGGTGCCGCTCGAAGTGGCGACCGGTCTGGCGATCGTGATTTGGGTGGTGACCTTTGTCTCGGTTCTTCCCTTCGGCGTGCTGGCGGCAATCCAGGAAGGTCTCAGCGTCCGTAAGATACTGGAAATCAAAGAAGAGACTCCCGTATGAACTGCCCATTCTGCGGCTTCAAAGAAGACAAGGTCATCGACTCGCGGGAAAGCAAGGAAGGCGACGTCATCCGTCGCCGCCGGGAGTGCATTTCCTGCAACCGGAGATTCACGACCTACGAGCGGATCGACGAAATTCCCTACATGGTGATGAAGAAAGACGGCCGGCGCGAGAAGTTTGACCGTCAAAAGGTTCTGTCGGGACTGCTCAAGGCTTGCGAAAAACGTCCGATCAGTATGAGTAGCCTGGCACAAATGATCGACGAGGTGGAGACTGCCTTGAGCGACCGGCCGGACCGCGAGATGTCTGCTACAGAAATAGGAGAGATGCTAATGGAGCGGCTCAGGCACCTGGACAAAATCGCCTATGTCCGGTTCGCCTCCGTGTACCGGGACTTTCAAGACGTTGAAGCTTTCGTCAGTGAACTGACGGAACTGATGAAACAAAAGAGGGGTACTCACGACTAAACGGCGGCAGGTGGCGGCGGCTTCACCGGGGTTCAGATCTTTGTAACCATTTCGATAGGGAAACATCTTTATAATAGAGACTTAACGAAACTGGGGTGATAATGCTATAATCCTGAGGAGCATCATTCCGACCCTCAGGTGCTCCATCCTGAGACCTCTCAGGCAACGGACTTCAAGAACCCGGAGACTTTCCCGGACTGTTACCAAAACGCTAGAGGCGGCCATAATTACGTTGAGTCAATCACTTCTATCCTTGCCTGCTTTCATCTACCGGGAGGTGCGCCTTCGTGGATCACTTTGACGAACAATTCCTTGGGGAAACTCGCGACACTATCACTCTGCCCTTCGACGACGACGAGGATTCGCACTTCTTTCACCCGGAAGACGTCTCAGAAGAGGACTTTCAGGCTGCACAACCCGTTGAAGAGTCGATCTACACCGACGATCCGGTTCGCGTCTACCTTCGGGAGATGGGCGCCGTTCCCCTGCTCACCCGCGAGGGCGAAGTGGATCTGGCCCGCAAGATGGAACGCGGGAAGCTCCGTCTCCAGAAAGCGGTCAGCCGCCTCCCACTGGTTCAGCAGGTGGCTGCCGAGTACGCCGAGAAAATCAAGCGGGGAGAAGAGGAACTTTCTAATCTCGTCGACTTGGGGGACGTGGAGGAAGCGACTACGGCCCACGCCAAGCGTTGCGCCGAATTGAGGGCTCTGTTCGTCGAGCTGGCCGCGCAGTTTAAGCGGCAGGAACAACAGTTTGAAAAGTACGACGCGACATCGGCGAGCAACCGGAAGGCGAAACTGCGCGCCTACTGGAAGTTCAAGCGGGCGCGTGTGGAAACCTCGCGCACGATTCGCCAACTTCCTTGGATTCCTTATATTTGGAAGACGTTTACCGACGCGATCGAGCGGACGATAGAGGACCTCGGCAACCTTGGCAACGAGCTGAATCGGCTGCAGGAGAGAAAGAATCCGTCGAACCAGACCCGGCTCCGGGAGCTGCGGCGCGAGATCCGGAAACGGGAAGCGGCAACTGGTACTACATTTGAAGAACTAAGACACAATCTGGCGGTAATGCGGGTTGGTGAGATTGAGGCGGAGCGGGCCAAGAAAGACTTGGTCGAGGCCAATCTCAGGCTGGTAGTCTCGGTGGCCAAGAAATACGTAAACCGGGGCCTGCATCTGCTGGACCTCATCCAGGAAGGCAACATCGGCCTGATGCGTGCCGCCGACAAGTTCGAGTACCGCCGCGGGTACAAGTTTTCGACTTACGCCACCTGGTGGATCCGCCAAGCCATTACCCGTGCGATTGCCGACCAATCGCGCACCATCCGTATCCCGGTGCACATGAACGAAAGCATGAACAAGTTCCTGCGTGCCACCAGGGAACTGGAAAAAGAGCTCGGGCGCGTGCCCACCAACGAAGAAATCGGCCGGCGCATGGACATCCCGGTTGAGAAGGTACAGAAACTAAAGACTATATCGCGCGATCCGGTGTCGCTTGAAACACCCGTCGGGCGTGACGGCGAGTCCGCTTTGGGGGACTTGATTGAAGATCGTTGGGTTGGTTCGCCGGTGGATGCCGTCATCGATTCCAACGTCCGCGATGAAACGGCAAATATTCTCAAAACACTCTCCCCGAAAGAGGAGAAGGTGATCCGCTTGCGTTTTGGCATCGGCTGCGACCGCGAGCACACGCTGGAAGAGATCGGTCAGGAATTCGACGTAACGCGCGAACGCATTCGCCAGATCGAAGCCAAGGCCCTGCGGCAGCTTCGCTCGCCGGAACGCGCCCGCCACTTGCGCGCGCTATTGGCGGCGAGATAATATACCCTGAAAATCTAATCTTGTAGTACAAGCGTGGCGGCAGCGTCACGAAATTCCTGCGACCAGGAAAATGCGAACAGCATCCTAAGTCTGTACGTGTGCAATAAGTTTGGGGTGCGTACCACGCCTTCCTTCTCCTGAATCCAAGTGCGGCGTGGGTACTGGTTGAGCTGGGTAGTCGTCGGTTAGAGGTCAGAAACCGCTGGGATGTTCCCCGCCGAAACTGGGTTCGGCGGGGATTCACCTCTAACTTGACAGGAATACTAGACATTCCTAAACTTACAGTAGGGACCTCATACAATCATGGCGTTTGCGGCCGCGATACCTAGATTTCTCCCATCTTCGAAGCTCTCTGTGTTGCAGACCATCGGCAATACGCCGCTGCTCAGGTTGCGGCGCGTGGCGGAGGATCTGCCTGGAATCGAGATCTACGCCAAAGCCGAATTTTTCAACCCGGGCGGATCGGTCAAAGACCGGGCGGCGTTGAACATGATTCTGGATGGCGAGGCGACCGGCCGGCTTACAAAGGACCGGATTATCCTGGATGCGACCAGCGGTAATACCGGAATCGCCTACGCGATGATCGCCGCGATCAAGGGCTACCGCGTCCGGCTATGCCTCCCGGCAAATGCCAGCGACGAGCGAAAGCGGATGCTTCACGCTTACGGCGCCGAGATGATCCTGACCGATGCGGCCGAAAGCTCGGACGGGGCCATTCGCCGCTGCCGCGAGATTTATGAAGAAAATCCGGACCTGTACTTCTACCCGGACCAGTACAGCAACCCCGCGAATTGGAGGGCTCATTTTGAGACCACCGGTCCGGAGATCATCCAGCAGACGGAAGGTGGCGTGACGCACTTTGTGGCGGCGATGGGAACCAGCGGAACATTTGTAGGCGTTTCGCGGCGGTTGAAGCGGGAGATTCCCGGCGTCGAGGTTGTTTCCTGCCAGCCTTCGTCGGGGTTTCACGGCCTGGAGGGCCTGAAACACATGCCCACCGCCTTGGTGCCGGCCATTTACGACGCCACGCTGGCCGACGACAATTTGTGGATTGAGACCGAGGACGCCTACGACATGGCGCGCCGTCTGGGCAAGACGGAAGGCCTTCTGGTTGGCATTTCGTCGGGCGCAAACGTTTTTGCCGCCCGATCGCTGGGCCAGCGGCTGGCCCAGGCCGGCAAGCAGGCTATGATTGTCACCATGCTTTGCGACGGGGCGGCAAAGTACTTGAGCGAGAGTTTCTGGAATGATCCGGATTGAGCCGGACGCCTGGCGAGTGATGGCCGATCACGCCCGGGCAACCTACCCCGAAGAGTGTTGTGGCGCGATGATCGGCTCGATCGACGGTGACGCGAAGTTGGTTACCGCGGCGGTGCCGCTACAAAACGCGTTTGCCGGCGAGAAGGCCCGGCGATACGAGCTCAGGCCGGAAGATCTGCTCGAAGCCGATCGCGAAGCGAGGCGGCGCGGGCTGGACCTGATCGGCATTTTTCATTCGCATCCCGACGAGGATGCCTACTTCTCCGAGACCGACTTGAAGAACTCCTGTCCGTGGTATTCGTTCGTGGTGATATCGGTGAAGCGGGGCCAAGTGGATCATGCCAACAGCTTCCTGCCCCATCCGGATCAGACGTCGGCCGACAAGGAGAAGATGGAACAGCCCTGCTGACCGAAGGAGAGCATTATGGCCAAGATTATAATTCCCACGCCTCTCCGGCAATTCGTGGAAAAAAAAGACGCCGTGGAGCTGGGTGGAGCAACGGTGGGTGACGCGCTCGGCGCTTTGACCACGGAATACTCCGGACTGCGCCGACATCTGTACAACGACGAGGGCAGGCTGCGCAGTTTCGTGAACGTCTACCTGAACGACGAGGACATCCGTTACCTGCAAAAAGAGTCCACCCCGCTGAAAGACGGTGACACGATTTCCATCGTCCCCAGCATTGCGGGAGGTAAGTGATGGCACTTGAAACATTGAGTCCTCCGGCGGCGCTTTCCCCCGAGGAAATTCAGCGCTACAGCCGCCATCTGATTGTTCCCGAAGTCGGCATGGAGGGTCAGCTCAAGCTCAAGCAGGCCAAGGTGCTGCTGGTGGGGACCGGCGGCTTGGGCGCACCCCTGGGCCTGTATCTGGCGGCCGCGGGCGTGGGCAGAATCGGGTTGGTCGACTTCGACGTGGTGGATTATTCGAACCTGCAGCGGCAGGTGATCCACGGCACCAAGGACGTGGGGCGCAAGAAGTTGGATTCCGCCGCCGACCGCATGGCGGACATCAATCCCCACATCGAAATCGTCAAACACGAGGTGGCGCTGGCAAGCGACAACGCGTTGGACATTCTGAAGGATTACGACTTGGTGGCCGACGGCACCGATAACTTTCCGACGCGCTACCTGGTAAACGACGCCTGTGTTCTATTGAAGAAGCCGAACGTGTATGGCTCCATTTTCCGGTTCGAAGGGCAGGCCAGCGTCTTCGCCACCGAGGATGGGCCCTGCTACCGGTGCCTGTATCCGGAACCGCCTCCCCCAGGTCTGGTTCCGAGTTGCGCCGAGGGCGGTGTCCTGGGAATCCTGCCCGGGTTGGTGGGCATGGTGCAGGCCACCGAAGTGGTGAAGCTGATCCTCGGGATCGGCCAGCCTCTGGTGGGCCGCCTGCTGCTGTGCGACGCGCTTAACATGAAGTTCCGCGAGCTGAAGCTGCGCAAAGACCCGGATTGCCCGGTGTGCGGCACGCACCCCACCGTAACCAGGCTGATCGATTACCACCAATTCTGCGGTGTGCCGCGTCCCGGTGAGACGACTCACGAGCAGAAGACGCAGCCGGCGGAGATTGAGCCCGCGGACGTAAAAGCCAAGCTCGACCGAAGCGACAACTTCGTTTTGCTGGATGTGCGCGAGCCGTACGAGTACCAGATCTGCAAGATTCCTTTCTCCCGGCTTATCCCGCTCGGCGAGGTTAAGAAGCGGGCCGGGGAATTGGATTCCAGAGGAGAAATTGTTGTTTACTGCAGGAGTGGGGTGCGCAGCGCCAAGGCCGTCGCCATGCTGAAGGAACAGGGCTTCGCCAACGTCGTCAACATGAAGGGCGGCATCCTGCGCTGGAGCGACACCGTCGATCCAACCGTTCCCAAGTACTGAAACACGCGCGCCTCGTTTGACTTACAATGCTGAGGTGAGCGGCACCAAAGTGTGGACGCCCGAAGCTGCCAGGCAGTCGATCTTCGCGATGCGGCTGAGCCTGGCATTCGGGTTTCTGATGTTGCTCGGAAAAGCCGGAGCCTGGTATCTGACCGGTAGTTCCGCCATTCTTTCCGACGCGGCGGAGTCCATCGTTCACGTGGCAGCCGTTAGCTTTGCGTACTTCAGCTTGCACCTCAGCTTGAAACCCGCCGACGAACGCTTCCTCTACGGCTACGAGAGAATTTCGTATTTTTCCGCCGGATTCGAGGGCGGCATGATCATCCTGGCGGCCATCACGATCATTGCCGTCGCGGTAAAGGAATGGGCCGAGGGAATCCACATTACGCACCTGGGACCGGGAACCGCCGTGGTTGCCTGCGCGGCCGCCATCAACGCGGCGTTGGGCGGCTACCTGGTCCACGTGGGCCGAAAGCACAATGCCATCATTCTCGAGGCCAACGGGAAACACGTCCTGACCGATTTTTACACCAGCGCCGGCGTTATCGTGGGCCTCGGACTGGTGCTGGTAACAGGTTGGCTGCCGTTCGATCCCATCTGCGCCATCGTCGTGGCAGTAAACATCTTGTGGTCGGGCGGAAACCTGGTGCGCCGGTCGTTTGTCGGCCTGATGGACTATGCCGATCCGGAAACCGGCCGCGAAATCCGCCGGAAACTCGACGACGTTTGCCGCAACATGCAGTTGCAGTATCACGGGTTGCGCTTTCGCAACACCGGCAGAACACTCCGCCTCGAACTCCACTTGCTGTTCCCCTCCGGGGAAACCGTGGAATCGGCCCACCGAAAGGCGACGCAACTCGAAGAGAAGTTGGCAACGCTGCTGGACGGGCCCGTGCAGGTGGTCACCCACATCGAGGCCCTCGAAGATCACGGGGAAATTCACCCGGAGGACCACGACACCGGAAGACCCGGCTAGCTGGTCCGCAGCCCGGGGCGGGCTGAAATGCCCGCGGCGCTTCCGCCAGCCGGCGTTCACGGCGGACTCGGAAGACCTGACAATCGGAAGGATGCCATGCAGCCGTTGACACTCCAGGAGACGATCGAAGCCTACGCCGCGGACGCCGTCGAAGCGGCCCGTGCCGACTTTCAGACGGACCTGGACTATTCCATCGAGAGCTTGCAAAGGCTTGATGAAATTCTGGGGATTCTCTACCAGGTCACTCATCATGAAAGGCATTCCGGCGCCGAGCCCGAGCGTTTGGAGCAGATGACCGAGATGTTCACCAAGATGTGGGGCTCTTATCTCGGGGAAGTGCTTCGGCGGAAGTGGGGCGGCCAGTGGAGCATTCCGTCGGATGGCCCGTACGAAGGAATGGCGGCCCTGACGATTGGCCGTCTGGTGACGTCGCCGATGGCGCGAACCTACAAACGGATCATGAGCGGTGAAGCGGAGAGCGTCCTGGGCTACGCGGATGCGTTGGAGCAGAAACTGGCCGAGGTAGCGAGCCGCCCGGAACCGGACGCCGGCGCAAAATAGAATGCCCCGACAAGCCCCGAAATCGCTTCTCCCAACTCTCTTCAACAACGCCGCACGCCAGCATTTCTCCCAACCCCTCTGACGTGTACCCCTTCTTCCACAACTCGAGATCCAGGCGGCCTGCCGAATCGCGCCCGCACAAGTGAATTCGCGCAATGGACCAGGCAGAACACCCGAACGTACGTCCGGACACACACCGTGAATAGTCCGGCGACCAAGCCCGCGTTCGAACCAGTTCTCGGATCTTCGCCAGCAGATCGTGATCATCGTCGGATAGTCTCGATGCTACCGTCGCCGTGCCAAAGGGATGGCGTCTTGCCGCGACCGCGAATCCGAAACTGCTAGGTGAATGAAAATAGGGAACGTACATGCTTCTTTGACAACGAACTCGGGTTTGCATGTACCCTTTCGGGTTGGGCATGAAACGCTGTCGCCGGGCGATGGCCTACCCTTCGGTTAACAGCGCGCCAATTCCCCGAACATGCTATGAATCGTCGAAGTGGTGCTATGCCAATCGCGAAAAACGAGGGAAAATTGCGATGTCAATGCCGCGAGAGCGGTCGTTCGATGGCAGCCAGGGGTCCAAGTATTCGAACGGCTTGGAACCGGGCTGTTAACCGTCAGGAACCACAGCGTTAACCAACGGGTGCGCTAACCCGTGGTGCTTGGGCCGGGTCCGCGTGGAGACAAGAACTCCGCCACTGAACCGGCTTTACTCTCATTGGGTTGGTTTGAAGGTGAACTTTAAGAGTTCGTATTCGTCGCGCCAACCAAGGTCCAAACCGACACGGCTTTTCTCGAGAGCGGCGCCTTTGTGTTCGTAGCTTTCAATCGTGTCCCAGGCCGCCCCGTGGCGCGCCGCTATCGCGAATGAGTCGGAGGTGACGGTGACCAGGAACGTGTTTGGCGCCCGCAAATCGAGCTCGTAAGGGACTTTGTCCTCTTGTTTCCGGCCGGCCACCGTGTCAATCTTTTTAAGCTCCTGGCCGTCGAATTCGAAACGGGAATTGTCTTGGGGACCAAGAAATCCCCCGATCACGGCGAGACGGCCTCCTTTCAGAACAGCGATCGTGAATTCGTAGCTGCCGGCGGAAGCACCAACCGGAAGCAGCACGACGCCGCTCTTGCTCCGCACCAGGCCGTCTTGACTCTTTTTCCAGCCACCGGTCTTTTCGACATCCGCCAGAGAAAGAGACGGTATGACAGGTTTCTGTATCTCCGGAATCTTCTTGAGGGAAAGCACGGCCGCCCCGCCGCTTCCCTCGTTGATCCGAACGCTTGTGGATGCATCGTAATATCCAGGCGCCTTCGCGGAGACGACGTACTCCCCATCCGCCACTTGGACCGTTCTCTCGGTGATGGAGCGCGCCGAAGTTTCGCCCTCCTTCTTCAGAGTTATCTGGGCATTCACGTCGGAAGGCGTTAGTTCGATGCGCAACGTGGAGAGCGCAGGAGCTGTTTCGAGCGCACCGTGAATCTCCCGGGTTTGACCGACAACGATAGTTTCCTCGATGCTCCTGGTGCGGTAACCTTGTTTGCGCAGCAGGATGACATGCTTGCCCGGCGGCAAGTCCGAGTATGTGTAGGCGCCGTCGTTGCCGACCGCCCCCAGCGTTTTACCATCCAAATTTACTTCGGTGCCCGGAATTCCATCCGTAACGACCAAAATGGCCGAAACGGGTGGGCCGAATTTGAAGGCAACAACGCTTTCCCCTCCCCGCGTCACTTCCACTGGCTGATCCGCAACCGGGCGATAGCCGGCTTTTTCAACATGCACCACATATTGGCCTGGCCTGAGGTAGAGTTGAGCCACCCCTCCCCGCGTGACGGTCCGCTCCTGAAAACCCTTTAGCGCAACTTTGACCCCGTCCAAGCCCGTCGACACCCTGAGAATCCCATAGACGGCGCCCGAAAGAATGGCGGCGAGGAGAGTAGGACGTTGCCCGTTTTCGAAGGTCAGCTTTCGATCTACGCCGTCGGGAAACGTGAGGGTAATTTCATGGGCGCCAGGCTGTAGGCTTTGAGCCCGGAATCCTTTTTCGCCAATCACTACCGGCGCCTGGCCGCCGATTGCAGCCTTTGCGGCAGGATCGCTGGTTTTGACGAGAACGGCATCGCCAAGCGACGCGACCACAATCGCCTTCACACCGCTGGCGGTGAGCGAGGAAATGGCGGGAATGGCGCCGCGATCCAGCGTTACGCCCATTTTGGCCCCGCCATTCCGGGATTTCAATTCAATGGTGTTCTGGCCGCTGGACAGGTTTTCAACCTCGAACTCGGAGCCTTCGAGTTTTCCGACCACTGCATTGTTCACAAGAACCTGCGCGCCGGATAAATCTGAAGAGAGTATGACCAGCGGCGGCCGTGGCGTCATGGTGAGCACGACCGGCGGGAGGGACTTGACTTCTTTTGCCAGCTCAAAGGTCAGAATCGTTTCCTGATACCCCGCAAGGCGTGCCTCGGCACGGTGCTTGCCGGGGGCTAGGTGGACCGTGCAAGACCCTGCGCCACACTGCTTTCCGTCCACGAAGATCCCGGCGCCGTCGACGGAAGCCCGAACCATGACTGCTACATTGCCCGGCGAGGCAGCTTGATTTCGCTTGAGAACGAGAGTGATCCCGATGCCGACCAATAGAACCAGAATGGCCGTACCAGCCGCCACCAGAAGCATGGTCCAATTCCCCCTTCGACGTGACGCGGCCACCGGCGCTGGCGCACGCGGAGTCGCGGGGACAGGTGGATACTCCGGGACGGACGGAGTCTCGGGCGCGGACGAGGTCTCGAGAACAGACGGAGTCTCGAGGACGGGAGGTGTTTCAAGGACCGGCTGCGGAGGGGTTGGAATCAAGGGAAGCGTGGCAGCCATATCCACAACAGGATTCGTCTGTTCGAGCCATTCCCGAAAGTCGTCTTCGGTCATCTCCTGTGTCATTGGGGGAACCGAGGCCGGGGGCTCCTCACCCGGCGAAACAACCGATAGATTGGCGGTTTCAGCCCCCATGTGGGTCCTCATCAGGGTCGCCTGAAGTCGCTGCAGCCGTGTATCGCGAGGGTACGTTTCCAAACCTTTGGCAACCGCGGCCAATGCCCCCGGAAAATCCTCGTCGCCCTGTAGGCTACGGGCCTGCCCGAGACACTCGGCAATGAAGTTCTCTTTCTTCCGGTCTGCAATCTGGGTGAGCAGGCCTTGGGCCGCCGTGTTGTCAGGTTCGATTCCGATGACTTCATTGAGATGATCTTCTGAAGCAGCGAGATCGGTCGCGATCGAGCGGTTCGCCTCCTCCATCAACGTACGCACCAGCACACTCCTCGGAATCGGATTGCGCGGTTCCAGTTGATATGCCTGGCGAAGAAGATCGAGGCCCCTCGCGGCGTCTCCGGATTCCGCCGCCTGATGAGCATTCGCAAGAAGCTGGTCGATTTGCGACTGACGCTCAACGTGTTTGCGCAGAACGTCGCCGAGGGCAATCAACTCCGGGTCCTCCGGAAACTCAGTGAGGGCCTCTTCAAGGTCTCGCTGGGCACGAACAAAGTCGGCCGCCTCCAGATGAAGGTCGATCTGTTTCACCCAACGTTCTTTGGCTTCCTCGCGAGTTTTGAGCTCCCGGCGTTTTGTCAGCCGTTCGATTTCATACTGGAGGCCCGGATACTGTTCATGAATCGAACGGAGGATCTGCCATTGGTCCAGGGCTTCGTTCAATTGGCCGCGCTCTTCGTAGAACCTTGCCTTCCCGACGATGGAATCCACCAGATCGCGCTTGTCCTTGACCAGCTTCAAAGCGTGTTCGAAGTGTGACTCGCCGGGGTATTGCTGCAAGGCCTCCTCGATAATTGCGGCGCGCCGATCCAGATCCGGTTCCCGCTCGACCCGCCGGTCCGTCTCGGCGACAAGGGAACTCAGCTTCTGCCTTTGTCTTTCTTCGATATCGAATTGCAGGGATTGAAAGAGCGCGTGATTGGGGTATTTCAGAAGAAACTGCCGGCAAATAGCGAGTGCGTCCTCGAAATTATCGGAGCTGAGAAGCTTGCGCGCCTCTTCGTATTGGTTCTTGATTTATGGTGTTCGCTGAGAACCTGGTTGTAAAAGCTTTGATAGCTGCTTGTAAGCGCTGCATCGCTATCCGGGAAGTCCCCACTCAAATCAACCAGGGCCTCGAGTTTGCTCAACGCAGAAGTTACATCGCCACGTTCCCAGGCTTGCATCGCCACCTGGTATAGCTTGGACTTGCTCTTCACGTACCTTGCTTAGTTCCTCTTGCTTGCGGTGAATCTCGGCCAGCAGGTTCAGCGCGGAGGAATCCGTGGCCTTGACCTGCAGGACGTTTTCCACCGCCTCGCGGGCCTTCCCAAAAGCGTTGTTGGCGATATGTTGCCGGGCAATGCCGATCTCCTGCCTGCGAGCCGCGATCCGAGTGTGCGATCAGGCCTGCCTGTGGTCGGCGCAGGCCGTTGGCCATCTCGAGCGCGTCGAGCACGAGCTCGGCACGCATGTGCGTTGCGAGCTGCCACCCGACGATCCTTCGGCTGTAGCAGTCGAGGATGAAGGCGAGGTAGACGAAGCCGTTCCATGTTCGGATGTAGGTGAGATCGGCGACCCATTTCTCGTTCGGGCCGCTCGCGGTGAAGTCGCGCTGCAAGAGATCACGGGCACCTCGGCGGCAGCCTCGTCGGGGATCGTCGTCCGCTTCTTCGAGCCGCGAACGGGCTGACGGCGATGCTGGGGCTCGACATGCTCGGGCTTGCGCCCGGGGAGGGTCTTGCCGTCAGTGGCGGCGCCGGTCTGCTCGCGTCGTACGCGATCCCGCTGGCGAAAGAGAGCGGGATCCATGTGATCGCTTACGCAGCTCCTGCCGACGAAGAGCTGGTGCGGAGCTTCGGCGCTGACGTTGTCCTGCCGCGCGTGCCTTCCTATCCCGCGACGGTGCGGGAGGTTGTTCCGGAGGGTGTCGCGGGCTTCTTCGATACGGCGCTGCTCGGGCGAACAGCGCTGCCGGCAATCCGTGACGGAGGAGGGATGGTGGCTGTGCGCGGCTGGGACGAGCCGGGTTCCGAGCGCGGGATCCGTGTGCACCCGATCCGCGTGAGCACCGTGCTCGACCGCACTGACTGGCTGGTCCAGCTGCGCGATCTGGCATCGCGCGGTCGCATCGCCCTGCGCGTTGCCGCCACGCTCCGGCCCGACGACGCCGAGGAAGGATATCGCCTCACGAGTGCCGGCGGGCTTCGCGGAAGAGCGGTACTGGTCTTCCAGCCAGACGGTTGAAGTTCGATCGCTCAAACAATCTGCTCGGATAGCAGACGCGCCGCGTCGGCTACGGCGCGGCCGTAGTCGGCGATCTGCCCGGGAGCGAACCGCGGCCGTGGACCGCAGACGCTCATGCTGCCGACAACGACGCCGGCGGCGGTTGTCAACGGCGCGGCTACCGCGGCAGCCCAGGGGTCGCGCTCGCCGAAGCTGACGGCGTAGCCAAGCTCACGGATTTGCGCGATCTCATGCTCGAGCCGGTCGCATGACGTGATCGTGTCCGGTGTGAGCGGGTCCAACTCGACCTCCGACAGATAGGCGGCCCGGCGGGCATCAGGGAGAACAGAGAGAATCGCCTTGCCCGACGCCCCTGCGTAGAGCGGGAACCGAACTCCCAGTTTCACCGTCATTCGCACCGTTCGCGGGGCCTCCACCTGCAGCACGTAGATGCGGTGCGTGCCGACGAGCACGCTGAGCGTCGTTGTCTCGCGTGTCTCCGTCGTCAACTGCTCCATGATCGGGACGGCCGCGACGCGCATGTCTGGATTGCCGATCGCTGCGAGTCCCAGATCGATGGCTCGTGGCCCGAGGTAGTAGCGGCTGCTCTCGTCGTCCTTCTCGACGAATCCGGTCGTCACGAGCGTCCCGAGGGTCCGGTGGACGGCGCTCTTCGGGAAGTCGAGGTGACGGGCGATTTCCGTCACGCCGAGCGGCTTCTTCTCCGCCGCCATCACGCTCAGGACGTGCATAGCCCGCTCAACCGTCTGCATCGATGCCCTTAGACCGGTCCGCCGGACCTGACGTAGACCATCCGAGAGTCGCTCTCGTCGGGACTGATCATGGCGTCGATGACGAACGGCCTCGTCAGAGACCCGAGTCCGGTCAGCACGTCGCGGAGCTCAGCCGCACTACGGACGGTGCACCCCTCGCAACCGAAGGC
Organism: Bryobacterales bacterium; assembly: GCA_963810595.1. Classification (GTDB taxonomy): domain Bacteria; phylum Acidobacteriota; class Terriglobia; order Bryobacterales; family Bryobacteraceae; genus CAWEOG01. The sequence continues at coordinate 28,829 of CAWEOG010000006.1, read as the reverse complement.
GCGCGCAACCGCGGCGAAATCCGGGTTCACGAAGTTTGCGAGAGAGGGATCGTCGCCCCGGTTGATCATCGAAATTCGCTCAGAACCATAGCCGCCGTCGTTCTCGATCACGACGATGAGACCGACCCCGTAGCGGGCCGCCGTCTCCAAGTCCTGGAGGGTCATCATGAGGCTCCCGTCTCCCTCGAAGAGGACCACCGTTCGGTCTGGCCGCCCGAACGCGGCGCCCACCGCGGCGGGAAGCCCCGCTCCGATCGCTCCCAGCCGCCACGGGAGGACCTGATCGTTCGGGGACGCCACGGAGATGTGGGCAGCCGGCATGCCCATGAAGTGGCCGATCCCGACCACGAGCAGCCGTTCCGCCGGAAGTAGCTCCTCGCAGATCCGGACGAGCTCGTGCCGATTCACGTAGCCGTCTCGTTCCGAGAAGTCACAATCCGCCCAGGGGTCGATCGCAGCGATCCGGGCTGTCAGCTCGCTCCCCTGCCAACCGGTCTCTCCGGGCTCGGTGCCAAGCACTGCAAGCAGGGCCTCGGCGGTCGCCTTCGCGTCGCCGATCACGGCCTCGTCGATGGGCGCGATCGCGCCGACACGCTCGGGCTCGAGGTCGATCTGGACGAGTGTCGCGTTCGGGTAGAGACGTCCGTGGTCAAGCGTGTACAGGTTTAGGCTCGCGCCGAAGGCGAGCACGAGGTCGGCCTCCCTCAAGATCGCCCTGCCGTGGCTCGGCGTGAAGCCTCCGCTAACACCGATGTCGAAGGGGTGTCCGTGGAACCACCCCTTTGCCTGGAGCGTGGTGACCAACACCCCTCCGATACGATCAGCGAGCGCGATGAGCGCCTCCCGTGCGCCCGACTTAACTGCTCCTCTGCCGGCGAGAACGACCGGACGGCGGCTCTGTCGGATCAGCTCGAGGACAGCCGTGAGGCGCGCCAGATCGGCCGTGGGAGCCTGCGCGGCAGGTAGCACCGCGGCGGAGGGCGAGTACGACCACCCGCTCGGCATCTGGGCCAATGAGACGTTCGTCGGAACGTTGAGGACCATCGGCCCGAGGCCGAGACGCACGTGCCTGAATGCGAGCCGGACCTCGTCGGTGAGCGTATCGGGGCTGTTGACCTGCTGGAGCGCGCCGGCAGTGGCGTGTATGAAGGGAGGCTGGTCGATGTCCATGTTCCCGTGCCTGCTGCCGGCGGTCTTGTCGCCCGCGATCAGCAGCACGGCGGAGCGAGAGAGCCGGGCCGCCGTCATCGCTGTGCCCGTGTTGGTTAAGCCCGGCCCTTTCTCCACGGTGGCTACGCCTACCTTGCCGGTCGCCCGGCTGTAGCCGTCGGCCATTCCGACCGCACCCTGTTCGTGCCGCGTCTGGACGAAGCGGATCCCGTGTCTCGCCACGAGGTCGCCGACGAAGCGATCGTTGCTCCCGCCGGTTATGCCAAAGACGACCTCCACTCCCTCGGCGGCGACGGCGTCCGCCAGCGCCTCATATCCGTTCGCCATCGTCGTCTCCCTCCGATCGAGCGTCGAATGTCGGTTGCTGCGAGCCTTCGCTGCGAGTGGCCTCGACTGCAAGCTCCCGCTTGAGCACCTTCCCGGTTCCGGTCCGCGGCAGGGAGGCTCTGACCTGAATGTCCTTCGGGACCTTCGCGCCAGCAAGGCCCGCTCGGCAGTGCGCAAGGAGCTCGACGGGAGTGGGTTCCCGCGCTCCCGGAACCGGCACGACGGCGGCGTGCACCGCTTCACCCCAGTGCGCGTCCGAGACGCCGAAGACCACCGCCTCGCGCACGCCTGGATACTCGCTCAGGAACTCCTCCACCTCACGCGGGTAGACGTTGACTCCGCCGGTGACGATGACGTCGCTGGTCCGGCCGACGATGTAGAGATAGCCGTCGTCGTCACGTCGGGCGAGGTCGCCTGCGGTGACGTGCCCGTCGAGCGACGCGGCCTTCGTCGCCGCCGGGTTTCCGTGGTATTCGGAGAAGACGTACGGGCTGGAGCAGTAGAGGGTTCCCACTTCGTCGCGCTCGACCTCGCGTCCCCCCTCGGCGACGATGCGAACGTGCGTGAGCGCAAGCGGCTGGCCGACGCAGCGTGCTTTCCGCAGCTGATCCTCCGGCCGCAGCGAGGAGACGGTGCCCGTCTCGGTCGAGCCGTAGATCTCGAACAGGCGGACTCCAGGCCACTGCTCGAGGATCCGATGCTTCAGGTGCTCAGGTAGCGCGGATGCGTTCGAGAGGATGGTTCGGAGCCGTCCGTGACCGAGGCCTAGAGCCACCTCGGGCAGGTCGAAGATCGACGCGAACATCGTCGGCACCATGAACATTGCCGTGATCGCTCCTCGCGAGATCTCCCGGACGGCCCGCTCGGGATCGAAGCGGGGGTGAAGCTCGATGCAGCCGCCGGTTACAAGCGGTGCCAGCGCCCGCCCCAGGCCCGCGCCGTGGTACATGGGGGTCGTGATCAGGTGCGTCTCCTCCGGCGTGTAGCAGCCGTACTCCTGGCCATACATGAGCGCGAGCAGGGTGCGCGCGCGGTGGCTAACGACCGCGGCCTTCGGTCGGCCCGTCGTTCCGGACGTGTAGCCGAAGAAGAACGGCTCGTCCTCACAGGCGCGGTCGACAGCGGAGGCCGAGCCGCGCGCGATGAGCTCGCCAAAGGTGGGATCGCCGCTCGTTGCACCTTCCGTCGCGTGCACGGCGACTCCTGCCTCCGCCAGATCGTCGAGCGCATCCGTTCGCCGGGCGGCGATGTCGCCCGCGACGAGCAGCGCCCGCATTCCGCTGTCTTCTGCGAAGAGGACGAGCTCTCGGGACGTCGTCGCAGCCGGGAGCGGTACCACCACAAGCCCCGCTCGGGCGATTGCGAGGACGGCGACGAGGAACTCCGGTCGGTTGCCCATCAGCACGCCGACCCGATCACCGTGCCCGCAGGCGCCGAGGCCGAGGAGTGCGTTCGCGAGCCTGGCGGAGTCTTGCTCGAGCTCCGCGTAGGTGATCTCATGCCCCTCGAACCGGACCGCGATCCTGCTCGGCGATCGAGAGGCTGCGTTTGCGAAGGCCGCGGAGACGGTGAGCGCCGCGGGGCGGGACACCCTCACCGCTCGAGCCGGAACAGGCGTGCGGCGTTGCCCCCGAGCAGCTTCTGCTTCGGTTCCGCGCGGAGTCCAAGCTCCTCGATCTCGCCGCGCGCACGTCGAGGATCGATGACGGGAAAGTCGGTGCCGAAGAGGACCTTGTCCTGGCCCCACGAGTCGATGTAGCGAACGAACTCGGCCGGCCAGTGCTTCGGGGCGTAGGCGTCGGAGCCGATGTACACGTTCGGATGCTTGTAGGCGACCGAGATCATCTCATCGGTCCACGGGTAGCCGATGTGGATCCCGATCAGCTTGAGTTCTGGAAAGTCGCATGCGACGCGGTCAAGCGTGATGGGGCGGCCGACGCTCGGGAACGTGCGGAGGCCGCCGTAGCTGAGGCAGTGCCCGATCTGGAGCATGACCGGCACGTCCAGCTCGCAGCACTTCGCGTAGATCGGGTAGTAGCGGGCGTGGTCGGGCGCGAGCTCGAACCAGTGCGGGTACATATGGACCCCGACGAAGCCGTACTCCTGGACGCCTCGCTCGAGCTCTCGTAGACCGGCCATCCCGGCTGTTGGGTCAGCGCCTGCGAGGCCCCGGAAGCGGTCGGGGTGCTCTGCGCAGACCTCGGCGATTCGCTCGTATGGGACGGCCCAAGAGTCGCGGAGCCTGACGTCACCGGCCTTGATCGCTGGAAGCAGCGCGAGGTCGACTCCGGCTTCGTCCATGATCTCGATCGCCTCGGCGACGGAGATCCCTTTGCGAACTGTGCCGTCCACGCCGATCTTGTCAAGGAACGACGGGCCGACCGAGGCACCGCGGATCGCCACCTCGTTGTCGGTGTAAAGGTTGAAGACGATGTCGATTGTCCGCTGGCTCACAGGACGGCGACAGGGTTGAGGGGGCTGCCGGCCGCACCGCTGATCAGAAGCGGGGCCGCAACGAACAGGAACTCGTAGGTCTCCTCGCGGGCGAGCGCCTCCAGGTCGAGGTACTCGATCAGGTATCCGCCCTGTTGGTTGATGACCCTCGGGTGGAGGCCGTAGGGACGGACGCCCTCCTCGCCCGGGAGAACGTCGACCGCGCAGTTGTCCGACCCGACGGCGATTAGGCCGCGCTCGTGGAACCATTCGGCGGCTCGATAGGAGAGACCGGGCTCCCCTTCGTCGAAGCGAGCACGGTCCGTCTCGAAGATCCGGTACCAGCCCGTCCGCACCAGGCAAACGTCTCCCGCGCCGAGGCTGACGCCCTCTTCGCGCGCGCAGGCGTCGAGTTCTTCCGGGAAGATGACATCTCCCAACTCGAGATGCTCGACTCCTCGGTGGCGTGCCACGTCCAGCAGGACGCCGCGGGCGACGATTGCGCCGATGCTCGTGACGGCGTTGCGGGTGATCTCCTGGGACGAAATGCACTCGGCGACCGAGAAGCCGTTGTACATCTTGCCCCGGAGCAAGGCATGCGAGAGCGCGTCTATGTGCGTGCCGGCATGCGAATTGACGGTGAGCACATCCTCGGCGACGCCGGTCAGGGGCCCGAGTCGGTACTTGACGGTGTGCCATGTCCGATCCCGCACCGGGGCGATCGGCCCGATGGGCGAGAGAGGCGCGCCGAGCGGAACGACCACCCCCCGACGCACGAGTTTGGCCGCGGCGACGATGTGCTCCGGGCGGAGAAGATTCAGTGTCCCGCGCTCGTCCTCGTCGCCCCAGCGCCCCCAGTTGCTGGGACCATAGTCCTCCTCGGCGGGAGAGCCCGGCTGGGTTGACATCGGAGGAGTCTACCGCATAGCCTCCCGCGGAGTGCAACAAGTCTATGTGTTCGTTCCAGATATAGGAACGAATCTGGGAGTCCCCCTGTGCTGAGGATCGCAGTCGGTTCTGTCGTCCACGAGGCGAACACGTTCACGCCGCTGACCCTCGACTGGGCCGACGTTCGGTCGCACCCATTCCTGGTCGACGAAGACGTGATCACGGAGGCAGCGTCTCTCGAGACGGCGATCGAGGGCTTCCTCGCAGTCGAGGCGGAGGTCGAGTGGGAGCCGCTCGTCTCGTCCGCGCTTCCGGGAGGAGCGGGTCGGCTCACGCTGGATGCGTTCGACGGCTTGCGGGACGCATTCGTCTCCCGCATTGCCCGCGCCGGCGGGCTCGATGCGTGCCTTCTTTCGATCGGCGGCGGTATGGTCGTCGACCACCCCGGCCTCGACGACGCCGATGGACATCTGCTGGTCGCGATCCGCGAGGCGCTCCCGGCGGGCTGCCGGCTCGGCGTCGCACTCGACATGCACGCAAACGTGACGCCGCTCATGCTGGACGCGGCGGACGTCATGCTGGCGTACCAGACCTTCCCGCCGCACTGGGACAAGCGTGAGATTGGCATGACGATCGCCAGCCTGGTCATCGGCGCCGCACGGGGAGAGATCGATCCGGTGATGGCGCTGGCGAAGCCGCCGATGCTGCTTCAGCCGGAGAGCCACGACACGCTCCGGCCGCCTATGAAGGACATGCTGACGGAAGCAGCACGGAGCGCTTCGCTGCCGGGCATGCTTGCCGTCTCGTTGGTCGCCGGCTTCGGATGGTGCGATGTCCCGGAGGCAGGGACGTCGGTGATCGCGATCTCCGACGGCGACCGCGTGCTGGCGCAGCAGGTCGCGGACGACCTTGCCTTTAGTTGGTTCGAGCGACGCGAGGCGTTTCGCTTTCCGCATGTCCCGATCGCGGATGCCGTTGAACGGACGCTTGCACATCGCGGGCCGAAGCCGCTCCTACTGTGCGACCACTCCGACAACGTCGGCGCCGGTGGTGCGGGAGACTCGACCGAGTTCTTAGCGGCCCTGCTCGCACGTGGCGCCACGAACGTCGTATACGCCACGATCTGTGACCCGGAGGCGGTCGCCCGGTGTGCGAGCGCCGGCACCGGGAGCGAGCTGTACCTCGCTCTGGGCGGCAAGCGCGACCCGGTCCACTCCCGCCCGATCACTCTGCGCTGCCGAGTCAAGTCTCTGTCAGATGGTCGATATGTGAATGCTGGGAAGCTGTGGACAGGGAAGGCCGGCGATCTGGGTCGCTGCGCTGTCGTCACGACGGGGGGCGTGGACGTGATCGTGAGTGAACGCCCGACGGGGAGCGCCGATCCGGCGGTGCTGACAAGTAACGGGCTGGACCCGTCGAAGTGCACGGCGATCGTGATTAAGTCACAGATCTTCGGGCCGAAGTCCTACGACGACCTCGTGGCTGATCGGGTCGTTGTCGCCGGCACTGGTTGGGCGACTTCGGACTTCACGAATTTCACGTACCGACGCCTGCGGCGGCCGATCTTCCCGCTCGACCCCGACGTCGGCTTTCCCCGACCTGTTTCCGCCAAGGGGAGCTAGTCGTAGAGCTACGGGGCAGGCGACGAGGCGGCATGGACTGCCGCGAGTACCGCTGCGTCCTCGACGACTCGTCCTAGCAGGAGCTCCACGACTCTCCGCGCAGCTACCCCGAGGGGCTGGTCCCACCCAGCGGTGCATTCGTCCACAAGGAGCACGTCCAGGTCGAGCTCGAAGGCGTCGAAGGCAGTGTGTAGAACACAGGCGTAGTCGATTGCTCCCGAAAGCACCACGGTCCGAACGCCACGCCGTCGGAGGTATGCACTGAGGGGGGTGTCGGCGAACGCCGAGTAGCCGCTCTTCTCGACAACGGCATCGCCAGGCGTCGGGCGCAGCTCCTCGATGATCTCGGCTCCTGGCGTTCCAGGTACCAGCCGGCGTTCTGTGGCACGCCAACCCGGCGGCATGATCGTGTGCCGCTGATTGACATCGGGGACGTCTGGGTCGTGCACGAGCCGGGTGAAGACGATGGTGGCTCCGGCATCCCGCATCGTTGTCACGAGGCGCTGGAGGCGTGGAACGATGGCTCGCAAAGGCGCGGTTGCGAATCCGATGCTGCCGTAATAGCCATCTGGTCGACAGAAGTCGTTCTGCATGTCGACGACGACGAGTGCCGTGGACAGCGGGTCGAATTCGAGCATGTCCGCCACCTCGCTAGTCGGAATGAGCGTGCGCGCCCAAGTACCGGTGCATGAGGTCTGATCGCTCAGCCAGCTCGTCGCGGGAGCCCCAGAAGACGAGGCGGCCGCTGTCGATCAGGCCGATGCGCTCTGCCATGGATAGCGCCATTGCGGTGTTCTGCTCGGTCATCAGGATGCTCGTCTTCAGCTCGACGTGCACCGTCCTCAGGATCTCGATGAGGTCGGCCACGATCCTCGGAGCGAGTCCCTCGGACGGCTCGTCGAGCAGCATGAGCCGCGGATTACCGATCAGGCAGCGGGCGATCGTCAGCATCTGCTGCTCACCGCCACTGAGATGGCCGCCGCGTCGCGAGAGGAGATCCTGGAGAACCGGGAAGAACTCGAGCACGTCGTCGATACTCGCGGCCGGACGCTCGCGCGAGGCGATGTGGCGGCCGAGCTCGAGGTTCTCGCGAACGGTCATGTCCGCAAGGATGCGTCGGTCGCCAGGGACGTAGCCGATGCCCGCGCGCGCGATCCGATGAGTGGACATGCGCGTCACGTCCGAGCCCGCGAACTCGATCGTCCCCGCCGGCCGCGCCTCGATCCGCATGATGCTCTTCAGCGTGGTCGTCTTGCCGGCGCCGTTGCGCCCGAGGAGCGCGACTATCCCGCCCTCCTCCACGTCGAAGGAGAGACCGAAAAGGATCTGGGCGCTGCCGTAATGCGCCTGCAGCCCGTCGATGCGAAGCAGAGCCGTCACTGTCCGAACGACTCCCCGAGATAGGCGTCGATCACCCGCTCGTCGCTGCTGATCTCGTCCGGAGACCCCTCGGCGATGATCCGGCCGCGGTTGAGCACGGTGATCGTCTCGGCCAGATCGAAGACGACGGACATGTCGTGCTCGGTCAGGAGAACCGTGCATTGATGCTGCTGCCACAGCTCCCTGATGAGCGCGATGGTGGCGGCCGTCTCCACCGGAGACATTCCTGCCGTTGGCTCGTCGAGAAGGAGCAGCGTCGGCCGCATCGCCGTGGCCATCGTCAGCTCGAGACGCTTGCGATCTCCCTGCGAGAGGTGAGCGGCCTGCACGTCCCGTAGATGGTGCAGCCCGGCCGCCTCCAGGCTCGCCTCGACGTCCTCTGCGACTGCCTTCGAGTTCTCGCTCCGGTAGAACTTCCACGTCTCCGTCCGCTGTGCGAGAACCGCACTGCGTACGTTCTCCGTCACGGTGAAACTGGGGAAGAAGCGCGCGACCTGGAACGCGCGGGCCATCCCCATCCGTGCTCGCTGCCACGCCGGCACGCGGGTGACGTCCCGCCCGTCGAAGAGAACCTTGCCGTCGGTGGGGCGGACGAAGCCCGCGATGATCCCGAACAGCGTCGACTTGCCCGCGCCGTTCGGGCCGATCAGCGCCCACAGCCGCCCTCTCGGCACCGTGAGCGACGCCTCGTCCAGAGCCGTGAATCCTCCGAAGCGTTTGGTGACGCGCTCGGCGACGAGAAGCGGCTGCGTGTCGCTCACGACGGCTGCTTTGACGCTTCCGGAGACGGTGTCGAGACCTCGACTGGGGAGGCGTCGACCCTCGTCGGCCACCGCCGCTTCCGCAACTTCTCGAGCCCGCCGAGGATGCCGTCGGGGGCGAGCAGCACGACGATGAGGAAGCCGAGGCCGACCCAGAACACCCAGGCGGAGGTCAGGTTGGAGAGCGTGTCGGTCGCCCAAACGTAGATACCCGCGCCGAGTACAGGCCCGAAGAACACTCCGGCTCCGCCGAGGAGCGACACGATCACCGGAGTCCCCGACGTCGTCCAGAAGAGCACGTCCGGAGACACGACGCTCTGCACCCAAGCGTAGATCGCTCCGGCCAGACCGCACACCGCGCCGCTTACGATGAATGCGGCGAGCCGGTACCGGAAGACGGAGACCCCCATACATTCCGCCCTGTGCGGGTCGTCGCGGATCATCTTCAGTGTTCGTCCGAACGGCGAATGGGCCACGACCCAGAGAATCGCGATCCCGATCACGGTGAGGCTCGCGCTGAACGCCCAGAGCGAATGCGGCTCGGTGAGGGCAATGCCGGCCAGCTTGCCGGGGAAGATCCCGACCAGGCCGTTCTCGCCGCCGACGGTCTGGACGTGGAACGTCACCGAGTACAGCGACATCCCGACGGCGAGCGTGAGCATCGCAAAGACGAGCTCCGTAGCGCGCAGCGTCACGAGGCCGACGATCACCGACGCCCCCGCGCCGACCGCGATCGCAACCAGCAGCATCACGAGCGGGCCTTGGTGGTGCTCGGAGAGCAAGCCGACCGCATATGCCCCGATGCCGAAGTAGGCCGCCTGCCCGAACGAGAGCATGCCGGTCTGCCCGAACAGGAGGTTCACGGCCATTGCGAACAGAACCGTGTCGACGACAGTCGTCCAGAAGAAGAGCTCGGAGCCGCTTCCGAAGAGGTCGACGAGCGCGATGAAGATGCCGGCGGCGACAGTCAGAGCAATGAGCCCCGTGCTCTGGCGCGCGAGCAGCCGCGGGCGGAGTTTCAACCCGTTCGTCATCGTGACTCGAGGGCAGCCGTGCCGAGCAGGCCTGTCGGCCGAACGAGCAGCACAGCCGCCATCACGATGTAGAGGCTGAACTCTGCGAGGCTTGGGTCGAAGGCGACCAGGAAGCTGTTGAGCAGACCGAGGAGCAGCGCCGCGATCAGGGCGCCAGCGACGCTGCCTGCGCCGCCTACGAGCACAACGGCAAACGACTGAAGCACGAGCGTGCCGGCCAGCGTCGAGTCGAGCTGGAACAGGGGCGCGGCGAGGGCACCCCCTATTCCCGCTAGGAAGACACCGACGCCGAACATCCCGGTGAAGACGAGTCCGACGTTGATGCCGAGACATGCGCTCATGTCGCGGTCGGCCGCGACCGCTCGCACCCTCCGCCCGAGCGAGGTTCGCGTCAACTGGACCCACAGATACACGGCGACAGCAACACCGATACCGATGAGAAGCAGATTGTACGAGGAGGCAAACACGCCGAGCATTACGACTGCATGATTGAAGTCGCTCGGAAGCGGCTGGGAGCGAGGATTGTTCCCCCAGAAGATCGTCAACGAGCCTTGGAGGACCAACAGAATCGCATACGTCGCCAGCAATTGGTGCGTATGTTCCATTGCGTAGATCCTGCGGAATACGAAGACCTCAGCGATCATCCCCAGGACAGCGCATGCGAGAGCGGCGGCTATACCGAGAAGAAAGAAATGCAGGAACGTGAACTCCTTCCCGCCGGCGAACGTATAGGTGAGGAATGCGCCAAGTGCGAAGAAGCCGCCGTGCGCGAAGTTGACCACGCGCATCACTCCGAAGATCAGCGTCAGTCCGCTCGCGACAATGAACATGAGCATCGCGAATGTGATGCCGTTGATCGTTGGCAGGACGATCGTGCTCACGGTTCGATCCGATCCCCGCGGCTGAGCGGCTCTTTCGGGTATGGCGGCTGCTCGATCGAGTCACGCGTCAGAGGCCAAGAACACGGGCAGCGTTGCCGCCGAGCAAGTTGGCTTTAGCGTCGTCCGAGATCTCGAGCTCCTCGACTTCGGCGAGGGACTCCTGAAATGTCTGGATCGGCCAGTCCGTCCCCCACATCACCTTCTCGATCCCGTCGGCGTTGAACCGACCGTTGCCGGACAGGTAGTTGAGCAACTCTGGTTCCCAGGTGGATGGCGGATGCGCGTCGGCCATGATGAAGACGTTCTCGTAGTTGCGGCAGAGCATGATCATCTCCGTGACCCACGGCGTGCCGACGTGGATCCCGATCAGCGGCAGCTCTGGGAACGCGAGCGCGACGTCGTCGAGCCAGACGGGGCGGGCGCTCAGCCGGGCTCCGGCCCTCGGGGTCTGGCTGCCAACCTGGACAGCGAACGGGACGCCGAGCTCGCAGCACTTGGCGTAGATCGGCCAGTACGTGCGGTCGTTGACCGGGATGCCCCACCAGTGCGGGTAGCAGTGGACGCCTTTGAAACCCAGCTCGCGCACCCCGTACTCGATGTAGCGCAGCGTCTCCATCCCTTTCGTCGGGTTGATCCCGACCCAGCCGAAGAGCCGGTCAGGCCTGGCATCGACGACCGGCTTGACCTCGTCTACGTGGATCGGGTCCTCGGCGCCGCCGAGGCCATGGGCGGCGACGCTGGCGATCACCCCGACCTTGTCGATGCCGGCGGTGTCCATCTCCGCGAGTAACCGATCCGCGGTCCAGGCGCCAGATCCCCGCTGCTTGGCAGCGGGGATCTGGTCATAGAATGGGAGGGCCGTGTGACCGCGGAGGTTGCAGGAGACGTCGACCACGGCGGCCATCTGCAATCAGCCCTTCGGCGGGATCGCGTCCGACTTCGGCGGCCAGATCACGAGCGCCTGCGTCTCGCGCCATCCCGTTTGACTTGTCGGGTCAGCGGCGAAGTGGGTGAAGGTCATGGGCACGAACGCCTGGTGCGTCTTCTTGTCTAGGACGATGGTGCCCTGCGGCCCCCGGAACGAGAGGCCCGGGAATGCGGCGGTCACCTTGGACGTCGCCGTGCTGTGGGCCTTCTCGATCGCGGCCTTGAGGAGGTAGACCGCCTCGTATCCCTGCTCGGCCCATGCGTCGGGCGGTGTACCGTCGTTCTTGTACTCGAAATCCTTCACGAACTGCTTATTCATCAGGGTATTGAAAGCCTTGTACGAGTAGTCGTACCCGACCCAGCTGCTAGGCGTCTGGCTGCGAAGCGTGTCCGCCAGGGCCTCGTAGCCGCCTCCCTGTGTGAGAATGACCTTGTACCGGTCGCCCAGATTGTAAGGGGCTCCCTGCTTGAAGAGGTTCACCTCGCCGGCACCGAAGAGGAACACATACGCGCCCTGATTCGTGCTTGCGCTTGACGGCAGCCCGTTAAGGCCTGACGTGATGTACGGCGTCAAGTCTGTGGCGGTGAGCGGAATGAAGATCTCTTTGTTGGTCTGGAAGTTCGGCTCGACGCTTTGCATCGCTGCCTTGAACGCGTCCCACCCCTCATGCCCCGTGAGGTAGTCGTACCCGAAAATGTTCCAGGTGTTCACCTGGGGGAAGTACTTCTTCAGGAACGTGGGCGCGGCATGCCGCGACAGGTAGTCCGAGTTTGCGACTGCCGCAAAGTTCGAGACGTACGGGCTCGTGCGGAGCCCGGTTGCGGAGGCGTGCGCAGCAACCATCACCATGCCCAGCTGCTTCGCGAGCGGCTCGGCGGCAAGGGCGTCCGAGCTCGATGTGAAACCGAAGACAAGGTTGACCCCGGCCGAATGGAGGTCGCGCATCGCCTTGACCGTCGCCGTTGGGCTCAGCTGCTCGTCCTTAGTCACGAACTGAACCTTGCGACCGAGGATGCCGCCCGACTTGTTGATTTGGGCAGCCGCGACAAGCGCACCTCTGAGGCCGTCGGTGCCGACACCCGCCACGGGACCGGACAGGGTGTCGATCATTCCCAGCTTGATGGGGCCCGCTTTCTTGGCCGAAGCCGCGGTGCTCGCGTGGACGTTGGCGGTTACGGCAGAGAGGACGACCGCCGTGACGACCACAGCCGTCAAGGACAAACCGAGGCGGTACCTCCGGCGCTTCCTCATCACTTCCCCTCCTTAGTGTCTGATCGACGCCGGTGCCGCAGTTCTGCGTGCCCAGCGTGCTCCACCAAGCGTGCTGGTGTCCGGCGCGCCCAAGTCTCTTCGACCGCGGTGCGTTCTGTCAAGTGGAACTTTCATATTCGCTTGTTCCGTTTCCTGGACTGACGGTGTTATTGTCCGCCCGGAATGGAGTCAGCCGAGCGAGTCTCCCGTGTCCTGCTGGCTTTCACCGCTGGCAAGCCGGTGCTGGGCGTGTCGGAGATCGCACGCTCGCTCGAGATGCCGAAGTCGGCCGTGCACCGCACGTTGACTTCGCTCGCACGGACAGGCCTCGTGCGGAAGGATCCCGGAACCGCGAAGTACCGTCTCGGCCCGCACGCGATGGACATTGGGTTCGCCGCGATGGACCACGGCGACGTGCGCGCGGCTGCACTGCCTTTCATGTGCCGCGCGACCCAGCAGACCGACGAGACGACAACACTCAGCCTCCTCGCCGGCCGCGAGCGCTTCTACGCAGCCCAGGTGGAGAGCCCGCACGACGTCCGCATGACCGTCGAGGTCGGACTCAGAGCGCCGCTCTACGCCGGCGCGTCGGGGCGAGCGATCCTTGCGGCGTTCGAGCCCGCCGCCCTCGACGAGTACCTCGAATCGATCCGCCTCGTCCGCTTGACGGACAACACGATCGTGGACATCGAGGGGCTCCGGACCGCTCTCGAGTCCGTCCGGGCGCGCGGCTTCGCGGTGAGCAGGGGCGAGCGCGATCCGTGGGCGGGCGCCGTCGCGGCCGCCTTCCACGATGCGCACGGCGCGCTCCTCGGCTGCCTGAGCATCTGCGGGCCGCTCGGGCGCTTCGAGTCCGCTCTCGTAGCCGAATACGGAGCAATCGTCTGCGATTCGGCGTCGCAATTGTCCCAAGCGCTGGGAGCACAGCTCAGCGCCGCCTCCACCCACGACTAGGAGGGTTGATTGACAATGGCCCGTTACGACACGGCGGTCGTCAATGGCCGCCTCATGCTTCCCGGCGTCTCGAGTACTCCGGTGCCTGCGGCTCTCGGCATCCGCGACGGACGGATCGCGGCGATCGCCGACGATCTCTCGGCCGCGGACGCCGACGAGGTGGTAGACGCCGACGGCCTGGTCGTCTTCCCTGGCGGCGTCGACTGCCACTTCCACCTCGGCATCTACCGGCCGCTCGAGCTCGACGCCGCGTCGGAGACGGAGTCGTCACTCGTCGGCGGCGTGACGAGCGTCATCAGCTACTTCCGCACCGGCAGCCACTACTTGAACAGGACCGGCTCCTACCACGACATCCTGCCCGAGGTGCTGGAGATGACGACCGGGCGAGCCCACACCGACTACGCCTACCACCTGGCGCCGATGACCACGCCGCAGCTCGACGAGATCAACTGGCTCGTGGGAGAGGTCGGCATCTACAGCTTCAAGTACTACATGTTCTACAAGGGGCTGAATCTCGCGGCCTCGTCGACGGACGCGGCGGCGTACACGATGTCGGACTCATACGACTTCGGCCATCTCTACTCGATGATGGAGAAGATCGCCGAAGCCGATCGCCGCTACGGGGACAGAGGGCGTGTCTCCCTCTCGCTGCACTGCGAGAACGCTGAGCTGATCAAGCTTTTCATCGAGCGCGTTCGGGACTCCGACATGCCGCCGCTCGAGGCGTACAGCAAGGCGCGTCCGCCGCTCACGGAGCGTCTCTCGATCCACGAAGCCGGCGTCCTCGCCAGTGCCGCAGCAGTGCGGATCAACCTCCTCCATCTCTCGAGCGCGGAGGCGATGGAGGCCGTGGATCAGGTTCGCGCCCTCTACCCGGCGATGGACATCCGCGCAGAAACGACATTGCACCACCTCTGCCTCACCTACGACATGTTGGAGGGGAAGGGTCTCGGCGGGAAGGTCAACCCACCAATCCGCGAGCGGGCCGACGTCGAGGCGCTCTGGGCCGCCGTACTCGACGGAAGGATCCAGTGGGTGGCATCCGACCACGCCTGCTGCCTCGAGGAGCTCAAGCAGGACGAGCTCTGGCCGGCCCAGCCGGGCTTCGGCGGGACGGCGCTCCTCTACCCGGTCCTCATCTCGGAGGGCCACCACAAGCGCGGGCTCCCGCTCGACCGGATCGCCGAGATCGCGAGCGCCAACCCGGCTCGTGCGTACGCGCTCCATCCCGTGAAGGGGACGATCTCGATCGGCGCCGACGCCGACCTGGCGCTGATCGACCTCGAGCGGGAGCAGATCGTCACGCCCGAGCTGCTCCACTCTGCCCAGGATCACACACCGTTCCAGGGCGTGACGCTCAAAGGATGGCCCTCCCTCACGATGCTCCGCGGCCGCGTCGTCTACCGTGACGGCGAGCTCGTGGCGCCGCCAGGCGGCGAGTTCCTGGCCCGCCCACTGGTCAGCCGCCCGCCTGCGGCGACCCGCACCGCATCGTGAGCGATGCCCCACCCGATGCTCGGTGTGATCGCCGCGGCGCCGTCGCGAAGATCACTGCCGGCAAGGTGCTGCGGTCGCTCCGCGTCGTCCGCACGGGACAGGTCTTGCCGCTCAGCCATCCGCTCACGTGGCCGCCGCGCGAGACGGGCGATCCCCGGCTTAAGAGGCCGCCGCTCCGGCGCAGGCCGATCGACCGCAACACCGTCTCCCCCCTTGCCGACGGGCGCTTCGGCGTGGTTAACGACGATGTCGTCGAGTTTGCGCTCCAGGGCAGCAGCCACTGGGACGCGCTCGCCCACTTCGGAGTGCTCGAAGCAGACGGCAGCGTCTTCTACGGAGGCCGCGGCCTCGACGAGATTGACGAGGACGGGGCGGCGCGGACACTCGGGATCGACGCCGTAGCCGGCGGCATCGTCACTCGAGCCGTGGTGTTCGACATGGTGGGCTTCCTCGGGCAAGCCGACACCGGCTTCGTCCCCGACGACACGCGCATCACCGACGAGATGCTTCGCGGCTTCTTGTCTGCGCACGATCTGACGTTGGAGGAGGGAGATGCGGCCCTCGTCTACACCGGGTTCTACGGGCGCTGGCTCGACAACGGCGGGGCGATCCCACCCGTGATCGCCGGACTCGACGGCACGTCGATGGCACTCTGGCGGGACGCCGGGATCGCCGCCCTGGCAAGCGACAACCCGACACTCGACGCCGTGCCCATGGACTCGAGCATCCACATCGAGGCGCTAAGAGAGCTCGGTGTCCTGCTCGGCGAGTACTGGGCGTTGGACAACCTCATCTCCACCTCTCGAGGCGACGGGCGCTACGAATGCCTGCTCGTGAGCGCACCGCTCAATGTGCCCGGCGCCTTCGGCTCGCCCTGCAACGCCCTCGCCATTCGCTGACCCGACTGAATAGGAGGCCCAACGACAATGCACCCTGACGGACAAGCCCTGCTCGACCGGATGCGCGAGCTGCGCGGCTACGTGCTTCCGGCCCACGAGGTCCTGGCCGAGCGAGATCCCGCGTTCCTGGAGGGCTACGACCGCATGTTCCGCGCGGCCAACTCGGACGCGTCGCCCCTACCGGCCCAGGTCCGGGAGCTCATGGTGATGGCGCTGGACATCGTCGTGGGCGTGCACCCGAACGCCATCCGCGCACACGCTGAAAAGGCGCTGGCCCACGGCGCCTCGGAGGAGGAGGTCGTAGCGGCCGTCGAGCTCGCCGTGATCGTCCAGGCAAGCAGAACGATGGGGGCCCTCGCCCCGATCTTCGCAACGGATGTCGAAGGCGCCTGACACTCCCCCCCCGTCGGGCCCGCTCGTCGGGAAGCGGGTCATCGACCTGGCAACCGTGGTCGCCGGCCCGCTCGCCGCGACCCTGCTAGGCGACTTCGGTGCCGACGTGCTGAAGATCGAGCACCCACGAGGCGACCCCCTGCGCACCCACGGCTACCAGAAAGACGGTCATGGTCTGTGGTGGAAAATGCTGTCCCGGAACAAGCTCGCGGTGACGCTCAACCTTTCCCGGCCCGAAGGACAGCAGCTGCTGCTTCGCCTGGTCGAGACCGCTGACGTTCTCGTCGAAAACTTCCGCCCCGGAGTGATGGAGCGGTGGGGTCTCGGGTACGAGCGACTCGCAGAGCGGAATCCGGGGCTCGTAATGTTGCGAATGACCGGCTTCGGCCAGTTCGGGCCGTATGCGTCGCGGCCCGGCTTCGGGACGCTTGCGGAGTCCATGAGCGGCTTCGCGGCGATGACCGGCGAGCCGACGGGCGCGCCGACGCTGCCGCCCTTCGGTCTCGCCGACGGGATCGCGGGACTTGCAGGCGCCTACGCGGCCCTCCTCGCTCTGTACCACCGCGACGCGCGTGAGGGACGCGGCCAGGTGATCGATCTCGCGATCATCGAGCCAATCCTCACCGTGCTGGGCCCGCAGCTCACCTGGTTCGACCAGCTTGGGGTGATCCAGCCCCGGACCGGAAACCGCAGCGTCAACAACGCTCCGAGGAACACCTACCGGACTCGGGACGGCCGCTGGGTCGCGATCTCGACGAGCTCGAACTCCGTCGCCGAGCGCGTCCTCCGGCTGGTCGGGCGACCCGAGTTCCTCGACGAGCCATGGTTCGGCTCTGGCTCCGGCCGGGTCGAGCACGCGGACGAACTCGATCAGGCGGTCTCCAACTGGATCGCGGAGCGGGACTTCGACGAGGTGATGCGCGCCTTCGAGGAGGCGTCGGCCGCAGCAGCCCCGATCTACGACGCGAGCCAGATCTTCGCCGACCCTCAGTTCGCAGCCCTCAAATCGATCGTCTCCGTAGACGACGAGGACCTCGGCCCAATGCGGATGCAAAACGTGATCTTCCGCCTTCTCGACACCCCGGGCCGTATCCGCTTCGCCGGCCGCCGCCTCGGGCAGGACAACGAGCTTGTCTATCTCGACCGGCTCGGGCTCAGCCTGGAGGAGCTCGCGGCGCTTAGGGACAAGGAGGTCGTCTAGACCGCTGCGCTCGCTGTCGCCGTCGCTGCCAGGACGGGGCCGACATCCTGAAGGTCGTCCAGGCGCTCGCAGGCCTCGAAAAGAGCACCCGCCAGAACGCCGGCCGTCTGCTCAAGCTTTGCGAACAGCTCCTCGCTCGAGAGGGGACGGCTCATGCTGCCGCGATTCTCCATCACCCGACGCTCGAGCCGCTCTCCAGTCACAGTCTCGACCCGGACCACGGCCGGGAACTGGTGCGGGAACAGGAGCGAGCACTCCTCGTCGGGAACGACGTCGGTCGCCTCCGCGATACGCATCCGCTCGGGATCGGCGAGCGTCTCCTCCGTGAAGTCGTCCATCGTGACACCGAGGCCGCCACCGCCCACGAGCGCTGTCGCGAACACGAACGGCGCGCTGAAGGTTGCGTGGTAGGGACTGCGGGGACGCCGCTTCTCCTCGATCGGGTCGCCGATCGTCCGCCAGCTGGGCGCGGCCGTCCCGATCTCCACCCGTCTGACGTTGTCAGGACGCAATCCGTCTGCCTTCAGCGAGAGCGCAGCGTCGACGATCGCATGCGTGAAGTGGTTGCAGGGGTACGGCTTGTAGAAGATCTTCGGTGTCCGCCAGTCGCCTCCGAGCCCGGCGACGAGTTCGTCAGTACGCCCGCGCGAGCCCGCGTACGCACGGAGGAAGCCGAACCTCCCCTCAAGCACGGTCGACGGCCCGGTGAGACCTTCCTCGACTAGCGCGGCGGCCGTGACTGCCGAGTGCCCGGCCCAGCCGCAGTGGAGCGGCTTGACGGTGCCGCCAGATCGGTTCGCCTCGATCAGGCCGGCACCAAGGCTGCAGGCGACAGCGATCGCGTTCGCGACGCCGTCGGCGTCGAGGCCGACGAGCTTCCCGCACGCGGCAGCGCCCGCAACCGCCCCGATGATCGACGTTGCGTGCAAGCCGTTCTCGAACATCAGCGAGTTCCGACTCTCCGGGTCGAACTGCGCCATGGCGATGCGCACGTACACCTCGTAGCCGGCGACGAGCGCCGTGAGGGTGTCCCTCCCGCTCGCTCCAACGGCCTCGGCCTGCGCGAGCACAGCCGGAACGAGCGGTGCGCTCGGATGGGCGACCGACGGTAGGTGCGTGTCGTCGAAGTCGAGCGCGTGCGCGCACGTCCCGTTGACGAGGGCCGCGCTCGCGGCAGGGAGCCTCGTGTCCTCACCGACCAAGCGCGCTTCGGGGGTTCCGCCCCATCGGCCCACGACGGCTCTGGCCGCCTCCGCGGCCGCCGTCGACCGAGCGGCTACCGCAATGCCGAGCGTGTCACAAACGCGCGCCTTGGCGCTCGAGACGACCGCGTCCGGCAGGTCCTCGAAACGGACCTCCGTCACCCAGCGCGCGAGCTCCTGCGAGGCGGTCACGCCACCACCGCGAGCGGCCGAAGCGGAGATCCGGTCGCGCCGATCAGCTTTAGGGGCACGGCTACAAAGAGGAACTCGGCCACGCCGTCGCGTGCGATGTCCTCCAGCTGCAGAAGCTCGATGATGTGGATTCCGGCCTCGACGAGCAGGTGCCGGTGCACCGGGAGCAGTGAGTGGCCGCGCCCCGGCGCCAGCCACTCGAACGCAATCGTGTCGGAGCCGACCGCGCGCACGCCGCGCTCGCTCAGCCAGCGTGCGCCGGACTCGTTCGGGCCTGGCACGCCGGAGTCATGACCGACCATGGCGACCGAGTCGTGGAAGCGACCCACCGGCCAGCCGGTCCGCACGAGCACGGTGTCGCCCACCCGCACCTCAACGCCAGCCCTGACTGCGGCCGCGCCGAGCTCGTCCCCCGTCACCGGATGTGCCGGAGGAAGGGTCTCCAAGCCGAGCACGCGCGGCACGTCAAGGAGAATGCCTCGACACAGAAACGGGGCGACCGTCTCGACTCCGTGTTCGGAGAAGCGGCCGCCCTTCATCGCAGCGGCTGCGTTGACGTCGCCGTGAAGCAGCCCGGCGGCGCTCACGTGGCAGAGCGCGTCGATGTGCGTGCCGGTGTGCCCTCCCATCGTGAAGAGCTCGTTCGAGGCTGAGCTTCCGTCGGCGCGGGTCGTGTCGCCATGGCGGCGCAGGAGCGCCATGCGGAAGGGCGGATGATTGGGACTCGTCGGAGTGCTGGCCTCGAGCCCGTGAGCGAGGTCGTAGACGCGAGCCGCGGCGAGCGCGTCGTAGAGCGTCACAGCGCGCGCCCCAGGATACGGCGTGCGCTGTTGGCGACGGGACGGTCGACCAGCTCGCCGGTCTCGAGCCGAGTCGCGGCGCCGCCGGATGCTTCGAAGCATGCGAGCACGTGCTCCGCCCACGCGATCTCCTCCAGCGTCGGAGCGAAAGCGGCGTTGATCACCGGCACCTGCCACGGCCGCACGGCGGACTTGCCCGAGAAGCCGAGCTCGCGCGACCGTACCGCCTCCGCGCGCAGCGTGGCCGCGTCGTCGGGCCCCAGATAGGCTGAGTCCACAGGCGCACCCACTCCTGCGGCGGCCGAGGCGAACACGACCTGGCACCGAGCCCAGAGCAGCGCCTCCGAGTCCGGACGGACGCCGAGATCGAGAGCGAGGTCGGCCGCGCCCAGCACGAGGTGAGCGACACCCGGCACGGCCGCGATCCGAGAGGCCTGCATGATGCCGCGTGCAGACTCGATTGTGGCCGCGAGCGGCACCCCCGCGAGCCGCTCGGCGATCCACTCGACGTCGGCACCGGACCCGACCTTGGGGATCCGTATGCCCGCTGCGTGCCGCGCGACGGCCTCGAGATCGGCGGCGGCCGCCTCCGAACCCGGCGCGTTCACGCGCACCCAGGCCGAACGCTCGGCGATGACCTCGGCGACGAGCGCGCGCGCCCTCCCCTTCTCCTGCTCTGGAACGCCATCCTCGAGGTCGAGGACGACAGCGTCGGCGCTTGCTTCGAAGACGCGCTCGAGCAGCTTCTCGGAGTGACCGGGTGCGTAGAGCCAGCTCCGTGCGCTGGCGGCGACGCCCGGGGCGGATGCGGACGAGGTGTCAGCCACCGGATACCGCCCCCAGGAGCATGATCGAGTCGGAGCCGTACACGGTCGGATCCTCTCCGGCTTCGACCGTCCGGCCGTTCACAATCATCCTCAGCTGTCCCGACTCGCGCAGCGCAAGGTACCGCTCCAGACGGGGCTCTTCGTTGACAGCGCGAGCGAGCAGGCGGCTCACTGGCACTCCCATCGTCGGCACAAGCAGCTCGACGGAGGTCCGCCCGAGTCCAGCCGCAACGACGCCGCGCAGCGCGATGCTCAGCAACCCGTCGGTCAAGCAGGCACTCCGTACTGCTTGCAGACGAGCTCGCCCAGCCCGGCGTGATCGAGCCGGTCGAGCGGCACAAGGAACGTGAGCTGGACGGCGCCAGGGAGTCGCGCAATCTCCACGCCGCCACTAATCGTCGCCCGGTTGCGAACCTCGGCGCGACTCATCCCGAGGAGCGCAGAGGCCCGGTCGATGGCGTTGTCCACGGCCTCGTTGATGCTCGCTGCGGTGCCGATGAACTGCACGGGCGCCACTCGCTCCCGCGGCTCAACGCCGAACCGCCGACCGAGCTCCCGTCCCCGCGTGAGCTCCGCCTGGGTGAACGGTCGCGCGATCCACGGAAGGTCGTCGGCGACCGGAAGTAGCACTGGGCCATCGACCGTCACGCCCTTGAGCACGTCGACACGCACCTCAACGTCGGCGGTGATGTCCGTGGTGTGGAGTGAGAGCTCGCCGTCACCCTGGTTTGCGTGCGCGTCGCCCATGTAGACGCCGCCGCCCGCGAGCTTGACCGGGACAATCAGCACGGCTCCGACGCGCACCGAGTCGCAGTCCAGATGTCCGTCCGTGCGATGCTCAGCGAGCTCGGCCTCGGAGAGCTCGAACTTGTGGCCCGAGCCAATCAGGCCGGCCCCGAAATCGCCGGCGTTGTGCGAGTCCGGCATGTCAACGGACGGTGTCGTGCCGATGTTGCCGACGAACGATCGCAGACGGGAGAGCGTGCCGGGGATCGTGTGCGGCTCGTAGGTGAGGATCGAGACCTGTTCGCTCCCTCGCGGGAGCGCGGCGGCCTGGCGCGCATGCAACGCGAGGTCGTGGGCTTGGCGCGCGTCGACGGTCAGCCCCATCTGGCGATCCTCGTCGAAGACGATCGTGTAGCCCTCCTCGAACGTGAAGGCGCTCGCAGGGACACCGCAGGCCGCGCAGCGCACGGCTTCCTCGCCGGTTCCCTCGACGCGGAACTCGGGCCACGGGCGGCCGCAGCCGGGGCACTGCTTATCGACGAAGGGGTCGCTGCCGAAGGCGGCGTCTCGCGTCAGCATTGTGCCGGAGCTCGTGGCGGATGAGAGAATGCCGACCCGCTCGATGGTGATCGCGATCGAGTCGCCGACCGCCGCGCCCTCCACGGACACCGGCCATGACACCTCGTGCCCGCCCTGGAAGGTCGGGGTGATCATCGGGCCCCAACATCCGGGCGGGGTCACTGCCCGAATGCGGCCCCCGCTTCTCACTGTCTCCTCGGGAACAAGGCTCGGCCCTATCACTCCACGCGTGTACCGCTCGACGACCACTAGATCCTTGGGCTCGCTGACCACGACCATCGGGAACCTCGCTTTCCTCTTCTCTGTCTCAGAACCGCGGACCCGGCTCGTAGGGGGCGCCCGCGAGGGCCGCGAGCTCGGGAGAGAGCACCGGCTGGTAGGAGGGATGCCAGTTGAACTCCTGCTTGACGTCGTGGTATTCGGTGCTGAGCGGCCCTCCCTTTGTGCGGAAGATGTAGAGGTTGCCGGTCTTCGTTCCGTACGGCCCGTGCCAGACCTCGGGCGGCCGCCAGAAGTACGCGCCCGGATACATCACTCCGATTGGGCTCACGACCTCACCGGAGAGCAGGAACATCTCCTCGTTCGTTGGATGCTTCTCCGGCTTGCGCGAGAAACGCAACGGCATCGTGCCGAGGATCCAGGTCTGATCCCCCGTCTCGGCATCTTGACGAAGGTATTTGCGTCCAGCACCGGCCGGGAACTGCGGGTGGAAGCCGCCGCCCCAGTCGCCGTCCAGAGCGTCGATCTTCTCGACGAGTCGCTCGAGCGCCGGCTCCTGCGAAGCCTCCCCCGACACATAGCGTGGCGCACCCTCGTAGAAGACGAGCACAAGGGCGCCCTGCCGCGACACGGCGTCCCGACGAAGGAAGCCGGCGGGAAGGAACGCGTAGCAGAGCGGACCGTAGGCGACGCCGTTCAGCTCGATCTCTCCGTCGAGCACGAGCAGCTCCTCGTCGGCCTCGAGATGCTCGGGCGCGCGCCGCTCCCAGCCGGTCGGGTAGCGGACGAGGACGGTCCTCGCGCCGGTCTCGTCGTCGACACTCAGGACGCGGAGGGTCGTGCCAGCCGGACCAAGTCCGGGCTGTGCATCGCGCCAGGGAATCGACTGCTCCTGGACGAACTCGATGTGCGGTCTGGCCATGCGAGGTCCTTTCTCATCGGGAACTCTGCGACGAGCGGGCTGCGAGCGTCCAGGCGAGCGCGGTGCGAGGCGCGCGGGCGAGCGTCTCGCGGACATCGTCAACCGACTCGTATTCGCGATCGGGGATCTCGCGAACAGGAACCTCGACTGCGAGCGTCTCCGCGCGGAAAGGCCATGGGTCGACACGGCCGCACCCGGATCCCCGCGCGGTCACCGTCAGACTCGCCGTCTCAGTGCCCTCGAGCGACCTCGGCACGACCCCGAGCTCTGCGTCGAGGTGGGCTGCCGGCGGGGTGCGGCAGAGGAAGAGCGAGAGGCGGTCCCAGGCCTGGAGGAGCTCATAGTTGCTCCAGAGGCGCCGCTCGAACCGGCTGCGGCGCTCGGAGGGGTCGAGCCCGACGAGTGAGAGCTTCGCCTTCGCCTGATGCGACTCCTGATCGAGCACATAGCGCTCGATCGCCTCGGGCCAGCGCCCCGCGTCAAACTTGCTGAGGCGAATCCCGCGCTGGATTCCCCAGCGCCCGCACACGTTGCCGGTGCCGTGCATGCTGACGAGCAGGCCCGCATACGGGTCGAGCGCCGCGACGCGCGCGATCCCCCGCGCGTACAGGTCGACGTACTCCTCGATTCCCACGTCGAGGAAGTACAAGGGACGATGGGTGTCTGGATCGAGGCGCACGCTCTCGTCGGACTCCCGCCAGCCCTCGTCATGACGCGCGGCCGCCAGGACGACCGGTTCGAGCGGTTCGGGGGCAGCGAAGTCGTCGTTCCCCCAAGACTCCGCGAAGCGTCCGGCGAGCGCAGCGTGGTCGAGTTGGTCGATGAGCAGAAGAGTGCCGTCCCGGCGCAAGACGATCATCGGACGCCCAGTCGAAGCGTGCGGGCGGCCGCCAGGACCGCCAAGACCTGAGCCTGATAGCCCGTGCAGCGGCAGAGATTGCCGCTCAACGCGCGGCGGACAGCTTCCTCGCTTGGAGTTGGATCCTCCGTGAGCAGTTCGAGCGTCGAGAAGATCATTCCCGGCAAGCAGAAGCCACACTGGAACGCGTGCTGCTCCCAGAAGATCCGCTGAAGCGGGTGCAGACTCTCGGGGGTGCCGAGACCCTCGAGCGTCACGACGTCGCTGCCATCCGCGGTCGCAGCAAGGACGCAGCACGCCTTCACGGCGAGGCCGTCCAACATGACCGTGCAAGCGCCACAGTCGCCGGTCAGACAGCCGATGTGCGAAGCCTTCAGCCCGAGCCGGTCACGCAGCAGCTCGACAAGCAACAGGCCGGATTCCGCATCTGTCTGCCGAGCCTCGCCGTTCACCGTGAGCGAAACAGCGAGCGGTTGCTCCGTCGGGGTCACGCACCGCTTCCAGCAACTTGACGGCCCACAGGCAACGATTCTAGGGTGTGGAACGAGACGGTGCAACAGTTGCTCATAGCGGAACGATGAGCGGGTCGGGGGCTAAGATCGGGCGCTCCGTGCCCCGTCTGGGCGGTGAGCGACTTCTCACCGGGCGAGGGGCGTATTTCGCCGACCTGGACGCCCCGGGCGCACTCCATTGCGCACTGCTCCGGAGCCCGCACGCGCACGCCCGGATCGTCCGTATCGACGCGACGAAGGCGCTGGCAGACCCCTCGGTCGCGGCGCTCCTGACCGGCGAGGACGCCGCCCGGATCGCCGGCCCGATCGCCCACGCCATGAATCCGGCCGACTTCGGCTCGACGCCGGTCGACGTGCGTTGCCTCGCGGTGGACGAGGTCCTCTACGAGGGCCATCCGTTGGTGGCCTTGGCGGCAGCTACGCCTGCCGACGCTCTGCGGGCAGCCGGCCTCGTCGAGGTGGAGTACGAGCCCCTCCCGGCGGTGCTCGACGCCCGAGAGGCACTCGTGGAAGGAAGTCCGACGGCATACGCGAGCTGGAAGGACAACATCGTCATGCGGCGGCGGCTGAGCAACGGCGACCCCGCGGCAGTGCTCGAGTCGGCGCCACGGAAGCTCCGCAGCTCGATCGCGGTCCAACGCACCACGACGACACCGCTTGAGCCTCGCGGCTACCTCGCGACGTGGGACCCGCTCACGGATCGGCTCACGCTCATCGGCACGATCCAGAACCCGCATCCGGAGCGGATGCTCCTCGCGCAGTCGCTGGGGATCGAGGAGGAACAGATCCGCGTGGTGGCCCCGACTCTCGGCGGTGCGTTCGGCGCCAAGATGCGTGGTCAGCCCGAATCGCTGATCGTCGCGCTGCTCGCCCGGGCCGCCGGAGCCCCCGTGCGCTGGCTCGAAGACCGGCGCGAGAGCTTCCTCGTCGGCGCACGAGAGCAGACGCACGAATTCGAGGTCGCGTTCGACGAGCAAGGCACGTTGCTGGCGCTTCACGTCCGCGCGATCGCCGACGTTGGGATCGTCGGCGCCGCGCCCGGCTGGGGGATGTCTTTCCTCACGGCCCTGACCTTCCCGACCGGGTATCGCGTCCAGGATGTGGAGATCGAGATGACCGCCGTCACCACGAACAAGGGGCCCTGGCTCGCGGCTCGTGGGTTCGGGAAGGAAGCGAGCAACCTCGTGATGGAGCGGGCGCTCGACCTCGTAGCCCGCTCACTCGACGCGGACCCCGCAGAGATTCGCTGCCGGAACCTCGTCTCGCCCGCAGAGTTTCCCTACCGAACGGCGACCGGTCTCAACCTAGACAGCGGCGAGTACGTACGAGCCGTGAACCAGGTGCTAGAGGCGCTCGACTACGCCGGCGCGCGAGAGGAGCGAGCCCGCGGCCGCGCCGAGGGCCGGCTCCCCGGGATCGGAATCGCCTTCGAACTCACGCCGGAAGCGGCGGACATCCCGGGGACGATCACGAGTGGGTTCGACACGTCGACAGTCAAGATCAGCCCGTCCGGGACGGTGACCGTCCTCACGGGTGTCACAAGCCCCGGAGGAGGAAGCGACACGGCGATCGTCCAGGTTGTGGCCGACCGGCTGGGCGTCCCGCTTGAGACGATCTCTCTCGTTCAGGGCGACACCGACAGGTGCCCGTACGGCTTCGGGAACTCGAGCGCGAGAGCGACCGTCGTCGGCTCGTCGTCGGCTGCGCTCGCGGCCGACGAGGTGCACGCGAAGCTGCTCGCCGTAGCAGCGGCGATGCTCAGCGTCGACACCTCCGAGATCACGATCGCCGATGGGCGGGCCCGGACGCTTGACGGGAGGGAGCTGACGATCGCTGAGATCGCTCGTGCGGCGTATACCCGTTCCTTCGAGATCGCCTCGGTGATCGAGCCGCCGCTCGAAGCCACGCGGGCCTATCGCCCCGGCAACATCGACCATAATCCTGACGCTGCAGGACGGATCCAGCCGTATCCGACCTACTCGTACGCAGTCCACGCGTCGTATCTCGAGGTGGACCCCGAGACGGGAACTGTCAAGCTCCTCCGTCACGCGGTCGCCCACGACTGCGGCACAATGATCAACCCCGCGCTCGTTGAGGGGCAGATGCTCGGCGGCATCGTGATGGGGATCGGAAGCGCGCTCTCAGAGCAGCTCGTCTACGACCGCGACGGCCATCTCTTGACGGATCGATTCAAGACCTACCTCCTGCCGCGCGCCTCTGATGTCCCGCCGATCACCGTCGTCCACCTCGAGACGCCCAGCCCGTTCACGCTCCTCGGGGCCAAGGGGGCCGGGGAGACGGGCGTCGGTGGAGCTCAGGCGGCGATCGCGAACGCCGTCGACGACGCGCTGCAACCGGCTGGGGCGACGATCGAGAGGCTGCCGCTCGCCCCACCCGAAATCCTGCGCCTCCTGCAGAACGCCCGCCAATGATCGCGTACTCCTTCGAGATCGAGACACCCCGCTCGCTCGACGAGGCCGTCGACTGTATGTCGCGTCACGGAGAGGCTGCTCGGGCGCTCGCCGGCGGCACCGTTCTCATTCCCGAGATGGCGCACGCGCGGATCGCGCCCAAAGCGGTCGTGGATCTTTCGCGCGCCGGCCTCGGCGGCATCCGCGCCTACGGCAACGACGTCGTCCTCGGGGCAACGACGACTTATCGCCAGCTTGCAACTGCCTCGGCTACCGCCGATCCGCCTCCCGCCCTCGCGTGGCTGGGAACGGTGGCCCGCGGGATAACGGGCGGCGCGCAGATTCGCAATCGAGGGACGATCGGCGGGTCGGCGACCTTCGCGAACCCGTCCTCGGACATCCCGGCGGTCCTCGTCGCGCTCGGCGCAACCATGGTGACCGTCTCACGGCACGGACAGCGGGAGCTGCCAGCAAGGAGCTTCTTCTCGGACGCCTTTCGGACATGCCTCCAGGAGGACGAGCTCCTGACGTCGATCCGGATCCCCGCGTTGCCCGCTGGGACGAGATTCGGCTACGAGAAGCTCAAGTTCGGCGAGTCGAGCTGGCCGATCGCCACGGCCGCGGTGGTAGCCCACTCTGACGGCGCGTTGCGCATCGGACTCGGCGGCGTTTGCTCGGTGCCGATCGCAGTCGACCTCGATGACTCAGCGCATGTCGCCGAGGCGGTGCTCGCGGCAGTCGCCGACCCGTGGTCCGATGTGCTCGCCGACGGCACCTACCGCCGCAGCGTCGCCCCCGTGGTTGCCGGGAGAGCGGTCACGAAGGCGACGTAGGGGAGCGACGAACTGGCGGGCGCTCGACCTCAGTCGGCGATTCCGCACAGCTCGCGCCACCGTCTCTCGCCGGCCGCCGCGACCTCGACGTCCTCTTCGCCGGTTCCGCCGGCGGCCCACCGCACCCACGATGGTACCGCGCGCGTCCCGCAACGGCACCCCGCCCATCGACAGGACAATCGGCGACGCCGACGCAGTGATGAAGCTGCCGTAGACGGTTGGATGCTTGCGGCTCCTATCCACCGTCTCGTGGGTCGGTCGTCCGAAGTAGACCGCAGTGCGGGCCTTTGCCGGCGCGGTCTCGGCCGCTATCAGTACGCAGCGTCCATGCGCGAGCGCGAGCAAGTGGCCGCCTCCGTCGGACACTGCGACCGTTATGGCCACCTGACAGCGACGTGCCTCAATGAGCGCGGCGTCCAGAACCGCCTGTGCATTGGTCAAGTCGAGGTCAGCCACGGCTCACGACGGGAGCCCAGAGCCAATCCGATGGGACGAAACATACCCGGGCTGATCCGTGTGGTGCAGAAATCCGGACGCCATTGCCCCGCTCCCCGGTCCCGCGTTGACAGGTAGGGGACTGTCCGGTTAACGGTGTAACTACGGAGGCCTGACTTGCCGGCCTGGGTGGCCGGCGGAAGGGAGCCGTAGTGTCCGATGAGGCAACGCCGGCCGTGGAGACGGTGCCGGCAGAAGAGCAGCTCGCGCAGCAGCTGGTGGAGCGTGCGCGCTCGGAGGGAGTCGAGCTGGTTGGCCGGGGGGTTGCTGACCGACCTGACCAAGACGGTGTTGGAGACGGCGCTCGAGGTCGAGATGGAGGACCATCTCGGGTATCCGAAGCACGCGCCGGAGGGACGCGACAGGGGCAACTCGCGCAACGGGTCGCGGTCGAAGACGGTGCTGACCGAGGTCGGCGAGGTCGAGCTCGCCGTTCCGCGCGATCGTGACGGTTCGTTCGAGCCGCAGATCGTCAAGAAGCGGCAGCGCCGCCTCGCGGGGGGTCGACGAGCTCGTGATCTCGCTGGGGCCAAGGGGCTGACGACCGGCGAGATCGCGGCCCACTTCGCCGACGTGTACGGCGCCGAGGTGTCCAAGGGCACGATCTCGCGGATCACCGACCGGGTGCTGGAG
>CAWEOG010000005.1:0-34701 GCA_963810595.1 Bryobacterales bacterium | reverse complement strand
TACAAGAGCTTCAAAAAAGTGACAGTTCCTGGCCCTATTCCCATTGGCCGATAGACTGTCATACACCTACCAACCACGGCGTCGGAGCGATTTTCTTAGGATCATCGGCCGCTGGTACCACTGCCTGTCCGGCCCTCCAGGCCGTTGCGTGGCGGTGGCAGCTCCGGATCCGGCCGGTTCCTTCGACTTGTTTCCAGACGATTGCCAAACCTTCCCGTCGATCTCACGAGAAGTGCCACAGCAAAAGGCACGTTCTGCGGCCCTCACGGGGTAAGCCTTAATGGGGTGTTTCCCCCGCGTAGCGCTGGCGCGCAATCCAGGGCGGTTCCGCGTAGCGCCCTCAGCGCACTCCGGAGCGGCGCCGTTTCGATTTATTTCTGTCGCTCCGCTGCCGGCTCGATGCTTGAGTGAGACGCAGCCCATTCTCGGGAGCGTTGTCGATTCGGCACTCTGGATGGCGCACCGTGCTCGCGAATCTTGTCAAGGTCCATCGAGCGCAGGCGGGGGTAGGAGAGGCGCTCACGTGCCCATCGCCTCACCCCCGTGCGGTCCCGCCCGGACAGGAAATCAAGCCCAACCCGCAATGCGGTTTGCGGGAAATGTCGAACCGGGTATACTTCATAGTTCAGGATCTTTTCATCTTGAATCGCGCCGCGGGCGCAGCTCAGCCCTGAGAGGTTAAAATGCAAGTTCTTCGCCGTTCCGCTTGGGCACTCTTTTTGCTGGCCGCAGTTCCCACGATGGCCCAGCCCCTGGTATACCGGGGCGGAGTTGTGAGCGCGGCCGATTACACTCCGGACATAGCACCGGGCGCAATCATCTCCATCTTCGGAGAGGCCTTAGCTCCTTCCGTACTCAGCGCCACCGAAGTGCCGTTGCCAGACACCCTGGACGGTGTCTCAGTCGAAGTTGTGGAAAACGGGCAGACCCGAAAGGCTCCGTTATTCTACGTATCCCCATCGCAGATCAACGCACAACTTCCCTTCGAGATCACCTCTTCGGAGGTGGATGTGCGCGTTCGCAACGCCCAGGGCGTGAGCACTTCCCAGCGCATCGGACTGACGCCTCGCAATCCGAAGCTGTTCACCGAACCGCGCGGCGGACGGATCGAGCCCGCCCTGGTGCATCTGGACTACACCAAAGTGACGGCCGAAAACCCCGCCTTGGCAGGCGAATGGTTGACCCTCTTTCTGACTGGTCTCGGCGCGGTGAATCCTCCGGCTGTGACGGGTAACGCAGGCGGGGACGATGGCTCCTGCGGCCCGCTGAATCGCGTCACGTCCGAAGTCTTCGCCCTCGTGAACGGAAAGCAGGCCAGCGTCTACTTCGCCGGGCTTGCGCCTCGCTTTGTCGGCCTGTACCAGGTGAATTTTCAGGTCCCCGCCGACTTGCCGCCCGGTGACGCCGAGCTGATTGTGACGGTGGACAACTTGGCGTCGCAGGAGCGGGTAACCTTCCGTTCAACTCGTGGCGTCGAGGCCCTGGCCTCGGGCACGCTAGGCGCCGGGGGCGGCACAGTCTCCGGCACGGGAGCGAAGATCGAAGTTCCATCCGGCGCGTTCTCCACGGCCGGCGAATTGACCCTGGTTCAAGCTACCTCCGGAGTGGTTGAAGATTCCGAACGTCTGAGCCCGGTCTATGGGGTGGCGGGTTTCCCCGACAGCACCTCGGGCACGGTCTCCGTCGCCATTTCGCTAACCTCTCCGGTCCCCGCCGGACAGCAGGTTGAGCTGGTTCTGGAGGAGGCGGGAACAAGCGGCGGTGAAATGCGGCTTCCGGCCACGGTGGTGGGCGGAATGGCTACCGCCACGCTCCCGCCGCGGCAAGGAGCGCCGGAATCGGCATCCGAATCAAAGAGAAAATTGGCGCGGATGGCCACCGAAGAAGAGCTGATCCCGGTTTACAGTCCGGCTTTCTGGGTTTACGCCGCGATGGCCGCTTCTAGCAGTGATTCGGCACATTTCTCGCTGGTGCTCACCCAGCAGGACAGGGGCATCGACGCCGTGCTTCTGAAGAATGCTCTCGAAGATGGGCTCGCGATTCTGACCGACCTCGGCTTCTCCTGGCCCGTCAACGTCGAGCGTCTGGAAGTCACCTTTCCGCGACTGTACGGAACACGCCACTGGAACTGCGGCGGCGACATTCTCTACACGGCATGGGACAAGACAGTTAGAATGCGGCTTAACTCCGACCTTCTCTCGCAAGGTAGCGCGGATCTCAGCGGATTCCAACTGATGCAGATAAAGGCCGTGCACCTGCTGCAACACTACCTGGCGCACCCGCTCCGCTCGCCCCTGATGGAAGAGACGGAACGGAAGTGGATCTGGATGGACGAAGCCGCGGCGACCCTTGCCGAGATAGCGGCAGCCCGGGGCGCCGGCTTCTCCCCGGTTGCCGGCCTCTCCTACACGCCGGCCCAGCAGACGCAGAATGCCTTCTATTACGCCTCCGGGCTGGAGCTGGCGGCGCGCACCGACGATACAACGGCACTTCAGGCGCATGGCTTCGGCGCATCCAGCTTCCTGGCGACGCTGATTCGTACCGATTGGGATACTCTGAAAAACGCCTACATGCAGCATCACAGCAGCCTGGGCAAGTACTATCTGCCAGTGCAGGCGTTGCGGGCCGAGCCAGCAGGTGTTGACATCAGCGCCAAGTGGTTCGAATACGCTACCTCGGGTATTGTCATGCCGGCGAACTGGAACGTCCTGCGTCCGCTGGAGAAGTGGGGGCAAACGGCGGAGCTTCCCTCCGACAACGGGAAAGTGGAGCTTCAGTTTGGATTGCCCCAGCTCTCGGCGCAGTGGGCCGCGGTAAAACTGCCCGGCTGGTCCGAGCACAAAACGCTTAAGGTTACGGTTGAAGGTGACTCCGACATCCGCGTGCTCTATGCGA
This sequence comes from Bryobacterales bacterium, assembly GCA_963810595.1. Taxonomy (GTDB): domain Bacteria; phylum Acidobacteriota; class Terriglobia; order Bryobacterales; family Bryobacteraceae; genus CAWEOG01. Next base: position 31,806 of record CAWEOG010000005.1, on the reverse strand, counting down.
AAAGCAGGCCGGATTACTCCGGGTCGGGGCCCTCCGCCCTGGGTGAGGGACCACTACTGGAAATCGCCAATCCGGGGGGCACCTTTCAGCAGGGAGAGGATCTGCTCATCCTGCTTATCAACAAGAAGGCCGTCTCACCGTTCGAGTCGGTGACTTCGGTTCACGTGACGGTGGAATCCAAGGGGTCCGACGACATCATTGATGTAGCCAAAACGGCGCCCATGGTGTGGTTCAACACCAACGCCGGATGCACCTCCAGCGGCGACGCCGGCAGCATCGGTTGCAGCGGCTACTTTTACTTCCACAACGACCTCGGCTCGAAATCCGTGTCAGTCCCCATCGTCTGGGACCAGGAGGACGGCGTGCCGCGTTTTACGGTGGACGGTAGCCTGGTAGAGACCATCGGAACGCGTGAATACACCTACACTCTCTACATGACCGCGAAATACGATGCGGCGACCAGACAGCTCTACGACGGGTACTTCCGCTACAAACAGATCAGCCAAAGTCTGAACGGCGGCATCTCTTCGGAAGCGGAGGCGGAGCTTCGGCTTGTGCAATTGCCCTACGAGGGACCGGAACCGCCGGAGCCCCCATCCAGCATGTTCTGGACCATGCGATCTTCCGATTACGGCGCCGGAGCCTTGCAGGCAGTCATCGAATCGGCGAAATACACCTACACCCAGGAAGGCAAGGTCCTGTACTCGGAGACCACGCTGGGCTTCTCGGAGAATTCGTTCATCCGGCTGGGCTTTAGTTGGGAGTAGCTGACGAGGGGCTGGCAGACCGGACGCCGGACGCCATGCGGCGGCTCGGCCCTGCGGGCCGGCGGGTTTTTGTTAGTCCGGGTCCGTAGCTTCGCTTTCATCAGCGGTGATCCGGCGAACCGAGCGATCTGGCGAGGACTTCCGGAAGTCACGATCTATCATGGGGCTGGCGTGATGGCACAATCGAGAACAAGAGAAGGTGCTCGGTTCCTGGCCCTTTCTTCATCCGTCGGCGGCGACTCAGACAACCACCAACCGCAGCGCCGGAGCGATTCTCTTCTGTCCGCGGGGAGAGAGGACGGCGTCGGCCCACACGCGCTCCCTCTTTGTCAGCGGGCCGACAGTTTCTAGAAGCGCATCCTTCAGCATCTTCATCCATCCCGCTGCGTTGGGTAGTCACTGGGGTTTGACGTGGGGCCGGTGAGGGTATCTCTCGCCGTAGCGCGGTGTGCCAAAGAACGCGAGAGGGCGCTCCGAACCGGTATTGGTGATAATGATGCTATGCCTTGGCGCCACGCAGCGTTTGTCGCGCTGACACTTTCGTTCGGGCTGGGAAGTCCAGCCGCGGGACAACCGGTAGCTGAAGTCCAACCGAGTCGCGTTTACCACATCGTCTTTCTGATACCCGATCCGGCGCGCAAACCGATTGGCAAGCAGGAAGGCGAGCGCATCCAGACGGCTCACATGGTAAATATTCACGCCATGGCGGACCGGGGGGTGCTGGTGGCCGCGGGTCCTTTCGACGACACGCCGACGGTGATCAGCGGCGTCTTCTTCTTCGCCACCTCATCCATCGAGGAGGCGCGCAGGGTCGCGCAGGCCGATCCCACGGTGGCTGAGCACCGCAACACGGTGGAGGTGCTGGCGTGGCGCGGTCCTGCGGGAATCGGCGACGAGTACAAGCGGTTGCACAAGGAGAAACCGGAGACGCCGGAGGGCATGGGAATTCATCCGTTCGTGATCCTGCGCCGGTCCGGCAAGGAGTTGGATCGAACGCTGATGGCGCAGCACTCGGCGTTTTGGACGAAACTTCGGTCCGGAGGAAAGGTAGTGGCGGCTGGAGCGGTGGAAGGAGATCCGTCCGCCGTGGAGATCGTGATCTTCGACCGCATTCCAATCCCGGACGCGGCATCGCTGGCGGCGGCCGACCCGGCGGTCAGCGCCGGGCTACTTACCGTCGAAACTCATCGCTGGTGGTCCGCCGCGAACGTATTCCCCCGCTAGCCTGAGTCCGCATGCGCCGCCCTGCGCTCCATTCGCGCGCCTGGCTACGATCGGGACAAGGAGCCGAGATAGAGGCATACCCAGCAAGAGGTGACTCGCCGGCGGACTAAACCCCAAAAATGAGACGCGATCACAGGGACACCGCCATCCGTCACAGCGATATTTCCGACAAAGAATTAAGGTAAAAGATCTTTCTGCCGCTTTCGAGATTTTGGCGAAATCGTCGTAACGGCCTGTCGTGGCGACCTCGCCGCCTTTCCAATGCCGGGGCGATATTGCCCTCTGTGACTTGAGTGGAACCAGATACGGGTGTAGAATTCTGACAAAGGTTCGCTGGGTGAACCTCTATTTCCGCGAGGCCGTGCCTGGCCTCCGGTACACTCTGGAGGGGAGTGTAGCATGCTAAAAAAGACATCTCCTGAGGGTGTCGTTGTCGAGATCAGTGACGACCCCCGACCGCTGCGCTTGCCGATTTTGACGTCGACGGCGCTGAACTCAAGTCCGACCACTCAAAATGGCTGGACCTGAATATCGTGGATCCCATCAAACGCAAGAAGGACATTAAAGGCTTCTGGCAGATTTCTGGCCGCGCCGATAAGTCCGGCGGCAACAAACATAATCTCGAGCTTTCGAAGAATCGTGCCGATGCCGTGAGATTGTATATTTTGGCGCGTACTCCTGGCCTGTCCGTCGTGTGGAATGAGACCTGGGTCGGGGAGGAATCGCCGCCGGTCAGGATCCGGAATGTGGATCTCGGGAAGGTGAAGGACATCAGCCTCTTCGCGACGGCGGAGGTGACCGTGGCTGGAGACCTGGAACGAGTCGAGTCCGAGCCGTCCTGGACCACGGAATAGCTGCCGGCCAGGCATGTCGCACGCGTAGAAGGCCTCGAAGCGTTAAGACTTCTAGCTTAGGCGTCATCGCGACCAGAGTCGGATGGTTCGCCGCCGCCATTGCCAATGCGGCTTCTACACACTCGGGAACGTGGCAATCCTGCTTTCCGGCGTCGTGGTCGGTGTTGGTTCCCGCCGGTGGTTTGTCGAGATGACACCATCCGTTCTTCGGACCGCGAATGATAGCTTGGCAACCTGTGATAAAGTAGGGCAGCAAACCGGAGCCAAACTGGAAACTCCGGATCAACGTCGCTCAGTTGTAAGTAGAGGCGTAACGGGGAGCAAGCAACGCCAACAAGGGCCCCGCGAGTCCGGGGCAGCTTTTTCCTCGACGAGTGACATTTCAGAAATTCGGCGAGAGCCCCGTGCTGCAGGGCGCAAGGAGAACCCTCTATGACTTTGTCAATTGAATTCTCACACCAGGATCACGCCCACACGCCGCGGCGGAGGAGCGTCTCGTGGCAGAGAGGAGGAGTTGCTATGCGCGGCTGGTACTTTGCCGCTCTGGCCGCCCTTGGCCTACTCGCGGCACAGTCCGCGCTCGCCCAGACGCCGCTTGGGCAGAACCCGACGGTACCTGCCTTTCTGCCGATGGCCAGCGCCGTGCCGAAGACACAGCCGTTGGCGATCGACGGCACCTGGACGATCACCTCGATCGGCAAGCGGATCCGCATCGAGGCGGGGCGGGCATACGCGGTCGACCCCTGGCTGCACCTGTTCGTGCTACAGATCCAGCCTGGCATGGTCGTGTTGGAGAACCTGCGCTCGACCTCGCCTGGGCACTATGTCGGCCAGGACCTGCCGCTGATGGGATCGCTGCAGGCCGAACTGACACCCGACGGCAACCTGAACGTTAGTGTGGCCGGCGCGCTCGGTCCGGCGAAATACCAACTGGTGCCGGTGGAGCTCGACGATCGTTCGTGGTACAACCGTGAAGTCCGGGGCGAGGGGAGCCTGCCCGACGGTGGCGACTCGGGCTACGCCGGACAGAACCCCGGCGACCGATCGTTACCCCACGAGGCGAGCCCGTCCGGCGGCGACGACTCGAACTGGACGGCCGGCAAGTATCCGGGCGTCATCCCGCCGGCTGCGCCTGACGACCAGCCGAAGCCCGACAACGCCATGCTGCCCGAGCGCGCCGCCCCGCTGCGAGTGGGCCGCGCCAAGCCGATTGGCTGCGGGACACTCACCGATAACCTCTATTTATCTCCACGCAACGGAGGCGAGTGCTGGAGTTGCCCCGCTGGCTACGCTCGAAATCTCAGCGCAACGGTCACCAGCGCCCACGCCTGTGCCCAGCGCAACGCCCTCGGTGTCGGGAAGTTCATAAAAGGGCCGTTCAAGCGGGCATCCTTTGTCCGTACCGCGGCCGGGTGCGAGGAAGGGGACTTCCGGGTCAGTGGCGGCGACTGCATGAGATGTCCGGATGGCTATGAGCGCCAGCAGGTGCTGGGCCTGGATGCCAAGACGTGCAAGCGCAAAGCCAGCGCCGGCGATCTGCTGAAGGACGACGCCAAGCTGGCCTCCGAGCAGATGGCCCCCCTGTTGAAAGAGCTGAACGAGATTCGGAGCTGCCTGTCGGCGCCGGATTCGCTCAGGCGCTTGACTACGGCGCTCAAGCGCCGGGATTCGGCGGCCGCGACAGCGGTGCGGGATCGGTGTGCGCCGCCTGCGAAGCTACAGGCCTTGCGCAAAATTCCCAGTGGCGTGCTTGGTGGGGCCAGCGGCCGCGACAAGGAAGACAAGTTCAATACCTTTAGCCTCAGCATCGGGGCTAGCGGCATGGTGGGTGTGGGAGTCGGAGTCACGGTGGGTGAGAGCTATGATATCAGCGGCGCTCACTTCGCGTATCGCTTCTTTACAACCGGCGAGGGCGATTTCGGATGGGGTGCCGGTGCCGGTGTCAACGTCCAGGTCGGGCTATCGCGGTCGCTGCTGCCGGCGGAACCAGAGGTGCAGCGTGGCGTCAGCGTGACCTGGGGGGGCGATATCATTATGGGCGGAAGTGGATCCATCGATTACTCCCGGGACAGCAGGCGCCTGATCACCAAGGCCAAGGACCGCCGTCATTTTCGCGAAGACGCGTTGCAGGGCTGTACGGTCGGGTTCGGCGTCGGAGCTGGCGTCGAGCTCGGCACGAACCATAACACGCTGACCAAGTACTGGTAGCGGACGGCTGCGCGCCGTCGGTTGAAGACCGGCTTACGGTCAGGGCCTGGCCTTGAAGTAACCGGCGATTGCTCCGGCCGGCGGGCCATTCTGTTCGTGCAAATGAATTCCGTCGACCCGTGCGGAGCAGCTCACAGCTTCAAACTTGGGCATCACCGAGACCAGGTTCCGATGGTTTGCCGCCACTTTTGCCAGCGCGGCGTCCACGTACGCGGGTACATGACAATCCTGCTTCTTGGCGTCGTGGTCGGTGTTGGGCCCGAGCGGGGGTTTGTCGGAATGACACCATCCGTTTTTCGGGCAACGAATGATGGTCATGATATTGATTCGCTTCGCGCTGGGACGTTTGGCCCGAATGGTTGCGAGCGCGGCTTCCAGACTATCCACCCACGCCTTTTCGGAAGTCAGTTCCCAGGACCACGCCTGATAGACAATCCTGTCGGGCGCATCCCCGTTTTGGGCGCAAGGGGCGGTCAAACGAACGTTATTCACTCCGCCGACGTTGGTCGGGCTCCACGCATAGCTGTCCGGATTGGCGTACACGTATGTATACCCATAATGGGAGAATCGGCCCTGCCATCGGGTCTTGAGATCGCCAAGGTTCTCGTAGAATCCTCCGTCCCACCACTCGCCGGTAGAGTAAAGGCCAATCAGTTCGGTGCAGGTAAAGGGACCACTGGGAGGAGTGACCGCTGCCTTCTGTGCCCCTGCCGTCGGCGCGAGCAGAGTTGCGATCGCTAATGCATTCAGGATTACGGAAACGTTCGTCGTCATGCGTTATGCCAGCCTCCCCTGATGTAAACCTGAGGTGAAGTGTATCACGGGGTGCAGAAAGCCGGGCCAGCGCCGGATTTCAAATTTGTTGTGGGCGAGCAGAGTACGGCCGAGCAGATGAGTTGATTCTGCCTGCTATGGTCTCGTCATTCGTGGGAACGTTCGCTGGCAGGCGGATTCGGCGCACCCGCAACAGCGGCCTTGAGGGGTGGAAGATCGTCCCGCAAAGTGAAAACGACGATAAGGACTCGTCCCAGGTTCGTCCCCCCTTGCGCTACAAAGCGCCGCCATCATCGCAAAATGCGACGATTCTGGCGAACGCTGGAATCGTCGTTTGGTTGCGGCAAAAGCCGCCCTGCGACGGTCCACCGTCGCTCTCCTCCGATGACGTCGTAATCAACTTCCACCTCGTCACGCGTGAACACCTCCTCGACCTCTTCGGGAGTAACAAGATGGCTGGCGATGTGCCCGATATTCGACAGCATCCCAGTCAAATTCGAGCTCGCCGGCCACAGCCACCAGTACACGTACATTGTATGTATGCAGCAAGATCTCTTTCCCTGTGTGGTTCGGTGGTTTGGCAGCGCTTAAGAACAATGGACTACGGACCGCACCGTAACGAACACGTGGCCGGCGGCCCAGTCGAAGACCGATAGTAGATCAATATTTCTTCGAGGCATCCGGTCCTGGAGGGACCGCCCGTGAGTAGCCCCACGCGCAGCCCGGCAACCATCTCATCGGAACCCTGACCGTAAGGGAGGGGACTCTTGATTCGTGGCAGCACCTCATTGTGTCCCGAAGCCGCCGGACCCGATCAGCGGTCAAGACCGTCTGATCATGCCGCCCAGCGACCTGCATCTGACCACAGTCCGCGGTACCGCAGGTGGAATGTCGATCGACTTCGATGGCAAGGTAGGAAGGCTGCAAGATGTGCGGGCGAGGATTCCGGAGCATTTGGCGGAAAGAGTTTTTGTCCTCGGCGCTCTGACCGAACCCGAAGCCCTCAAGCAGGCCAATCTCGGTCCTTACGAAGAGATCGGTTTGGCACTGGCGTGCGCTTGCCGCGAAGAAACCGACACGACCTGGGGCCACGCGCGCTTCGACACAATGAAACCGAGCCTGCCCGTTTACGCGAGCGGGTCCGCCCAATCTTGTTCCCTTTAGCAAAAGGGTGACAGGAACACAGGGTCCCGCGTGCTTTTCTGGGTTTACCGAATGGCGCCATCGGCTGCAGGAAAACACACCTGGTGTTCCTGGCCCCTTTACTGCAAAGTGTTTGTGGTGGGGGTGGTCGAATACCGCCTGAAAGGCGTGTCGGGCGCGCGCCACGCTCTCACCCTGAAATGGAGATCAGCGCAGCGCTGGCGCGCGGCAAACTCAGGCGGTAACGATTCCCCTCCGGTTTCAGAGTCTCTTGGTCGACCGGCTGCCAGACCGCGCCCGCGTCGACTTTCGCGCCCGCGAGTTCGACACCCGTCGTGGCGTCCAGCGCCGGAGCTGTCATCCGCCAGATTCGAGCTTGTGACGTCGCGTTGTTCCACGGTATTGCGACCAGCAGATCCTGGCTTGCGTCCTTATTAAACAGCGCCACGCTGACGCCGTGTTGCGTCTTCGCCGCATAAGCGCTGGCGTTCGCGCTGGAGCCCTCCAGCCCGCACTCAAACAGCGTCGAGCCCGCGAGTTGATTGGCCATCAGCATCCCGTAAAAAATGGGCCGGGCGAAGTGGCCGGTTGCCGGACTACCGGCAATCGGCGTGTAGTAGGTCCCGCTTGCCGCGGCTTCCGCGTCCTTTACCGCCGCCGCGCCGGGCAGATGGCCGCCCAACGCTGCCCGTATCTGCCTGGTGCTGCCCCCGTGAAAGTTGACGCCGCCACATCCCAGCCGGGCCAGATGCAACATGTAGTCGCCGCCCCACAGGGCCGAAGCAAACGCATTGCTCACGCCGGGTTTGCCTCCCCGATAGCAGGAATTGCCTTCCGTCATGCGAAAAGTCAGTTTCGATTCGCGTGCGGCGGGCATGATCCGGCTCATGCTGGCGTCGATCCGCGGATCGGGTCGCAGCAGCCGTTCAAGGTTGACCGTCGGGTCGTCCGGAGGACCCATGGCGTAGTAGTGGCCCGTGCAAGCCACAATCGAGCCCTTCAACTCGAGCGGGGCCTGCCGCGCAAAAGACGCTACCCAATCCGCGTTGGAACCGACATCCGGGCCACCCAGCTTGGCGCCCTTCACGCGCGCGCACACCGCCCGGGCGAACTGCAGCCATTGCGCCAGGTAGGCGGCGAAGTTCCACGTCGGCGGCCGTAGCCGGTTGTTCGGGTCGCGATAGTATTCCGGCTCGTTGCCAATCTGCAAATACTGCAGCCGCCCTCCGATCCTCTTCGCCACGTAGGCGGCTTCTTCCGCCGCCCGCTGCGGGGTTCCCGTGCCGAGATTCAATCCGTAGATGAGAGTCCACCCGGTGGCGTCCAGAAAGCCGGCCAGTTGATCGACAGCTTCGGGTGTGATCGCCGTCAGCGCGTGGGGCATCCAGTTGTGCTCCAGAGGTCCGGGCGGGGGCTTCAAAGCCGGTGCCTTGGCGGATGCGCTCGTCTTCCACCAGCAGAAGTCACTCGAGTTCCCACCGAGTCGCAACACGCCCTGAGGGCTCAGCAGCCGAAACAACGCCACCAGGCTCTTGTTGGACGCGGAAAAAAAGTCAGGCTCCGAGAGCTGGGATGTCTCGTAACTCAGGCCGTTGTAGTCGGCCGGCATGCTGGCGAGCGGCCGCTCCGGATCGAGCACCAGTGTCACCTCGGAGCTGGTGAAAGCGGAGCGCACCGAGGCCAGCAGGGCCGTCGAGAGGAACGTGCGACGGTACAAGGAAACACCTCCACAGAACAATATCTCACGGCCGCCCGCTGAGCGGCGGTTTCAACGAGCCGAATTTCAAGCGTCACAGGGCCGAGGCAGTTGGCTCGACCAAGGGTCCGTTCAGAAATAACCGATCCACTTTTTGACGTACATCGGTCGGAACTTTCGTGTCGAGCCCCGACGGCAAAGGAGGGGATCTGCGCCGGGGCAAGGGAGGCAAGGCGCTGGACTGGCCGCCTCCTTTCCGGTCGGCGCAGTGGTGCGCCGCGGCCGCGGTGGGGGTGTTCGGCGGCCGGGGCAGTAACTGATTATCTAATAAGAGTGAGAGTAGAGGACATCGTTACTTACCGTAACCCCTCAAACAGGTCCGTCTCCCGCTTTCGGCCGCCGTTGACGGCGCTGTAAGCACGGTAGAACTCCTGGGAGCCCCACAGCGCTTTCTGCTGTTCGTCCGCCAGTTGCTCCAGCCGTTCGTAGATAGATATTTGGGTCTGGTGGCAGCACACCGCTTTCCACACAACGGTCCAATAGGCGGACGTGTCTATTTCGGTGGTGACGGCCCAGTCAGGCCAGGGAGTAGCCTGTCGCGAAACGCCGTCAACCATGGAAGTCAGTTGACGCAAGGCGGCCTGGTAGGCTGCCCACTTTTCATTGCGCCACGCCAGATAGTAAAGCTTGGCGACACGGTGACTCGGAAGTGGGTCATCGTCCGATGCGTCAGGATATCCGGCATCGCTGGCGCACACGATGGCGGCGGTCGTGAACTGGGAAATGGCAATGTGGTCAGGGTGGCCGTAGGCGCCTTCCGGGCCGAACGTAACCACCACGTGGGGCTGAATGCGCCGGATATGCCGGACGATTGCCCGGATGGCGGTGGCGGCATCCACTTGGTCGACGGCTCCGTCGGGGTAGCCCAGGATGGAGACATCGCGGATACCCAGCACGGATGCGGCCGATCGCAATTCCGCTTCGCGAACGCGTCCGACGACGGCCGGATCGGCCGTTTTCCCCTGTGAACCAAAGCGCCCCCGCTCCCCGCGCGTGGCCGTCACGAGGTAAGTTTCTACGTTTTCCGCAGCATACTTGGCCAGCGTCCCACCAAAGCCCAGCGACTCATCATCCGGATGAGCCAGGCTGGCCATCAGCCTGAAGTTTTGAGTCATCGTTGTCACCTGACCGATAAATTGTAGCAGTCCAGAAAGGCGGCACGGCCACAAGGCATTGCCTGGTTTGCGAGGATCATTGAAAGGGACCACAACATGTTTTGGGTCCTGCTGACTCCGCCCACTTCTACGGCCGTCTGGCAAAGCGACAAATCCAGTAGGGACATCCTAAGGTCACGATCTATCACGGAGTTGGCGCCATGGAGTTACCTGCTGTAAGCAAGAATTCCCGGCGTTCCTGGCACCTTCCCAGTTGGCAAACCTGTCGCAATGTCCCGCTCGCCAGCGACGGCGCTGCGCGTTTGGGAGAGAATCGAAGGAATCCCGCTGCGCTCCTCAGAACGGCGGGGAGATGGGGGTGGCATGAATCCCTGGAGAAAACGGGTCGGCCTGATCGCTTGTGTCCTCGGCGTTGCGGCGTGTTTGGCCGTCATCGCGGGGCTCACCTGGGCGATCTTCTATATCCATCAGGAGAAGTCAAAATTATTCCATGTCGACGGCGAGATCACGAAAGTGGTGAGCGCCAAGCGGGCGTCGCTCGCCAGAAGCATCGGATTCGGCAAATACACCCTCAACGTGCGCTACCGGACGAAGGACGGGAGCCTGATGACAGACTCAATCGAGGAGCGCAGCTACGGCTTCCCCTCCGCTGGAGATTCCATTGGGCTGCTGATCGACCCCAGCAGCGGCGCTATCGAATCCAATCCGTTTCCAGAGTTGTGGTTCGTGCTGGCGACGGTGTATGCCGGTCTCGGCGGCCTGATATTCATGTTTGTCAAGATCGGGCGGGCGGCGCATCGCCTGTAGTCGTCCGCGCCGGCCCCGGGGCGGGCGTTCTTTTTGGAAGGGCTTGATGTTTAAGCTAATAAGATAGTCGGTGCGAATAGATTTGGACCACCGGCCTCCTCGTCCCGAACCAGGCCGCCTCCCCCGACTCCGTGCGTTGTTGCATTCGCGGAGGCCTGACACCTGGCACTGGTCGTGAAGCAGGGAGTGCCGGTCCGGGTGCTCCTCGCGACGGCCACCGGCTTCGGGGAGTTTGTCAGCGTCGTGGTTCTTGTTTCACCCAACTCCTACCAGGCGGAACTCGAAGTCTTCTTCAAGAATCTGAACTTCAAGGCAAATCAAGGTGGACAAAGCCCGCCGGGCTCTTCGGCGGCCGCCGGTCCGGCGGTTGCCGGCGATCTGGCGCCGAAGGTGGACCCGGCAGGCAACGGTGCCGGCTCACTTTGCTGCCGATGCGGCCGGCGTCGCGACCATTGGCCGACGACGCGATTGGCGTCTTTCGCGAAATCTTCAGAGCCGACCCGCTAACCTCCTATCCCAGCCCGCCGCCGAAGCTGATGAGCGGGATCTCGCCGCAAGGATGGGAATATTTCACCATCCGGAAATTGGTCGGTGGCCAGGAGGGCGACGGTAAGGGCATGGGAACCATCTTATTTCGGGGACGGAGCGTATTCATTCAACGGCAACATGATTGTTCTCTCGGGTGACGACCAGAGACGTCAGACGTACCTTTTCCGCCTCGATCAGGTAAGTCACGACAGCGGGCGGAGCTGGACGGACGAGTTGTGTCTCCTGGATCCGATGAGTACGGGTGAGGTGTGCTGCCGCAAAGAGTAAGTTTCGATACACTCCGGCACTCCTCTCGTTGTAATGTACGCCAAGTGTAGTGTGCCCCTGTTCCGCGGATCGCCTTTGCGCGGAATGCAGGCTCGGCAGATGGTGAACTCTGATATCCGCAGTTTAGCGTGACGGCCAAGTTCACGCCTGACCCCTGTATATCTGGTGGGCCGGGCGCCTGCCCTCCTTCCATCGAACCGAGTGGCATTCAGAACGCCGCCAGCAACTCGGCGTCACTGGGTGTGGCGGCGGGCGGACTCGTCTCGATTTCGAGAACAAGCGAAAGGAATAGAGCCGTCTACGACTTTCGAAGTATTAGCGAACTCGCCGGACCGGGCTGCCCCGACCACCGCATCCCTCCGCCGTGCTCCCGGAACGGTCCCGGAGATTGCGACTTGACGTCCCCGGCATCACAAACCTCTATTTCCGGGTACACGTGCGATCAGCCAGATGCGCTGACGCGCTGGCGTCCCATTTTCGGACATTCCACTCCGTAAATGATAACTGATTGGCCTCACTGTTAAATAGAATCAAGCGCTTACGGTCGGAGAACAAATTGCATTGATAGATAGGAACCACATGCGAGGCATCTTTGAAGACCTCCGGTACGCGGCTCGTGTCCTCCGCCGGACCCCGGCCCTGACAGCGGTCGCCGTGCTCACTTTGGCACTCGGTATTGCCGCCACCACGACCGTGTTTGGCTGGATTGACGGGATGGTCCTGCACCCGTTCCACGGCGCTACGGACGACGGACAACTCGCCGTCCTCGAATCCGTCCGTGCCAGCGGCATTCAGGATCCTAACGTTTCGTATGCCGACTGCCGGGACTTTCAGGACAGCCTCCGAAGCATCTCCGGATTGGTGCTGAACCAACAGGCTCCCGCCTCAATCGGAGACGGAGAGAGCGCCTATTCCGCGTGGTTCGAACTGGTCTCCGGGAACTACTTCGACGTCCTGGGCGTAAAGCCACCCCTGGGCCGCGCGTTCACTCGCGACGAATACGGCGACAGGGCCAAAGCGTTCACGGCGGTCATCAGCTATCGGGTGTGGAAGAGCTATTTTCACGGGGACGCGTCCGTTCTCGGTCGCACTGTACGCATTAACCGGCATCGGGTCACGATCGTCGGCGTGGCGCCTCCGGAATTTCACGGCGATATTCCGGGGATCGCGTTCGACGGCTGGGTTCCAGCGCCACTGACCGGGGAACGCGAGCGCGATGCGCGGCACTTCAGGGCCATCGTCAGGCTCAAACCTGGCGTCAGCGTCTCGGAGGCAAACGCCGAAGCGGCAACGATTGCCGAGCGCCTTGCCCGCGCCTTTCCCAAGACCAACGCGGGCATCGGCGCCCGGATCGTACCGATCTGGAAGGCGCAGTCGGGGTTGTCGGGCCTTCTGGCATCGCCGATGGCCATCCTCGGCGCGGCCTGCGGACTCGTGCTGCTGATTGCGTGCGCTAATGTCGCCAATCTTCTGCTGGCTCGTTCCGCAGCCCGGCAGACCGAGTTCGGCATACGCGCCGCACTGGGCGCGAGTCCGGGTCGCTTGAGCCGCCAGTTGGTTTCCGAAAGCCTGCTTCTGGCGGCTCTGGCGACGCTTGCCGGGTTGCCGCTCGCTCTGTGGCTTCAGAACGTCCTCGTCTATTTCGTGCCGCCCACGGGATTGCCGGTGTACTTGGAGGTCCATCCGAGCGCTCGGGTGTTCCTGTTTGCCGCCCTGGTCTGCCTGGCATCGGCCCTGATTTCCGGTCTTCCGCCGGCGTTTCAGTCGGTGCGGCGCAGCGTTGTGAATGCGCTGAGGCAAGGAGGAAGAGGCGGTACACGGAGTTGGCACTCGCAGCGCATCTCCGGGCTGTTGGTGGTAGCCGAAACGGGGCTCGCGCTCGCGGCTCTGGTGACGCTCGGACTGTTTCTCCGGAGCTTTTACGGATTGGAGAACACTCCGGCCGGTTTCGATCACCGCAACGTGACGGTGTGCCGTCTTTTTCTGTCGACGAACAACTACACTCCCAGTGAGGAGCAGCAGTTCTCGCGGAGGCTCCGCGAGCGGCTGCTGGCCGCGCCCGGGGTGACAGGCGCCGCTTATTCCGACTCGATCCCGCTCGGCTTCGGACTGGGGAAATGGGACGAGATTATGGTCGAAGGGTATGCGTCGAGGCCCGGCGAGAACCTGGACGTGCATCACGCCTCGGTGTCGCCCGGCTACTTCGAGCTGCTGAAGATGCCGCTTCTCGCCGGACGCGACTTCAGGCCTGAGGACAACGAAAATTCACGCCGCGTCATGATCGTCAACGAATCCTTCGCGCGGCGCTTTTTCGACGGGCGCGACCCGGTGGGGCACCGGGTGCGGATTGACGCCAAACCGTTCACTATCGTGGGGATGGTGAAGGACAGCAAGTACTACAGCCTGTCTGAAGCGCCGCAACCGTATTTCTACATGTCCTTCGACCAGGTCCACGACGGCAGCGGCGAAGGCGGCGTGGCCCTGTATGCCCGGACCGACGGCGATGCGCGCGGTTTCGTCCCCGTACTCCGCCGCGAGATGTCGTCCATCGATCCGAACTCGGCCGGCCTGACGGCCATGCCCCTGTCGGATTACATCTCGGCTGCCTGGTTCGGGCCGCGGATCGCCTCGATGTTCCTCGGAGTGCTCGGCGCCATTTCGATGCTGCTCACGGGTGTGGGTCTTTACGGAGTTATGGTTTACTCGGTTAGCCAGCGGACTCGGGAAATCGGTATCCGTATGGCGCTGGGGGCCGATCCTGAAGGCGTGCTCCGGATGGTCCTCAGACGAGGCTTGTTGCTGGCTTTATGGGGGATCGCCGCCGGGCTCGCCATCTCCCTGCCGGCGACCCCGCAGATCGCGCCTCTGCTGTACCGGGTCAGTCCGGCGGACCCCCTAAGCATAGCGGGAGCAGCGCTGTTCCTCATTGCGGTTGCCGTACTCGCAAGCCTGATCCCAGCGCTGCGAGCCACCAGGGTTGACCCGATTCTCACGCTCCGCCAGGAGTGACTGGCCGAGTGGTTGTGGCAGCTCAGACGGCGTTGGCGGGTTGGTGAGAACCGGTACAAGCTGCTGCGACGGGTTGGCGAAATTGATACGACGGTGCTACTGAAACTCGCGCACCAGTGCATCATGCCGCGCTTTTTGCTCGGACATAAACTGCACGAACTCCGGGCTCCCGCGAATGGGATCGAGCATGGTATCGCGGAGGAAAAGGGTATAAGCGGGTAACCCCGTGTCCGCCGTCGCCCGAAGCCACTGGACGGCTTCCACGGCCTTGCCGCCGAGCGCGTAGACACGCGCCATATCGCGGGCGATGTGGTGATAGAGAATGTTGTGGGGTACCTTCGCCATGATCTCCGGGACCATCGCCTGCGCTTCGCGGTGCCTGCCCTCCAGTGCAAGCAGCAAGGCGGGATTGGCGCCGGTGGAGGAGACCATCTCGGGATGCTGCCGATAGGACGCTTCGACCAGGGGACGCAGCTCTTTGACCATACGCTTGTTGACGTAATACTCGATCCCGGGCCCGCGGTTGAAGAATCGCTTCTCGGCAGCCAGAGCCTGGTCCGGCATATCGAGCATGTAATAATAGCCGACCATCGTTCCCTTGTAAAGCTCGCTTCCGGGATCCAAATCTATGGCCCGCTCCTGGAGCGGTACCCACTTGTCGTCGAGTCCCAAGTGAGCGTAGAAATAGGCCAGGACCGCGAGTCCGGCGGTGCTGTCGAGCTTCTGCGCGAGACGCAGTTCCCGGATGGCATCCTCAATCCGGAAGCCTTCATACTGGCTGCCCAGAATCTGTCCGCGGGCCACATGGACTTCGGCGAGGTTGGGGTCGAGACGCTCAGCCAGCACCAGCTCTTGCTTGGCGCGGGCGATCAACGCCGGGTCATCCTGAAAGTATATGGCCACCTGCGCCGCGGCGAGGGCGAGCTTGGCATGGGCCAGAGCAAAGTCAGGATCGATCTCGACGGCTTTCTGTAACAACTCAATCGCCATCCGGTGCGGTTTCAGATCGTAACCAGAACCGAGCGAGTAATACAGGCCTTTGGTGTAGGCGGCGTAGGCTTCCGGGTTCGATGTGATGCGCTTGGTCAGCGCGGCTTGCAGTGCGGGCGTGAGCCGCCCCTGAAGCTTGGCGGCCACGTGGCTGGACACCTGGTCCTGGACGTCGAAAATGCCCGCGAAGCGGACGTTAAAGGACTCCGCCCACATCGAAGAGCCGTCGGCCACACGCAGCAGGTTGACCCCCACCCGCAAGCGGTCGCCGTCTCGCTGGAGAGTGCCTTCGAGCACGGCATCGACCTTGAGCTCCTGCGCCGCCCGAAGCGTGTCCGAGTCGGTCAAGGCGTATTTCCGAATGGCGCTGGTGGGACGCACCTTTATCCGGCCCAGTTGCGAGAGCCGCGTGATGATCGTGTCCGCCATACCGACTTCGAGCGCGGCCTCCTGCTCTCCGTGGTCCAGTGACTTGAGCGGAAGCACCGCCAGCGTTCTTATCTCCGGTTCTCCGGAGGACCGCGTAAGGCGCCAGGCCGCAACCGACCCGCCGGCGATCGCCGCGACGGCGGCCATTGCGGCAACCAGCAGGTGCGACGGTCGCTTGTGAGCGCGCCGCAGAGCGGGTACTCCGGAAGCGACGGCCCCGCGCAGCGCCCGCAGGTCCACCAGCAAGTCGTCGACCTTTTGATAGCGGTTGCCGCGGTTCTTCTCGAGCGCCTTGGCCAGCAGGCGGTCCAGGCCGATGGGAACATCGCTGCGCAGCGCCGTGGGGGGCTCGGGCTCCTCATTCAGGATGGCGTAGGTCACCGCGGGTCCGGTCTCGCCGCGAAAGGGCATCCGGCCGGTAACCATCTCGTAGATTGCGACGGCCAGGGACCAGATGTCGGTGCGATGGTCGAGCCGCTCTCCCCGCACCTGCTCAGGGGACATGCTGGCGGGGGTACCCACGGCGACGCCGGTCTGCGTAATACGCGCACGGTCGTCAACTTGGGCGAGGCCGAAGTCCATGATCTTGACCTGCCCGTCAGAGGTCAGCATCAGGTTGGATGTTTTGATGTCGCGATGCACCACTCCACGGGCGTGGGCGGCGCGCAGCCCCTGAGCGGCGGCGATGGCCGTATCGAGGGCCTCGGCCAGTGGCAGAGGCCGGGCCGCGATCTTATCCGTGAGAGTCTGGCCGTCGAGGAACTCCATCGCGATGAACGAGCGCTCCTCGTCGATTTCGTAGATGGTGCAGATGTTGGGATGGGACAGGACGGCCGCGGCGCGCGCCTCGGCCAGCAGCCGCTTTTCCGCTTCCTCGTTGCCGGCTTTGTGCGCCGGAAGAAACTTCAGCGCGACCATCCGTCGCAGGGTGGTGTCCTCGGCCTTGTAGACGACGCCCATGCCGCCTTCGCCAAGTTTGTCGAGGATCCGGTAATGCGAGACCGTCTGGCCGATCACAGCCATAACGCCCAGTTCGCACCGGCGGAACGCGGTGCATTATGACGTTCAGTATACTTCATCAAGCAGCCGATTGATCCCAGATCACGCCAGATCTTTATCGGAAGCGCCAAGCGTGGATAAGTGGACTGGCACTACGACTTTGCTGGAACCTCGAAAGTTGCAGCTCTGTCAAATTCACCAGTTTTGGGTCATTCTGGAAAACTCTCGGCCGTCCGCGACAGTACTTGGATGAGATGCCCAGCAATGCGAAATGTGTGCTGCGCGAACAGTTGCGCGCCACGCTGATCGAGGGCACTTCGGCGTGCAGCGCTGTAGCTCAATCCAAAAGGAGACGTCAGATTTCCAGGCGGCCCTCGTAGACCATGTCCGCCAACTTGAATTTCTTCTTCAAATTGTGGTTGGGAAAGGCGATGACAACTTCAACCTCCTTGTCCTCCAGCGTGATCTTATGGCCCTTTTCGCCGGAGTCGGCAAAGAAGATGAGAACGTTCGCGTACGTGCCCTGCAGCTTTCCTTGGATCTCGGCGGGGTGGATCGGGCCGCATCCTTTGATGTGGAGTGTGGCCATCTCTTTCAGCGCACCGATCTCGCCGCCGAATGCCCGTTCGGGAATGCCGTTGACCTCCAGCACGTATCCGCCGGCCGGTCGCGTCAGAAAAGACTCCGCGGCCGGAGATTTCCTCCATTCCGGGCCGAAACGCTGTCGCGCGATGGCCTGGCGCACGGGCAGGGCCGTGACCCACATTAATTGCACAGGCTTCGTATCGGCACGGTAGTTGGGGCTCCGCTGGCCACCAACGTTTGTCCATCCGCTCGAGGCGTCCGGATTGCCCGCGCTCGTTAAGTCCCCACTGCGTCCGCGCCGGCGCCCCGCGTTCGAGCCTGGAATGTTGTAGGCGCTCCTGTTCGTCATGCCCAGAATCAGCTCGCAACGCTTTGCCCAGGGCGAATCGAGCATAATCTTCTGGATCTCTTCTCCGGTCCAGTCTTCGGCCTTTGTTTGTTTCCAGAAATCGCCTGCCGGAAGGAGGAAGGCGAGAGAAACGAGCAGGAAAGTGGCTGTTGCGAATGCTCTACTCATGGCCAAGGCACACCCGCGCCTACGGATATTCTAGTCTCATTTTCCGGAAGTGGTGCCTTCTGTTTACCCGGTATTTCCACTTCGAGTCCCTGCCCCCATCGGGCCACGCCTGGTCGCTCGGCTAACGCTGGTTCCAGGCTTTGCTCAACGGCATGGTTCTCCATCGGCTACTCCCTTGTTCAGGTCATCCGCCTTAAGGTTATTCCGTCTGCGAAAAGGACTCCGCGCAGGCCGCCTCGACGGCCCCCACTTCGGCGTCCGTCAGGCGTTCGAACTCGCGTTCGCAGGCGCGTTTGGACAGGCGCCCGCCGTTCTGGTGAAGGAAGCGGAAAAGCAGGTCCAGCGTCGGCTCAGGCATGTCCACGATCGCCTCGATGCGCGTGCGGAAGGTATCGTAGCGAGCGAGGAATTCGGTTTCGCGCGGCAGGTCCTCTTCAATCGTCTGCCGGACGCACGCGTAGAGGAATTCTGCGTAGCCGGTGGCATCGAAGTAGCGGTAGAAATCGCCCGTATCGTTAAGCACCTCGACGTTGCCGCCTTCCGTGCGCCGCCAGTCGATCACATCGAGCAAGCGTTTCGAGTAGTCCTCCAGCACGGCGCGGTACTCGCCGATCCGCTCCAGGATCGCCGCCGAGACGGGGAATACGACGCCCGCCGGGTTGAAGCCGCGCTGCGCCAGCACGTGGTGAATCAGGTATCTGTGGATGCGTCCGTTTCCATCCACAAACGGGTGGACATTGACGAAGCCGAACGCAAGGGCGGCGGCGACGACCGGGTCGAGTTCCCGGGCCGGGCCTCGGTCGAATGCGATCATCCCCCCGACCAGTCCAGGCAGGTCCTGCGCCCGGGCGCTGATATGCTCGGGCAGGGGCAGGCCTGAATCCCGGTCATACTCGCCGACGAAGCCGCCCTCGTCGCGCAGACCCAGCCGCACGAAGCGGGCATCACCGATGACGATGGCCTGGAGGCGCAGCAGTTCATCCAGGGTGAGCGGGTGGCGGCCCGCCTCGCCGATCGCGCGGCCCCAGCGCTGAATGCGGTTCTGGGGCGGGCGCTCGCCTTCGATGGTGTAGCTCGATTTCGAATCCCTGAGTAAGAGGAATGCGGCGGTGCGGGCGAGCAGGCCGCGCGGCACAGCGGCGACGGCCTCGCGGGCGCGGCTTCCCAGATCCATTGCCGCGAATTGTTCCAGCGTATCGGTCTTAAAGACCAGCGGGCAGAATTCAGGCGTGCCGGGCAGATTGTTGCGGACGCGGTGGTGCGGCGAGTTCCCTCCTTGGACGGTCCATTGCTGCTCGGGTCGAGGGCGGAAACCTTCAGAACTCCTGATCTCTTGGAATTCACGTTGAGCCGACTTTGAAAATTAGCCGAAGGTTGGTGCCTGGGAACACTGTCTCGGTGGCGTTGAGTTGCTCGCACAGTTCTTCCAGCGCCTGATCGTGCGCGGTTTGGGTGAGGTGATGGAGCCGCACGGTGAGCGTATTGGCTTCGGTATCCGGCAGCAGGTCGGCCTCGGTGTCGTAGATCTGCCGCAGCAGGGCCCGGGTGTCCTCGTGACGCGCCAGACTCTCCCGCAGCAGCAAAGCCATGTTCGTTTCCGCCCGATAGCTGATCATCTTGATGGTGTCGATGAAGTGTTTGCGCTCGGTGCGCAGACGCGTGAAGCCGTCGCTTTCCGGCAACTGGCGGACGGGGATATGAGGCTCGGTTTGTTTCCGCCGCGGCTCGCCTTCGTCGATCTGCCGGGTGAGCGCTTCGATCTCCTGCCGCAGTTGTCCCTGGCTTTGCTGGTAGCGCTCCACCGCCGGCTCCGGCAGCGGCTCGGCTAACGTCTGGGCGCCGAACTGGGCCAGCAGCCGGGTCCGTTTTGCGGTGAGCGAACGGATCTGGCTGTCGCACTGGCGCCAGGCCGGGTTGGCCTCTTTCGCTGAGCTTGCGAATCTCGCGCACCCACAGGCCGTTGGACAAGCGGGTCCCGCGTTCGGCCAACCGCAGGATGGTGGTCTCGCCGCCCGCCAACTCCACCGTGTGCGCGGCACCATACGAGCCTTTCACAAACACCACGAGTTGCGGGATTGGTTCCACATCAACCGGGGAAGCGCGAAGTTCGTTTTGAAAGACGACCGGCCGGAGAGCCCGACCCACGGTGAAATGATGAGTGTGATTGCCAGCGCGCGCCGTCCGCGGCTGATTGTGGGGCCTCCGGGCGTCTATCACGGCTGGATGTCACTCGAAGACAACACAGAAATGATCAGTACGGCAAGCTACACCTATAACCGGGAAAAACCGGACGAGGTGAGGGCGCCGCCCGACACTTTCGGAGACGTCTGGACCGTGAAAGGCCGCTGAAACGCGGGGCTGCTGGCGCTAGGCGTCGTCGAGACGTATCTCACACGGCGGTCCCTCCACAACCAGCGCGGCCACGTAACCGGACGGCGCGTCGAGAGACGCCAGCCACCAGGCACGGCTGTCATTCGGCGTCAGCAGAAGTGGAGGATCGCCGGGGGACACGTCGAAGGAGTCGAGGGGCACGGAAAGTCCGTCACCGGTCGCCTTGATGTATGCCTCCTTGCGGGTCCAGATGCGGAAGAACGCATCCTGCTGCTGCTCAATGGGTAGGGCCCGCAAAGCGGCCACCTCCCGGGGCGAAAAGAACCTCTCAGGGATACGCTCGGCGGCCACTTGGGGTCGGATCTGTTCCACGTCAACGCCCACTTCCCGGCCGCGCCCCGCGGCGCAGAGTGCGAGGTCACCGGAATGCGCTAAGTTGAAATGGAGCCAGGCGCCGCCTTCCCCACCAACAAACGGCTTCCCCCGAGGCCCGGTGCCAAAAGCGACGTCCTCCGGTGGCAATCCAAGAAATCGCGACAGAATCCGGCGTACTGCCGCGTGGGCGGCAATGTAGCGTGTGCGGTGCACTTCAAACCGAAACCGAGAGGCCCGCTCCAACTCTTCCGATGCCAGGCACGCCCGCGCCTGGGTGAGACGGGAACCGGAAATCCCCAGCGGAATTCTCCACACTCGGACCACTCCTTCTTCCAATTTGCTCATGCATCCGACCTGTTCATTGTGAAATTACCACGGAATTAACAAGCCTGAATCGTCGTGCGTTCCCAGTTCAAATCGCGGCCGCCGATTACCCCGCACACCTCCACTGCCAGCCTTGGTGGATCGGGTCCCAAACTTAACACAGGCTCTACCTGTTCGGACGCGCTGGCCTGTCTGTGGCGAAAACGACATCGCGTTGTTAGATCGATAATTTGTGGTTATCCGCGACACCACGATGAGCACGTCGCGGGCAGGCGGTGATCGGAGTTGGCGCTGACTTCGAAGTAGTATCGTCCCACCGGTTCACCTGATCTACCGACCACGTTCGGGTGGGGGATTTGGAGCCGCCGGTCGCCTGGTCCCCAAAAGCCCGGACTCCCAGCGCACGGGCGATCTAAACCCACCCTTCTACAAGGCATGCAAACCTTTTGTTTTCGCTATCGTCCGACTGACGATCTCGGAAATTGCATCCGGCTGAAATTCGCGGCCGAATCAGTCGCGAATGATGCTGATCGAGGCCGTGAACCCGAACTGCGAAAGTCGGATCAGCGCGCATCGGCACCATCTGCCGGCAGGCCAAGTTGTCCGGAGCAGGCCTGTCCTTGGCGATCTCTTCCACGAATACTGTTTGGAGAGGGTGGCGGAATGAGTCTCGGATGGAGTTATTGCGGAACACAACTCCTTGGTTCATCCTGAAAGCGCTGCTGGCGGAGACGATGCTGCTTTCGATGGCCGGCTCCGTGCTGGGAATCGGCATGACATACACCCCGCGCCTGCCGATCAAAGCACTGGTGCCGATGCCGGCGCTCAGGCTCCAGTGTTGTAAGCGAAAATGAGTCGGGCGCAAGCTGCCCTCGACTTCACTGTGTTGTCCGGGATGGTTCGAGCTGTTGCTGTCCAATTCAATTCCACAGGCACCTCAATGACGTCTCCTGTAATATTGGTTGGGCGCACCGGGCGTGGGAGCGTTGCTGGCGACCTGCGTCCCGCTGGCATGCGCCTGGGTCAATGCAGCCGTGAGGGTGATGCCGGAGCCGGAGACCTTTGCATCGGCCGCGTGCGCAAAAGTGAGCGGCGCGGCAACGGTGACGCTGGCGCCGCGGCCAGGGAAGCCACGGTTGGTGGAGACGATAACCGCCGTCTCAAAATTTGCGCCGCTGTCAATGTTGATGGTCTGGCCGGCGCTAAAGCCTGCAGCGCTGGCGACAGGGATAACGGTCGCGCCCACGTTGGTGGCGGCGTCCACCGTGGTGGCTCCTGCCGTGCCAACCGTCGCGATGACGGCGGTCTCAAGGTTCGCGCCGGTATCGATGCTAATCGTCTGGCCGACGCCAAAGTCTTCCACGCTGGCGACTTTGATATTGGTCGCGCCGGCGGCCGAAGCGGCCGACAGGGTGGTGGCGGGCTGCAACAGGAAATCGGTGCAGTTGCTGTCGGTGTCGAGGCCGTCCGGGAAGCGGCCGGCGCTCCTATTGATCGCGTCAGCGGCCGAGGCGGCCGGCCCGAAGCCACCGTCCAAGTCGGGCGCAGTCACACGACAGCCACTCTGCCCTGCTCCGGAGGCGGCTTGGTAACCCTCGGCGGCCCATGGGTCCACGAGAAGGCCGTAGTTGAGGCTGTCGACGACCAGGCCGGCGGCGTCACGCAGCACCATGCTGCCGGCGGCGATGCGACGATACCTTGATTGTCCCGATGTGGAAAGGGCGGGGCCCCCGAACCACTGGTTGGGCGCCGGAGTCCCTTGGTAGCCGGCGGTCGTGACCAGGGCGTCGCGCACAACCGCGTTGATCGCGTGGTCCTTGACCAGGGGTCTGTCGAGGGTGATGCCGGCGCCGAGCGCCTGGACGGGCTCGTTGCTCGAGTGGGCAAAGGCCGTCGCCGGCTCGAAGCTGATCCCCGTTCCCCGAACGCTTAAGGGGAGGTTGGCCGCATGGTTGAACCGCAGCGGGGCGGCCAGGTCGAGGCCCGTTCCGAGAGCTACTACCTCCTCGCGGTTGAGATGCGCCTTGGCGAGAGCCGGCGAAAAGCCGATGCTGGCGCCGGTCTCACCCGCGGCGCCGACGGCGGTGATGGTAACCGTTTCCTGGTTCGCGGGGGTGCCGACGGTCATCTTGTCGCCCACGGTGAAACCCTCCACTCTGCCGCGCGCGCGCACGTTGATATTGGTGGCGCCGGCGCTCGCGTCGGCCGAGAGCATCGCGCGGCTCGCCTGCGTGCCGACGCGCGTGACGGTGACGGTCTCGATCCCATGCCCGACGCTGTCGATGTCCAACCTGATCTTGTCACCGGCAGAGATGTTGGCGACGGACGTCACCTTGATGTTGGTCGCGCCGGCGTGCGCGTCCGCCGCCAGACAGGCTTGCGTGCCCGGCTTGCCGACCGCGGTGACCGTGGCCACCTCGTACTGCTCCATCGCCTTTGCGACGGTGGGGTAGGTGGCGCCATAGCCGATGCCGATCTTCTGGCCGACCACGAAGCCGGCGACGCTGGTGACAGGCACGTTGGTCGAGCCGGCGGGAATCGTGATCACCGGACCTTCGGGGAGGGGTTGCCACAGCGTCGTATTGTTGCTGGCCGCCGTCCCGATGCTCGCGATCTTGCGGGTCTCCACGCCGGAGCCGGTGCCGATGTCGATCGTATCGCCGGCCGACATGCCGGTCGTGCTCCTGACGTGGATGGTGGTGTCGCCCGCGTGCGCGGGGGCCGCCAGCCCGGAGTTGGAGAGGCCGAGCAGGTAGAAGCCGCCGGCCGCGAGCTTCGTCCCGGCCGGGATCTTCACCGTCGAGAAGATGGCCTGCTGGGTCGGGTGCTCGGTCAGGGTCCAGTTGGAGATGTCCACGTGCGCTTGCCGCCGGCGTTGTAGAGCTCGATGAACGAGTTCGTCGAGTTGCGGGAGAACCGCCGCTAATGCGGAACTCGTTGATCTTGATCGGGCTGACGTTGCGCACCTTCTCGGCCGTTGTCTCGGATTGCGTCCCGCCGGTCGTCCGGTTCGTCCACGAGGCGTTGCCGACCAGGTCGCCGTTGAAGGCCGCCGGCCCCGAGGTGACCTTGAAGGTCGCGCTCACGCTCGCGCCCGGCGCGACCGGGCCAGCGAACGTCACCGACGTCTCGGTGGTGCCCGGAACGACGGAGGTCCACTGCTGAGGCACGGAAATGCTCAACTTGACGCCCACCACGGGCACCCCCGTGGTATTCGTGAACGTCACGGTGGTGTCCTGCGAGGACCCCGGTGAGAACGTCTGGAGTCCCGGCGGAGTGGCGGTTGCCGAGGCCCTCTGGCCGGGCGCCAGGCTCAGCCGCGGCACGTCGTACCTGGCAGCCACGACGTTGGCCTGCACCTTTTGGTCGGTGGCGTCCGTCGGGAAGGTGCCTGCGGCCGTCATCGCGCCTTCATAGAAGGTGCCCTGCGAGCCGTTGCTGTTGTCGCCGCCGTTGCCCAGGAGGATGGCCCCCTGCTTGCGCATCGGGTCATAGCTGTGGTTGACGCGCGGTCCGTCGAACATGACCGACAGGCCGCCCCGCTGCGCGTCGCCGCCCATGGAGGTCCAGTGGTGCGGTTCGCCCTTGGCCATCGCGGTCACGAATCGCCAGGTGATGTTCGGCAGCTGTCGCAGAGTTTGGATCCATCCGGGTTGACACAACCGACCAGGTTGTTCTCCTGGTCGGTCATGATCCACGGGCCGGGCAGGGTTCCCGTGATACCAGGCGGTGGCGTTGCCGAAGTAGGTGGTTTCCATGGTGCCGTTGCCGTCGTCGCGGCTGTCGGTCTCGGCGTTGCCGTAGTCGAAGCAGCAGCCGGAGTTGTAGTGATGGCCGTTAACGACCCAGTACTGCCCCTCCGCCTGGTCGTCGACCGCGGTGCCCTTCGCGTCGTTCCAGCGGAGGCCCATGCCCGGCTCGATGAAGACGCCGTAGGCCTTGTGGCCCATGATCGTAATCGGCGCCATGTCGGCGACCGGGAGGTTGTTAAACCCGCCCATGGCCGGGCCGCTGAATCCGCCGCGGGGCGCCTGGGTGAGGTCGTTGTGCCTGGCGGACTGGTCGTAGATGGTGGTGATCCAGCAGTACGTGTTGGCGCAGAAGGCGTCCTGCGCGGCCGCGTCGGCGTATCCGCCCGCATCCGGGAACGGCGACGCGACGGGCTGGACGACGCCGATGTCCAAGGTCTTGCCGTCCGACTGGCGCAGGACCTGGTAGAGCGGGCCGTTGTAGGAGGCGTACAGCGCGCGCGTGGTGCTGTGGGCGGCCACGCAGGGGTCGCCGGCGGCGGCGTAGATGTCACAGGGGCCTTCCGGCCTGGGTGGAGGAACGTTAGCTCCCGCCCCGGCCTGTGCGGCCATCGTCAACGCGGCGCCAATCAGCGTGAGCGCCAGTGCGAGCATTAGCACAAGATTGATTCTCGTTTTCATGTTGATCCTATTTGCCCTGCCGGATTTTTTCCGGCATCAGGAGTTCTCGCGGTTCCGGGGATGTAATGCAAGTAAATCAACACGGTAAGGCCATATCGAAGCCAGAACCATAGGCGTAGCTTCCCATTTCTTCCCGGAGGCAGGCGTCTGTGGCTGTCGCAAACCTCGAACAGAATGAGAACATGGAGCTTGCGCTTCATTATCTACTTCCTCCGTTTGGCTTTCAACACGCTGTGTGTGCCGCGCGTCCTCGCCTCCGCGATGTTGGAATCCCGAGCCACTCCTGGTGGAGAACCTCGCGTTGCATCACCAACCCGGCGTCCTCCAGCGCTCAGTGAAGCGGCCGAGACTCACCGCCGCGGATTGGTTTCTCGGGTTTTGGCCTGTCGAGGGTTTGGCGCGACTAGGCGGTCCGCCCCTGTAATCGTCAAGCCGGAAACTGTGATTTCCTGGCTCTGGAAGGGTTTACGTGAAACGTGCGATCGGGACCATTCTTTGCGACTGCCTCGATCATGTGATCGTCTTCAACGAAGTCTCGGTGAGCCGTCCGGCGAAGCATCATCCCTGACGTGTGGCTTGCGCGTAACCGTTGTGCGCCACCGGAATGAGATTCATGGGAACCACAATTTTGGTAAACCGAGTCACGCTGATTTCGTTCGGAATACGGCCGGTCCGGCGTTTCCACTCGGCCTTCACACCTGACGCACCACAAAATACGGCTGATTCGACAGGTTGGCGTCGAAGCCGGGCCACAGCGAAGCCGCGTCTGAACTTTCGCGTAACTCGAAGTAGTACTGGAGAGGAAACGGCGAGGCAGTGTACGTTCCCGGGATAGCCGCCCGATATGTGCCCCCACGCTTTTCCATCTCCTCGGCTTGCCAAAGCTCCGCCTGGTTCACGCGCCTGTAGTGCAGGCGAATCGAGGCCGGGGATTGCGCGTCCTTTTCGAGCGCCAGTTCGACGCTCAGAGGCTGACCAGGCCGGAAGCGGGCGGGCCGCGTGTGACGGCAGGACACAGAGCGTCGCGAGGGCCTGCCTAGTGCTTCCTTGATAGCCAAGCGGACGCGCTCAGACGGTGGCGCACCAACCTTAGTCTCCTCCAGCCGCTTGGCCATGGCGGCAATATCTTCATCCATAGCCGGCAGGCGGTCGAGCCAGTGGCCGCGCAACCACGGGTGTTCCCCGACTGTGATGTCGGGAACATAGACGCCCTTGGCCCGGCCGGCGAGTTCGGCCCAGGCCGCACGGGCGGCACGGTATTGCTTCACGGACTCGTCGAGCGCCGTGCGGTCTCCGGACTGCTCGTGGATTCGATACAAAACACCGGAGCGGAACTTGGCTCCAAAAAAACGCCCCAGTCCGGCCTGGATCGTTATGTCAATCGCCATGCGGCGGCACTCGGGGCGGTCTTTTCCGCTAGCCTTAGCTTCGAACTGCGCCAGGTGCTTCAAGCTCGCCGCGGCGTAGTCCTCGATCCACTGCGCCACTTCAACCGGCGAATACTTCGCGCTGCGGTTGCCATCAAGGAGCTCGTCGGCGTAATCGTTGATGCGGGAGAACAATTCGGGGTCCAGGGGACTGACGTTCCCGAAAACCCTGGGGGCCGGAGTGTCGGTGTACGGGCGCGGATGATTGGGGTCGATCATGGACTGGTTGAAGTAAACCTCGGGCCAATAAGTGTTGTTACCAGCCGAAGCGCCGTGCGCTGTCGTAATGATAGGCAAAATGCGGCTTGAATTGGCCAGGGCGGCCTCGGCGGCCTCTCCGCCTGAACCGAATTCTTTAAGAAGGTATCGGCGCCAACTGTCGGGCTCGGAGTCGGGATTGTACAACAGGCGCCCCCATATCCGGTGGCTGTACGCATACTTTTCCCAATCCCAGTGGGGCTTCAGGGATGGGTCGGCGTATCCGGCCCGGTCGCCCCCGGCGATCCCGGAGCCCCTCCGGCCTTTGAAAGAGAGGGGCTCCATGATTTCCACGCCGTCACTGCCGCAGAAGCTGAACGCCCGTCCGTATGCGGCGGCTGTCACCGGATCGCCCCAGATCAGCAAACGTTGCGTGCCCGGCCAGATGCGGTGCAGGATGCCCCACCGGCGGTCTTCCCTCAGCAGGTCGCCATAGCCATAGCGCAGAAAGCTGCGTGAACCGGAGCTGAGTTTCATTAGCCCGGATGCCTGGCGACCCGGACGCGGCCGTTCCAGTTCGCGGATGTCGGCCTGATGGTATGGCATTCCGAGATGCTCGGCCCAGAACTTGGGCGAGACCTTCACCGGCATAGCCGGTCGCCAGCGCCATGTCGATCATGGCCTGGTCCATGCCCTTGGCGTGCATGTCGATTTCGACCTTGCGACCGCAGGTGGCCACGCCTTCGAAGACCGTCTTCCAGAACTCGTAGCTCCCCTCCGCGACGCCGCTCTCGCCGTGGATGCGGAACGTGACGCCGCTGATCTTCGGGGCACGCCTTGAGCAGCGCGCGCACCGCGTCGCGGCAGTAGGGCCCGTGGGTCTCGGGCGTGAGTCCCTCGATCGTGTAGTTGGGGTTGGGGCTGTCGATCCACTTGTAGCCGTGCATCCAGATGCCCAATTGAAACTCCATGCCGCGCGCCGTGGTCTGCTCGCTGATGAACTCGCAGCATCTCCAGGTTGCGGTCGCGCTCGGCGTCGGGCAACTGCGGCACACGCACGTTGTATCCGGGCACGGCGAGCAGGAACGGGTAGGCGAACAGGAAATAGCCATCGGTGACGTCGCGGAGGAAGTCGTAGCCAATGCCGAAGCTGAGGTTGAAGCGGTTGAACGCTGCGCGGCCAGCATGGAGAGATACGCCGGCCACATCTCGCGGTCGTTGTACCAGGGCTTGTCTTCCACGTCGCTGGAAAACAGTCGCGTGATGCTGCGGACCCTGTTTGCCGGCTGTTCCACAATCGGCTGACGCAGCTTCAGCGCATCGAGCGGGCTGTCGCCGTAGCGGACCCTGTCGGCCAATTCGAGCAGCGCATATACCAGGCCCCGCACATCACGCCCGCAAGCCAGAAGAATGATTCTTCCCGCGGCCTTGGCCGGCGCCAGCACCAGCGATTCCGGCAACTCGGGCACAGATAAACCCACACCCTTAAGGATCTCCGGGGCGGGCGAAGCAGTTGGGCCAGCGGCCAAAATGCAAAAATCACCCGCGGCAGCCTTTTCCAACCGCTGCTCCAGGCGGACCGAGATCCCTTTCGCCGACAGCGCATCCTGCACTTCCTTGGCGGCCCACTGAGACGGTCCCGCACCGGCGATCGCGTCAGCCGGATCGCGCACGATACACACGCCCGCTGCCTGGGCGCCAAGACGCTGAGCCACAGCGCCTGCACCAACAGTGACCCGGCTGAAAAACTCACGTCGGCCGATGTTCCCTCTCTTGTTCATCTCTCACCCCTGTCGCACAACAAAGTATGGCTGGTTCGCAAGGTTCGCCTCGAAGCCGGGATAGAGCCAGGCCACGTCCGGCCCTTCGTGCACGGTGAAGAAGTACTCCAGCGGATACGGTGAAGCCGAGTAGCCGGCGTCGATGGTTGCCCGCCAGCGGTTGCCCTGAGCCTGCATTTGCTCGATGCGGTAACGCTCGGCTTGGTTCACGTGACGGTAATGCAGCCGGACCCCATCCGGGCGTTTACCTTTCTCGATCAGCAGCTCAATCGCGAGCGCCTGCCCCGGCTGGAAGCGTGGCGGCGGTGAGTGCCGGCAAGCCAGCGCCGGGCGGCCCGGCCGGCCCAGCGCTTCTTTGATCGCCTGGTTCACCTGCTCGCGGTTCTCGCCCTGCACGGTCGAATCACTCGCGCTCAGTTGCCGGAGGCGCTCCTGCATGTCGCCGATGTCGGCATCGATGGCAGGTAACCGGTCCCGCCAGTGACCGCGCAAATGGGCGGTGTAACCGTAGGTGACATCGGCCGCATACACTCGCGCCCGTCCGGCCAATTCGGCCCAAGCGCTCTGCGCAGTGCGATACATCTTCAGGGCTTGTTCCAGCGCTTCGCGGTCACCGCTGCGCTCGTGAATCGCGAACAGTACCCCGCAGCGGAACTTGGCGGCGAAAAAGCGCCCGAGGCCGCTCTGGATAGCTGCGTCCACGGACACCCGCCGCATTTCGGGGCCGCCGCGAGCGCCAAGCGCCGCTTCCGCCAGCGCCAGATTCTTGTCTGCGGCCGTGGCCATGTCTTCGAGCCATTGTGCAACTGCAACCGGCGAGTATCGTCCGCTTCGCTCGCGCTTGAGCATTTCGTCAGCAAAGCCATCCACCGTGCTGAACAGTTCGGGATCGAAGGAGCTGACGGTGCCGAAGCGTCTGGGGCTCGGAGTGTCACGGTAGGGGTGCTTTCTGTTCTCGTCCACGACGGGCATGTTCGTGTACATCTCGGGCCAGTACACGTTGTTCGACGCGGAGGGCCCGTGCGCCGTCGTTACTAGCGGCAGAACCCGGCTGGCGTGCGCAAGCGCCCCTTCTACCGCGGAGGCCCCGGCCTGGAACTGCTTACGCAGTTGGCGCCGCCAAGTGTCAGGATCGGCATCTGGGTTGTACAGCAGGCGGCCCCAGACGCGGTAGGTATAAAGGTGCTTTTGCCAGTCGACGCCTCCCACTTCGAGTGACTTGTCTGCATACGCATTGCGGCCCCCCGGCAGCCCTGAGCCCATTCGCCCCTTGAACGAGAGCGGCTCACAGATGTCGATGCCGTCGCTTCCGCAAAAGCTCGACGCGCGCCCGTAACCAGCCGCCAGCGCCGGGTCTCCCCACAACAAGTGGCGCTGCGTACCCGGCCAGATACGGTGCCATACGCCGTAGCGCCGATCTTGCCGCAACAGGTCGCCGTAGCCGTATCGAAGGAAACTTCGGGAGCCGTTGCTCAGCGCCATCTGGCCGGTGTCCGCCCGCCCAGGCCGCGGCCTCTCCAACTCCCGAATCTCGGCCTGGTGATACGACAGGCCCATGTGCTCCGCCCAGTACTTGGGCGAGACTACCGTAGGCAGCCCGGTGGCCAGCGCAACGTCGATCATCTTTTGGTCGATACCCTTGGCGTGCATGTCGATCTCGACCTTTCGGCCGCACCGTACGACGCCATCAAAGACAGTCTTCCAAAAACCGTAACTCTGCTCGGGAACGCCGCTTTCGCCGTGGATGCGAAAGGTGAGGCCGGTTATCGACGGGCAGGCTTCCAGCAGCGTATACAACGCGTCCCGGCAGTAGGACGCGTGGTGCTCTGGGTCGAGGCCCTCGATGACGTAGTTGGCGTTGGGGCTGTCCACCCACTTATAGGCGTGGGTCCACAGGCCCAACTGGAACGCTATCCCGCGCGCCGCCGTTTCGTCGCTGATAAAACGGAGCATCTTGAGATTTCCCTCTCGTTCGCTGTCCGGTAGGCCCGCCGCGCGCACCTGGTATCCCGGTGGGGAGACCAGAAAAGGGTAGGCAAAGTAGAAGTAGACGTCGCGAACGTTACGTGGGAGGTTGTAGCCAAGCCCGAACGTGAGGCTGAAACGGTTGAATCGCTGCGTCGCCAGCATCGATAGATACGACTTCCAGAATGAGCGGTCGTTGTACCACGGCTTGTCCTCCACGTCGCTCTCAAAAGAGCGATTGATGCCGCGGATCCGGTTGGCCGGCCGCTCCACGATGGGGTTGGAGACTTCGAGCGCGGCCAATGGCAGATCGGCATGCCGCACCCGATCCGCCAGTTCCAGCAGAGCATAAGCCACTCCTCGCGGGTCGCTCCCGCAGGCCAGCAGCACCGCTTTCCCAGCGACCTTCCCAGGAACGAGCCCCAACGACTCGGGAGCCGTCGAAACCGAAACTCTGGCGCTCTGCATAATTTCGGAGGCCAGCGGCGCCGTGGCGCCGGCTGCCAGGATGCACAATCACCCGGCGGTGACTGGTCGACTCTCTTAAGCATGCTGACAGCGCTGCCCCGCGCGGCCAATGCTTCGTGCAGCTCTGTAGCGGCCCATCGGACCGGCCCGCCTGAAGCGATAGGATCGGAACGATCCAGCACGATGGACACGCCCGCCGTACCTGCGCGAGCTTGAGAGATCCCCAACGCCCCCGCACAACCACCCACGCTCAGAAACTCCCGCCGAGTGCAATCATTCTCCTTCGGCGAACGCATAGCATATCCTTTCTCTCTCGCTGCTTAGAGTCCCTGGGGCTGATAGGTCCCCGTCCCGCCGGAATGAGCCTACCAAGTCAAATCCGCGAATCATTTCGTGGCGATGCGGATCGGCAAAAGCTGGGCCCAAGCCCATATGGCAAGAACCACCAGACAAAAGAGGACTCCACCCGTCGCGCCTCATCAGGTCTCCCTGGCAATACCTCGATTTTGCTGCC
>CAWEOG010000004.1:0-96308 GCA_963810595.1 Bryobacterales bacterium | reverse complement strand
CGGCGAACGGAACATCTACGAAGAGCAGCCCGCGGCGAAGGAAGACCCGCTGGAAGCGGCACTGCCGGCGAAAGTGGCGCCGCCGCGCTCGCCCGAAGGCACCACGGTGGTGCTGATCGTGGACAAATCGTCTTCGATGGAGGGCCGCAAAATCGAGCTGGCGAGACTGGCCGCCATCGGCGTGGTGGACAATCTTCGGCCGATCGACCGCGTGGGCGTGCTCATCTTCGACAACTCCTTCCAATGGGCGGTGCCCATCCGGCGCGTCGAAAACAAGGCGCTCATCAAGCGGCTGATCGCCGGCATCACTGCCCGACGGCGGAACGCAGATCGCCCCGGCGCTCACCGAAGCCTATCACCGGATTCAGGCCAGCTCGGGCGCCTACAAGCACATTGTTCTGCTCACCGACGGAATCTCCGAAGAGGGCGACAGCATCACTTTGGCGGAGGACGCCGCCAGGAACCGGGTTACGATTTCGACGGTGGGTCTGGGGCAGGACGTAAACCGCCAGTTTCTCGAAAACGTGGCCCGTACCGCAAACGGCAAGGCCTACTTTCTGATCGACCCCTCCAACCTGGCCCAGATCCTGTTGCGCGACGTCATGGAGCACACCGGCATCTACCGCCGTCGAAAAGCCCATCTTCCCCACGGTGGAGAAGAAGGTAGAGATTCTGGACGGCGTCGATATGGATAAAGCGCCGGCTCTCAAGGGTTACGTGCGCTTCGAGGCGAAACCGGCCGCCGAGACCATCCTGACGGTGAACGCCGGAGATCCGCTGCTGGTGCGCTGGCAGTACGGCCTGGGGCGCAGTGCTGTGTTCACCTCCGACGCCAAAAGCAGGTGGGCGGCGAACTGGGTTTCCTGGAGTGGCTTTGGCAAGTTCTGGGCGAACCTGGCGCGCGATCTGCTGCCGCACGCCCAGTCCGGCGAAGCCAAAGTACATTACGACAGCGCCGACGGCCAGTTGGTGGTGGATTACCGGCTGGCGCGCTACGTTCCGGAGCCCGCGACGGTGCCCGACATCTTCGTCTTTGGTCCGGACGGATTCGAGCAGCCGGTGGAGGTGAAGAAGGTGGCCGAAGGCGCCTACCGCGGCACAGTGCCCATCGCCAACCGCCAGGGTCTGTTCCGCATTCGTCCGCTCGAAACGTCGAGGGCGTTCCCCGAGACGGGCCTGTACCTGCCGGAAAAGGAAGTCACCGAATACGGCTCGAACGAGCTGCTGCTGAAACAGATTGCGGAGTTCACCGGAGGCCGCTTCAACCCCACCCCCGAGCAGGTTTTCGAAGGAACCGGAAAATCCATTCCGAGCGTGGTGGAACTGTGGCCGGCTTTGTTGGCGCTGGCCATCCTGCTGAACCTGGCGGAGCTGGTGAATCGCAAATGGAAAGGCCTCAGGGAGCGCTTCGCCCGTCCGGCGCCTGCATCGGCCTGAGCCGCGACTGCGAAGGAGCGGATCTGCGCCGGGGCCACGGACAAAGGGCGGAGGACCACCGTTTCGCCTCGAACCCCGACCGCCAGGGAGGGGACCATTCGGGTGAAAACCGAGGGTTCTAGGCGGGCTCTACTTCACGCCGTAAGGCGCCGGGCCCGCCGATTCAACCACCCAATCTCCCGGCCCAAGCACGACGCCGCCAATCAACTCGCTGCCCAGCAGTAGCCGCTCATCCGCGCCGGCAGCCGTGCGGACTTTGTACAACGTGTTTTCATCCACCGTGTACCATTCCGGGAATTCATTCAGGCGAATGTAATTCCGGTCGAAGTTCATCACGCGCCGGTAGCGGGCGAAATCGAACTGCACCTTCGTATCCCGCGGAGCGACGAGGCTCAGGTACAGGCGGTCGCCCTCCCGCACGGCCCCCACGCGGACGCCGGGCGTCCACGCTTCCGGCCTGGCGCCCTGGCTCCTCATCAGCGCGTCCAGCAGCGCGGTGCGGTTGAAATTCCCTTCCCCGTACCAGTCTTCGATAAACCCGTCCGGCCGCTGCATGGCCCGCATCACTTTCATCTCAGAGTCGATCCAGTCGAACGCTTCCGGCACCGGCTCGCGGTTCACCAGATAGATGGCGCTCTCAATCGAATCGGCGTAACCATCAAACGACCCCAGCCTGGTGCCCTTCCGCGGTTCCCAAACATAATTCCGGTACTTCGGCAAATTCTTCAGCACGCGGCGCACGGCATCGCGGTACTTGGTCTCGCCGGTGCACTGATAAAACGTATACACCGCGCCGTAAACATATCCCCAGTTGTCGGAAAGGCGTTGGTCGACGGGCTTGAGGGTGGCCGAATCCACTTCGTTGTAGAGCAGGCCGTCGGGGTTGGCGGATTCCAGAATCCGGTCCAGCATCTTCGCGATTACCGGCCGGTACTTGGCCGCCCGCGGCGTCTGGTGATAATTCTCGTAAGTGTAAAGCAGCACCAGCCCCACCACGGTTTCGTTGCCGTGGTCCCGCAGGCGAAGCCGGCCGTCGCCGGTATGGCTGGTGAAGTCCCATTTGCTGCTCGGGACATCGTGATTCGCCGGCAGCACTTCGTCGATGTAAGCGTCGCCGATGCGCCGTGCCCATTCGATAAAGCGCCGGTCGCCGGTCATGTTCGCCAGGCGAACCAGCGTCTGCAAATAGTCGCCGTTCAATTCGGTGTCGGAAGCCGGCAATTTACCACTGGGACAGTCCCGGATTTCATGTTTTCTTTGAGAACTTTTACCGGGGAACGGCACTATCTCCAAGAGATGCCAAGGAGTGTTCGAATTGTCGCCGTGGGATTCCCCCACCACATCACGCAACGGGGCAACGGCCGGCGCCCCGCCTTCTTCTCCAACCGCGATTGCGAAGTCTACCTCCGGCAGTCGGCCGGCCACACCGAACAGTATCGGTTCCGCATCGGGGCAATTGCCCGATGCCCAACCACACCCGCATCATTGAGGTACTGGGGCATGAAGAGTCGCTGTGGCGGACGCTGGGCCAGACGCACGGCGACTAGGCCCGCTGCCAGAACATCCAGCAGAGGTCATGCGGGCACTTCTGGCAGGCGCGATTCTGCTCCTGTCCGATGGATCAGGTGCATCAGTGGGAGGCGTTGGCGTACGTGGAACGGAATCCGGGACGGGCGGGGATGGTGAGGGAGGCGGAACAGTATTGATGGTCGAGCGCAGCGGCACATTGTGGGAGCGGCGAGGTTGCGGTTTTTTGGATATGACCGTGTGGCGAGAGCGCTACGATACACAGCGGTGGCGAAAGGCACCCGGAGCCGCGGTGCGGGAAGAAGCGCTGGCGGAGAGATTGAAGGAGGCGACGAGAAGGGGTTTGCCGGAGGGCAGTGAGGAACTACGGCACCGGCTGGAGGCGGAGACCGGAGGGGATCTCAGGACCCGGCGGGCGTGGCGACGGCGCCAAGCGCCGGAAACGACGGCAGACCGGACGATGACTCCAGGGGCTTGTAAATGGGATAATCCGGGACTGTCCCGGTGATCGACACAACTTCCCGCTGCTGGACTTCGGGCTCGGCGCGTGAAATTTCCCGTCTGAGAAGGGTTACCGCCGGTGCCAGATTGCCTCTAGCATTCGCTCCTCTAGGTCGGCCACGATCCGCGGTCCTGCATCCGTACCGTAATGCGCAGTGCGGTTAGCAGGTCGCGTCGGATCCTCCTTGCGCTCTATCAATCGAACATAGTGGTCATAGTTGGAGGGACCAAGGCTCTGACGCAGTGCTCCGGCGACCTCCGTATCGGAAGAGCCTGGCTCAGCCAACAATAGTTGAGCCACCCGAAGGAGAGTCTTGTCAAGAGATCAAAAAACGTACAGACGGTTCTCCTGATTCTGCCTCTTCAACAGGCCTACCCAGAAAATCAGGTAGGTGAGGTCCCAGGCGCAATTGCGCAGGCCCTTTAGAGCCCGGCCACGGTCACTGTCGCGCAGTCTCTTTAGAGCGCCTTTTGGCGCCGCGCCCGAGAAACACGTCGCTGCGAAAGTCGTTGCAACCGCGCTGAAATACCAGTTGTCGAAGGTCCAATCGAGAAACCGCCGCATCCTCTCGTGCATTGGTCCACCGTCTAGTTCGATTAGGCCGATCGTCAGTACGAGTGGATATACGAATGAGTACTCTCTGAGTGTGTGCTTGGGGGCACTCCACTCCGTCACGCCGTCGACAGGACGAGGTACAGTGCGGAGATTCTACGCTCTGCCGAGTGCAGTATCGCCTAACTCCGATGGATGGACGTAGCTCACAGCGGAGAACAATGCCAGATCCTTCGCTGCTTGAATTCCAGCTCGGGTCTCCACCCCTTCGATCACGGCGAGTGCAGGTTCGATTTCCATGCCAGCGCATTGAGCAAACTCCATCACCGCGGCGGCAACTTGATGGTCGGGTGCTGCATGCGCACCCCTCGCTAACGCGACAATTCGAGCAAATAAATTGCGATCCAGTAGTATACATGCAGGAACGTCGTTTATCTCGGCTTAGCCATAGTAAAAAGCGAGTGAATAGGGATCTTCTTCGCCGAACGAAGTGCAGAAGAGCTGTTTTTTACGCAGAATGCCTTCGATAGCGATCAAGTCTCGCATCGGGATGGGAGGTTCAAAGACCAGAAGACGCTCCATTTTGTCAGCGTTCTCCATTCAGAAGTCCTACCGTACTGCGCACCTGCCGCACGCGGAAAAGCAGCGAGCCCGGGGCAACGCGCCACGGTCCCACGCCTCAAAGAAATGCCGGCAACCCGCCAAGCTCGCCGGAATCGGAGTTCGCGGAAGTTATGCCGGATCGCTCCGTGAAGTCCGCCCACGTCAACTTGAAGGATAACGCCCATGGCTGACAGGTGGCAGACTAACCTATCAACGGATGAAGACCGCTTGGCTCCGAGGGGGCGAGTGAACCAACGAACTGCGACGCTTGCACCGCAGGCGCCACGATTCCCAGCCCAGATTGCGCAGGCAAGCGCTTCCCGCTTCGCAGGGGGTGTCTGACAGTTGGGACCACCTCGGCGGCCAGCGAGCTGACAATTAGCGTGAAAGATCTGTGACCACGGGGCGGAAGGGATGTCAGTCGCCGGGCCGTGAGGCAGCCCTACTAAGATATTCAGATCTGTATATAATGAATCTGAAATGCCTCTAACAGGGCACCCTGGCGCGACCGACGGAGGGCGGCGTGCCGGTTACGGCGTGCCGAGCCGTCCGGCGGATGTGTTGACCTTTGCCCGCTTTCCGCAGCTAGTAAATCCCAGACAAATCGAGTGACATCATGAACTGCGTCCCATCGTACATGCGCTTTCGATCTCGGTGTCTCCTGGTCGTTCTCTACGTCTGCTGCGCCGTTCTACGCGCGCAGGGTCCGCCGCCGGCGGCGGACGCCACTTATGGACGGCTGGACGCCCTGATCCGGGAGACGCCCGTTGAGCGCATGGACAAAGCGTGGCTGAGCAGCCGCGTTTATCAGCAGTTTCCGGATACCCAGCGTTATTTGAAGAAACTCATGAAAGACCCGGCCCTTGCGGCCAAGAGCCAGAAGATGGCGCGCCTGCGGATGGCGGCGAATTTGCGGGCGCTCGCCAAGGTGGTGCGGGACCTGGGGATTACGTTGGAAATCACCGATTCCGGCCGGATGCGCGGCATCACCAGCGACCTCGACCAGACCGTGTGGGTGATTGGCGAGGTTCCCGGAGGGAAGCGGCCATCGTTTGAAGAGATTGAGAGACGCTGGAAGGCCGCTCTTCAAGAAGAAGGTGTGGACCCGGCACGCGCCGATATGACCCTGTTCGATGGCGATATGTTTCTGCCGGATGTGTCGAACGCCAAGATCGGAGCGGCGGAGCACGTCGCCACGGTTGCGCGGAGCGTTCTGGCGATGCGGCAGCAAGAGGGCTACTACGTTGCGCCGGGCGGCAACCGCGAAATGAGCCAGGTTCGGCCTCTGAACGAGGGGCGGACAATCCGGCTGGCGGCGGCCCCGGATGGGCGCAACCTGAAGATGAACGGCGAAGTCTTCAATATCGATGCTTTCGAGCGGGGCGAGGCGGAGATCGATTACCGTCCGACGCGCGAATATGCGCAGCGCTTTCGCGACGTGAACGCTCCGAAGCCGTCGCAGAACGCGCTGGGGAACGCGGCGGAAAACCTGGGGCAGTTTTTGACGCACAGCACAGACCCGGTTGCGCGGCAGAAATATGCCAACCGCCTCATCAACCAGGCGCTGGCGCGAGTGTTGTCGTGCACGCAGGCATCACCCGACGGCAGCCTGACCTATGCTTCGGTACACCTGGACGAACGGCTGTCCGGAGAGCAGAAGCGCGCCTTCAAGGAGCAGTTCATCCGGCAGGCTTTCGGCCTGTTTTTGCCGGATGCGATGGTGCGGGAATACATCACTCTGCTCGACACTTCGCTGGCGGTGGAACATGGCGGAAGCTACGACGCCGCGACATTGTACGCCCCGTGGACCGGCGAGGCGCGGCGGAAGCTGCGTGCAAGTGGAGAGGAGTTGGAGCCGCAGGAACTGGAGCGGCGCGTGCTGGAGGAGTCCGAGAGGATCTACCTGAACAAGCTGACGACGATACTGGTGGAAGGCGCGGCGGATGTATTGACGAACGCCATTCGGGATGACCTGACGCCGGAGGGCTGGCAGCGCCACCGGTCGGAACTGGGAGCGGATCCGGCGGCGGTACGGCTGCGGACGGAGAAGATCCTCGCCGAGCGAGGCGTCGAGATTGCGTTTATGTTTGAAGCCATCGAGATGCTGGACGATAGCAATGGCCGCATGCGGCTTCGAAAGAAGGTTCTGGACGCGGTTCCGCATGGCCCGCTGCAGTCGACCGCGCAAAAGGCGTCGGAACTTGCGCAGGCAGGGCGGAGGGCGATTGACGATTGGCTGTCGGCGTCGGCGCGGAGCGGCCGTCTGGAAGCGCCGGAGCAGTTTTACACGAAGCTGGACGGCGAGGTGCGCGCGATTGCCGGCGAGCGCACCGGGGACCAGCCGGTGTTGCCGAGAGAGGAAGCCGTGGCGATGCTCGCCGGAAAGATCGCCTTCGCGCAAGGGGTAGGCAAAGCACGTGCCTATGAGAAAGTCTCGCAGGCATTGGGGGAATTTACGCGGGAAGCAGGCAGACTAGGATCGGCTCAAGGGAAGGCCTACTTCAAGCAGGCCGTAGGCAATCTGAATTTCGTTTTCTTTGCCGGCGCAGCCAACAGCCTGATCGGCACGTACGAGCAATCGTGCCTGAAGGGCGGGCTCAGCACCGGGGAGTGCCAGGACGCCCTGGCGTGGCAAGGGGCGAAGGAGTTCTTCTGGAACCTGCCTCTGGTAGAGAGCTACGGACAGATGTTCACGGGCTGGATGGACGTGAACGAAGGCAACGCCGCGGGTTTCACTACGGTGGCAGTCGGCCTGGGACAGATCGCCGGGCTGGCGGCAATGCAGGCTTACGCCGTGGTGTCGCTCGCGAAGGGCGCGTACGACATCAGCTACGGGTATCTGGAGGAAACCTGGAGGGAAGATCTTCTGGAGCAGGCGTTGAAGGCGCAGGTGACCGGAGGGGCCGATCCTCCGACAATCCGTTGCTCGGAGGCGACGCTGGAGCAGAGGCAGTTGCCGCTTTATCCGATATTTGGAGGGCCGGGTGAAATCCATCCGGAAAGCGAAGGGTGGCTGGGCGAGAAGCGGATGGCGGCGGCGCGGGGGGAATTCGGCTCCAGCGTCAACCTCGAACTGATTGCGAAGGGCTTCACCCCGCAATCACGGGAGTGGAAGGCGGAGCGTGAACGGCTGCTTTCGAAGTACGCCTGTGAGCTTCCGTACTACCACCGCATGGCGAAGTTGTATGAGCATCTCGCCCCGACGGTGCGGCGCTATACGGCGGCTGGCTCGGGGGACATGGCGGACACGAGCCTTGCGGCGATCGATTCGTGCGTCAAGGTGCGGAGAGACAACTATGAGAAGGAGCGCGCGGAAGCGGAACGCAAAGGCGTCGAGGCGCTTACTGCGTTTCACGAAGCGCAGAGAACCAAGCCGGGGGCGCTGTCGGTTTGCATGGCGCGGGGCGTGGAAGAGGCCAGCCCGCTGCTTCGGCCGATCATCAACCGCGAGATTCACAAGTGGCTGTCAAAGCAGCCAGACGAATATAAGAACAACTTCACGACGCTGCGGGAGCGCACGGTTGGCCGCACGCTCCTGGACGATCTCTACGCCGAGGTGGAAGGGCGATTTGGCGAGATAACGCCAGACACGAAGGCGCAACTGCTGAACAAGCTGGCTGACCGGCTGATTCGCGAGTACGTATACAGCCAGTACAGCACGGTGAAGCGTGAGGAGATGCGGTGGGAAGTGGAACGCAAGATGGCCGCGGCGGCGGCGCTGGCGGAACACGCGCAGCGGACTCTCGAAAACATCGAGGCGGGAAGGCAGCGACTGAATGTGCAGTTCCGCGAGGCGTACGCCAGCGCGACGGAGACGGCTTACCGGGCGGCAGAAAGCGCCGGGCCGCCGAAAGTGCGCCTGACGTTGCCGGGATACGCGGTGCGTCTTGGGGAAGCGGTCCCGGCGGATGCGCTGGTGATGGGTGAATCCCGGCCCGGGGACGCGGCTCCGGCGAACAACTGGACCGTGAATATCCGCCGGACGATTGAGGGCGAGCCGGGCAAGACACCGCCGCCCGACCTGATTGTCACCGATGCGCTGGCGAAGGAGTTGGCGCAGGACGGCATGGAACTGGTGAGCCTGGCCGCGACCCTGACGGCCGAGGTGAAGGACGCGACCGGCAATGTGATTGCGCGCGACGAGGGTGTGATTAACTATTACGACGTCTTGCCGAAGCCGGGCGCCGGGCAGGAGACGGCGGGCAGGGAGAATCCGCCCAGCGCGGGAGAAAGCGGGCCGTCGCTGGAGCAGGCGTCGGGCCAGGCAGCAGCGGCGCGCCGGAATGAGGAGAGGGTAGCGGGCGAAGTGTCTAATCTCTGCGACCGCGAGAAGCAAAGTGCGGCCATGCTGCAGCAGATGCTGGAGTCGGGCAACAGGCTGGCGGCCCAGGCGGAGAGCGACCGAACCAAGCTGCGCGCGACGCTCGATCAGCTGGAACAGACGGCAGGCCAGGCGGAGACCCTGGCGGAGCAGGCGAGCGAAGCCGCTCAGGCAGCGGGCAGAATCCGCCAAACCGCCGAGCAGAATGCTTTGCGGGTATGCGAAGGGATGCTGCGGGCGCGCACCCTGCCAGATCCCCAGAGGGCCGCAGCAACGCGCGAACTCGCCGGCGGCGTTTCGCTTTGCGAGATGCAGGCGAGTGATGCAGCCAATCAGGTGAAAACGGCGCAAGAGGCGGCCCAGCGTGCGGAAGCGCTTCGCGGCCAGGCGGAGCGCTTGCTGCAGAACGTGGAGCGGCCGGCATCGCTCGAAGCGATTCGGGGAGCGGTGGGACCGAACGGGATTGGGGCGTCGGTGCGCGGAGCGCGGATGCGGGCCGAGCGAGTGGTGCAAGCGGCGGCGGAACTGGCGGAGACCGACAAGGCAGCAGCGGCGGCGGCAGCAGCGGTGGAAAGTCAACGCGCCGCGTTGCAGGACCGTCCCGATGGAATGGATATTCTCGCCGGAACGTCGGCAGCGGCGGGTGTGGCACAACAGGCGGCGCAGCAGGCGAGGACCTGCGTGGACGAACTTCAGTCTTTGCTTTCCGAGCGCGAGCGGGAGCAGGCGGCTCAGAGAACGCGACTGGAATCGGCCCAGCGGGAATTGCAGGCGCTGCAGGAGGCGCTGGCGGGCAACACGGTGAAAAGCCGGCTGCAAGAAGCTGCCAGCCAGGCGCGGGCGGCGGCCGAGACCGCGGAGGTGTTTGCCGGCAGCGCCGGGCAGGCGGCGGCGGACGCAGCGAACTGCCTGAAGATAGCCGGTGAAGGGCAGGCCCCGTCTCCGGAACCCGCCGGCGACGTGTTCTTCGAAGACTGCTCGAAGTATCCAGGGAGCCTCTCGGTGTTCGCCCCGGCGCCGGGGCAGGCACCGTGCATATGCTCTCCGGGCCTGGAGTGGAATACATCGAACACGGCGTGCATCGACTGTAATGAGTTGGGGAGGCAGGCGCTGGAGGCAAATCGCAGCGGAGACAGGGCAACGGCGCAGCGCCTGGTGGCCCAAGGCGCGAACTGTTCATGGTATGCGACCGCCACCGAAACTTTGCGGCTGATGGGGCCGTCGTCGCAGTGCATGGAATTGGAGCGGCGATATCTCACGGCGATGCAACAGGGAGATAGGGGAGGCGCCCAGGCGATCCGCCAGCAGGCGCAGGGCTGTGATTGGACGGGGCAAGCCGTGGCGGTGGAGAACGCGCAGGAGTGCCTGAATCTGGACCGGCAGATGCTGCAGGCGGTGCAGGCAAGAAACACGCAGCTTGCGGGGACGTTGCTCTCGAGAATGTACGAACGGAGCTGCCGCGTGTCGCCCGCGGCGCAGGACGTTGTGCAAAGGTTGCTGAATTCCCCGCCTCCGGCGGCGGTGGACCAGGGCGCATGGATGCGCGCTCTGGAAGGGATGCGACGGACTTGGGAGCAAATTATGCGCGCAAACTGGGGCGGCGGGGGACAGTCGCCCGTCGGCCCCGGCAGGACCTCTGGAGGTGGTGTGAGTATGGATCCGCAACCGGTGGTGGAGGCGCCGGCATCCGTGGGGGACATTGAGGCGTTTAAGCGGCAGGTGCGGGAGCGCCACCAGGCGGTCTGGAAGCCTCTGTGGTGCAAGAAGTTGTGGTCGGGGTGCGGAATCATTCCGGGAACAGCGAGGGACGGCTTGGTCGGTCTGGCGGATCAGGCAAAGACGCAGCGCCAGTTGGACCGGGCAAAACGGATGCTGCCATGCTATGACAGCTGCGTGGTGAACCGGGCTACGCGGGGCGACATCGAAGCAGTGGCGCGCGACTGCTTCAACAACTGCAAGCGTACGGTGCAGTGAGGAGGGAAGTATGAGCGATGAGACTACCCGGGAGCGTTGGGCCCCCGACGCTCAAGCAGGGCGGCTGAGCGTGTTCCTCGTGGCGCTGCTCGTTGCGGCCTCGACCGCGCCGGCAGCGGAAGCGCCTCCTCCCCTGTCGGGCGAGTTGCAGGGAAAGGTGGTGGAGGTTTCGGGCGGGGAGCTGCGGCTGTCGGTACCGGGCCGTTACGTGCCGCGCGCCGGCGACCCGGCCGTCATCTACCGGCCTCTGGATGCGCACCAGTTGCGCCTGATTGCCCGCGCGGTAGTAAGGGAGTCGGAAGGCGACCTGGTGACGGCGACGCCAAGTGGGGGCGAGTTGCCGCGTGCGGACGACGTGGTTGTTGTCACCACTAGCCTGCCTCCCGGCGTCATTCAAAAGGTGGGTTTCAAGGTGATGCCGCTGGGGACTGAGAGCGGGGCGGGCACTGGTGGCGTTCTTCTGACGGATGCCTCGTTGGCGGGAATCGACGCGATGAAGCGGCGGGCCGAAGCGGAGGCCGAAGCAGCGGCGGCGTGGCGCGAGGCCAGGGACGCAGTGGCGAAGGGCGACCGCCGAGGGGCGACGGAGGCGTTCCGCCGGGCTGCGGCTTTGAACGTGCCTGAGGCCTGCATGGCGTTGACGCGGTTGCTGGCGGAGAGCTCCGGCGATAAAGACAGGCAAGAGTCGCGGGCGCAACTGCGAAGGGCGGCGGAACTGGGCGTGGCGGAGGCGCAGTTGGCAGTAGGAGAC
This sequence comes from Bryobacterales bacterium, assembly GCA_963810595.1. GTDB lineage: Bacteria > Acidobacteriota > Terriglobia > Bryobacterales > Bryobacteraceae > CAWEOG01. Next base: position 84,641 of record CAWEOG010000004.1, on the reverse strand, counting down.
GCTTACGCGGCGACGAGAGGGACGCGGGGACAGGAATTGGCGGATGCGTGGTATCGAAAGGCGGCGGAATCCGGGTCGGGTGCGGCACGGGACAAGTTGAAGCGGGTCCGAGATTGAGGCGTGCGGAAGAGGAAGGCTGCTGGGACATTTACGGTGGATGTCCCGTTGGTAGGCATGGAGAAGGGGCAGCCGGCAAGGAGTGGCGGACTTGCAGTGCCACTCGGCCAGGGTGGCAGACTGCCGAGTTCTCGCGGTGGGAAGACGTGAGGGAACCGCTGGATTCGGATCTTCGTATCCTGAAACATGACACTCACCCGAACACAGTTTCTCCTCGCGCTGACGGGCGCAGCCGCCTCCGCCGCGGCCGATCCGCCTAAGATGCACGTCTTCGAACGCCAGGACTTCGTCGTTGCCGATTTCGAGGCGCCGGGCTACGTACTCGATATCGGCGGCGGAGGCGAGGGGATCATCGGCCAGATGAAGCCCAGCCAGGTGATCGCCATCGATCTGTCGAAACGCGAGTTGGAAGACGCTCCGGCGGGGCCGCTCAAGATTGTCATGGACGCCAGCGAGTTGAAGTTCCTCGACGCTTCCTTCGACACGGTCACGGCATTCTTCTCGCTCATGTATATGCGTCCCGAGATTCAGGAAAAGGTCTTCGCGGAAGTCTTCCGCGTGCTCACGCCCGGAGGGCGTTGGATGATTTGGGATGCAGTGATTCCGCGAGCGCTCGAGCCCGACACACGCGGCCCGGTGTTTCGGTTCCGCTTCCAGCTTCCCGGCAAGGTCGTCCAGACGGGCTACGGCACCCTCTGGCCCGAGAATCCGATGGACCAGGATTACTACAAAGGGCTCGCGCGGAAGACAGGCTTCGAAATCGCCCGAGCCGAACAGCAGGCTGGAACCTTTCAGACCGTCACCCTCGAACTGCGGAAGCCGAAATAAGCGGGCCTCCCGGACTCCAGGCTTGTGTGCGCCAGTCTCGCGCCCAACGTCACTGACCCAGATCAAGCCGCGCTCGACTTCAGTTCCTCGCGAATGATCCGTCGCAGCGTGTCCTCAAGCCTTGGCGCCTTTCCGTCAAGGTATTCCCGAAGCGCCGCGTTGATGAGGGTCTGATAGCCCGTCGAGCCTCCGGATTGTTCCGCCATCGCAAGGAACCGATCCACAACATCTTGATCCAGACGAATCGTGATCCGGGTCTTACCCTCGGGCTCGGGTTCGGGCGGAAGAACTCTGCCCCGCTTACCCTGGCTGAAATCGTATCGCTCTTTCATCGTTCCGCCTCGTCTCCCTGTACGGATCAGAGAGTTACCCGGTTGTTGAGCAGAGTGATCTCGGGAATCGAGCCGCGCTGTTCCACTGTCAAACTGCCTCCGTGCCAGTCGGCGTTGGCGGGCAGCGCCACCACCACTTTTGCCGTCTTCGGCAGGAGATCGAGCGGCGACTTTAATGCCGGGACGTCGGCGCTTGCCAGCACGCGGCCATCCCGGTCGCGCACCACTACCCGCGAGGCCGGCGCATCCACCGCCCCCAGGCTGTGTACGGTCACGCGTACCTGGCCGCCTTCCACCTGGACGTCCCCGGGATCGATTCCCAGGTCCGGCCGCGACCAGTAGGGGACTCCTCTGGAGACGAGTTTCAGCTCGATCACCGTCTGCACTTGCGGAGCAAAGGTTACGTCCACGCCCTCGGATCGGCCGAAATCGATGGTGCGCGACGTGCTGTCGCGCAGCTCCGCTTCCTCGGCGTCCGGTTGAACGGCCTGCGTCATCTCCCACTTCCCCGGCGCCACGTCCCAGCCCGTCATCACCGCCTTCACCGGCGACTGGCTGAGGTTGTACGCGATGATCTTGACGTGGTCCTCCGTCGATTCGGGCACCAGCACCGCCACGCTTTCCCCCGTTGCCGGCGCTTCGAACTTCCAGCTCACCACGTGCCCCGGGTACAGGTAGTTGCGAACCAGCGCCACTCCGCCCAGCCGCGCGCGCTGCAGCTCCATGTTGTTCACGCCCACACGATCGATCCACAGGCTGCCCTCGGTGTTGATGTACTCGCGCAGCGCGGCGTCCTCGATCTGGTTGCCGTAGAGCTGCTCCAGGTAGCGCCTGTCGCCGCTCATCTGCCAGGCGAAATGCAGGTCTTCCGCGTCGCGCGAGCGCGGCGTGGTTTCAGCCAGGATCTGTTTGCCCCAGCTCGCGCGCAGGTTCAGCATGTCCAGCGCGTTGGCGGTCAGCGTCTTCAGCGCCGCCGGTCCTTCGTCCAGGAGCGGCTGCAAATACTTCTTGTCGCCGGTCCAGCGGTAGGCGGCCCACGGAATGAACCAGGCGTGTCCCAGGCCGCTGTCGATGTCCTGATCGGTGCTGAAGTCGATGGTGGCGTGAATCGAATACTTCCCGTCCGCGCCCAGCTTGCGGTGCGCCAGCAGGCCGTCGGCAAGCTCCACGACCAGCTTGCGCATCGCGGGCGTCCCGTTGAACTCGACCAGCGCCAGCGCGGGATGGAACACCAGGTACGAGTAAGGCTTCGACCACCCCCAAACCCCCTCCGTGGCCATCTTGGCGCCGTTGAAATAGCAGCTCCGGATATGCCGGTGCCCGGCCGCGTTGACGCCCGTCAGCCACTCCAGCCGTCGCGAGGTCTCCATCGCCCGCTCCAGTTGCCTGGGACTGCCGTAGTCGAGCGTCAGCGCTTCTCCCAAACACGAAATGCCTTCTTCGTAGCTGTGTAGCTCATCGGCCTGGATGGTGGAGAGGCCGTTGGTGAACATGCCTTCCGCGTAGAAGGCGTCCAACTCCTTGAGCAGCGATTTCTTGATCTTCTCCGGCGTCACTCCCATCAGCGCCGTCCCCGGCCACATGTTGGTCAGGTCGCCGTCGTCGGACAGGCCGCCGCCGAATTCCCCGTTGTCGATTTGCCGATTGTCGATGTACCAGTTCACGAAGCGGTCCACGTAGCGCAGGTCTTCCACCTGGCGGAACGCCCACACAGGGACGCCGGGCGGCGCCGCGGGCTGGGTGAAGGGCGGCTTGGCCTGCTCCCGGTTGGCGTCGTACCAGTAATTGCGGCCCGGGTAATGGTCCGGGTCCACCCGCAGCAGGTCGGTCAAATCCGCCTCGAAGCGGGCGTACAGGCGAAGATGACGGCTGTTGGGGTGTTCCTCCACGATGTTGGCGTAGTTGTCGCGGACCTGGGTGAAGCGGTCCAGCTCGTGTTCCGGCAGCGCGTCTTTCCGGGGCTTGAAGATCAGCCGCACCGACGCGCCTTCCAGTGCCGCCGGGCCGAAATCGGCGCCCGCGCCAGCAATCGTCAGGTAGATGCTCTTGCCGTTCGGCAGAATCCGGTCGCGCGTATCCAGCCACAACGTGTGCGGCTCGCCGGGCTTTACCGAGAAGCTGAAATCCAGCATGTCGCGCAGCGGCCACAGCGGATCTTTCACCTGGATGTTCAACGGAAAATACCCGCCGTGGGTGGGCTTCACGTGGAGCGCCGGAAGATCGATGGCGATGCCGTCCAGGCCGCCCTGCATGTTCTCCCACGTATAGGTATACCTGGCGTTGGGTACGTCGCGGAACGAGCAGGGTATCAGTATGTGAACGATGGGCAGACCCGTCTGCGGCGTCTTTCGAGGGGTCCGCGGAGCGCCGGCGGGCAGCGCCACCATAGTCATTCGTCTCGTCGGCCGGGTAGCGGCCGTCGATGAATTCCGTCAGCTCTTTCAAACTGGGATTGTCCGGCTCCACGTTGGCGCTGAGCTTGTAGCTAAGCCGCGCGATACCGGCCGGCTCTCTGCCCGGATGCACGTAATAGGCGGAAAGCTCGCCGATGGGCGTTTCCTGCTCCACGTTGGTGAACCGGATCTTCTGTCCCGTGACGGGCCGCTCCAGGCGATGGAACGTCTTCTCCTGGCCTTCGGGGCGCTCGAACAGTTCCGTCTCCGTGTTAGCCCGCTTCTCCGCATCCCACGCGAGCAGATCCATCTTGCCCCACGCGCCGCCGGAAATCTCCAGGTGGTTCCACGGCTCGTCCGGCAGGAAGAAGGTCACCGCTTTGCCGGATAGCGAATAGCAGTCCCAGTCCGGCAACTGAAAATAATCGTTGCGGCCGGGCAGCCGGGAGCGATTGTAGACGCCCGGCCAGGTAGTCTCCCGGATGCCGTCAGTGCCCTTCCACCACCATCGCTTCAGGTCGTAGACATCGTGGATCTCCACTTTGCGCACGGTAGTGGAACGGGATTCCAGAGCGGGCGGAGCATCCTTCGGCCGGTTCCAGCCGTAGTGAAACCACCACTCCTCGAGCCAGTTTCCGGAGCTGAGGCTGCGCGCGAGCGGTGGAATGGCGCCCGGCGTCTCCCCGCGCGCCAGCGCCGCGATGTTGTCGTCGGAAAGCATGCGGTCGTACACGCGGATCTCGTCGATGTCGCCGCCGCGGTCGAAGTTGTAGGCGCTCTGCACCTGCATCGGGTTGATGGCGCGGGAATGCGGCCCGAACTGGTCCAGTGCGGCGTCGAACATTCCGGTAGCCGGCGCCTCTCCCGCCAGTTTGCCGTCCACGTAGAAGCGGATGCCGCGCGTCTCGTCCCACGCAAGCGCCAGGTGCACCCACTGGCTGGGCTTTGGGAAGCTGGGCATGGCATACGACACCCGCGTGCGCCCCAGGTTCACATCCGTCACAAACGCGTCGAAACCCGGCTTGCCGTTGTAATCAATGCGCAGCCACACCATGTCCCAGCTCGAATGATCGCCGTAACCGACGCGGAATACGGGAAACGGAGTGGGCCCCACCGGCTCGCGCGACCGCCAGAAGAACGACAGCGTGCCGCGCTGGGCATACATGTTGCCCGCGGCCCAGTAGGAGAGCAGTTCCTGGTTGCCGCATTGAATATAGGAACCCTTTGCGCCGCCGGGAAGCGTCTTCACCTGGTCATTGAAGTAGTTGGGCGCCGGGTTGCCAGCCGCATAATCGGCCGTCAGGCCGCCATCGCCGGAAAGGTAGAAAAGCAATCCTGGTTGGTTCGGAGGGCTGGCGGCAACGCCGGCCGGCGCAACCGCGAAAAGCAGCAGAAAGACGGGAACAGATAGTTTCATGGAACCGTTGGCCTGGTCTTTCCATACGTGGAATCGAGAGCGTCGATTACCCCGAATTTCCATTTGAAGTACGCACGGATGACTGAATTACAAAGAATCGCGTAATTGCCTGGAGTGCCCCAATCCAAGAGGTCCGCACGCGATCCGCGCTTGGGCCGCATCCCACGCCCGGTCTCCAAGCGGCTGCCGGACGGGGACTGGAGTGAAGTTCGCCGCGTCCGCGGAACTTCGTGCCTCAACCCGGTCTGGCCTTACGAGATCATACCCCCGAAACGTCCGAAAACCCAAACCAGCGCCGGCCCGGGGGACAGAAGGACTTGATGCGGTTCAGACCTCCTCGAAGATGAAAGTCGCCGCCGGAGTTGTGGAGAAATGTGTCGGAATCGAGCGGCGCCCGCGAGTGGACCGGTTAGCCGCGGGCGGCTCCGCGCAAGCCATGCAATCACAAAGGAGTCTTACGGAAAGGTAGGCCCAAAAATAAAAATGGTTCCAAGTGACCCGCGTCGTCGCTCGCTCCCCAGTCTGCTAGCCAGACTTGAGCGTGGCACCTGAGAACGCCGTTCGGATTCTCCCTTGCTCCGCAAGCCGGCGATTTGCACCAGCCCGCTTCAATGCTCGGAAGCCCGACTGCAAACGTTTCCCAAGCGAAGCCGGATCTTCGAGCCGCCCTTTCGCTCGCCTGCATGGAATCGCTTCTGTCGAAGTTCTCCCCGGCAGGGTCGACGCTCCTGGGCTGACCCTTCAGCTCCATGCCACAGTTCCGAGAACCCGTTCCGACCCCGGCTCCTGCCCTCGCTTTTCCAGATGCATGCGGGGACACTCTTCACCGTGGTCCCGTTTTTCCCGGTACCCGTCGGTTTTTCTGCGGCACCTTGCGTGTTCTTCCTGACAGTCGCTCCCCGTTGGGGCTACTAAACCCCGCTAGATCAAAGCACCCGGTCAAGCCTTCCACCCAAGAGCTTACCGGTTTGGCTCGCCCGATAGCCTTTCGCTCCCCGACAACGCTTCTGTGAGGTCGCGCATCCGGATCATCGGTCCAGGCTCGCTTCGTGCCACCCGGCTCGCGGCTCCGTGAACCTCTTGGAACCATCTCCATCTTGCACCACCAGCCGGTTACAGTCAAATGAAATCTGCGCTGACTTGGGCTCGATTTCCAGGTTAATTTTCTTGCTTGTTTATCAATATGTTTACAGTGATTCTATTGTGGATGGCGTGTGAATAAAACGGCGCGCGGCCTAATTGTTCCGGGAGCCATGTTTTGCGTCGCGAGCTTCAAAATCATTCCGGTATCGGTGGCCAGCAAGACGTGCGCCGCTGTCGGGCGCCGCCAGGAAGACGTGAATAGCCTCCGCACGGTAATCCACCTCCTGCTCCACCCACTGGGTCCAAATCGTCACTTGCCAGCGCCTTGACTTTCCCTGGCACGGGCGACTGCGCGCCAACCGGCCGGGCGGCTCCAAGCCGGCAATCACTACCGGCCACCCGGCACTGCCACCGCCACCGTTATCTTCCGGTCGGGCGGCGGAAGACCGGGGTGATCTTGCCGGCCGCGAGTTCATCTGGATAATCTCCGACGGCCAGGAGAATACTCTCGAAGTTGAACAGTAACAAGGCCCCCGCGGGTGCGCGACAGGCTGATCTCGGATGCTTCGCCGAAGAGAGAGGATCAAAGGGCGTCCACGTGACGCCGCTGTCCTTGGTTTAAGAGAAGGTCGTCAAGTGCGGGATCTCGCGCATCCCCATGGCCGTCTCCGGCAGTGCCCAGGGTGGCATCCGCACCTCCGCCCTCATACGGCGCGGGGGCACTGATCTCCGGCAATCATCCCCACTTGTCTCCCAGAAAGGAAATAAGGGAATAGCCGCATACTTCGGGTCGCCTTGTGTCTCTCGCCGCCTCGATCTTCTTCCAGGACGCTCCCCCGTCTGTCGTGCGCCACACTGACTTCTTCGGTCGCCGACGGCAAATCCGCTGTTTTCGTCCAGAAAGTATACGGGCAGCATGTCGCGGGCGCCTTCAGCCTCTTCCAGCTCAGCCCGCCTTCCCGGGTGATGTACAGATCCTTGTGCCCACCATCCAGCCCACGGCGTCGTCGAGGAAGAACAGGGAGATTCCCTCTTTCTCCGTCTTCACCAGCTTCCAGAGCCGCCGCCATCGGATGTAACCAGCACGTAAGGCTCGTCCTTCCCCTCGTCCACCAGGACACCCGCGGCTATGCCGCGGCGGGCGGAAGGAAAGCAGAAGTCATTGATATGGAATTCGCCGAGGGTGGGATCGACAGTGTAGTTCAGGACCCATTTGTGATAGCTGCGCGCGCCGGGATCTGCCGTTCCGGGCGGGGAGCTTCGGCGGGGATCTGCGCGTCATCCCGGGTCGGGTTTGGGCAGGGGCACGTCTTCCAGCGTCTGAGCGCAGACGGCGGCCAGCGGGACCAGCGCGGCAAACGTCAATTCCTGCAAGTCGAAGAAACGACATCTTCTTAAGCAGATTACATCCCGGGAGACACCGGCGCCGACGCGAGAACCAGCTCGACATGGCTTCCGGCGGCTCCGCGGGCTGGGGCTCGATGCGCGCCAACTCCAGCAGGCATCCCACCTGTTCGCCGACGGTGGTGATCAGTTCCAGTTCGCTGCCGGAATGCTGGTGCGGTCGCCGGTGCTGGACGTTAATCACACCCACCACGCGATTCCGGGCAATTACGGGCGCCGAAAGAAACGACTCGAAGGTATCCTCCGGCAACTGGCTGAAGTACTTGAATCGCGGGTCGCTGAATGCTTCTCGCGAAATCGCCAGAAGACGGTGTTCGCGCGCCACCCATCCGGTGAGTCCTTCCGACAGCATCAGCCGCAGTTTTCCGATTTCGGTCGGGTGCGGGTTGTTGGATGCGCAAAAACCAGCTCGTTGTTGTCGATCAAATAGATTAGACAAGAATCGCACTGCATGAAGTCCACAATCAGCGCCACGATGCCCTGCAATACTTCGTTCAGGCTCATGTCGCTCACCATGAACCGGCTGATCTTCTGGAAAAGAGCCAGTTGCTTCTCGGCCTGCTGCAGCCGAAGGCCCAGATCCCTTGTCTTTGGCACGCTCTCATTATCACAAACCGAACGGCCGCCGCGCCCGCCCGGGAGCCGGCTTAAAGCCGGCGGGTAAGCTTCAAGCTCGCCCCACGAAGCCGGACCAGCTCGGAGCGTGCCCGCATCCGGCCGCGGGTGAACTGTTATATTCGGGAGACGGGCTCTGGCAACGCGCAGCGGCACGAACCCACCAGTATGAGAACACCCACCGAAATTCAGAACTACTTCGAAGAAAAAGGCTTCTCGGGAGAACATTTCAGTTATCTGAAGTTCCATCTACGCCGCTATGCGCGGCTGCTCGATACGCTCGACGGCCTGCTCGCTCAAGCAGCGGAGGGCCGGCAGCGCCCGTCCGCCTGCTGGACATCGGCGTCTCCTACCAGACCGTGCTTTTCGAGCAAGCGCTTTCGGGCGTGGAGGTCAGCACGCTCGGTTTTCTCGACTCACGTTTCGCGCCGCTGGTGCGCGGACCGCATCTTTCTTTCGATTTGAACGATGCCTCCAACCCGGCCGATGCCCGGAACTCGGCCCGTTCGATCTCATCGTCATGGCGGAAGTGATCGAGCATCTCTATACGGCGCCCTCGCAGGTTTTGTGGCTGTGTCGGCAACTGGCTTGTGCCGGGCGGCTATCTGATCCTGCAGACCCCTAACGGCATCTCGCTGGGGCGGCGCCTGCAAATGCTGGCCGGCCGCTATCCGCTCGAAATGATCCGGGAAGACCGCAACAATCCCGGCCACTTCCGCGAGTACACCCGCGACGAGTTGATTGCGTGCGGGCGCGCGGCCGGTTTCGAGATTATCCATGCTTCGCTTTCGAACTACTTCGGCGAAAGAAGTCTGAAGCGCTTCGCCTACAATGTGATCTGCCGGCTGTCGCCCTTCGAGTGGGAAGAAGGGATCATGCTGGTCTATCGGAAACCGGCCGCCTGAGTCGCGCGCGCCGTGCCGGCCGCTGTGTTTGCCTTTTTGCATGCAGCCAATTAGTATAAGATTCAACCTCTTCAACCACTTCATAACGGCCGGGCCGACGGTCGGGAAGAGGGAAGGAGGACCAGGTCGATGTGGAATCGTAAACGAGAAGAAGAGCCGGAAGCCAAACCGGCCGCGGTGGTGCCGTTAACCGCCGACTTGAGTCGCGAGGGAATCCCTATGTCCACTTTCAGCAGCCGCCGCCCGGACGACGTTATCACCGCGTGGCGCCTTGATTGGAAAGTCCGTTCTCGTCAAAGGCCAGGTCATCGCGCGCGAAGATCTGCTGATGGATGGCGAAGTGGAAGGCAATATCGAAATGCCGGAAAACCGCCTCACCGTTGGAGTCAACGGGAAAGTAAGCGCCGGCATCAAAGCGCGTGAAATCGTCGTCCAGGGTACCGTCCACGGCAACGTGGAGGCCGGCGAGAGAATCGAGATCCGCCGCGAGGCGAAATTGGTGGGCGACCTCAAAACCATGCGCATCGTCATCGAAGACGGAGCGTACTTCAAAGGCAGCGTGGATATCATCAAGCACGAAGTCATCAAGCCCGCGCCGCCGCGGGTTCCAGTGCAACCCGCGGCCCCACCGGCGGCGTCAGGAGCGGCCGCCGGGATGGCCCGCGAAAAATCGAACTGACTCCGCGCAACGCGCTTCCGGCGGTACTACTTTAGAAAAAGGTGTCATTTAAAAACCGGCTTCAACAGCTTTTCGGCAATCGGACCTCCGCGCGCGCCGGCCCAGGCGCTTCGGCCGGCGGTTCTGAAACGGCGGAGGCTCGTCCCCACGTGCTCGCCCTGGATGACAGCGCGGCTGCCGTCACCCGCCCCAGCCGCGGACTGGAACACTTTCTCCTGTCCATCCGCGACACGCCCGGCCTGTCCATCCTCGACCTGGGAGGCGCCAACCAGTTCAACATCTCCTTCCTCACCGGGATGGGGCACCGCCTGTTTTCCGAGAATGTCCTCCGTTCGCTGGACGAGTGTTTCGGTGACGGAGATTTTTACGCCAATCAGGAAGTCCCGGAACGGGCCGAGGCCTTCTTCCAACAAACTCTCGACTACCTGCCCGGTCAGTTCGATGGCATCCTGGCCTGGGACTGCCTGCAGTTTCTGACGCCGTCGCTTCTGGCGGCGGTGGTCGAACGTCTGGGCCGCATCACCCGGCCGGAGGCGTTTCTGCTGGCCACTTTTGACGCCGACGAGCGTGCCGAATACATCGTGTCCTATTGCTATCGCATCATGGACGCCAAAACCCTCCAACTCAGCCCGATGGACCGCCGCCGTCCCGCCCAGGTCTTCAACAACCGGGCGCTCGAAAAGGTATTCCACGACTTCAGCTCCCTGAAGTTCTTCCTGGCCCGGGACCACCTGAGAGAAGTGATCATCCGGCGTTAGCGGCCGCCGGCGTGCCCGCACTGCGGTCCCGGTGAGGGGACACCTCACAACCCGCTTGACCGGGGGGTCGTTTTGTGTAATTATTCATAGTGATGGATGTTTATTCATCCGTCGCACTCTTGTCGAGGAAAATTGCCATGGCGACCCCGTTGACCGTCACCGCCGTTCCCGAAGATCGCCGCCAAGCGCCTGACTACCGATCTGGATCTGTCGCGCGACGAGCTGGTGCAGTTGATTGAGCTGGCGGGCGAGGTCAAGCGTAACCCGGCCGAGTTCGCACAGGCACTCTCGGGACGGTACCTCAGCCTGCTGTTTGAAAAACCCTCGCTGCGGACGCGGCTGACTTTCGAGCTGGCCGCCAAGCAGCTCGGCGGCGACGCCGTCACCTCCAACGGTCCGGTGGGAGGCCGCGAGCCGGTCAAAGACGTGGCGCGGAACCTCGACCGCTGGACCCACTGCATCGTGGCGCGGGTGTTCTCCCAGAAGACCATCGAGGAGCTGGCCAACTGGAGCAGCGTGCCGGTGGTGAACGCGCTGAGCGACATGTATCATCCCTGCCAGTCGCTGGCCGACATGCTGACCATCAAAGAGCGTTCGGCCACCTGCGGGGCTTGAAGCTGGCCTTTGTCGGAGACGGCAACAACGTGGCCCACTCGCTGATGCTCGACGCCTCGCGGCTGGGTATGAATTTCGCCATCGCCACCCCCAAGGGTTATGCGCCCGACGCCTACATCGTTGGGGAAGCGCGGCGCTTGGCGGCGCACCACCGGCGCCACCGTGAAGGTGACCAACGACGCCGTCGAGGCGGTCGCCGGCGCGAACGTCGTGTACACCGACGTGTGGGCCAGCATGGGAGAGGAATCCGAGGCGGCCGAACGGCGCGAAGCGTTCGCGCGCCATCAGGTGAACGCCGGTCTGATGAAGCACGCCGATGCGCGGGCCATTTTCATGCACTGCCTGCCGGCGCACCGGGGCGAAGAGGTCACCGACGAGGTGATCGAGTCTTCGCAGAGCGTGGTGTTCGACGAGGCCGAAAACCGGCTGCACTCCCAGAAGGCGCTTCTGCTGATGTTGCTCGCCTAGTTTCCAACGCAATTGTACAATCGCCGGTCGCCGGCTGCCGGCGCGCGATGCGGTAGAGTATCTGATGGTAATACGAGAAGTCCGGCAACGCAGGTGCGCACCTCTGAGCCCGACCGTGAGGGAGGGGACCCGTGTACTGGCGCGCGATCAAAAGAGTTCATACCTTATGTCAAAACCCAAAAAAGTTGCACTCGCCTATTCCGGCGGTCTTGATACCTCCGTCATCATTCCCTGGCTGAAAGAGAACTACCAGTGTGAAGTGGTCGCCGTGTGCGGCGACATCGGACAGGGCGCCGACGAGCTTGCGGGCCTCGAAGAGAAGGCGCGGAAGACCGGCGCTTCGGAAGTCGTCATCACGGACGCCCGCGAAGAGTTTGTTTCCCAATACCTGTGGAAGCTGGTGCGTTCCGGCGCCGTGTACGAATACAAGTACCTGCTCGGCACCTCGGTCGCCCGCCCGCTGCTGGCCAAGATTCAGGTGGAAGCCGCGCTCGCCGACGGGCTGCGACGCCCTTGCGCACGGCTGCACCGGCAAGGGCAACGACCAGGTTCGTTTCGAGCTCACCTACAAGGCGCTGGCGCCGCATCTGGCGGTCATCGCGCCGTGGCGCGAATGGGACATTTCGACTCCCGCGAAAGCGCGCTCGAATACGCGGCCAAACACAACGTGCCGGTGTCGCAAAGCACCAAGAAGATCTACAGCCGCGACCGCAACATCTGGCACATCTCGCACGAAGGCGGCTCCATCGAAAACCCCGCCAATCCGGCGCCGGACGATTGCTGGATGATCACCGCGTCGCCCCAGGACGCGCCCGACCAGAGCGAAGACGTCAGCATCGGGTTCGAGCAAGGCGTTCCGGTGTCGCTCGACGGCCGGAAGCTGGGCGCCGTGGAACTGCTCGAGACGCTCAACAAGTTGGGCGCAAAGCACGGGGTGGGACGCATCGACCTGGTGGAGAACCGCTTCGTCGGCATGAAGTCGCGCGGCTGCTACGAAACGCCCGGCGGCACGCTGCTGGTGCCGCGCACCGCGAGCTGGAATGCCTGGTGCTCGACCGCAACACGCTGCACTACAAGCAGAAGCTGGCCATTGATTACGCCGAGATGGTGTACAACGGCTTATGGTTTACGCCGCTGCGCGAGGCGCTGGACGCGTTCTTCGATTCGGTGAACGAGCCGCTCGCCGGCGAAATCACGCTGCGGCTCTACAAGGGCCACGTGGATGCGGTGAAGCGCATCTCGCCGAACTCGCTGTACTCGCTGGATATCGCCAGTTTCAAGATGGGCGCCGAATACGACCAGAAAGACGCCCGCGGCTTCATCAACCTGATCGGCCTGCCCATTCAGGTGCGGGCCGCGCTGAAGAAGTAGCCGCCGCGCCGACAGTGAGAACGGCTCCCCTCCCTGACGGTCGGGTTCGGACACGCCCCCGAACCCCAACCGAAGGACTGTTCTTTTCGGCACCCCGCGTGGAAGATCACTTGGCCATGAAACTTTGGGGCGGACGATTCTCCTCCGGGCCTTCCGAGGTGTTTGAGCGCTTTTCCGGCTCGCTGCACTTCGACGCGCGATTTCTCGATGTGGACATCCGGGGCTCGCAGGCGTTTGCCCGCGCGCTGGAGCGCGTGGGCATTCTCTCGGCCGGCGAGCGCCAGCGCATCGTGGCGGCGTTCGAGGAAATGCGCGCCGAAGCCGCCAACCCCGACTACCTCGAAGGCGCCGACCGACGAAGACGTCCACACCTTTGTCATTCGCAAGCTGAAAGAGAAGGTCGGCGCGCTGGCCGACAAGATCCATACGGGCCGCAGCCGGAACGAGCAGGTATCGCTCGACACGCGTCTGTGGCTGCGGGAAGAGATCGCGCACAGCCGCGATCTGCTGTTCGACCTGATGGATTCCTTGCTGGCGCTGGCGCGCCAATACCCCGACGCCGTCATTCCCGGGTTACACGCACACGCGCCGCGCGCAGGCGGTGTTGTGGCCCCACTACGTGCTCGCCTACTTCGAGATGTTCGCGCGCGATGCGGAACGGCTGGACGAGGCGCACCGCCGCACCAACGTCATGCCGCTGGGCAGCGGGGCGCTGGCCGGCAGCGGCTTCCCCCACGACCGCGACGCCATGGCGCGCGACCTCGGCTTCCCTGCTGTCACCCGCAACAGCATGGACGTCTCGGCGGACCGCGACTTCCTGCTCGACTTTCTCTACGCCGCCTCCACCATCGCGCTGCACCTCAGCCGCCTGGCGGAAGACTGGATTCTGTATTCGAGCGAGGAGTTCGGCTGGCTGGAGTTGGGCGATGGCGTTACCAGCGGCTCCAGCCTGATGCCGCAGAAGAAGAACCCCGACTCGCTCGAGTTGATTCGCGGCAAAGTGGGGCGTGTCTTCGGCTGCTTCACATCGCTGTTCACCACCATGAAAGGCCTGCCGCTGACCTACAATCGCGACATGCAGGAAGACAAAGAGCCGCTGTTCGACGCGGCCGATCAACTGGCCGGCTGCCTGGAGATGGCCAACGTCGAGTAGTTGCCTCCGCCACGCTGCGGCCGGCGCCCGCGCTGGAGGCGTGCGAGGATAGCTGGGTGGTGGCCACCGATCTTGCCGAGGCCCTCTCGCGGAACGGCGTACCCTTCCACCAGGCGCACCAGGTTGTGGGGCGGCTGGTGCGGGAAAGCGTCGAGACGGGGAGGAAGCCAGCCGATTGGTCCGAGAGTGAGCTGGCGGCCTTCGCGCCCGAGTTTACGCCCGCTCTGGCGCGCCTGCTGCACCCGGCCGAAGGGATGAAGACTCGCGAGATTCCGGGCGGAACGGGCCCCGAAACGGTGACCGCGGCGCTCGCCGAGGCCGCGCGCCGGCTGGATGGGATGCGCCGGCCGCCCGGTGGACAGGCATCCGGATGAACAAGTCTTTCCGGCAGGGACAGATTTTGAAACTCATCGCCGGGCGCCGCATTGCGACGCAGGAGGAACTGGCGCGCGAGCTTGCCAAACTGAACGTCAAAACCACTCAGGTGACGCTTTCGCGGGACATTCGCGAGTTGGGGCTGCTGAAGACGGCGCAAGGTTACAGGCAACTGCTCCCCGAACATTCGGGACCGACGCTCGAAAGCCTGCTGAACGATTTCGTTCAGGATATCCGCGCGGCGCGGAATCTGCTGGTGTTGAAGACGTCGCCGGGCCACGCCAACACGGTGGCTGTGGCGCTGGACAATGAAAACCTGCCCGAAGTTGTAGGCACCATCGCCGGCGACGACACCATCCTGGTCGTTTGTCCGGACGACGCGCCGGCGGAAGCATTTCGTCAAAAGCTGCTGCGGATGATGCGCGGCCAGGCCGGGCAACCGTAGCGGCGCCGTCACGCTCCAGCGCCGCTGGACTTTTGCTCGCGGACCGGCTGCACTCCCCAGATGTCGCTGGCGTACTCGGCGATGGCCCGGTCGCTCGAAAAATAGCCCATGCTGCCGATGTTGACGACGGCCTTGCGCATCCAGAGGTCTTTGGCTACGAACTCATTGGCCGCGCGGTCGCGCGCCGCCAGATAGGAATCCAGGTCGGCCAGGTGAACATACGGGTCATCCACTGAAAGCAGGCTCTCCACCAGAGGCCGGAACCGGCCGGGCTCACCGCCCGGAAAGCGGTCGTCACGCAGGGCGTCGATGACGCGCCGCACGGCCGGCGATTGGTGATAGAAGCTCCACGGCTCGTAGTGGCGGCGCAGATCGCTTACGCCGGCGGCGGAAAGGCCGAAGATGAAGATGTTGTCCATGCCGACCGCCTCGCCGATCTCGATATTGGCTCCGTCGAGCGTCCCGATGGTGAGCGCGCCATTCATCGAGAGCTTCATGTTGCTGGTACCCGAGGCCTCGAATCCGGCGGCCGAGATCTGCTCGCTCAAATCGGCGGCGGGGATAATCTTCTCCGCCAGGGAAACGCGGTAGTCGGGCAGAAACGCCACCGCCAGCTTGCCTTCCGCGCGCGGGTCGCTGTTCACCACCTCGGCTAGCGCGTGGATAAACTGAATCACCAGTTTTGCCATCCAGTATCCCGGCGCCGCCTTGCCGGCGAAGATGGCGACTTTCGGCGCGGCCGGCGCCGTGCCGTCCTCCACAATCCGCAGATATTCGTGGACAATCGCCAGGGCGTTCAGCAACTGCCGTTTGTATAGATGAATCCGCTTCACCTGCGCGTCGAACAACCAATCGGCTCCGACGGACAGATTCAGCTCGCTTCGGATGTAGGCCGCCAGCGCGGTTTTGGCCACCCGCTTCGCGGCCAGGAATTCAGCCCCCACCGCCTCGTCGCCGGCCAGCGGCAACAGGTTCCGCAACTGGTCCGTGTCGCGGATCCAACCGTCACCGATGCGCCCGCTGATGGCCGCGGCCAGCGCCGGATTTGCTTCCAGCAGCCAGCGCCGGTGCGTCACCCCGTTGGTCTTGTTCTGGAACCGGTGCGGGTACATCTCGTAGAAGTCCCGGAACAGGATCTCCTTCACCAGCTTCGAGTGCAGCTTCGAGACCCCGTTCACGGCGTGGCTGCCGATGATGGCCATGTTTGCCATGCGCACCGTGCGCTCGCCCGCCTCGTTGATCAGAGACATGCGCCTCACCCGGTCCGTGTCGCCCGGCCACTGCACCCTCACGGTTTGGAGGAACCGGTGGTTGATCTCGTAGATGATCTGCATGTGCCGGGGCAGCACGTGCTCCAGCATCGACACCGGCCACTGTTCCAGCGCCTCGGGCAGAAGCGTGTGGTTGGTGTAACCGCAGATGGCCTGGGTCATCTCCCAGGCGCGGTCCCAGCCCACCTCGTGTTCGTCCACCAACATGCGCATCAGCTCGGCCACGGTAAGCGCCGGGTGGGTGTCGTTCATCTGGATGGCGATCCAGTCGGGCAGCCGGTCGATCGGCTCGCCGGTGGTGTCGAATCGCCGCGACAGATCGCGGATGGCGCAGGCCACCAGAAAGTACTCCTGAATCAGCCGCAGCTCCTTGCCCTCGGGCACGGCGTCGGAAGGGTACAGCACCTGGGTAATCGATTCCGATTCGATTTTCTGCTTCACGGCGCGGATATAGTCGCCGCTGTTAAAAATTTGCATGTCGAACTCGTTCGACGAGCGGGCCTCGAACAGCCGCAGCATGTTCACCGTGTGTCCGCCGTAGCCCGCCACGGGCATGTCGTAGGGGATGACGATCTGCAGCATCCAATCCATCCACATCGGGTTGTAGCCGCCGTGCCCTCCGATGCCGTCGACCACGCGGCCGTAGAGCGGGACAAAAAACATCTCCTGCTCCTGCTCGATGAGCCAGGGCGATTCCCCGTCGCGCCAGCGGTCGGGCTTCTCCACCTGCGCGCCCCGCAGAATTTCCTGTTTGAACAGCCCGAACCGATAGTTCATCCCATAGCCGAGGGCGGGCATGTCTTGGCTGGCGAGTGTTTCGAGGAAGCACGCCGCCAGGCGCCCCAGGCCTCCGTTGCCCAACGCCGGGTCGGGCTCGGCCTCGATGATGTCTTCAAACGACAGGTCGTGGCTGGCCAGCATGTCGCGGCAGACCTCGGTCAGGCCGAGGTTCGACAGGGTGCTGCGCAACAGGCGCCCCACCAGGAATTCCATGGACAGATAGGCCACCCGTTTAGCCCGAGCCTGGTGCCTTCTTTCGGCCGTTTGCCAGTGGCCGTCGAGCAGCGGTTGGCGCAGCGCCAGGGAGACCGCGCGAAACAGATCGTAGGCGTTGGCATCTTCGCAGCGTCTGCCGATGATGTACTTCAGGATTTGCTCGACCCGCGAGCAGTCCAGGCAGCGGGAAGGTTCCGGAGAAGGGTGCGGCGAACTCATACTGGTTCCTTTCCATAAGGCGGCTGGAGCGAGGCTCGCGCGCCGCCGGGCGGACACAGGCGTCTTTAGGGAATTCTAGCCCGCTGGCCACAAATGCGAAAGCCCGGATTCCCCCGGCTAGAAGGTTGTACGCCCGGTGAAGCGGAATTGGCGGGCCTTTACTGGCGGAACCACCATGTCATAGATTTCTTCGCCGCTCGATCGCACCGGCGCGCCGAGCGCCTCCACGTTGTTGAGCAGCTCGACCACGCTCTGATTGAAACGGAGATTCCGGATGCCGCAGACCAATGCGCCGTCTTCCACCAGGAACGTGCCGTCACGGGTCATGCCGGTCATGGTCTTGGTGTACGGGTCCACCTCGCGGATGTACCAGAATCGCGTCACCAGAATGCCCTGTTGGGTGGAGCGGACCATCTCCTCGACCGGCGTCGTGCCGCCGGCCATGACCACATTCAACGGCGCTTCGCCCTCTTCGTTGGGCAGCGCGAAGCCGTGGCCGGTGGGCGATTCGCCCGCCTCTGCCGCCGCCCGCCGGCTCCAGGCCACCTGGCGGGGCACGCCGCCCTCCACCAGCACCAGCCGCTGGCGGGGCACTCCCTCGCCGTCGAAGGGCGCGCCGGATTGCAACGGGTGCCGGACGTCGTCGGCGATGTGGATATTCGATCCGAAGACCTGTTCGCCCAGCCGCCCGTTCAGAAAGCTGCGCTGTTCCCGCAGCGCGGTCCCGCTGAAGTCGGCAAAAATCTGGCCTGCGAGATCGAGTACGGCGGCCGGCTCCAGAATGACCGTGCAACTGCCCGGATCGATGGCGCGCGGCTTGCGGCTGAGCGAGGCCTTTTGCGAAGCGGATTTCGCCAGCCCGGCGGGACCGAGCGTCCGGTGATCGGTAGCCGATACTTTGGCCCATCCGGAGCTGTCTTCGGCCATCGCGGAAATGGAAAACCGGGCCATCGTCTCGTGGTGCAGCGCGAAGGCGCCAGCGGTGTTGAAAATCGCCGTGACATAGGCCGCCGTGGAATAGGCGCCCGCCGCGGTTTGGCCGGCGCCAGCGATGATGGCGATGGCTTCGGCGGCCGCCTCGGCCCGCTCGCGCGGAGTGCAGCCGGCGGTGGCGGCGGTGAAACGCTCAACCGGTTGGCAGGGGACGCCCTCGGCCATCAGCGGCAGGCCGTCGTCGGGCCCGGCGGCGCGGGCGAGCGCAAGGGCACGTTCCGCCAGCCGCCGCAAAGAGTCGCCGTCGATCCGGTTGGTCGAGGCTCGTGCCGTGCGCTGTTCCGTCAGCGCCCTGACGCTGACCTCCAGGCTTTCTTCGGCGACGTTCTGGTGGATGGCGTTATTGGCAAAGCGCGTCAGCGCCGAGCGTTCCGCATCGATCGAGACCTCCCACTCCACGCCGGAAACGCCCAGTGAGGCGGCCGCGGACAGGACGTCCTCGAAGATTTCCCGCGCCCGGCGCGCATCCAACAGTTCCGATTCGGACATGGGCTGTTCTCCCAGAAGTCTCTTATTATGAGGCATCCGGCGAGGCACGCGGAGGTGCCGTCGGGGTCACGCAGCTTCGAGCCTCTCAAGATCGTCGTCTTTCTGTCGTCACTTCTGCGGCACTGACCGGCTTGTTATGCTCGAAAGCGACGAGGTGAGCCGTGGCAGAATCGAATCGCCAGCGTCGGCGACCCCAGGAAGATGACGTGTTCGGATCCGTCCAATACTCCGCCGGCGGGCATCCGTCTGTCGAGCAACTCCTGGAAGAGCAAGGAACTGGTCCAATCGCCGACGTATCTGTCCTTCACGGCGATTTCTGGCCCGAGGAGGAGTCCATCGAGGAGTTCCTCGAGACCCTCCGCGAGTGGCGGGGCCACGCTCGCACCAATCCCGCCGCATGAATCAAGTTGTCGCTGACACCGACGTTGTTTCGTTCCTCTTGAAGAACTGCCCATCGGCAGACGCTCTGGTCCGCGCCTTTCCTGGCGCCGAATCGAGTGGGCGGATGCATGGGTTGCGGTGACGGCGCTTCTGTATTTCAAGCCCCCTCTCGACCCGCGTCAGTCTTTCCAGTTCGGAAAGGGGTTCACGCGGCCTTCCCGGCAATCGGCCAGTAATGCGGCTACCCGCTTGCGCCGCTTCAGAAGCTTTTCCAGCAGATCTTCCAGCAAACCCGCGTCGCCGTTCAGCCATTGATAGGGAATGGACCGGTACGCCCTGTCGAGCACCTCTTCCGGAAAGTGCTCGATCCGCTCCAGCCAGGGCTGAAAGGCCTCCAGCGATTCCACCTGTTCGTAAACCACTGGGCGGGAATACAGCCCCTGGAGCGGAGAATCGGTAAAACACCAGTGGGGGCCGTCGAAGATGTAGCCGTGATCGATCATCTGGGCGACAAAGCCCTTCTGCAGCCCGTGCGAATCGAGCCCCGGGAGCCACTCGCGAATCCGGGCGCGGAAAAAGATGCATTGCCGGGAGTCGGCGTTGGCGGTCCATTTGTCGAAAGCCGCCATGCCCGGAAATTCCCTCCGGTTCACCACGCTCTCGAGCAGCGCCTCCGGTAGGTAGTCGTACACCGCCGTCCGGGAGGGGTTGCCGGGGAACCGCGACCCGAAATGCCAGCCGGGGGAAACCGGGACCTTCCGCGTGCCCAACTGGATACAACTGTCGGGGTTGGCTTTCAGAAACTCGTCGCTCAAGTTCACCACCGCCACCGCCGGCTGGCTGAGTCCGAGGTATTCCGACAGCGACGCGGCCACCCACTCGTTCACCAGGATGCGGCGATGCTGCGGATTCTCGCGGAACTTCACCACGTAGTAATGGCCGTCATCCGCCTCGATCAGTTGAGATTGGGCGCCACCACGCATCCTGCGAACCGGCTGGACGGCATTTACGGGCATCGGAAATGGGGTAACCTAGAGAATTCCCCCGGGACAAAACACCCAGGGAAACCGCCATTGTAGGAGATTTGCAACTATGCCGGACGAAAACACTTCATCTTCGCCCTCTCAGCGCCCTCAGAACAAGGACGAGGTGGCCTTGGAACTGATGAAGTTCGTCGCCGTGACGTCGAATTACGCCAAGGGAACCACCACTGCCGGCTTCGGGGGCAAGCCCTCCAGGACGCCGGAAGAGCACGCGGACGCGCTGCTAGCCTTGTACGAACGCTGCCGCGAAGTCGTGGGAAAGTTCGAATGAAGAAGGGCGCCAGTTCACTCGGCGCCCTTTAGCCGATCTTTTCACAATTCCGCCAACCGGCCGCTGTCACCTTTTCTTCTTCTTCGCCGCGGCCTTGATGACCACCTTCTTCACTGCTTTCTTCGGGGCGGCTTTCTTCGCCGCCTTCTTGACGGCTTTCTTCGGGAGCGGCTTTCTTCGCTGCCTTCTTGACGGCTTTTTTCGGAGCGGCTTTCTTCGCCGCCTTCTTGACCGCCTTCTTGACCGCTTTCTTGGCCGCTTTCGCCGCCTTCTTCGGAGCTGCTTTCTTCGGAGCTGCCTTCTTCGCCGCTTTCTTTACCACTTTCTTAGCAGCCTTCTTGGCTGTCTTTGCCGCTTTTTTCGGAGCGGCCTTCTTCGCCACCTTCTTTGCCGCTTTTTTCGCAGCCGGCTTCTTGGCGGGCTTCTTCGCAGGTTTCTTCGCGGCAGGCTTTTTGGCGGCCGCCGCCGGGACAGGAGCAGGAGCCGGAGATTCAGGCGCTGCCGCCTCCACCACTTCAGGAGCCGGTTCCGGGGCAGGTTCGGCGTTCATGGGAGCCTCGGGTTCAGCCGGCGGTGTCGGTGTGATTTCCATCGTCACTATCGTTTCCTCCATCTCGAAGTCGTCGAGTTCTTCGTCGAACTCAGCCAACTCATTGCCCATGTCGACGTGGTTCTCGACATACTCAAAATCGTCGAACTCGTCATCGTTATAAGGCCGTGTCGTGCGTTCGAACATCTATGACGCCTCCTGTCCGAAATGAATCACACCTAGAATACATCGAAACTGGCGTGGAAAAACAGATTTGTGCGCCCCGCTTCTTCCTTGACAGAATCACGGTGGATCGAGCGGCCCAATGGCATGCCTTCGCGGGCGCTGACATCCGCGAAATATCGGCTCAACCGCGGCGGCGGTGCACACTGGTGGTTCGCCTGATGGCTTTCTTCGGCCGCCGCTTCACCGCCTGCGGTCTGGCCGTCGACGGAATAATCAGCAGATCGCCGGTTGCCAGCTCGCCGTCGGCGCTACCGTCCACCTGGTTCGCCTGGCGCAAGCTCGCTGTATTGACCCGGTACCGGCTGGCGATGCTCGACAGGGTGTCGCCTTCGCCCACCCAGTGCGCCCGCCAGGTGTCTCGTTTTCCTTCTGGGATGGAGTCCAGCGCCGCCACCAGGGCGGTTGCCGCGCCCTTTGGAACGCGAACGTCGTAGCCGGCGGGAGCGATGGTGCTGAGCAGCGCCGGATTCATCTCCTTCAACTTGTCGATTCCGGCCCCGGTGACGTCCGCAACCAGATTCAGATTGGTGGGGGCGTCCACCTTCACGGCGTCATACTCGATGGGCGGATCCAGCGGGATGTCCGTCAGTCCGTAAGCCACCGGCTGTTTTGACATAATTGCCAGCGCCAGCACGATGGGAACGTAGTTTCGGGTCTCGAGGGGCAGCACGTTCAGGCGGCGCAGCTCCCAGAAATCGGCATAGCCGGTGCGCTCGACGGCCTGGTCCACCGGATTCGGCCCACAGTTGTATGCGGCCATCGCCAGATACCAGTCGCCGAAGTGCTCGTATAAGTCATGCAAATGGCGTGCGGCGGCACGGGTGGATTTTTCCGGGTCCATCCGATCATCGCTGAAGCGCGTCTGGTGCAGACCGTACTCCTGACCGCGGAACTTCATGAATTGCCACATTCCGGTGGCGCCCGCCCGGGACCGCGCCCGAGGGAAAAAGCCGGATTCCGCCTGAGCCAGGTAGTAAATCTCCTGCGGCACGCCCTCTTCGTCCAGAATCCGCGAAATCATGCGCTGGTAGCGCGATCCGCGCTGGATGCCGGCAACCAACACACTCCGGCCCCGCTTGCTCGAAAAGTAGCTGATATAGCCCAACACCGCGTCGTTGACTTCCAGCGGCAACTGGGAGGAGGTGGCTTTCAGCAACTCGCTAACCTGCTGTTTGAGCTTCGGGTCCACCGGGAAGGTCATATCGGGCATCGAATCCATGGGCGCGGCGTCGTAGTTGGCTTTCTCCTCGGAACCGGCCGCCAGTCCCTCGCTGTCAAAACGGGAAATGCGCTCGCTCAGCTCATTGATCCTCTGATTCAGCATCGGGCGGTCGGGCGCCGCCTCGGGGGCGTCGAGCAGCGCCGACATGGCCATATCGAACTGAGCGCGCGCCGCGTCCGGGTCGCCATCCCGGTAGAATCGTTCTCCCCGCATGTAATACAGCTCGGCCCGGGCGATTCGCTCGGTAAGGTCGTTGGTCGGCAGCGAGATGCGGTGCATCGGCGAAGAGGGTATCCGGTCTATCAGCAGTACCGGTGCGATATCGGGTGGAGCGGGCAGCGCCGGGGCCACCTTGGGTGGGGTGTATATCGGCACCGGAACCAGCGGGACACTCAGGCTGAAGGGCCTTGCCTTCGGGAAGGGGCTACAGCCGGTCGAACACACCACAGGCACCAGCAAACAGCAAATAGGGAGGACGCGTAGGATTACATTCATGAATACCCTAATCTATGAGCGGGTGGCTTTTGCTACTTGCAACCCTTCATTTGTAGTACACCTGTAACTTGTGGGTCAAGGCCACGCTCCCCACCCCGGCGGGGGCTGTGGGCCTCCACTCACGAGCCCGTGCCATTCCCGGCCACCTCCGCGTCCGGACCAAGAGCGCTGCTCCGGATAACGGTGCCCGGAAGATTCGCGCTTGGTCCTGCCAGGAATACCGGAAAACTACTACTCTTCCTCTTCCTCGACTGCCGTACCCTCGGCCTTTGCGGCGGCGACGACTTTTTCCATGTTCTGTTGCGGAACGTAGTCGTAATGGTCGAATTCCATCCCAAACGACGCCCGGCCCTGGGTCATGGAAATCAGATCATTTTGATAGGTTAACATTTCCGCCATGGGAACCTGGGCGCGGATGATCTGGGTATTCCCCTTCACCTCCATGCCGTTAATTCGGCCGCGGCGGCCGTTGAGGTCGCCCATCAGGTCTCCGGCGTACTCCACCGGGGCCGAGATCTCGACATTCATAATCGGTTCGAGCAGCGCCGGCTTAGCTTGTTCCATGGCCAGTTTGAAGGCCTTTCGGGCGGCCAGCTTGAAGGCCAGCTCCGAAGAGTCCACGTCGTGGAAGGAACCGTCGTACAGGATCACCTTGAAATCCACCACCGGGAAACCGGCCAGGTAACCCTTCTCCGCCGCCTCGATCACGCCCTTTTCCACCGCCGGAATATATTGCTTGGGAATGGCGCCGCCAAAGATTTCGTTGACAAACTCGAAGTTTCCGCCGCGCGGCAGCGGTTCCATCTTGATCCGGCAGTCGCCGAACTGCCCGTGGCCGCCGGTCTGCTTTTTGTGCCGCCCGTGGACATCGGCGAAGCCCCGTATGGTTTCGCGGTACGGAATCTTGGGCGCGCTCAGGTTCACATCGACGTTGTAACGCTTCTTGAGCTTGCTGACGACGATCTCCAGGTGCTGCGAGCCGGCGCCCGCCACCAGAAACTGCTTGGTCTGCGGATCGCGATAGAAGCGCAGATCCTGGTCCTCTTCCATGATCTTCTGGATAGCGTTGCCCATGCGGTCTTCGTCAGCGCGCGACCCGGCGGTGACGGCATAAGCAATGGACGGCTCTGGAAACTTAATCGCCGGATATTCAATGGGCGAGGCCTTATCGGCCAGTGTGTCGCCGGTGACGGTGTCCTTTAGTTTAGCCACCACGCCAATATCGCCTGCGTGAAGCTCGGTCACCGGTGTCAGCGTCTTGCCGAAGGGAATGCTCAGGTGGGACAGGCGCTCTGCCGAAGAGGCCCGGATGTTTTGCAGAGTGTCGTCATTCTTGATGCAGCCGGAGCAAACCTTGAAATAGGTCACCCGGCCGGCGAAAGCGTCGGCCAACGTCTTGAAAACAAACGCAGAAGCCGGCTCGCTGTCGGCGACGGCACGAACCGTATCCGCGTCCTCCAGTTTTCCCGGGCGCCCCGGACGCGAGGATGGATCCGGCAGGTGCTCCACCAGCAGGTCCATAATCCGATCGACCCCGATATTCGACGACGCCGAACAAAGCAGCACCGGGAAAAGGCGCATCTCCCGCATTTCGTTGCGGATGCCTTCAAGAATGTGCTCTTCCGGAAGGGTTCCCTTCTCGAAAAACTCCTCCATGAGCTTGTCGTTGCCTTCGGCCACCATCTCCACCAGTTGCTCGTGTGCCTTGGTGGCCGCACCCGACAAGGCGGCGGGGATCTCCTGTTCTTTTCCCTGGCCATCGCCATCCGGCGTATAGGTGTACGCCTTCATGGTGATCAGGTCGATCACCCCGCTGAAATCCCTTTCGCTTCCGATCGGCAACTGAAGCAGCACCGCTCCCCGCCCGAACGTTTCCTGGATGCCCGCCATTGCCCGCTCCACGCTGGAGCGGTCGCGGTCGAGCTTATTTACCACCAGGGCGCGCGGCAGTTTGTACTCGGAGGCGAAGTTCCACACCTTTTCCGTCATCACCTCCACGCCGGAAACCCCGTCCACCACCACCAACGCGCTGTCGGCCGCCACCAGGCAGGCCTTGGTGTCGTTCATGAACAGGTTGAAGCCGGGCGTGTCCAGCAGATTGATCTTCGCCTTCTTCCACTCCGCGTAGGCGACCGAGGTGGATATCGTCAGCTTGCGCTGGATCTCTTCCTCATCGAAATCGGTAACCGAATTTCCTTCATCCGCCCTGCCCAGCCGGTTGGTGGCGCCCGACGTGTATAACATCGCCGCGGCCAGAGAGGTTTTCCCCGAATGGCCGTGGCCCACCAAGCCGACGTTGCGGATGTCCTTGGTTTCGTAGACCTTCACTCTTGTTTACTCCCTTCCGAGTTGGCGCGGCGCGACGCTTCGGTCGAATTGGGCCGAAACCCGAATCGTAGCACAGTTGAAACAACAGACTCGAACAGTCTCCGGCAAGCGATAAGTCGCTCAGGAGATGCGCCGAATCGGCGTGGGTCCGCCGCCGGAGGCGATGTCCCCCTCGAAGCTTTCGGGCGGATTGTAGTAGATAATCCTGCCGCAGTTCTCGCACAGCATCACGGCATCGGACTTTTTCACGTCCTGGAACAGTTGCGGCCGCAGGATCAGCATGCACCCGCCGCAAATGCCGTCTTTCACTTCGACAGCCACCAGGCCGTTCTTCCACTTCTTCGCGATCCGGTTGTAGGAAGCAACCATATCCACCGACAGGGACTCCACGATTTCCTCGCGCGCGGCTTCCACCTCGGCCAGCCGTTTCCGGTCGTTGTCGGTGCGGCGGCGGGCTTCCGTTTTCTCGCCCTCCACCTGCTTCTTTTCCGCCGCCAGCGCCACGTCCGCCTTCCGAACGTTGCCTTCCAGCGTTTCGGACGCTTCCATCAACTCCAGAATTTTGTCCTCGGTCTTGCGAATCTCGCCCTCCCAGTGGGAAATCTCGTGCTGGAAGGCCCGATACTGTTCGTTCGTGCTGGCCTCCAGCATCTGGGTCTTTAACCGGGAGATTTTCTGCTCGTGTTCTTGTACCTGCAATTCCAGGCGCTTGCGCTCGCGCTGGTTGGCTGCCAGAGCCGCCTGGTCGGCCTCCAGTTTCCGGAGGTGCGAATCGAGCTGTTTTTCGATGGCGGCGATGTGCTTGGGTAAAGTAGCGATCTCCAGCTTCAGCGCGCGCTTTTCCAGATCGCAGGATTGCAGACGAAGAATTTTGCGAACGTCCGAGTGCATTGGCTATTGCAGTTTATCACGCCGCCATCCGAAACGAACCAGGGCCGGGTTGACCAGCGCCCGCATGGCTATGTCGAGCTCCGGCACGCGGGTCCACCGGCACACGGCGTAATACACCGCCAGCCCGGAAGGGATGCAAAGTGCCAGGCTGGTCAGGTAGGTCAGCCTTCTGGCTCCCATCAGGAAGTGCAGCCCGTGATCGACCGGCCAGATCACTGCCGCCATCACCACCGACGCCGCCAGCACCTTGAGGGTGGAGCGGGTCAGGTTCCGTCCATAGATGCCGTTGATTCGTGCCCGCAGGAGGAGGAATAGCACGACGAAACTGAACAGCGCCACCGACGATGTCGAGAGCGCCAGCGACTGGTGGCCGAACTTGTAGCCGCGCACCAGCGTGTCGGCAATCGTATAGTTGATGACGATGGAGGCCAGGCTGACAAACATCGGCGTACGGGAATCGTGCAGGGCGTAAAAGGCGGGCACCAACACCTTGATCGCCGAATAGCCCGCCAGGCCGATGGCGTAACAGGACAGCGCCAGGGCCGTCTGATTGGTGTCGTATTGAGCGAACTTGCCGCCCTGGTAAATGGCCCCCACCATCGTCCTGCCCAGAATCCACAGCCCGACCGACGAGGGCACCGTCAACAGGAATACCATTCCGAGAGATTGCGACAGCGTCATGCGGTAGTCTTCGAAATCGCCCGAAGCGGCAGCCCGCGAAATCGAGGGCAGCGTCGCCGACGCAATCGCCACGCCGAAAACACCGAGCGGCAATTGCATGAAGCGGAACGCGTAACCCAGCCAGCTTACCGGGCCGTTGGCGCCGCGCACCGGGTCGAAGATCAGTGAGGCGAAGAAGGTGTTCACCAGCACGTTAATCTGCACCGCCGCGTTGCCCAGAATCGCGGGACCCATCAACCGTACAATCCGCACGAAGCCGGGATGTTTGAAGTCGAAGGCGTGCCGCAAGGAAAATCCCGATCGGCGCATGGACGGCATCTGACAGAAGAACTGCAGCGCGCCGCCCAGAACCACGCCGATGGCCATTCCCTCGATGGGCGACAGGCCGACGTAGGGTCCGACCTCATAGCCTGTCAACAGGCCGAACAGCAACGAGCCGATGTTGAACGCGGTCGAGGAGAGGGCCGGGATGGCGAACTGGTTGCACGAATTGAGAATCCCCATGGCCTGCGCAGCCAGAGATACCAGCAGCAGGAAGGGGAACATGATTCGCGTCAGGACGACGGTAAGCCGGTACTTTTCCGGGGCCTGCTCAACCCACCCCGGCGTAATCAGAGCCACTATCTGGGGGCTGAAAATAACGCCCAAAGCGCACACCGCACCGACAAACAGGACGATGGCTGTGGCCACCAGGTTGGCCAGGTGGGCCGCTTCCTTTTTCTCGCCCCGCGCCAGGTAGCCCGTGAAGGTGGGCACGAACGCGGACGACAGCGCGCCTTCGGCGAACAGGTCGCGTGTCAGGTTGGGGATGCGGAACCCCAGCAGGAAGGCGTCGTAGGCCAGTCCGGCGCCGAAAAGCCGGGCCATGACGATCTCTCGCACCAGGCCGGTAAGCCGGCTCAACATTACCGAGACCGACACCACCCCAGCCGACCGAACGACGCGCTCGGACGAAGACAGGGCCACTGACTCTTTACCTGTTGTGGTTTCTGATGACAACTACACTCCGCGTGCCCGTTCCCCGGCCGTCCATGGAAAGCTTCCCCGCTCTGAGTTTCGTGTTAGCCCTGGCCGTACTTCTCAAGGAACGAGGCGACCGTTCGGATTCCAATGTAGTAGTTTTCCAGCTTGAACTTTTCGTTGGGCGAATGCAAGCCGTCGTCCGGAAGTCCCAGCCCCATCATCACCGTGGGAATTCCGAGATGCACCGCGAAGTCGCCGACCACCGGCACCGATCCGCCCGAGCGGATGTAGACCGTGGGCCGGCTCAGCAGCTCGGAAAACGCCTCGGCCGCCAGGGCGATGGCCGGGTGGCCGGGGTCGACCACTACCGCCGGAGCCTGGCTGAGCACTTTTACTTCGGCGCGGATTCCCTTGGGTGTGTTTTCCGCCACCCATTTCTTGAAGGATTCCACCACTGTTTCGGTCTTTTGGTTGGGAACCAGCCGGAAGCTCACCTTGGCGGTGGCGGTGGCGGGGATAACGGTCTTGGCGCCCGCCGCCGTGAATCCGCCCGCAATGCCATGCACTTCCACCGTCGGCCGGGCCCAAACTTTTTCGAGCACCGTGTAGCCCGGCTCCCCGGTCAGGTGCGTCCCGCCGACCTCGTTCGCCAGAAACTCGGCTTCGCTGAAGGGCAGGCTCTTCCAGCTTTCCAGCTCCGCCTGGGCCGGCGAGGCCACCTCTTCGTAGATACCGGGAATCTGGATGACGCCATCGGCGTTCTTGGTTTTGGCCAACAACTCGATCAGCCCGAAAACCGCGTTGGGCGCCGCGCCCCCGTACAAACCGGAGTGCAGATCGCGCCCGGGGCCGTTAGCCACCACCTCGGTGTAAACCAGCCCGCGCAGGCCGGTGCAAAGCGTCGGAATTCCATCGGCGTACAGCGCCGTATCGGAGACCAGCGCCACGTCGGCGGCCAGCTTGGCCGGGTTTTCGGAAATGTATTTGGTGATGGAGTGGCCGCCGATCTCTTCTTCGCCCTCGATGAGAAACTTCAGGTTCACCGGCGGTTGGCCGGCAACCGCCCGCAGCGTCTCCACCGCCTTGATGTGCATGTACATCTGGCCCTTGTCGTCAGCCGAGCCGCGGGCGTACAGGTTGCCGTTGCGCACGGTCGGCTCGAAGGGCGGCGACTCCCATAGCTCCAGCGGGTCGGGCGGCTGCACATCGTAGTGGCCGTAGCACAGCACGGTGGGCTTGCCGGGCGCGTGCATCCAATCCGCGTAGACCAAAGGGTGGCCGGCCGTAGGAATCACCTCGATGTTTTCCAGGCCGGCGTCGCCCAAAGCCTGGGCCACAAACGCAGCCGCGCGGCGGATATCGCCGGCATGTTCCTCGGACGTGCTGATGCTCGGAATCCGAATGAACTCCTGCAATTCACCGAGAAACCGGGTCGCGTTCTGCGCGACGAAGCCATCGATGGCAATAGACAAAGCACACCTCCACAGGGAATCTTCATTATAGGTGCGGGGGGCGCCCCGCTCAGCCGGGTTCACAAATGAGGTTGTCGATCAACCGCGTGGAGCCCAGCCAGATAGCGCCCGCCACCAGCACGCGGCCTTCAATCGCCGGCGCCGGCTGCATTTCATCGGGATCGACAATTTCCAGGTACTCGACGCGGATTCCCGGCTGCTCCAGCACCGCCAAAGCCGCCTGCTTTACCGCCGCAGCATCCCGTTCGCCGCTCGCAATCCGCTTCCGGGCCGCTTCGAGGGCTCGGAAAAAGACCGGGGCCAACTCGCGTTCGGCGGCGCTCAGACGC
Organism: Bryobacterales bacterium; assembly: GCA_963810595.1. Lineage (GTDB taxonomy): Bacteria > Acidobacteriota > Terriglobia > Bryobacterales > Bryobacteraceae > CAWEOG01. The sequence continues at coordinate 54,864 of CAWEOG010000004.1, read as the reverse complement.
CGGTTCCGCGAGCTCAACGCCAGTCCGTCCGGCTCGCGCACCGTGGCGACGCCCACAATCGTTACCGGCACATTCAGGTCCGCCACCATGCGGCGGATCACCGCCAACTGTTGGGCGTCTTTCTCGCCGAAGTAGGCTCTCTCGGGTTGGACTATCTGCAGCAGCTTCAGCACGACGGTGGCCACCCCGCGGAAATGCCCGGGGCGAAACTCGCCGCACAAACGCTCCGTCAGCCCGCCGACTTCGACGGAGCTTTTCAGTGGCCGCGGATACATTTCCTCCACCGCCGGCGCAAAGACGATGGCGGCCCCGCGGCGCTCACAGAATTCCACGTCCGCATCCAGGCTGCGCGGGTACAGCCGGTAATCCTGTTGGTCGTTGAATTGAATCGGGTTGACGAAGACGCTCACCACCACGCAGCCGGAATCCCGTACCGCCTGCCCGATCAACCGGCCGTGGCCCTCGTGCAGCGCACCCATCGTCGGAACCAATCCGATGACTTCGCCCGCTTGCCGGCACGGGGCGAGCGTTTCTCGCAGCTCTGAAATGGAGGAAATAACCCGCGCGCTCATTCCCGCTCTTTCCCGGTGGAAGCCACAGCGGCCGCCCGTTCCGGAGCTGGAAACCGCCCCTCCCGCACCTCCTGGGCGTAGGCTCTGGCCGCCTCCACAATCAGCTCTCCGAGCCGCGCGTATTGCTTGACGAAAGGCGGTACGAATTCCTCGTTCATTCCCAGCGCGTCGGGGCCCACCAGCACCTGGCCGTCGCAGTACGGCCCGGCGCCGATGCCGATGGTGGGGACGCTCAACTCCGCGGTGGCCGCCCTGGCAACTTCGTCCGGAATCGATTCCAGCACGACGGAAAACACGCCGGCCGCTTCCAGCGCCTTGGCGTCGGCGATCAATTGGCGCGCCTCTTCCTTCGAGCGGGCCTGCTGCCGGTAGCCGCCCAACTGGTTCACCGATTGCGGCACCAGACCCAGGTGCCCCATCACCGGAATGCCTACCTCTACCAGGCGCTTCGCAACCTCGACCACCGCCTGGCCGCCCTCGATTTTCACCGCCTGCGCGCCGCCCTCCTGCATCAGGCGCCCGGCGTTGCGCACGGCTTCGGAAACGCTCACCTGATAAGTAAGGAAGGGCATGTCGGCAACCACCAGCGCCCTGTGCACGCCGCGCGTCACCGCCTGCGTGTGGTGAATCATGGCCTCCAGCGTCACCGGCAGGGTGGTCTCATAACCCAGCATCACCATGCCCATCGAGTCGCCCACCAGCAAGACGTCCAGGCCGGCCCGGTCGAGCAGCCGCGCCATCAGGGCGTCGTAGGCGGTCAGCATGGCAATCTTCTGCCCGCGCGCTTTCATCTGCTTCAGGTCCGGCACCCGAACCCGCTTCACCCGCTCACTCATCGCGTGGATTCCTTTTTCGCTAGCAACAATTCGAGCCTGGCGAAATCGACACCGGCGGCTTTCCGCCCCGCCAGCCCCACCAGATGGAGCCCGGCGCAGCGATACAGCTCCGCCACCGCCGCGGGCGCGCCCGCCAGGGCACGTAGGTGCGTCGCCACCGTTTCGGTATCGCCCCGCTCGATGGGGCCCGTCAGCGCCCGGAGCGGCCCCAGCGTCAACGCGTTCTCGGCGCTCGCCCGCACCAGTGGAGCAATGGCGGCCAGCGCGTCGTGCTCTTCGATGCCGGCCTCCTTCATCAGCGTAACAGCCGCGTCCACCAGGCCCACAACGTAGTTGCTGGCCATCACCGCCGCCGCGTGATAGAGAGCCCGCCGGCCGGGTGCGATCCGCACCACCCTGGCGCCCAGCAACCGCGCGATCTGTTCGGCCCACTCGAGCGCGGCGCCGGCGCCGTCGATGGCGAATGTCGACCCCGGAAGGCGATGCGTGCCCTGTTCGGGAGTGGCCACCGTTTGCAGCGGGTGCAGGGCGCCGCAGGAGACTCCCCTGGCGCTGAGCGGGACCAGCGCTTCCGGGCCGAGTGCGCCACAGGTATGCAGAGCCGCTCCCGAGCGCATCCCGGCATCGGCCAGCAGATCGGCCACGGCCGTGACGGAATCGTCCGCAACGGCAATCAGGATGCGCGAGGCGCGGCCGGGCAACTCCCGGTAAGAAACGGGCCGGACCCCTTCACCGATAAACGCCGCCGCCTTGGCCGCGCGGCCGGCGTCTCGACTCGCAACCGCGGCCACCGGCTGGCCCCGCTCCGAGAGCAGCCGTCCCAGCGCTTGTCCGATCCGCCCGGCGCCGGCAATCCCAATCGATTCGGTCAAATGAAGGTCCTCTCGCGCGGGCATCCCGCTGTCTCTGGCAGAAGCCGCAAGTCGGGGCCATCGTCGAGACGGCTAGGAACCCAGTTCGTCCGCGGCGGAGCGCGGATTGATCTCGCCTCCGCCCACGTCGCGATTGTCTTTGAGAAACCCCGTAAACCGGTTGTGCTCGTCCACCAGAATCATGTGCGGATCGACCGGCTCATCGGTCAGCACAAAGGCCACCACGATAATTTTGTCTCTTTCCCGAAACCGGCGCGCTGCCGCCCCATTCAGGATGACGCTGCCGGACCCGGCCGGAGCCGGCAGGGCATAGGTCTCGATCCGCTCGCCGTTGCTGATGTTCCAAACGCCGACCTTCTCGCCCGGAAGGATATCGGCCCGCACCAGCAGCTCCTCATCGATGGCGATGCTGCCGATGTAATCGACATTGGCTCCGGTCACTGTGGCGCGGTGAATCTTTGATTTGCAGATGGAACGTAGTCGCATAACTTCGAAGGCTGGAAACCGGGCTGCCCGATCGGCGGGGCCGAAGACCGCCGACGGGCTGCCTCAACTTCATGGTAGCCCACCGGCAGGCGACAGCCGTACGCACGTTCGCCCGGGATTTGGGGGCGAACCATTCTATTTTCGTCCGCGGGCCGCACTCGCGGATTGCGCCAGCCACGCTCGCGCAATGGGATGAAGATCCCGGTAGGCTTCCCACGCGGACCGCGCCCACGCGCGCACGGCTTTCCCGTATTCCATCGGGTCGGAAATGCCGTGAACGTGCCTGATAGTAAGATCGCCCCGAAAGTCCGGCAGTGCAGGTTTCTGCAAATCGGGATTCGTGCCGGGCCACCGCTGCACTCCCCGTATCGCCGCGTCGTCGTTCCGGTGTTCGAAAGCGATGCAAAGCCCGCACAGGTGCGCCGCCAGGGACTTCGCCGATTTCACATAAGCCGGGTGTATCACCTCGCCGAATCGACTTCACAAAAGGCGATGGCGTAACATCCAAAAATATTGCGGCACTAATTAGAAATTTCGGAAATATAATCCGCGCCTTTAGTTGTCGGTAAGATCGTGGCGGGCTTGCTCGCGCCGGAGGTTTCGGATAGTGTGGGAAGGTGAATCCGAGGATCAATTTCCGGGACATCGCCAGTCCGCTGGACTGGGGTGCCGCGGGGCCGGGCAGAGCGTGGCACCATATTATCCCTTTCTCCCTGCTGCGGGATGTCTGGAACTGTCTCGTGGATCAGCACATCGCCACCGAGTTCCCCGAGGCGCGCGTAGCCATCCGGCAGTATCTCCTGCTCTCGCGGCGCAACTTTCCCAACCTCGAGGACTTGATCGACAGAATGCGCGCCGAAAATGTCGAAAGGAGGCGCGCCGGACATCATCAACTGCTGCCTCTCAGTGTGGCGGAAGCACACCAGTTGGCCACCGCGGCCGTCTGGCCGCCTTGGAACGCCGTTGAAGGCCCGCAGCGGAGGAGCGACGATCCACAGAATCGGTACTTCGACCGCTTCACATCCGGACTGACGGCCGAGGAAGCCGCCCGCATGGGGGCGATCGGGACGCTCTACCAGGATTTTCAGGTGTTCGTCAGTGCCGGCCCGGCCCCGGGACCCGGCAGTCTGCGCGCCCTCGCTCAAGCGGCGTCGATGGCGCGGCCTATGGTCGCCTGTGACTTCCCAATCCGTTACCGTCCCGAAATGTGGGTGGAGGAGGAAGGCGGTCTGTGGCGGAAGCGACGCGACGGAGAACGAAGCACCGTTGCCGGACCCTGATCGGTTGCGAAGTGAATTCTCGAAAAACGGCCGGAAACACCAGGTGCCCTTCGAGAGGGCGCTTCGCGGACCGCAACGATCCGTACTTCTGCAATCAGGCTCCCATCTCGAGCACCACGCGAAAACGTGCCTTGCCGCTCATCATGCGGTCGTAAGCCTCCGCGGCGCGGTCCAGGGGATATTTTTCAATCATCGGCAGCACTCCGTTCATCTCGCTGAACCGAAGCGTGTCTTCGGAGTCGATGGACGTTCCACTCGGCCAGCCGTGAATGGACTTCCGTTGAAAGATCATGTCCAGCACGGATGCCTGAATCGGCTTGGCGGGAACACCAACAATCACAAACTCACCTTTGTATCCGAGGCCCCCGATTGCCGCCGACATCGCGTCAGCGTCGGTCACTGTAGCGAGGATCACTCTTGCCCCGCCCAGTTTTTGCAGCGCTTCGGCCACATCGGCGCTCGTACTGTCGATGTAGTGTCGGGCGCCAAGTTCGTGCGCAAACTTCTCTTTCCCGGCTCCGCGCGCAATAGCGACGGTGTTAAATCCCATTTTGGCCGCAAACTGCACTCCAAGGTGGCCCAGGCCACCCATACCCAGGATCGCCACGGTGTCCGGAGGTCTTGCGCCGGAATTTCGCAGCGGGTTGAAAGTCGTGATTCCAGCGCAAAGCAAGGGGGCCGCATCGACGCTCTTTAGCGAATCGGGAACAGCGGCGAGCGCCTCTGCGGGGGCTACCACATAGTCGGCATATCCGCCATCGTAAGTGACTCCAGGGATCAATAGATTCTGACAGGCGATGTGGTCGCCGCGGCGGCAGGGCTCACACCTGCGGCAATGTCCACCGTACCAGCCGATACCCACCCGCTGACCCGTCTTCCACTGCGGCACATCCTCGCCGACAGAATCCACTGTGCCCACAATCTCATGTCCCGGCACGCGGGGATAGCGAATGTAGGGGAGCAGACCGGACAGCGTTACGGAGTCGCTGTGACAGACCCCGCACGCTTCCACCCGCACCCTGACTTCGCCTGCTCTTGGTTCCGAAACCTCCCGCGTCACCATCTTCAGCGGCGCACCCGCCTTCTCTACCTGGACGTACCTTGCCGTCATCGCACTGGCTCCTTCCTCGCTGTTGCGTCAGAGGTCGGTACATCGGCCCGCAGGGAGCGCCAGGTCTCGCGCTCCAGGAAACTGCCCTGGACGTTGCTCTCCATTTCCTGGAATAGCGGCCACGGCGCGGTAAATGACAAGACGTTTTTACCAAGAGACGCTCGCACGTTCTTGCGGGCGGATATATCGGTCAGGCCGATCAAGCCGCGCGGGTGCTCGCGCTCCAGTTCGCGGTAGGCGAAAATTCCCATTACCTGGCATCCCGCCGCCCAGGGAACGATGACGTTCTCAGCATCGGGACGGGCGTAGTTGGCAAGGATAACCAGCGCCGACAGGCGGTCGGGGTCCACGAAGAAGGTGACGCTCTTGACGTCTTCGTGCGCGGGATCGGTCTCGCCCAGCGGCTTGACGACGACGAAGCCGGCGGGGATGTCGCGCATCGGCAGCGCCTCGACAAACCGGCGCGTGCTCTCGGCGTTCTTGACGTAGCGCTCGCCCTGAAGGAAATCGTCCGCCATGCGGCCCCAACCCGAGGCTTTCATCTGGTCGCCGATGGCGCGTCCCGGCTCCGACTGCTGGTTGCCGCCCGACAGAAACCGGCAGAAGCACTCCATGCCGCCGGGGAAGTCCTCGTACCGGTTTCCGAAGCCCAGGCCGACGCCTCCGCCCCAGCAGCCGGCCGTCTGCCGGTCGAAGGCGCCAGTGCGCCCGCGCGTCGCGGCAACCGCGAACAGGTTGACCACGCATCCCCAGCGGCCCGATTTGAAACGGGACGCCCCGGCCGGCGCTTCGTCCGCCCACACCAGAGCCACCGGATGAGTTTCCAGATTAATCGCCTTGGCGATAACGCTATCCATAATCTGATCTTTCAGCCGCCGAATCGCATGACCGTGGCGGGGAAATGCAGCTCATCGCCCACTCTGCGTTTCCGCGCCACCGTCTCCATTTTACAAGCCTTCGAAATACGGCTCAGGCGGTCGAGAGAGGAAGAAACACGAATCAGGGCCCAGCGACAGGCAACACGCCCGCCGGCTCGAGAAAACGCTGTCCCGCGTCCTCATCGGCGTAAGCCGCCACGATCTCGCCGAAATACACGCGGTGAAAGTCTCCGGCCGGGTAGGCATCGTCGAGAACCGCTTGCACCAGCGCCTCCGGCGCCACGTCGTTCCGGTGAAGGGTCCGGCATTCGTAATGCACCACGCACTCGGCGATGATGGGAGCCCGGACCTCTCTGCCGGGAATCAACGTCAGACCTGCTTCCTGGAACTTGTCGTGGTCCCGGCCGGAAACCGTGCCGCAGAGGTTCACCGCGGCCGCCAGTTCCCGTGGAGGCACGTTGACCGTGAAATCGCCGGCCTCTTCCAGGCGGCTGTAGGTGTAGCGTGAGGGCCGGACCAGCACGATGAAGACCGGCCGTCCCCATATCGAGCCGATGGCGCCCCACCCGATGGTCATCACGTTGGGCTTCCCGGCCGTGTCCGCGGTAACCAGCAGGAGTCCATCCTGGCGCATTCTGTGTATGGCTTCGGCGAAGTAATCGCTGTATCGAATCGTCTTCTTGGCCATGTTCCGCTCCTGTCCGGAGCTGCCTCAGTCGCCTCATGCGGGCGCAATTGACCTGCAGCTCCGATTCATCTTACCCGCCATTCCCGTCTGAGCGTTCGAATTCCTTCCCAGTGCAGTTGTGGGAAGTTTAACCGGACTATCACCCCCATTCGATGCCGGCCGGAATCCAGTCGAATTGCTGCATTCGGCGCGGGCTGCTACTCTGCCGAAAAGACGCGGTACGAGCCGGGCACGAGCGGCGTCGTGAAAACCGTCGTCGAGCCCTGAGGCGTGCCCTCCAGCACCTGCCCTGTCAACATGTCGCGCAGCCGGGCGATGCGTTTGTCGGTGATCACGCGCGCCGTCGGCACAGGGTCCTCCCGGAACGATTCGACGATGAACTTGTCGTTGTCGTAGACAAACAAGCTGACCCGGCTGGGCGCATCCAGGCGTACGTACGTTTCCTTGCCCAAAACCTCACGGATCGTGTTCAACACGGGCTGCGGATAGGCGTACAGATCGCCCTGCGCCTGCGGGACAGTCAGGACGTACAACAAACCCTTGGAATACTTAGCCCGGTGCAGGATCGGAACCCCCGAGGTGCTGGTGGCGGAAGTGAAGGCGCTGATGACTGGGCCGGAATCGTTGGTGAAGAAGGTGATCTCCGGCACGAGGATGTCGGTGTCGGACTTGCTCACGCCGGATCCGCGCCCGCCCAGGAATTCGTACGTCGATACGGTTCGGCCCGTGTACTTCAGCTCGACGATGTCGTCAAGCTTACGCCCAAGCGCTTTGAGAAGGCCGGAGGTGATGACCACGGTCTTCCCGGCGGCCAACTGCTTCTCGATCTTTGAGACGATGTCGGGATCAAAACTGGCCTGCTCGGTCAACAGAACGGTCTGCGCCTCGGTGGGAAACTGTGGAACGATATCCATCGGAATCCCGGCCATGCCCAAATAGCTTGGAAGATAATCTTCGCCCGAGGAGTTGAAGGGTTTGTAGCTCTTCACGCCGATGGGGTTGCCCATCTCTCCTATGAAACGATCCACCTCTTCGAAAACCGGCCCGGCCATGGTCGCCAACCTTGGAACCCCCGAGACATCGCGCAAGGGCTGATCGTACCGGAAGCCCGGCGCCAACAGGCGGCCAAGGGGCCACAGCGTGATCTCCGGCGCCTTGGCAAACAGCGTTATCCAAAGCTGCTCTTCGTAACGGTTGGGTATCTCGCTACCGCCCTGGTCCACCCAGCCGCCGCGGTTGTTGTGGTTGAGGTTCTCGAGGTAACGGAAGATGGAGTAGCCGTGATACTGCTGGATGTGCATGCTGTTGTTGACCGGGTCGCGGGTTTCGGTGCCGGTGTAGACGCCGTCGAAGGACTTGGGCTGGGTCTCCAGGTTGAATCCGCAGGCTTGATAATGGTCGTACCATTGCGGGTACTTGATGATGACCTTCACCTTGGGGTTGACCGCCCTGGCCGCGTTGACCATCAGTTCCCGTCCGGTCCGATCCATAAGATCCAACCGGTACTGGGTCCAGCTCCGATTCCCCTTGGCGGCGATCTCGATGTCCGACTTGCAGTTTGTGAAGAACCAATCGTCCAACAGGATCTCGTCGAAGTTCTTCGCCGTGAACTCGACTACCTTCTTCATTAGCTTGAGATGTTCGGGGTTCGAGTAGCAGTAGGTCTCGCCATTCCTCTCGTTGATGGTCCATGTGATGCCGGCGGCGGTCTTGACGCCCTTGCTCGCGAAGAAATTCTTCGCCTGGTCCAGAGTCGCCTGGTCGGGCATCACCGTATCGCGGTGTGTCTCGAGATAGATTTTGTCGACCTTCACGTACTTCGTCACGGCCGCCCAACTCCTCTCCAGCCACGCGGGGTCCTTCATCTCCTGCACGTCGATGACGCGGGCGTAGACGGCGACATCGAAGTTCTTGTAGTTGTTGCCACCCGCGAATGCGCAAGAAACAACGAGGATAAAGAGGCAATGAGCTGCAAGTAAATGTCGGTTCATGTTTTCTCCGGTACTTCCATTACCGCTTCCGGGACATTGCCGATCATACACCCAACGATGCCAGAGCAAGGCCGACCCCGCCTCCGCAACGCTGGGAAACCCCCTGCGTCCTTGGCGGACATAAACGGCGGAGCGACAATGGCCTACGGAGGCTTCGTCGATTGCCCCCAGACCACTCAATCATCGTGCCTGCTATGAACCGCCGCGATTTCCTGCGGCGTGCTTCGGTGGTTGCATTCTCCAGTAGCGCTCTGCTCGAGCGTGCGAGCGGACAGGGTCCGAAGTTTGTAACCGCGGAGACGAGCCTCGGGAAGATTCGAGGAATCGATAACCAGGGCATAAAGATTTTCAAGGCCATTCCATATGGCGCGAGCACCGGGGGAAAACCGTTTCATGCCCCCGGCCGACAGGGCCAGGTGGACCGGTGTGTCGGTATTACTTCACGTGGGAAACCCCCGTGCAGGGTGGCCAGTTGAGATCGCCGCATAACATGGAGATCCCTTTCGCTTTCGACAACGTCCAAATATCCGCCAAGCTGACGGGCGGAGGCGCCGAAGCGATGGCTCTCGCCGATCGAGTCAGCGATGCCTGGATTGCGTTCGCGCGCACGGGTGATCCCAATACCCCGAAACTGCCGCGCTGGCCGGTGTTTACCGAGAAGGATCGCGCCACCATGGTCCTCGACAATGTCAGCAAGGTCGCCAACGATCCATTGCGGGAGCGGCGCATCGCTATGTTCCGCTCTCTGAATTTGACCTGAGTAAGGGCCCCAAAGTAACTGCACTTCGGCTGTGGCCCTGAGGCACGCCGTGAAGCTAACCGCTCGCTTCAGACATCCTGGCGCCGTGGTGCTTTGGATTATCCGCTGAGCGTGGCCGTTGTGGTTCCCGCCTACGGAAGCACCTCCCGACTTGGTACGATCAGGCAGATGGCACTTGGCGAGATTGCGAAACAGTTGGCACAGCATGCGCTGGCGGATCAGATTGCGTCCAAGCCCTCCACGCCGACGTTGCCGGACAGTGTAGGCGCCATCATGCTGGGACAGATCCAGGCGATGCAGAAGGCCTGCAAAGAGGACGAGGAGCTGGTGGTCCTGTTTCGGTCCGGGCCGGAGACGCTCCGGGTGCTGGAGTTCATCGTGCCGTCGTGGGCGGTGCTGGTGCTGGCCGGCGTGGACGAGGCAAAGCACATCACACGCGTGGTTTCGGCGCCCGAGTCCGTTCAACTGGTCTGCAAGGTCATGAAGGTACAGCCACCCGCGAAGCCTGCCCGTGTCAGCTTCCGCGTTCCGAAGCCAAAAGCGGAGTAGAGTCGGCCCGTCTTTTCAGGATTGGTTGCCACGCGTCCCCTCGATCTCGCATAATGCGCACGTATGCCATCCGTAGAGTCTGCATCGAATCTGCCCCGCCGCGGCTTTCTGACTGCTGTTACGGCGGGCGCGGCGGGCACCGTCCTGGCACGGGCCGCGGGGACACTCCCAAACATTCTGTACATTCATTCGCACGACACGGGGCGCTACCTTCAGCCCTACGGCCACGCGGTGCCCGCGCCGAACATTCAGCGGCTGGCTGGCGGGGGCGTGTTGTTTCGCAACGCCTTCAACGCCGCTCCCACCTGTTCGCCGAGCAGGGCCAGCCTGCTGACCGGCCAGTGTCCTCACAGCAACGGAATGCTGGGGCTCGCCCATCGCGGCTTTTCGCTAAACGATTACAGCCAACACATTGCGCACACGCTTCGCCGCGCCGGATATTACTCGGCTTTGATCGGTCTGCAACACATCGCCAGGGATCCTGACGTCATTGGCTACGACAAAGTCGAGCGCTTCAATGGGAATCACGTCGAACAGGTGGCGCCGGCCGCGGCGGCCTTTCTCGGACACGCCCCCAAGCAGCCCTTCCTGCTGACGGTTGGATTCTTCGAGACCCACCGGGTTTATCGCAAGCCGGGTCCAGCCGAAGATCCGCGCTACTGCCTTCCCCCGGCCCCCATACCGGACACGCCGCAAACCCGCTATGACATGGCTTCGTTCAAAGCCAGCGCACGGGTTCTGGACGAAGGCGTGGGAACTGTTCTGCGCGCCCTCGAAGCGAGCGGCCTGGCCGACAACACTCTCGTCGTCTCCACCACCGACCACGGGATCGCCTTCCCCAACATGAAGTGTCATCTGACGGATGGCGGCATGGGAGTTCACCTGGTGATGCGCGGTCCTGGCGGCTTCAGCGGTGGGAAAGTGAGCGACGCCATGGTTTCGCACCTCGACTTGTTCCCCACCTTCTGCGACCTCGCCAACGTCGAGCACCCTGCCTGGCTTCAAGGCAAGTCCCTGATGCCGCTCATCCGCGGCGAGGCGAACGAGATCAACGAGCAGATTTTCGCTGAAGTGAACTACCATGCCGCCTACGAGCCCAAGCGGGCTGTCCGCACGCACCGCTGGAAGTACATCCGGCACTACGACGGCCGCACGAATCCGAATTTACCGAACTGCGACGACGGCCCCAGCAAGACCTTGTGGCTCGAAAACGGTTGGAGAAGTCAGCCGGTGGCCGCCGAACAGCTCTACGACTTGATGTTCGACGCCAACGAAGTAAACAACCTGGCGAGCGATCCCGCGCATCGCGCCGCACTGGACGAGATGCGCGGCCGCCTGGACCGCTGGATGCATGCGACCAACGATCCCTTGCTGTACGGTCCCGTTAAGGCGCCCCCCGGCGCACTGGTGAACAATCCCGACGGGACATCGCCGCAGGAAAAGCCCCAGCCGGTGGAACGACCCTGAGGATGGATTTCAAAGGAAAACCGCAGTCTTAGTGGATCGAAGCTAGTTTGCTCGTGATATCCTGAAGCCAACACCAGAGGTGCGCTGGGAACCCCGGGTGACAGCATCTACGGCGACCGCTAACCGCAAGCGTGCGTCGATGGAGGGGCAAATGTCTGGGGTAAATGCGAAGGTATCACCTTCAACCTATGTGCAGTGGTACAAAGTGATCGACGTCTGGACGTCGGCCGGACCGGTCAAGAGCGCCAGCGTCACTCGCTACCTGTGCAACCTTCCTAAGTACGGTGGAGTCGGCGACTCACCCCTGTTCTGGCAAAGCATACTAAGGGCCGCCCAGGCAGGGCGTGTCTTCTACCGGCACGATCAGGCGGAAGCAGCGGGACAGTGCTTCTGGGGAAAAGGAACTCCCGACGACGTTCGAAACGCTCTCCGCATCGTGGAGGACGTAGCTATCGCGGTACCGAACCACCCGGATTTGAAGCCCTTCCGAAACGTTCTCGACGGCGACGATCGGATCGCGAAGGTGTGCAGCACGTATATTGGCGTTGACTGCAACGGCTTCATCGGTAATTACGGTGTGGAGAACCGCCTTCCGCTGGCCAGCCCGAATCTGGTCCCGAACCTTTGGGAAAATGTCTGTCGATCGGAAAAATGGCGTTCGAAAGTCGAGGACATCAAACCCCTGGATGTTCTGATCTGGCCTCACGGCGCCCATATTGCGATTATCGACAGTATTCAGGGAGACACTTTCACCATCTGCCAGGCTACGGGTGGAGTTGGCCCCCAAACATCCTTCGGCCACGTGATCGCGGCGGCGAAAAGAGACGACGACGGACCGAAGTTTCTGGTGGGCAACGGCACGGGAAAATACGGACCGCCTCCGCCAACCCTTCCGGCAACGGTTCGGATCAAGTCGATCGGATTCGAGGCGCCTTTAGGTTGAGGCCTTTGGCCATACCACGCGCCGCCTCCGGGCATCCATTGCGCTTGATATTCCCTTCAACTTTCGCGAGGTGCTCCGGGGCCCGGTAACCGTTCGTATCGAATGAAGGTCTTTGCCTCCGCAACAGACGCGCGTTAGGCTGTAGAGCATGAGGAACAAGGGCTCTCTCGGTCTCGCCAGCGCAGTGTTTCTGGCAGCGGCCACGGCGATCGCGCAGGTGAATCCCGCTTCGGTGCCCCACCTTGAGAAGCGCGGCGCAGCCACCGAGCTCATCGTGGATGGACAGCCCTACCTGGCTCTGGCGGCCGAGCTGGCCAATTCGGCCTCCTCCAACATGGAATACCTGGAGCCGTACTGGTCCAAGCTGGTGGCGTCGCACGTGAATACCGTGCTGGTGGCCGTCTCCTGGGAGCTGATAGAGCCCGATCGCGGCAGGTTCGATTTCTCTCTGGTGGATGACATCATCCGGGATGCCCGCAAGCACAACCTTCGCCTGATGCTGCTGTGGTTCGGAAGCTGGAAGAACAGCATGTCCACCTACGCGCCCCCGTGGGTGAAGAAAGACACCCGCCAGTTTCCCCTGGTGGTGGATGAGAACGGCAACAAGCTGAACATGATGTCGGTGTTCTACCAAGCCAACTGGGAAGCCGACGCCAGGGCCTACCGGGCTTTGATGCGGCACGTCAGGGAAGTGGATGGCCAGGACCACACGGTGCTCATGATGCAGGTGGAAAACGAGGTGGGCCTTCGCGGCACCCTCCGCGACCACGCGCCGGAAGCGGAAAAGGCGCTCAACGGACCGGTTCCCCAAGAGCTGATGGATTACCTGGCGACCCACCGCGATTCGCTGGTCCCAGAGCTTCGCAAGCAGTGGGCCGATAACGGCAACAAGACGTCGGGGACGTGGAGGGAAGTCTTCGGCAGCGACCGGCGGGCCGACGGAATCTTCATGTCCTGGTATTACGCCCGCTACATGGACCAGGTGGCGGCGGCCGGAAAAGCGGAGTATCCCATCCCGACATTCGTGAACGCGGCGCTGGGCGACTGGATGGGGCAGTATTCGAGCGGCGCGGCGCTGGCCGACACGCTCAACATCTGGCAGGCCGGCGCGCCGCATATTGATATCCTGACTCCCTGCATCTACCGGCCGGTCTACAAGGAGTGGGTCTCCATGTTTCACCGCGCGGGCAATCCGCTGTTTATCCCCGAAACGCGGCCCGACCCCGGCTACGCGGTGTGGGCGTTCGGCACCCACGCTCTGATCGGTTTCTCGCCGTTCGCCTATGAACGCGCCGCCAGCGGCGACACACCCCTGGCGCACGCCTACGACGTGCTGGGCCAGCTTGCGCCGCTGGTGCTGGAAGCGCAGTCGAAGGGCACGATCACTGCTTCCGTACTGACGCCGGACAAGCAGACAGACAGCCTGGAACTGGGTGGATATACGATCGGGGTCAGCCAGGGACGGGGTCTCGGCGCACCGGCCACCCGTCAGGGTGCAGGGGCAAGCGGGCAACCCGCGGTGCCGGCCGAGCAGGGTCCGTTCCCGTCGTCCACTGGCTACGCCATGTTCATCTCCACCGGCACCGACGAATTCATCGTCGTCGGCTCCAACGTGCAAATCACGTTCCGGCCCAACACGCCCGGGCCCAAGACGGCCTCCATCTCGACGGCGGAAGAAGGCGTGTACGTGGATGGCCGCTGGGTGGCGGGCCGGCGGCTGAACGGTGACGACACCTCCCTCGACTACAGCCTGGTGGAGCAAGCCAAGCTGCACCAATCCGGCCAGGGACTGCGTTTCGGCGCTGAGCCGCGGAGCGTGCAGCTCACGCTGTATCGTTACTGAATCCAGCACGGCGCGGCCGCACCGGTTATTTCATCGTCGTGCGGGGAAAAGTTGCGAAAAGGGGATTTGATTCCAGTCGGTAGCTGAGGGTGGCGATCACGCTCCGAAGGTACGCTCTCGCCGCCAGGTTTTTCAGAGTTGAGTTCTTTTCGTGCCTGGTGTCCGACTGGTGTCACCGCGGCTGCCCCAACGCAGAGCGCGAGAAGCGGGATCCGCTCGGTCCTCGGCGGATCCCGCTTCCCGTTCCGGGCCGGGTGCAGTGACAAAAGCTAAGTCGCCGGCACCTTGACGCCCGCTTCCATCGCCTTCAGCCGCGCTGCCGCATAAGTGCCGGCTGCGTCTGAGGTCTTGACCAGCGTTTCCGCGTGCTCGTATACCCTGGCAATCCAGGCCTTGTATTCGGTGTTCATCGCCGGCGGCAGCGCGCCGGCAGTGCGCTTCGCCAGAATGGCGGAATCGGTGTCGGAGGCGAGCATCTTGGCTGCCTCGATCATTTGATCAATGCTTTGCTGCTTCCATTCCGGTAACAGCGGACGGATCTCCACCAGCCGCGCCAGCGCAGGCCGTAGACCTTCGTTCACAAGGGCCCTGATTTGATCCAGGTGATGAACGTGAGTCCACTTGGAGTTCAAGAGGCTGTTGGTGAAGGAGTTCAGCCGGCCGGCATTGTAGCGGACGTCCCGGGCCGCCTCCTCCACCTGGCGAATGAGTTCGACGCCTTCTTTCTGCGCCTGAAGCTGTTCCACGGAGACGCTGCCGGCGAAGGCTGACGGAAGCAGCGTGACGACAGCGAGCATCGGTGCACATCGGGTGATTGATCCCAGAGTCATGGTTGTTTCTCCTTTTGTGGTTTTCTAAGTCTTCTGAATTCGGTCTATCGTGTCTCCGGCGACAGCCGGCCGTTGGATGGGCCGACAGCCCCCGGTGAAAACTCGACACTGCACTTGCTGCGCACGAGGGGTGGCTTCCTGCGCGTGGCGCATGCTCGGCGCAATCCTCTCAGCGGATCGGTAGGTCCCGGCAGTCATGCCTGCTGCGACCGCCAGGGCGTGTCAGAGCCACGTCGCGCCGCCCAGAGCCGGTCCGGCCCACGACAGCAGAGCCGCCAGCACCGCCAGTGGCAGGAATGTCTTCCATCGGTTCATGTCTTTTTTCGCTACGCCGTTCAGACTCGCTGAATAACGCTCTGCAGATAATGAGAGCTAACTTGAGGAAAGCTGTGGCCATCCGGTCAGGGGGGCGGACGCCGTCTGAGCACCGGTCTTGCGGCCGCCACCCCTTCCCGTTTCAGTTGTTAACTCTGGGTTTCCACCCGCAGGTTGTTCTTGACGGAGAAGACACCATGCACCCCGTTGGCCTGGATGCCGGCGATATTCTTCTGCATCTCGTTCGCCACGA
This sequence comes from Bryobacterales bacterium, assembly GCA_963810595.1. Taxonomy (GTDB): domain Bacteria; phylum Acidobacteriota; class Terriglobia; order Bryobacterales; family Bryobacteraceae; genus CAWEOG01. The sequence continues at coordinate 39,190 of CAWEOG010000004.1, read as the reverse complement.
CACCTTCCAGCGTCACATTTCCCTTTTCAACGATGATGTGAATCGGCGGCACGGCTCGCATGGCCAGCGTCTGCAGGGCAGTATGCCCATAGATAGTCCTATACAGACTCAGCCGCAGGTTGTCGTCGTTGGGCGAGAGGGGTAAAACCTCGATCTGGTTCACTACCCTCACGACCCCTTCGATAGTTTTCACAACATTTTCGGCGCTGCTCTTCAGCGTGGGCCGGCTGACCTTTCCCATCAACGTTACCGTGTCGTCATCCACCCGGAAAGTGAAATGGTCGAACAGGCTGTAGAACGGCAAGGTAACCAGCTTGCTCCGCACTTCCCGCTCCAGGCGCATCTCGGCGGCCTCGCTGGCGTTGTTGGCGGCAAACCCCAGTTGCGCGGCCAGTAAGGCTGCGCACACAAACATCCCGGTTCGCAGTTGTTTTGTCATGGTCGTGTTCTCCTTTGTTGGTTGTCGATTGGGACTCGCTCTCCTTCGCCGACTGGCCGTCGACTGGTTTGCTTGTGGCCCTTTCAAAGAATGAGATGCGGCGACCAATGTATTGGTATCTTAGATCTTTTGGAAGAATTACATCGTTTTTTGCGATGCAAAGGGCGGCCTTGCGTCCGGCTTGCGTCCGCGATTCTCAGCGCCCGTCCAGGTGTGCGAAAAGCTTGTCTCGAGCCGCGTCGGAGATGGCCACGACGGCGGGGTGCTTGAGCTTCCTTTCCACCGAGATGGCGTAGAAACTTTCCACTATTGATTCAGGGCGCCCGACCACGCTCACTTTGTAGTGCTCGCGGACCTCTCTTTCAATTGCGCTCGGCGCCGGAAAGATTCCCGCACCGCCCTGCCCGAAGGCCTTCAGGAGCGCTCTGTCCTTGAACTCGGCCACTACCCTGGGCCGGATGTTCCGGGAATCGAACCACTGCTCCAGCGATCGCCTCAGGTGGGATCCTTCAGTCGGCAGCAAGAACGGCGCTCCGTCGAGGGATGCCGGGAAGTTCTTGCGAAAGGAGGCGGCGATGCCGTGGGCGCAAAAAAGCGTGACGCCGCACGCGCCCAAGAGGTGGTTGAACGCTTTCACCCGGATCGTCGGCGGAACCGGCGCGTCCGAAAGCACGACGTCCAGCCGGTGATCGGCGAGGTCTGCCAGCAGGCGCTCAGGCGTATCTTCGTGACAAACCAGTTGGACCGGCTCCGCCATCAATAGCGTCGGTTGAAGCACCCGGTAGGCGATCAATTTAGGAACCAGATCGGAGATGCCGACGAGCAATCGCATCGGCCGACCTGGCGGCCTTCCCTTCAGCACCTCCTGCAACTCCCGCCCGAGGCCGAAGATCTCGTCGGCGTAACGGTAGACGACCTGGCCGACCTCGGTCAAGGCAAGCCCGCGGCCGGCCCTGGTGAACAGTTTCTCTCCCAGCGATTCCTCCAACATCCGCAACTGGCCGCTGATGGTGGGCTGAGCAAGGTGCAGCTTTTCGCACGCCTTGGCGATGCTTCCCTCCTTGGCGACGGTCCAGAAATAGAGCAGATGATGATAGTTCAGCCAATCCATAAGGCGACTATACATCGGTTTGCACGATCACAGGCAGGAAAACTATTTATTGTTCGATGTACCCAGACGGACTTTGCCGTCGGGCTGCGGATGTGCCTCACTGGAAGGATCGCTGCGGCTGCAGCAAACTGACTCTGCCTTACTCCAGGCCAACCTGGAATTTCTTCCACGCCTTCATCGAGCGTCTCAGATTCTCGGCCGGCTCCATTTTGTGAACCTCTGCGACGCTATAGCCCTGCAACCCGATAGGTCCTCGATAACCCAAACGTTTCAACTCCCGCAAAAGCTCTTCCACGTTGAACGTGCCGGCGTCCAGCGGCTGAATCAGATGGCCCCAATCCTTCCCGCCGGTATCTGCCCCGTTGATGGTCACCACCAACAGGTGCGGCAGCGCGAGCTTCAAGGTGCTTTCCAGGTCGGTTCCATCGGTGCGGAGCCAATGACAGAGATTGAAAGTGACGCCGACATTCGGCCGTCCGCTCTTCACGGCAATTCGGACGGCGTCTTCCACGCGCTCTATCAGGTTGTTGGTGTGCGGATAAAGAGCAACCGAGAGCCCGTACTCAGCCGCTCTGTCCGCAACCTCGCGCACGGCGGCGACCGCCAGGTCGTCCCCGGCCGGGTCCGAGGGGCGAAACTCTTTGCTCGTTACGGGCAGCCAGATCAGCGTCCTTCGGCCTTTCAGAGCGGGAAGACCCTGCTTGATTTCGGGGCCGATCGCAAAGCTCTCGCGATCGACCCTGACATTGCTCGTATAAACTGCGAACAACTTCAGTTTCAGTTCGTCCAGCAGTGGCAAAACCGTTCCCGTAAGGTGCCGCCAACCCGCTTCATCCAGGGCCACAGGTCCTACGCCTGCATAGCCCATTGCGGCAAGCATCTCGAGATCCGGCCGTTCCAGAGGAGTGCCCAGCTTCCGCACCATGGCGGTGTCCATGGCGAAGAACTCGTTGGCCGGCGGGGCTCCCGCGGCCGAGCCAACCAGCAGCGCCGACAGACACAGCGTTTTCAGGAGCAGCGTCACGTTCACTACAGTCTCCGTTCCTACCAGTTAAGAGTGAGATCCAGCTCCCATTTCTCGGTGGAGTCCATCATCTCATCCCAGGAGACCGTACGTTCCTGGTAGGCAGCCATCCGGCCGAGAATCCCCGAGAGATTGCTTTCCACGGCGGTGGCGGCGTTGTTGATCGGTTTACCCCCACGGATGCTCGCGACGAAGTCCTTGATATTGGTGACACAGCCGCCTTTGAACGTGTCGTCCTTTTCCGCGCCCATCCAGGCCTTGTCCTTTTCCCTGCTCAGGATGCGAACGAGTCCGCCATAGTGCGTATCGGCGCATCCTCCGATGCCGAAGCAGCGGACGCAGAGGTCCGACAGCGTACCGGTGAGCTGGTCGGACGAGAAGCTGGCATGGACGTCATTGGGATACCAGTAGGTGACTACGAAATGATCCCAGGCATCACCCGTATTGCTCGCGGTCCCGGCCCAGTCGGTGCGGCCGCCCGTCCCGTTCGCTTTCAACGGATGGCCGGCGAGATACCAGTTCGCCATATCGATGACGTGGATATTCTGCTCGACGATGACATCGCCGCTGATCACGCGATCGCCAATCCAGTTGACGATTCGTTTCTCGCCGGGGTCCATGCCAGGTGTGGAGCGGTCCACCCAAGGCCTGCCGGCAAGATACATGATCTGGGTGAGAGCCACTTTGCCGATGTCCCCGCGCTGGATGCGTGCCGCCGCATCCTGGAATACCGGACGGGCCCGGCTTTGGAAGTCGACCCAAAAGCTCAGATTCTTGCTCTGTGCCCTGCGGCCGCTCTCGAGAAAATCCTTGCTGCCGGGCACATCGACGGCGATCGGTTTGGCGCAGAAGACGTGCTTGCCGGCTTCGACCGCCGCCGCCGCATGGACAGGGTGAAAGTAGGGGGGCGTTTCAATCACCACGGCGTCCAGTTGTGAATTGGCCAATTCCTTATATGCGTCCGGACCATGATAGGCGCGGGATGCGCCGACGTTGAGTTTCTCTCGAGTCGAATCCAGATTGGCCCGCACGACATCGGCGACGGCGACAACGCGGGCGCCGGAGTATTCCGGAAAGAATGGCGCCAGCCAGTTGCCGCGGCTGCCGCATCCTACCAACCCCACCTCAACCGTGGAGTTCGCTTGCGAGCCGAAAACCGTTTCCGGCTTGAGAAGAAGCATACCGCCGGCAGAGGCCTTGAGGAACTTGCGGCGCGCCGTGCCATTGAAAAAACGATCGGACATGAATCCCTCCTCTTGCCTGCCTTCTTTCCGAGCAGGGGAGCCGAATCATCGAACCTGTGTGGCTGCAATCGGTGTTGACTCCTTGGGGTACATTCTATACCCGGCTTGCGGAAGCGGCTCTCGGAACTGGACTATCAGGCCACGACAAGGGACTGGGTCCATGCTGCACTTCGGGAGATCTTCTCTGGCTCACTTCAGAAGAAGTGCAACCCACGTGTCAGGCGAGCAGGGTCGCCAGATACTGGGCTGCAGCGGCCGAACCCTCCTCCGGAGCCCACAGAGCAAACTCCTTGTCCGTCGTCGGGTCCCAGGGTCCGGGCTTCACCTCGTAGCACACCGCAACCGGACTTAGCGCTGCAACACAATGCCAAAGACCTGGTTGTAAGTCGATCCCTCGCGCGGCGGCCCCACTGGCAATTCGAGACGGCAATTTTCCCGAAAACGGACCGTCTCCCAGCAGGTGGCCGGCGACTACACTTCCGCCGTCGTCAAATACGAAGGCTGCGAGGTGTCCCATCAGCACCAGAAACGACTCCGCCTTCGGCGGATGCAGATGTCGGTGAGGGCGCAGATACGAGTCGGCCAGAAATACGTTCAGGAAACGCTGCGGGTTGTCTCCGTCGCCGGTGTGGAAGTTATAGTTCTTCCGCCGCCTCGCGGATTGTCGTGCTTGATCTATGACAGAGCCGATCAACTGCTCTGAAATGAGCTGAACTGCGGGCCTTTTCTCCATAGTCCCATTGTAAGATTTTGATTCCGGCACGACACCGGTTGATCCGAGCTTCGAACCCATGAAACCCCTTCCCGGAGTGTCGGTCTGCCGAAGACGAGCTTTGCCGTGTGTCATCAGGTGACCACGCTGGACCGGGCCAGGCTGACCAGGAGAGTTGGCAGCCTCCCATCCGAGGTCCTGCGTGAAGTCGAGGAAGGTCTGAGGACCGCGATGGATTTCGAGTTGTCGTCTCTGGCAGGCGAATGGAGCGGTCAGTCCAGGCTTTTGATGCGTCTCGCAGTTGAGGCCGATTCCGAGGCCCGTGCACGATGGCCCATCCTGCGAACCGTCGTATTTGGGCCACGGACGGAATTGCGCGCTCCGTCAAGAGATGTGCTAAATTTTCAAGCACTTTTGTGGATCACTGGGCCTTACCGACCGCGTTCCGTCGAGGCTGGGAACAATGTGACAGAAACTCGTCCACGTCCTTGAATGTTTGCGAGATGGAGTTTTTGGCAGGAATGGCCGCGAGCGGTGGCAGCACCCGCCTGCGCGGACACTCTGCCCGGGTTTCGAAATGGAGGGGAAATGAAGCGCGTCGTTTTCAGTCTGATGGGGTTTACCTTGCTGGTCTCCGCTCATGCTTTTGGATCTACGATTTATAGCAACACCACAACGGATACCCTGGACACCATCGTGTATGCGGGCAATGGTTTCACACAGATTGGGGACCAAATTCAGTTGGCCGGTACCGATCGACTGGCCACACTGGCCACGGTCCAGTTCTACAACAGCGGAACTGCAGGGACATTTGACGCGACACTCCGGCTATTCGGCGTCGGTGCTCCGGTCGGATCGCAAATTGGTCCCGACTTCGTCCTGACTGGAATATCCGTGCCGGCAAGTGATGTCCTCAACGTGACATTCGGTCTTCCGTATCTCCTGGTGCCGGACGGTCTGATCTTCACCGTGTCGGCCGCCAATCCCAGCAGCGGGGTAGACATCCTCGGCCTCGATATGTTCGAACCGCCGACCGTCGGATCGAGCGACAATACCTTTGCGATCGCCAACGACGGGTCTGGGTTCATTCAAACAGGTACGACAAACGAGGATGTTTTCTTCGAACTGGAGGCAACTGCCGTCCCGGAGCCAGCCACCTGGGTCCTGTTCGGATCGGCATTGCTCGCCCTCGGGCTGGTGCGGCGCCGATCTGCAGGTTAAAGCCGTGCCTGGCCGCATACCAATCACCGACGGATGCCCCGCCCGGCAAGAAAGGGCATGGCCGGACCTCGAGCGCAGAGGTCGTAGGCGTGCCGCAGCCACCCGCGCAACTCATCGTCAATTTCTTCGACGGTCGCAACCTTGACATCGAGATGCCATCGATTCCTGGACACCTGCTCCGCCTTGTCTACACGGGGATTGCGTGTCGGCTTCCCGGCTTCAAGCTACTCCGCTGCAAGATCTCTGGCGCGCGCCGGATAGATCGGAGGGCGCCCGGATGCGGCTTGCCATCCCAGCAGAAATTCGGTCGCCGCGCCGCAGACTCTTCCCTGGCAGGCGCCCATTCCGCAGCGCGTCTGCAATTTGGCCGATCTCCAATTGTCGTGCTGCCGGAGGTGCTCGAACGTCACATCTTCGCAGCGGCAGACCAGTGTGCCGGGGGTTGCCATGGATTTCAGTTCCTCGCGCAGCGAGAACGCTTGCGCAAGTGACTTGGTGAACCGCAATGCGCGATTTCTGGCGCCGAACCATCCGCGCGCCCGCGAAGCGTCCCCGGCGGCGGCATGTCCGGCGATGCTCCCACCGGCGAGAGCGAGGTCCACTCCGCCAATTCCGGTGGGCTCCCCGGCGCAGTAGACACCAGCCAGGGAGGTCTCCTGCCACTTGTTCACCGCAACAAAACCGTTCTCAATCGTACACCCCACCAGAGCCGGCAGCTCCAGGTTGGGAACCAGCCCAAACCCGACGGCCAGATAATCGCAAGGTTCCTTCCACACCCTCTCGCCGGAACGCAGAACCACGGCCTCGAGTTTGCCGTTGCCCTCGGCGGAAATCGGCCACGTTCCGGCGGCGTAACGCACGCCGCGCGTTTGCCACCGCAGTCTCATCCCCTGCGCGAATTTGCCCGGCTCGCGCGCCAGCCCCCCGCCAAACCGCAACAAATGCCCCTTCGACGCCTGTTCGGCAATCAGCGGAATCTCTGCGGCGTGCCCGCGCAGCTCGGCCGCGACGGCCAGAAGTAGCGGTCCCGTTCCGGCCACCACCACCCGGCGGCCGGCGACCGGCAAGCCGCCGCGGACCAGCGCCTCCAATCCGCCGGCGCCCACGACATTGGGCAGCGTCCACCCGGGAAACGGAAGAAAGCGCTCGCGCGCGCCGGTGGCCAGGATGAGTTTTCGATAGCGAAGCCTGACGGGTCCCTGGTCGGAAACGGCCAGCAGTTCGTTGGGTTCGGGCTGATCGATCACCCGCGTCCCCGGCAGGAACTCGGCTCCCGTTCGGGCCAACCGCTCGATCCAACGCGTCCCCTCGGCGGAAGCGCCGCCCCTCCAGATCTGCCCGCCGGCGGCGGGGTTGTCGTCGACAATGCCCACTCGCAGCTTGGCCTGCGAGGCCGCCCAAGCTGCCGCCATTCCGGCCGGCCCCGCGCCGGCGATCAGCACATCGAATACGCCGGCATCACTCATCGGTGCGGACATCCATACCAGGCCGGCAAACGACCTGGCAGCCGCGGACTTGCGGCTCGCCGTCAATCGTCACCCGGCATTCGAAACAGATTCCCATTCCGCAAACCGGCGCGCGGGGTTCTCCGCTTACCGATCGCCGAAAAATGGTCTCCCCCGCGGAGAGAAGCGCCACCGCCACCGTCGTGCCGGGGAGAACACGCACCGAGCGGCCGTTCACGCTCAGTTCTACGGCCTCACCCATGCGCCCACTCCAGTCCCAGCCTTGAAGCCGAGTAGGGCGCCGGATCGATGGAAGGCGCGCGCCCCATCATCAGGTCGGCCACCAGTTGCGCGGTGCCGAGCGAGGTGGTGATGCCCAGCCCTTCGTGGCCGGTGGCAAGATACAGGGTTTCGCGACCCGGGCACGGCCCGATGATGGGCAGCTTGTCTTCGGTTGCGGCGCGAAAGCCGGTCCAGCACCGAATCACCGAGAGATTGCCCAGCGCCGGCATGTAGTCGATGGCGCGCCGCAGCATGCGGCTGAGAATACCGTGGTCCGTTCCGGTGTCGGTGGCGCCATATTGTCTCGACGACCCGATCAACACCTGTCCGGTTCTTCGCGGTTGCACGTTGAAGGCAACCGACTCGCTGGCGTCGCCGTGCGCACTCTTGAGATATCCCAGCTCCACAAGCTGGTGATGCAGGAATCCGGGGTATCGATCGGTGATCGCCAGATGGCCCTTGCGAGGCCGCACGGCGAGCGCGGGGAACAGCTCCGTGGCCCACGTTCCGTTGGCGCATATCGCCGCGCCGGCGGAGATGCGGCTGCCGTCACTCAGCAGCACACCCTCTGAGGTGAACGCCGTCACACCCACGCCGGGATACAGCGATGCCTTTCTTTCGAGCGCCCGATCCAGCAGCCAGCGCGCGGCGCAGGGCGCGTACAACACGCTGTCGCTCTCCACCAGCAGCCCGCCTGCCAGCCCCGGCCGCAGGTTCGGCTCCGCCTCGGCAACAGCCGGGCCATCGAGCATCTCGGCCGAGACGCCCCGCGAGGAATAAGTCTCCCGCTTGGCGCGCGCGGCCGCCAGTTCCTCTTCGTCGGCGGCCACCCACAGCGTGCCGCGCCGTTCAAATTCCACTTCCGCGGGCAGCGCCGGCGACAGCGCGTCCCACAGGTCGCGGGAATACCTGCTGAGCGCGAACTGCGCGTCGGAGTCGTCCAGCACAACCAGGTGTCCCATGCCGGCCGCCGTCGCGCCTCCGCCCACGACGCCCGGCTCCACCACGGCAACCCGCAGGCCTTCGCGCGAAAGCGCATCGGCGCAAGCAGTGCCCACGATGCCCGCCCCGGCGATGACGGCATCGCAGACCTGGCTCACCGGCGGATCCCCATCCGGAACGGATCGCGCGCATCGAAGAGCAGCGTCGATTCGGCGTTTACGTACGCCGCGCCCGTGATGGAAGGCAGCACCCGCCCTTCCGCGATGCGGTAGGAACCCTCAAAAACGCTGCCGACGATGCTTTCCTGCCGCCACTTCTCTCCTTCGCGCAGCTTGCCATCGGCCGCCAGGCAGGCCAGTTTCGCGCTGGTCCCGGTCCCGCACGGAGAGCGGTCGTAGGCTTTGCCCGGACACAATACGAAATTCCTGCTGTCGGCGTCGGGCCGATCGGACGGGCCGAACAGCTCGATGTGGTCGATCTCCGCCCTGTCGTCGCCTGCGATGCCCTGCTCCACCAGCGCCCGGCGAATCCGCCAGGTGAACTCCGTCAACGCTTCCACGTTGTCGAGCGCAATCCGCTGGCCGTGGTCGTTCACCAGAAAGAACCAGTTGCCGCCCCAGGCCACATCGCCGGTAATTCGCCCGCCGTCCTCCAGCTCGACGCCCACACCGCGCGCGCTTCGATAGCTGGCCACGTTCTCCACGGTGACTTCTCCGCTTTCGTGCAGGATGGCGGTGACGGTTCCAACCGGAGTGTCGATGCGGTGCTCGCCCGGACCGATCTTCCGCATGTGGGCCAGCGTCGCCACCAGGCCGATGGTGCCGTGGCCGCACATTCCGAGGTAGCCGACGTTGTTAAAGAAGATGACGCCAGCCGTGGAGTGGGGCTCGGCCGGCTCGCACAGCAGCGCGCCAACCATGACGTCCGAGCCGCGGGGCTCGTTCACAACCGCCGAGCGGAACTCGTCGTGCGCCTGGCGGAACTTTTGCAACTGCTGGGCAATGGTGCCGGAGCCCAGATCGGGACCCCCGCCGATTACCACGCGGGTCGGCTCGCCGCCCGTGTGCGAATCGATTACGGAAACCCGGCGAACAGTGTTGCCGTTCATAAGTCGCTATCTGGTTTCGAGAGCCGGCAGTGCGGGCCGGGTGGCGATGGCGCGGCGAATCACGGCGAGGATCTCCTCGCGCTCGGCTCCCTCGAGCGGCAGCCGGGGCGCGCGCACCGTCTCCGACCCCAGGCCGCATTCCGCCATCGCCAGCTTGATATACTGCACCAGCTTGGGCTTCGTATCCAGGTGCAACAGCGGCGTGTACCACCGGTACAGTTCCCGCGCCTGCTCCCATCGCCCGGCGGTTGCCAGATCCCAAAAGGCCCGGTTCTCGTCCGGGAACGCGTTGCCCAGGCCCGTCACCCAACCCTGCGCTCCCAGCAGCACGGCCTCCAGCACCAGGTCGTCGACGCCGCAAAACAGAATGAAGCGGTCGCCCACCAGGTTCTTCAGGTCGGTGATGCGGCGGACATTCTCCGACGACTCTTTGATCGCCACCACCGTTGGCTCCCCCGCCAGCTCCTCGAACATTTCGGGAGTGGCGTCCACGTTGTATGCCACCGGGTTGTTGTAGATCATCACCGGCAAACCGGAGCCGCGGGCTACCGCGCGGAAGTGCGCCAGCGCTTCGCCTCGATCGGCCTTGTACACCATCGCCGGCAACACCATCAACCCGTCCAGCCCGATGTTCTCGGCATCGCGGGCATACCGGCACGCCAGCGCCGTGCTGCACTCGGCCACACCGCTCAACACGGGGATTCGGCCGTTAACTACGCGGCGCATTTCCTCCAGAACCGTCAGCTTTTCGGAGTATTCGAGAGCGGTGTTCTCCCCGACGCTGCCGAGCAGGATCACGCCCTGAATGCCGGACGCGATCATCAATTCCAGGTGCCTGGCGGTGGCTTCGATGTCTAGAGACTGATCTTCGTGGAACTGTGTGGTAAGTGCGGGAAAAACCCCATTCCAATTTACTTGCATGCTTTCACGCATTCCATTTTGCGCCGCTGCCCAGCCGCTTTGAATCTATAATCTACTACATTCTGCTCTTGGGTCAGGCGGCCTGTCAACGGAACTTCCGACAGCCGTCGCCGGTGGAAAACGGGCATCTTCGACGTGCACTCTCGAGTGCCGGCGACGCCGGCGACGTCGTTGACAACCGGCCGGGGCAAGGCAGAGAATCATACATCCCATGTCGATCGACGATAGCTCTTCCAGCCGGCGCAAGGATGCACAGAGGCCGCCGCCGTCCACGCCCGCTCCGCGAAGGCAGCTTCGGCTTCTGGATGCGTCGATGCTCATCATGGGCTCGATGATCGGCAGCGGGATCTTCCTGGCCCCGGCCCTGATAGCCGGCATCGCTGTCGAAGGCCGGCTGGGGGCGGGCAGCTTCGTCCTGATCTGGGTGGTGGGCGGAGTTCTGACCCTGTGCGCGGCGCTGTCGTTCGCCGAGCTTGCCGCTTCGCTGCCCAAGACCGGCGGCCAGTACATCTTCCTCAGCGAGGCCTTTTCACCCTTCTGGGGGTTCCTCTACGGCTGGACCTTGTTCACCGTCATCCAGTGCGGCTTCATCGCCGCCGTGGCCGTGGCGTTTGCGAACTACCTGGGAGTGTTCCTCCCGTGGATCGGCCAGTCGACACTGCTGGCCAGCCTGGGTCCCTTCCGCCTTTCGAGCGTTCAAGCGGTTGCCATCGCTTTGATCGCCGGGCTTACCTGGATCAACTCGCGCGGTCTCAGGGCGGGAGCGACGGTGCAAAATTTGCTGTCGTTCGCGAAAATCGCCGCACTGGCGGCCTTGATTTTCTTCGGCCTCGCGAGCGGCAAAGGCGACTGGTCGCACTTTGAACCCCTGCTTCCCCAGACGGTGACACTGGGCGTTGTGACGGCCTTCGCCGTGGCCTTGTCAAAGGCGCTGTTCGCCTACGATTCCTGGAACGTCGTGACGTTTCTGGCGGGAGAGACGAAGGACGCGGCGCGCACGCTTCCACGAGCGCTGTTTCTCGGCACGCTCGGCGTCACGTTAATTTACGCCCTGACGACCACCGCGTACCTTTACCTTCTGCCTATCGGGCAGGCGGCGGCCGTTGCCGACCAGCGCATCGCCGCCGAGGCGGCACAGATCATTCTCGGCCCGGTGGGATTAAGCCTGATTGCGCTGGCGGTTCTGATTTCGACCGCCGGCTGCGACAACGGGCTGATTCTCTCCGGTCCGTGGCTGTATTACGCCATGGCGAAGGATGGCCTGTTCTTCGGGGGCGCGGCGCGGATGGACAAGCACCACGGCATCCCGGTGCGCTCCCTCGAATATCAGGCGCTGTGGGCCATCGTGCTGGTGCTGTCTGGCAGCCTCGGTTCGCGCGGAGCGCAGCTCTACAGCGACCTGCTGACCTTCACTTCGTTTGCATCGCTGTTGTTCAACACGCTGACAGTGGTGGGGTTGTTCGTGCTGCGTAGAAAACGGCCGGAGCTGCCCCGGCCCTACCGGGTGGCGGCATATCCCTTTGTCCCGCTGCTGTATTTTCTGGTGTCGAGTTTCTTCCTGGTCTTCATCGCGCTGGGCGATCCACGTAACTCCGGCTTCGGACTTTTGATTATTCTCGCGGGGGTTCCGCTGTATCTCTATTGGCGAAGAAGCCAGCACCGCCTCACGCCGTCCCCGCCGGATGAAAGTGGAGCGGATGCGGGATGTTGAGGCGCGGCCCGGGCGGCGATCGGTTCGTGGCCCGGTTAGCCGATAGACAAACCACATTGAGCGCCGACTGCAAAGGAGGCGGCCTCCCAACGTCCTGACTCCCTTACCCCGGTACAGACCCCCTCCTTTCCAGTCTGGGCTCAATCTGGAAGATCGGACCGGTGTGCGTCAAAAAGCGGATCGGTATTTTCCGGACGGACTTTAATTCGTGGCGCCCATGCTTTGCGCCACCGATGTAGCCACGATGGGTGGAAGCGTATAGACCCCGGCGATGGAAGGGATGAAGGTCATTACCGGAACACCAGAAACTCTCACTCGCACCCGATAGTCAGACAGGCCGGGCGTCCCTAATTTCGCGTAGGACACCTGGGCTGGCAGTAGCCCCAGATACCCGGCGCGTGGTTCAGAGGGGGACTCGGTTCGGTTGTAACACAGGAAGTTCGCCACGTCGGTGGAATTCCAGTCATTCACCGAGGCTTTGCGCGCCGTTACGCGCGCACGTTCGGAGATCCACTGCTCAATTAGCAGGATACGGCCCATGTCGCAAATAAAGACGATCATGGATATCATCGTCAGAATCACCAACGTCGTTTCCACCATACTACTGCCCTTCTGACGTCTGTGGTCCCGCCCGATTCTGGAAATTGTCGCCATCGCTCCCCCTTTCTCTAACAGTTCGAGCAGATGACACGCCCGATATATGCCGTTGTCGCACGAGGCTTATCGCTGAGGCTGAATGTTTTGAACAGGACGTCGATGGAATAGCCAGTGATGCTGACCGTGACGCCGCGAGGAATATTGTTGGCGTCGAGGTTCATCGACACTTTGACGTCGCCTGTCGTCAGCCCCGGCAGTAGTGGCGCCGCTCCAGCGTCTACATCTCCATACACCACCATGTTCTTCAGTGCCGTGGTGAATTCCGACGGATGTGCCGTATCGTACTCCAGGCGGGAGCCAAGCTGGGCGGCGTTTGCAACCGACGTATTCAGAAGGTTGTAGGTGTAGAATGCGGAGCCCATTTCGTACACTCCCGAAAAGAGCATCCATAGAATTGAAAACCCCAGAGCAAACTCGATCACAGCGTTGCCCCGTTCGGCCCTGCCGCTTCGCATTCGAGCGCAAATCGGCCTATTCGTAGAGTTTGACGGAGTATACATTGGCGCCGTTCGTCCCTCCTGATGCGTTTCCGTTGAGATTCCCCGGTCCGATATAGGTAGCGCAAATTGGACCTGAACTGCCCGAAATACTCGAGGCTGGGTCCAGGAGAAAATTGCCGAAACCAACGACCGTCACGTTGTAGTTACTGCCGTGGCCCGTCCACGTGCTCGGATCGCCGATGGGCACGGTGACAACGCGTTGTCCGTTGCCTATGCCGGCAGATTGATATTGGGCCCAAGTGGTCGAAACCTGGTCCGTGTCCTGGTCGGAACGCGTCGACAGGGCCGAAAAAATCGAAGATCCCCGGTTTCCAGGATTCTGGTACAGCACTGTGCCAGCGCCCACGCTGGATGGATTGGAGTCCGGATTCGGATAGCCTCCGTTAACGATAGCGTCCCGAATCCCGCTGGTGCCGTTTCCTTCCCCGATGTCCACAAACCCGTGTGCGTCCGGCGCGAGATTCGGGTTGAATCCGGCATCTCCGGCACAGGTGGTAACGTTGTGATTCCCCCACTTCAGCGTGTACTGGAGGCCAGGAGTAAGTCCGAAATGCTGGAGGTCGGTGGCGTTATGCCCATCCACAAGAAATGGCATCAGGCCCCCGTTCCACACGGTTTCCTGCGGTTGCTGACCGGCAACGGCACGGGCCGTCACGGTGGTGCCGGTGGGAATTCCTTCGATAACGGGAAGAAAATACAACGGCACGTTCTCCGTTGCCGTCACCTGCACGAAGCGGTAAGAGTTCGTGGCCGACCCTGACGCCGTGCTGTAGTCTACATAATTCGAGCCGTAGGACGACGCGTATGCGGTCGTGACATTTGTGATGGTCGAGGTGCCGAAATTGTAGCGATTCGGTTGGGCGCTCCCCAGTGGCCCGGCCGTCGCGAGCTCGTTAGCCGCCTGGACCCCATTCCTCGAACCATCCAGTTTCGAGACCGCGGCCATCGCGGAGGCGTCGACGAATGTTTGTAGCTCGTTGTGAACGACGAACATCTTTCCAAGATCGACCGCCAGCCCCGTCATGGCCAAAAGAACTGTCAGAGTTAGCGTAAGCAGAATCAGGCTGAAACCTCTCTCTCCCCGATCCCTGCCAACTGCATGACTCGTGCAATTACAGCCTCTCACTTGTGTTGCCCGGATCATCACCTATATTGTCAAGGAACAGAATTCATTATGAAACCCGCCAAAGCCCCTAGAACTTTCGTACCGTTACCTTAGAGAATTGGTACGGGGGGAGCAAATCCTTGGGTACGTCACGCTAGGGCAACCATTCTAGTGAGCATAGAACCCTAGCTCCAGGACAGCTTGTCTATGTCTCTTTCTTCGTCGTTAATCCGCTGAGGTGACACGAATGGCCAGAATTCCCAGAGGTCTCCACAGATTGTGGAGCCGGCGCCATCGACGGTGGGGGGAAACCGCCTTGTGTTCCCGCCTTCTTTTTCGCTTGTCCCCGTCTGACCGCATGGCCGACAATGATCGGGGATGGAGGCAGGAACCCCTGAATGTCCTTATCCTTTATTCGGGTTCCTCCCAGATCCAAAGACAGGGCACAAGTTCTCGCCACGATCCTTCAATCAAAAGGAGCCAGATTGATGAAGCGAAGAGATCTCTTACGGATGAGTCCTGCCGCGTCTGCGGCGGCCACGGCCTTCGCCGGTCAGGCTGTCGCCGAAGGGCAGGCCTCACAACCGTTCCAGGTTGAGAAGAGCAAGCTCAAGATTACGAGCGTCAGGTTGGTGCGGACGAGGGCCAGGCGGCCTCTCCCGGCGTACACGCCGGCGGCGGGGTCGTGGTCCACAACCGGGGTGGAAGTGGCCAGCCCGATGTCGGTGTATCCGGAGTACAAAGCCGAGCGCTCGCTATTCATGAACGGGGCGCCGGCCGGCTTTACCGTCGAGATCGGAACCGACAAAGGTGTCACCGGTCTGGGCAACGGCGGCGCGGGCGGCGCGCCGCTCGTCCAGGGGCAATTCGCACGCCTGCTGATGGGACGCGACCCCTTCGATATCGAGCGCAACTGGGACATCCTGTTCCGCTCGAGCTACTTTTACGACCGCGCGGGCATCGCCACCAACGCCATCAGCGGCGTGGACCTCGCCCTGTGGGACCTGATCGGCAAGGCCCTCGGCATGCCCGTCTACAAGCTGCTGGGCGGCGAAACCAAGCCGCGCATTCCCGCCTACTGCACCGGAAACGACATGGAGCAGCACGTCCAGTTCGGCTTCCACCGGCTAAAGCTTGCCGTGCCTCACGGCCCGGCCGACGGGCGCGAGGGCATGCGCAAAAATCTGGAGTTGGTGAAAAAGGCCCGCGAGATCCTGGGCCCGGACGGCGACATCATGCTGGACTGCTGGATGTCCTGGACCGAATCGTACACCGTGGAGATGGCGGACATGGTGGCGCCCTACCGCGTGTACTGGATGGAGGAAGTTCTGCCGCCGCACGATTACGCCGGCTTCGGCCGGCTGAACGCGGAAATCAAGACCACCAGGATCGCCACCGGCGAGCACGAGTACACAAGGTACGGCTTCCGCCAGCTCCTGGAGCACCGCTCGGCGGCCATCTGGCAGCCGGACGTGCATTGGTGCGGCGGGCTGACCGAGCTGCGCCGCATCGGGGCCCTGGCGGCGGCCTACGACATCCCCGTCATCCCCCACGCCGGCGGCGAGTTCGAACCCGTCCATTTCGTGATGGCCACCACCAACAGCCCCTGGGCGGAGCTGTTCATGCCCCCGCCCGGCGGGCCGCCGGAGGTATATCGAAGATTCGAGGAAGACCACAACATAACCCGAGGACCGGAAGGAATCTACAAGCGTCCGACGGACCGCCCGGGTCTGGGTTGGGACGTAGAGGTTGTCGCAGCCTGAAGGGTCAATTCGGAAATCACCGAACCGCCTTCCGACGCACGCACCGAATTCTCCCGTCTGAGCTGCGACGGTGACGGAGCAGGTCTGCACGAAGGTGACACGAAGGTGACAGCCTGGACCGTCACACTGACATACGTCTGTAACTGATTGTGCAGAAATAACTTCCGGCGGTCTCAAGAGTCTGTTGGAGGCTGTTGCGGCAGCGTTGGGCGAACTTCTGCGACAGCGTCGTTCTGGCCCATCTTGTTGATTTCATGGAGTGTGAGGGTAGTTCCACAAGCCTTACCAGCACCCATTCAGCGGTGCAAATTTTTGACGAAAATACCACTGGGACGGGTGGCAGTGTCCCAGACTTCGCCGCCTGACCGTTGGGCTACACTCCACTATCTCCGACAGGCACTCCTGCTGGCCCCCTTCTTCCCACCGAAGTTCTCTCCATTTTGCGTTCTTTGCCCCTTTGCGCCTTCGCGAGAGGTCCCCTCCCCAAACCCCGATCACCACGAAATTCCAACTTTATCACCCGTCTTTTCAACCTCTTCCAGTCTCACCGTCCCCGAACACCCCGGGAGGCCCCCGCTACACTCAAAGCGAAAAGGCATCGTTCCGAACCCCCGGAAAGGATCCCCTCATGAACCTCTTTACTCAGTCCGAAAACCCCAACGGCGCCTCCGCCGCCCGTCCCCAACCCGAACCGCCCCTCGGTCCCCGGTCCCCGGTACCCGGTCCCCCGCCCTTAAACAATGAGGGCTCGTCCTCCAACCGTCCACTGTCCACCGTCCACCGTCCACCAAGTTCGGCGTCCGCCGCCAGACTCGCCGCCAACCGCGCCAACTCCCAACACTCCACCGGCCCCAAAACCGACGAAGGCAAAGCCAAGATTGCCCGCAACGCCCTCAAACACGGCCTCGACTCCAAGGAAATCTTCATCGCCCCCGGCGAGCAGGAACACTTCGACCAGTTCCAGGCCGATCTCGCCGCCGAAATCAACCCCGAAGGCGCCCTCGAGCAGGACCTCTTTAACCAGCTTCTTCACGCCGCCTGGAATCTGCGCCGCATCCGCATCCAGGAAACGGAGGTCCACGAAAATGCCTCGGCCCTCATGGTCAACCCGTTCCTCGACGACAAGTTCTCCGCCGCCCTCGACCGCCTGGCCAAACATCAGGTCCGCATCGAGCGCTCCTACCACCGCGCCCTCCGCGAGCTGCGCTCGCTCCAGACCAGCCGCCAACTCGCCAACCGCCTGCTGCTGCGCGGAGACCTGCCGGGTAAACCCCCGGCCCTGGCCGACTTACGAAAATCTCCGGAACAAAGCCAACATCCGGCCGAAGCACTGCGCTACACCATGGCAATCGCGAAGAGATATGCCGCCCGCGGCCTCGATTTCCACCAGATTGTCGAGGAGGAATTGAAAGACCGCGCTCAAAGCTGCGGAACAAACCCAGTAGACGCCGAGGCCGTGGGTCCTGCGCTACGCCCGCCGAACCCCTGCGGGAGTTTTCCCTCTGCCGCCAAATGAATGGGATTGCCGCTAACCTGGATCGTTCTCGTCGTCCTCGTCCCGGTCGAAACCTTCAAACAAGCTCGCTTGTGGATTCGGTGGGATGTAGTTCGGACCGAATGCGTAGCGGAGCGGGCCGTGATGGCTGCCGTCGGCCCAGGAACTGGTTTGCGTGCGGGCCGCGTTCTGGGCCAGCCAGTCGCAGCGGTTGTTGTCGTCGTGGCCGGCGTGACCCTTGGTCCAGATCCAGCTTGTCTTGTGCATCCCGTTCAGTTCGTCCAACTCGATCCACAAGTCGGCGTTGCGCACCGGCCGGCGCTTCTTCCACCAGTGACGCCGCTTCCAGCGAATTACCCATTCGGTGATTCTCTGGCGGACATACTCGGCGTCGGTGGTGATCTCCACCTCGCACGGCTCCTTGAGGGCCAGCAGGCCCTGAATCGGCGCCATCAGCTCCATCCGATTGTTGGTGGTGTGTGGATCGTAACCGAACAGCTCCCTTTTCACCGGGCCGAATCGGAGCACACAAGCCCATCCGCCCGGCCCCGGATTGCCCAGGCACGAACCATCGGTCACCGGCGATACTTTCTTCAGCGTCGTCGAAAATAGGATGGCAGATACCGGGCCCGCGACCAAAGTCGCAGACCCGGTGCAAGCGGCGTAGTATCATGGAGTTTCACGCTGCTTCTTCTTTGAGTTCTGGCACATCCAAGATGGTGTGGAGATTTCGCGCCGCTCCCGGCCAATCGGGCTGGCGGCCCGGGCTTCGGTTTCGGTGGTGTCCTTAATAGCAGGCAGTTTTTTGGAATCAAACCAATGCTCAAGACAAAGGAAGAACTGCAGGAGGATCTGCAACCTCAAGAAACGCGCGAATGGCTGGAGGCGCTGGACCAGATCATCGACGAGTCCGGACCGGATCGCGCGTCCTACCTTCTGAGCCGGCTTCAGGAACGGGCCGCCGCCAGCGGGGTCCACGCGGCCCTGCGCGTGAATACCCCGTATGTGAATACCATTCCGCCGGAAGAGGAAGTGCCCTACCCGGGCGACCGCGAGCTGGAGCGCCGGATCAAGAGCCTCGTCCGCTGGAACGCGCATGGCCATGGTGGTGCGGGCCAACAAGTACGACGAGGGCATCGGCGGCCACATCTCCACCTACGCCTCGCTGGCGACGCTGCGGGAGGTGGGCTTCAACCACTTCTTCCGCGCCGCTATCGGCGACCAGCCGGGCGACCTCGTCTACTTCCAGGGCCACGCTTCGCCGGGCATTTATGCGCGCGCCTTCCTGGAAGGCCGGCTGAACGAAAAGCACCTGGAAAACTTCCGCCACGAACTGCGCGACCACCCCGGGCTTTCCTCTTACCCGCACCCGTGGCTGATGCCCGATTTCTGGCAGTTCCCCACGGTGTCGATGGGCATCGGCCCGATCAACGCCATCTACCAGGCGCGCTTCATGCGCTATCTGGAGAACCGCGGCATGCTGCCGCCCAGCCGACCGCAAAGTCTTGGGCGTTCCTCGGCGACGGCGAGATGGACGAGCCGGAGTCGACCGGCGCCCTGACGCTCGCCTCGCGCGAAAAGCTGGACAACCTGATCTTCGTCATCAACTGCAACTTGCAGCGGCTGGACGGGCCCGTGCGCGGCAACGGCAGCGTCATCCAGGAGCTCGAAGCGCCTTTCGGCGGCGCCGGATGGAACGTCATCAAGGTGATCTGGGGCTCGAATTGGGACGCCCTGCTGGCGCGCGACAAGACCGGCCTGCTGGTAAGCCGGATGGGCGAATGTGTCGACGGCGAGTATCAGACCTTCAAGGTTCGCGGCGGCGCCTACGTGCGCGAGAAGTTTTTCGGCAAGTATCCCGAGCTGGCCGAGCTGGTCGCCGGCATGTCAGCGACGACGAGATCTGGAACCTGCGGCGCGGCGGACACGACCCGGTGAAGGTCTACAACGCGTACAATGCGCGCCATGGGCACACGGGCGAGCCCACGGTCATCCTGGCCAAGACCATCAAGGGCTACGGACTGGGCGAAGCCGGCGAAGGGCGCAACGTCACGCACCAGCAGAAGAAGCTGAACGAGAACGAGCTGGTCCACTTCCGCGCGCCGCTTCGACATCCCGCTTCCCCGAGGAAGCCGTGCACTCCGTCTTCGTTCTATCGGCCGCCCGAAGACAGCCCGGAAATTGCAGTATCTGCAAGGCCCGCCGCGAAGCAGCTGGGCGGCTACATGCCCGCGCGGAAGGTGCAGCCGGTGCGGCTGGAATCGCCGCCGCTCGATTCTTCAAGGATTCGACTGCAGGGTTCGCACGGCCGCGAGGTTTCAACCACCATGGCGTTCGTGGCCATTCTGCGCGCCGCTGCTGAAGCACAAGGAGATCGAGCAAACGCGTGGTGCCCATCATTCCCGACGAGGCGCGTACGTTCGGCATGGAAAGCGCTGTTCCGCCAGATCGGCATCTACGCCAGCCAAGGCCAGCTTTACAAGCCGGTGGACAGCGAGAACTTTCTGTACTACAAGGAAAGCCGCGACGGCCAGATTCTGGAGGAAGGCATCACCGAAGCGGGCTCGATGGCGTCGTTTACCGCCGCGGGCACCTCCTACGCCAACTACGGCGTGCCGATGATTCCGTTCTATCTGTACTACTCGATGTTCGGTTTCCAGCGCGTCGGCGACCTGATCTGGGCCTTCGCCGATTCGCGCGGCAGGGCTTCCTGATGGGCGCCACCGCCGGACGCACTACGCTTGCGGGTGAAGGCCTGCAACACCAGGACGGCCACAGCCTGGTGCTGGCCAGCGCCATCCCCACGCTGAAAAGCTACGACGCGGCGTTCGCCTACGAAATCGCGGTGATCGTTCAGGACGGCATCCGCCGTATGTACAGGAAACGGCGAGGACCGCTTCTACTACCTCACGCGTGGAAAACGAAAACTATCGCAATTGGAGATGCCGAAGGGGGTCGAGCAAGGGATCCTGCGCGGCATCTACCGGCTGCGGGATCGCCGCTCGGCAAGGCCCGGGTGCAATTGTGGGGCAGCGGGTCCATTCTCAACGAAGCGTGCGGGCGCAAGGCATTCTGGAGGAGCGTTACCAGGTGGCCGCCGACGTATGGAGCGTCACCAGCTACGGCGAGCTGCGCCGCGACGCGCTGGCCGCCGACCGCTGGAACCGCCTGCATCCGGCGAAAAAGCCGCGCGTCCCGCACGTGGTGGCGGCGCTGGCGGGCGCCGAGGGCCCCATTATCGCCGCCAGCGACTTTTTGAAGATTCTGCCCGACGGGTTGGCAAGCTGGCTGCCCGGCCGCATCACCGCGCTCGGCACCGACGGTTTCGGCCGCAGCGAGAACCGCCAGCACCTGCGCCGGTTTTTCGAAAACGACGCGGAATCCATCGCCGCCGCGGCACTGGCACGGCTGGCCCAGGAAGGCAAGTTCGAGAAAAAGAAAGCGGAAAAAGCAATCGCCGAGCTGGGCATCGACGCCGAGAAACGCGATCCGTCTATATCCTGACGGAACGTCCTAAGCGGAGTGCGCGAGCAACCAATGGATGATCCTTTGTATTTGACGGAATCCGACGTACTGGCATTGCTGCCGATGGAAGACGCCATCGCGGCGGTGCGCCAGGCGTTTCGCGAGCTGGCCGCCGGGCGGGCGCAAAACCAGCCGCGCCGCAGACTGGTGCTGGCGAGCGGTTCGGTGCTGCACCAGATGGCGGCTTCCTGCGGCGCCTATTTCGGCACCAAAGTGTACTCCACCAACGTGCGCTACAGCCCCAGCTTCTGGTTCCACCTGTTCGACGCGGAGACGGCGCGTCCTTTGGCGATTATGGAAGCGAACTGGCTGGGACAGATCCGCACCGGTGCGGCCAGCGCGGTGGCCACCGATCTTTTGGCCGCGCCGGAAGCGTCCAGCCTGGGGATTATCGGCAGCGGCTTTCAGGCGCGCAGCCAGTTGGACGCGGTGTCGCGGGTGCGCCGCCTGGAGGAAGTGCGGGTATGGAGCCGGTCGCCCGAAAAGCGCCAGCAGTTCGCGGTGGAAATGGCGGAACGCACCGGGCTGAACGTTCGGGCGGTGGCCACGGCCGAAGAAGCGGTGCGCGGAATGGCCATTGTCACCACCGCCACCTTCGCCCGCGAGCCGGTTCTCGAATCCGCATGGGTGGACGCCGGAACGCACATTAACGCTATGGGCTCGAACCATCCGGAACGGCGAGAGATTCCCGAGGCGCTGCTCAGTCGGGCGTCGCTGATTGTGGTGGACAGCCTCGAGCAGGCGCGGCTGGAGTCGGGCGAGTTGCTACTGGCCTTTCAGGAGGAGGACTGGCGCGCGCCGAGGCTGATCGAGCTGGCGGCGGTGGTGCAAGAGGGCTCGTGCGGACGGAGTGCGGCGGACATAACCCTGTTCAAATCAAATGGTCTGGCTTTGGAAGATGTGGCTGCGGCGGGCTTCGCCTACGAAAACGCCTTGAAACGGAACCTGGGGAGAAAATTGAAGCGCTGACGGGCCAGCTACTCCTGCATGGCCTGCTGGTTTTCCGAATCGGCCCACGCGCTGATCTTCAGGCGCCGGCATACCCAGCACAATTCGTCTACGGAAAACGGAGCGACCTCCGACCCGCAGACGCGGCAGTTGGCCGGCCGCATGATGCGATCGCCGATGGCGGCTTTCCGAGCCTGTTCCAGGATCTCCTGTGGAACCACCGGCTCCAGCGCCTTGGCTTGTTTTCTTTTCATCCGAAAGCCCAAACCCTGGTTCCTAGTATTTCAGAGAACCCCCCTGTTTCGCAAACCCCCCATTTAACTTATGCCGCGTGGTCGAGCAGACGGACCACGACGCCGGGATCGAGCGAAGAGTTGCAGCGCGTGCAGCGCTGTCCCGGCCTCACGCGGTATTTGCGGTCCTTGACGTACACCATGCCCGGAACCGTGTGCGTGCAGATGGGACAGAAAATCCCTCCAAGACGTTCGCTATTCGCCGTTGTGGCGTCGGGCCGGATGACCGTTGTCGCTTTCATCGCCCCTCCTTCGTACCTCTTTCACTCCTAGAGACGCAAAACGCGCGGCAAAGGATTTCACAAATTCAAGAAATCTGGAGGAGGGCGGGCCAGAAAATACCGGAGAGGGCCGGCAGGCTCGCCTTCGACCCTGAATCGGGAGCCGCGGCGCCGATTGGGTACAATTGAGTTTGGGTTCTTCCGGATTGGGTGAGGCAGCTCTATCTCTATGGCTCGCATCGCGTTTTTGTTTCCTGGACAGGGTTCGCAGAAGGCCGGTATGGGCCGTTCCCTGGCTGAGTCTTTCCCGCTTGCCCGGCAAGTGTTCGAGGAGGCCGACCAGGTGCTCGGTTTTCCCCTCTCCAAGCTCTGCTGGGAAGGCCCCGAGGAAGACTTACGGCTCACCGAAAACACTCAGCCCGCGCTGCTGACGGTTTCCGTGGCCGCCTGGAGGCTGCTCGAAAACCGGGGAATCCGCCCCGTTCTGGTAGCCGGCCACAGCCTGGGCGAGTATTCGGCCCTGGTGGCGGCGGGCTCGCTGAAGTTCGCCGATGCGCTGAGGCTGGTTCGGAACCGCGGCCGGTATATGCAGGAGGCGGTGGCGCCCGGCGTAGGCGCCATGGCCGCACTGCTGAAGCTGCCCGAAGGCGAGCTGGATGGAATCCTGGCGCGGGCGGCCCAAGGGGAGGTGGTTAGCGCCGCCAACCTGAACTCTCCCGACCAGGTGGTGATCGCCGGCCATGCCGGCGCCGTCGGACGCGCCTGCGAACTGGCCAGACAGGCGGGCGCCAAGCGGGCCGTGCCGTTGCCGGTCAGCGCTCCGTTTCATTGCGCGCTGATGCGGCCGGCGCAGGAGAAGCTCAAGCCGGATCTCGACGCCACGGCCTTCGCCAATCTCTCGGTGCCGCTGATAAACAACTGGCAGGCAAGGGAGATTCGCACGGGCGGCGAGGCGCGTGACGGGTTGTTTCACCAGGTGCCGAATCCCGTTCGATGGATGGAGTCCATTCGTCTGCTGCTCGCCGAGGGGGTGGAGATCTTTGTGGAGGTTGGACCGGGCGCGGTTCTCACCGGGCTATTGAGAAACATCGCGCCCGCGGCCCGGCCGGCGAAGTTCGGCGAGGCTGCCGATTTCGAGAATATCGACGAGCTCCTGAAGTAACCGTGTGCCGGGGGATCGCCGGCGTGGTATGCTGTTCCGGATCAGACTGCTCCTTCCCCGGCCAGGCACCGGCGTCTCCCCGGACAAGCAAGTCCGATAAAATATTGGTCAGACAGGTTCCAATGCGCTTGAAGTCAACAGCCGCCTTCCTCCTTGTTTGCGGGCTCATCGTGACGACCGCCTGCAAGAAATCGCAGCCAGCCGGGGTGGCCGCCCTGGTGAACGGCCGTCCCATCACGTACGAAGAACTGGAGCGGCAGTACAAGCTGCAGTTCCCCACCATGCCCGCCAATGCCAGCCCCGACCAGGTTGCGCTGCAAAAACTGGAAATCCTGCGCAGCATGATCGACAACGAGATCATGCTCCAGCGCTCCGAAAAGCTCGGCCTCATGGCCACCGACGCCGACGTGGAAGCCAAATACAACGAATTCAAGGCTCCCTATACGATGGAGGAGTTCCAGAAGCAGCTTGAAGCCCGCAACATGTCGGCCGAGGAATTGAAGGCGCAGATCCGGCGCGACCTGAGCGTGCAAAAGCTGTTCAACAAGGAGATCAATTCCCAAATCAACATCAGCGACAAGGACGTGACGGATTTCTACAACCAGAACAAGGCCATGTTCAATCTGCCGGAGCGGCAAATTCACCTGGGACAGATTCTGGTTACCCCGTTCCCGAACCCGAGCGTCCGGAACCTGAAAAACGACAAGGCGCAGAACGAAGACCAGGCGCGCAAGAAAATCATGATGATCGATGCACGGCTGAAACAGGGTGAAGATTTTGCGATGCTGGCGCAGGCGTATTCGGAAGATCCCAACACCGCGGCCAACGGCGGCGACCTCGGCTACATCCCGGAATCGGCCCTGGAACAGGCCAACTCGGAGCTGCGAAAGATGATTGTGTCCCTGCAGCCCGGCCAGACCTCGTCGCCCATCCGGACGCCGGAAGGCTACCGCATTCTGAAGGTCATGTCCAAGGAACCGGCCGGGCAGCGCGAGCTGAACGATCCGCGCGTGCAGCAGACCATCCGCGAGCAGCTTCTGAACCGCAAGGACCAGTTATTGAAGGCGGCGTACTACGAGATGGCGCGCAACAACGCCGAGGTGGTCAACTACTACGCCGCCACCATTGCGCCGGGCTGGAAGGACCAGAAGTAAACGCCGCCGCGGCGGCCGGACACCGGTGCGTGGGTGCCTATCCGCGTGCTGAGCCGGCGACTTGTGTCCTTGGCCCCGCGCCGCGCACCGCCGGGTCGATGCTTCCGAATCTCTCGAAGTTTTTTTCGAAGCGCGCGGCCAGGTCGCGGGCGGCGCTGTCGTAGGCGCCTCGATCCGCCCACATGCCGCGGGCGTCCAGCATTTCGGCGGGTACGCCCGGGCAACTCCTGGGAACCAACACCCCGAACACCGGATGCTCGGCCACTTCCACGTTGTCCAGGCGGCCCTCCACCGCCGCGTCCACCATGGCGCGGGTGGACGTCAGGTCCATTCTCTGGCCGACGCCGAACGGCCCACCTGCCCAACCGGTGTTCACCAGCCAGCACCCGACCTGGTGCCGCCGGATGCGTTCGCCCAGCATTTCGGCGTAGCGCATGGGATGGAGCGGAAGAAACGGCTCTCCGAAACAGGCGCTGAAAGTCGCCTGGGGCTCCTTTCCCAAGCCACGCTCGGTGCCGGCCAGTTTGGCTGTGTAGCCGCTCAGGAAATGGTACATCGCCTGCTCCGGCGTCAGCCTGGCAATGGGCGGCAGCACTCCGAACGCGTCGGCCGTCAAAAAGACGATTTCCGTGGGATGGCCGCCGATGCCCGGCACCACGGCGTTGTCGATGAACTCCACCGGGTAGGCGGCGCGGGTGTTTTCGGTAACGTCGTCGGCGTCGAAATCGAGCCGCCGCGAATCCGGATCGACCACCACGTTTTCGAGAATGGTCCCGTAACGGATTGCGTTCCAGATCTGCGGTTCCTTTTCCCGCGAAAGCCGGATGCACTTGGCGTAACAGCCGCCTTCGAAATTGAAAACGCCCTCGCTGCTCCAGCCGTGCTCGTCGTCGCCGATGAGACGCCGGGTGGGATCAGCCGAGAGAGTCGTCTTGCCGGTGCCGGACAATCCAAAAAACAGCGCCACTTTCCCATCGGCGCCGATGTTGGCCGAACAATGCATGGGAAACACGCCGCGGCTCGGAAACAGGTAGTTCAGAATGGTGAATACCGATTTTTTCACCTCACCGGCGTAGGAGGTGCCGGCAATCAACACCATTTTCTTCTTGAAGCTGACCACGATGGCGGCTTCCGACCGGGTCTGGTCTTCTTCCGGATTGGCGTGAAAACCGGGCAGAAAGACCAGCGTGAACTTGGGAACGTGGTTTTCCAGTTTTTCGGGCGCGGAGCGCACGAACAGTTGCCGGGCGAACACCGAATGCCAGGCGCGCTGCGTGATGACGCGGATGGGCACGGCGAAATCGGGATGCGCGCCGCCGAAGCAATCCTGTACGAACAGTTCCCCGCCCTGGCAGTAAGCCAGCATCTTGGTGTACAGCCGATAAAACGCCGCCTCGTCGAGAGGCTGGTTCACTTTGCCCCAATGCACCTCGTTTTCAGTAGTTTCGTCGAGTACCACGAACTTGTCGTTGGGAGAGCGTCCCGTGAACTGGCCGGTGCGCACGACAAACGCGCCGCCGTTCGCATGAATTCCCTCGTGGCGCTGAATGGCTTTTTCCAGCAGTTGTGCCTGGCCTAGGTTCCAGAATGCGATTTGAAGATTGCGGAAACCATGGTTCTCAATTCCAAATCGGCTGGGACGAATCCCTGTATTTTGCATGACGTCCTCACTCGAGCGAGCCTGTTCGGGTACACCGGGACCTTTTGATCGGGTTTCGCCCTGCCCGCGGCTGGTTTGTTGTCTATGGCGGCCGGCGCGCTGGCCGTCTAAACTCTCAGGGCGCGCCAGAGGTGGTCAGCCCTCAGTCTATCATGGAGGTATGAGAGTCCTCGCCGGTCTTGCCGGAGTTGTTCTGTGCGGCCTTGTGGCTGCTCCGCTCGCCGGCCAGGTAATCACGTTTGAGTCGGGAGGGCTGGTTTACCGCACTCAGACTAAGGGCGGGCTGACCGTTATGTACGCCCACCTGGCCTCGCAGGTCCGGGAGTATGCCATTATCCAGATCGCGGTTCAGAACGGCTCCACCAACACCTACACGGTCCGCCCGGAAGATATCTGGTACGAGCAGGACGGCGCGGGGGCCATTCGCGCCGAATCGCCCTACGTCGTCACCCACAATTTTCTGGAGAAAGCGGGCCGCGACGACGTGGTGAAGCTGGTTTCCGCTTACGAAATGGGGCTGTACGGCATGAACAAGTACAGCAGTTCCAACGGCTACGAGCAGCGGCGGCAGGCGGCGCTGGCGGAAGTGGATTCCAAGAAATTGAAGGCCGCCGCGGCCGCATCCGCTATCGCGTTCGTCACCGCCAAGTTGAAGCCGGGGGAGTCCACCGACGGGGCGGTGTTCTTCGTTACCGCCGGAAAGCCGCTGGGGCGCGGCCGCTTCATTGTGAACGTGACGCCGCTTTCGTTCGAATTCGATTCCGACGACGCCCCCTTCCTGCCGGGCCTCAAACGGCGGGAGTAAACGTCTCTTTGTACTGCTGTATCATCAAATCTTCAGCCCTTGCCGGCAAACTCGGAGGTACTTGTGCTGGTTCTGCCGCTGCTCGCCTTGACATCGTTTCTGTTGCAACAGGCCACGCCCCCGCCGAAGGCGGAATCCGCGAAGCCGGCGGCGGAAAGCAAGCCGGAGGTTAAGGAAAAGCCTCCGGCGGTTACTCACCACCAGATACGCGTCGGCCCGAGAACGCTGGACTACACCGTCACTGCGGGAATGATGCCCATCCGCAACAAACGCGACGAGACGGAAGGTGAGATGTTCTTCGTCGCCTACTCGCTCGACGGTGTGAAAGATCCCGCCGAGCGCCCGCTGATGTTTTCGTTCAACGGGGGGCCCGGCTCGTCGTCGGTGTGGCTCCAGCTTGGCGCGCTGGGTCCAAAACGCGTCAAGTTGAACGACGACGGCAGCCCGCCGCCGCCACCTTACAAGCTGGTCTCCAACGAGAATACCTGGCTGGACTTCACCGACCTGGTTTTCATCGATCCCATCGGCACCGGTTACAGCCGGGCCGCCAAGCCGGACCTGGCCAAGAAGTTCTTCACCCCGGAAGGCGACATCGCGTCGGTGGGCGAGTTCATCCGCATGTATCTCACCCGCTACCAGCGCTGGACCTCGCCTCTATTCCTGGTGGGCGAAAGTTACGGTACCTTCCGCGCCGCCGGGCTTTCCGGATACCTGATGGATAGGGGAATCGCGCTCAACGGCGTGGTGTTGGTGTCCTCGGTGCTCGACTTCAGCACGCTGAGCTTCGAGCCCGGAAACGACTTGCCGTATATCCTTTACCTGCCGTCCTACACCGCCACCGCCTGGTATCACAAAAAGCTGCCGGCCGACCTGCAGGGCGATTTGCGAAAAGCGGTGGCGGAATCCGAGCAGTATGCCGCTTCCGGCTACCCCGAGGTGTTGCAGAAGGGGGACCAGCTTACCGGCGCCGAGCGCAAAGCGGCGGCGGCGAAGCTGGCGCGCCTGACCGGGCTCAGCCCCAAGTACGTGGACCAGAGCGACCTGCGCATCGAGATCATGCATTTCATTCGCGAGCTGCGCCGCGACGATGGGGTGGTTGTAGGAAGACTGGACGGCCGGCTGACCGGCCCCGCGCCCCGCGACGTCTCCGAGACCCCGGATTTTGACCCCAGCCTGGCCATCGTCCAGCCGCCCTACACGGCGACGTTCAACCAATATGTGAGCACCGAGCTCGGCTACAAGAGCGACCGCGAATATTACGTTCTGGGCGGCGGCGTCGAAGACTGGAATTTCGATCGCGCGCAGAACCGGTATGCCGAAACCACCCAGGCCCTGCGCGACGCCTTCGCCAAGAACCATTACATGAAGCTGTTCGTCGGCTGCGGCTACTTCGACCTGGCGACGCCGTTTTACGCCACCGACTACACGCTGAATCATTTGGGGCTGCCGGATAGCCTGAAGGCGAATATCCGGGTCAGGCGGTACGAGGCCGGCCACATGTTTTACATCAACGTCCCTTCGCTGGTGAAGTTGAAGCAGGATGTGACCCAGTTCGTGCAGGACGCCCTGGCCGGGGAAAGTAGCCGGCGCTCGGCTGGGGGCTGAGTCGTCCGGAATCGGCAGCTTCCTATGCGAGGCGCCTGACGGCCGCGAGCCTGCCGTTAATGGTGCCCGGCGCCGTAGGCAACTTCGTGGTGAGAATCCCACGCAGTACATCTGGACGCTCGGCAAGATATGTGGCGCTCGCGATCACCACGGCCGGCCGGACCTTAGCTTCATCGCTGCGCAAGCGCGGATAGTTCTGTCGCCGTCTCCGGAGGCAAGCGGCGGAACGCATCCGGCAACGACGCCTCTCGCTCGTTTACCTGCATTTCCATATCCTGTACCGACTATACCGGTCAATCAATCGGTTGGGCATCTGATCCGAGCTTGACCGTGTAGTCAAACCGCGGAGGGAGGAGCGCCCCTGGCTTCCCACCGCCGCGCAGGGGTGCGTTGAGCGTTTGCCGTACATGCGTGCGAGTTTGCGAAACCGAGTACTTAACGCACGACTACCACCGGCGCGCCGCCCACCGTCAGGGGGACCTCAGCCTGGGTGTATTCGGTACGCACCAGGCCCAGCGCGGCCACGCGGCCTTCGGCCGGAGAGAAGACCGCCGACGTGAGGGTGCCGGCCTTTTTGTCTCCGGCGTCGATTTGCGCGCCCGGCCCGCGGGGGTTGCGCAGTGTCAATACGAAGCGGCACCAGCACTCGGTTCACCAGACCGCGCGATCGCACGCGCTCGACAATCTCCTGCCCCAGGTAGCAGCCCTTGTTGAAGTGCAGCGCGTGCATCAATTGCGTTTCGTGGGGAATGGTGTTCTCGCCGAAATCGACCCCGTAGAGCGGGCGCGCCGTGCTCCAGGCGCACGATCTCCACATCCCCGGCGGCGGCCGCCACCGCTCCGGCCGCTTCCAGTTGGGCGGCGAGCTTGTCCTTCTCTTCAACCGGAGCGATCAGCCGCCAGCCCTCGGCGCCGGTCGCGTTAACGCGGGCCACCAGCCCGCCGTTCCGCTCGACGAAGCAGTTCTCTTTTTCCGGCAGCCGGCCGACGATCGCCGAAAGCAAATCGGCGCTCGCGGGCCCTTCCACCGCCAACTCGCACGTCTGGCCGCTGACGTCCTCGAGCGTGACGTCGTCCATGATGATGTATTGGTCCAAGTGCTCGAAGGCGCTCTGGCGGGTGCGCGGCTCGGTGTCGAGCAGGAAATCGCGCTCGCGGCAGAAGACGTAGACGTCGGCCAGAATCCGTCCCTGCGCATTCAGGAAAAACGCATACACGCCGCCGCCGGGAGTTAGCTCCTGAATGTGGTTGGTGGTCATGGCGTGCAGCAGCCGGGCGCGGTCTTCGCCGGCGGCTTGGATGCGCCCCCGCGCGGACACATCGAACCACGCCGCCGATTCCCGCAAGCGCCCGATACCCCTTGGTCGTCGTTTCTCCCATGTTCCCGATCTATCGAAGACTCAGCCAGCGCAAATAGGCGGCGATGGCCACCACCACCGCCCCGGATACCACCACGCCGGCGGTCAAGCGCGAACGCTTCGCCTTCAGGCATCCCCGGCGTCGGAGCAGCAACAGGCCCACGCCGAAAATGTGCAGCGCGAAGATCATCTTGATGCCGAACCAGATGATGGTAGGCGCGGCTGGCATCCAGTCTGCCCACGTCAGGTTATAAACGCCACTCAGAACCACCAGCGCCATGGAGCCGAACAGCAGCGGGCGGAAGCGGACGCGGATGTAATCCAGAAGCTGCCCGCGGGTCTTCTCGTCCACCGGCTTGAGCGCCGGCATCACCACGAACCGCGCGAAAACAAACCCGCCGAGCAGAGTGATTACGGAAGCGATGTGCAGCCAACGCATGACGATCGCCAGGGCCACCGCGACAGAGGAGTCCATAGTTCGAGTATACCTGCCGCCTTCCCCTATACTTTTAGTTGGGCCGCGCGTTGCGTGGTCTGCGCCGCGTTGAGCGCGCGGTCGCGAGAGGAAAGACCATGATTCACGAAATCCTGCCGGTTGGCATGTTGGCCTGCAACTGCTCCATATTCGGCGACGAGGGGAGCCGGGAAGCCATCGTGGTCGACCCGGGCGACGAAATCGACCAAATTCTCGCGATTCGTCGAACGGCACGGGCTGCGCGTGAAAACCATCGTCATCACCCACGCCCACATCGACCATATCGGCGGCGCGCGAAAGCTGAAGGATGCCACCGGGGCGCCGGTGTGATGAACGCCGCCGACCAGGAACTCTACGACCATCTCGACGTGCAAGCCGCGTGGCTCGGCATGGAGACGCCGGCGAAAACGTCCATCGACGGGCCGGCGCGCGACGGCGACACGCTCGTTCTGGGAGCCGCGGAATTTCATGTCATGCACACGCCCGGCCACACGCGGGGCAGCATCTCGCTGTGGATTCCATCGGAAAACAAGCTGGTGGCGGGCGACACGCTGTTTCGCGAAAGCATCGGCAGAACCGACCTGCCCGGCGGCAACAGCAAGCAGATCCTGGCTTCCATCCACACCCGGCTGATGAAGCTGCCCGAAGACGCGGCGGTGATTGCGGGACACGGCCCGGCCACCACCATCGGCCATGAGAAGGAGTTCAACCCGTTCCTGACGGGCCGGCCAGGGCTGTGGTGAGAGGCGGCGGCTATTCGCCCGCTTGGGGGCCGCCGGGCGTTTTCAACTCCTCCATGGCGGCGATGAGCAGCTCTTTGGCGTTGTTCAAGCCCCGGCTGATGATCTGGATATCCATGGCGGGCTTGCCCGGCTGCCGGGCACTCTGGCAGTAGACGCCGTGCTGGCCCACCATCACCAGCGCGTCGGTAAGCTGGTCCAGCGCGACGGCCAGGCGGCCGCGCACCGGCCCCATCATGAATTCGTGCCGTTCCAGTTCCTCACTGAGTTCATCGAAGGCTGACATGAGTTGCCTGTATGGATGCGCGATACAAGGCCGGCGATTCCCGGGCATCGCCGATACGGCGTGACTCACCCGAAAAAGGGCTGGGACGTGGGGACAGATACGTTTGGTATAGTTAGGTTTAACCCCTCAGCGGGGCGCGTCCGTCGTGATTGCACCCAAGCCCCGCTGGCCCCAGACCCCAAAAGACAGGGAGACTCATTATGAAGTATGGCCTGAATTTCCGCCCGGACGCCGCGCTGGATCTCGTGTCCCTCGGCGCCCTGATTCATCGTCTCGACCCCGGAATCATTCCCTTTCGGAAAGC
Source organism: Bryobacterales bacterium (assembly GCA_963810595.1). Lineage (GTDB taxonomy): Bacteria > Acidobacteriota > Terriglobia > Bryobacterales > Bryobacteraceae > CAWEOG01. The sequence continues at coordinate 6,974 of CAWEOG010000004.1, read as the reverse complement.
ATCCGAATGCCACATTCACGTCAGCGGCGGCGAGTTCAATGTGGCCGCCAACCTGGCCGATTGCTTCCGCCTGCGGACCGGGATCGCGACGGCGATGGTCGACTATCCGATCGGCGATCTGATTGCCGAGCGGGTTCGAGCGATGGGCGTGCAGCCGTTCTACAAGCGATTCGAGCACAACGGCGTCACCGGCCCGAATATGGCCACCGTGTTCAGCGACCGCGGCTACGGTGTTCGCGCGCCGGTGGTCTTCTACAACCGCTCGAACGAAGCGGCGGCGCAGCTCAAGCCGGGCGACTTCGACTGGAAGGCGATTTTCGGCGCCGGCGTGCGCTGGTTCCACAGCGGCGGCATCTTCGCGGCGCTTTCGCCCACCACCAGCGAGGTGATTATCGAGGGCATGAAGGCCGCCAAAGCCGCCGGCGCGGTGGTCTCTTTCGACCTCAACTACCGCGAAAAGCTGTGGAGAGTTTTCGGTGGCGCCGACCGCGCGCCGTCGGTGATCGCGCGGATTGTCGAGAACGTCGATGTGCTGGTGGGAAACGAAGAGGACCTGCAAAAGGGACTGGGCATTCCGGGACCGGAAGTGGCCGCCAAGTCGAAGCTCGACCCCAGCGCGTTTTTCGGAATGATCGACAACGTGCTAAAGAAGCATCCGCAGATCAAAGTGGTGGCGACCACGCTCCGGGAAGTGCATTCCACCAACCATCACAGTTGGAGCGCGGTGGCCTGGATCGACGGCAAGACGTTCGTCGCGCCCACCGCCGAACTCAACGTGGTCGACCGCGTGGGCGGCGGCGACGGGTTCGCGGCCGGCTTTTTCTACGGACTTCTGACGGGCGCGGAGCCGGAAGAGGCCGTCCGGCTGGGATGGGCGCACGGCGCGCTGCTGACCACCTTCCCGGGTGACACCACCATGTCCACCGTCGAGCAGGTGCGTGCATTCGCCAAAGGCGGCTCGGCCCGAATCCAGCGCTGACCCGATTGCGGCTGGCGCCTGTGAGCGATCTCCTGTGCCGGGCCAAGCGGTGGAATTTGCGGAACGAATTGGCGTTTCCGGCATCTGATAAGAGCTAGGAGACCATCGCATGAAGAAACTGTTCGTTGCGCTTGCTCCCGTAGTGCTGGCAGGCGCGCTCGCCGCCGCGGGCCAGACACGGACCTTTACCGGCGTGATTACCGACACCATGTGCGGAGCCGATCACTCCGCAATGGGCGAGAAACCCGACTCCAAATGCGTGCGCGATTGCGTGAAGATGGACAAGAGCATCAAATTCGCGCTCTACGACGGCGCGCATGTTTATACCCTGAGCGACCAAGTGACGCCAGACAAGTACGCCGCGCAGAAGGTGAAGGTGACGGGCGTACTGAACCAGAAGACCGGCGTCATCCAGGTGGAGAAGATCGAGCCGGCGAAGTAGCGTCAACCGGCGGCGCGGTGGAAGAACTCCAGGCTTCGACGGGCGCATTCGCTCCAGCGGAAGCGTGCCGCGCGGCGGCGGCCTTTTTCCGACAAATCGGCTCGCAGCCACGCCGATGTCAGCAGACGGCAGAGGCCGGCGCTGATTTCGTCCGCGCTCTGGGGATCCACCAACACCGCCGCATCGCCCGCGATTTCCTCCAGCGATGAGGTACCGGAAGTGAGCACCGGCACACCCGCCGCCATCGCCTGGGCCACCGGAAAGCCGAAGCCTTCGTAGATCGAAGGGTAGGCGAACACCGACGCGCCGCGGGTCAGGCCCGGCAAATCCACTTCAGCGACGTAGCCGAGCACGCGGACGCCGGCGCCCGCCGATTCGAGCTTCGCCACGGTCTCGGGCGGGGCCCAGCCGGTTGGCCCGGCAATCGCCAGGTCGAATTCCCCACGAATATCCGCGGGCAGTTTTGTCCACGCAGCCAGCAGGGCATCCAGGTTTTTGCGCGGCTCGATGGTGCCGACAAACAACGCATAGGGGCGTTCGAGCCCCAGTTTCTCACGCACCCGCCCGGCCTCTTCGCCGGACACCGTGAAGAACGGCTCGGCGACACCCGAATGAATCGCCTCAACCCGTTCCTCCGGCAGCCCCAGAATCCGAATCACATCCCGCCGGGTGTTTTCCGAAACCGCCAGCACGCGATCGGCGCGGCGCAGCACGTGCTCGGCGTAATTGGCGTCGGCGCGGACGTTGGCGGGGGTGTGGAATTCGGGGTAGAGCCAGCACGTCAGGTCGTGCACGGTAGCTGTGATGCGGCATCGCCGCGGCAGCCGCCTTACCTGGTTGGTGACGTGGAACACGTCCGCGCCCTGCATCAGCCAATCCAGCGGAGGCAGGCGCAGATAGTTGATGGAATGCAGCAGCGCGATGCGCGCGGCGGTGGCCGCCGGGCCCGCCACAGACTGGTCGTGATGCAGCTCGCCGAGTTCGCGCAGGATACGGAAACGCCAGCACCTGGTCGTCTTCCGCCTGCCGGCGCAGCGCGGGAATCCAGTGCCAGAGGTAGTTCTTGATTCCGGCGCTGCGCAGCAGAAGCGGGATGGCGTCAACCAGAATTCTCATCGGAGCTGGCCGTTATTCGTACCGCAAGGCCTCCACGGGAATCACCTTGGCCGCCGAATTGGCCGGATACAGCGTGGCCAAAAAGCTCACCAGCACCGCCACGCCGGCAATCCAGAGGCCGTCAATCCAGCGCGGCTCGAACGGCACAAAGCTCAACGCATACACTTCGGCGTTCAGGCGGACCCATTGGTAACGATTGGCGAAGTAACAAAGGGTGTAGCCGAGAGTGAGGCCGAATGTGGTGCCGAGCACGCCGATGAGCACGCCCTGCAGCATGAAGATGCGGCGAATCTGGCGCCGGCGCGCGCCCATCGACACCAGGATAGAGATGTCGCGGTGCTTTTCCATCACCATCATGATGAGCGCCACCAGAATGTTCAGCGCGGCCACCAACTGGATGAGCCCGATGGTGATGGCGGTGACCACACGCTCGGATTGCAGTGCGTTCAGAATCGCCTTGTTCTGCTCCATCCAGCTTGTGGCGGCGTACTTCGGGCCGGCGATTTTCTCGGCTTGTGCCGCCACCTGGTTGGCGGCGTAAATGTCGTCCAGCTTCAGTTCGACGGAATTCACCACGTCTGGCAGCGACAACACCTTTTGCGCGGAGGCGAGCGAGGTGACGGCCCAGCCGTTGTCCAGGTCGTAGAACCCGGTTTCGAAAATGCCGGTGACCCGGAACCGGAAGAACGCCGGCCGCAGCTTCGAAGGGCGTCACTTCGCCTTGCGGGCTGATTACCTGGACGATGCTGTCCATCCGCATGCCGGTGTGCCGCGCCAGCTCGGTGCCGATGACGATGGTGGGATAGCCGCGCACCTCGTGTTTCAGGCTGTCGAGAGAACCCTGTTTCAAATGCCGGACCAGGTCGATGGTGGACGATTCACCGCCCACATCGATGCCTTTCAGCACCGCCCCCGAGGATTGCAGCGGCCCGGCCAGAAATACCTGGCCGTAAAGGCTGGGGGACGCCGCGACGACGTGCGGCAGGCGGCGAACCTTTCTTCAACAGCTCGCGCCAGTTCTCGATGCCGTAGGCGGGCTCCTTCTCGAGAATGCTGACGTGCGCGGTGGCGCCCAGCAGGTTGCGCTGCAGCGTGTTGCGGAAACCCGTGTTGATGGCCAGCGCGATTACCAGTGACATCACGCCGGCGGCAACACCGATGATGGAGATGACGGTAATGACCGAGACGACGGCCTGCTTGCGCTTGGCGCGCAGATAGCGCACCGCGACAAACAGCTCGAACCATCTTCCGGTTGGGCTCAGCATGATTGCTCGCGCGGCATGACAACTTCCGCTCCGCTTCCCGCAGGCGGTCGGCCAGGCCGATGGGCCCTTCCGGGCGCAGCAGCGGGAAAAGGATGACATCGCGGATGGACTTCGAGCCGCTCAGGATCATCGCCAGGCGGTCGATGCCGATGCCTTCTCCGCCGGTGGGCGGCATGCCGTAGCTCAAGGCGCGCAGGAAATCCTCGTCCATCTGGTGCGCCTCTTCGTCGCCCTTCTCGCGCCGGGCGAGCTGCGATTCGAAGCGGCGGCGCTGTTCCTGCGGATCGTTCAACTCGGTGTAGGCGTTGCCGATTTCCATGCCGGCGATGTAGATCTCGAAGCGTTCGGTCATGTCCGGCTCGTCGGGCTTGTTTTTCGACAGCGGCGAGGTTTCCACCGGGTAGTCGTAAATGATGGCCGGCTGAATCAAGCCTGGCTTCCACGCGATCTTCGAAGATCTTCTGCAGGCACTCGCCGGGCGTCGGCTTGTTGCCGTGAAGACGCAGCCACTCGGGGTTGCGAACGTCTTCGGCGCGTGGGCTTCTCACCGCCTTCCCAGAATTCGACAATCGCTTCGCGCATGGTGTAGCGGCGCACCTGGGAAAAGTCGATGCTTGTGCCCGTCGAATTCCACAATCGCCGCGTCCGGCGGCATCCAGCGCCACCTGACGCAGCAACTCTTCGGTCAGGTCCATCAGCCCGTGGTAATCGGTGTAGGCCTGGTAGAACTCGAGCATCGTGAATTCCGGGTTGTGCCGGGTGCTGATGCCTTCGTTGCGGAAGTTGCGGTTGATTTCGTACACCCGGTCGAGCCCGCCGACGATCAGGCGCTTCAGATACAGTTCCGGCGCGATGCGCAGGTACAGATCGATGTCCAGCGTGTTGTGGTGCGTGATGAACGGGCGCGCCGCCGCGCCGCCGTAAAGCGGCTGCATCATCGGCGTTTCCACTTCCAGAAACCCGCGCGCTTCCAGCTGCCGGCGCAACGATCCAACCACCCTGCGCGCGCACGCGGAACACCCGCTGCACGTCGGGGTTGGCGATGAGGTCGAGATAGCGCTGGCGGTAGCGGATTTCCACGTCTTCCAGGCCGTGCCACTTCTCGGGCATGCCGAGCAGCGTCTTCGAGAGGAATTCGAGCTTCTCGACGTGCACCGACAGCTCGCCCGTACGGGTGCGGAACAGGTAGCCTTCCACGCCCACGATGTCGCCCAGGTCGAGCAGCTTGTAGAGCTCGAACTCGCGTTCGGAAACGGCGTCCTTCTTCACGTAGATCTGCAGGCGCGCTCCCTCCTGCTGGAGATGGGCGAAGCCGGCCTTGCCCATCCGGCGCACCGTGTACAGGCGCCCGCAAACGCGCACGTTTACGCGATTCGCCTCCAACTGCTCGCCGGTTTGGGACGAGTACTCTTCCAACACCCGCGGCAACGTGTGTGTGAAATCGAATCGGTGGCCGTAGGCCTGGAAGCCCAGCGCTTCGATTTCGCGGATGCGCGCCAGGCGCTGTTCCATCATTTCCTGCTCGAGTGACAAAGGGAACTCCTGCTCGAAATGCCGCCACTACCCGCCGGCATGGTCTTGCGGGCGAAGACTTTATTATAATTGCCCGTTGACCTCCATCTCCATCGTCATCCCCGCGTATAACGAGGAAAAACGGCTTCCCTCCTCTCTCGACCGCGTGTTTGCCTACCTGAACGCGCACGCATTCCGGTTCGCCGAAGTGATTGTCGTCGACGACGGCTCGACCGATGGAACCGCCGCTCTGGCGAAGGAGCGCGCCAGGACTTTGCCGGCGCTGCGGCTGCTGGCGAACCCGGGCAACCGGGGGAAAGGCTACTCCGTCCGGCATGGCGCGCTGGATGCCCGGGGCGATTGGATCCTGGTAACGGATGCCGATCTCTCCTCACCCATTGGGGAACTGGACAAACTGATTGCCGCCGCAACGGAGCAAAACGCCAGCATCGCTATCGGCTCGCGGGCGATTGACCGTAGCCTGGTTGGAGTCCATCAACCCGTTGTTTCGGGAAATGTCCGGGCGTGTGTTCAACCTGGTGATGCGAGTGGTTACCGGCCTGCCCTTCAAAGACACGCAATGCGGGTTCAAACTGTTTTCACGGGAGGCGGCGCAATGCGTTTTCGGACGGCAGCGGCAGGAACGTTTCGGCTTCGACGTGGAAGTGTTGTTCATCGCGCGCAAACATGGACTGAAAACGGTGGAAGTGGCCGTGCGTTGGGACAACGTGGAGGGCACCAAGGTGAGCGCCTTTCAGGGTGTGGCGGCGTTCGGCGACATCCTGGCCATCCGCCGCAATGAGATCCGGGGACATTACCGGTAGCGTCCCGCCGGAGCATTGACTGCCGATTTCTGTATTGAGCCGCGATTGTGAACGAGCGGGTCTGCACCGGGGCAACAGAGGCGGGTCCTTGGCTATGCCGAAATTGGTCCCAGCGGTCTCCATCCTGCCTCACAGGATGTCCCATTTCGGTACCCCACCGAGGCCGTTGCGAGCCGCCGGATCGACGGTGAACTCATACTTCCAACTGAGGGGAAACGAAGACCCCAACTTTCCTAACTCGGCCCTGTGCGTGTAAGTGTACAGCACGATCGCATTGAGGATCTCGCGGACCGTGCGCCCCTTCAGGTGCAGGCTGACTTTCGGTTCGGGCGCATCGCCGGAAAGAAGGGACCCGGCGAAGCCGCCGGGAGCGCCATTCCGCGCCCAGTACTCCCTCTGTTTCTCGGCCAGGTAATCCCGCAATTCAGGTGCGTATCTGGAGATTTCCCGAATCAGTGTTTCAGGAAAAACTTGCGTTTCCACGTCAAACCACGAGATTTGCAGGTTCAGCAAATTCCCGGGGTCTCCCATGGCACCGATCGGATACACGTTGACGATGCGGGGGTCGCTCATGACCTCGAACGCGTACCTGGGATCTTGCTCACACAGCCGCCGCAGAATCTCCCCCACAGTGCTGTCCTCAACGTGCAGGCCGGAGATCAAAACCGGCTTCACTTTCGGGTCGTTGACCGTTTCGAAGCCGATCAGGATATGCTGCCTGTCCTTCGCTCTGAGCAGGGCGAGAGCGCTTTGCATATCCACCTGGTCAGCGCTGAATTCCTCGATGGGGACGCTAAGAACACCTCCGTTCTGGCCGGAAGAAAGCTGGGCGCTTG
>CAWEOG010000003.1:0-131904 GCA_963810595.1 Bryobacterales bacterium | reverse complement strand
TAGGTTTGGGGTAGTGGTCCACCAGCCAGGGTTCGGCGACAGGCCCGACCAGGGGAACGGCACCAGGCTCATCGATTCCGCTCCGCCCGCGACAATAACCGAGGCGGCGCCGGCGCGGATCCGGCTCGGCGGCCAGTGGCGATAGCTTCGAGGCCCGGACGCGCAGAAGCGGTTCACCGTCATGGCCGCGACACTGTCCGGCAGCCCACCTCGGAGAGCCGCCTGCTGCGCCATGTTCAGCCCCTGCTCGGCTTCCGGCATCGCGCAGCCGATAATGACGTCATCCACTTCGTCCCGCGGCACTTGTGGGTATTTCTCGAGCAGGCTCAGGATGACGGCTCCGGCCATGTCGTCGGGCCGGACGCTGCTCAGCGCGCCCCGGCGAGCTTTGCCCGCGGCCGTTCGCAAACAGTCGATAATTACCGCGTCTTCCATCGCCATTCTCCCCTCGTCGCCACGTAGCAAACCGCCAGCCCACGCGACGGCGCTTCCACTAGTTTCGCAGCGGCTTGCCAATCTTCAACAGGTGCTCGATGCGGTCCTGCGTCTGGAGGCTACCGCACAGACTGAGGAACGCCTCGCGCTCCAACTCCAGCAGGTAATTCTCGGTCACCGTCTGCGGGGCCGACAACCGCCCTCCACACAAAACGTAAGCCAGTTTCTCGGCAATGGCCAGATCGTGGTTTGAGATGCGGCCCGCCTCAAACGCGAGCCAGGCGCTCAGCTTGATTGAGGCGAACAGTCCCTCACCACCCACGCGAATGTCCTCCCGCGGGCGCGCGGGACGGAAGCCACGCACCAGTGCGAGTGCCGCGGCTTTTGCGCCGGCGAGCTGCCGCTCCGGGTTCATCGTCGTACAGTCGGTTTCGCGAATAAGGCCCAGCTCACGGGCGTGATCGGCGCTTGCAGAGATGCTGGAAGCGAAGATCAATTCGAACGCGCGTCGAGCGTCGCCCAGCCGGAGCAGTAGTTCCTTTGTTGCGCCTCCAGCCGGAATCAGTCCGGCCGCCGAGTCCGCGAATCCCAGGTATAGTTCCGCCGGGGCCTCGATCCTGGCGCATGCAGCGCCAGTTCGCACGAGCGCCCACGGTTTTCCCGCGGGCGCGGCCACCACCGGCACGGGCGCGCACTTCAACGCCAGGTTGGCCTGCTGCACCCGCCCCACCATGCCGCTCAGATCGTCCCACCGGTTCGCCTGCGCGGCTTGGAAAACCTCCGCCAGCAGGCCACCGCGACTGAAAGGTCGCCCTCCGTCGTCACCACCATCGCCTCGAAGTTTCTTTCCGCTTCCTTGACGGCGGCATGAATCAGCCGCGCCTGCTCTTCTCCGGTCAGGCCGCCGCCAGGGTGCATTTCCAGGCAGAGCACGCCGTCGCCGATGTCTACCAGCGAGCCGCCCACACCTTGCTGCACCACGTTGCGCGCACGGCGAAAGTCGGCCAGGCGGATAATGCCTTCCGGCTCTTCCAGCGCCGTGTAGTGCGCGCCGGAAAGATCGAATACCTCCATACGCGGCACGCCGCCCGCGTCGGTGGGCCGGTAAAAGCCCATGGCGCCAGCCGAGCGCATCTTCTCGACCGATTCCGGCAGCGTCCGGCCATCACTCTCCAGGCGTTTGCAGACGTCTTCGAAGCCCAGCGCGTCCCACAACTCGAACGGTCCGAGGCTTGTGCGCGTAGCCCCAGCGCATCGCGCGGTCGATATCGGCGACATGGTCCGTGATTTCCGGAATGCGTTCGGAGGCGTAAAGGAATAGATCGCTCCACAGCTTCCACGAGAAGTCTTCCCGGGGCGTCCCGTATCCTGGGCGAGCCTTCTCAGGCGGGAGGGAAGATCGGTAATGGAGCGCGCCTCTTCCAACGGGAAAACTGGGCCGGACCGCCGGACGATACTCGAATGTCTCGCAGTTCAGGGCGTGGATTTGGGTCTTGCCGTCGGCCTTCACCCGCTTGTAGAAACCCTTGCCGCTCTTCTCGCCCAGCCATCCGCGAAGCAGCAGTTCATCCATCACGGGCGTGGGGCGGAAGCGCTCGCGCCAGGGGTCGTGTGCGCCAATTCGTAGACGTTGCGGCACACAAGCGCCCAGACGTCGAGCCCGATGATGTCCATCAGCCGGAAGCTTGCGCTGCCCGGAAGCCCGATGAGCGGGCCGGTCAGGGCATCCACTTCTTCCACGGTGTACCCGTCCTCGCGTGCGATCTTCTGGACGGTGGTGCTCGAAGAATGCGCCGATTCGATTGCCGATGAAGTTCGGCGTGTCCTTGCAGCGAACCACGCCTTTGCCCAGTTTGCGGTCGCAGAAGGCCGCCACCCAGTCCAGGACTTCGGCGCTGTCTCTTCGCCTGGGATGAGTTCCAGGAGGTGCAGAAACCGTGGAGGGTTGTAGAAGTGCGCGCCCAGGAAATGGCGGCGGAACTCACTGTCGAATCCTTCCGCAGATTTTCGCGAGCGGGATGCCGCTGGTGTTCGTGGAGACGATGAGCGCCGGCCTTGCGGACCGCGGCGACCTTCCACCAGAGTTCCCGCTTGACGTCCAGCCGTTCGGTGACCGCTTCAAGAATCCAGTCGCAGCCGCCCAGCCTGCCAAGGTCGTCTTCGAAGTTGCCGGTCTCTATCAAAGAGACGGCGGAGTCGGTGTAGAAGGCCCCCGGAGACCCTTTCCGAGCGGTTTCCAGCCCTCGCTTCGCCGTGGCGTTTCGATCGGCAGCGCCGTCCGCCGTGGCGACGTCCAGAAGCAGCACGGGGTAGCCGGCATTGGCGAAGTGGGCCGCAATACGGGAGCCCATGGTGCCCGCTCCCAGCACGGCGGCGCGTCGGAGAATCCTCATACGATCACCAGCTTCCTGATCCGGAGTTTAGCGTAATTGGTCTTCATTCGGTGTGTACACCGCTTTGCCGCACCACTGTAAAGCTTCTGTAAAGTGCTGTCCCTGCGCAGCTTATCCGTTGGATACTACAATAAGACTTGGGCCACTCTATCGCCGACTTCCGCAGGCGTCTACGTTTCCCGGCATGGTTAGGGCCCGCGCTTATCTACGCCTTGTCTCTTGGATGCCTGTTCTGGGTTTACCGGGACTTCAACTGGCGTCACGAGCTGCCGCGAGTGTTACGCGTCCACTGGGCCTGGATCCTGCTTGCCGTAAGCTGTGATGTGGCTATCTACATCATCCAGGGCTGGCGTTGGAACCTGCTGCTGAAGCCCCTGGCTCGCGTGCCCCTGTGGCGATCCGTGCGCGCCATATACATCGGCCTGTTTGCCAATGAAATGTTGCCGTTACGCAGCGGTGAGGCAATCCGGTGCTACCTGCAGGGCCGCTGGAGCAAGATCCTGTTTTCCGAAGCCCTCTCCTCGGCCCTCATCGAGCGGCTGATGGATGGCGTCTGGCTCATCGCCGGCCTCGTGCTCACCACGCGCTTCGTGGATCTTCCGAGGAGAGTGGACGTGGGTGTCTACATTCTGTCGGGTCTTGTGACCGCGATGAGCGTGCTGGTTGCTTTCTCCGTTCTGAACAAAAGCTATGCTCACCACGTGGTCTCCCGGCACAGATGGAGCGAGCAACTCCGCTACCTGGTGGAAGGTATGCACAGCATGGCGAGATCCGGCTCTTTCTTCGCGGCCTTCGGCGCGAGCCTGCTGTACATGGTCCTTCAGGTGGTGCCCTGTTATGCGATCGTCCGCGGGTACGGGATTCAGCTCACGCTCTGGGAAGCGGGAATCACGATGGTGGTGTTGCGGCTGGGTACCGTCGTGCCCGGTCCGCCGAGCAATGTCGGCGTATTCAACGCCTTTGCCGTGCTGGGATTGACAATTATCGGGATAGACCGGCAGACCGCAACGGGTCTATCCGGGCTGATGTTTTTTGTTATCACCCTCCCCCTTCTTGCCGGTGGAATCATCGCCCTGCTTATGACCAAGGTCAGAATCGGAGATATCCACCTTCACGCCCGGAACGAGCTCATGCGGCAGTCCTGGCGGGCAGCCGGTAAGGCCAAGGTTCATTGACATATAATTCCGCATGGAGACGGCAATGCGGAGTCTCGTGTCTATTGGGACGCGCCGCCGTCCACGGTGCACAAGAAGCCATCAAGGAAATCGGATTTCGGGCATAGGCTATGCAGGATCTCTTACGGCAGCTTCCCTCTGTTGATGCCGCGGCCACGGCCGTCGAGCCACTCTTTCCGGGTGTGCCTCGCCGGGTCCTGGTAGATGAATCGAGAAGGGTGATTGAAGAACTAAGGCGCCGGATGCAGGCCGGCGAGCTCGCCGCCACGCCCGATGCACAGCCGTTGATAGAGAGCGCCATCCGGAAACTGGTTGAACCGTCCCTGGTGCGAGTCATCAATGCAACCGGCGTGATCCTGCACACCAACCTGGGCCGGGCGCCGCTCGTCTCCGGCGAACCGGTGGAAGGCTACTCCAACCTGGAATACGACATTGGATCCGGTCGGCGCGGCAAGCGCGACGTTCATATTACCGCGTTGCTAAACCGGCTGTTGGGCGCCGCGGCCATAGCCGTCAACAACAACGCGGCAGCCACTTATCTGGTGTTGAATGAGCTCGCTGCCGGCAAGGAAGTGGTTGTTTCCCGCGGGGAGCTGATCGAGATCGGCGACGGCTTCCGTATTCCCGACATCATGGCCCGGTCTGGCGCGGTGCTCCGCGAGGTGGGCACCACCAACCGTACCCGCATCGAAGATTATCGGCAGCGCCATTAGCGACCGCACGGCGCTGGTGATGCGTGTCCATCCCAGCAATTTCCATATCAGCGGATTCACGGCCGAGCCGTCGATAGTGGAATTGGCCTCTCTGGTCCGGGAGCGCGGCTTGCCTCTCTACGAAGATCTCGGCAGCGGCTGTCTGGTGGACCTGAGCCGTTACGGCGTAGACGAGCCGCTCGCCGCGGACAGCCTGCGTGCGGGCGTCGATATCGTTTCGTTTAGCGGCGATAAGTTGCTGGGAGGTCCGCAGGCGGGCATCATCGCGGGCAGGGGATCTGGTGACGCGCGTCCGCCGCAACGCCATGTACCGGGCGCTGCGTTTGGACAAGGCGATTCTTCGCTTGCTGGAGACCACGCTGCGCCACCTGTTGCTGGGGGAGTGGTCGCAAGTGCCCGTGCTGCGCATGCTCGGCATCCCCCGAATCCATCCGCCGGCGCGCCAAGAGCCTGCTGGAGCAGTGGGGCAATCCCCACGCCGCCCTTATTCGAGGCGAATCAGTGGTCGGTGGAGGCGCCACTCCGGACCAGTCGCTCCCTACCTGGCTAGTGAGTCTGGAAGGGACGACGTCGTTGCGCGAACGCAAGCTGCGTGAGTGCCGCCCTCCGGTGATTGCACGAGTAGACGAAGGACGGCTCCTGATCGATCTCCGTACTGTGGCTGAGGAGGAGGAACCTCTTCTGCTGGCGGCTTTCGCGGAGCGCGGGGAAAAGGCCGTCCTTTGACAGGCTGGGGGAGAGGGTGCCCTCCGGGCCCCACCTTGCCATCTGCGGATACCTTAGTTGAACCATCGCCGGGCAATTCGCTAACAGACTTCTCAGTGAAGCGTAAGTGGCCTATATGCTGGCACTTACAGGTAGACCCCCGTCGGGCGGTTCAGGGCGTTCCCAGATCGCAGCCGTCCACACCCGTGAGTTGCTGTTAGTGACCTCCGGACCTAACTGCGGACGCGCCGACGCACGAGTGCAATCGCACCGAGGCCAAGACCAAACAGAAGCAGGCTGCCAGGTTCCGGGAACTGCGTGGCCGCTGCGGTGGTAATGTCGTCCAGGCCGGCGTCACTAGTGACGGTGAAGGTAATATCGGCAAAGGTTGGCCGAGTTGAGGGTTTCCGTTGTGGCGGCGGTGAGTCGGGTAAACGTTGTTGATAGCGTGCCACCACCAAAAACATTGGCGGCAATCGTGGCATTGATGTTGCCACTGCCAGCGTTACTGGGACCAATTATCAGTGACGTGAGGTCGAACACGCCGGGGCCAGTCATCGTGATGGCGTTGCTCGCAGCGAAGCCGAACCACGAGGTGATGTCCCCCGGGAACTGGGCACCGGAGAACGCAGCATCGAATACGGCCTGACTTAAACGGCCTAATGAGTCAGCGTAAAGCCGGCCTCTGTATAAGGACTAGTCGGACTGACATTGGTTGAACTCCCCACAGGAGCAAAGCCCTCAAACCCGATAGTGGCGCCGCTTGCCGATGCGGCGAAGAGTCCCAAAACCAAAGCGGCACCCGCCACATTAAACCTTTGCGAAGTCTTAAAGCCTCCTTAGATAATTCTCCCCGTGTGGTGACAGAACCCTCGATGATAGTGAGCAAGACTATACCGACGCTATTGAAAATAAAAATACTATATTACTTATCCGCCACCATGTCTTGGACGGCGCCCGGTGGTATAGTGCTGCCGTGAACCAAACGCTGATCCTTCTGCTCGCTCTCTCCTCGCGGGGGGCGGGTTTCTCTTCTGGCGGGCATCATAACGGCCTTGACGTGTGGACCGGCAAACCGCTCCCGATCCAACTCGTCAAGACCACTGAATCCCGGGCCTTGCGATCATCCGAACAAGTTTCAATTTGTATGCTGTTCGCAACACCTCCCGTTCGCTGTTGGGGTACGCCTCTCTTCCTCGATGGCCTGCCTACGGGTCAAGTAACGTTATCCCCGTGCTGTAGCCGCCTCGATACCGTCCTGCCGAATTGGATTCCCCGCTATCCGCGCGCGCGTGACCCGGTCTGCGTGGAGTGGACCGACCAAACTGGCTCCCTCGCCCGGAGCGACTTTCCGCACCGACGACTCGCCGGTGAAAGTCTTCAAATACTACGACGTGGAACTCGAAAAGGGGAAATGGACGAGCGGGGGCTCTGAAAATCTGCTATACGACAGACAAGGTATGGAAAAAAAGTACGGGACCGCTACTCTGAGCCAGGCAAAAATCGGACAAGGGTCGCCGGGTCACCGTATACATTTTCCGCTACGGCGCTATGAAGCGGTCATTGTGATTTCGTTCCAGCGGGAGAAGAGCCGCACAGGGTAGCCAGGCCGGGTGCAGTCTACCGGTTCGCGAAATGGGCCAAGATGGCAAATCGGCTCCCACCAGTTCGCTGCATTTTGCATTGCCCGCAACGTGTTTGTTCTGCCACCGTTCGCCTCACAGCCGCACGACGCTCGCGGAGGCAGGCGCCGCGGATTGCCAGCCCCGAACATCGCGACCCACCCCGGCGCTACCCTCTCCAAGGTCGCCGTCATGGCCGATTTGGCGCCCAAGTGGGGTCCGACGAGACGCGGTCTCCTGTTCAGATAAACTAAAATCGCGGATTTAGTGATAATCTACTCTGTTTTTATTTTATTTAGAGCCAGAGTGGCGTCTGTCGCATAAGTTGTTGATTCGCTGAACACACCGAGTGCCGGTTGCGCAGCAAACCCACGATTGACCCGCATCTCCCACACAGAAACCGAATACGACATGCCATCCAGAGCGGGAATGAGGCCGTTGGAGTGTTCAAATGGACTCGCGAGCGGTAGTAATTGGATGCATAATTAGTAGCTCAAGATGTGATATGACATCCTTAAGGAGGCGGACGTGCTCTGCTATTTCTCTTCCCGGCAAAGGGCTGCTTGTGCAGCGGTTGGCGTCGCCGTTCTTTTTCGCCGAGGCTCAAAGCGGCGGTCTCCTATGCAGGGACCTTGGACGGTGGAGCAGCCGGCGCGTTGCCGGCCCTAGCCGGTGTTTCAGGTCGAGGGTCCGGGAACTCTGTTTTATAGCAGCTAACCGAACCAGTAGGCAAAAGGGTACGGTATTGCTATAAAACAGAGTTCCCGGACCCTCGACCTGAAGCACCGGTACGGGCCGGCAACGCGCCGGCTGCTCCACCGTCCAAGGTCCCTGCGTCAGGAGACCGCCGCTTTGAGCCTGGGCGAAAGACAAGGGGGACAGCAAGCCCAGCACAAGCAGCCCTTTGCCGGAAAGAGAAATAGCAGACACGTCCGCCTCCTTAAGGATGTCATATCACATCTTGAGCTACTAATTATGCATCCAATTGCTCCACTAGCGAGTCCATTTGAACACTCCAACGGCCTCATTCCCGCTCTGGATGGCATGTCGTATTGGGTTTCTGTGTGGGAAATGTCGGGTCGATCGTCGGGTTTGCTGCGCAACCGGCACTCGGTGTGTTCAGCGAATCAACAACTTATGCGACAGACGCCGGCCTTTTCTGGCTCTAAATAAAATATAAAGAGAGTAGATTATCACTAAATCCGCGATTTTAGTTTATCTGAACAGGAGACCGCGTCTACGTAGGACCCCACTTGGGCGCCAAATCGGCCATGACGGCGACCTTGGAGAGGGTAGCGCCGGGTGGCGCAATCTCGGGCTGGCAATCCGCGGCGCCTGCCTCGCGAGCGTCGTGGGTGTGAGGCGAACGGTGG
This sequence comes from Bryobacterales bacterium, assembly GCA_963810595.1. GTDB lineage: Bacteria > Acidobacteriota > Terriglobia > Bryobacterales > Bryobacteraceae > CAWEOG01. Next base: position 123,488 of record CAWEOG010000003.1, on the reverse strand, counting down.
CAGAACAAACACGTTGCGGGCAATGCAAATGCAGCGAACTCGTGAGAGCCGATTGCCATCTTGGCCCATTTCGCGAACCGGTAGACTGCACCCGGCCTGGCTACCCTGTGCGGCTCTTCTCCCGCTGGAACGAAATCACAATGACCGTTTGGTCGGCGCCGTAGCGGAAAATGTATACGGTGACCCGGCGACCCTTGTCCGAGTTTGCCTGGCTCAGAGTAGCGGTCCCGTACTTTTTTTCCATACCTTGTCTGTCGTATAGCAGATTTTCAGAGCCCCCGCTCGTCCATTTTCCCTTTTCGAGTTCCACGTCGTAGTATTTGAAGACTTTCACCGGCGAGTCGTCGGTGCGGAAAGTCACTCCGGCGCGGGAGCCGGACTCGTCGGTCCACTCCACGCAGACCGGGTCACGCGCGCGCGGATAGCGGGGAATCCAATTGGCAGGACGGTATCGAGGCGGCTACAGCACGGGGATAACGTTACTTGACCCGTAGGCAGGCCATCGAGGAAGGAGGCGTACCCCAACAGCGAACGGGAGGTGTTGCGAACGGCGTACAAATTGAAACTTGTTCGGATGATCGCAAGGCCCGGATTGCGGCGTCTGACGAGTTCGATCGGGAGCGGTTTGCCGGTCCACACGTCAAGGCCGTTATGATGCCGCCAGAAGAGAAACCCGCCCCCCGCGAGGAGGAGGACGAGCAGAAGGATTAGCGTTTGGTTCACGGCAGCACTATACCACCGGGCGCCGTCCAAGACATGGTGGCGGATTGTGAGGATTGTGATATCATTTTCTGATAGCGTGGTATAGTACTACTAGCTGTCATCGAGGGTTGTCGCCGCGCGGAGAAAATCTGTGAGAGACTTTAAGACTTCGCAAAGGTTTAATGTGGCGGGTGCCGCTTTGGTTTTGGGACTCTTCGCCGCATCGGCAAGCGGCGCCACTATCGGGTTTGAGGGCTTTGCTCCTGTGGGGAGTTCAACCAATGTCAGTCCGACTAGTCCTTATACAGAGGCCGGCTTTACGCTAACTCCCTCCACCGTCGAGTCAGCCGTGTTCGATGCTGCGTTCTCCGGTGCCCAGTTCCCGGGGGACATCACCTCGTGGTTCGGCTTCGCTGCGAGCAACGCCATCACGATGACTGGCCCCGGCGTGTTCGACCTCACGTCACTGATAATTGGTCCCAGTAACGTTGGCAGCGGCAACATCGATGCCACGATTGCCGCCAATGTTTTTGGTGGTGGCACGCTATCAACAACGTTTACCGGACTCACCGCCGCCACAACGGAAACCCTCAACTGGGCCAACCTTACCGATGTTACCTTCACCGTCACTAGTGACGCCGGCCTGGACGACATTACCACCGCAGCGGCCACGCCGGTCCCGGAACCTGGCAGCCTGCTTCTGTTTGGTCTTGGCCTCGGTGCGATTGCACTAGTGCGTCGGCGCGTCCGCAGTTAGGTCCGGAGGTCACTAACAGCAACTCACGGGTGTGGACGGCTGCGATCTGGGAACGCCCTGAACCGCCCGACGGGGGTCTACCTGTAAGTGCCAGCATATAGGCCACTTACGCTTACGCTGGAAGTCTGTTAGCGAATTGCCCGGCGATGGTTCAACTGGGGTTACCGCGGATCGGCAACTCCCTCAAGGACACCCTCTCCCCAGCCTGTCAAGGGACCAGCATTTCCCCCGCGCTCCGCAACGCCGCCAGCAGAACAGGTTCTTCCTCTTCCGCCACCGTTCGCAGATCGAGCAGCAGGCGTCCCTCGTCGATGCGGGCGATGACTGGCGGCCGGTGTTCGCGCAGGCTGCGCTCCCAGGCGACGACATCGTCTCCCTCCAGACTGATGAGCCAGGTGGGCAGGGTCTCGCCCGGGGTCGAGCCGCCGCCGAGAAGCGATTCGCCGCGCACCAGCGCCGCCCCCGGGTGGGCCCACAGCTCCAGCAGACCGCGGGCTCGGAGGCGGATGGTATCGGGCGTTTGGGCCAGCATTCGCAGCACCGGCACCTGGTCCCATTGCTCCAGCAGCAGGTGCCGGAGCGTGGTTTCGAGCGCCCGTAGAATCAGCTTGTCCAGACGCAGGGCGCGATACATCGGGTTGCGGCGGATGCGCCGCACCAGGTCTTCGGTGCCCGCCACAATTCCCGCCTGCGGGCCGCCCAGCAGCTTGTCGCCGCTGAAGGAGACCAGGTCGGCTCCGGCCTTCAGGCTGGCGGTGGCGAGTGGCTCCTCGATGCCGTAGGGGCGAAGGTCCACCAGGCAGCCGCTGCCGAGGTCTTCGTACAGGGGCAGCCCGCGCTCGCGGGCCAACTCCACCAGCTCGCCCAGCTCCGGCCGGCCGGTAAAACCGCGAATGCGAAAATTGCTGGGATGGACGCGCAACAGGAGCGCGGTGTTCGGGCTGATGGCCTGCTCGATAATCCTCGATGCGGGTGCGGTTGGTGGTGCCCACCTCGCGCGAGCATCGCGCCCGAGCGGGCCATGATGTCGGGAATGCGGAAGCCGTCGCCGATCTCGATCAGCTCGCCGCGGGAGACAATCACTTCCTTCCCGGCGGCCAGCTCGTGCAGCACCAGGTAAACCGCGGCGGCGTTGTTGTTGAGGGTGACGGCGGGCGCGCCCAGCAGCCGCTTCCAGCAGGCCGGCAACGTGCGCGTCGCGCTTGCCGCGGCGGCCTTCGGCGACGTCGTATTCCAGGTTGGTATAGCCTTCCAGCGGTTCCGTCCCGGCCAGCGGGGCGCGGCCGAGATTGGTGTGCAGAATGACGCCCGTGGCGTTGATGACGCGGACCTGGGAGGGGCCGATCAACTGCCGGATGGCGCGTTCGATCAGCGGCCCTGGGTCGGGCACCTGCGCAAGTTCGCCCGCCAGAACGCGGCCGCGCAGCTCCTCGATGACTCGGCGCGCCTCTTCCACCAGCACGCGGCGGGGCACACCACGGAACGCCGCCTCGATCCGGCCGGCCACCGCATCCACCGAGGGAAGCTGCCTGAGGAGTTCCTGCATAAGCCCTGAAGCCCCGGGATTCCGCCCTCCCTGCTCCAAACGGAATTATAGGTCAATGCACCCTGGCGCCACCGGCCTTCCGGAAACTCCGCTTCTCAGCGCGTTTCGGGTGTCCAGGTGGATGTCCTGGATGCTCACGCCGGTGACGATGAGGGCCAGGATGCCGCCCACCAGCAGGGGGATGGTGATGGAGAAAAACATCAGCCCCGACAGGGCGGCCGCGGTTTGGCGGTTCTTTCCGATCACCCGCAGGGCGAGCGCCGCAAAAGCGTTGAAGACTCCGACGTTGCTGGGCGGCCCGGGCACGACGGTGCCCAGCCGCAGCACCACCATGACAATCCCCGCCTGCCAGAGCGTCAGCCCCTCGCCGTAGCCGCGAATGATGGCGTAGATGGGAACAACCTGCAAAGCCACATAAAGCAGACTGACGGCGCAGGCCGGAAAGAAGGAGCGCGGCGCCCCCGCGATGACGTGAAACCCTTCCACCAGGTAGCGGAGCTGCTCGGTCCAGCGGTGGCGCGAAACGACGTGGTGGGCGAACTTCTTGTTGAAAACCGCAAATGCGACCAGGGCGCCGATAGCGACCACCAACGCCACCAGAATGTAAAGCCCCACCTGCACCCGCGCCGGGACTCTCTCCACTAAAATAGTGGTCAGGGCCAGGCCGATGATCAGCCAGGCTCCATCCACCAGCCGCTCGACGATGGCCGACGACAGCGTTTCGGAAAACGGAATCCGGCTCCAGCGGCTCTGCAGGTAACAACGGATGGCCTCGCCCGCGCGGAACGGCAGCATTTCGTTGGCGAACAGGCCGATGTAGATGGCGCGCACGGTCCGCCACAGCGGCACGCGGGCCAGCGGCGCCAGCAACAGGTTCCAGCGCCAGGCCTGGATGACGTAAACCGCCACGTCGCAGCTAACGGCCAGCAGGATCCACAACCAGTGAATCCGCAGCACGCGCCCCAGCTCCTGGCGCCAGTGGAAATCGTGATAGACCCAGATCAGGCAGCCCAACGATATCGCGTAGATCAGCGCGGGTGCGGCCCAGGGCGGGAAAACGGGTTTCTTGCGAGAGTCGGAAGTAAGGCGCCCCAACTTTTTATTCTAGTATCCGGCGCCTAAGCTTCACCAGGAGAAACGGTTACGGAACCGTTGCAGCTCTTTGGCCGGCCGCCCTCGCGGCGCGGATGGATTTACGCTACACTCCGAAACTGAGATCTGGTAAAGCATGACCATTCTGCAACGTGCGGCGGTGTTAGGGGCCGGCACCATGGGGTCCCGCATCGCCGCTCATTTTGCCAACGCCGGCTACCCCGTTTTGTTGCTCGATCTCGCCGCCGGGCGGCGACTCCGATCGCAGCGCGGCCGCCCGGCGCGGGCTGGAGAACGCCCGCAAACTGGCGCCGGCGGCTTTTTACACCGACGCTGCGGTGCCGCTGGTCGAAACCGGCAACTTCGACGATCACCTGGGCAAGCTGGCGGCGTGCGACTGGATTGTGGAAGCGGTCGCCGAGAGGCTCGACATCAAGCGCGCCTTGTGGGAAAAGGTGGCGCGGGTCCGCCGCCCGGGTTCCATCGTCTCCACCAATACCAGCGGCATCTCCCTGCGAGAGATCTGCGGAAGGCTTCCCCAGGAGTTTCGCCGGCACTTTCTCGGGACCGCACTTCTTCAACCCGCCGCGCTACATGCACCTGGTGGAACTGATCCCGGCGGAAGAAACGGCGCCGGAAGTCCTGAGCTGGGTGGCCGATTTCTGCGACCGGAAGCTGGGCAAGGGAGTGGTGGCGTGTCAGGACACGCCGAACTTCATCGCCAATCGCATCGGTGCGTTCTTCGGAGCAACCGTCCAGAAGCTGGCGCGCGAAGACGGCTTCACGGTGGAGGAGGTGGACGCTCTCACGGGCCCGCTGATCGGGTTGCCGGCGCAGCGCCAGCTTCCGCCTGATTGACATCATCGGCGTGGATGTCTGGGCGCCTGGTCCTCCGCAACGTATGTGTACGGGCGTCCGGCGACGCCTGGCGCGACCGCTTCCTGCCCACCCCCGCCATGGACGAACTGGAGCGGCGCGGCTGGCTGGGCGACAAGGTGCGGACAAGGCTTCTACAGGCGGTCGAAGGCGAACGGCAAGACCCAGATTCACGTCCTCGACCTGCGGCCATTCGAATACCGGCCGGCCGCCAGAGCCCGTTTTCCCGGAGCTGGACGAAGCGCTGCGTACATTGCCGATCTGCCGTCGCGGCTGAAGCGCCTGGCGGCGGGCACACGAGCCGCGCCGGGAAATTCTTGTGGAAGCTGTGGAGCGACCTTTTCCTGTACGCCTCCGAGCGCATTCCGGAGATCACCGCGAGGTGGTGGCGAATCGACCGCGCCATGCGCTGGGGCTACGCCCACAAGCTGGGCCCGTTCGAATTGTGGGACGCGCTCGGCTTCGAGGAAGTCTGCGAATCGTCTGGAGAGCCGAGGGCCGCGCCGCTGCCGCCGGCGGTCGAGCGGATGCGTTCGGCGGGCGCCATCGGCTTCTACCGTCCCACGGACGCTGGCGGCAAGCCGCGCATGGAGGTATTCGATCTTCCCGGCACGCGCTACGGCAAGCTGGAGGAGCCGGGAAGGCGTGATCCGGCTGGCCGATTACCGGCGGGCGCGCAATGTGGTTGCAGGAAAACGACGGCGCCTCGCTGGTCGACATCGGCGACGGCGTGCTCTGCCTGGAATTCCACAGCGCCGGCGAACTTGCCGGCCGCGAGCAGGCGCGCATGTCGCGTGCCGCCATCGAGGAATCGGCGCGAAACTTCGAGGCGATGGTGGTGGCCAACGACGGGGACTGTCTTCAGCAGCGGCGCCAACCTGGTGCCGGTTCTGCGGGCCGCGCACGCGACGGCCGCTGGGACGACCTGAACGCCATCGTCGAGCGGATGCAGCAGGCCAACATGGCGATGAAGTACGCGCCCGAAGCCGGTGGTGGCGGCTCCGTTTTCGAAAGACCTTCGGCGCCGGCTGCGAGGTGGCGCTGCACTGCCGCCCGCGTGCAGGCCTCGGCCGAGCTATACCTGGGTTTCGCGGAGGCGGCCGCCGGCCTGATTCCCGCCGGCGGCGGCCGAAAGAGACTGCTGCTCCGGCTGGGCGGCGCGCGGCGAGCCTTCGAACTCATCGGCGCGGCAAGACTCTCAACCAGCGCCGTAAACGCGCGCGAGCTGGGGCTGCTGCGGGACGCAGACGGAATCAGCATGAACCCGGAGCGGCTGATCGGCGACGCCAAAGCGCTGGCGCTGGCGCTGGCGCGGAGCTATCGGCAGACGCGGCCCGCGGTGGACATTCCCGCCGGTGGCGAGGCGCTGTTCGCCGCCCTGAAGTTGAGCGCCTGGCTCGAGCGGCAGGCGGGACGGATTTCGGACCACGATTTCGCGGTGGCGGAGAAGCTGGCCCACGTACTCTGCGGAGGCCGGCTGCCCGGCTCGCAGACGGTGAGCGAGCAGTACCTGCTCGATCTCGAGCGGGAGGCGTTCCTCAGCCTGTGCGGCAGCCCCAAGACGCAGGAACGCCTCGAGCACCTGTTGAAAACCGGCAAGCCGCTGAGAAACTGAAGCGGCGCAACCAGGAAAAACGGCATGCAAGACGCGGTTATTATCGACTGTTTGCGGACGCCCACCGGCAAAGCGCGGAAAGGCGCGCTGCGCAACACCCGGCCTGATGACATGGCCGCCGCCGTCATACGCAGCCTGCTCGATAGATATCCGCAGTTGCCGCCCGACGAGGTGGACGACGTGATTCTGGGCTGCGCCATGCCGGAGGCGGAACAGGGGCTGAACCTGGCCCGGCAGGCGGCGCTGCGAAGCGGTCTGCCGGATGGCGTCCCCGCCGTTACCGTCAACCGCTTTTGCGCCTCCGGGCCTGGAGGCCATCGCGCTGGCGGCCGACCGCATTCGAGCCGGCACGGCATCGGCCATCGTCGCCGGCGGCGCGGAATCCATGAGCCTGGTGCCGTTCCCCGGTCAGCGCCTGGCGCCGAACCCCTGGCTGGTGGACCGCTATCCCCAAATCTACCTGACGATGGGATTGACCGCCGAAAAGCTGGCGCAAAAGTACGCGATCTCGCGCGAAGACCAGGACGCCTTCGCGCTCGCGAGCCACCGGAAGGCCGTCGAGGCGCAAAACCAAGGCAGGTTTCGCGACGAGATCGTTCCCATCCAGGCGGCTTTTTGCGAGGAAGAGAACGGAGGGCCGGTATCGCGAACCGTGGTGGTGGAAAACGACGAAGGTCCGCGGCCGGACACTTCGCTCGAAGCGCTGGCTGCCCTCAAACCCGTTTTCCATGCCAAAGGAACGGTAACCGCCGGCAACTCTTCTCAATCGAGCGATGGCGCTTCGGCCGCCCTGCTGATGTCCGCGTCGCGGGCACAGGAACTGGGGCTGAAACCGATGGCGCGATTCTCCGGTTATGCCGTCGGCGGCGTGCCACCCGAGATCATGGGTATCGGCCCGCTGGTGGCGATTCCGAAGGTGCTGGCTTTGACGGGGCTTCACCTGGCGGACATCGGGCTGATCGAGCTGAACGAGGCGTTCGCCGTCCAGGCGCTGGCGGTGATGCGCCATGCCGGGCTCGACCCGGCGATTACCAATGTCAACGGCGGCGCCATCGCACTGGGGCATCCGCTGGGGGCCACCGGGGCCAAGCTGACGGCCACCCTGCTGAGGGAAATGCGGCGCCGCGAGGTTCGCTACGGCATGGTTACCTTGTGCGTCGGCGGCGGCCAGGGCGTCGCGGGGATCTTCGAACGTGTGTAAGCCGGCCGCGCGGCAGCGCGTCGTTTTGCTGGTTGGCCTGCCCGGCTCCGGCAAGTCCACCTGGATGGCCGCGCAACACGCCTTCGCGCTGACCTCCGACGAGATCCGCAAGATCCTGACCGACGACGAAGAGAACCAGTCGCTCAACCGCGAGGTGTTCGCGGTGCTTCGCTACCTGCTGGGCCGGCGGCTGCGCGCCGGAGCGCCCCTCACCTACGTGGACGCCACCAACATCTCTCGCTACGAGCGGCGCCCGTACGTCAAGCTGGCCGGACAGCACGATTGCGACATCGAGGCGGTGTTCTTCGACGTACCCGTCGAAATCTGCCAGCAGCGGAACCGCCAGCGGGGCCGGGTGGTGCCGCCGGAAGTGATCGCGCGGATGGCGCAGCGGCTGACGGCGCCGTCGCGCGAGGAAGGCTTCTCAAGCGTTACGGTCGTGCGGAACCACCTGGACGGCGGGCTCCCGCCAGAGACGCAGGGCGAATAGCCAGAGCACGGCGGGGATGAGGCCGAGCAGTCCCGTCGCCAGCGCGATGACGCGCACTGAAACGCCCCAGTCGACAACCACACCGGCGACGTAGTTGGCCACCGCCATGATCAGGAACATGATGGCGAAATCCGCGGAAAACACGCGCCCGCGAAAACGGTCTTCCGTCTGGGTTTGCAGCAGCGTGGTGGAGAACACCCAGATGCCCGATCCTCCGGCGTGCGCCAGAATCACCGTCGCCACCGCCAGCGCACAGGCTGGGGACGAAGCCGAGCGACACGTAACCGACGGCCAAGGCCAGGAAACCGTAGACGATGCCCGTACGCAGACGTCGTTCCCGCGGTCCCGCCCACACACCGCCGGCGAACGAACCGATCAGCGAGCCCACCCCGCGCGAGCCCAGCAGAATGCTCATGCCCAGCATTCCGGCGCGCGAAGCTCCGAAGCCCCGCATCTCGACCGGAAAAATCCGTTCGCCGAAAATCGGCAGGATGATCCAGTGCGTGCTCAGCAAGCCCCAGCCCGGCTTTGACGAACAGCGTCGCCATCAGGCGGCTGTCGCGCCGAACGTAGCGCACCCCTTCTACGATGGGAGAGAAGTCCACCAGGTCTTTCGCACGAAATCCTTCGCGGCCCGGGCAATGTGGTCTCGTTCGATCGTCATCCGGTACAGCAGCGCCGCGGAAGCCACAAACGAAAGGGCGTTCAGAACGAAGACCGAATCGCGGCCGAACAGCACCGCGACGATGCCGCCCACGCCGAGCCGGCAGCCAGGTTGAAAGACCAGGTGGTGGAAGAGAGTGCGTTTGCAACCAGGGTTTCCTGCGTGTTGCGGGTGATGTTGGGGATGATGGCCGTGCGGCCCGGCTCAAACAGCGCCCACAGGCAGGTTTCGAAAAACAGGATGACGTAGAGCAGCCAAACCAGCCCGGCGCTCCGCACCAGCACCATGCTCAGAACCACGATACACGGCGCGCCAGGTCGGCGAAAATCATGACCTTCTTGCGGCTGAGCCGGTCGTTGATGACGCCGGCCATGGGCGCCATGGCCACTTGCGGAAGCACCTGCAGGACAACCGCCATGGCCACCGCCTTGGCGCTGCCCGTAAGTCCAGCAGCAGGCTGTAGATGGCGATGGAATACAGCCAGTCGCCCAGCTCGCTGACAATCTGCGCGCCCCACAGCAGGCGGAAATTGCGGTTGTCGCGAACCAGACGCCAGTAGGCTTTGATCGAAAACGTCTGTGGCTGAACTTCCTGCTGCATCGAGCGCCGGCTTATCGGGGAACGTAGAGGCCCATGCGCTGTTTCACCAGCTCCACAGTGGAATTTGCGATGGGGGAGACGCGCTGCGGCGCCCTCGCGCAGCACGCCGGCCAGGTAACCGGGTTCGCCGGTGATCTCGCGGTATCGGCGCTGCCAGCGGTTCCAGGTGCGCGGTCACCATCTCGGCGACCTGCTTCTTCAAGTCGCCGTAGCGCATGCCGGCGAAGTGCGCGCTGCATCCGGTCGTCGGTCCACTCGCTGAACGCCTGAAAGATGCCCAGCAGGTTGGCCACGCCGGCGCCCAGGGCGTCGAAATCCACGGCCGGCTTCGAATCGGTGGTGGCGCGCATGATCTTCTTGCGAATTACCTCGGGCGCGTCGAGCAGCGCAATGGCGTGGCCGCTGCCGGTGGCCGATTTGCTCATTTTCTTGGTCGGATCGTCCAGCCCCATGACCCGCGCGCCCACCAGCGGAAGCTTGGTTTCCGGCATCACGAACGTTTCGCCGTACAGCGAGTTGAAGCGCTGGGCGATGTCGCGCGTCAGTTCCAGGTGCTGCGACTGGTCGTCGCCGACGGGCACCGCGGCCGCCTGGTAGATCAGGATGTCGGCCGCCATCAGCACCGGGTACTGCATCAGGCCGGAACCGACGCTTTCCTGCGTGGCGGCCTTGTCCTTGAACTGCGTCATGCGCTCCAGCCAGCCGACGGGCGTGACGCAGGTCAGCATCCAGGCCAGCTCGGCGTGCGCGGGAATGGCCGATTGAACGGCGATCGCCGAATGCTTCGGATCGATGCCCGAAGCGAGGAACAGCGCCGCCGTCTCCTCGATCTTCTGCTGCAGTTCCTCCGGCTTCTGGTAGAGGGTGATAGCGTGAAGGTCGACGATAATGAAGATGCTCTCGTAGTCGTACTGGATTTTGGCCCAGTTCTTGAGAGCGCCAAGGTAATTGCCGATGTGCAGATTGCCGGATGGCTGAACGCCCGAAAGGACTCGTGGTTTCATACGCTACAGTAAAGACGTGAAATATGGACGATGCCGCCGGAAGCGAGCGAAGCGGCGGTAGTGGCCGTAAAGACAGGAACATTTTTATCCTACGAGATGCAGAACCAAGAAAGAAACTCCCCTCCGGCGGAGGCGCCCGAATTCACGGTGGAGAAGTGGGTCTATGGAGGCGCCGGCCTGGGCCGCGTGGCGGGGACAGGTGGCGCTGGTGCCCTTCGTTCTGCCGGGCGAAAGCGTCAGCGCGCGGGTGAAACAGGCCAAGCCCGGACTGCTCGAATTGGCGGAGCCGCGCATTCTCCAGGCGGCGGCGCACGCGCGTCGAGCCGCGCTGCCCGCACTTCACCGTCTGCGGCGGCTGCCACTACCAGCACGCCGATTATGCAACCCAGTTGGAGCTGAAGCGCGAGGTGCTGCGCGAAGTCCTGCGGCGCGTGGGCAAGCTGGAAGCGCCGGAGGAAATCGGCGTGCTGAGCGGACCGCCATTCGAGTATCGCAACCGCTCGCAGTTCCACCTGGCGCAGGGCAAGATCGGGTATCTGGAAGCCGGCTCGCGGATTCTGGTGCCGGTGGAAGACCACTGTCCCATCTCGTCGCCTAAAATCAACGAAGCGCTGGCCGCGCTGCGCGACATGATGCACGACCGCCGCTTTCCGCATTTCGTGCACGGCATCGAGATTTTCACCAACGAGGAGCGATTCCAGGTGAACGTGCTGGAATCGGAGCGGTCCAAGAAAGGCCCGCACCGCCACAGCGGAGTGGCCCGCAGTTTCTTCGACTGGTGCGCCGAGCGGATGCCCGGCGCCGGCGACGGATCGCTGGATTATCGGACGGCGGCGGGCGTGTTTCGAGTGGGACCACGCTCGTTCTTCCAGGTAAACCGCTTCCTGGCCGATACGCTGATCGAGACCGCGCTCGACGGCGCCGAAGGCCGGACCGCGCTGGATCTGTACGCGGGCGTCGGCCTGTTCAGCATTCCGCTGGCACGAAAATTCGCAAGCGTGACGGCCGTGGATTCGAGCAGCGCGGCGGTGCGCGACCTGCGGTTCAACGCCGAGCGCGCCGGTGTGGCCGTCGAAGCCAAACAAGGCGCGGCGGACCTGTACCTGGAAACTCTGAACCAGTCGCCGGGATTCGTGTTGGCCGACCCGCCCCGCTCGGGCCTGGGTAAACAGGCGGTGAAGCGATTGCTGGAAATCGCCCCGTCGCGCATCCACATCGTCTCCTGCGATCCGGCGACGCTGGCGCGAGATCTGAGGGCGCTGCTGGACGGAGGTTACCAGTTGCAGTCGCTGACAATGGTAGACCTGTTCCCGCAAACCTACCACATCGAATCGGTGGCGAAGCTGGCGCGCGGATAGCAGGCGGCTGGGACACTTCCGTCAAAGGGTACCGCCTTACTAGATCCAATTTGCCAAGTCATGTATGTGGAGTATACTGTGGAGTAGAATCCACATATGGAAACTATCCAGGTTGTCCTAGACACGAAGCTGTTGAAGGCGGCCGACCGGGCTGCGCGCAGAACGAGGCGGAATCGCTCGGCGTTGATTCGTGATGCTCTGCGGGAGCACCTTCGGAGGCTGGAAATCCAAGCCTTGGAGGAACGCGACCGTGAGGGCTATTTGAAGCAGCCCCCGGACCAAGACGAAGTGCTTTTCTGGGAAGCGGAGGCAGCGTGGCCGGCGGAATAGCGAGAGGCGATGTTCGTCTTCACCAGTTCGCGCACCCCGACAAGAAAAGGCCGGTGGTGGTACTCACTCGCGATAGCGTAATTGCTTATCTGTCCACGGTTACTGTAGCTCCGATCACGTCAACAATCCGCGGAGTGCCGTCCGAGGTGGTACTGAACGAGGAGGATGGCATGAAGGCGGCATGCGCAGTCAACCTGCACAATGCTGTCACGATCCCCCAGGATCGTCTGGGGAAGCGAGTGGCTCGGCTCGGTTCGACACGGATGATCGAAATCTGCGCCGCCCTGCACTTCTCGTTAGGTTGCGATCTCGGCCGACCATAACGGCCCCAGTTTGCGCGGTTACAGAGCTGTTGCGACAGAGATACGGCAACAGGGCCGACTGGGTTATTCGCAGCGGAGCGCCACAATGGGGTCCACTCTCGCCGCGCGGCGGGCGGGCAGGTAGTTGGCCAGCGCGGCCACCGACAGTAGCACGAGGGGAACCCCGCAGACCACCATCGGGTCCGTGCCGGTAATGCCGAACAGGAAGCTGCTCAGGATGCGGCCGACGCCGAACGCCGCGGCGAGGCCGATGGCAATGCCGATCAGCGCCAGCACCAGTCCTCGCCCCACCACCCAGCCAAGCACCCGCAACGGGCTGGCTCCGAGCGCCATCCTTAGGCCGATTTCGTGCGTGCGCTGGGCCACCGAGTAGGCCGTCAATCCGTACACGCCGATGGTCGCCAGCGCCAGTGCCAGGGCGGCGAAAACTCCCAGCATGGCCATCGAGATGCGGCGCAGCATGAGGGAATCGGAAACCACACTCTCCATCGGGCGGATGTCCGCCACCGGCTGCGCCGGGTCGATGGAATGCACTTCCTGCCGGATCGCCGCGGCCAGCGAGGCGGTGTCGCGCGAGCTGTGTACCACCAGGCTCATCACGTCGTTCGGGCGCTGGGCGTGGGGCACGTAGATGGCGGGCTCGCTGGTCCAGTCGAGCGCGTACAGCTTGGCGTCCGCCACGACGCCGACAATCTCCCGCGCCGGCTGGTCCCAGGGCGGCAGCTTCAGCCGTTTGCCAATCGGGTTTTCGCCCGGCATGTGTTTGCGGGCCAGCGCCTCGTTGATGATCACGACTGGCGGTCCCTCGCGCCCGTCATGGGCGGTGAAGTAGCGGCCCTGGCGCAGGGCAATGGCCATGGTTTCGAAATAGTGAGGCGTAACAAACCGGCAGTCCGCGTCCGGCTCCTGCCCGGCCGGCACCGGGGGCTTCCCTTCCAGCAGAAACGGCCACACGCTGATGCGGCTGTTGAGAAAGGACGAGCGAAACGGCAGGAAGTGGATAGCTCCAGCCGATTCGACGCCGGGCAAGGCTTCCACGCGATCGGTCAGGTTGCGGAAGAAGCGCGCGCGCTGGTCTTCTTCCGGATAGAGCGCCGCCGGCAGCGTCAGTTGCATCGTCAGCACGTTTTTCGTTCGCAGGCCCGGATCCACCGACATCAGCCGCACAAAGCTCCGCACCAACAGCCCGGCGGCCACCGAGAGAACCACGGCGGACGCCACCTCGGCCACCACCAGGACGCTGCGGATTCTCTGCACGCCGCCGGCGGAGACCGACCGGCTGGAGGCCTTCAACGTATCGTTCAAGTCGGGATTAGATACCTTTAGCGCGGGCACGGCGCCGAAGACCAGGCCGGTGACGAGCGACAGCAGGAAGGTAAACGCCACCACGCGGTAATCGATGTCCATCTGCTGCATGCGGGCCAGCATGTCCGGCACGACGCCCCGCACCAGGCTGACGCACACGGCCGCCAGCAGCAATCCCACCGCTCCTCCGGCCAGTGACAGCACTACGCTTTCGGCCAGCAGTTGACGTACGATCTGAAGCCGGCCGGCCCCGAGAGCGGTGCGGATGGCGATTTCCCGCTGGCGTCCGGCGGCGCGGGCGAGCAACAGGTTGGCCATGTTCGCGCAAGCCAGCAGCAGCAGCAATCCCACGGCGCCCAGCAGAACCATCAGGGCCGGCGCGGCAAACCCACCCACGAGCTGGCGCAGGGGGATGACCACCACTCCCCAGCCCTGGTTTGTTTCGGGATGCTCGCGCGCGATCTGGCCCGCGATCCCTTCCATTTCAGCCTGCGCCCGAGCGACGGTCACGCCCGGCTTCATGCGGGCAAACACGCCGTAGGTGCGGTTGCCGCGTTCGTTCGCCGCAACGTCCATGGCCATCGGAATCCATACATCCTGATGTCCGAACGCATTGAAGTTCGCCGGCAGCACACCCACCACGGTCCGCGGCACTCCGTCCACGCGCATGCTGCGGCCGATGGCGTCCGGAGAGGCGCCCAGGTGGCGCTGCCAGAACCCGTAGCTGACGATCGCCACCGGCGTCCCGCCGGGACGGTCTTCCTCCGGCAGGAACGGGCGGCCGAGAAACATCGAGGCGCCGATGGTATCGAAGAAGCTGGCGGACGCCTTGGCGCCCGGAACGCGCTCCGGCTGGCGGCCGGCCATCACATTGAAACCGAACTCCGGAAGGGCGAAGGCGGTGCCCATCTGCTCGAAAACATGGTTGCGCGCGTTCCAATCCAGGTAGTTGGCCGCGGAGGCGGGGATTTGGCCGAGCCCCTTCGATTTCAGAGACTCCCAGACGCTGACCACGCGGTCGGCGTTCTTGAGAGGCAGGGGCCGCAGCAGCACGGCGTTGACGATGCTGAAGATCGCGCTGTTGGGCCCAATGCCAAGCGCCAGGGCCAGCACCGCGACAGCCGAGAAAGCGGGGTTGCGCGCGATCATGCGCAATGCGTAACGAATATCTTGTAAGAGTGCCTGCACAGTAGAGTAAACGAGAGAATGAGGCCTGAAGTTCCCATCATTTCTCAGCCACACCAGCCACGACGAATTGCCCCCGGTCCGGGTAGCTTCGGCACACGCCGGCTATTGGGACGTAGCGCGGGAATTAACCGCCAGCGTTTCGGCGGCGGATCGACTACGCCCAGTCTTTTCCCAGCGCCTCCAGGCCCGCTCGCGCGAGGTCCGCGGGCGTCATGGCGATCCGAAACTGCACTTCGGCATTGAATGTGAGAAACCAAGGCTCGGCCAGTTTGGGGACGTCGGATGGCTCCTTGACGTCGACCACGAAGGTGCCGCCACGCCGGCCGTTCTGCTCGGTGAAATAGGCGGCTTCCGGTTTAGTGGCCTCCAGAATTAGCTGGATCTTCTGTCCCGCGGTGCCCTCTCGAACGAGGGTGTTGAACGGTTCGACGGGACACTGAACGTGCATCAGCATGCGCATAACCGACCTCCAAGTGTTGGATATTCTGATTTTTCGGCGATCCCAGACTACTGGAACTGACGCCCCTCGCGCTCCCCAGCGGCGAGCGGCACGTGGCCAAAAGGATATCACAAGCCCGAAGCGGGCTCGCTTCGAAGCACGGCCAAGGCAAGATCAAACGGCGGCCGCGGCGCACATCCCGCCGGGAACTTCGAGTCCGGCGACAGGCCCTTCAGCCGAGTCTGCCATTGAGGCTCGAAGCACTTTGTCCCGATCGCGGGAATGCTTATCTTTCCGCGCTAATGCGTCCGGGCGTGCTGACGGGAATGCTCCACAACTGGCCTCCGGATGTCACGAACAGCGTCTTCAGATCGCGGCCGCCAAACGCGCAGTTGGTGGTCTCGTCTTTTTCCAGGTGCACGAATTCGAGCAGTTTTCCGTCCGGCGAAAGAATATAGATTCCGCTTTTGAACTGGTCCGCGGTTTCCCACCGGGTGGCTGTGTTCCGGCCCGCTGCAACGTAGAGGCGCCCCTCTCTGTCCATCTTGAACCCATCCGGTCCACGCCCGGTCTTCCAGTCGAAAATCAGCTTCCGGCTGCCCGGAACTACGGTGCCGTCGGGTTTCAAGTCGAAGCGGTAGAGTTTGCGGGCGCCGCCGACGCGGTTGTTGTAGTTGTCCGCCACGTACAGGTAGCGGTCGCCGGGCGAAACCAAGATCCCGTTCGGCCGCTCCACTTCGTGCGTGAGAATGCGCGTGATCTTGCCCGGCGCATTGATACGGTACACGCCTTCGATGGTCTTGCCGGCGTCGTCTTTGATCTCCATGTCGTCCATTGGTCCGTAGCGTGGATCGGTGAAGTAGATGCGGCCCTTGGAGTCGAGTGAGATGTCATTGGGCGAGTTGAGCTTCTTGCCTTGGTAGTTGTCGGCAAGAACTGTCGTTACGCCGTCTTTGCCAGTTCGCGTAACCCGCCGCCCTCCCGCTTCGCATACCAGCACTCGGCCCTCGGGGTCCACCACGGAAGTGTTCGGATTGTTCACGTTGTTCAGGAACACATCCACGTTCCCGTGGTTCGCGCCGCCGGACAGATTCAGGCGGGAAACGCGATTCAGGCCGACGAAATAAAGGTAACCGGCCGGGTCCCAGGACGGGCCCTCCTGTGCGCCCGATTGAACTTCGAGCTTGGGCGGGCCGGTGGTGATCTTCTGCGCGGCGATCAGGGGGACCGCCGCCAGCGCCAGCACTACTAAGGGTTTCATTCCCTCATCCTATCAGCGTCTGAGCGATCCATCCGCGCTCGGTGACGTGATAGGGCAATCCGGACAGCACGCACCGAGCGTTTCCGGGCATCTCATCGAATTGAAGTAGTGCCGCGGTCGGCTGGGAATTCTCCAAAAACTCGCAACTGGCTAAAGTGGCAGCCGTCTTCCACTTTCGAAGATTTCACCAGCCCGTCGCAGCAGGATGTCCCGGCCGCTCGTCCCGGTCGCTCCGTTCGCAACAGTGGAGTGACCATGGTGAAATGAGATTTGCATGTTCGGACAGACGTTTCAATCGAATGACCTCTTCGTCATTGCCCTCCTTGTACTACTCGAGGGTGTTCTCTCGCTTGACAACGCGCTGGTACTTGGGCTTCTGGCTAAGCGATTACCGCAGCAGCAACAGCGCCCGGCATTGACCTATGGTCTTGCCGGCGCATTCCTCTTCAGGCTTCTTGCCATCGGTGCCGCTGCCTGGCTGCTGCGGTGGCGCATTGTGAAGTTGCTGGGAGGCGGCTATCTCCTTTGGGTAGCTGTTAAGCACTTCTTCTTCGAGCGGCATGAACAGGCGAAGAGCCAAATCGTCGTCGGCGCTGAACGCACGCCGATGCTGGTTCACGAAAGCGACGGTTCCGAGTTGACGGTTCGCCAAATCGAGGAAGAACTGCAACAGCGCATCGCGATCCCCACCCCACGGGCGGGGCGCGCTGCATTCTGGAATACGGTTGTGGCGATCGAGCTCACCGATATCGCCTTCGCCGTCGATTCCATTGTCGCGGCCATTGCGCTGGTGGGCAGCGCGCCGGCGGGGCACTTGGGAGTTCACCCGAAGCTGTGGGTTGTCCTGACGGGGGGCATGTTGGGCGTAGTCCTCATGCGTTTTGCGGCGGTGCTGTTCATCAAATTGCTGAACCGATTCCCTGGCTTCGAAGGCGCAGCCTATCTGCTGGTGAGCCTGATTGGGCTGAAACTGTTGCTGGACTGGTCTATCAACACACCAGAACGCCCGCACCGATTGGACTTCCACAGCCCCGAGAGCGTGGCTTTCTGGGTCTTCTGGATTCTGATGGTGCTCTGTTTCTCAACCGGTTTCTTGCGGCGTAAGAAGGCAAGAGCGGTGATTGCTAAGACGGGGCCGTAAGGCGACCGGGCGACCGGAAATTCTTTCCAAACACTCGAAACTAGCCAAAGTGGCAGAGTCTGTCAGCCACTTTCGAGGCTTTAGCGAATTCGTCGTACCAGGCTTTCCCGCTCACATGGTCACACGCGCTGCGGCATCGTAGTGATCCTCAAGGAGCGGGTAGCGCCAACGGCTCAATATGGCGAATTAACTGAGGCAGATCCGAGGACAACATTTTCCAGACCTCTTCCAGGTCCACGCCCTCGTAGAAGTGGAAATGTCGAGGACATGCGCTTCATCGCGATGCAAAATAGGGCTCCGCCGTCTCCAGGATGGCTTGGCGCCGAATCCAATTGGAGCTCCGCTCGATCGCGCGTTGCGACACGAGATCCACCTTCCGCCCGACGATGCCGGCGAGTTTCTCTTCCATAGCGACGTGATCTATCAGGCTCCAGTCTGCATCAGGGGTGAACCTCACCAGCAAGTCCAGATCGCTGTCCGGACGGAAGTCTTCGCGCAGCGCGGAGCCGAACACGCGCACTTCGGCGATCCTCCTCCGGCGGCAAAACTCATCGAGCCGCTCTCTCGGAATGGCAATTTCCGTCCGCATGGCATCCGTCCAATACCAGTTTGCCACAACGGTCGTGCTATGGTTTTCGGTGATGGGATAGCCCAGAGACCGATGGAAGAACCCCTCTCGCAAAACCGGCACTTGCGCGAATCAAGGCGGCCAAAAACTAGAAAAAGTAGTGACAGGCACACAACGCCACATAGAGTTCGTTCCACGCCGCCTCCCGGACACGGGAACAATCATCCATGTTCAACTGCGGCTGCGCATCGCCAACCGTGACCTATTCGTTCGCGGCCCCGGATCTCCTGTGCGCGGGGGCCCCAGACCTGCAGCGCACATTCATCATTGCCCCACGGCAGCCGATCGATCCACCCGGTTCCTGAAAGCCAACTGGCGGGCGGCGCGGAGTCCGCCGGCGCGCTGGACGCCAGGGGCGAAGAAATTGTCGATGTAGTCCTTGTCTGTGCCGGTGAAGCGGCCAACATCGGCCTGGAGATCGACGGGTTGGCCCGAAACAGCGGCGGCGAAGAGACACCAGACGGCGGCTTTGCCGAGGCCGATGAGGCGGGTCTGGGGCGTGTTCAACCAAGCCAGGGCGGTCAGGATGTCCTGAACGCGGTTGGCATCGTCGGATTTGTTGAACGTCAGGAAGTTCTTCACGGGACGGTCGCGCGGCGCCACGGCGGCGCCGGTCTGGAAAGCGTCGATCATCAGCACAGAGCGGCCGGACTGCACCAGGCGCGCAACTTCCGAAGTCTTGCGCGCCGCCTCTGCGCCATCCGGATCGACCACCAGCACAGGCGGGTTGGAACCTTTCACCCAGATGCCGGGGATGCGGTCGCCTTTCCCGGGGCGGCCCAGCAGGATGTGGTCGCCATCCGCCTGGCTGAGCACTTGGGACGGCCACTCGGCGGCCAGGGCGTATGTCAGGCGCTCTCGCTCGTTGCCGGTCTGCTCCTTCGCCAAACGCACCCATTCGTCGAAAACCTGCTGGAAGGAGAGGGCATTGGCGGGCAGCGTGCGGTTGTGCAGGGCCAGCATATCCTCGAGTTTTTCGACGCGGGTGGGTTTCTCTTTGAGCGGGTCGTTCCACTCGCCGAGCGCGTACTTGCCGAAGAACAGGTACATGGCTTCGCGGTTCGCCTGGTTGTAGTTGTGGGGGCCGTCGAGCAGGATGGCTTCCACGTCGTCGCCTCTGCCGTAGAGATCATAGATGGCGCGTACGGCCGGGTACTCCTCTCTGAGCAAATTGCGGGTCCAGTCGCCGGTGGCGCCGGCCATCAACATGGGGCGCGGCGCCATCATGGCGGCAACCTCCACGTTGTTCGTACCGAGGCGCAGGTTGGGCGAGTGTCCACACAGCGAGTCGCCCTGATAGATGAAGGATTCCATGTTGGCGGGGGCGTCGAACTGGACGCGGTCGTCCACGGCGGCGACCGTTGTCTGTAGCCGAAACTCCGTGATCTTGTGAAATCAGGAACTAGCGGTTCTGGGTCGTTGCCCTGTTCGCGCGGGGTTACGTCATGTTAAAAGGGTGGACTCGTGCTCCGTTTCATCCTCTCTATCCTCGCCGTGATCCGTGTCTTCTTCCGCAGTCGAAGCGACACCGCCATGGAGATCCTTGCCCTGCGACAGCAGGTCGCCGTGCTCAAGCGGAAACGACCGCGACCGACATTGAACTCCTTGGATCGGGTGTTCCGGACGTATCTCCGATGCTCTTGGTCCCGCTGGAAAGACGTCCTCGTCATCGTGACGCCCGAGACTGTCATCGCCTGGCACCGTGCCGGTTTTCGGCTCTACTGGCGCTGGCGGTCCCGCCCTCGGGCTGGCCGCCCGAAGATCACCGAGGAGATCCGCAATTTGATCCGACGCTTGGCGGAAGAAAATGCCGGCTGGGGCGCACCGAGGATCCACAAGGACACACCCTACCGCCGCCCGGTTGAACAGAAACCGTTAGCGAACGCGACCGTAATTTCCAACGCCCGACTGGGTGGCCTCCATCATCGCTACACTTGGCGCGAAGCGGCGTAGAATCGCTCGGCAACCAATTGTCTCTCGGTGATGGCCGCCGCCGGTTTCGCCGAGGAGTGCCCACCCAGGCACTGTGGCGGGGTGCCGGCCAGACCGTTTCGATGAGTGGCGGCGGAAATCGGCGCCTGCCCTCTGCTTGCCTCGCCACTTGGCCCCACCGCTCGTCAGTTAAACCTTAGTAAAAGTCGATCCGCGCTGTGGATCCGGTTCTGGCTACGGACAACGGACCGAGTTTGCTACAGACACAAGGTGACACGCAAGCTGCCGATCAGACTCCCCACCGCTCAATGAATCAACGCCGCGTCAACCGGCTTCCGAGTAAACTCCCGCTAGCGGTTTGGCATCAACGAGCGGAACCTGCCAGACCTCGGCAGGTACGACACAACGTGTTGAGATTCAACGGCTTATATTAGCAGCGCGGACCAGCCAGGTTGCGTAGCTGACCAGGACTTGACTTTAACGCTATAAGTCGACAGAATTGACACTTCAGGAGGACTAATGCTTACCAGAAGAACAGTTCTGACTCTGGCGGGCTCCACACCGGCTTTGCTTTCGGCCGGCTCCGCGGCCGCCCAACCGGCCCCGGCGGGCGCAACTGCGGAACACGTGTCCATCGCCAAGATGGCTTCTTACACCAAGGCGCAAGATGGCGTCGTTTTTCACTGCACCACCTCAAGCGGAAAAAGCCTGGATGTTGTGCTCACGGTGTGCACCCCGCAGGTGTTGCGCGTCCGGATGTGCGCCGATCCGCAACTCAAGGACGTCAAGGGCCTGCTCGAGATCAAGGAAGACTGGCCTGCCTGCGCCTTCGATGTCAAAGAGACGCCGGAGGCGGTTACCGTCGCCACCGGCGCATTGCGCCTCGAAGTGCGGCGGGACCCTTGGAAGTACATCGTCTACGACCGTGCCGGCGACGTCGTCGTTCAGGAAAGTGTCTTCGACATCGAAGTCACCGGAGATCTTCGCAGCCTGCCGCTTGGCTTCATCACCCAGGATGGGAAAATCGTTTCCTCGAACGAGACGTTCTACCTGACGCCCGGCGAGCAGTTTTTCGGGTTTGGCGAAAAGTTCACCCAGCTCAACAAGGTGGGGCAGAACATCGACGGGTGGAACACCGACGCCTGGGGAGCGGGCACCAAAGACCTTTATAAGCACATCCCCTTCATGCTAAGCACCAAAGGCTACGGCGTCTTCATCAACAGCACATTTCGGTTCCACGGCGACATCGGCAGCCGCTCGCTGATGGCGTACACGCTGACGGTGGACGACCCGCGGCTGGACATTTTCCTGATCTACGGACCCGGGATCAAGCAGGTTCTGGCGCGCTACGAGGAAATCACGGGCTGGCCGTCGTTCCCTCCCAAGAAGTCTTTCGGCATCTGGCACACGCCGCACGGCGGGCCGCGGGGCACCGTGGAGGCGCTAGTCGCCACCGCCAAAAAGTTTCGCGAGCTCGACATACCCATGGACCATTTCTCGCTCACCATCCAACTGCCCCGGGGAGAAGGCCAGACCAACAAAGAACAATTGGCCTGGACACGGGAGTTATCGGAAGCGCTCGGCAAGCTGGGCATCAAAACCGGCTTGTACACCGCCCCGATGCTTTCGATGGGCTCGGAGATGGAACAGGAAGCGAGAGCCAGACAACTACGCGGTGATGCAGAAGAACGGCTCCCCCTACCCGGCGTTGCTCGAAAACAAGCCGGGCTACGACTTCAACAAGCGCGTGGACGGCCGCCTGGAGGCCATCGACAGAACAGACGCGTGGCGCGCCAGCGTCTTCCGCGAAACCCGCACCGCCGTTCTGATCCCCGACTTCACCAATCCGGCGGCCGTGAAGTGGTGGAAGAACAAGATCGCCGAGCGCATGAAAGCCGGCTGCTACGGCGTCGAAATGTCCGACTTCGCCGAAGAGATCCCGGCCGACGCCTATTTCTACAACAAGCGCACGGGTTTGAGATGCACAACCTGTACCCGCTGCTGTATCAGAAGGCAACCTACGAGGCGGTGGCGGAATCGACGGGGCACCGGGGGCTGGTCAACGCGCGCTCGGGCACGTCTGGCCTGCAGCGCTTCCCCATCTGCTGGTCGGGCGATCCAAACTGCGAATGGGAGAAGTATGGCCAATACCATGCGGGCCGGACTTTCCATCGGACTTTCCGGAGTGCCCTTCTGGAGTTGCGACAACGGCGGCTTCGACGCCGAGCACGGCCACCTGACGCCCGAGCTGTGGATTCGCTGGTCGCAGTGGTCGATGTTTCTTTCGCACGTCCGCCTGCACGGCATCGGCCCAATGGACCGCGTGCCGTGGACGTTCGGCGATCTTGCCGTCGCCAACTTCCGCAAGTACGCGAAGCTGCGCTACCGTCTGCTGCCGTACCTGTACTCGCACGCTTATAACGCCACCAAGACCGGCCTGCCCATCATCCGGGCAATGGTGCTGGAGTTCGAAGACGACCCCAACACGTATCACATCGAAGACCAGTACATGTTCGGCAACGCCATCCTGGTGGCGCCGGTCTACAGCCCAGTCAACAAGCGCACGGTGTACCTGCCCGCGGGCACCTGGTTCGATTACGAAACCGGCAAGGAGATTAGCGGCCCGAACGTGCTGCACATCGAGCCGCCGCTCGAGTTGCTGCCGCTTTACGTCCGGGACAACACCATCATTCCGATGGGGCCGGATATGTCGTACGTGGGCGAAAAGCCGCTCAACCCGGTGACGCTGGACATCCGGGTCTCCTCGGAGGCCGAGTTCACGCTGTACGACGATGACGACCGTCCCGGAACGGAAGAGATTGTCCGCTGCCGGGCGAGCCGGTCGCAAAACCGCATCAGCCTGGAGTTGACCGCCTCGACGAAGACCTACATCGCGAAGTTCAACGGCGCGGGGCAGCCGGCGAAGGTCACCCTGAACGGCATGGACGTGCCGCGGCTCGACACGCTTGCGGCGCTCGAGAAGGCAGCGTTGGGCTGGTATTTCGACCCGTCCTTCGTGGTCTACGCGAAGTTCGACGCCGCTGGAAGCGGCAATACCCTTTTGCTCGGATGAAACCTGCCGGGCGGGGACGGCAGGCGAAAGCGCCTGTGTCGCTCCGCCCGATTCTTCATCCGGCGAAAGGCGACTGGAGGCAGAAAATGCGCAGGCGATCTTTCATGCAATCGAGTCTCGGAGCGGCCCTGGCGGCGCCTTCGGCGGCCTCAGCGGCCCAGCATGGTGCGGCCACGGGGGTGCGTCTCGGCTTCGACTCGTGGACGCTCCACGATTACGGGTGGACGGCGATCCAGTACCTGGACTACGCCGCCGACCAGCACCTCGACGCGGTGCAGTTGTCGGACCTGTTCAACTACGAAAGCCTGGAGCCGGCCTACCTCCAGAAGGTGAAGGAACACTCCGAGCGGCTTGGGATTCAGATCGACGGTGGGCTCGGCTGCATCTGCCCCACCGCGGGGAACTGGAAGAAAGAGAACGGGGACCCGGTCGGGTGGGTGCGCAAAGGTCTGCGCGCCAACAAGGCGGTGGGCGCCAAAATGATGCGCTGTTTCCTGGGAGGCAGGGCGGAGCGCACCGGGGCGGTTCCACTGGAACAGCACATCGAAACCACCGTGAAAATCCTGAAATCGGTGCGTTCGCAGGCGCTCGACCTGGGGGTCAAGATCGGCATCGAAGATCACGGCGATTTGCAGGCGTGGGAGCTGCGCAACCTCATCGAGGAGGCTGGCAAGGATTTCGTGGGCGCCGTCATCGACACGGGAAATCCGGTGACGTTGGGCGAAGACCCGTTGCTCACGCTCGAGACGCTGGCACCCTACGCCCTGACCACCCATGTCCGGGACGCGGTGATCTTCGAACACCCGCGCGGCGCGGCCATCCAACTGGCGGCGCTCGGCGAAGGCTCCATCGACTACGTGCAGTTTTTCGCCCGCTTCCGCCAGCTTTGTCCCCAGGTGGCGGTACAGCTCGAGATTCTCACCGGCGGGCCGCCCGAGGTGCTTCCTTACCTGGAGCCGGACTACTGGAAAGCGTTCCCGAAGGCGCGGGCGTCGGAGTTTGCCCGCTTCGTGGCGCTCGCCAAAAACGGGCATCCTTTTATGGGCTCGATGATGATCGCCGGGCGGAGGCAGCGTCCTCCCGCCTACACGGCGGCCCTCAAGGAACAACAGCGGTTCGATCTGGAGCGAAGCTTTGCTTACGCCAAGAAGGTGTTAAAGCTCGGCCTGCGCACCTGATCGTGCTACCGATTCTTGTTTGAGGAGGAGGACGAGATGAATCGAAGACAGCTTTTGAAAGGCGCCGGCCTGGTGGCGGTTGCGCAGACGGCGGGGACAAGCGGTGCGCAGGCGGGTGCCAACGACCGCATCGGCGTTGGCATTATCGGCTGCGGCAACATGGGCGGCTGGGAGCAGCGTGACTTCCAAACCCTTCCAGGAGTGGACATCGTCGCTGCCTGCGACATTTACGAGCCCAACCTGAACAAGGCCGTCGCCATGTCGGGCGGCAAGGCGAAGCCTTACCACGATTTCCGCAAGCTGCTCGAAGACAAGAGCGTGCAGGCGGTGGCCATCGCCACCCCGGAACACTGGCACGCCATCATGTGCATCGACGCCTGCAACGCCGGCAAGGACGTCTACGTCGAGAAGCCGGCTTCGCATTATATTCGCGACGGCCGGCTGATGGTGGAGGCGGCCAAGCGGAATAACCGCATTGTCCAGGTGGGCACCCAGCAGCGGTCGGGCACCCACTTCCAGCGTGCCGTCAAGTATGTGCAGGAGGGCCGCTTGGGGCGGGTCCACTACGTTGTGGCCTGGAACCACTCCGGCGGCTCCACTGGCGCCGGCGAAGCGCCGGCCCCTAGCGGCCCGCCGCCCGGCATGGATTGGGACATGTGGCTCGGGCCCGCTCCGGCGAAGCCCTACAGCGAGGTGTGGAGTGTCGGGCGCCGCCACGACTGGGATTTTTACGGCGGCAGCCTCACCGAGTGGGGCGCGCACTCGGTGGACATCGTCCTTTGGGCGACAGGCGCAAAAAGCCCAAAGACCGTGGTTGCCTCGGGGGCGCAATTTCTTGGCAAAATCGGAGAAATTCCGGACACCTTGCAGGTGACTTACGAATTTGATGATTTGCTTCTGCACTATTCGGTACTGAGCCACAACTCGTTCGGCCCCAACGGCGACGCCGGCGCCGCCCGCTTCGGCAGCTACGGCACCATGTTCCAGGGCACCAAAGGCACGCTGTTTGTCGATCGCGCCGGCTTCCGCATCACCCCGCAAACGGTGCGCCGCAAGGAGCCCAACGAGCCGCCGGGCCCGGTGATATGGACCAACGACGAGCGCCAGCTCGGCTACTACTACACCGCGGAGTTACTTCCCGAACAATCAGATAGCTCGATGCAGCACTGGCCGCACATCCGCAACTTCATCGACTCGGTCCGCACCAGGAAGAGGCCCATTTCCGACATCGAGGACGGCCACTATGCCAACACCGTCTGCCGGCTGGGCAATATCGCCTATCGCGTGGGCCGCAAGCTTCACTGGGACGCTGCCAAGGAGCAGGTTATAGGCGACGCCGAAGCGAACAAACTGGTAGTCGGGACCTACCGTGCCCCGTGGGTGCCGAAGGGGTTGTAGGCGGCTTGCGCGGGAACGGTCCAACAGTGTGGCGGAGCGGCCTGTAGCCGCGTGGGGGTTGCTTGGTCGTGCCGGTCGCGTGTGTCACACCTGTGGGTAGCCAGAATCGGATCTGCGGAGAGGATCAACTATATGTAAAGTTGCACCGACGGGTGGTGGGAGCCGCGTGCCGGAGAAACCAGACAGGTTTGCACAACGAGTATAGGTTGGAAAAGGTGGCGCCATGACGCTTGGATGGAGTTATTGCGGAACATCAGCGATTTGGGTTTTTCCACGCGACGCGGTGCGAAAACCTACCTCTACCGAAAGCAATTTGGGATGGCTTCCTTACGAAAGCCATCCCACCTGCATAGAGAAAAGGAACAGAGCCGCGGGATCTAGAACGTATATCGGATCCCGAACTGAAGCTCCCTGGGAGGCAGATCGACCGCCGTTATGCGTCCGGCACCGGGCTGATCGACTACGGTTCCAGGGGCTGCATAGGTCATGTTGTTGAAGACGTTGAATCCCTCGAACCGTAGCTGCAAGGCGTTGCTCTCGCCCTTAATCGGAATGGTCTTGAACAGCGAGAAGTTGGTATTGAACGAATGCTCGCTGTAGAGCACGTTGCGGCCGAAGTTGCCGAAGGCGTCGTGCGGGACGGTGAAGGCGGAGACGTTGTACCACGCATCCACCGTCTGATTGCTCACATTCGGGTTGCCCACCAGGTTCGGCCGGGCGTAGTTCCACCACGATACGTCGTTGCCGATATTGGCTACGTCGCCCGTAACGCTGAGGTTGTAAGGATGCCCGGAGCGGAGTTGCAGGATCATGTTCGCTTGCCAGTTGCCCAGGACGTAGGAGGCCGGCCCGTTGGTCAGCCACTTTTTCCCTTTCCCGACTGGAAGCTCGTAGACCGAAGAGATCGAAAGGAAGTGAGGAACGTTGTAGGAGGAGACGCTCCGATTGGAATCGGGGTGGAAATAGTCCTGAATATCCCCCCCGTTGTCTCCACCGTTTTCCGCCCCGAACCAGCCGCTGGAGCCCGAGTCCATGGATTTCGACCAAGTGTAGGACGCCAGCGCCGAGAAACCGTTCGAGAAGTGGCGATCTGCCTTGAATTGAAAAGCATTGTAGCTTCCGGTCCCGATGCTCTTGGAGTAGAAGAGACCGCCACCCATGAACGGCACCGGCCGGCGAGCCGTGACCTGGGCCGGCGTCCCGGCACCCGGCGTTTGCGCGCTGTTGCCGAGGCCGTTGTAGTCCAACTGCCGGTTTATGCTGCCCACGTAAGCCACCGACATCATCAGTTTATCGGTCATCTGGCGCTGGATCTCGATGTTCCACTGGTGTGAATAGGCGTCGCTGCGATTGGGATCGTTGGTCCAACCGACAAAGGTCCAGGGGGTAGGAGCAGGCAGGATTGCCCCGAAAGTGCCTTGAATCTGCTGGACATACCCAAGCGGGGCGCCGACCCCGTTCAGCAGGCCGGAATCGAAACCGGAAGTCCAGGGCCACCGGAATTCCGAGTTGTGCTGGGTGTACTGGCTCCTGGCAGTGATGGCGTCCCAATACAGTCCGTAACCGGCACGGACCACCGTCTTTGGCTTCACCCGCCAGGCAATGCTGGCCCGCGGCCCCCAATTGTTTTTAACCGGGTGTGGCATAAACACTACGGGGTCCGAGAGTACGATCCTCCCCGCGGCTACGTCCGCCGCGGCCGCATCGGGGATACACGGAGCGGAGCCCACCTGGCTGCAAGGGCCCGGCATCGCGGTGGCGCCGATGAGATAGACGCCACGCGAGAGATCCTGGCCGGCTTGCCCGGAGATCTGGTGGAGGGTCGCGGGAGTCACGTAGTCGAACCGGGTACCGAAGTTCACGGTGATCGTCGGGGTTACCTTCCACTCGTCCTGCACGTACGCCGACCAATTCGCCAGGCTGAAGTCGACCTTGCCCTGGTCGGGAAGCGTACCGGTGTACTGGTAAGGCAAACCGAGAAGCGCGGATGCCAAAGAAGCACCCGTGGAGCCTAGGAACTGCGGGTCCGCCGTGACGTCGTTGTTGAAGTTGAAATTCGAGCCATTGCTGATCTGGAGCCGCTCCACGTTGATCCACTGGTAGCCGCTCTTGATTGTGTGGTTGCCCTTGATCCAGGTCAGGTTGCCGGCGATGTTCCAAACCGGGTTCGATCTTGGCGCAGGCCCTCCGAAGCCGGCCCCGCTCCACGGCGAAAGCAGGCCCAGGCTCATCCCGTTGAAGCGGTCGACATCGGTGAACCCGAGCTGCTTCATCGGCCCCAGACCGACGGTGCTGTCCGTGTGGATGTCGAAGTATCGGTCGTTGGTGCCGCCCCGCACGTCCAGAATGAGGTTCGGCCGGAACACGTGGGTCCAGCCTCCGCCGTAGTTGTATGCCGTAACGTGGCTGACACTGGTGGTTTTCAGTCCACCGGGTGTCGAATTGTCGGTGATCATCCGGCTATAGCGGAAGAACAGGCTGTCGTTCGACGTCAGGCGGTGATCCACCTTGATCTGGAAATTGTTTGAATTGTTCGAAACGGGGCTGTTCAATTCGAAATTGTAGACCGGGTTGCCCGTAAGATTGGGAACCTCGGAATAGGCCTGAAAGAACCCTTGCACCATGGACGAGATTCTGTCCGCTGGGATCTTGTTCCCGCTGAAGGGCGTCCGAACAAGGTTCCCGCCCGCGTCCGTGGTGGTGGTGGTGGGGTCATAGATCACGTGGTTGATGATGGAATTTGAGAAATCGCCTGACAACTCCGTCGAGGTAGGGTAATACCGGAAAGTCTGCGAAGGCCTGTTGTAACGCCAGCCGTCATAGCCGCCGTAGAAGAAGGTCTTGTCCCGGATGATCGGACCGCCGAACGTGGCCCCGAATTGGTTCTGATGGAAGGGCGCCGGACCATCGCTGTTGGCGTCCTTGAAAGGATCGCGAGCGTCGAAGTCGTTGTTGCGTACGAACTCAAAAGCCGACCCGTGGAAGCTGTTGCTCCCCGACTTCGAGATCAGGTTGACGACGCCGCCCATGACGCCGCCGTACTCGACTTTGTCATTGTGGGACTGGACTTCGAACTCCTGGACCAGATCCGGGTTTGGCAGCAGGCCGTAGGTGCTCACGCGGAAATCGGTATTGATGATTCCGTCCATGAAATACGTCACGCTGCGGTTCCATTGCCCCTGAACGGACGGCATGGTAAAAGCACTTCCGGGAATGCCGGTGGTGGAGCCGTCGTCTCCGGTGCCGATGTTCGACGCCTGGGCGGTGTTGATCGGCGTGGCGCCGGGCGTCAGTGTCAGCAGCATGGTGAAGTTGCGGCCATTCAGCGGCAGGTCGGCCACCGGTTTGGAAGTAATGACGCTGCCCAACTCCGCGGAGGACTGCTGGATTAGTTCGGCCTCGCCTGTAACTGTAACAGTCTCGGTGACCGCTCCAACGGTGAGCTTCACATCCTGGGTCACCGTCTGGTTGACGCCTACCGCGAAAGCCGGGAGCTGCGCGCTCCTAAACCCTTTCATTTCAATAGATAGGGTATACGTGCCGGGCTGCACGTTGGCAAACAGATAATACCCCCGGTCATTGGAAACCACCTGAGTGGAGATGTTTGTCGCCTGGTTCACGAGCCTCGCCGTCGCGGCCGGAACAGCCGCTCCCTGCGGGTCCGTTACGGTGCCGTTCACCTGGCCGGTGCCGATTTGGCCGAGCAAGACCCCAACCGGTATTAACATCATCACAATCAAGAAAGCCAAAGAAGATCGTCGAATCTCCATATCTTCTTCCTCCTGACTCCTCTTCCGACTCGCTCCAGGAGACGGATACACCCCAACCCCAGTGTGCACTGGAGAACTGCCCAAGATGGATTATATAGCGCTAAACCTGGGACATCAAGAGAAAAACGAGGGAAATTGGGCGGCCTCGGATTCCGGCGTTCGAGTCCGTGAGTCCAAGCCAGAGGTTGACAGCCGCCCTGGACCGCCGGATAATTTTAGGTGCTCCGGGTCTCGGTGTCTCGACCAAAAACGCGAAAGTTGCTAGGTGCGGCGTACGCTGCGGCCGGTGTGGCGACCGCGTTCCTGATAGCTGTAGGGAGTTTGTATTCCCAGCCGCCAGTACCCTCTATCCAGTTTGAAAACAGACAGTTACGGGCGGGAGTCGGTTTCGTCCTGGACAACGGCACGACGCCCGACAAGCCTATCGTCGATTCGGTGCTCGGCGGAGTGGCCGTGCTGGACTACGACAACGACGGCTTCCTGGACATCTTTTTCACCAACGGCGCCGCGCTGCCGGGAATGGAGAAGGACTCCCCCAAATTTTACAACCGTCTGTACCACAACAACCACGACGGCACCTTTACCGATACAACTGGAAAGGCGGGCGTCGCCGGCAGCGGGTACGGCATGGGGGTTACTGTCGGCGACTACGATAACGACGGCTTCGACGATATTTATGTCGCGGGATTCAACCGGAACACGCTTTACCATAACAACGGGAACGGCACGTTCACCGATGTCACCGCGAAGGCCGGAGTGGCGGGAGTCGATGCCGCCGGAAAGAAGCTGTGGTCGGTGGGCGCCGCCTGGCTGGATTACGACAACGACGGCCGGCTGGACCTGTTTGTAGCGAACTACCTGGACTGGTCTTTCGCCAGGAACGTGGTTTGCGGCGAACCGGGAAAGCGGCTGTCCTGCTCACCCGCGCTCTACCCCGGGGTGCCCAATTTTTTGTTTCACAACAATGGCGACGGCACCTTCACCGACGTGTCATCCGCAACCGGCATCGCGAAGTACGTTGGGAAAGGCATGGGCCTGGCGGTTGCCGATTTCGACGACGATGGGTTTCCCGATATCTTCGTGGGAAACGACACGGAACCGAATTTTCTGCTCCACAACCTGGGGGGGCGCTCCTTCGAAGAGGCAGCCATTGGGGCGGGTGTCGCCTATACCGAGGATGGCGTGCCGGCATCCAGCATGGGGGTGGATTTCCGCGACGTGGACGACGACGGCCGGCCCGACCTCGTCGTCACCGCGCTCGCAGGCGAGACGTTCTCGGTACGCCTGAATCGCGGGCGCGGCCTGTTCGACGATTTTACCTACCAGTCGGGCCTCGGGCTGAAAGCCAATGTGATGAGCGGTTGGGGAGTGGGAGTTTTTGACTTCGATAACGACAGGCGCAAGGACCTCTTCATCACCAACTCGTACGTAAGCGAGAACGTTGCCCTGTACAGCCAGTACCGCTGGAAACAGAACAACGGAGTGTTCCGGAACCTGGGGAAGGCGACCTTTGCCGACGTGAGCGAGCGGAGCGGCGTCAGAAAGGAGACACCTCGCGCGCACCGTGGCTCGGCGTACGGGGATCTCGATAATGACGGGGGGATCGACGTGGTCACCTCGGCGATTGGCGACCCTGCGGAGTTGTTTTATAACACTTCTCCTCGGCGAGGCCACTGGATCATCATTAAGCTGGAGGGGACCAAGAGCAACCGCGACGGAATCGGCACCAAGATCAAGCTGACCGGCGCGTCAGGCGACGTGCAGTACAATCATGCGACCACCACGGTCGGCTACGTGAGCTCGTCCGACAAGCGGGTCCATTTCGGGCTGGGGCCGGACACGCGGGTTCGGGAGATCGAATTGCGCTGGCCCAGCGGCGAACGCCAGGTGTTGAAGGACGTCTCGGCGGATCAGATACTGGAGGTGAAGGAGCCATGATCGCGATCCTTGTTTTGGCTGCATTGGGTGCCGGCGCGGCGGGTGATTCAGCCTGCGCCGCGGCCCGGCCACAGTTGGAAGCAGCGGTCAAGGCATTGGAGGCCAGGGATTTTGCAGCCGCGCAGCGCATCGCCGATCCACTGAGAGACGAGTACCCGACCTGCCCGGATGTGATTGTCGCGGCGGGACGGGCTCACCAGGGCCAGGGCGACTATCCAAGCGCCAGCACGCTGTCGGAGCTGGCGGTGCTGTTTGGTCCCGACGATCCTTCCGCGCTGCTGTTTCGCGGCGAGATGCTGGCCATGCAGGGCTCGACGCCCCAGGCGCAGGAGTTGATCGAGAAGGCCTGCACTCTCGAACCCAAGAATGCCGCCGCTCATTTTCAGCTCGGCACCCTCTTCGACCGCACGCGACGACACCAGAAGGCGGCGGCAGAATTCGAAACGGCGGTGAAGCTAGCACCGGCCAATCCGCAGGCGTGGGATTATCTGGCACTCAACCTGGAGCCCCTGGGAGACATCAGCGGCGCCGAAGCAGCGTACAAAAAAGGGCTGGCAGTGAACACGGGTCCGGACTTCGACGCATTTCTCGACTACAACTACGGAAAGCTCCTGTTGAAACTCAACCGGCTGGAGGAGAGCAAGGCGCACCTTGACAAGGCGATGGAGCTGGCGCCCAACGTGCGTGCCGTGCACTACGATCATGCGAAGCTGAATTTTCGGATGGGGAAGCTGGAGGACGCGCGGCACGATGCGGAGCGAGCGGCCAGCATTCCGGATCCGGGCGGCTTTATCCTCGATCTGCAAGTCTACAGCTTACTGGCGACGATCTATACCCACCTCGGCGACCAGGATTTGGCCCGGAAATATATCGATCTCGCCCGGCACACCTCCGTGCCGCTGCGTTCCAGGGAGAGAAAGTAGTTAACGCCCTCCAGCGGAATCACCCACCCGATGTTCGGTACCAGCGCTGCTGCCAGGCGCCCGCCCAACCGGCATCTTTGGCGGTGTGGCAGATCAGACAAGCGTTGGGGCTGTCCTTCTGGCCGAACCGCGCGGTCATCGCGGCGTCCGGGATCTCATCGATCTGGTGGCTCATCGCCTGAAACCGAAGCCGGCGCGGTTGCCGCGATATAATCGTCAGGGGCCTCGACAGGCGCACCATATTATGTTTCGGTACGTACTTTGCTTTTTTGCCGTCGCCACCATCGGTCTCTGCCAAAGCCCTGAGTACTTCTTCCGCACCGGTGGGGCCAATTTTCGGGACACCGCCCCGGAACAGCGGCTCTATTGGCAGCCGCACATCGACCACAGCTACCGCCGCATCCTCGAGGCCGCGGATCTCGCCCAGGGAAAACATGTCGCCACTGTGTTGGGAGCCGGCGTCGCCGCGGAGATCCCGCTGGCCGAACTGGCCCGGCGTTTTGACCGCCTAATCCTGGTGGACATGGATGGCCTCAGCATGGTGGAAGGCATCGAACAGGTGCCGCTGGAGCTTCGCTCGAAGGTCGAGATCAAGGTGATGGACGTTACTTCGTTCGCCACCCTCCTCATGCAGCACTTGGCAGAGGCGGCCGACGCCAGCTCGAGCGCCAGCGACTGCTTTCGCCGGTTCGGTGTCATTTTCAGCGACTTGGCCCCCGGGCAGCCGGTAAACCTGCCGCCCTCCGACTTGGTGGTCTCCTCACTGGTGCTCTCGGAAATTCCCCGATACCCTTTCTCTTACGCCGACCGCCTGATGCAGGCGCATTACAACGTTCCGCTGGATAGCTGGCCGGAATTCAACACGGCCTTTCAAAAACTGGCCTCGGTTGCGATTGAAGACCACGCCCGGCTACTGACCTCGCTGTTGCGCCCCGGCGGCGTCGTCTATTACGCCGACACCATCGCGCGGGGCCCTGCGTATGGAAAGATCTCCGCCGAAACCCGAGGCAAAGTGGACGCCGCCGCGCTGCCCGATTTTCGCCGCCTGGGGCTGGCGGAAACAGCGGCCGGCGTCGACTCCGCGGTCTCCTCTCTGTGCGAGGCGGAGCATCCGGTTAAAAGTGAAGTCAAAGCCTACGAACAGTTGCTGACCGCTTACCTGCAAATCGCCCCCGGCGCATTCGAACCGCTCCTGCCCATCGCCGAGGTGGAGCGCAAGTTCGAGCAACATGGCTTGACTCCGGCGGCACCGCCCGAAACGTGGTACTGGCTTTCTTACCCTTGCGCCATCGCCACCTCGCCCGGCGCGTTCTACGTCCGGAACGTGATTCTGCGGCAGGCGGCCGCCAAGTAGCGCAACCGGGACATCGACGAGCCATCGAGGCCTGCATCCCCTACGTCACCAACACGCACATCCGCGACGTGTTCGACGACGGCACGCCCGTCGACATGGACCGCTCGTGGGGGATGTTCGCCGAGGCAGGCTTCCAGGGTTTCATGTCCGCGGAGTACGAAGGCAAAAACGAAGGTCTCGAAACCGGCGTTCCGAAGCTCCTCGCCAAAATGCGGGATCTATGCAGGAAGTACTCGACCGTTTGACGGTGGAGCTATCGCTTTTCCCGCACGCACCGGAAGCCGAGGTGACGGTATTTGGCGCTCGGACGATCGTAGAACCGGCTGGAAACGCGCAGAAAGGTGAGGTACTTGTACCAGGAGCCGCCGCGGAACACGCGGTATTGCCCCCTTGAAGGGCCTCGCGGGTCGACGGCCGGGCTGTTGGCGAACTGCTGGTAGTAGCCGGCCCCATACCAGTCCTGGCACCACTCCCACACGTTGCCCAACATGTCGTACACGCCCCAGGCGTTCGGCTGTTTTTCCCCCACGGGGTGCGTCTGGTCGTCGGAGTTGCGCCCGTACCAAGCGATAGTGTTCAGATCTCCATAATACTTGCCGGTTGTGCCGGCGCGTGCGGCGTATTCCCACTCCGCCTCGGTGGGCAGCAGGTAGTGATAAGTGTCGTCGCCCGCGTTCAGCCGCACCAGAAAATCTTGAACGTCATTCCAGCTCACCTGCTCCACCGGACGTTGCGGATCTTTGAAGTCGCTGGGGTTCGAGCCCATCACCGCCGCCCATTGCGATTGGGTGATTTCATATTTGTCTATCTCGAACCCCTTGGTGATGCGCACCCGGTGCGGTGGCCGCTCGTCGTCAACGCAGTCGCTGTCGCCCGGCGAGCAACCCATCACGAACTCTCCCGGAGGAATTGCCACAAACTCCCAGGGCGCCAGTTCGGCGTGGAGCCGCCTCGCCGCCTCGCCCTTCCCCTTCTCCCATTCGGCACGCAACATCGAAACCATGGCATCCGAGGCGCCCGCAGCCCTCAGCCGCTCGCCCAGTTCCGCGGAAAACGTGTAGGCGATGCCGCACTGCGTAATGAGCTGCCGCACCTGCGCTTCCGGAAGCTTGTCCTTGATAAAGGCTGCCAGTTGCGATTCGCCGACCGGCCCCGGACAGCCATTGGTCTGCTGGCCGAAGGCGCTCTCGCCCGCAACCGCAGCACATAGCGCTAGCGCGATCCACAGTAGTCTGCAAAAGGGAGTACCTTGCCGTTGCATAGGCTCTCGAGATGGTTTCAGAGACGCTGAGGCTTCCAACCAGGCTCAGACTAAGCCAATAGCATACACTACACCACCGGGCTGGCGCCCTTCCGTCGGAATACGCAGAGGCACGCTATCTGGGGTGCGGGCGGCGTCGATTGCGTTGCACAGATCTGGAATCCGGATCGGTTTCGAGGCGCAGACGCCGATGCCTTGGGCGGCGACATCCGGTTTGCCACTCCCTCTCTTAAGTTGCCAGGTGTGCCACTTGCCAGCGCTCTCGCTCGCCCACCTCGCCCGCCCACCTCGCCCGGTGGCGCTTGGACTCGACGTGCAAATACATGCCACACGCAGAAGACAAGCCGGGATGACTTTCCGCGAAAAGTCATCCCGGCCCTGAGGTTTCTACGTTTCCCGCATGGTTTGTTTCAAAGGTCGCCCTCCGATCCACGGGGTGTTTTCGGGTTGCAGGCTTGCTTCCCACCAATCGTGGTTCCGTAAATCACTCCGTCCGGCTCATCACTTACCGCCCATGCCTGGCCGTTCTTGCTCAAATGTTTAAATCTTGTCGTATTCGCGGAAATAATCCGAAAAATCCCGCCTGTCGTAATGGGAAGACAGCAAGAAAGGGGAGGGCCAGGCTGGCCCTCTCCTTGATTGGACATTCACTCTGTCACGCGCCGCATTGTGGCGCGCTCCTAAAATTGGAGGCGTATGCCGAATTGCAACTGCCGGGGCGGATGCGAAATGGATGTGATCCGCCCCGGGTTGCTTTGGTCAATTCTGGTTCTAGGATTCCCCAAGTCCATGTGGTTGAACAGGTTGAACGATTCGAATCGAAACTGCATCGAGCGCTTTTCGCCGAACGGAATCTCTTTGAATAGCGAGAAATCGACGTTGAAGACGCCGTCGGTTCGTAAGATGTCACGGCCGGAATTCCCGTAGGCGAATACCGGTTTCGCGAACGCCGCCCCGTTGAACCATTGCGCATCGCTCGGGTTTGCAACGTGCGGATCTCCAATCAGGTTGGGGCGGCCATAGTTCCAGCCGGAACGCGGTCCAATGTTGGCGATGTCGCCGCCGACGTCCGGAGTGAACGGCTGCCCGGAGCGGGCCAGCACGACGGCATTCAATTGCCAGTTGCCCAGGATGTAAGACGGCACCCCTTCGTTCACCCAGCGCTTGCCGTGCCCGAAAGGAAGGTCGTAAACCGTCGCCCAAGTCATGATGTGCGGAACGTCGTAGGCGGACACCGCGCGGTTGGTGTCCGGATGGTAGTAGTCCTGGGTGGTTCTGCCGCCGACGCCGTTTTCCGCCGAGAACCAGCCGCTGCTGGTATCGATGGACTTCGACCAAGTGTAGGAGAACATGCTCGCCAAGCCGCCGGAGAAGTGCTTCTGGATCTTCACCTGGAGCGAGTTGTAGTTGGCGGTGGCGGTGCTCTTTTCATACAGCGCTTCGCCGGAGAGATAGGGAACCGGGCGGCGGGCGTTTACTTCCGCCGGAGTTCCCGGGCCGGGTGACTGGGCGGAATTGGCCTGGCCGGAATACTCGAGGCGGCCGCTGTAGCTGCCCACGTAGGAAACGGCGGCCATCAGGCTGTTGGTCATCTCCCGCTGGATCTGGACGTTCCACTGGTGGGAGTAGCCGTCGGAGCGATTGGGATCGTTGAACCAGCCGGAGGCGTTCCAGGGCGCCGGCTGCGGAACCACGAAGGGGAAGCTGCCTTGGAGGTCTTCCACTTTCTGCATCGGATCGCCGAGGCGGTTGACGACGCCGGTGTCGAAGCCGGAGCTCTGGGGCCAGCCCCAGAACTCGAACTGGTGCTGGGCATACTGGCTGCGAGAAGGCAGGGCATCGTAGACCAGACCGTAACCGGCGCGAACGACGGTTTTGGGATCGGCCTGCCAGGCCACGCCAATGCGCGGTCCCCAGTTGTCCTTGATGGGCTTGAGGATGGCATCTTTCTCGCCCAGGACCTTGATGTGGTCGCTGTAGGGAATGTCGGCGAGACTGGCAGCCGGGATGCAGGGCGCGCCCGAGGCGTCGCTGCACGGCGGCGGCGTGTTCACCGAAGAAATCAGCCATTCGCCGGTGGCGATGTCCGGCCCGCTTTGCAGCATCCGGTCCGTCTTGCCATGCACCCGAGTGAGGTAGTCGTACCGCAGCCCGAGGTTAATGGTCAGGTTTGGTTTCACCTTCCACTCGTCCTGGAAGAAGCCGGACCACGTTTGCGCATAGAACGACAAGGTGGAATCGGCCGGCAGCGAACCGGTGTATTCGGAAGGCAGCCCGAGCAGCGCCGAGGCGACATTATCGCCGGTGGCGCCGAGATTCTGCGGATCGGCGGTGACCTGTTCGTCGAAGCTGAACTGCTGGTAGTCGTTCACCTGAAGCCGGTCGATGCGGATGTACTGGATGCCGGTCTTGAAGTTGTGATTGCCGTGCAGCCAGGTGAGGTTGGCCGTCAGGCTGTAGTTGGGATTGCCGCGGGGCGCGGCGCCGCGGTTTCCGTAAGTCGCGCCGTTCCACGGATTGCCGCCGATACTGGCCAACAGTCCGCCAAAGCGTTGCACGTCCTTGAAGCCCAGGTCGATGAGCGGCTGGATGCCGAGCTCATGTTCCTGCGGAGCGTCTTCGGCGGGCTGCGTTGCGGTGCCGCCGCGGACTTCGAGGACCAGCGTCGGGGAGAACGTGTGCAGCCAGCCACCGCCGTAGTTGCGGTTGATGACGTTTCCGTGCGAGCCTGACCGGTCGGTGATGGGCTGAAAGTTCGTGATTCGCTGCTCGTTCCAGCGGAAGAACACGTTATCCACGTCGCTGAAATGGTGGTCAACCTTGATTTGGAACGAATTGGCGTCGTCGCTGCGTGC
The DNA here is from genome assembly GCA_963810595.1 of Bryobacterales bacterium. Taxonomy (GTDB): domain Bacteria; phylum Acidobacteriota; class Terriglobia; order Bryobacterales; family Bryobacteraceae; genus CAWEOG01. Next base: position 85,286 of record CAWEOG010000003.1, on the reverse strand, counting down.
CCGGGACTGCCGGAAGTTGTAATCCGGATCGCCCGCCAGGTTGGGCTGGACCCCATACGCCTTCATGAAGCCCTGCATGAGCGGCGAAATCAGCTCGTTCGGGATTTTCATGTCGGGGAACACGTCGCGAACCAGTTTGCCGTCTACGGTGCGGGTGCTGTAGGGATTGTAGATCGCCCGGCCGTAAGGGGTGTTGGAGAAGTCGCCGTTGAATTCCGGGGTGGTGGGATAGAGACCCTGGACGTTCGCCACGTCGCGGTAGCGCCAGCCGTCATATCCGCCGTAAAAGAAGGTCTTGTCGTGGATGATCGGCCCGCCGAACGTTGCGCCGAACTGATTCTGCCGGAAGGGCAGCGGCGAGCTTCGCAACGAGTCGCGGTACGGATCGCGGGCATCGAAGACGTCGTTGCGCAGCAGCCAGAAGGCCGAGCCGTGGAACTGGTTGGTGCCCGACTTCGAGTACATGTTGATGACGCCGCCGGTGACGCCGCCATACTCCGCCTTGTCGTTGTGCGACTGGACTTTGAATTCCTGGATCATGTCGATGTCCGGCAGCACGGTGTAGGAAGTGCCGCGCACGCTGGTGTTGATGATCCCGTCGTAGAAGTAAATCTTCGACCGGTTCTGCTGGCCTTGAATGGAGGCGTTGCTGAGCGCCGAGCCAGGCAGCCCGGTATTCCCTTCGGTGGAGAAGCCTGGGTCAGAAGTCGGGCCCTGCGCCACCGAGACCGGATTGACGCCGGGCGTCAGCAGCATCAACTGCGTGAAGTTCCTGCCATTCAACGGCAGATCGTGGACCACCTGTTCCTGAATTACGTTGCCGAGATCGGAGGTGGAAGCCTGCAGCAGCGGAGACGCCGCTGTAACTTCGACCGCCTGTGAAACCTGTCCTACTTCCAACTTCATGTTCTGCGTTACGGTTTGGCCGACAGCGACGGTGAAGTCGGGCACCTTCAGCGTTTTGAATCCCGACATCTCCACGGTGAGAGAGTAAGGTCCAGGGCGGACGTTTACGAAGATGAAGTTTCCGCTGGTGTTGGTATTTCTCTGTACTTTGATGTTTGTTGCGGCGCTAAGAAGAGTCACCGTCGCTCCGGCGATCATTCCACCGGAAGCGTCCTGGACGTTTCCGGAGACCTCGCCGAACGAAGTCTGGCCCCAGAGCGCCGATGCCGGCGCCAACAATATCGCCACGAGGATTACTGTGGCTAGCCTCATAGCCCCTTGTTTCTCCCTTCTGGTTACTTCTTCTCCGGGCTGGACAAGAGCCCGGCGAACAATTGTTATCTGGCGGATCTGGCAGACATGAAACAAGTGCCAGGCACCCGTCACGCTCCGAACGTACACGTGCCGCTCGCTTTGCGAATGCGTTATAGAGTACCCGCTGGAGGCCGTTTATTGACAGATCTGTGACGATATAGTTTCGGGAGGGCCGAATACAGCCCCGTTTCCAAAACAGGCGATGGAATATAACTTGTATGACTAATTAGCAGTAATTACTACGAGTTCTCAGCCCGGTTCGAAGCCGGAAAGCGGCGTGGCCGGCAGGGAGAAGTCCTGGGCGTCTTTTTCCAGGTAACAGGTACCGATCACTGGGGTGTCCATGTCCGTGCCCATGAAACAAGGAAGGGCCCCTCCGGGGTACAAACGACCGGTTCGCCGCGGACGTTGAAGCTGGTGTTCACCAGCATCGGGCATCCGGTTCGCCGGCCAAATGCTTCAATCAGCGGTTAGTGGCGCGAGTTGGCTCCGCGCTGAACCGTCTGGACACGGGTGGTGAAATCGATGTGAGTTACAGCCGCAATGCGGCCGTCGCGAAGCAACGCCGCCGCGCAGTCGTGGTACAGCGCGGCGGTCTCCAAGAACCGCATGTCAGAAAATGCTATAGATAAAGGGCGCCACCGCGGAAGTCTGGGCCAGCACGATAAGCGCGCCGAACAGCGCGAGGACGGCGAGGATAGGCAACATCCAGAACTTCTTCCGCATCCTCAGGAAAAACCACATCTCTCGCAAGAACGACATGCAAACTACCTCAAAACTGGTTCCCCATGGTTTCCGGCGGCGGACCGGGGAGATCGCACGGCATCCAGTAGCTAGCGCCGCGACACCGGCAACGCCGAGCATCCACCAGCGCGGATGCCCGCCGCGCACAAGCGGCAAAAGACCCAGCAGAAGAAACGCGACGGTCCACACGGCCGCGAAGGAGCGCTCGCTTGGCCGGCGGTGCTCCAGTTGCCGTTCAACATCCTCGTGCCGGGCGATGAATCGCATCTTTCACTTGAATGCCGGGACTTCGATGCCGGATTGCTGCAAGTATACCCGATATTCTTGCGCGCCACCGTGCACGGACGCAGCACGGACGCAGAAAGTTGCGCGGCGGCGCCGCCGGAAGTAGACTGATTCGCAACGTTACCTGGAATTGATGAGCTTCCTGAATGGCTTCAAGACCACACTCAGAGCGCCGCAAAACGAAGAAGCGCGCAAGCTCCGAGACGGCTCCGCTTCCGGCCGAGCCGGTGCGCGGGCTTCCGTGGTGGAAGACCGTGCTTTTCGCAGTGGTGACCACGGTCGGTTTCTTTGTGCTGCTCGAAGGCGCGCTGGCGCTGGTCGGCGTCAAGCCGACTTCATACAGCGAAGATCCCTACGTCGGCTTCGCATCGAATATTCCCTTGTTCGTTGAACAAACCGGCACGGACGGCCGGGAGTACATGGTTACCTCGCCCGCCAAGGACAGGTGGTTCAACAAACAACGCTTTCTCCGTAACAAGCCGAAGGGAGCTTACCGGATCTTCAGCCTGGGCGGCTCCAGCACCTATGGGCGTCCTTACGACGACCGGGCCTCGTTCAGCGCCTGGCTCCGCGAGTTGCTTCCGGCGGCCGACCCCGGACATAAATGGGAAGTTATCAACGCAGGCGGCATAAGTTATGCAAGTTATCGCGTGGCATTATTAATGGCGGAACTTATTCGATATGAGCCAGACTTATTCATTATTTACTCCGGACATAACGAGTTTCTGGAACGACGAACTTATGGAGGTGCTATCGAGACCCCCCGCGCGCTGACAGAGGTGGGCGGGCTGCTGAGCCGCACCCACATCTACCAGGCGGGCAGCCGCCTGGTAGCCGCCCTCTGGCGTCGGCCAGCCGCTGAGGAAAACGCGGACACGATTCTCGGTGGTGAAGTAGACACTATACTCGATCACTCGGTGGGCCCCAGCGCTTACAGTCGCGACGATAAGTGGGAAAAGCAGGTGATGGCTCACTACCGGTTCAACCTGAATCGGATGATCAATATCGCGCGCTCGGCGGGCGCGAAAGTGGTGCTGGTGACCCCGGCGTCGAACCTAAGCGACTGCGCCCCGTTCAAAAGCGAGCATCCAAAGACGCTGATCGCGTCAGCGCGCCAACGGTTCGACGAGTTGTTCGGGGAGGCGACGAAAGCCCAAGCCGAAGGACGGCTGGAAGATGCACTGGCGGCATTCGACGAGGCGTTGCGTATCGATGGCCGTTACGCCGCGCTGCTCTACCAGCGCGGTCGCGTGCTTTACAAACTGGGCCGGTTCGCGGAAGCGAAGGAGGCGTTTTCGCGGGCTCGCGATGAGGATATCTGCCCGCTTCGGGCGCTGGGAGCGGAGCAGAGGATCGTAACGGAAGTGGCGTCCAAGCGGCACGTACCGCTGCTCGATTTCGAGAGCGTGGTGGAGAGCAAGTCGGATCATGGCATTCCAGGCTCGGGCCTGTTTCTCGATCACGTACACCTAACCGTCGACGGTTATGGGCTCCTGGCACGAGGGCTGGTTCGGGTTCTTGCGGGCGCAGGAATTGTCAAACTGTCGGGCGGCTGGAACGAGGCCGCGTTGGAGCGCGTGTCGCACCGGATAGAAGCCCGCATCGACAAACACGAAGAAGGCGTTGCACTGCGGAACCTGGCAAAGGTGCTGCATTGGGCGGGGAAGCAGGAGGAGTCGGAAAAGCTGGTGGCCAAAGCGCTCGGTCTGCTCGGACAGGACGCCGAGTCGTTTGCCATGTTGGGCCGCGACGCCGAAAACCGAGGTGACACCAAGGAGGCGGAAAACGACTACCGGAAAGCCCTACGGCTGGAACCCGGCTACGCCGAGGCGCACTTCAGCCTGGCGACTTTGCTGCTGGGAGAGCATCGGCTGGACGAGGCGATTGCCCATTTTCGGGAAGCCTTGCGGGAGAAACCGGATTACGGCGTCGCCGAAGGCGGCCTGGCGATGGCGCTGGCCGCACAAGGAAAATCGCAGGAGGCGGTTGCCCACTATCGAGAGGCCATCCGGCTGAGCCCGAACTATGCCGAGCCTCACAACGACCTGGGCATTGTCCTTGCGTCCGAGCGCAGAGCGGACGAAGCAATAGAAGAGTTTCATGAAGCCATCCGCATCAATCCGCGCTACGCGGAAGCGCACGTTAACCTGGGTGTCGCGCTCAGCGCCAAAGGTGACTGGGAGGGAGCGCTCGGCGAGTACCGCCGCGCCCTGGAGCTGGAGCCCGACTATCCGGATGCGCACCGGAACTACGGCATCGCCTTGAGCATCGGAGGAAAGTTCGAAAACGCAGCCGAGCAATTCCGCGAGACCCTGCGCCTCGATCCCAACGACGCCAAGGCGCACTACCTTTTGGGGAACGCTCTACAGTCGCTCGGCCGGGCCAGCGCCGCGGCCGCCGAATTCCGCAAAGCGGCCCGGCTGGCACCGGGCTCAACACCACCAGCGCCGAGACGGGACAATACTTCCGGGCCATAGCGGAGGCCGGGCAGGGGTTGTCCGCGCGGGCCATGAGTCATATGATCGCGAAACCGGAAACGGACCGGGCCCGCTACCTGGTGTTGGACAAGCTTTACTCGAAGCAGTGATCGAGGATTTCACTCCGGTGCGCCAATCGTTCTATACTCCGGTTCATGGTTGCCCGCGGTGCAGCTCGAGAACGACTGGCCACCTTTTGCTGCGCAATTGCGCTGGCCGCCGTCGTCCCCGCGCAACGGAACGCGGCGCAATCCGACGCACAGCGGCTTCACGAGGCCCAACAGCTTCTGGCGAAGGGATCGCTTCAAGAAGCGTTAACGCGCCTTCGAGCACTGGCGAAAGCTTCCCCGAACAACGCCGACGTGCATCTTGTGCTGGGCACCGCGCTGGCGTTAGTCCCGCTGCGCGCGGAATCCATCGCTGAGCTGCGGCGCGCCGCCGAGTTGCGTCCCACCGGGGCGGTCTATAACACTCTCGGCATGGCGCTGGCCCGGTTCGGCGAATACGACCTGGCGCGCGAGGTATTCGAACGCGCCATCAAGCTGAACCCGAAGCTGGCCGATGCGTACCTGAACCTGGGCCTGCTGCTCGCCGAAAAACAGCAGTTTTCAGACGCCCAGAAGCAGATCGTCGAAGCGCTCGCGTTGAACCGCGACCCCGCCCGCGCCGGTTATCTCCATTTCCTGAACGGAAGGCTACTCGACGAGCTCGGCAAATCCGCGGACGCCGCCAAGGAATTCACCGAGGCTACGAAGCTCCAGCCCGGCAACGCGGATTCCTGGATCGGACTCGGACGGACGCGGCAGGCTCTGGGGCAGCACCAGGAAGCCGCGACAGCCTTTGCCAAAGCCGTGAGCCTCGCCCCGCAAAACCCGGACGCCTACCTGTTGCTGGGTCAGGAGTATTTGACTCTCGGCCAGGCGGAAAAGGCCATCGAGCCGCTGCGGCGGGCGCGCGAGCTTCTGCCCCACGACCGCGGGGCGCTGCTGAGCCTCACGCGGGCTTTGCGCGAGGCCGGCCAGACAAAAGAGGCCGGGGAACTGTCGCGCGAGCTGGCGAAGATGTCCCACAGCCAGCCCACTCCAGACCAACTGAAGGCCGCCAGCGATTTGAACACGGCCGGCACGGAGCTCGAAAAAGCCGGAGACTTGAACGGCGCCCTGGCGAAATACCGGCAATCGCTGGAAATCGACGCGGACAACAAAATCACGCGACGCAATTGGGCACTGGCGCTCTGCCGGCTGGGACGCTGGGACGAAGGGATCAAAGAGCTGCGGGCGCTAGTAGAGCAGTATCCGGACGATCTGGACACCCGAAAGATGCTTTACACGGCCATCGAGCAGGCGGAGAGAGACGGCACTCAAAAAGAAAGCCGCAAACCGAACTGAAGCACGCGCGGCGGCGCCGCCGCGGCGCTCACTTTTCCGGCGTCCGGCTTGCCGATGATTGTGCCGGGCGGCGCCCAGTCGATATGGTTCAGGGCGTTGAAGGCTTCCAAGCGAAGCGTCAGGTTTTTTGCCGAGTCGCGGTCGAATGCGATGCTTTTCTCCAAAGCGAGGTCCAGCCGGAATACCGAATCGCTGGTCAGGACATTGCGTCCGAAGTTTCCGTATTGATATTGCGGAATGGCAAACGCGGCAGTGTTGAAGTATTGGTCGACGGTGGGATTCGTCACCCTCGGATCGCCCACCAGGTCCGGCCTGGCATACAGCCAGCCGGGCCGGCCATCGCCGATATTGGCTACATCGCCGGCGACCGACAAGTTATATGGCTGCCCGGAGCGCCATTGCAGGATGGAATTGAGTTTCCATTTTCCGAAAATCGCGGCCGGGGCACCGGAAGCGAGCCACCTCTTCCCCCTGCCGGCGGGCAGTTCATAAACGGCATACCAACTCAAATAGTGGGGGATGTTGTAGGACGACACGCTGCGGTCGGCCTGCAAGCTGTAGTAGTTTTGATTCGCAGAGCTGCCGCCGGGGCCGTTCTCGACGCCAAACCAACCGCTGGACCCGGTGTCGATGGCCTTCGACCAGGTGTAGGCAAGCATGGTTCCGAGTCCGTCGCGGAAACGCCGCCGCAGTTTCCATTGCAACGCGTTGTAGCTGGCCCGCCCGATGCTTCGGCTGTAAAGCACGCCGCCGCCCAGGTAGGGCACGGGCCGCCGCTGGTCTACTTCTTCGGGCGAGCCCGGTCCGGGCGTGCGCGCGCTATTGCCTAAACCCGAATACTCCAGCCGGCCGTTCACGCTGCCCACGTAAGCAGCCGAAACCACCAGGTCGCCGGCGACCTGCCGCTGCAGCTCGACGTTCCATTGCTGCGAATATCCGTCCTTGCGGTTCGGGTCGTTGGCCCATCCCTGGTAGTTCCAGGGACTCGCCTCCGGCAGCGCGCTTTCGAAGCGGGGCTGCAGATTTTCGATCGACCGGGGCAGTTCCCCGTTCTGATTGGCCACGCCAGAGAAGCCGAACGTCGCCGGCCAGCGCCCCTCCAGGTTGTGCTGCGTGTACTGGCTGTTGCTGTTCAGCGTATCCCAGTAAAGTCCGTAGCCGGCGCGCAGAATGGTCCGTTCGCCCAGCCGGTAAGCGACGCCAACGCGGGGCCCCCAGTTGTCCCAGATCTCTTTGGGGATATAGTTCGGCGCTCCGGCCAACGCGATTTTGTCCCCGTGGGGAACGTCCGCCAAGCCGTTGCCGGGAATGCAGGGCGCTTTGCCCGCCTCGTTGCAGGGCGCCGGAAGGCGGCTGGCGCCGATGAGCCACAACCCACGGTCGATATCCGGTCCCGCCTCGAAGCCCGTCCGCAGGTGCGGCGAGCGGTTGTGGTCGAAACGCAACCCGAAATTGAGCGTCAGGTTGCGGCCGGCCCGCCACTCGTCCTGCAGGTATCCCGACCAGGTGCCGATGCCGAAATTGACGGCTCCCAGGTCGGGCAGGAAGCCCTCGAATTGCGCCGGTAAGCCCAGCAGCGCGGAGGCGAGCGAGGCGCCGGTTGCTCCCGGCTGCCGGGGATCGTCGGTCACATCGTCGGAAAAGTAGTATCGCTGGTACTTGTTCACCTGCAGCCGGTCCACTCCGATCCACTGGAAGCCGGTCTTGAAACTGTGGCTTCCGTGAACCACGGTCAGATCGCCGGCGCTGCTGAAGGTCGGATTCTGGCGCCGCGCCGGTCCGCGCAGTCCGATGTCGGTGCCCCAGGGCGCCGTCAGGCTCATCAGCAGGCCGCCGAAGCGGATGGCGTTGGTAATCCCCAGGCGGTTCATCGGCGTAATCCCCGCAGTGTGCGTCTGCAGATTCTCCAGAAAGTCGCGGCGCGCCACGCCCCCCCGGAGGTTGATTACCACGCTTGGACGGAACACGTGCATCCAGCCGCCGCCGTAGTTATCCGCGGTCATGTCGGTATCGACGAACTTCTTTTCCCCGCTCGGCGTCTTGGAACTCCTTAGCTGCCGGCTCCAGCGCAAGAAGAACGTGTCGCGATCGGAGAACTGCCGGTCGATCTTGACCTGCACGCTGTTGGCGTCGTCCCGGGCCGACACGCTGTTGACGTAATTGAAAACCGAGCCAGCCAGGTTGGGCCGCTCCTCGTAAATCTGGAAGAAGCCCTTCACCAGCGGAGAAATCAGGCTGGGCGGAATGACATTGCCGGGAAATGGATCGCGCACCAGATTTCCGGATTCATCGGTACGGGTGGTGAACGGGTTATAAATTTTCTGGCCGATCACCGATTGCGAAAAATCGCCGTCCAACTCGGCATTGGTTGGAAGCCGTGAAAAAGTCTGCGACGGCTTGCGGTAACGCCACCCGTCGAGGCCCACCGAAAAGAAGGTACTGTTCCTCACGAGCGGCCCGCCCAGGGTGGCGCCGAACTGGTTCTGGCGAAACGGCGCCGGCGAACGCCGGGTGGCGTCTTTAAAAGGATCGCGTGCGTCGAACGCATCGTTGCGTACGAACCAGTGTCCGGACCCGTGAAAGGTATTGGTCCCCGATTTGCTGATCAAATTGATAATTCCGCCGGTGACGCCGCCCCACTCCACTTTGTCGTTGTGAGTTTGAACCTTGAATTCCTGGATTAAGTCGATATTCGGAAGGACGGCGTAGCTATTGCTGCGAAAATCAGTGTCGATAATGCCGTCGACGAACACAATCTGCGAGCGGTTCTGCTGGCCGTTGAAGGATGGTTTGAGGTAGTCGGTGTCCGGGATGCCGGTTACCGCCGCGTCGCCCACGCCGATGCGGGAGCCTTGCGCGGTGCTCACCGGCAGCAGCCCCGGCGCCAGCGCCAGCAACTGGGTGAAGTTCTGCCCGTTCAGCGGCAGCGAGCGTATGGTCTTTTCACCCAGCACGGTGCTCAGCTCCGCCGACGCATGTTCGTCGAACAGGCCGGCTTTGACATTGATGATCTCGTTGACGCGCGCCACCGACATGCCCACGCTGAGCCGCATTTGCTGGTCGACCACCAAACGGATGTCGGCGTAGGTTGCGGCCATGAATCCTTCTCGACGCACCACCAGGCGGTAAGGACCGGGCGGCAGAAAGGGAATTGTGTAGAAGCCGCTTTCGTTGGAAACCGTCTTCCGGCGGGCGCCGGTGGTGAGGTTCACCGCGGAAACCTGCGCGCCGGCGATAGGCGCACCTGAAGGATCTTCAATGTCGCCAGAGATGCCGGACGCCCTGAGATCAGAGATCGCCAGCAGGGCGGCAACGGCCGCCACCCCCAGCCGAAGTCCGATGTTGGCGGCTGCATTCATCATTCCCGTAGCTCATTCCGACCTAGGGCGACGCCGGCGCCAGACGATTTATCTGACTTGCGGCCAGCGAGGCCCGCTGGATTTGGGGATCGAATCCCCGAAGCGCGAGCAACAAATTCACGACCGACCGATCGGCGCTCAGGGCGCGGCCGCCCGCGGCCCGTCCGGTTCCCGCATCCTCCTGGAGGTTTACGACGAACAACGACATTACGGCATTGTGAATCTCGGTTACGGAATCGAACAAGCGAAGACAATTGGTATCCCAACGTCCGCTGGCCGGCGCGGAAACGGCCGCCTGTGCGGCGCCGGGAACGCGCAGGCCTCGCTGGCGCAAGATCGATTCCAGTGCCGGGCTCAGGCCGGTTCGCATGGCTGAAAGCCTGCGGGCTATCGCAGCGAGGTGAGACTGCACCATCTCCTGCAACATGGCCACCGCCGCCGGGTCCGGCTTTCCCGGGAGGCTTCCATAGCGCTCCGCCAGTTTGCGCAAGGCCCAGGCATCGGCTAGCACACTGTCCGCATTCTCCGCCGCCTGGTTGGTGAACTCGTTCACGGTCGGCGGAGGCCCCCGCGAGCCGGAGGAGCCAGCGGCGTCGGATGAGAGGTACACCTCCAGTTCCTGTTGGACAGGCAGTCTTCGGCCGGTCACCGTTTCATCTTCTGCGGGCGCAGGTACGGCCGCCGGTTCGGACGCCTCCGTCCTCGATTCCCGCGACGCTTCCGCCACCGTCTTGATATCCGTCCTTACCCAAGCTGGCAGGCGCGCGCGCACAAGCCCGGTGTCCACCCGCCGCTTGATGTCGAGGGAGTCGACAATGCCGCTCACCCGCAACCCATCGCCGGTGGCGGTAATCTGAATCGGCTCGCCCAGACAGGCGCCCGTCCGATGCAGCGCGTAGCGGACCGAGACTTCCGCGTCCAGCAGTTGTCGCGCTGAAGGCGATGCGCCGAGCCTGGCCGGGCCGGGAAGCTCTCCTGCACGCTCTGCGGCGGGCGGCACACTCGGCCGCAGCTCCGTCATCGCCCGCCCGGTGGTCGAAGGTTGGAAGATCGATGCGTCCAGGCTCGAGACCGGGATCACGCGGACTTCTTCTCTGCGCATTCGAAACTCAGAAACCTCACCGCCTGCCTCGAAACGGATGGTCAGAGCCAAGGGCTCGGAATTGGCTGCGTTCAACTCCAGGGTGACTTGCGCAACCACGCCCTCCAGCACCTTCCGGGCAAACACTCCAATCCGTTCCCTGCCGTTGCGGGTGAACCGCGTCAGGCGCAATTGGGCCCCGCCGGCGTCTACCAGCGCAAGAAAGTCCTTCGAAAAGTAAATGGGTTGCCAACTGCGCTGCTCCAGCCATTTCAGAAAGCCCTGGGCCAGTTGCGCGGCGCTCAGGCCGTATTTCGGTATCTCCGCGAGCGAGCCAGCGGCGCTGTTCGGAGAATATCCCACGGTGACAACCTGAGCGGAATGGGCGCGGTCGTAAACGTAGACCTCATCCTTGCCAGGGCAGCTCCACACGGCGTGCCGCAGCAAGCCCTGGGAGTTGTTCCAGCGGGTGGTATAGCGGTTCGTCTTCGGGTCGGACCATTCTTTCAGATCTCCCGATATCTGCGCGCGCCGGGGCGCAACCTGGACGAACTCCACATGGAAACTCTGGTACAGCGGGGTACCTTTCGAGTCCACCTCCACTTTACGCGCCCGGGACAACACTTCCTCAACCGGCATCGGACGCGGCTTTGCGGCGTACCAGGCGAACGTCAGGCCCAGACAAACCAACACCGCGGCGGCGGCCGCCAGCCGTCTTCCGCGCCAAAAGCCTGTCCGGGACGGCAGGATTGTTTCGTAAGCGAGCGTCGTTTCGATCCGGGCAACGCGTTCGTCCAGCCGCTGTTTCGCCAGCCGGATCTGTTCCGGGCTGAGCACCGGCGCACCGGCGTCTGGACCGGGAGCAAAGCCGATCTCGTCACGGAGCTGCTCGAGCTTTCCCCGGCAGGCCGCACATCGCTCCAGGTGCGCGGCCGCCTGTAACTCGACGGCGGGCTCGCCTTCCACCAGGATCGCCAGCAGGATCTCCTCGGAAAGGTGTGAGTGAGAGTTCATCTCAAAGAGCAGCCACCTTTGTCGTGCGCGAAGTCTGCTGTTGAAAGCTCTTGCGGATCTTCCGAGCCGCCCGCAGCACCAGCGTGCCGACCGAGTTGGTGCTGATCCCCATGTGTTCGGCAATTTGGACGTACTTCATTCCCTGCGCCCGCAGAAGAATCGCCTGCTCTTCGCGCTTCGAGAGCCCGTCCAGGTGATCACTCAGGGTGTTCGACGCAACGGGGGAGAGCTCGTGGTGACCGTTCTGCGGCGCCACCAGCTCCAGCTCGTCGTCGGCGATGCGCCTTACGGGATGGCGCTCCTGCGAACGCCGGTGTTTGGCGGCCTGGTTGCGCACAGTTTGAAGAATCCACGCCCGCGGATGTTCGATGGCGGCGCCCTCGCGAAGATTCCGGAACAGTTCGGCGAAGGCTTCCTGCGTGAATTCTTCCGCCAGGTCCACCGATCCGCAGATGTGGAAGGAGTGGCGCACCGCCTGCGCATACCACGAGGTAAACAGGTCGGTCACTTTCGCCACTGCAAGGTCGCGAGTCAGAACCACTCCCCCCGGTTCCAGTGCTTCGATTATGCCGGCGAGACCCCGGCGTCAGAATTGGTCTTCCCTAAGTTTTAGGGGAGTAATCGTCCTCTGTCAAGAGTTTCCGTAACGCCGGAAGAGATCTTCCGCGCGAAAAGGGATTTCCGGCACCGCGTTTCCAGTCTCTCCTGCTGGCTTTTGCTGTATCGTTAACGTTTTCGCTAGTACCGTTTGGCTACCTCCTGTTGGCGCCCGGTATTTTCTGCTACACTGCCCTCATTCGGTTTCCGCATGGCGATGCCTCACCTTGGAAATGCGCTGCGCGGGAGCGTGACGACTCTCGGGCTGATCGTGATCTTACAGGCCGCGCTTGCGCGCGCCGGGGAGCCCCAGCCGCAACCCGCCGGGCGCATCCGGTTCGTCTACCGGCCCATCGCCTTCACAATGGAAAACTCCGAGACGCCCGAGAAGTACCCACCGGAAACCATGGGCGGGGGTGTCGCCGTCTTTGACTACGACAACGACGGTGACCTCGATATCTTCTTCACGAACGGGGCCACCATGCCCGGCCTCAAAAAGACCGGGCCGAAATACTGGAATCGGCTATTCGCCAACGACGGACACGGACACTTTACCGATGTGACAGAGAAGGCCGGATTGGCCGGCACCGGATACGATACCGGCGTTGCGGTAGGAGATTACAACAACGACGGCTATGAAGATCTCTTCGTCGGCGGCGTGCACCACAACACGCTCTACCGGAACAACGGGGACGGCACGTTCACCAACGTGACTGAACAGGCCGGCCTGGGGAAGCCGGATTCCGAATATGGGCCTTTGTGGTCGGTGGGCGGTGTCTGGTTCGATTACGATAACGACGGCAAGCTTGACCTGTTCGTCACCAACTATCTGAAGTGGAAGGCCGAATCCGAACCCACCTGCATGGTAAAGAACAGGCGCGTCTACTGCCACCCGAAATATTACAAAGGCACGCCGAATCGCCTGTATCGGAACAACGGCGACGGCACCTTCACCGACGTTTCCGAGGCCACCGGCATTCGACAGTATGTGGGTAAGGGCATGGGCGCGGGCGTCGCGGACTTCGACGGCGACGGATTGCCCGATATCTTTGTCAGTAACGACAAGCTCCCGAATTTTCTCTTTCACAACCTGGGAAAGAAGTTCGTCGACACGGCCTTCGACAGCCTGGTGGCTCTGCCCGAAGACGGCGCCGAGATTTCCGGTATGGGTGTGGACATCGGCGATATCAATAACGACGGCCTGCCGGACATTGTCTTCGTCGCTCTCGACAAGGAGACCTTCCCCGTGTACATGAATTCCGGGAAAGGATATTTCGAAGACATCACTACCTCCAGCCGGATGGCCAGTCTGTCGCGGCGCATGGCCGGATACAGCCCCGGAATTTTTGACTTCGACAACGACGGGTGGAAGGACGTCTTCGTCTCGCGCGGCCACGTGCAATCAGGACAAGCGGAAGACGGCTCGCCCGCCAAACAGCACAATTCGGTGTTCCGCAACCTGGGCAACGGAAGATTCGCGGCGCTCACCGATGAGGCGGGGCTTGCCGCGGTGCCTCCGGCGCGGCATCGAGGCGCCGGCTTCGGAGATTTTGACGGCGACGGGCGAATCGATGTCGTTGTCTCTGCTCTGAGCGACAAGGCCGAGATCTGGCTCAACGCGAGCGCCGGCGGCAATCACTGGCTGGCGCTAAAGCTGGAAGGAACCACCAGCAACCGCGACGCCATTGGAGCGCGCGTCAAGCTGGTGTCGAAAAGCGGCGTGCAGTACAACCAGGTCAGCACCGCCGCGGCTTACGGATCTTCGAGCGCGGCTCCCCTACACTTCGGCCTGGGCCCCGACACGGTGGCGCAGTTGATCGAGATTCGCTGGCCCTCGGGTACCATCGCGCAATTACACAACATGCAGTGCGACCAGTTACTGAAAATCAAGGAGCCGGCAGCGCAGGCAAATCACTCCCGGCCGCAGCCGGCTGGTGGGCCCAACGATACTGTAACTGGAACTCTAACGAACTGAAACTCCTCAAAAAACGCCTCCACACTCTGCAGTTGCGTGCGGGCGAGTGTGGTCCCAGAGGTAGCCATCTCCTCGTTCGAGCTAGGTCTCTGACCGCCTAAAGAAGTTTCATAAAAAACTTCCAATCGGAAATGTTTCGGTCCATACTTGGGTATGGCACGTCGACCCGTCCCTATCCGAGTCAAGACCCAAGATTTGGCGGAACTCGGGGACCTGTTACGCGGCGGAGTTCAGCAGGTGCGCGTGGTTCTGCGGGCGCTTGCCCTTCGCTTGCTAGCTGGCGGGGTCACTGCACCGCAAGTTGCGCAGACCGTTCCTTTGACTCCCAAGGCAATCCGTGAGATCGCCCATCGCTACAACAAAGGTGGCTTGGATGTGGCGCTGTATGAGAAGCAGCGGCCGGGGGCCAAGCAGGTTCTCGACGCTTCCCAGAAGCAGCGCATCATCGCGATGGTGTGCAGTGATCCGCCCGAAGGCCGGGCGCGCTGGACAGTACGCCTGGTGGCCCAGGAGGCGGTCAAGCGCAAACTGGTTCCCCACGTGGGGCGGGAGACAATCCGGGTTCTGCTCGAAAGCCACGACTTGAAGCCGTGGCGGGAAAAAAATGTGGTGCGTGGCCGAACTGAACGCCGACTACATCCAAAAGATGGAAGACGTGCTGGCGGTGTATGAGAGACCCTACAATCCGGCGGAACCGGTGCTATGTCTGGACGAGAAGCCGGTGTCACTGCACGCCGATGTGCGAGCGCCGATTCCCGCCAAGCCCGGCAAAGTGGCCAAACAAGACAACGAGTACAAACGGTGTGGGACGGCGAACGTGTTTGGCGTGGTGGAACCGAAAGCCGGCCGGCACTTTACCGTGGCCACGCCCGATCGTTCGGCGTTTCAGTTCGCCCAAGTCGTCTACCGTCTGGCGCTGCAGTACCCGGAAGCGAAGACCATCCACCTGGTGATGGACAACCTGAACATCCATGGCCGCAAGTCACAGACGGATCTTTATGGCGCCGAGCTCGGCGGCGAGATCTGGGAGCGGTTCAGCATCCACTACACACCCAAACATGGAAGCTGGCTTGACCAGGCGGAGATCGAACTCAGTCTGTTCTCGCGGCAGTGCCTGGGTGCCCGGCGGATTCCGGATCTGGGGACCTTACAGCGGGAAACCAAGGCATGGAACCGCCAACGAACGACGATCAACCGGCGGTTCACGCGGCGCAAGGCCCGAAAGACGTTCCGCTATGAGCGGCCACGGCAGCGACGCCGCTCACCCTAGCGTCAGTGGAGATCCAGTTTCAACGGGAGTAACCGCCCGACTCTGCAGGCGCGCCGGAAATGTCTCCGGCGTTGGTGCAAGCAACCCTTGCACATGTTGTTCGGCCGATTGGTCTCGCTCACTAAGTTGAATCAACAAAGCGCAATTGTGCAACAGCTTGCTGCACAATTGGCTCCAGCTTCGGTCCGAAGTGGGTCCGAATCCAGCTTCCTATCCACGAGTCGCTGAGTGCCTGAAGGCTGCTGTTAAGCAGTCTGCGTTTCACGACAGAGACAGCCCTCCGCGCCGAACCCGAGGGTTGGACAGTTGCACCGTAAGCAAACGCGCTGGAAGCGATTCTCCCTTCGGAATCCCGGTAACGCACCTGCTTTCCGAGCAGCGCGACGCCTTCCAAACCCTCCCTACCCTCCCTGGGTTCTTAACGTAAGGAAGCGTGCGAGCGCAACCGAGTACCGCACCTGCCTTGAGCACATGGGATCGCATCTTTGTTTTCAATAGCTTGCAGATAGATCACCTGTCGAAACGACAGGTGATCGTCTGGGATAAACTTCACGCGTTCAGATCGGGAACGGGGACCGGGGACCGCAGATTCAAGACGCGGGCCGGCGTCAAGAAGTGGTCCGTGGACCGCAAACAGGGTGGACGGTGGACCCTTGAAGGTTGCTTCGCGGCGTTCTTGACTGGGCGCTCTTCAGGCGCCGAGCGCCATGCGGCGGCCCGCCCGGGACCGCAGAGTCCCCTCCCTCGCGGTCAGGGTTCCGCGCACTGACCCACGCTTGCCTGGCTGCGCGTGGGGCTATTCAAAGGCGTCCCTTCCAGGGCCAAACGCATCGAAGAACCATTGAGAAGAGGTTCATCCTCCAACCGTCCACTGTCCACCGTCTTCACGCGTTGAGCTCCAGACAATGGGCCACGTCCGACGGTGGGGCCACGGGTGCTCTGGTACACTGAAGCCCGGGGCATAAGCGGTGGAAATCTCCTTTACCAGACAGATATTCAAGGAAGGACGCATGTACGTCGCTTACGCGCCCGAACTCGATGTTTCTTCGTGTGCCACTACTCCCGCGAAGGCGCGCAAAAACCTGACGGAAGCGGTTCGGTTGTTTCTCGGCGAGGCGCAGCGTATGGGGACGTTAGCGCGGATTCTTCAGGAGTCCGGTTTCGCGGCGCACAAAGGACGCTGGGAGGGGCCCAAGTTGGTCGAAATCCAGCGCACTACGGTTCCTCTCCCCGAAGCACATGCCTAACTTGAAACCGGTTTCCTGGAAGGTGCTGGCCAGGGTTTTCGAGAAAGAGGGTTTTCGGCTCGTTCGTAATTTAAAAAAAGGGAGGCCGAATGGAGATCAGCTACGACAAGGAGGCGGATGCACTTTACATTCGCTTGCTCGAGGGAAACTTCCAGTGCCGGACTGTTCGCGTGACCGACGACATTTCGCTCGATTTCGCGTCCGGTGAGAAGATCGTCGGCATCGAGGTGCTGGATGCGAGCCACCTTTTCAAGAATCCGGAAGCCCCGCAGGTAGAACTGCGACATCTCCTGCCGCAAGTAGCGGCGTAAGAACGAATTGGCTCATGGCAAAGTTGGATCCGTGGTACCGGAAGAACGCGCTGGCTGGGTACAAGCCTTACTGGCCACGGTCTTGATCGGTATCCGGCCCCCCTCCAGCGCCCGCAAATTGCGGCTGCGAATCAACCGTCCCCTCCCTTACGGTCGGGGCTTGGACGCTTTGTATTGGAGCAGGCTGTCCAGCGGCTACAGCTTCTGCGAGGGCATGCGGTGGGCGCGCTTCTCTTCGTCCAACTGCTTTTTCCGTTTCATCGCCTCCACCCACAGTTGCCTGGCTTCGTCGCAGGCCTTGTCATAACCGTCCTGCAGCTCGCGGGGCGCCATGGACGAGACCACCCCGGCGGCGTCGATCAGGTAGGGTGCGAAGCGCGACCCGCCCACCACGTCCTTGGTGGGCTTGAACGGGAAGGCCATCAGCACCAGCACCAGCACAACGCCGACGACCGCGCCGTGCAGTATGCCGGCCGCGCCGCCCGCCAGCCGGTCGGCCCACGAGAGCCCCACCCACCTGAACAGCTTGGCGCAGCCCGCTCCCAACAATCCCCCCAGAGCCACGAACGCCACGAACACGAATACGAAACCCAGAAAGTTGGTGAGCGGTTTGGAGCTGACATAGGGCGCCAGGAATCCGCCGAAATAGCCGTAGAACCACAGGCCGAACAGAACGCCGAGAATCGCGAAGATCAAGCCGATCACGATCCTGGCCATGCCTCGCCGCAAACCTTCGATGATCGACATGGCCAGGATGAAAAGCAGTAGGTAGTCTAGCCAGTTCACAGAGAATGTCCCGTCAGGGCGCGGTAAGCTTCCAGGTACTTTTCGCTGGTGCGCCGCGCCACGTCATCAGGTAAAGACGGAGCCGGCGGCTGTTTGTTCCATCGGATCGATTCCAGATAATCGCGCACGTACTGTTTGTCGTAGGAGGGCTGCGCGCCTCCGGGCGAATAGGTCGCCTTGGGCCAGAAGCGCGAGGAATCGGGCGTCATCACCTCGTCGGCCAGCACCAGATCGCCGTTGATGGTGCCGAATTCGAACTTGGTGTCGGCCAGGATGATGCCTCGGGTTTCCGCGTAATCGGCGCCTTTGCGGTAGATGGCGAGCGTGAGGTCGCGGACCCGGGCCGCCAGCTCCGCGCCGATCATCTCGGCCGCCCGCTGTTCGGAGACGTTTTCATCGTGCCCGCTGGTGGCCTTGGTGGCCGGCGTGAAAATGGGCGCCGGCAGCTTGTCGCTTTCCACCAGGCCGGCGGGCAGCGGAATGCCGCACACCATCCCCGTCGCTTTGTAATCTTTCCAGCCGGAGCCGGAAAGGTAGCCGCGCGCGACGCATTCCACCGGCAGCATGTCAGCGCGGCGCACCAGCATCGACCGGCCCTCGAGCTGGTCGCGGAAACGCGGCAGCGGGTCGGGGTAGTCGTCGACGTTGGCGGAGATGATGTGGTTGGGCGCAAGGTCCTGGAAGAACTCGAACCAGAACAGTGAAATCTGCGTGAGGACACGGCCCTTCATGGGAATACCGGTGCCCAGAATATAGTCGAAGGCCGAGATGCGGTCGCTGGCGACGATGAGCAGTTTGTCGCCGCCGATGCGATAGACGTCGCGTACCTTGCCGCGGCCGTGAAGCTCCACGCCGGGGAGATGAGATTCGAGAAGAATTCCGTTATTCATAAGCTGATCCGCACTAGCTTCAAACAGGATATTCTTTTCGCGGGGTGCGTGGCTAGGCGGGCGGGACGCGGGCGGGCCGTCCCGCATCCGAAGGGCGGCACCGGCGAAGAAAAAACCGGCCTCGGCGAACCGAGGCCGTTTGACTCTAAGCTGTGTTTCTTGAAAGTTCCTCGATCAAATTTTTCAGACGCTCCGGACGGAAACGGCGGGAACCACGCCGGCGCACCGGCCAGAAGACTTTGGTCTCTCAAATCTCCTGCCCGGTAGGCCACCCCGGCGGCGATTGACCGATCCGGGGTATGCTCGCGTTCCCGTGTTAATCCGCTTCGTTCCGAAGCGGGTCAGGCGGCATTGGAATGATGGCGAACCCGCCCATCGAATACCGCTGAAAATCCCGACCGCTGCCATTATACTAAGTATTCTTGTGCTGTTATCCATACTGATTCCTGTCTACAACGAACGCACTGTAGTCGAGCAAAGCCTGGACCTGGTTCTGGCCGCCGAACTCCCCCAGAATATGGATCGCGAACTGATTGTCGTGGACGACCGCTCCACCGACGGAACGTGGGATATTCTGTGCCGCCTGGCCGAAAACGAACCGCGCATCCGGCTTCTGCGGAACGCCACCAACCAGGGCAAGGGCGCCGCCGTACGGACCGCGATTGAGCACGCCGCCGGCGATTTCTGCGTGGTGCAGGACGCCGACCTGGAGTACGATCCGGCCGAGTACTCGAAGCTGCTCCGGCCGCTGCTCGACGGGCGGGCCGACGCGGTGTTTGGCTCGCGATACCTGGCGGGCGAGCAGCACCGCGTGCTGCCCTACTGGCACACCAAGATCAACCAGACTTTGACGCTGGTGTGCAACATGTTCTGCAACCTCCATTTGACGGACATGGAAACCTGCTACAAGGTTTTCAGAACCGACATCCTCAAGAGCATTCCCATCCGCTCCGACCGCTTCGGCTTCGAGCCGGAAATTACCATGAAGTGCGCCAAGCGGCGGCTGCGCATCTACGAGGTGCCCATCAGCTACCACGGACGCACCTATGAAGAAGGCAAGAAGATCGGCTGGAAAGACGGGGTGAAGGCGTTCGCCGTCATACTCCACTTCTGGCTGGTCGACGATCTGTACCGGGAAGTGTACCATCGCGGGCTGCTGGCGAATTTCACCGGAACCCCGCAATACCACACCTGGATGACGCACCTGATCCGCCCGTACGTGGGCGACCGGGTGCTCGAGATCAACGCCGGCATCGGGGCCATCGCCGGCCGGCTGATGGCGCGCCGGTTGAAATACACCGCCACCGAGTGCGAGCCGCTGTTTCTGCACGCGCTGACCAATCGCTTTCTCAAAACCCCGAACGTGTTTGTGGCCAGGCTCGATCCTTCGGCGCCGGAAGAGTTCGAAGTGATCGATGACGGCTACGACACCGTGCTCTCCCTGAACATGATCGAGTACCTCGAAGACCCGGAGCCGGCGCTGCGCGCGATGCGCGACAAGCTTTCCGAAAACGGGAACCTGGTGGTGCTGGCGCCGCAAGGGCCGGCGCTGTTCGGCTCGGTGGACCAGTTTATGGGCATCCGGCGGCGCTACTCCGCGCGGGAGCTGCGGGCGATGCTGGCCCGCTGCGGCTACACGGTTGGCCGCGTCCACCAGCTGAATCGCGTCGGAGCGCCCCTGTGGTGGCTTTACAGCCGCGTGCTGCGCCGCAAGAAGGTGGCCCGTCCGATGCTGAAACTGTTCGACAAAACGGTGTGGCTGTGGCGGTTCGCCGAACGGCTGCTGCCCTGGCACGGTCTCACGCTCATCGTGGTGTGCCGCAAGGCGCCTTCAGAGCGCGCCAGTGGATAATGGAATGGTGGATACGCGCCGGAAGATTGTGACCACCGCCGATCTACCGAGGCTGGCAGCGGAAATCGGGCGTTCCGGGAAACCTCCGCGGGTGGTTACCGGCTATTTCGATCCGTTGGTTGGCTCGCACGCGCGGCGTTTGGAAGAGATTGCGCGCGCCGAAGAGACGCTGATTGTTTATCTGCTCACGCCTCCGAGCGCACTGCTTCCGGCTCGCGCACGCGCCGAACTGACGGCCGCTCTGGCGGTGGTGGACTACGTGGTGCTGCCCGAAGCCGACGACGACCCGCTGCCCGCCTGGCTGGCGGCGCTGCCCGCCTCGCAACTGTCGCGGGAAGAGCAGGCGGATCTCGAACGGCGCGCCGAGCTGCTCCAGTTGATCTATCGCAAGAGCGCGGTTGAGACTGCCTGATCCGTGAACACCTCCGACTCACAACGCCGCAACGCCGCCGAGACCGCTTCGGCGGGCGAGGCCATTCTGGTGGTACGGCTGGGCGCGATGGGCGACATCATCCATACGCTGCCAGCCGTCGCCAGTTTGAAATCCAGCTTCCCCGGCGCGCGAATTACCTGGGCGGTGGACCCCAAGTGGGTCTGTCTGGTTGAATCCAATCCCTACATCGACAGGTTGTGCCCGGTCAACCGGCGCACCTGGCGCGGCATTCGCCAGGCGCTGGCCGCCCTGCGACGGCAGCGCTTCAGCGTGGCGATCGACTTCCAGGGCCTGATCAAGTCAGCCCTGGTGGCCCGGTTGGCGCGCCCGGCGCGCATCGTCGGTTTTCACGCAGACGAGGTACGTGAAAGACCGGCCGCGCTGTTTTACACCACCAGCGTACGATCCGCCGCGGTCCATGTGGTGGACAAGAATCTGGAACTGGCGGCGGCCGCGGGCGCCACCAACGTTCGCAAGGAATTTCCACTGCCGCCCGGAAAGGCGGAAGGCGCGTTGCCGGAAGACGGATTCGTGTTGGCCTGTCCATTGGCGGGTTGGCCCGCCAAGCAATGGCCGCTCGAATATTACGGCGCGCTGGGACGCCGTCTGAAACAGGAGCTGGGGTTGACCCTGGTGCTGAACGGCCCGCAGAAGGCCGAGACGATCTTTACCGCCGTACCCGACACGGCGGCGCATTATTCCAGCGTCGAAGGGCTCATCCATGCCACCCGGCGCGCGGCCGCCGTGGTGGGCATCGACAGCGGCCCGCTGCACCTGGCCGCGGCGCTCGGAAAGCCGGGGGTAGCCATCTTCGGACCTACCGACCCGGCGCGCAACGGCCCCTACGGCGGTTCGATGTCCGTGCTGCGCCAGGCCGGCGCCGCCACCACCTACAAACGGCGCAGCGCCACCGACGAGAGCATGTTCGCCATCCATCCCAACCAGGTGTTTGATGCCCTTCGGCAGCGCCTGGCGACGGCAGTGGAACGATCGGAGTTCAACGCCTGATGCGGCGCTATCATTTCCCCAAGCCCTACGCCGACCTGGTGGCGCGCCTGCGCGTTCCCGGAGGATTCGTGCTGGTGGCCGCCTTCGCCTGGTTGTCGAAACCCACCTGGGGTTCTTTGGCCTACGGATTGCCGGTTTCGCTGGCCGGGTTGTGGCTGCGCGCGTGGGCGGCGGGACATCTGGCGAAGAACATCCGGCTGGCCGAATCGGGCCCCTATGCCTGGCTGCGCAATCCGCTGTATTTAGGAACCCTGCTGGTGGCGTTGGGACTGGTGATTGCGGGGCGCGACTGGCTGCTGGCGGCGATCTTCGCGGCGGCGTTCCTGCTGATCTACCTGCCGGTGATCGAACTGGAGGAACAGCACCTGGCGAGCCTGTTCCCCGCCTACGCCGTTTATATGGAACGCGTGCCGCTATTGGTTCCCCGGCCGCCGCGCGAAAAACCCACCCAGCGCTTTGCCTGGGCCCTGTACCGCAAAAATCAGGAGTATCAAGCGCTGCTGGGATTCGTGGCTGGGGCGGCCTGGCTGATATGGCGGGCAAGCCGGTGAGAATGAAAGAAGGAGACTGAAGGTAACCATGGAACAGAAGCCAGCTCCCACCGGGGAGATTGTCAACGAAGTTACGCTCGACGTGGAACAGCAGCAGGACTACCAGTTTCTGGTTCGCTTCGGCAAGGATTACGGGGACGTCCTGATGGATGAACCGCCCCCTCTCGGGCAGGAAGCGGGGCCCAGTCCAGCGCGGATGCTGGCCGCCGCCGTCGGCGGTTGCCTGTCCGCCAGCCTGCTGTTCAGCACGCGGAAAGCGAAAGTGGATGTGGGCAAGATCCGCGCCCGGGTTCGGGTGGGGATCGGCCGGAACGAGAACCGCCGGCTGCGCGTGAAGCGGATTGCCGTCGAGATCGAGGCCGCTGTCAACCCCGCCCAGGCGGCGGAGTTCCAGCGCTGTGTCGAAGTTTTCGAGGACTTCTGCACCATCACCGAGAGCGTGCGGGCTGGAATACCGGTGGAAGTGAAGGTACATTCGCCGGAATAGCCGCCCGGCCCGCGACGGCGGGGCTGTCCGGACTCAATTGTCGCCAACCGGGGTGGGTGGCGGTTCTGTCCGAATTCATCCCACTCGACGAGGCCACCCGCCCCCTGCCAGGCGGCGAGCTGCTGGACGGCATCGCGGATCCGCGCGCGGTTGAGGCCCGCTTTGCGGGTGGCCGCTACTACGATGCGGACCGCGTCATAGGCGCCGGCAGCGGCATAGTCGGGCTGGCGGCGGAACCGTTCTGAGAACTTCCGCGCAAAATCCTCGGAGGGCTTGCCTACCCAGGGAAACAGTGCGCCGTCGGCTGCGCTTCCGGCCTCTTCGGCGAAAGCCGCGCGGCCCAACCACGGCCCGCCGGCCAGCGTCCCCGTGAAGTCCGCTTCCCGCAAAGCCCTTACCGCTCGGGCGCTCGGTCTCGCTGCGGCGACAATTATTGCCGGCGCGTTGGCCGCCGCGATTCTTCGAGCCGACTCGGACAGGTCCTGCCGGCCGGCGTCGAATTCCAGATGCAGCTTGATTTCGACGCTTTCGCGCTTCATCGCCGGTAGCAGATAACTCGTAAAGGCCCGCGCATCATGATCGGTGGCCGACCACAATGCCACGCCCTTGCTCTTGAGCGCGTGCGCCAGCAGCGCGGCGTGCTGGTCGTCGCCTTGCACAACGGAGAACATCCAGGGCACACCGGCCATGTGAATACTGCGGTCGGTGGCGACCGGATTCACCAGCGTCAGCAAGGCTTTCACGATCACCTGCTCGGCCAGGTGCGTGCCCGCTCCGTCGATGGAACCGACAATTGCCCACGCACGGTCCTCGAAGACCAGCCGCGTGACGGCCGCCGCGCCCCCGCGCCACGGATCCTCGGACCAGCGGGCGGCCAGCCGGAAGGGCTTGCCTTTGTACCCGCCTTCGCGGTTCGCTTCCTCCAGCGCCAGCACGGCGCCCTGCCACAGAATGCCGCCGTCCGGGTGCGATTCGTCCGGCGGTCCGTAATACCCGATGACGACCTCGGAGATGTTCTTGGGTTCCGGCAACTCCCGCCCCGGCCCTTCGAAGCTGGAAGGGGAATTGCGGCTGTCTTTGTAAGGCTTGGGTGGCGGCGGCGACACCTGCCGCGCTACGCCCCTCAGGGCGCCGCAAAGCAACAGCGCCGCCGAACGCCGGGTCATTCCGAGCCCGGTTTCGTCAACCCGAGGCTTTCGGGCGTGCGCCGCGGGATGTCGGGTTCGGGGACGCCCAGGTCTTCGCGCGAATAATAACGCCAGCGGCCGTCTTCAAAGCGCGCCAGAAACACCTCGCCCAGGTCGTCCAGCGCCGCTCCGAACGGAATGTCGCCGGTGACCCCGGGAAACGGCTTGGTTCGGTAAGCCAGCACGTCGCGCATTTTGGCCCGGTTCAGACCGGCCTCCTGGATGCGCCCAGATCAACATGTTCATGCCGTCGTAGCCGTGCGCGGCGTAAGTTTCCGGCTCCTCGCCGAAACGCTTTTCGAAACGCTCTTTGAAGGCCAGGTACTTCGGGTCGCGCCGGTCCGGATTCCACGGGAAGCCGGCCATCACGCCCTCGGCGTTCTTCCCGGCGGCCTGGACGAATTCGTCCGAGACGGTTCGTTCGCAGCCGTAGAACGGCTGCTTCATCCCCATCTCGCGCATCTGGTTGAGGATGTGCGCCCCATCGATGCCGTCGCCCCAGTGGACCACCGCATCAAGGTTGGCCGCCTTCAGCCGCGCAAGCTGCAGCGAGAAGTCGGCGCCGCCCACCGGGTAAGCCATCTCGATGAGAACCGGCCGCTTCAGCCGCCGCGCGCTGTCGCGTACCTCGCGCACGCCGAACCGCCCGTAGCGGTTCGAGCTGCGAATGATGCCGATGCGCTGGTAGTTCATCTTCCGGATCATGTAGTCGATCAGGAGATAGCCGATCTGTCGGTCGTCTCCGATACAGCGCATCACCCACGGGATGTTGGTCTCGATAAAGGTGGGGTCGGTGTCGCCCGAGTTCATCATCACCAGCTCGGCCTTGAGCGCGACGCGGATGGCGATGTGGCTGTTGGCGCCGTCGATGGTGCCGAGGATACCCCACACGTGGTCCTTGTACGCCATCCTGATGATCTCGTTGCCGGAGGCGCCCCACAAACCGTTGTCGTTTCTGGTCGACCAGCTCGAACGGAATTTTGCGCTTCAGATAGCCGCCGCGGGCGTTGGC
Source organism: Bryobacterales bacterium (assembly GCA_963810595.1). Classification (GTDB taxonomy): domain Bacteria; phylum Acidobacteriota; class Terriglobia; order Bryobacterales; family Bryobacteraceae; genus CAWEOG01. Next base: position 60,072 of record CAWEOG010000003.1, on the reverse strand, counting down.
CTCTTCAAGCGCCAGCCGCGCGCCCTGCAGCATTTTGATACCGAGCGCTTCTTCGTGGCTTTTGCCGCCGGTGGCCACCGAGACGGTGGACATGATCGGCCCGATGAAGCCGAGCTTGACGGTCTTCAGTTCGGGGCCCGGCTCCGGAATCGCCCGGCCGGGTCCGGTGTACTCCATTTGAAGCAGAAAGAACCGCTTGTAAGGCTTGACGCCGCCGAAGGGCTCGACGTCTTCGGGAGTGTTGGCGTAGTTGGTGTCTTCCCGCAGCGGTAGATTGGGAGTCTGGTAGGCTGTCAACGAATTGATCGCTTTGAGGACTTTCGCGGTGTCGGGATCGTCCAGAACGATCCAGGGCTCGAGCTTGGCGATCCGGCTTGTACTGTCCCAGCGCCAGCGCGGCGCCGGCCGCAAACAGCAGAACGAGTTTCATTTCGACCCTCCCTCCGCCGGGGCTGTCGCGACGGCGACGGAGCGCTCCCGCAGACCCCGGTAGTAGCCTTCTCCGATTCCCCAGCCCAGGCCTTTGGCGGTGGCCAGCCAGACGTCGTTGCCGTCGATGTCGGCGTTAATGATGAAATTGTGCGGGATGCCCACCGGCATCTCGACGGTTTCGAGCACCTGCCGGTCGCGCATCACCACCGCCTTGCCGCCCTCCCCTTCCGGGTTGCGCGTGTAGTCCACCCAGGTGTTGGTGGCGAAATCCGAAATCACCCCGACGCCCTTGTCGGAACAGAACCAGGCCTCGTCGGAGCTGCGCGCCCGCACGTTGTTCAAAAAGTCGCTGGGCAGGCCGGAATCCATGTTGTAATACGACCGCCAGTGGCGCCCGTCGTAGCGGCCGGCCCCGAAATACGACGAGACCCACAGCGCGTCCTCGGCCTGCTGCGCGCCGGTGGTGATGACGTGCAGCAAGCCGTCGTCGCGGTACAGGTCGATTTCCATTTCGCCGTCGGGGTCGAGATAGTCTTTCCAGCGGTTGGCCTGGATGTCGTACTCGAGCACGCCGCCGCCCCACACCGCCAGGTACACCTTATCCTTGCCGTTGTAACTGGCGTTGTAATTCCAGATCTCTTCCATGGGCGAATTCTTCTCGGTGAAGATGGTCCACTCGTTCTTCTTCACGTTGAACCGGCTGGCGCCGGCGGTGGTGGCCGCCCAGACGTTGTCGTTTTCGACGGCCACGCCGTAGACCACGTCGTTCACCAACCCGCTGTTGAGCTGGTGCCAGTGGTCGAAGCGGCCGCCGCTGAAGCGCGCCAGTCCGCCGCCGAACAGCCCCAGCCAGACGTCGCCGGTCTTTTTGTCCACGTCGATGGCGGTGACGGCGCGGAACGGGAGGCCGTCCTTTTCGGTCCAGCTCTTGATCTTGCCGCTGCGCTTGTCGAGCATAGCCAGCCCGTCCTCGGTGCCGATCCACACCCGCGGGCCGTCCGCCTTGACAGCAGAAGATGTGATCGTTCGGCAGCCCGTCGGCGACGGTGAACTGTTTCCACTTGGTGTAGACGTAGGGCAGCTTCGCGTTTTCACCGGGCGGGCTCGCCGCCAGGGCGGGGCCGATCAGCACATAAGCGAGAATTGCCGCCGCAGCTACTTTCATTACGGCCTCCTCAGAGAGTCTTGAGGTACTCGATCAGGTCGTTCAACTGATCTTTCGTCATGTCGTTGGTCACGCCGTGCCGGTCGTCCGGATTGTGCACGGTCCAGATCTCCTCGAGCGTCGGGGCCATGCCGTTGTGCAGGTAGGGCGCCGAATCGTAAATGTTGTTCAGGTGCGGTGTGTCGAAGTCTCCACCTCGGTCGAGAGGCTGCCTGGTGCCCACGTTGTGAACCTGCCGGTCGGTGAAGTAGGGCGGAAAGTGGCAGGTGACGCAGCGGTTGCCCTCAGGAATCGGGCGGCCGTCGTTGGTCATGCTGCGTTCGAAAATCGCTTTGCCCCGCCGCTGGGCCGGGTTCAGCGGCGCGCCCAGCTTGCGGTAGCGGTTGGGCGGGCGCTCGATGGTAGTGATGTACAGGTCGAGCGCCGCAAGCTGGTCCGGCGTGAACGGCAGCAGGCGGGTGAAGTACACGGAAAGGCGCGCCCCGCACTGGCGCGAAAGGCTGGGGTTGGTGCCTTCCCACTTGAACGGCGCGGTGTCCAGGATGCCGCGCAGGGTCCGGTTGTCCACCGGACTCTCGCCGATGCCGTCGGCTTCGATGTCGTAGGTGACGCCATCAATGTGGCCGTCCGGGTGGCAGGAAGCGCAGGCGAACTGGCGGCGGAAGGTGATTTTGGCGCTGTGGAAAAGGCTCTCGCCGAACGGCGCCGTTCGGTGATCTCGTTGGGGCCGCCGAGATCGATGCGCGAAACCGCCTCCAACTTCTGGAGATCGATCACGCTCAACGAGTCGTCGAGCGAGTTGGCGACGTACGCCACCCGCCCGTCCGGCGCCACCAGGACGGCGCGCGGGTTGGACCTCACTGCGATGTGCTTGACCACGAACTCGGTGGGATAGCCCAGGTGATTCGGCAAAACGTGCTGCTTTTCGTAAGGCGTGGCGCGGCGAAGGATGTCCGTCAACCTGGCGATATCCACCACGGCCACCTGAGTCCGTGCCGGCGCTGGTGACCAGCGCATAGCGGCCGTCGGGGGTGCAGGCGACGTCGCTGGCGTCGGCGAAGCCCGCGTTCGGCTCGTCCAGCAGAACCTGGTCCACTTCGCCGTCCCGCCAGAGAACCGCCAGTCCGTTGGTGATGGTCCAGCCCTGCAACAGGCGGGTCATGGGCACCAGGCTCTTGGTGCGGTTCATGGTGGCGATGGCGAACTTGCCGTCGGGGTGCCAGTCGACGCCCATCACCATGTTGGCGTCGTCGAGAACGAGCCGGTCGTCCACGTCTCCGCGATCGGTCTCGATGGAGGTGACCTCGGAAACGAACGGCGTGCGCAGCGCCGAAAAGCGCGCCAGGATGTTGGTGACGAGAATGTCTGAGCCGTCCGGAGAGAGCGCCGCTGCCCACGGACCGCGGCTGGCGCTGAGCGTCTTGACGTAGCCGAGCGAGGCCACGTCGAACACCGAAATATCCCCCGAAGAGGTGTTCAGCACGTACAGCAGCTTGCCAGCCTTGTCGGTAATGACCCCGTGCGGCTCATCGCCCACCTCCAGTGTCCGCCGCACCTTTCGCGCAGCCACGTCGATGACGGATACGGTATCGTCGTGCCGGTTGCTCACGAACGCCAGCGAACCGTCGGGGGTAAACGCGATGTCCATGGGCATGCCGCCCACCGGGATCTCGGCGATCGTCTCGCGCGTGGCGGTGTCCACCACCACCACGGAATCCGACGATTCGCAGGCCACCCATAATTCCCTGCCCCCCGGCCGCATGGCCATTTTTAACGGGTTGCGGTAACGCGCTTCGTGGACGCCGTCGTCGGGCGGCGGCACTTTCGAGGGATGGGCGATTGTCTTCATCGCCGCGGCGGCGTCGAAGTTCTTGCCGTGGCAATTCAGGCAGGTGGCCGCGTTCGGGGTTTGCAGTCCGGCCTGAACGGCGGCGCGAGGATCGCGCATGATGGCCTCGGGCATGTAGCCGGAGCCCGCCCCGTGGCAGGCTTCGCAGCCGACGCCCTGGTCGATGGTGGACGATGCCCTGTGCGCGGCGCCGTAACCGGTGGTGTGGCACTTCAGGCATTCCGGCGCGTTCTGCGGGTCGCCCTTGATGCCCTGGGCGGCGGCACGCTTGTAAGCTTCGGGAGTAGAGAGCACGGCCCAGGCCCGCGAGTGCGGGCCCATGCGCCACACGCTCCACTGGTAGCCGTGCATTTCGCCCTGGTGGCAGGTGCCGCACATCGCCGCGCCAACGTATTGGGCGCCGCCGCCGGCCGGGGCGCTGGCGGGCGGAAATTCGGGGATCTTCCCCTCCATACGCCCGGTTTTCGGCATCGGGTGGGCCAGCGTCACCAGCGCTTTTTGGATGTCTATCTGCGGCGACTTGAGAACCGCGACGTGAGTGCCCTTGACCACGTGGCAGCCCATGCAGAAACGCTCGTCCGGCATCCGCAGCCCGGCTTTCATCGCCTCTTCCGGGTTGCGCATGACGGCTTCGGTCATGTACTCGCTGCCCGGGCCGTGGCAGGCTTCGCACTGGACGCCGTCCTCGGTGTGGAAGTTGTCGTCCTTCTGCCAGGCTTCGGCGTTGTAGGCGGTGGCGTGGCAACCCAGGCAGATGGCGGCCTCCTGGGGCCGCTGCCGCAATCCGCTGATGGCGGCGATGTGTACCGATTCCGGGCGCGCCAGCACGGCATAGGCCCGGCTGTGTTTGGAATGCAGCCACAAGCCGTACTGGTTCCCCATCGCCTTTCCCGAATGGCAGGCGCCGCAGGCGCGAGCGCCCACGTAGACGGGTTGCCTGGGTGCGGCGCCGAGCGCGGCCAGCGCGACTCCGATCGCAAGAAACGTTATCCGAGGGTTCATGGCTTTCCTCCCTCGCCGCTCACCGCTGCCACCTTGGCCGGGTGTACGGGTTTGAGGAACTGGTTGGCCCGGACGTGCGGGAAGCGCTCGACAACGCCGTCCGGCCAGCGAATCTCGACATCCGCGCTTTCGTCCTTGCCCAGCCCGAAATGCAGCCGGCCGTCGCCGGTGGACAAAAAGCCGCGCACCGGGTTCACGTCGTCGATCTGCTTCATCGACCCGTTTGTTACCGTCACGCGCGCGCCGACGGCCAGCCGTGAGCCGGTGGGGAAGCTGCAGTCTCGGCTCCACGCTCAACCAGTGGTTCAGGGTGTTCGCGCCGTCGTTGCGCAGAATCCGCGGAGAGTCGTTGATGTTCACAACTACCAGGTCGGTGTCGCCGTCGTTGTCCAGGTCGCCCCACGCCGCCCCGCGTCCGACGTACTTTTCGAAGAAGTACTGGCCCGAGCGGCGCGAGACGTCTTCGAATTTGCCGTCGCCCCGGTTGCGCATCAGGGTGTCTTCCTGAACGTACTCGTGGTGCGCGTCGCCGTGGGTGATGAAGATGTCGGGCCAGCCGTCGTTGTCGTAGTCGTAGACGATGCCCGCCCAGCCGGCGTATTGTCCCAGCACCTGGGAGAGACCGAACTGCACCGTCCGGTCCACGAAGCCCATCTTCCCGATGTTGATGAACAGGATGCAGTAGTTCAGGTTGGGCACGAAGGTGTCCAGCAGGCCGTCACGGTTGACGTCGCCGGCAAACGGCCCCATCGACGAGACGCCCTGGCCGTTTTCACCGAAAGCCACGTTCTTTTCGAGCGCTTTTTCCACGAAGGTGCCTTTGCCGGTGTTCTCGAAGAAGTTCGTTTCCATCGCATCGTTAGCCACCCAGATGTCCAGAAACCCGTCGTTGTTGTAATCGGCCGCGCTGGCGCTCATGCCGCGTCCGTCGGCCTGCCACAGACCGGCTTCCTTGGTCACGTCCGTGAACGTGCCGTCGCCGTTGTTGCGGTACAGGATGTCCGGCTCGCCGTTGTAGCTGAGCGGACCGGGGTAGCCGTCGGCGGCGTAAAAGTCGCGGAAGCGGCCCTCGTCGTATTCGAGATAGTTGCACACATAGACGTCCAGCAGGCCGTCGTTGTTGTAGTCGAGCCACACCGCCGAAAGGCTCCAGCGCGGATCGCCCAGCCCCGACTTTTCCGTAACGTCGGTGAAGGTTCCGTTGCCGTTGTTGTGATACAGGATGTTCCGGCCGTAATTCAGGACGTAAAGATCCACGTATCCGTCATTGTCGTAGTCCGCCGCCGAACAGCCCGTACTGAAGATGCCCTTGCCGTCCACCCCCGCTTCCCCGGTGACGTCGGCGAACTTGTTGTTTCCGAGGTTCTTGTACAGACGATTGGACAGCTTGCCGCGCAGGTCGCGCCCCTCGTTGTCGCTGACGCCTTTGGTCCAGGTGCCGGTGACGAAGTAGATATCCAGCAGGCCGTCGTTGTTGTAGTCGAACAGGCACACCCCGGCGCCGGTTCCTTCCACGATGTTGTCCAGGTGGTGGTCGCCGTAGCTGTGCCGGAACGTGATTCCACTGTCTTTCGTGATGTCGGTGTAGACCGGGAGTTGCTGAGCGGCGGCGGCCGCCGCCCCCAACAGGACTCCCGCCAGGATGAGGGTTTTCATGGTTGTCCTCCCGCCGCCCGGCCGCCGCTCCGGCTGTTGGAATCGGCGCCGGTGTCGATCCACTCGACGATGACGCGCTTTTCGTCTTCGGTGAGTGGGGCAGCGCCCTGCGGGGGCATCGGCGCGATGCGCCTGGCGCCGGCCGCCGGTGTGCTGTGGTCCCACGGACGGGATGTGTTACGCCCGTAGATGGCCCACACCAGCGGGCTGGTGCGGGCTTGGCCCGGAGTGACGTAGCGGGGCGCCGTCCCCCTCATCAGGTTTTGGTAGGTCAGGCTGAACCGGGCGCCGTGGCACGCCGCGGTGGCGCATTTTTCACGCAGGATAGGTGCGACGTCGCGCTCGAACTGCACCGTGCGGCGGCGCTCGGGCGGAAGCATCAGGTTGATGGACGGCCGCGTCAGTGCCGAGGCCATGACGTTTTCCGGAGTGCGCTCGCCGTCCTCGTGGCAGCCGATGCAGCCGCGCTGCTCGCGGTTCTTCGCCCACATCCACGCGCTGGTGCGCAACGCCATGCCATCGGCGTCGAGCGCCTGGAGCTGAAACGGAACGTCCGCGGGAATCTCCAGGTTGAACGACCCGTCCGGATCGACGTCCACCTCGCCCAGAAAGCGGGTTCTAAGCAGCGGCGACAGGCTGCCACTGGCCGGCCTGGACCGCGGCAGGGCCTCCAGCACCCGCAGCCGCTTCACCAGCCCCCGCGTCCAGACCTCCGGAGAGAGATCGCTGGTGTACAGGTTCAGGCAGTACAGCTTGGCCCACGTCTGCTTCTCTTCCACCACGGAGGAGCGGCCATCCGGCTCCTGACGGAGAACCAGCGCGCGCGGCTGAATGTCGTCCGCCGCCGGGGAATCGACTACCGGCCGGAGCTTTTCGCTCTGTGGATCGAAACGATAGATTCCGTAAGTCCCTGCGCTGCCTTCCGGACGCCACGCCACCAGCACCGTTCCGTCCGGCAGCGGCGACGGCGAGTGAAACTGGCCGGGGGCGGCCAGGCGCCGGTAGGAGTGCAGGTTGCGCCGCAGGTCGATGACCGCCAGCGGACCGCCGCCATATCCGTCCGCCGCATCGGTGTCTACGAACAGCACCAGGCGCTTCGCCGTCACCGTGGCCATGCGTTGGACGCCGCGGCCCTGTCCGCCCGAAAACGTGGCATAGTCGGTACCGTCGATGTTGACCCCCATCAGCTCGATGCGCCCTCGCGGACCGCCGCCCGGGTTGCGCCGCCAGGCGGAGAACAGCATCCTGCCGTCGGGCAGCATCACCGGGTCGAAGGCCCCCGATGGGTTGAAGGTGAGCCGCCGCACCCCCGAGCCGTCCAGCCGCGCCGAGTAGAGCGCCGTCGCGCGCAAGGGAGCGAACTCGCCGTACTGCTCCGGCCTGTCGCTCGCGAACGCGATCTGCGGCATGGGACCCGGATCGTCCAGGTAGAAAATCGAGGATTGATAGATGGGCGAGCGGCAGTTGCCAAGCCCGCGGGTAATCTGGCGGACGCCGGAGCCGTCGGCCTTCATCTCATAAATGTTCCAGTCGTCGCCGGCGCTGCGCTTGCCCGCGAACAGGATGTGCTTCGCGTCGAAGGAAACCTCGGGGTCGGCGGCGCTGGCGAAATCCGGCGTCAAATCGCGGGAAGAACCGTCCTTCGCGAGCAGAACCAGATGGGCGCCGTTCTTAGAATTGGTGTGTCCCGCGAAAACCCGTGTAAAAACGACCTCGAAAGGCCGCGCCGTGACTGCGGCCTGCCGTTGGGCCGCTGCTGACGCCAGTATTCCGACCACCACCAGCAACGCGCCTGCCGTCCCATGCCGCATTCAGATTCTCCCGGCCCCGAAAAGCCGGCCGTCTCTCACTCCCCGCCACTGCGGCGGAATATGGCGATAGCCTCGATTTCGACCAGTAGGTCCGGGCGGCATAGCTGCGCCTGGATCCCGGTGGAAGCTGGAAGCGGATCGAGTCCCTTAATAGTATAGAATGAGGTCCGTTCCTCATTAAACGCCGCGTAGTCGCGGTCGATGTCGCGCAGGTAGCAGGTGGTGCGAACAATGTCTTTCCAACTCGCCCCTTCCGACTCGAGCAGCTTCTCGATGTTCAGAAAGGTCCGCCGGCACTGGGCTCGGAAGTTTCCCACGTGCACCGTTTGGCCGGCCTCGTCCACGCTGGCCGTGCCTGAAATCAACAGCACCGCGATCTCGCCGAATTCCATGCGCAGCCCGCGGGAAAACGCGCTCGGCTTGGCGTATTCGAATGCTTCGTTGAGAATCTCGGGGGCGCTGATCCGCTTCCTGTCGATGTGCGCCGCGCTTCCGGTTTCGTTGCGTGCTTCGCCAACCATCACTTAAGTACCCTCCCGAAGCGTTCCTTCAAGACGCTCAAATAAGCGTCGCTAGCTGTATATTGCACCTATATTGACATAACTCTGTAGATTCGGCAAGTTCCAGGGCATGCATTAGCGTGGCCGGGCCGATCGGGGTCCGGAAGTTTGCGCCACGCCTCGGAACCAATCCTCGGAGATGCACCCTGGCAATCCGCGGCCGGCCTTGCGGGTATGGCTGCGAGGCGGTTGATGGTGCGGTAAAGCGGGGGTAGGCCAGTAAATCGGGAACCAGGGTGGATCCCGAGAGAATCTCGCTTCCAACCACATCTCCGCCCGAAAGGTGGTGACTACAAGCGAAGACTCAGCGCGAATATCGCCCTACAGTTCTCCACCGGCGCACCAAATGCTCAACCGATTGCCAGCTTCACCGGCTTGCCGACACGGCTGAGCATTTCCACCAACGTGTCGATGGCGAACTTGGTTGTTTTCTTGTTCACCATGTCGGACACACGCGGGCGCGAGACCATCAGAATCGCGGCGGCCTCGGCCTGCTTTCAGTGGTGTTCCGCTATCCAGACCGACAGCTCATCCATCAATTGCCGCTTCAGCAGCCGTGTGTCATTGATCTGTTTGCGAGACGCAGCCTGTAGACGCCTGGCCTCCTCCGGCGTAAAGCCCAGTTCCAGGAAGAGGTTCGCTCCCGGCTCTGTTACATGGCGGATTTTCGTATCGACCTTCATTTTTGCTTCTTCCTCGATCGGTCGGCGCTAGCCCGGCCCGGACCTTCCCCAACTGGAAGCCCACTTCCTTCCAGACGTCTTTTGGGAATGCCAGCAGATCGTCGGCCAGTTGGTGACGCAGGCGGTCAACAACACGAAGCGGGGTACGCGGCGCGCACGGAGTATATGTAGAAGTGAGGGTGGACCAGCCGGCGGGAATCGTGGGCCGCCACTGCTGTTTTCGACGTTCACGGCGTGCCCACGACGTCATAAGGCCGCCAGCATTTCGGCCAGTTCGCGAAGTCCGATGGCCGCGGTGCTTGCGTTGATGAAATAACCTTCGGTCCCCGAGTTGACGACAAACTGCCGGGCCGGTTTGAGGTCGCTGCAGGCAATGAAGAACCCTTTCTTGGGGCGCGCGGACAGTCCGAGCTTGATATTGATGGCCCAAAGCCCGTGTTTGGGGATCTCGAGCAGCAGATCCACTTCCGCGCCCGCGCCGGAACGGTAGAACAGCGGAACGGTTTGTCGAGGAGCCGCCGCGATCAAGTTCTCGATGACGAAGCCCTCCCAGCTTGCCCCCGAGACCGGATGGCCGAGCAACGCCTCGTAATCGCCAATGTTCAGCAGCGCGTGGACGATGCCGCTGTCGCGTATATATACCTTCGGAGATTTGACCAGGCGCTTACCGATGTTGGCCTGGAAGGGCTGCAGCCGCCGCGCCAGCATTAAATCGACCATCAGGTCGAGGTAACGGGCGACGGTTTTCCCATCCACAGCCAGGCCGCGGGCGAGCTGAGCGGCGTTGAACAGGCCTCCTTGCACGTGCGCCAGCATCGTCCAGAAACGGTGCAGCGTGCTCGCGGGGATGCGCGGGCCAAGCTGCGGTATGTCGCGCTCCAGGTAGGTCCGGATGAGAGCCTGCCGCCAGATAAGGCTGCGCGATTCGTCGTCCGCCAGAAAGCTCTCCGGCAGCCCGCCGCGCACCCATAGCTCACGGCGCATATCGGCGCCGACCTCCAGGACATCCAGGGGCGGTAGCTCAATATAAGCGATCCGCCCCGCCAGCGTCTCCGATTGCTGTAGCAAATCGGCCGACGCGGAACCCAGTAGCAGAAATCGGCCAGCCTTTTTTCCCCGCCGGCGCCCCTGGTCGATCAATCCCCGCAATGTGGCGAAGAGTTCCGGCGCGCGTTGCACCTCGTCGAGAATGACCAACTCATCCTCGTGCCCCGAAAGATAAAACGTTGCGTCGGAAAGCTTCTCCCGATCCAGCGGCGATTCAAGGTCCAGATAAACGCTCCTTCTCCCCTCCGCCAGGGCGTGGGCGAGCGTTGTCTTACCGACTTGACGCGGGCCAAGCAAAGCTACGGCCGGCAGATGGCCGAGGCGATCCTCGACAGTGGCTTCTATGCGGCGCGGGATCATCCTTGCAATTATGCCATGCCGCTCCAGATTTGCAAGGATAGTTCCGCTCCAGTATCGCTTCCCTTCTGGCAGAAAGACCACCCTGTGGTCCAGGCGAGATTGCTCCCCCGGGCGGTTGTCGAGGCGCTTCGAACCGCCCGTCCTGGGGCTTTGGAGTTGCCCTTGGCTATAATGGTCATGGCATCAGAGACATTCCATTATCTATAAGGAGTTCTTACGGAAATGCGCATTGGTATCCTCACCGGCGGGGGCGACGTACCGGGTTTGAACGCGGCTATCCGTGCCGCCGTTGTCCGCGCCAGCGAACTGGGCTGGACCATGGTGGGCATCCGCCGAGGCTGGGCCGGCCTTACGGACGTCAACCTGGATGATTCCTCCAGCCGCGAGCACTACGTCATGCCTCTCGATCTCATCAATACGCGGGCTATCGCCCGCACGGGCGGCACCTTCCTGCATTCCAGCCGCACCAACCCGTCCAAAATGAAAGCCGTGGCCGCGCACCTCGACCCGGCGAGCTTCCCCCAGAAGGAAGTCACCAAGAATGGCGAAACCACCCTCACGTATGACTTGAGCAAGCAGGTTTTGAAGAACATGGAGTCGCTGGGTCTGGACGCGCTCATCGCCATCGGCGGTGACGATACGCTCAGCTACGCCGCCAAGCTCAACGCGCTGGGACCCAAAGTGGTGGCCATCCCGAAAACGATGGATAACGACGTACGCAATACCAATTACTGCATCGGGTTTTCCACCGCCATCACCCGCGCCACCGACGCCATCGAACGACAGCGCACCACCGTCGGCTCGCACGAGCGTATCGGCATTTTTCGCGTGTTCGGCCGCGACGCCGGGCATACCGCCCTGCATACCGCCTTCGCGCAGGGCATCCGTTGCTGCATCCCCGAGTTCAAGGTGAATCACGAGCGGCTGATCGAGCTGCTGCTGAAGGACAAAAAAGACAATCCCAGCAACTATTCCATGGTCATCCTTTCGGAAGGCGCCGAGTGGGAAGGCTTCCAGGTGCGGCACTACGGTGAGGCCGACGCCTTCGGGCACCGCAAGAAGGAAAGCGTGGGCGAGGCCCTGGCACAGGAGGTCAAAAAGCTGACCAGGGAAGAGACCATTGTCAGCGACCTTACCTACGACCTGCGCGGAGGCGCTCCCGACTATGTGGACCGGGACGTCGCCATCACTTTCGGCACCATGGCCATCGAAGCGCTCAGCGCCGGCCGCACCGGCCTGATGTCGGCCACCCAAAATGGCTGCTACGCTATGGCCGAGATCCCCGATCCGAAGGACGGGCCCCGCAACGTGGACGTCGCGACTGAGTACGACACCTCCGAGTATCGACCCATCTACACCGGGCGGGAAGGCCGGTTCGTTTTGTAAATTTCCGGCCAACCCGGCGAGATTCCCTCCGCGGCGGCGGACCTCCAGGTAGGGGGTCCGCCGTTATGTTTTTGGAAACAGGACAGTTTCGGTTGAAGTCGGGGTCAATTCAAAATCTGATAATGATACACTAAGCTTTTATTGACACATTGATTCGTAGATATGCTACAATCCCTTTAGACGAAGCTCAGAGGAGTTCCCACTATGGACATCAACCGCTTTACCGAACGAAGCCAACAGGCCATCCGCGCCGCCCAGGCGCAGGCGGTCCGCATGAGCCACCAGCAGGTGGACGTGGAGCACCTGTTGCTGGCGCTGCTCGAGCAGGAAGACGGCCTGGCGCCGGCCATACTGCTGCGCGCCGGGGTGAATGCCGAGCTTCTGCACCAGAGAACCCTCGATGAGCTGGAAAAGGTGCCCAAAGTGGCGCTATCCGGCTCGGCGCCGGACCAAGTCTATATCACCGGGCGCCTGCAGGCCTTGATCACTGGCGCGGAAGACGAAGCCCGCCGGATGAAGGACGATTACCTCTCGGTGGAGCATCTCCTGCTGGCCATGACCCGGAACAACGGGCCGACCGGCAAGTTATTGAAAGAATTCGGAGTAACACACAAGAAACTGACCGAGGCGCTGAAAGAAATACGCGGTAGCCAGCGCGTCACCAGCCAGAACCCGGAAGGCACCTACCAGGCTCTGGAGCGTTACGGCCGCGACCTCACCGCATTCGCCGCCGAGGACAAACTGGACCCGGTAATCGGCCGCGATGAAGAGATCCGGCGGGTGATGCAGGTGCTTTCGCGACGCACCAAGAACAACCCGGTGCTGATTGGCGAGCCGGGCGTTGGGAAAACCGCCATCGCCGAGGGGCTGGCGCAGCGCATCGTGCGCGGCGACGTTCCGGAAGGTTTGAAGGATAAGCGAATCGTTTCGCTCGATATGGGCTCGCTGATCGCCGGCGCGAAGTTTCGCGGCGAATTCGAAGAAAGGCTCAAGGCGGTCCTGAAAGAAGTCCAGGATTCAAACGGCGAAGTCATCCTGTTCATCGACGAGTTGCATACGGTGGTGGGCGCCGGCAAGGCTGAAGGCGCCCTGGACGCCGGCAATCTTCTGAAGCCCATGCTGGCGCGCGGCGAGTTGCACTGCATCGGCGCCACCACGCTCGACGAGTACCGCAAGCACATTGAAAAAGACGCCGCGCTCGAACGCCGCTTCCAGCCGGTGCTGGTGGATCAGCCGAGCGTCGAAGACACCATCTCCATCCTGCGCGGCTTGCGCGAGCGCTACGAAATCCATCATGGCGTCCGCATCAAGGACTCGGCGCTGGTGGCCGCCGCGGTGCTCAGCAACCGGTACATCGCCGACCGCTTTCTTCCGGACAAGGCCATCGACCTGATGGACGAAGCCGCGGCCAAGCTGCGCACCGAGATTGATTCCATGCCCGCCGAGCTGGACGAAATTCTGCGCCGCACCATGCAGCTTGAAATCGAGCGGGAGGCGCTGAAGAAAGAGACCGACAGCGCGTCGCACGACCGTCTGTCGAAGCTCGAAAAAGAGCTGGCCGAGCTGAAGTCCGATTCGGCCTCGCTCACCGCCCGCTGGAAGAGCGAAAAGGAGGCCGTCGAGGCCACCCGGAGCCTGCGCCAGGAACTGGAACAGACCAAGCTCGCCATCGAGAAGGCCGAGCGGGAATACGACTTGAACAAGGCCGCCGAGTTGAAATACGGCAGGCTGATCGAGCTCGATCGGGCGCTGAAGGCCGCCGAAGACCAGGCTGAGCCGAAATCGCGCCTGCTGAAGGAAGAGGTGGACGAAGAGGACATCGCGCAGGTGGTCAGCCGCTGGACGGGGGTGCCGGTTTCGAAACTGCTGGAAGGCGAGATCGAGAAACTGCTGCATCTCGAACAGGAACTGCACAAGCGCGTGGTGGGCCAGGACGAGGCGGTCAGTGTGGTGGCCCAGGCGGTGCAGCGGGCGCGTGCGGGCTTGCACGACCCCAAGCGGCCGATTGGTAGCTTCCTGTTCCTCGGCCCCACCGGGGTCGGCAAAACCGAGCTTGCCCGGGCGCTGGCCGAGACGCTGTTTGACGACGAGCGGGCCATGATCCGCATCGACATGACCGAATACCAGGAGCGGCACGCGGTGGCGCGGCTGATCGGCGCGCCTCCCGGCTACATCGGCTTCGAGGAAGGCGGCCAGTTGACCGAGGCGGTGCGCCGCCGGCCCTTCGCCGTCATCCTGCTCGACGAAATTGAAAAGGCGCACCCGGACGTGTTCAACCTGCTGCTGCAGATTCTGGACGACGGGCGCCTGACCGACGGCCAGGGGCGCACGGTGGACTTCCGCAACACCATCGTGGTGATGACCTCGAACGTGGGCAGCGTCCGGATTCTCGAATACCATGGGGCCTACGCCGGCGAGAATTACGACCGCATGAAGGAAGCCGTGCTCGAGGAGCTGCGGCGGCACTTCCGTCCGGAATTCCTCAACCGCGTGGACGAGGTTACGGTGTTCCATTCGCTGACGCTCGAGCACCTGAAGCAAATTGTCGAGATTCAGATCGGGTACCTGCGAAAGCGGCTGGAGGACCGGCGCATCAGCATTGAGCTCGACGACGCCGCGCGTGAGCACCTGGTGCGCGTCGGCCACGACCCGAACTACGGAGCGCGCCCGCTCAAGCGCGCCATCCAGAGGGAACTGGAGACACCGCTCGCGCAACGGATCCTGAAGGGCGAGATCCGCGACGGCCAGCACGTTCTGGTGGATTTTGAACGAGGCGCCTTAGCCTTCCAGCCTCAAACCGAGGCACAACCGGCGGCCGGATAAACGGCAATTGCCCTCGAGGAAACGAAGCAGTGATGGAAACCGAAGCATCCAATATAGGGAACGAGGAGGATCGGGATGGCTGAACACAATCAGGAAGAAAAAGGGATCCGCGAGCTGCCGATCCTACCACTCAAGAATACGGTTCTTTTCCCCAACCTGATGCTGCCCCTGTCGGTGGGCCGCGAGGCGTCCCGCGCCGCCGTGGAAGCCGCCATGAGCACGGAAGAAAAAGAAATCGTGGTGGTGACGCAGCGCGACAGCGATGTCCAGGAGCCGGACCAGGACGATTTGTACACCATCGGCACGCGAGCCGTGGTGAAGCGCATGGCGAAGTCGTCCGAGCACGTCATCGAGTTGATCGTGATGGGCATCGAGCGTGTGGTGGTGTTGAAAGTGGAGCAGCACCTGCCCTACATGCGGGCGCGGGTGCGCTCTCTGCCTCTGCCCACGGACCATTCCCCCGAGCTGGAAGCCCTGCAGCCGGTGGTAACGGAGATGGCCACCAAGGGCATCAGCCTGGCGAACCCGCAAGGCATGCCGGAGATGGCGCGTATTCTCGCCGCCACCGAAGATCCGCTGCAATTGGCCTGGCTGCTGGCGTCCTCTTTCAGCGTGGACGTGGAAAAGGCGCAGTCGCTGCTCGAAGTAGAGACGCGTGTCGACGCCCTGCGCCAGATCCTGCAGCATCTTTCCTACGAGGTGCAGGTGCTCGAGCTGCGCAGCCGCATCGCCAACGAAGCGCAGCACGAAATGAGCAAAGAGCAGCGCGAATACCTTTTGCGCCGCCAGTTGAAGGCCATTCAGCAGGAGCTGGGCGAATCCGACCCGAACGTCGGCGACATCGAGGAACTGCAGGAGCGTCTGCAAGAGACCGAACTTCCGGAAGACGTCCGCAAGGAGGCCGAACGCGAGCTGCGCCGGCTGCGGAAGATTCCGCCGTCTTCTCCCGACCATCAGGTTATACGCACGTATCTGGACCTGGTGCTGGAGTTGCCCTGGAAGGTCACCACTGAAGACCAGCTCGAGATCGCCCGAGCGCGTGAAATTCTGGACGAAGACCACTTCAATCTGAAGGATGTGAAAGAGCGCATCCTGGAACATCTCGGAGTGCTGCAGCGCAACCCCCAGGCGAAGGCTCCCATCCTGTGCTTCGTCGGGCCGCCGGGCGTCGGCAAGACCTCGCTCGGCCACTCGATTGCACGATCGCTCGGGCGCAAGTTCGAGCGCATGAGCCTGGGCGGCGTGCACGACGAGGCCGAATTGCGCGGCCACCGGCGCACTTACATCGGAGCCATGCCCGGACGCCTGATTCAGGCCATCCGGCGGGCCGGCGCCCGGAACCCGGTGTTGATGCTGGACGAAGTGGACAAACTCGGCCGCGACTTCCGGGGCGACCCGGCATCGGCGCTGCTTGAGGTGCTCGATCCCGAGCAGAACAACACCTTCCGCGACAATTACCTGGATTTGCCGTTCGATCTTTCAAAGGTGCTGTTCATCACCACGGCGAACACGCTGGAGACCATTCCGCAGCCCTTGCTCGACCGTATGGAAGTGCTGCGTTTGTCCGGCTACAGCCTGGACGAAAAGCTGGCCATCGCGCGGAAATACCTGGTGCCCCGCCAGCTCCGGGAGGCGGGCCTGACCGAGGAGCAGTGCGTTTTTCCGAACGATGGCATCAGCAAAATCGTTGATAGCTACACCCGCGAAGCGGGCCTCCGCAACCTGGAACGCTCCATCGCCCGGCTGTGCCGCAAGGTGACCTTGCGTCTGGCCGAGGGCAAGGCGGAGCGGGTTGAGCTGACGGCGGACAAAGTGGTCGAGCTGCTCGGGCCGGAAATTTTCACCCGCGACGACGTTCGCAAGAGCCTCCCGCCCGGCATCGCCACCGGTCTGGCCTGGACGCCGGTGGGCGGCGACGTGCTGTACGTGGAAGGCACACTGCTGCCGAACGGCCGCGGCCTGACGCTGACCGGACAGTTGGGCGAAGTGATGCAGGAATCGGCTCGAGCGGCGCAGAGCTATCTGTGGGCGCATGCCAGTGAATATGGCATCGACCCCAGCCTGTTCCGCCGCGCCGGCGTACATATTCACGTCCCCAGCGGGGCGATTCCCAAAGACGGCCCCTCGGCCGGTATCACGGCGGCGGTGGCCATGGCTTCGCTCTATACCAACAAGCCCGCCCGCAGCGATACGGCGATGACCGGCGAGATCACGCTCTCCGGCCTGGTGCTGCCGATTGGCGGCGTGAAGGAAAAGGTGCTGGCCGCCCGGCGCCTCGGCATCAAGCGCGTGATTCTGCCGAAGGGCAACCAGAAAGACCTGAAGGAGCTGCCGGAAGACGTCCGCGGCGAGATGGAGTTTCTGTTCGCGGAAAAGATCGAGGAAGTCTTCGACGCCGCCTTCCCGGTACTGGCAAAAAAAGAAGAGCCGGAAATGGTGGCCCGGCATCTGAACAACTGATCAGCGCCGGATGGCTTCGAGCAGGTTGGTGTAGCTGTCCGTCCAGACTCGTCCAGGTGGCACCGGCGGCGTGGTGGCCGCGGAGCGGAGCTTCGCGGCCAGCTCGCGGTTGCCGGTGACCACCGTCCAGCGTGAATCGTAAACCTGTTCGGCGTCGTTGCGCGAGTTCTCGATGAGAATGGCTTGTAAGCCGAGCGACGCCGCGATCCGCGCCAGCACCGGATACAGGTCCAGATACTTGTTGGTGATGTGGAAGGCCACCGCACCGTCCGGCCGCATTTTGCGAAAGTAAAGCTGGAACGCCTCGCGGGTGATCAGGTGGGTGGGGATCGCGTCGCCGGAAAAAGCATCCACAATGATGGCGTCGAAGGTCTCGCCGGGCGCTTCCCGGTCGAGTCCGATGCGGCCATCGGAAACTTGCACTTCCACCCGTGCCGGGCTGTTCTTGAGGTAATAAAACTGTTCCCGGGCGATTTTCGCCACCAGCGGGTTGATCTCGTAAAAGCGGAATAAATCGCCGGGGTGGCCGTACGCCGCCAGGGTGCCGACGCCCATTCCAATCAGGGCGTACCGGCGCGGACGCCCGTCCATGGCGCGCAGCAAAAGACCGGCGCCCGATTGCATGCCGTAGTAAGCGGTGGGGATGTTCTGTTTCGACGGCGCCAGAAACTGCACCCCGTGCTGGATGCTGCCGTGGTATAGCGTGCGCGTGGCCTGCTCGCCGGTCCCGCTATCGGCCACCGTGAGCACGCCGTAGAAATTGCGCTCGCGCACTCGTTCCTTGGCGAACGTCACCGGAAGCTGGGCCAGTATCGCCAATACCGCCACCGAGAGCAGCCCCACGTGTACCTTGTTCTTCCGCGCGCTCAAACCATAGACGTGCACAACCGCCAGGAAGAACGTCACCACCACGCATGCCGGCAGCTCCAGGTAATAGTTAAAAACCTGCGGAGCAATCACCGCGACGAACAGGCCCCCGGCCGCTCCTCCGGCGGCAATGGCCAGGTAGTAGGGCGTCAACATACGGGCATCGGGTTTCCGCCGCGCCAGCTCGCCGTGCAGAAACAGGCACGCGATAAATAGCGCCAGCAGCAGCAGCCCGATGCTCCACAGGACGGTTTCCCCGGAAGCCTGAAGCGGAAACGACAGCGCCAGGGCGAGACCCGCCACGGGCATCAGCCAGCGGAACACCCGCGGGCTGTACCAACGGTCGCTGGCGAACACCAGCACGTAACTCAGCAGGTACAGGCCGAGCGGCCACACCCAGAGTAGCGGGATGGGCGCCAGGTTCTGGCTGATGTGACCGGCAATCGCCATCCACAATGCCGACCCGGTGGCCGCCAGCGCCAGCCAGAAGGTCCATTCCGCCAGCTTCGGGCGCGCCGGCCGGACGGGGAGCTCGCGAGATTCTTTCGCGGCCAGGGCGGCCAGCGCCGTGGTTGCCAGGAATACCCAGAGGATCGCCAGTTGGGTGATGTGAAAGCCGTTGAGGTCGAGCAGCGGCTCGAGCAGGAACGGAAACGAGAACAACCCCACCAGCGACGCCGCGTTCGAAACCGAATAGAGCCAGTAGGGAAACCGTTCGTGGTATCGGGCGGCGTACCAGTGTTGCAGCAACGGGCTGGTGCTGGCCAGAGTAAAGAACGGCAGCCCGGTGGTGGCGGCCAGCGATGCCAGGATGCCCCAGGTGGGGTGTTTGGGCATGGCCGGAAGCGCCGCGATGGGCAGCAGGGGCCAGACGCCGGTCAGCGCCAGCAGCGCGAGATGAATCAGGCCCGCCGCCCGGTTGCTCGGGATGCGGGCCAGCAGGTGCGCGTACAGATATCCCAGCAGAAGCACGGTCTGGAAAAAGAGCATGCAGGTGGTCCACACCCCGGCGGAACCGCCATAGCCGGCGAGCAGTTCCTTGGCAGCAATGGGCTGGAGAAGAAACAACAGAAGGCTGCCGAGGAATATGGAAATGGCGTAGGTGGCTCGCATGTCGGTGGCGCCGCCGGCGCGGAAGCTGGGAAACGTTTTCCGCTGACGCCGTCATTATACGTTGACGTTCGCGCGCGCCGCCCGCGTTGCGGGAATCGCGCCGACGTCCGAACGTTAGCCCGCAAGCCACCCGCTTCGAGCGCGCTGTTACACTGGGTTCGATGTCATCGCGCAAATTGACGGCGCACGTGAAGGCGGCGGGTTGAGCGTCTAAATTGAGTCCAAAGTTATTGGACCAGGTGCTCTCGCGGCTTCCGCGCGTTCCCAACGAAAACGTTCTGGTGGGGTTTGAGACCGCCGACGATGCCGGGGTCTACAAGCTGACGCCGGAGTGTGCCCTGGTGCAGACCACCGACTTCTTCACGCCCATCGTGGACGATCCCTTCCAGTTCGGCGCCATCGCGGCGGCCAATTCCCTGAGCGACATTTACGCCATGGGCGGCAAGCCGCTGACGGCTCTTTCACTGGTGTGTTTCCCGGTGAAGGGCGCCGCCGAAGACCTGGAACGGATTCTGCTGGGCGGCGCCGAAAAGATGCGCGAGGCCGGCTGCTTCGTGCTGGGCGGGCACAGCGTGAACGACGACGAAATCAAGTTCGGCTACGCGGTAACCGGCACGGTCCATCCGGAGCGGGTATGGACCAATACCGGCGCGCGCCCGGGTGACGCGCTGGTGTTTACCAAGCGCATCGGCACCGGCGTAATTTCGACGGCGTTGAAAAACGGCGTCGCAAAAGAATCCGACGTAGAGGCGTCCATCCAGTCGATGCTCCAATTGAACCGGGGAGCCGTCGAGGCGCTGGCGGGGCTGGAAGTGCACGGCTGCACCGACGTGAGCGGGTTCGGACTGATCGGACACCTTCGCGAGCTGGCTCTCGGCAGCCGGGTGACGCTCGAAATCGACTCGGGCGCCATCCGTTTCCTGCCCGGCGCCCTGGAATACGCGCGCCGGGGGGCCATCCCGGCCGGCCTGAAAAACAACCGCATCTTTGCCGAATGCGCGGTCACGAAGCGACGCACGCTGCCGGACGAAATCGAAAGCCTGCTCTACGACCCTCAGACCTCAGGCGGCCTCCTGGTTTCACTTCCCGGGAAGGCGGCTGAGATTTTCGTATCCACTTATCCGGACGCTTACCACCTTGGGCGAGTGGTGCAGAGCGCCGCGTCGGCTGTCGTTCTCGGGTGAGTGCGCCGGACCATCGGAAAGCGGCGATAGAGGCGGCTCTCAAAAATCCCCGCCTGACAGCTTCGGTCCAGGCATGGCCGGCCCGGCTTGCTCCGGCGGTGGAGTATAGATATCCCGCATGCGAAAGGACCGGTAATTCGGCGACCCGATATGGATCTCGTAAACCGTCTGTCCGGACCGATCAATTTCCCTTGAGATGCTGGTCCCGTCGCTCAGGTACCCCATGTCGAAATGGTAGTTACCGTCGGCCAATCTCTGCGCCGCGCCGAGCGCAAAAGAATAGATCCCGAGATCGACGTTGTACAACAGCTCGGCGGTGCGGTTCTTTTCATCCAGGCGGAGAACCTGGCCACGGCTGTTCGCGTTGGGGTCGTCCGAATTGCGTACATTTCCGTTGTCGAAGAGGTCGATGGTGGTGCTGCTGCCGGGTTCGTATTGCGTGTCGTGCTGGTGCGAGAACCAGGGGTAGGGGTCGGTCGAAATAAACTGAAAGTCTCCGTCCTTGCCCAGCCGCCAGATTACATTACCGGAGCCCTTGCCGTCCTCGTAATCGATCTTTATCAACCAATCCTGAGCCCGGCTCGAATAAATGAGATTTCCGTCGGGCGTCTCCTGAACGCAGTTGCCGTGCACCCAGTCGTTGGCCGACGGCGCCAGATAAGTGGGAGGACAGCTTCCGGAATCGCAGTTGTCGTACAGGGTCGCCATTCGCGTCGGGTCCAGGTGATCGAAGGTGTCCCAGGTCCACAACACCTGCAGGTTTGAATCGAAAACAATAATCATGTCCCCCAGCACGTTTACCGGCCCGGGCCCCTGCACATCCGTTAAAATCTGCTCGACCGTCGCCAACGCTAAAATCCTGCCGTTTGGCAAAAGCCGCGCTTCGTGGTGGAAAGCGCTGATGGGGCGCTTCCCCATGGCAGTTAACTGCTCGCTCACCCGCGCCGCGTTGGTTTCAAGCACCGTTCTGCCGGTAAGATCGAACTCACGCAGAAACTGAAGTGATTGGTCTCCTGCGCGATCTTGCCCGATTGAGAGGAAATATCCGCCCGGTTCGGGCCGCGTAAGCAAGAAAATTGTGCCCGGATAATACCACACAAGATTTCCCGCCAAATCCGTTGCCAGGGTTTTCGCGACTAGCGTTGACTGAAGCAGGATTCCCTCCGGCAGCGGCTTGTCGGGAGCCTGCGTTACGGTCTGGGTGGGAAAGCCGACCGGGACGTTCCCGGTGGAAAAAGAGAGGGTGCGTCCTTGCCGGATCCCCGCGGTCGTGTCAATGGCATAGCGGGCGAAATATTGGGATTCTTGTAGCAAGCCGGCGATATAGAAATTCATACTGTAGTTCGCCGTGCAGACCGACCACGGTGTGTGCTGCATCGGGCCGGCCTGATTTCGAAAATCGACTCGCATGCGCGAGCCTATCTCGCAGGCCGGAGCACTGAATAGAAAAACCAGTGGATGGGAGGTCGAGTTGACGACCGGCAGGCCGCCGGCAACCCGGGACTGCATGACGAACAGATTCATCGCTTCGGCAGTCTCGCCCGTGTCCTTGTTTCGGACCGAGACCTCCACGTTGTAGGCTCCTTCGTGTTCGATGGTGGTCCAATCCAACGTGTCGCCGGGTCCGTAATCTCTGATCATTTGGAGATCGCCGCCGAGCGGCCCGTAGCGAAATCGGTACCACAGAGTGCCCTCGCTCGCTCCGGAAGCTGTGGCCGTCCAGGTAACGAGCGTTCCGATGGGCGCCGGCGACGGGATCGAAGGCGTAAGCGTTACCTTCATCTCCGCGCCGAGATATGGCGTAGCTGTCGTGATCAACGCAAGCGTCAGCAGGAAGCTTTTACTCATGTGCTTTATACGCTCTTTCGATTAATCAATGTAGCGAGAGAATCATATCACTGTAACACAACGATTCCCCGGCTAATCCGTCCGCGCACCCACACTCCACCGGCGTCCGAATTCCGCCGGGCGGGCTATGATAATTCGCGCGGCAGTGCTCGTGGAACGATCGACGCCGGCGCTGCATCCATAATAATAGAAGCTATGACGAGACGAATCCTGCTGCGACTGGGAGTGGCGGCGAATGCGTGTGTTCTGCTGTCGGCAGCCGATTCCTCCTCCAGCCCGGATGCGAAGCCGGCCACCGTGGCCCTGCGCGGCGCACTCGTGCAAATCGATGGCAAGCCGCCGGCCATCCGCCTGAAAAGCGGAAAAGTGGTGCAACTGGACGGTGACGCGCAAACCGTAGCCGTGCTGAAGGACAAGCGCCTGGCCGAAACCGATTTCGAGGTGGACGGACACTATCGCACCGATGGCGTATTCCAGGTGAACCCCCGTTACACGGATGCGATTTGGGTGCATGCCAACGGGGAGCGATTGATGATAACGTATTGGTGCGATACATGTGCCATACGAACTTACGCACCGGGAAAATGCATGTGCTGCCAACAAGAGACGCGTGTCGATTTGCGCAAACCGGAAGATCGGTAAAATCCAGTTTGCGCCTTCCGGCGATTCCCTTCCTCGCTCTTCTCATCGCGATGGCTCTAGCCCACAATGCGAACGCCTCCGGTTTTTCCGTCGAGCGGACGCGCAGCGACGGTGTCGATGTCGTGATCCTCAAAGACGCCGGCCGTCAGATGGAAGTCGATGTTGCCGTCTCCATCGGCAATATGGCCTACCAGATGCGCGTGAAAGGACAGCCGGTGTTCTGGCCGCCCACCACCGACCTGGCCGCCTGGAAGGCGAAGCCCTCGATGCACGGCATCCCGTTTCTGGCGCCGTGGGCCAATCGCATGCAGGGCTACACCTACTTCGTCGGGGACAAAGAGTTTCACTTCGACCGGGAACTCGGAAACGTGCATCCCGACAACCATGGAAATCCGATACACGGCCTGCTAACCACCGATAGCCGCTGGCGGGTGGTGCGCGCCGAAGCGGGCGACGATTACGCCGAAGTGACCAGCCAATTCGACTTCTGGAAGTTCCCCGAATTGATGGCCCAGTTTCCCTTTGCCCACACCATCGACATGACCTACCGGCTCAGCGATGGAGAACTCCAGGTGGAGACCGTGCTGCGCAACCGGAGCGAAGAACCCATGCCGGTGGCCATCGGGTTTCATCCCTGGCTCACCATCACGGATGCGCCGCGGGACGAATGGCAGGTATCGCTGGCGGCGCGCGAACAGATGCTGCTGACCCCCGAGCTGCTGCCGACCGGCGAGACGCGCCCCACCCCATATCCGGAGCCGTTCACCTTGGCCAAGCTGGCGCTGGACGACGATTTTACCAACCTGGTGCGCAACGCCAAGGGCTTGGCGGAATTCTCCGTCAAGGGAAAGAATCAAAAAGTCACCGTCGCCTACGGACCGCGGTTTCCGGTCGCGGTGGTGTACGCCCAGCCGCGGGGCCAGTTTATCTGCTTCGAGCCAATGAGCGCCCCTACCAACGCGTTGGGTCTGGCACACGAGGGCAAGTACAGCGAGCTGCAGTTTGTTGAGCCGGGCGGCGCCTGGAAGGGAACCTTCTGGATACGGCCAGAGGGCTACTGAGGCGGACGTACAGGTCTTCCCCGAATGGCAAACCGAGCGCCGGCGAGACAACCGGCGCTCTGAAGCATGTCGAATCGAAGCCGCGTACCTCTGCCAGCGCGCCCTACTTGGCCGGCGCGGCCGGCTTGGCGGCGGCGGCGGCCGGTTTCGCCGGCGCCGCGGCGGGCTTGGCCGGATCGGTTGCCGGAGTGGCGGCGGCAGACGGGCTGTACTTGGCGTCGTATTTCGCCACGATGTCCCGTGTGATGTCAATGCCGTTGGCGGCCCAGATCACCGGACTCTGTTCCGCACTGACGTCCAGCACCATCGCGTAGCCCTGCACCTTGGCGACTTCATCGATGATCTTCAGCATCTGCTGCCCGATGACGTTGACCAGCTTGCCTTGCTCCTGCTGCACTTCAGCCTGCAAATCTTCCGCGGAACGGTTGTAGTCGCGGGTCTTGTCGTCGATGTCCTGACTGAGCTTGCTGCGGGCCTCCGTCGACATGGTGTTGACACCCTTGTTGAACTGATCACGAAGCGCCGTGATCTCCTTCTGCTGCGACTCGAGATTCTGGTACTTCGGGGCGAACCGGGCGCTCAGGTCGTCGCGCGCCTTTTCGCCATCCTTGGTGCTTACAATCGCTTGCTGGATGTTGATGATGGCCACCTTCGTGGGCAAGTTCGCGGTTTGCCCGAAGGCCAAAGTCGCGGCGCCAAGGGCGGCAATTCCTATGCTCAGAAACCGTGAGCCGTGTTGCGTAATCTGCACTTCGTATACTCCTGCTGCTATCTAGCTTCGCTTCTATCTAGGTTAAGACATTCCGCCGGCCCGCTAGAACGTGCGGCTGATGGTGAACCGGAACATTGTCCTCTTTTCGAGGTACGGCTGGGGCAACCCGTAGGATGCGGCGGCGTTGACGAACGTCGCCTCGTTCGGGAAGTACGATCGATCGGCGGCGATCGGCGGCACCAGCGTGCCGCGGAACAAGGTCGGATTGTACGCGTAATAGACCCGGAACGGCGCGTTCACCACTGGCATCATGACCTGAAATTCCAATCCGGTGGAGGTCCTGAGCATCTGCGAGCCGGGAACGATTTCCACATTATTCTGGAAGCCCACCTGCGGGAACTCGGCGTTCAGCGTGTCGACGCGGTCCTGGTTCAACTTCAACTGCGAGTGGTAGGTGACGTGGTTCCAGCCGGCGTCGAAGAACGCCGCCAGCGTAACCGGCCCGAACAGGGGAATGCGGTATTCGAAGTTGCCGACCATCTGCGTATCGCCGCCCGGAAAGGTCAACTGGTATATCGGGATTTTCTGGGTGACGTTGTAAGTAAATGGCTGGCCGTCGGTCCCGATCAGCGTCTGGGTCCGCGCTGAGCCGTCTTCGTTGATCACCGGCACGGTGGCCTCGCTCGGGATATAGGCAAACGGGCCGACCGTCCAGATCTCGAAACCGCGAACGTCGTTCTCGCCGCCCATGAAGACTCGGTCGAACGGCGGCGCGACCCGGTCTCCGTAGCCCTTGACGAACCGCCCCATCAAGCGGTATCCGATCACGTGGCCCGGTTTCAACCCGTGGAAAAACTGCTTGAAGGAAATGGTTGGCTCAATCATGTTGACGTTGCCGCCCATCGGTCCACCGGCATAGCCGAAGGCCGCGTAGAAGCTCTTCCCGTGAGTGGGCGTAATGGGATGGTCCACCGTGTTGTAGGTGTACGACGGCGTGATCTTGCTGGTGACGACACCTTTCAGCGAGTTCGGACCTTCGAAGTTCTGAAAGTTGATGTAATTGAAATACGTCTCGGCGCCGGTGCTGGTGGGCGTAATGTCCGAACGATCGTAACCGTAAGTGAGGCCGATACGGGCAAACACCCGCCGCATCGGATAGCTCACGAAGGTCGTGAAGCCATAGCCGTTCGAGGTGTAATTCAGCAGGTTCTGGCTGCCCAGCGAGTTGTACAACGGGATCAGGTTCTGGCCGGTGAGCAGCGAGACCTCGCGTCCCTGGTCGTAGTTGAACCGTTGCGTGTAGACCGTGAAACCCGTCTGAATGGGCCGATCGAGGAAGTATGGCTCGGTAAAGCCGAACGACACGCTGCGGAGCCGGTCTCCGAACTGTGCGTTAATGCTCAGCGTCTCGCCCAAGCCGAGAAAGTTGTTGGTGGAGTATCCGAAACCGATGAAAGAACCGGAGATGCCCGACACGCCTCCGTTCAGGCTGACGGAGTTCTTTCCCCGCTCTTTCACCTTCAAGTTGATGTCCACCGTGCCCGACCGGGGGTCGCGGCGGATGTCGGCCGCTTCCTTCTCTTTCAACGCCTCGAAATAGCCGAGCTGGTTCAGGCGCAGAATGCTCAGCTCCCACAAGCGGGAATTGAACAGGTCGCCTTCGTCGATCAGCAGCTCGCGGCGGATCACTTTGTCGCGAGTGGTGGTATTGCCGGTGAAGTCGATGCGCCTCACGAAGAACTGCTGGCCCTCATCCACCGAGATGGTCAGGTTGAGCTTGTCGCTGTTCGGCAGCGGATGTCGAAATCCGGCTCGGGAACGGCGTCGATATAGCCGAATTCCCCGTACAGCTTGGTCAGGTTCTCCATGCCCTTGCGCAGCTTCTCAACCGAAAAGATATCGCCCTGCTTCATTCCGAACAGAGGGGTCATCAAAGATTCGGGCGTGCGGAACAGCTTCACGCCGGCGAACTTGATGTCGCCCAGGTGATACTGCCGGCCTTCTTCGACGTAGATCTTTATGTCGGCGCGTTTCCCCGGCTTATTTTGGTAGAACAACGGGAATTTTGAAGTCGCCGCCGCCAACGTCGCGAATCTTGACTTCGTGCCGGCCGGTGCGGGCGCGTGAAGTAACCGTTGTTCATGTAGAACTGCCGGATGCGTTCCTGGTCCTCTTCGAGCTTCGAGATGTCGTAGGTCTTGGCGAACAGGTTTTCAAGCACAGATGGAATAGGGAATGCCGAACGGCTTCAGTTGCTTCATCGCGCGCTTCACGGCGCGCTGGCCATAGGCCTGGTTGCCCGAGATTTCGATTCTCCCCACCTTTACTTTGGGGCCTTCGTCTATCTTGAAGAGAACTTCGATCGACGACGGCGGAATCTGGGAGATCACCGGTTGGACGGTGGCGAACTGGCGCCCTCGCTCGGCCAGAAGTTCTTTCAGTACGACGGCGGCCTGCTGCACTTTGGCGCGGTCATAATTCGATTCCACGGTGAGGCCGACACGCTTTTCCTTGAAGCGGTCGAGGATGTCGGAGAGCGTGGCCGACTTGTTGCCTTCGTACTTGATGGAGCGGATGACCCGCCGCTCCACCAATTGAAAACGGATGATCCAGCCTTCCTTGGTTGGTTCGCGCTCGACCGTGATGTCGTCGAACCGGGCGGTGTTCCAAAGAGCCATGAAGTCGCGGTAAATCGAACTTTCGTCGTAGCGGTCGCCCTTTTTGCTGAAGACTAAGGCACGCAGGCTCGCCTGGGGGATGCGGCGGGCGCCGCGAAACTCGATTGCCGGCGATGACGTCCGGCGTGCCCGTCCACGGTGGGCGCTCGCCGGGGCTTGGCTGCGGGGGGTTGCGGGCTTCTGGAACCGCCTCGAACGGATTTCGTTGTTTCGCAGGCGGGGCCTGCGGAGGCGTGGGAGCTTGGGGAACCTCCTCAAACGGGCTCGCTGGCCGTTGGCTTAGCCGCTGGTGGCGGTGGCGGCGGCTCCGGCTGTTGTGGGCGTCTCCCCTTGCGCCTGCTGGTAGGCATAGGCCCTCCCCACGGGTAAAACAGCCGGGGAAACAAGCAAGGCAACGCAAGACGCACAAATCCAGACGGCATTCAGGCTTCCAGGCCTGAAGAAGCTCATCAGTTGTAGGTTCCTTTCTACTCCGCGCCCTTTTGCCAGACGTTTCGCCTGGATTGCTGGTTACAACGAGTATGGATGGCGGCCGTAACCAAATTCCCTATTTTACAGGAAACACGGGGTGTCAACAATCTTCCGGATCCGCCGAATTCATGGCGGGCATCGGAACCGGCGGAGGATGCGTTCCGGCCGCCTCGCCGAACAGAAACCGCAGCCTCGACATCCTTCTTGGAACCCATCCCAGGCAAAGTCCGAACAGGACATTGGCAACCAACAACTGCCATGCGTTCACGTACAGAAAGAAATCGCGGCTGATCCAGCTCCACACGTGCGATTCGGAAGCATAGTGCCACAGAATGGCAACCGCCACCCCCAGCGTCGACGCTCGGAGCAAGCCGGCGCCGCTGGGAATGATCAGCGAGAACAGAATCCCCAAAGCGGCGTACACGCACAGCAGCAGGGATGCGCCCGCCAGGGTGGCCCATCCCAAACCCATGTGAAACACCTGGCTGCCATACACCGCCGCCCCCGCCAGGTTGAAGTCGGACCACCAGGGATCTCCACGCAGGTAAGACCCCAGGGCCAGCCATGCCAGCACCAGGATGCCCCCTCGCACACCGATGTCGGCGCCGGCGAGAATGCAAGGGACGCGCGAAAAAGCGCGTCGCTGCAGCCAGGTAACGAGTTGGACCACCGAGATCAGATTGCTCATTCTATCGTGGAACGCCGGTCCAAAGTGAACCGGACGGCAAACCACCAGCCATCGCTCGCCGACTGGCGGCCGGTTGGCCTTCCGAACACACGTGCGGAAGCCCGGCGCGGAACACGGGCGGCTAATCCGGCTTGGTGTAGTAATAGGTGTGATAGTACGTATATTTGCTGTAAAGCTCGCCCCTGCGGGCGCCATTCACCACGATGCCGAGGACGTTGTTCTGACACAGAGACTGGATGGCGCGAGTCACCGAATCGATGGTCGTCGCGCCGACCCGCACCACCATGATGGTGCCATGGCAGAGGGTCGAGAGCAGGTTGGCGTCCGCCGCGAACAACAGGGGCGGGGTGTCCAGCACCACCCAATTGAAGATGGTGGGCAGGTGATCGAATAAATGCTTGACTTCGCGAAGATTCAACAACTCGAGAGGGTTCAGCACCGCTTCACCGGCCGGCAGAACGTACAAGTTGCTTCCTTCCACTCTCTTGATCGCCTCGGCCAGCGTGGCCCTGCCAAGCAAATAGTCGGTGATCCCCGGACTGCGCTCAATCTGAAACGTACTGTGTACGCTGGGCCGCCGGAAATCGAAGTCGGCGAGCAACGTGAGGTTGTTCTCCAGTTGCGATTCGGCAATGGAAAGATTGATAGCCGTGAACGACTTGCCTTCCGCGGGTGACGGGCTGGTCACCACCAGCGTGTGAATCGGCTGCAGGGTCTGGAGGTGATTCAAGCGCGTCCGCAGGCTGCGAAATTCCTCTGTCGGCGCGTCATGGGGGCGGGTTACGTCCAATAGTTGCACTTCAGGCGCGGGATTGAAAGGGATCTCCTGAATCTGGCCCAACAGACCCGTCAGGTCGACGGTCTCCTTCGAAGGAAGTCCGAGGTCTGTCGTCGGATCGTCGCCCGCCGGCGTCCGTCGGGTCAGGGCCCCTGGTCCTCCGGCTCTTTTCAGCGCGTCATGAACGCGGCTCATAGTTCCTCCCTCTCACGCCTCGACCCCCGTTTCAGGCTGGAACCGACCCTTCTAGACCCGGGTGGAATAATAAAAGAACACCGAGCCCGACATGATGAGTATTCCGAGCATACAGGCCGCGGTCCACGCCAGCCAGGCGACCCGGCGGCGACGTCTGACCACCAGGTCGTTTTCGAGCAGCGGAATACTTCCGAGCACGGTCAGCCTGGTGTACGCCCGAACGTCCTTCAGATTCTTCACCGTGGTATCTTTGAATTCCTGCATCGCCGCCAGAGCGAACCCCAATCCAAACCCGACTATGGTGCCGACTATGATGATTAAAGCGCGGTCGGGATCGGTGGGTTCCGCTGGCAGCGAGGGCTGGTCGATTACTTCCAGGGTTTCTCCCTGGCGCCGATTCTCCAGGTCGCTGGCCAACTCGGATTGCGACATCTTCTGCGAAAGCTCCGAATACTGGCTTGCCGCGGCCGCCCGGTCCTGCATCATCTGCGAGTATTCGGGCTGGTTGCCCGGGAGTGTCGCGCATCCGTTGCTCCAACTGTAGCAGCGTCGCGTTGGCTTCTTTGATCTGGCGCTGATAGTCGGACAACTCCAGATCCTTGGCGTCAATCGCGCCCCGCAGGCTGCTTAGTTGGGTCTGAACGTCTTGTACTTCGCGGGCCGCATCCGGCGACAGGCCGCGCGTCGACACGATCGCGTCGGCCTGCTTATCGACCGACGAGGCGGAATCCGGCTGTGAATGGGTCAACTCAGCCATTCTCTGGCGCCGCAACTTCAGCAGCGACTCAACCCGCTTTACGTCGGGGTACGTTTCCGTGTAGCGTTGGCGAAGATCGCCCAGTGCCGATTCCAACTGGTCGATTTCGGCTTGCAGTTTCGTCACTTCCGGGTCCTGCTGGAGCTGGGGCGACGAGCCGGATGAAGAACTGGACCGCGGAGCGGTTAAGGCGGTAAGTTGATCGCGCAGCCCGCGGTACTGCGACTCCAGCATCACTTTTTCCTGGTTGACCCGGTTGATGGAGCTGTTCAGGGTATTGATCCGGTTTTCGACGGCATAGTGCTGCTGGAGGTTGGTGCTGAACTCCTCGGGAAGCTGGCCCGCGTTCCTGGAGCGGAATTCCGCCATCCTCTTATCCATTTCCTCGAGCTTGGCTTTCGCGGCCGCCGTCTGCTCGCGCAGGAACTCGGTGGTCATCAGCGACTGACTCGACCGGCTTCGAATATTCTCGTCGATGAACCGCGATACCAGATCCTGGCACACCTTCTGCGCGACGATGCGCTCCGAATAGGAGAACGCGATGCTGAAAGCCGGCACCCGCGCACCCCCGCCCGCGGTAATCGACTGTACCTGGCCGATCCGGATGTCGTGACCCTGCATCCGATCGATGATGTCTTCGAGAGGCTTGCGTTTGCGTTCGGCGGGATACAGGTTCTGGGTCTGGACGATATTGGTCAGGCTGTTCCGGCTCAGGATCTGCTGCGCCATCGCCTGAATGTGCTGTCCCATCTCCACGTTCACATTGGTGGGCACAAGCTGCTCGGGCACCTGCGGAGGAACCACCCGGATAACCGCCTGGGATACGTAGGTATCCGGCCACATGTAGGCCGTCACGACGGCAATCACCAGGGCGGCGAAGGCCGGCCCGAGAATCGCCGTCCGGTGCCGCCGAATGATATCGACGTAGTCTTCAAAGTCCAGTGCCCTGCGTTGCACACTGGTCGATTCCTGCTGTGGCGTCATGGGAGTTGCACCCCGTCTTCACGGTCTTTTTCAACGTCGAAAGTGGCCACTGGAGATCCGGCTAATCCTCACGGGACGATGATATAGTCACCATTCTCCAGGTAAATATTCTGTTCCAGGTTCTTGCCCTTAACGAAATCTTTGTAATTGAATTTCAAACGCTTGGTTCCGCGAAGAATCACGATTTTCTTGGTATTGGCGAACTCTTTAAATCCGCCGGCGCCCGTCAGAGCCTCCATCACCGTCGTCGGCGTTACCAGCGGGAATGCCCCGGTGCGGCCCACCTCGCCGGTGATGTAATACTTCTTGCTGAGCACCGCCGCCACCGCAACCGTCACTTCAGGGTCGTTGATATACTTGTCGAGCGCCGTGGTAATGCTCTTGGTCAACTCCTCGGGAGTCAGAGTCGCGGCCTGAACGTCGCCCACCAGCGGCAAGGTAATTTTGCCGTCCGGCCGCACCGTGTAAGCGCCGCTGATTTCCTGCTCTTTCCACACCCGCACCTGCAACACATCCTCCGCCCCGATCTTGTAACTCTTGGGGTCAACCGGTTCGGCGGCGCCGGCAGCCGCGCCGGCATTCGGATCGATTGGTTTGATTGTGTTGGCGCTCGGTTCCTGCTGAGCCGGCTGTTGTTGGGGGGATTTTTCCTGGGCTCTGGCGGCCGGCTGGACGAATACGCTCAAAACCAGGCCGGCCAGCAGCCAGCATCCAATCATTCTCCAAGTTCTGGTGTCCATCAGACTTACCGTCTACCCTCCATTCATGTCGTCGAAAGACGAGGAAAATCAATGGCCCGAGACCAATTCCACGGAAAATGAGGGCTGCGTCCGTACCCGTTATTGTACAACACCGGCCTTCGATGTTCTTTTGAGCGCACCCGCGCGCGGAACCCGTCGCGGCGTTCGAAAAGTACGAACAACGGGTCTAATTTCAATCACCTGCACGTATGGCTGCAAGCATCCGGTACACTCGGGCTACCGGCAAGCCGACCACGTTGAAGTAGCAGCCGTCGACGCGATAAACGAATCTCGACGCGAGTCCTTGAATCGCGTAAGCGCCCGCCTTGTCCATCGGTTCGCCGGTTCGTACGTAGTCGTCAATTTCCCGGTCGCTCAGTTCGCAAAAGAAGACCCGCGTGGACTCCGATTCGACCAGCGTCCTGGCGTTCGTTCTCAGGCACACGCCGGTGATGACGGAATGTTCGCGTCCGGAGAGCAGCCGCAGCATGCGCCGTGCATCGGCGGCATCGGCCGGTTTTTCGAGCACCTGGCCGCCGACCGCCACCACGGTATCCGCGCCGAGAGCGATATCGCCGGACCCGAGGGCGATGGCCGACGCCTTCTCGCGCGCCAGGCGCCGGGCATACATCTCCGCCGTCTCGCCCGGCTCGCGGCGCTCTTCGATCGACGAGTGGACGACCCTGCAGGCCAACCCGGCGCGCTCCAGCAATTCCCGCCGGCGCGGCGACTGCGATACCAGAATCAGGTTGGCGGAAACTTCCCTCAAGCCTCTGGCCTCCTGGACGGCGGTCAGTCTCCCACCCGGATGAGCGTTATTTTGCGCAGTTTCATCGGCGCGGACTTGTCGTCGCCCGTGAGGCCAAATGTGATGAGCTCGTGGTCGGGGCGAATGGCCAGCGTGCCCTCCAACTTGCGGGTCACGAACTCTCCTCCAGTCTTTTCAACCGTGCCCTCCAGGGTGGCCGGCCTTGCCGCTCCCCGCATCTCCGAAGCCAGACGGAACCGGCTGCCCGCCTGCGCATTGTCGCAGGCGTAGGTGACTTCCACCTGAAATTGCCCGTTGAGGCTCTTGTACGGATACCACCACAGTCCGTTCGATTCCTGCTCAAACCGCTTGAAGTTGGTCGCGCTTCGGGTGGCCCAATCGTAGCGGATCTCCTCACCCCGCAATCGCGCGGTCCAGGCATACAGGTCGAGGCGTTTCGGCAACTGGCCGGCGCGATAGCCGTCGGCGACTTTGGGCTCCTGGTCGGCGATCTCGAGAACCAGCACGGTATCGTTCAGGTCGGGAGCCTTGGCGGGCAGATTGAAATCGAGTGCAATCCCACTCTGCTTGAACGGCACCGCGGCTTTGTCCGCCAGGAAATACGCCTGGTTCACCTTGCTTTCGAGCCCTTCGAAATGGAACTTGGCGCCCGGCCAGTTGAGAATGTGCAGGTACAGTTTCCCGGGCTTCACGGTGGCGCGCCAGGTGATGCCGGAAACGTAGAAGGGGCTGGGAGAAGTGCCGTAAATGGAGTCTCCATTCACTTTTACCCATTTGCCGATCGTGCGCAGGATATCCTGGCTCGCCGGTGGGATGACGCCCTCCGAGGTGGGCCCGACGTTGAGCAGATAGTTGCCGCCTTTGCTCACAATGTCGGCCAGCTTGCCGATCAGGTCGCGGGGATCTTTCCAGTGGTGGTCGTCCTTCTTATAGCCCCAGGTGTCGTTCAGCGTGGCGGGTACTTCCCACTTTCCATCCTGGGTGTAAACCTGGATCGGGATGGCATTGTCGCCAGTCTGCTCGTAGTCGCCCTGGCCGTGGCCGATGCGGCTGTTGATCAGGCACGTCGGCTGCAGGGTTTTGACCATCTGGCGCAGCTCGGTCACCTGTTCGGCGGAAAGCATTCCCGGCGTGTCGAACCAGATCAGGCCCAGCTTGCCGTAGCCGCTGAGAATCTCCTTCACTTGCGGGAATACTTTGCCCTCCAGGTAGATCTGGGGGTTGCGCTTTTCGGGGAAATCCCAGTTGTTCCCCCGGCCGTTCGGCTCGTGCCAGTCCTGGTCCTGCGAATAGTAGAAGCCGAAATCGATGCCCCGCCTGGCGCAGGCGGCCGAGAGCGCTTTCATCGGGTCCTTGCCATACGGAGTGGCGTCGACGATGTTGTACTTCGAGGCTGCCGATTTGAACATGGCGAACCCGTCGTGGTGCTTCGAGGTGATCACCAGGTAATTCATGCCCGCGTCTTTCGCCAGTTGCGCCCACTCGTCCGCGTTGAATTTCACGGGGTTGAATTGACCGGCGAGCCTGGCGTACTCGGCGACTGGGATTCTCGCGTGATTCATAATCCACTCCCCAATGCCACGCACGTACTGCCCCTTCCATTCGCCGGCGGGGATGGAATACAGCCCCCAGTGGATGAACATGCCGAATTTTTCGTTGTCAAAGTGCTTGAGCGCCTTCGCCGTCGCCTCCGCCGTCGCGGTGGACGATCGAGCGGCGGTTTGGCCATTGGACGTTTGAGAAACCAGTGTCAGCGCAGCCAGGACGGCGCCGGCGCTGGTCAGCAGCGTTTTTTTGGAAATCAAGATTCCCTCCTGAATTAAAGTTGGGGCGGCGACGCCGCCACACCCCGAAGGGTTAGCTTAACACCGGAGAGCCGGGATTTGTGCGCTCCGGGGGATCGCTCTAGCGGTCAAGTACTAATTAACGAGCGTTCCCTGGCGCATAGCGTCCGGCAGCCGCGAATTGTCCCGCCCGCGGGCTGCGCGCGGCACGGTCGCGCGGGCGGGGTCATGCTATCGTGAGTAGAAGTGGCGTCGCCTTTAAACGTACATCTGGAACAATACGATGGACCGTTGGACCTGCTTCTCGACCTGATCCGGAAGCAGAAGATCAACATCCAGGACATCCCCATAGCTCGCATCACGGCCCAATACCTGGAGTATATGGAGCGGGCCCTCGAGCTGGACATGGAGCTCGGCTCCGAATTCGTGCTGATGGCGGCCACGCTCATCCACATCAAGTCGAAGCTGCTGCTTCCGCGCGATCCCGAACTGGACAAGATTGCACCCGAGGAAGACCCGCGGCAGGAGCTGGTCGACCGCCTGCTCGAGCACGAACGCTACCGCGATGCGGCCCAGATGCTGCAGCAGAAGCGGATGGTCGAAGACGCCGTATGGACCAACCCGCGTATCCACGAGTATCTTTCCGAGGACGATTCGCCGGGGCTGAACGTCACGCTGTTCGACCTGGTCAAGACCCTCCAGGAGGTCCTCGACCGCGCCAGGTCCCGCCCCATTTACGACGTGAAGGGCGAGGACGTCGGCGTTCCGGACATGATCCGATTCCTGCGGGACCTGCTGGGAAACGCCCCAAAAAATAAGGACTTCTCCGCCCGCGAGTTGTTCGAACAGCAGCGCACGCGCCGGGCCATGATCTGCCTGTTTCTGGCGATTCTCGAACTGGTAAGACGCCTGGCCATCCAGCTCCGCCAGAGCGAAGCGTTCGGGGAGATCGTAGTCCGCCGCCACAAAGGCTTCGACGAGCTGTTTTCCTCCGGCGAGATTCTGGCCAGCATTCAAGAGGAGTACGACAAGTAGCGGTATGGACGAGACGGATCAGAAGCTTTCCGGAGAGAATCCGGAAGTAGCCGGGGATGCCGGTGCGGCGGAAGCCGATGCGCCGGGCGCGGAAACCGACGGCACGACGGTTCTCGAAGAAGTGTCGGCGGAACAGTTCATCGGCGGCGAAGAACAGACTCGCTCACCAGCGAGGACACCACCCTCAAGGCGCTCCTCGAAGCCATCATCTACGTCACCGACGAGCCGGTTACGCCACTCCAGATAGCCAAGGCCCTGGAAAAGCCGGCTCGATCAGATCAAGACTCTGCTCGGTGCGCTGGTTGCCGAGTATTACGCCGACCCGCGACGGGGTATTTGCGTTCGCGAGGTGGCGGGCGGTTTCAGGATGGGCACCAAGCCGGAGCACCACGAGGAAGTCCGCAAGTTCGTCAAGACGGTTCGCAACACGCTGAAATTGTCGCCGGCGGCGCTGGAAACGCTGGCCTGCATTGCCTACAAACAGCCCCTGACCGCGCCGGAAATCCAGGAAATCCGCGGCGTGCAGGGCACCGGCGTGCTGAAGACCCTGCTCGATCGCAAACTGATCACCACGGCGGGAAGGAAGAACGTGGTCGGCAAGCCGATCCTCTACAAAACCACCAAGGAATTCCTGAAAGAGTTCGGTTTGAAGGATCTCGCGGAGCTGCCCACGTTGAAGGAGTTCGAGGAATTGAGCCGTGTCGCGACGCCGGATGCCGATGTGGACGAAGGGCCGCTGCCGGCGGAAGGCTCCACCGAGGCGACGGAAGCTCCGTCGGAACCCTCCCCCGAGTAGCAGGCAGGTGATTATGGCCGAGGAACGTTTGCAAAAGATACTCGCGCGAGCCGGCATCGCCAGCCGGCGCAAGGCCGAGGAACTCATTCTGGCCGGCCTGGTGAAGTTGAACGGCAAAGTCGTCACCGAGCTGGGAACCAAGGCCGATCTCACACTCGACACCGTCAAGGTCAACAACAAGCTCATCCGGCCCGCCGAAGAGTTCGTCTACTTCGCGTTCAACAAGCCGAAGAATTGTGTCACTACCGTCTCCGACCCGCAGGGTCGCGCCACCGTGATGGATTATTTCAAACAGGTGAAAGAGCGCGTCTATCCGGTGGGACGGCTGGACTACCATAGCGAAGGCCTGTTGCTGGTCACCAACGACGGCGAATTCGCCAACGCTATCCTTTCGGGCAAGAGCCAGGTGCCCAAGACCTACGTGGTGAAGGCCAACGGGCGCCTCACGCGCGAACAGGAGGAGAAGTTCGCCGGCGGGGTGGCGCTCAGCGGCAGGCGCACGGCGCCGGCCGGAATAAGAATGATCAAGCGCGGCGATAACCCCTGGTACGAAGTCACGCTCATCGAGGGCCGGCAGAACCAGATTCGCCTGATGTTCCGTCACTTCGGGCTGCTGGTGGAAAAGCTGCGCCGGGTGAAGGTCGGCTCGCTCAAGCTGGGTACTCTGCCCCCCGGCCGGCACCGTCCGCTCTTGCCCCGAGAGTTACAGCGGCTGCGCCGCGAGGCCGGGCTGCGAAGGCCGCCGCGCGGCGCTGCAAAACGATGAATTTCGCCGGATCGGATCTCGATGACCAATCTCACGGTGAGCGAAATCTCGAGGCTGCTGCGGGAAACCAAAACCATCGCCGTGGTGGGCCTCTCCAGCCGGCCTGCGCGCCCCAGCCACAACGTCGCGGCATACCTCAAACGCGCCGGCTACCGGATTATTCCCGTGAACCCCAATGAAACCGAGGTATTGGGGGAAAAAGCTACGCGCGCCTGGAAGACATTCCCGAGTCGGTGGATGTCGTGGAGGTCTTCCGCCGCTCCGAATACGTCCCCGATATCGTCGAGAGCGCCATCCGCATCGGCGCCAAGGCGGTGTGGATGCAGGACGGAGTTCTCCACCACGAGGCGGCCCGCCGGGCCGAGTCCGCCGGGCTGCTGGTGGTAATGGACGACTGCCTGTTGCGCCGCCACTCCGGTTTGTTCGGCTGGCCGGCCTGAGACTGCCCAGCGAACTCGTTTGCAGCATTGGTGTACCCTGCTTTAAGAGCCCCCATGCGGAAGCGACTCATCTGCGCCGCCCTGTGGTTGCCGCTCGCCCTTGTGGCGACCCGGCCGGCGTTTCCGCAGGCCCTCAACCCGGCCAAGCTGCTCGGCGGGGAAACCGGAACGGCCCCGCCGCCGAGCGACCCCCTTGGCAGGGACACCCCGCGGGGCGCGGTGCTCGGGTTCCTGCGAACCGCGGAGAGCGGCAACCTGCAAGGCTCGGCGGAATTCATGGAAATCCCCGCCTCGAACCAGTGAAGACGACAAGGCGGAGTTGGCCAGCCAGCTAAAGGCCGTTTTTGACCGCGAGCTTCGGGTCGACCTGAACCAGATCAATAACACCCCGGAGGGACGCGTCGACGACGGCCTCGCGCCGAACATGGAACTCATCGGATTGGTCGATTCGCCGTCCGGCCCGGTGCCCGTCGAGCTGGTGCGCACCGAGGACGGCAACAACCGGAAAATCTGGCTCTTTTCCGCCAGCACGGTGCGCCAGAATCCCGGCGCTCGCCCGCCACTTCCCCGTTGCCCCTAATCGAGAGGCTGCTGCCGGCACCGCTGGTGGAATTCCGCTTCCTCGCCATCAAGGCCTGGCAATGGATTGGCCTGCTGGTGCTGGCGCCGTTAGCCTATCTGGTGGTGTTTGTCGTGGCGCGGCTGGTGCGGGCCATTTATCTTTTGGGGCTGCCGAGTCCGCCGCAAGCCCATTCGCACCGCCTGTGTGGCGCTCCACGCAGGGTCCAATCGAATGGATACTGGCCCTGCTGGTGGCGCAGTGGACGCTGCCGGTGCTGGAACTGCCCATCCTGTATCAGAACTATCTCAGCCGCCTGCTGCTGGTGTTGGCGCTGCTGGTGCTGATCTGGCTGCTGATGCGCCTGGTGAATCTGGGCACCGAGCGGGTCCAGCTTCAAAATACGCCGCCTCGCCCAAAGAGACTGCTCACCATGTTGATGTTCGGGCGCCGGCTGATGCAGGCGCTGATTCTGCTGTTTGGACTTCTGGCCATTGTCCGCACGCTCGGCGCGAACGTCGACCCGGCGCTGGCTCTCATCGGACTGGCCGGCGTCGCCGTCGCGCTGGCTTCGCAGAAGAGCCTCGAAAATCTCTTCGGCGGCATCTCCATCCTCTCCGACAAGGCGCTGCGCGTAGGCGACTACTGCCGCGTGGGCGACGTCGAAGGTACGGTGGAATCCATCGGTTTGCGCTCCACCCGCATCCGGACGCTGGCACCGGACGCTGGTGACCTTCCCGAACGGGCAGGTTTCCGCCCTGCCCGTGGAGAACTTTGCCCTGCGCGACAAGTTCCTCTGCAAGCATTTGCTTAACTTGCGCTACGAGACCAGCGCCGACCAACTCCGCTACGTGCTGGAAAGACACGGCAGATGCTCGACGAGCACCCGAAGATGGAGACCAGTTCGGCGCGGATCCGCTTCGTGGCAGTTCGGCGCCTCTTCGCTTGATGTGGAGTTGCTGTGTCTCCTCTTCGCCTCCGACTACGCGGATTATCTGGCCATGCAGGAAGACGTGCTGCTGCGAGTCATGGCGATCGTGGCGAGTCGGGTACCGGATTCGCCTTCCCCTCGACCACATCTCGGCAAGGATTCCACCTGAACAAGGCAAATCGCGCGCCGCCGAGGACGAGTGGACAACAGGGAGACTCCCCCCCGCGCCGCCGGAGGAAATGAGAAGATCCAGATGCGCCCTTCGCCGCCGCGAGCCGGCGATCGACGGGAAAGAGAAGTAGGCGGCTTACAGCGCTTGTAGCCGATCATTCTCAGGAAGTCTTTGCGCTTTTTGATGTCTTCCTCGCCCTCGACGCCTTTCGGCGGACTCCGTCCACCACGCCCAGCACGCCGCGACCCTGCTCCGTTTCGGCCACGATCACTTCCACCGGATTGGCGGTGGCGCAGAAGATGCCCACCACCTCCGGCACGTCTTTCAAGCGGCCGAGGACGTTGATGGGATAGCCGTCCTTCATCACCACGATGAACAGATGGCCGGCGCCGACAGCGGTGGCGTTGCGCTCGGCCACCGCGCGCAGGCTCCCGTCGTTGCCCTCCGAGCGCGTCAGGCAGGGCCCCGAGGCTTCGTTGAACGCCACCCCGAACTTCATCTGCGGCACGGTGTTCACCAGCGCCTCGTAGACGTCTTCGACGGTCTTGATGAAGTGGGTCTGGCCGACGATGATGTTGGCTCCCTCGGGGATCTCCAGTCGAATCGCTTTCAGTTCCATCGCAGAGACCATCCTACATCGGGCGAAGCCGGAAACGTGCGAAAATCGGTACGCCCGCCA
This sequence comes from Bryobacterales bacterium, assembly GCA_963810595.1. Taxonomy (GTDB): domain Bacteria; phylum Acidobacteriota; class Terriglobia; order Bryobacterales; family Bryobacteraceae; genus CAWEOG01. The sequence continues at coordinate 20,189 of CAWEOG010000003.1, read as the reverse complement.
CTCGAAAGGCGCTGTGCAGATGAGGAATGGCGAAGCACTCAACGACGACACCATCCTGCGGCAAATCGCCAGCCAGCCGCACGCCCGCGCGAACGAGAAGCAACTCATTCGCGAGCTGGGGCTGAAGGGCGCCGAGCGCAAAGAACTGGAACAGGCGCTTGCAGCGGCTGGCCAAAAAAGGCGAGCTGGTGGAATTGCGCTCGGGCCACTTTGTGGCGACGCGCGGCAGCCGCGACTTCGTGGCCGGCCGGGTGGTGCTGCACCGCGATGGCTACGGATTCCTGGTCCCCGACTTGGCGCCGGCGGGCGTGGAAGGCGACATCTTTCTTCCTCCCGCCGCTGCCAGGGCCGCGATGCACGGCGACCGCGCGCTAGTGCGCATCGTCCGCTGGGGCGGCGACGGCCGCGCCGAAGGCGAAATCGTGCGCATCCTGCGCCGCGCGCATCCCGACCCTGGTGGGCCAGTTCCGCGTGGTTCGCGGCGGGCTGCTTCGTGGTGCCGTTCGACGACCGCATCCCGGAGTGGATCGAGATTCCCGAAGGAATGGAGATCCCCCCCGACGCGCGCCAATCCCGACCGCATCGGCGCCGCGGGCCGAAAATCTACCGCGCCCGAGGACCTCCATGGGCTCATCGTCAACATCGAGATTGTGGAGTATCCGCGCAACGGAGCGGGCGGCGTCGGCCGGGTTATCGAAATCCTGGGCCACCCCGACGATTTCGGCGTGGATGTCGAAGTCATCATCCGCAAGCATCTACCTGCCCCACCGCTTCCCGGCGGAGGTGCTGGAACAGGCCCAGCGCATTTCGGCCACCATCGCGGCGGCGGAATACCAGCGCCGGCGCGACTTCCGCGGCATGGCAGATCGTCACCATCGACGGCGAAACGGCGCGCGATTTCGACGACGCAGTATGGGTGGACAAACTCGCCCAACGGCCACTACGTGCTGCAGGTACATATCGCGGACGTCAGCCATTATGTCCTGCCCGGCACGCCCATCGACCGCGAAGCGTCTCGTGCGCGGCACTAGCGTCTATTTCCCGGACCGCGCCGTGCCCATGCTTCCGCTCGAGCTATCCACCAGCATCTGCTCGCTGAACCCTGGCCTCGACCGGCTGGTGCTCTCCGTACTGCTCGAAATCGACCGGCGGGGCAAGATAGTACGCCAGGAATTCGTGCGCGGAGTCATCCGCAGCGCCGGAGCGCATGACTTACACCAGCGTCCATCTCCTTCTCGAAGGCGACCCCGGCCTGCGCGAACGCTACAACGCGGCTGGCCGACCGTTTCGAATTGATGCGCGAGCTGGCGTTGATCCTCAATCGACCGAGGCACCCGCCGCGGCTCCATCGATTTCGACCTGCCCGAACCCATCATCGATTTCGACCAGGAAGGTCAACATGAAGGGCATCTCGCGCAGCCCCCGCAACATCGCCCACCGCATCATCGAGGAGTTCATGCTGGCCGCCAACGAAGCCGTGGCCGACCGCCTGGTTGAGGCCGGCGTCCCCGGCATCTTCCGCATCCACGAAACGCCCGACCCGCGGCGGGTGGCGGAGTTCGAAGACATCGCCGCGTCGTTCGGTTACTCGCTCGGTGTCGGCGCCATCCCGGTTCGCCGCTTCCCGGTGGTCGATCGCAAACGCGATGGGCGCAAGCTTCGCAAAGACGTTCAGCTTGTGGACGAGCGGCTGACCGTTTCCTCCAAGGCGTACCAGAAGCTGATCGCACAGGTGGAAGGCAGGCCGGAAGAGCGCATCCTGAACTACCTGCTGCTGCGGTCGCTGAAGCAGGCCCGCTACAGCGCGAAAAATGTGGGCCATTTCGCCCTGGCGGCGGAAAAATATACCCACTTCACCTCGCCCATCCGCCGCTATCCCGACCTGATGGTGCATCGCATTCTCACCACGTTTCTCGACACCGCGCAACCCTACGCCGACGAGGGCAGCTCGAGACCAGATTGCCGAAGACAACTCCATGACGGAGCGGCGGGCGGCCGAAGCCGAACGTGAGCTGCTCGAATGGAAGAAAGTGAAGTTCATGACCGACCACGTCGGCGACGAGTTCGACGCGCTCGTCATTAACGCCGTCAAGGCCGGTCTTCTTCGTGGAACTCGACAACCTGTTCGTGGAGGGTTTGGTGCCGATCGAATCGCTCACCGGCGACCGCTACCTGTTCCACGAAAACGCGCGCCAGATCGTCGGGGAACGCTCGCGAAACACCTTCCGGCTCGGAGCCCGCGTCAAGGTGCGCCTCGACCGCGTCGACGGCGTCGAAAGAAGATTGTACTTCTCGATGGTGGACAACCAGCCGGCCCGGGGCCGGCGCGGCAAGCGAAAGGCATGAGCGCCAGCCGCCTGGTTTCGGGGCCTCCGGGGGCGAATGGAAGCCGAATTGCTGCAACCAGCCATAGTCGGCCTCCATCCAACCTGTTAGAATATCGCCAATGGATATTCCCTGAGGCGTCTTTGCGCCAGGAGGAAAGAAGAAGTGGGTGATCCGAATCTCACATACGCTCCACCACAACAACCGCAGTCGGGCGGAAATTTGAAGATCGCGATTCTGTTTGGCTGTGTCGTCGCATTACTGGCAGCCAACATTTACCTGTTTCTCCAACTGGAGGGGGTAAAGAAAACCACAGTCCAGAATCGAAACGAGCTTCTGGAGGAAATCGGCAGCCTGCGCGAGGCCACCAACGTGTCGGCCCTGGCCAACCGCAAGCGCGTCGAAACGCTGAGCGCCGATCTGGAAGCGGCGCGCCAGCAGGCGGCAATGGCGGCGGGTCAGGCCAAGGTGGAGGCCACCAAGCGCGCCGAGCAATTAGCTCAGGAACTCTCGGTCGAACAGCGCAAGCTGCAACAGAACATCACGCAGGTCGGCTCTCAGGCGCAGGCGTCCATCTCGGAAGTGAAGGGCGAGGTGGGCAGCGTCAAGTCCGATTTGCAGATGAGCAAGTCGCAGTTGGACGACACCGTGGCCGCGCTCAAACGGGTTACGGGCGACATGGGGCTTCAGAGCGGTCTTATCGCCACCAACGGCAAGGAGCTGCAGGCTCTGAAGGCGCTGGGCGACCGCAATTACTTCGAATTCAATATTGCCCAGAAGAAGCGCAGCTTTAAGGTGGGCGACATCCTGGTGGTGCTCAAGAACACCGATACCAAAAACAATCGATACACTCTTGACGTCATCGTCGACGACAAACGGGTGGAAAAGAAGGACCGGACACTGAACGAACCCGTTCAGTTTTACACATCCCGTTCGCGTCTGCCTTACGAACTGGTGGTCTACGACATCAAGAAGGATCAGATTGTCGGATATCTTGCCACTCCGAAGGTTGGCGGACGTCCCGGCCCTTCTGGTAAGGCGAGCGAGGGGGATTAATCCTCCCGATTCGATTTCAAAAGGTGAAATCAGGAGGCGTCGGCGCAGGGCCGGCGCCTCTTTTGTCGTTTACTCGACCGAAAATCGAAGATCCTTCAGTCCCAGGCTCTCAAACGGGGTTTCTGAAATGCGGATTTCCCTGCTTCCCACCGCGTACACCACCCACAGCGAGTTGTTCCAGTTGGTTGCCCGCGGGTGAGAAAACCCGTCGCTCCCCGCCGCCGCACCGCTGTCCGTTACCGCCCGCAGGCGGGAAAATGTCCGCCCGTCGGCACTGAAAGCCGCCACCACGGGCCCGTCCTGGAAGGGGATGTTGACCAGGTAGTACCACCGCTGCCGCAGCCGTCCGGCGGCCAGGCCCCGATTTGTATCCGGATAATTCGTCCACTCCGGTGACGACCAGGAAACGCCGCCGTCTTGGCTGGCCGCCGCCAGCAAATGGCCGGAGCGGTCGGGATCGCACTCGAAGGCGTGCACCAGTCCGTCGTCGGTTTGATACCAGGTGGCGCCCAGCAGCCGGTTGTAAGGCGGCTGTGGATAGAGGGGGACCACCGTCCAGGAGAGCTCGTCCGTCAAATCGGCGGAGGCCAGCTTGGCATCTCCTTTGAGGTCTCTGCAGATGACGGCCAGGCGCGTGCCCAATTGATGCGGCGCCTCGGTGCTCAGGCAGTCGTCCACCAGCACGCCGAGCGACTTCCAGCCATCTCCGGTCTTTTCGAAGCGGAACAGCTTCAACGGATCGACAGGCATGCCTTTGGCCTGCTGCCCCGATTCGAGATTGCCGGCGTAGGTGGCCAGCGCCACCAGCTCGCCGCCTCTTCCCGAAAGGCCGGCCGGCAGCCACCGAAGAGGGCCTTTTGGTCCATCCGGGTCGCCCGCCACCAGGGAAGGAGCGCTCCACCTATGTCCGTCGGTAGAAGATGAAATGAATATGGACTGGTCCCGTTCGTCGACTCCCGTCTTGCTGGCGGCCCACATGACCCACAGGGTATCGCCCAGTCCGGTAATCGAAGGCGCGCTGACCACCGGCCACTCGTCGTTCGCCGCAAATACTGTAAAGCTTGCCGCAGACGTGGATGGCAGTTTCGATGGGTCCGCGAGGTCGGCCGGATTCTTCAGGATTCGGTTGGTCCATTGTGGGACGGCGTCGTCCGGCGAATCCGTCCGGTTGCAGGAGAGTAATAACAGAGCCGCCAGCGCCGCGGACAGCGCCATCCCGGCAACCGCCGGGCGATACGAGGCGGAAGTTCGTTTCAGCATGGGTGCTACTCTGCGGCGTCGCCGGCCCCGCGCCCGGTCACATGGTTCGAGGTGGCCGCGGCCTGAGCCCGAGTTCTTCCAGGTGCGCCACGCCGGACGGGTCGTTCATCTTCCAATACTGTGCCCGGGTGGACTTGACCAGGCCGGCCTGCTCCCCACTGCTCGATTCCCATTGAACCACGCGAAACGGCGGCTTGCGCTCCACGTAAAACGTCACTTTACGGTCGTTCGGCCATTCCGCCGACATCGCTTCGGTGGCAAAGTTCCCGGCCGGCGTTTGCACGGTTACCGTCAGGTTGAGCCGGCTCAGTTTCACGTTGCCCCATTCCAGCCGGCGATGGTCCAGCAGATGTGCCCGCAGCGAAGCCAGAATCGGCAGCGTGGCCGTTTCCCCCGCCTTGAGGTACGGCGGCGCCATACCGCGCGCCCACAACATCAGGCTGTCCTCACTGACGGCATTTTCCGGATAGTCGAGATTGCCCTCGAAATCGGCTTCGCCGTCAAAGTAGCTGTGCGAATCGATCTTCAGGCTTTTCCGGTTAAACAGAACCTGCGCATATTGCTGGCCGCACCATTCCTGCACCGAATAGCTGGCTTTGGTCAACGAGCCGGCCGGCCGGCCCTCCACCGCCTGGAGCGCGGCGAAACTGCTGAGCATTTCGCTGTAGTCGTAGATACCGGTTTGATAGTTGCGGAGCAGGTTCAATTTCATCACCGGGAACTGGTCGGAGGCCGGATGCTTGCCCGGGTCGGCTTTCACCCTCAGGCTGTCGGAAAAGGTTTCCGTGACGAAGATGGCCACGGCGGTTCCGTGCCGCGGCTTGCCGTAGCGGTTCGTCACCAGGTCGTAGGAGGCCAATTCCGCCTGCCCATCCCCCCAAATCTTCCAGAACGCCTGGTTGAACGGCGTCTGGCCAGCCGGGCTGGTTTGCTTTCCCTGCTGTGTCCCGGAATCTGCTACGCGCCGGTCCCCCGCGGTGTCGGGGGCACACGCCGCGGCCGGCAACAGCAGCGCAAACGCCACAAGCGCCGCAACGTCCCTCTTCTCGTAGGAACTGCTCATGAGGCCCTCACGCAATACGATACCGCACCCCGCGCCGCCTTCTCTTCTCGCTTCCGCCCGTGCCATCGGCTCCGGTTTCGAGTACGATGGTTGATGTTGAATTTGGGCCTGCCTGCCGCGGCGGCCGTCCGCCGCGCCGGGGCCGGCCACTTGAAAGCAAGGAATTTCCGAAGAGAGCAACCCCGACTATGACCCGTGAACGACTCAGAATATGCTATTCCCTGCTGGCGGCAGCAACCCCGTTGATTCTACTGTTCGTGTTCAGCGGCTGCTCGAAGCAGCCCGAACGCGCCACCGAAGCCCAAAAGGAGCGCGCCGCGGCGCCCGCCCCGGAAACCCCAAAAGAGGCTGCCGAGGCACCCAAGGAAGCGCCGAAAGAGGCACCCAAGGAAGCCGAGAAGACCGTTCCCGCAGCGCCGAACAGAAGCTTGCTTATGAATCCCTCAGCAAATACAGCGAAAGCTCCCGCCACCTATAAGGTGAAATTTGCCACCACCAAAGGCGACTTTGTGGTGACCGTTACCCGCTCACTGGCACCGCTTGGAGCGGACCGTTTCTACAACCTGGTGAAGGCCGGCTACTACGACAACGCGAAGTTCTTCCGCGTGGTGCCGGGCTTCGTGGTGCAGTTTGGTCTCGCCGCCGATCCCAAGGTCACCGGAGCCTGGCGGAACACCAATCTGAAGGACGATCCCGTGAAGGGCTCCAACACCAAGGGCACCATTACCTTCGCCACCGCCGGACCGAATACCCGCACTACCCAGGTATTCATCAACCTTGGCAACAACGCCGGGCTCGACAGCCAGGGTTTTGCGCCCTTCGGAGAAGTGTCGGAAGGTATGGATGTGGTCGAGAAACTGTTCAGCGGGTACGGGGAAAGCGCCACGAACCTTCAGGGGCAGATTGCCGCGCAGGGCAACGCCTTCCTGAGCCAGAACTTCCCCAACCTGGACGGCATTAAAAGCGCCACCATCATGTAGTCGACGGTGCCGCGGGAGGAAGCCTCATTGGCCGCAAAACGTCCCCTGGCGCTGGTTACCGGAGCCTCCGCGGGAATCGGCTCGGTCTTCGCGGAAAAACTTGCGGCGCGCGGCTACGATCTCGTGCTGGTGGCGCGCCGCGAAGACCGCCTCGAAGAGCTGGCAGCGCGCCTCGCGGGCCAGCACGGCGCTCACTCGCGTGTCCTGGCCGCCGACCTGACGCACGACGATGGGTTGCAGGCCGTCGAGCAGGCGATCGACGGCAGCGCCGATCTGGCTCTGCTCGTGAACAACGCCGGCTTTGGAACTCGCGGTCTGTTTTACGAGGCCGACGCGGCGTTGCAGCGGCGCATGTATGGCTTGCACGTGGTGGCCACCATGCGCTTGGCGCAAGCCGCTCTGCCCGGCATGGTAAAACGCGCGCGCGGGGCCGTCATTAACGTCGCCTCGGTGGCCGGCTTCATGCAAACGCCCGGCAACGTCAGCTACTGCTCCACCAAGGCCTGGATCATCAGCTTCACCGAAGGCCTGGCGATGGAGTTGCGCATGATGGGTTCTCCGGTGCAGGCGCAGGCGTTGTGTCCGGGCTTCACGGTCACCGAATTCCACGAAGTAATGGGCGTTGATCGCAGCCAGGCTCCCGAAAGCTGGTGGATGTCCGCCGGCGACGTGGTGGAAGATTCCCTGCGCGCGCTGGAACAGGACAAGTGGCTGGTGGTGCCCGGCGCCAGGTACAAGCTGATCGTACGGCTGATGGGCCTGCTGCCGCGCCGCCTGAAATGGTGGATCTCCCTCCGCCGGGGCCGCGAAATCTATCTCCGCCGCGGCGGCCACGTTTAGGGAAGCACACCGCTATCAACCCAGCGCCGCGTGCAACGTGCTCAATTCCGGATGCACAAATCCGGCAGCCGCTCTCATAGCGGGTGGGTGGAACCCGTTTTCCGGATCACCCGCGCCATGCGCCGCTTTTTGCAGCTTGTGGAGCGCACGGGCCAACAGAGCAGCCACGGTCTTGGGGCTTACCGCGAGGTGCGCCGCGATCTCCCTGTACTTGAGCGATTCCAGCCGCAGCAGGATTACTTCCTTCTCCCGCGGCGTGAGGATGGCGAGCAGCCGGCCGACGTCCTCCTCGTGGCCGGACCCGCGCACCGGGAAGGTGTCCTCGGAGACGAAAGCTTCCAGAACCTCGGGAGGCTGCGGCACCTCGCCGTGACGCCGTCTGTCGCGATAGTGTTTGGAAACCTGCTGCCGAACCACGCACAACGTCCAACGTCTGGGATCGCGCACGCCCTCGCCTCGTACCGACTCCCGGTACAGCGCCAGAAAGGCTTCCTGAACCAGATCCTCGGCCAGTTCCCGGGTGCCGGACAAGCGTAGCGCATAACGGAATAGCACCGGCCGCCAGGAGGCGAACAACGCGTCCACCATCTGGCCCGCTTCCTCTCCCGTTTCTTTCGTTCTGGTCAGTTTCATTTCCACACGCCGTTTGCCATGCTTCATACCCGCATCACTTCGATCCCCAGCCGCAAGAACGGCGTCACCACCTCGTCCGGCACAGCACTGTCCGTAATGATCACGTTCACCTTCGCAATCGGACAGACCAGGTGACCCGACACCTTCCCGAACTTGGTGTGATCGACCACCAGAATTCGCTTCTGCGCCTGCGCCACCATGGCCCGGTTTACGGCCGACTCTTCGGCGTGGCGGTCGGTGACGCCGTGCTCGGCATCGACACCGTTGGCGCCGAAAAAGAACTGCTCCGGAAACATGTCCCGGGTGAATTCGAGCGCCTTGGGCCCCACCATCGCGAACCAGTCGCCGCTTAGATAGCCACCGGTAAGATGAACCGTCATTTCCTTTCGCCGGCTCAGGTCCATGGCGACGTTGACGGCGTTGGTAACCACGGTCAGATTTATGCGTGGCTGCAGCGCTCTCGCGATCTGCGCCGTCGTGGTTCCGGGAGCGATTCCGATGGTTTGGCCATCCTGAATCAGCGCGGCGGCGGCAATGGCGATCCGGCGTTTCTCGGAGGCCAGGTGCCGCACCTGATCGCGAAAGCTGGGATCGTACAGGAAGGCCTCAAACGACAGGGGTTCGGCAAGAAAGACCCCGCCGTGGTCGCGCCGCACCAGGCCGCCGCTCTGCAGTCGGCTCAAATCGCGGCGAATGGTGGGCGCCGAGGCGCCCGTCCTTTCGATCAGCTCTTCCACCCGGACACGATTGCCGGCGGCCAGGCACTCCAAAATCCGGGACAGACGCCTTTTAACTGCTTTGCGCTCACCAAACCCATGCAGACTTGCTGCTCCGTTGGCCGCCATAAAGAACCCCGCTAATTGAATACTACGGTCCTTCTGGCGTCCGTACAAGTAAAAATGATCTTTCGATCATTAAACTTTGAAGTGGATTGAAAAACGATCAACTTCTGCTACACGGAACTGATCGTTTTGGATTTTGTCCCGCAGGTCAACCGGTGTCCACCCCGGCTTGAAATAAAACTCCCGCCGCGTAGGGAATGAACCACTCAAGGGTACTTATTAGTCAGGGAGCACTATGCGCAGAGGAAGCAGTTCCGCCAGTCAGGAGAACATTCGATTGGCAACGGAGTCTCAGTAAACACAATTCCAAAGGAGTGCACGTATGAAGAAGTTGGTGGGAGCCACATTATTCACTGTTTTTCTGCTATTTGCGCCGGCGCTGAACGCGCAGATAGCAACCGGCCAGGTGAACGGGACCATCTCGGACGCCTCCGCCGCGGCAGTTGTCGGCGCCTCGGTCAAACTAACCAACCTGGGGACCAACATCCTCACGCAGACCGAAACGAACGGATCGGGAAACTATCTGTTCCTGAACGTTCAGCCCGGATCGTACACGCTCACGGTGGAGATGCAGGGCTTCAAAACGGCACGGCTATCCCCGCTGAACGTAGCGGTCAACCAGGCCATAACGCAGAACGTCAAATTGGACATCGGTGAAGTGACCGAAGCCGTTACGGTAACCGCCGAAACCCCGTTACTGCAGCAGTCCTCCACTGAATTGGGCAGCGTGATCGAAGAGGAGGCGGTTCGGGAACTGCCCTTGAACGGCCGCAACTTCACGCAGTTGTTGATTCTGACGCCGGGAGCCACTCCGGTTTCCACTTCGCAGGGCTCGGGCATCAGCGCAACCGACGGGGGCATGACCGGCATACCCGGCAGCGGCCTTTTCAAGCCCTCGCTGCACGGCCAGCAGAACCGGTCCTCCGTGTTCTTCCTGGACGGGATCATCAACACCGATTTCCGCATCTCGAACTACGGCGCGCTGCCGATTGTCGACACCGTGGAAGAGTTCAAGATCCAGTCCCACAATGAAAAGACCGAGTACGGTGGCGTGCTGGGGGGCGTGGTGAACCTCGTCTCGAAGTCCGGCACCAACGAGTTCCACGGCTCGGCCTGGGAATTCGTGCGGAACAACGCCTTCGACGCCCGCAATCCCTTCACCGATTTGTCGGGCTCTCCTCCGCCGTACCGGCAGAACGAATTTGGAGCCGCCGTCCAAGGTCCCATCATCAAGAACAAGACCTTCTTTTCGGCGGGCTGGGAAAGCTGGCGTTACACCAAGCCCAGTTCCAGCCTCCAGTTGGTGCCCACCAGCGCGGAGCTCGGTGGCGATTTTTCGCAGTCTTCCTACACCAACCCGATCTACGATCCTACCTCCACCGTTTGCGCGGGAAGCACCTGCACCCGCACGCCCTTCACCAACAACGTCATCTCGCCGAGCCTGATGGCGAGCCCGGTGACGCAGACCATGGTCGCGTTTCTCAAGGGCTACCTCAACCAACCCAACCTGAGTGGAGATCCCAGCCACAACTACATCGAGAATCGCCCCCAGACGGATCGCATGGATGGTTTCACGGTAAAGGTCGATCACAACCTCGGCGATAAGGACCGGCTGTTCGGCCGTTACACCGAGCAGTGGGTTTCCGACACCCAATGGCAGAACGGCACCGTCTCGTCCAACCACAACACTTACCGCACCACCAACTTCGGGGGCGGCTGGGACCACATTATCTCTCCCAACCTGATCCTCGGCGTGCGCGCGGGCGCGATGTTGAAGCCATTCGTTTTCAACCAGTCCGACGCCCCTGACGGCAGCCAGGCCGCTTCCGCCGCCGGTTTCAAGAACGTGGACCAGTACGGTGGCATGATCGTCGGCCTGACCTCACCCTACATCACCTCCAACATCGGCAATCGCGGCTTGTCTTACCGTGGCAACCCGGTGGCGAACGTGGACGCCAGCATCATCTGGATCAAAGGCAACCACTCCATCAAGGCCGGAGGCCAGTATCTCTACCAGAACCGGTTGCAGAACAACCTGTACCAGTCCTTCAGCTTCAATGACAACCTGACCAGCAGCGACATGAAGGGAGGCAAGACCGGGAACTCACTGGCTTCCGCTCTGCTCGGAATCCCCTATCAGTTCACGGGCGAATTGCCGCAGTACGCCGAGATTCACTTCCGTGTGACGGTGTGGTCGGGCTATCTCCAGGATGAGTGGAAAGTCAAGCCGAACCTGACGCTCAACTGGGGCGTGCGCTACGACTACATCCCGAAGATCACGCCTTTGAACAGCCGCCTCTCGAACGCTGTGGATCTGTTCAACCAGAAATATCTGTTGGGGGCTACCTCCATCCCCGATTGCGGCTCTCCTTTCCAGGATCCGTGCATCCCGGGTGGTCTATCGTCCATATCGCATAGCGACGCGTTTCAGTACACGGGGCAGCAGAGCGCGGGACCTAACTCGATCGCGGACAACTTCGGACCGCGTATCGGCGTGGCCTGGGGTTTTGCCAGGGGCACGGTTCTGCGCGCCGGTTACGGTCTGCTCTACGACACCATTTCAGCTCGCAGCCAATATGCCCAGAACACCCTGGAAGGGGCGTCCTGGCCGTGGACCACGGGCATTGGCACCCGCACCACCAACGGGCTCAGCGGCAACATCTATCCCGGGGCCGACGCCAATCCGCTCACCTATATCACCAATATCGAAGGCGGCTTCCCCGATCCCAGTGTTCCCACTGACGCTTGGGGATCATTGTCCGGCAGATACCTCAACGACCCCAATTACAAGAACGCCCGTTCCCACCAGTGGAACGTCGACATCGAGCGGCAGTTCGGACAGAGCATGGTCGTGTCCGCCGCATACGTGGGCAGCCACAACTCGCGGATCGACTACACCGGCTATGCCAACGGTGCGAACCAGCCTTCCGCGAAATCGGTCGCACCCACGACGGTTGACAATTTCCGAGCCATACCCTGGGCCACCGCAAACATCCGGTACTCGCAAAGCATCGGCTGGTCCAACTACAACGCACTGGAGATGAAGGTGCAAAAGCGCTTCTCGCAGGGCTTGACCACCCTGCTCGCTTATACCTGGTCGAAGAGTCTGGACACCTCGAGCGGTTTCTTTTCCGCCGAAAACGGATCGGGCGGCGGCTCGGTGGTGCAAAACTACTTCGCGCCCAACTCGAATTACGGCCCTTCCGGCTACGATATACCTCAAGTGCTGGTGTGGAGCACCAACTACCGGTTCCCGATTGGTATCGGCCGGAGATACGTCAACCATGGGCTGCTGGCAAACCTCGTGGGCGGCTGGGACATGAATTATGTGTTCATGGGCCGCAGTGGCCAGCCGTACAACCTTGTGGCCACCGGCGACATCGCGAATATCTCGGGCAGCAAGGGCTCCACCGGCAATTACGGCCGGCCGGACCTGATCGGCGATCCAAATACCGCCTGCACCGTCGGTGGGGCGACTTGGGACCTCGGCACCGCCAAATGCCAATTCAACCCGGCCGCCTTCGCGGTTCCCTCGGGAGCCTACGGCAACCTGGGCAAGATGACCTTCCGCAACGAGCCGTTCTACAACCTCGATTTGTCGGTCAACAAGAACTTCAATTTAGGGGAAAGACGGTCCCTGCAATTGCGCTTCGAGGCATTCAACGTCCTCAACCTCCAGATTCTGGGGACTCCGAACACGACCCTGGGCCAGAGCAACACGGGCCAGGTCTCCAGTGTCGCCAGCACCCCCAGGCAGCTCCAGATCGCCGCCAAATTCAGTTTCTGATCCTGCAAGGCGGCGAGCAGTAGGAACAGGGCGGACCACCTGGTCCGCCCTCCAACATCACGCACTCACTGGTAGTCTTGGAACCGCGCGCGCAAGCAAGCGGACGATTCGGGGACGAACGGTACCGACAATCCGCGGCACGCTCCGGCGCTGAAGTGCGGTGCGCGCGGCAAAGCAATCGTCCCCGTCACTTCGGCAGGGGATGGTGAGCAAAACTGATCACTCGTGAAATCCAGCTTGAGCCGCGAATGTGAATGAGCGGGTCTGCGCTGACGTTGCGACGCCGGTTTTCGGGAGAATGGTCGATGATTGCGCTCTGGTTGCTGCCGGGAGGTGAGGGTACCGGCAGCTCCGCCGGTGATTTGCTCGGTACAATGGACGTGATAAATGGGCAAGGGGAAACGGTCGGGAAGAGCAATCCGGAACCCGGAAACACCCGGCAGCGCTGGCACAAAGCCGGTGCGTACGAAGCGGTTCCTGGCGCTTTTCTCGATCTCTGCGGTGCTCGCGTTCGGTGTGTTGTTTGCTCCCTTCGCGCAGCCGGCGGTGGCAAGCTATTCGAGCGGACTGGTGCGGGCATCTGGAGAATTGATCAGCATCGCGGGGGGAAAGGCTCGAGTGGAGGGTGCGGTACTAAGCGCCCCTTCGGGCAATTTCGCCATCGAGATGAAGAACGGGTGCAACGGCGTCAACGTGATGATCCTGCTGTGGTGCGCGATACTGGCTTTCCCATCGTCGTGGATCTGGAAAGCAGGTGGACTGGTTGTCGGATCGGCGGCCATTCAGAGCGTCAACTTTGTCCGCTTTATCAGCTTGTTTTACCTGGGGCAATATAACATGACGTGGTTCGAGTTTGCGCATTCCTATCTCTGGGAGAGTTTGATCATGGTAGATGCCCTCGTCGTATTCTGGGTTTGGGCCACAATGACGTTCCGCTCTGCTGCAACCCGCGATGCAGTCCGCTAGTCCACAGCGACGTTTCCTGCTTCGCTCCTCCGCGCTGCTAATCCTGCTGCTGTCGTTATGGTGGTTCCCGCTTCGGCGCCCAATGCTGCTGGTGCTGTATACAGGAGCTCGGATTCCGTTCGGCCTCATGCGGAACGGTTCGGTAACGATGGAGCCTTCGGGCGACTGGAGTATCCGCGCTCCGGTTCGGGATTCGGAGGACGAGATACATCGTCCGGCCGCTTCCCCGCGGATCGACTCCGTGGACTTTACCGTCGCAGCCGCGGATGTGATCGGGTTTACCCTGGGCCTGCCGGTGTATTGGGCGATCGTGCTGGCTTTGCCGGGGCCCAGGCGGAAGCGGACTCTGCTGTGGGGCACGCTGCTGCAGTTGGCGATCGGTATCGCGTCTTTTGTGGTTTTCGCGGAGGTGACCGCGTATAGCACTCTCGCGCAGATACGCCACCATGAGAGCGCAATTCGGCATTGGCTGCTCGAGGTTATTTACTATCTGGTGACGGCCGTGATCCCGTACGCGGCGCCCGTAGTCTCCGCGGTCTGGTTGCATCCGGAGTTGCGAAGCCGGATCTTCGCGCCGCCTGGCGAGGGTGTCGTGGAGCCAGCACAAACCCGCAACCCGAAGAAGTCCGGTGCGGGCACTCGGTGATGGGTCTTGCCTGCATGGCCGCAAAGTTCCGCAGCGGGGACTGGGTCGAAGCACACCAACCACGGTATCGATTGGCACGGAAAGCGCCGCTCTATTATGCAGGGTTCTGTAAGTGGAGCCGGTGAGCGATGACTCTCTCTGCTGCGACCGGCTGTGTCCGTCCCGTCTGGTGGTCGCGTCCGGCTGTCCTGGTCGGGTTCAGTTGTTGCCGTGATCAAGACCCAAGCGGGGCAGTTTAGCCTGCTCCGAGCGACCGACGCCGGGTTAACATCACGCCCAAGCCAACCAACAGCAGCGCCAACACAATCAACATCGCTGTGTCCAGTGCGGGAACCGGGACCGCGGTACTACTCGAAGGCAGGGAATACGTAATCGTGGCGTTCACGACTCTGGGCGTGAAAGTGTCCCCAAACGGATACCCTTTGCCGGCCCCCTCAAGGATTTGAAGGTTGGTGTCCGATGCAAAGACATTTCCTACAGCCGACCCGTTGGTGTAAACAACATACCAATTCGTCGAGGTCGCGTAAAACGCATAGCGATCCCCTGCCGCCAAGGACACATGGAGCGAAATGGGGATGGTTGTGGGCACATCGTTGCCGGCGCTGTTGACGCTGGTGCTGCCTAACAAAGTCCAACCCGCGCTGCTGTCTTGGTGGCCCACCCACGTGCCGGAGCGTCCATAGATTTCAAAGGTGTGCAGGCGGCCGGAGAACAGGTTGATAGCCAATCCCGTGATGGTAATCGGATGTAGGGCCACCACGTCAAACATCGCACCGGGTCCCTCATTACCACCTGCATAGGTGGTGGTCAGCGAGGCCGCGTGGCCCAGTGTGCCGACCAGAAAGAATGCAAACAGCGACTGTACCGCCTGAGTTTTCATGTGACGAATCGGAATTCCCCAGAGCACTATATCAAACTCGAAAAATTATACATCGATGCCAAGCGTCAAACAAGCGGAAATAATTAACTATGCCCCGTTCCTCCAATATCGGCCCATAGGAAGTTTAGTTGGAAAGAGCGGGTTTCAGGAAATTCATTCGCAGCGGCATCGTCCCGCAGGCGGCATCCACCACCCGCGTCGATGCCAGGAAGATCGAGCAAACCTCCATGTTACAATCGAAGCCGCGCCACCTCATGAACTACGAGGATACAAAACGATGAAGAGACCTGAGAAAGCCGGCCCGACACGCCGGTCGATGTTTCGAACGGCCGCGGCTACGGCCATGTTCGGCCCTTTATTCCAGGCCACCGAAGGAACGGTGAGCGCACAGCAGACGGTGAATCGCAACTCCTCGCCCAGCACCCTCAAAATCACCGACATGCGCGCCTGCCGGGTGGCCGCTAATTACGATTATCCGATCATCCGGATTGATACCAACCAAGGCGTCTACGGTCTGGGCGAGGTGCGCGACGCCGGCGTCGAAGGCATTGCCCTCGTCCTCAAAGCCCACCTGGTGGGCAAGAACCCGCTCAACATCGAGCAGAACCTGCGCATGATCCGCCAGTTCTCAAACCACGGCCGCATGGGCGGCGGGTTTAGCGCCGTCGATATGGCCCTCCACGATATCTCGGGAAAAGTTTACGGCGTTCCGGCCTGGCGCCTGATCGGCAGCAAGGCTCGCGATAGCATCCGCATCTACGCCGACACTACCAGCCATCCGGATCCCAAGGTGTACGCCGAACGCATACGCGGGCGCAAGAATATGGGGGTGACTTTTTTCAAGATGGACCTCCAATCCAGCCTGGTGAAAGACCGCCCCGGCGCGCTCAACGAACGCGGCGTCTGCACCGCGAAGGGCTTGGGCTATCTGTGCGAATATATCGCCGCCATCCGCGACGTCATCGGGCAGGGCACACCGCTGGCCGCCGACCATTTCGGACGGCTCGATGTCAACGATTCGATCCAATACGCCAAAGCCTTCGAACCCTACCAGCTTTCCTGGGCTGAAGACCTCCTGCAGGTCGGCGAGCGCAATCAGCCTCCCTACCTCAATTGGCGGGCCTACAAGACCATTTCTGCAGCCACCCAGACCCCCGTCCTGACCGGCGAGGATATCTTCGGCCTGGAGGGCGGCTTCAAGGAGTTGCTCGAAAATCGCGCCGTGGATGCCATTCATCCGGATATCGAAACCTCGGGTGGCCTGCTCGAAACCAAGCGGATCGCCGACTACGCCGAGGAATACGGTGTCCGCATCGCCATGCACCAGGCCGGATCGCCCATCGGCGCCTTCGCCGGCTACCATTGCGCCGCCACCTTCGGCAACCACTTCCTGGCGATGGAAAACCACGCCCTCGATATGCCCTGGTGGCAGGACCTGGTCAACGGCCCGCCCAAGCCGATCATCGATAAGGGCTACGTGAAGGTGCCGGACGATCGACCTGGCCTCGGTCTCGAACTCAACGACGCCGTGGTGAAGGAGCACCTGCGCCACCCCGGCTATTTCGAGCCCACTCCCATGTTCGACGACCTCATCCTCTCCGGCTTCCACGTCGGCGGCCCCTGGCCGCACTACGACGAAACCGGCAAGTGGTGCAATTGTGTAACCTACGAATAACCTGGGGAGGTTTCGTGCGCTTTCTCGAAGTACTGTCATCGGTCTGGCCGCCGCGTCGCTCGTGCTGGCGGCCGACCCCACCTATATTCACCGTTATCTGCCGGATATCCAGCCCGCCGCCGACGATCTCACGGCCAATGCCACCGGCGCCTCTTACCAGCCGGCTTTTGGCATCGGCGATTCCCAGGCCCGTCAGCCCAAGGGGGTCGCCCGATACGGCGAGCTGACTGTGGCGCCCGGCGGTTCCAGCGCCGTCGTGAGCTACCCCGCCGAGGAACAGATCTACTATATCCTCGATGGCAACGGAATCCTGCTCTATGGCGACCAGAAGGTGCCCGTGAAGAAGAACGATTACATGTACCTTCCCGTCGGCGTCAAGCACGGCATTGCCAACCAGTCCAACGAGCCCGTGCGGCTCCTGGTCATGGGTTACAGGATTCCGCCCGGCACCACGGTCGCCCCCACACCCAAGCTCATGCTCGCCAACGCCGACGACGTCCCGGAGGTAACCGTGCCGGGCCACGGGCCAACGGTGCATTTCAAGCTGCTGATGGGGACCACCCAAAGCAAGCGCGACCGCCTGGCCTGCGCCAGCCAGATGGTGAGCCTGTTCATCATGGACTTCGCTCCAGGCGGCACCAACATCCCCCATCATCACGAAACGGCGGAGGAAATCTACTACATTCTCCAAGGCCACGGCGATATGGTCGCGGGCGGCGGAGAAGACGGCAACGAAGGCCGCCATCCTGCCCGCGAGGGTGATGCGTACTTTATCCGCCTGAATGCCACTGTCGGGTTTTACAGCGGCTCCAAGAGCGGAGCACACGATCAGGTTCTGGCTGTTCGCTCGCGTTTCCCCTTCCCGCGGGGGAGAGAGTAGAGAGGGCTAAGAATGAAGTCCGATTTGGAGGACAGCCAAATTCGGGCCCTGGCTTGGTAGCTGATGGAGAACCCTGCGCCAGTTGTTGAGAGCCGGAAGTCAGGATCTTGACGGGGACGTACACCGAGCGCAAATCGATCTCTCGAACCGTGCCATGCGGAACGGCCCTCGGGTCGTTACTGAATGCTCAAGCCGTACCGCTTTCGTCCTGGGTCACACATTAGAAACCACACGCTCGATCGCCCGGTAGAGTGGATCAACATCCGCAATATAGCCCGTGCCTTCGCGTTCTCGAAACGACGCTCAATCCGCGGCTGGATCCCCTGCAGGAACGGGGTCTGCCCAATTAGGATTTCGTATCCCGAAGCACTTTTTACTGCCAGCACCAGTTCTCGGAGAACAGGCATAGGAAAACGCCCGCCGCCCGCGATTGTGACGAGCGAGTCGAGAGGGCTATGGGTCGGTTCGAGAAGTCCCGACTTATCCGTATGCGCGATGGGCACAATCTGAAAATAGCCGTCCACCGGGAGCAAATCGTAACGTCCCGGGAGGCCCGCTCGATGGTATGCGTCGATCGCGGCGCGGAGCACCGGCGTGGGGTCGCTCGGGGGGCTGCCGCTTGGACCCAGAGCGTAGGAAAACTCCAGCCGGCCACCGCGAGGGTCGTATGCTCGAATCCCCGCACTGAAGTTACGGGTCACATTGATCATGTCTCCGGACCATACCAAAGGTGCTTCCTCAAACGTGATGCGCCAGCCATACTGCTGATCAAACGTATACGCGACCGACTGCAACGGCCGAGGGGAGTCGACCAAGGAGATCTCGCCACCGTTCCGGCCGCTCTGATAACCCCCGCCGGCGACCTTTGTTGAGCATTAGCGAGGCGACTAGCCACCGCCGCGGGGGCCCAAGAGAACAACAAGAACGTCCGCCGAGTTGGGCTGCCTATCATGCCGGCAATCTTTCTGGTCATACGACTCATTGGATCACCAACTGCCTGCCAACGAGCACGCCATCCCGCTCACTCGACGCCCCACTCGCCGAGATGATCGCACGAAGCAGCACACTTGAGCGGTAGACAGAGGGAGCAGAACCGCCTCCGCAGGACGAAATCGTGAGTTGCTGAATCAGGTTACGCTAACAAGGCGTCAGCAACGATGCTGGCGCTCGCCCGGCCGTCAACGGATAAGTTCACCGCTCAGTGCTCGTTCGCTTTACGATTTCGATCGCCACGATATTTCTCGACAACAACGGAGCATATTCTTTCTCTGGTCCCCCAATAAAGGCGAAACGTGCTACGATATCGACGATGACCTTCGGCTGGCCTTCCAGACTCCGCGGCGAACGATCCTTGACCTTCCGTTGGCGATGCGTAGGCAAAACGGATCCTAACCTTTTCACGAGGTGCGATCGCTCGCGACGTGTTAGTATCCTTCCTGCTGCCATAGACAACCCCGAACGCTAATTTGGTCGCTATCCGGATAACCCACCGGCATTAGTGAAACGTCCACGGTGACCAGATCGGGATCGTCCACGTTTACGTCGCATTCCGTGGCCCAGGGAATTCTGAACGGGGCGGCGCCTGCGTTCTCCAGTTCCACCTCGAAGATGAGCTTGTGCAGCCACTTAACCGGCTTTGGCTCAACCTGGACGAGCCGCATTACCAACGGGAGACGTGGGGGGGGCGGCTCGCCCTCGTATCCGACACCGCCACCGCTTCCACCTCCAAACATCCGGTCATTCACGCACGACAGCGGTTTGGTGAGATCCAGTGTTGGCATCGGCGATTGGGCCGCCGCGGTGGCAGCCAACAGGCAGATACCGAAGAGCGCACAGGTCTTCCACTGCATTGCTGATATGGCGAAATCAAAGCTTTCCAGGTCGCATTTGGTGCCTGATCAGACGATACTCAGTCCTTTGCAGGATAGTCAATATAAAGCTTCGAGACGGTCCGAACCGTGTCGTCAGGGGAAGTCAGGTTCCCGCCCGGAGAGGCGAAACGTCGAACTGTACCCCCAGCTTGATATAGTCACAAGCTCGATAGACATGGCGGGTGTTATCCGGGAACCGAAGTCCCCCTTCAGGCTTGAAGTCTTCCTCGATCTGTCCGCGCTTCACAAACCAGGGACAGGAACACAAGGGATAATTTCTTGTCGGTTCAAAACCACAAGATATCAGCTTGCCTGGCCGGCTGCTTTGTTCGGGTGTGTTTTCCTGGGTCTGCCCGGCGGCCGCTTCGTTAGTATCATCCGCTTCTGCTCCCCCACCCAGGCCACGTACTCCTCCGCCCCAAACGGCAATCCGCACTGCGTCGCTTCCCGGAACCGCTCCTCCCAACTCTCCTAGCAATCTCGTC
>CAWEOG010000002.1:0-121329 GCA_963810595.1 Bryobacterales bacterium | reverse complement strand
CGGTGATCAAAATCTCGGCCAATCCGCTGACGTGCTCCACCATGAGCGAGCACATCGACCTGGATGTTTCCGCCATCCTGCGCGGAGACATGACGGTAGATGAGGCGGGAGACAAATTGCTGGCGCTGATGCTGCGCACGGCAAACGGACGCCTGACCGCGGCGGAGGCGCTGGGGCATCGCGAGTTTGTTCTCACCAAGCTGTATCGCAGCGCCTAGCCAGGGAGGGTCGCTAATGAAGCTGTTTATCGATACCGCGGATGTCGCGCAAATCCGCGAGGCGGCATCGTGGGGCATCGTGGACGGTGTCACCACCAATCCGAGCCACGTTTCAAAGACCGGGCGGCCGGCCGCCGACGTGTATCGCGAAATTTGCGAAATCGTCGACGGCCCGGTGAGTCTGGAAACCATCAGCCTGGAAGCCGCCGGCATGGTGGAGGAAGGGCGCGCGCTGGCCCGGATTCATCCCAACGTCGTCGTAAAGGTCCCGATTCTGAAGGAGGGGCTGAAGGCGGTAAAACGGCTGGCGGCCGAGGGCATCAAAACCAACGTCACGGTGACCTTCTCCCCCCTGCAGGCGCTGCTCGCCGCCAAGTGCGGGGCGACTTACGTCAGCCCCTTCGTGGGGCGACTGGACGCGGTGGGGCACATCGGTATGGATCTGGTTCGCCAGATCGAGACGATCTATGAGAACTACGGATTCACGACCCAGATTATCGTAGCCGCCGTGCGCCATCCGACGCACGTGCTGGAGGCGGCGCTGGCGGGCGCGGATGTGTGCACCATGAATTTCGACGTGCTCAAGCAACTTTACGATCACCCGCTCACCGACATCGTGCTCGAGATGTTCCTCAACGATTGGAAAAAGGTTCCGCCGAAATGAAACTTCATCCTCTTTATCTCAATGGCAAATGGGTGCACACCGGGTCGCCGCTCCGCGTTTTGAATCCCGCCACCGGGGAAGTGGTGGGCGAAGTTTGCACCGTCGGGCGGAGCGCCGTCGCCCAGGCCATTGCAGACGGGCATGCGGCCTTTCTGGATTGGCGCCAGCGCACCGGCAAGGCGCGCGGGGAATACCTGAACAAGATTGCCGGCGAACTGGAGCGGCGACGGGACGAGATCGCCCGCACCATCACCACCGAGAACGGCAAGCCGCTGGCGCAAAGCCTGGGCGAGGTGGCGATGTCGGTGGACCACCTGCGCTGGTTCGCCGAAGAGGCGCGCCGCGCTTACGGACGCATCGTTCCCCACCAGGTGGACGGCAAACGCCACCTGGTGGTCAAGACGCCGATGGGCGTTGTCGCCGCCATCAGCCCGTGGAATTTCCCGCTTGGTGCTGGCGCTGCGCAAGGTCGCGCCGGCCCTGGCCGCCGGCTGCACCGCCGTGTTCGAAACCGGCCAGCGCCACGCCGTTGTGCGCGGTGGCGCTGGCCGAATGCCGTCGAAGCGGCGGGACTGCCCGCCGGGCGTGTTCCAGCTTGTGGCCGGACGGGCCGCCGACATCGGCGCCGGAATTTCTGGACAAACCCGCTTTGCCGCAAGATCACATTCACCGGTTCCACCGAGGTGGGGCGTTTGCTGATCCGGGCGCGGCGGCGGAGATCAAGCCGCTGTCGCTGGAGCTGGGCGGGCACGCTCCGGTGTTGGTCTTCGAGGATGCCGACCTGGACGCGGCGGTCGAAGGGCGCGCTGATCACCAAGTTCCGCAACACGGGCCAGTCGTGCATCGCCGCCAACCGCATCTACGTCCAACGGCCGGTCTACGACAAGTTTCTCGAAAAGTTCACGCGCGCAACCCAGGCCATGAAAACCGGCGACGGATTGGAAGAGGGCGTCGAGGTCGGTCCCCTCATCAATGAGGAGAGCCTCGCCAAGGCCCTCGATCATATCCAGGATGCCGTCCGGCTGGGGGCCCGGCTTTTGTGCGGCGGCAAGCGCATCGACCGCAAAGGCTGGTTTCTGGAACCGACGGTGCTGGCCGACGTGCCCGCCGCAGCGGTGTGCATGTCGGAAGAAACCTTCGCTCCGGTGGCGCCGGTGTGTCCCTTCGACACCGAAGAGGAGGCGATTGCACGGGCCAACGCTTCGCCCTACGGTTTGAGCGCCTATGCGTTCACGCGCGACCTGGGCCGGGCGTTCCGGCTGATGGAAACGCTCGAAGCCGGCACTATCGGCATCAACGACAGCGTCCCTTCCACCAGCCAGTGTCCGTTCGGGGGCGTCAAACACAGCGGCTGGGGGCGCGAGCTCGGGTCGGAAGGCATGGACGCCTTTCTCGAGACCAAACACATCTCCTTGGGAATCCAGTCATGACCCGTGGCAGAATCGACAGCCCGCCGAAGCTTGGCATCATCTTCCTGGGCCGCAAACGCCCCGGCTTCGACATGGAATGGGGCGGCAAGATGCAGGGGCGCGTTCGTGCATGGCTCGGCCAATCGCCATTTCCGGTCTTTGAACCCTCCGGGAAAGCCGTGGACGATAATTCGCTGCGCCAGGCCATCGCCGCCTGCCGGGAACAGAATGTGCGATGCGCTGGTCCTGTTGCAAACCACCATGGCCGACGGGCGACTGGCGCCAACGCTGGCGCAGCTTTGGCCCCATCCGCCGGTGCTGTGGGCCACCCCGGAAAATCCCGACGGAGATATGATCAGTTCCTGTTCGCTGGTGGGCACTCATGCCTGGGCCTCCACCTTGCGACACATGGGCCACCCATTTGAGATCGTTTACGGCGATCCCGAAGCGGCCGCAACCGAGGTTCAATTCAACGAGGCCGTTCGAGTGGCGGCCACCGTGCGCGGCCTTCGTTCAGCGAGGCTGGGTGTCATCGGCGGGCAGGCGCCGGGCTATTTTGCCATGGGCGCAGACCTGTTTTCCGTCCATCGCGGTTTGGGCGTCCAACTCCAGACTTTCAGCCTGATTGAGTTCGCCAACCTGGTGGAGAGCCTGGACGAGGAAGCCGTGGCGGCCGACGTGGCGCGCGTAAAAGCGCTCGGTTTGCCGCACAAAGACACCACCGACGCCGACCTGCCGATGGCCTCGCGCCTGTACCTGGCGATGCGGTCGTTTCTGGATGGCGAAAACCTGGACGCCCTGTCGGTTCGCTGCTGGCCGGAAATGCCCAATACCTTCGGCCAGTGGCCTTA
Source organism: Bryobacterales bacterium (assembly GCA_963810595.1). Lineage (GTDB taxonomy): Bacteria > Acidobacteriota > Terriglobia > Bryobacterales > Bryobacteraceae > CAWEOG01. Next base: position 118,187 of record CAWEOG010000002.1, on the reverse strand, counting down.
TCTGGGCATTGCCCGCCTGGCGGACGAGGGTTGCGCGGTTACCTGCGAGGGCGATGCCGACGGCGCACTGACGGCCTGGATGGCCGAATCGCTGGGCCTGGGCCGCTGCTATCTGACCGACTGGCTGGAGCACGATGCGGAGACCATCACTGTCTGGCACATTGGCGCCGCGCCGATGTCGCTGTGCCAACCGGCGGGCGAGCCCGGCGCGCCCCACATCGCGCGCCACTTCAATATCCGCAAGCCGGCCGTCGTCGAGGCGACCTTGCGCGAGGATTTACCGATCACGATTCTGCGTTTCTGGCGATGTGACGGCGCCTATCTGCTGACCGCCCGCGAAGGCCGCAGCATCCGCCCGAAGCGGCGCCTGATGGGGACCAACGCCCTGGCGCAAATGCCGGCACAGGATCCACGGGCGTGGTTTGAGGAACTCTGTCACGAAGGCATGCCTCACCATGTCGTCGTGGTTGCGGGGCATCACGCCGCGCTGCTCCGGCGGCTGGCGCGCGCCCTGCACGTTCGCTTCATCTGACCGCTGCAAGCAACAGGGGGGAGAATGGGTTTTCACGCCGCGGTTGCAATCGGGCTGATCCTGTATGCCTGCCTGATGCTCGCGGTTTCCCTCTACTGGATGGCCCGGGTGAGAAAAGCGGCCGACTACCTGGTTGCCGGCCGCGGCCTTCCCTACTGGGTCCTCACCGGGACCATCGTCGCCACCTGCGTGGGGACCGGCGTGGTGATCGGAGCGTCGGGCCTGGCCTACCAACACGGTTGGGCGGGCTGCGCCTATCCCATCGGACTGGGACTTGGCACCTTGCTCACCGGCCTGGTTTTCGCCAGCATGCGCCGTTACCGCTTCATGACTCTCAGTGAAGAGATTTCGTGCGCTTACAACGGCAACCGGATTGTAGTTGAGCTCTCGAGCCTGAGCCTGTTCTTTTCGCAAGTGTGCTGGACGACGGTGCAAATCATGGGCGGCGGCGCGGTGCTCGGCGTGGTGACTGGATTGCGCCCGGAAATCTGCGTGGTGCTGGCGGGCCTCATCACCGCCATGATCTCGGTGCCCGGCGGCCTGAAGACCGTGGTCTATACCGACTTTGTGCAGGCGGTGATCCTGATGTGCGGTTTCGGATTCCTGACACATTCGGCGCTGGCCGGCGCAGGCGGATTGGAAGGCCTGCGGCAGAGCGTACCCTCCGGCTACTTCTCGTTCCTGGGGGTTTCGTCATACGGCACCTGGAAGGTAGTGAGTCTCATTCTGACTCTGGTGCTGGGTGTCATTGCCGACCCGGGCCGCCGCCTGACCATGTACAGCGCCCATTCGGAATCCGCCGCCAAGTGGAGCATGGCGACGGCCGGCGCCATCGTTATTGGGTTCTCGACGGTGGTTGGAATTGCCGGCATGTACACCTACCGGCTGAACCCCCACCTCGCGTCGCCCGACCAGGCGTTGCCCTGGCTGGTTACCAACGTCTTGCCCCCTTGGCTGGCGGCCGTGGTGGTGGTGTCGGTGGCATCCGCGATTTTCTCGTCCGCCAACGGCAATGCCGCGGCGGCCGGCACTTTCTTCGTGCGCCACATCTTCCCGTTGGCCACCCGGCGCTACCCCAAGGACCCCCTGGCGGTGGCGAGGTGGTCGATGGCTTGCATGTTTGTGTTCGCCACCGCGCTGGCACTCTACACCGGCAGCATCGTGGGATTCGTGGTCAAGTTTTTGCCGGTGACGATGAGCGGGCTGGCCGTCATCATCGTGCTGGGCCGCTTCTGGCGCCGCGCCACCTGGCAGGGAGCGCTGGCGGCCCTGGTTACCACGCCGGTGGTATCGCTGGCCGTGATGTTTGTCCCGGGGCAGGCGGCATTCTGGGAAAACCCCGCCATTCCCGCCACTCTGGCCGGACTGGCCGCCCACGTTATCGTCAGCGGTCTGACTTCGCCGTCGCCGCGCGGCTTTGAGGAGATTGCGGAGCTGTTGAGCCGCGAACGCCAGGCTATCGAAGGCGAATTGCCGGGCGGGGCGGTGTCTTCCGCAATCGCCGGACAATTCGACGCGGCCCGCCAATAGCCGCCCGAAAGGAAAAGAACCATGAGACTCGTCAATGCAAAAACCCTCTGCGATCAAGCGGCCGCCAAAGGCTTCGGCATCCCCGCGCTGAACACCAACGGAGGAACCTACGACCTGGCGCGGGCCATTCTGGAAGGCGCCGAAGAGTTACAGTCGCCGCTGATCATTCAGTGCTACGAACCGAACCTGGAATATCGCGGCTACGATTACGCGGGCACTCTGATCAAGTTTCTCTCCGCCGAATGCAGCATCCCTATCGCCATCGCCCTGGATCACGGAAAGAGCCCGGCGTCGGTGTTTCGCGCGGTCCGGGCCGGGTTCAACCATGTAATGATCGACTACGCCTCCGAGCCGCTCGAAACCAACGTTCGTGGAACCCAGGCCATCATCGCCGCGGTCCGCCCGCTGGGCATCAGCGTGGAGGCGGAGATCGGCAACATCATCAAAAGCTCCGATGCCGACAGCCGTCGCGCCGCGACGGTGAGCCCGGGCGAGGTGAAAGAATTTCTGTCGATGGTGGACCCGGATGTGCTGGCGGTGGCGGTGGGTACCACGCACGGCATCTTTGAGGAGCAGCGCAGCATTGATTTCGATTTAATCGCCGAAATCGCCGCTGTTTCGCGTGTGCCTCTGGTCCTGCACGGCACCTGCGGCGTATCCATGGAAGACATCACGCGCAGCGTAAAGGCCGGCATGACCAAGATCAACTTCGGCGAAGGTCTGCGCATGAATTACATCCGCTATTTCAACGAATTCACCAGCACGCTTGACCACGAACATCACGCCTGGAGAGTCATGCGTGCTTGTATGGATCGCACCAAGCAGGACGTCAAGGAAATTATTCGCGCCGTGGGTTCGGAAGGAAAGGCGGAAGCGATTCGGTGACGACAGCCGGCTAAAAGATAAAGATAAGGATACGGGATCATGACGAAAGACAACGACAGGCCATTCGGAATTTCGCGGAGGCGGCTACTTCGCTGCGCTGCCGGCGCCGCCGCGGCCGGTTCGGGTTCCCTGCTCTGGCCGCAGGCCCGCCAAACCGGCGCGGCGTGCCGCACGTTCCCACTGAATCGGGGCTGGCTCTTCGGCGGCAAGCTGAGCCAAGGCGCTTTGCAGCCGGCTTTCAACGACAAGGCTTTTTCGCCCGTCAGTCTGCCGCACTGCGTTGCCCGGCTGTCCTGGCGGGAATGGGACCCCTCCGCGTGGGAGGACGTGTGGGTCTACCGGCGGCACTTTACCTTACCGAAGGAACTGGTGGGCCAACGCGTGTTCCTGCACTTCGATGCCGTGATGGTGGGCGCCACTCCCGTTGTCAACGGGCACGAGCTGCCGAAACACCTGGGTGGGTACCTGCCGTTTCAGTACGAAATCACCAGTCTTCTGCAACCGGGTGAAAATGTGCTCGCGCTCGCGGTGGATTCCCGTTGGAGCAACGTTCCGCCGGAAGGATCGCCGGTCGGGCCAAAATCCATCGACTACCTGGAACCGGGAGGCATCACCCGCGGCGTCCAGTTGCGCGTCGTCCCGCAAGCTTTCATCAGCGACGTATTCGCAAAACCGGTCCAGGTGCTCGACGCCGGCCGCCGCCTGGAGATTGCCTGTTCGATCGACGCGGCCGCCGTGCCGTCCGGGCAGTTACGGATTGACGCAGCCCTGATGGATGGCGACGCCGTGGTAGCCCGCGAAGCCCGCGATGTGCGCCTCGAGAAAACCGGCGTGTCGGAGTTCCCGCTGACGCTGTCGAAACTGGGAAACGTAGTTCTTTGGGACACCGCCAAACCGAAGCTATACGAGGTTGCCGTCACTGTTTCGGCCGGCGGCAAAACCCTGCACGATTACCGGACGCGGATCGGGTTCCGCGACGCGCGCTTTGAAGTCGACGGTTTCTTCCTGAACGGAAAGCGGTTTCAGATTTTCGGCCTGAACCGGCACGAGTTGTTCCCCTATGTCGGCGGCGCCATGCCCCGGCGCGTCCAGCGCCGCGACGCGGAGATCCTGCGCCACCGGTTCCACTGTAATTTCGTGCGCTGCTCGCACTACCCGCAATCCGAGGCCTTCCTGGATGCCTGCGACGAGCTGGGCCTGATGGTGTGGGAAGAAGTTCCGGGCTGGCAATATGTCGGCGACGAGGCCTGGCAGGAACTGCTGGTCCGCGACGTGAAGATTATGGTCCGCCGCGACCGGAACCATCCCTCCATCGTGATCTGGGGGGTGCGCGCCAACGAATCCGCCAACCATCCCGACCTGTATCAACGGACCAGGGCGGCCGCAAAGGCGCTGGACGATTCCCGGCCCTCCTCCGGCACCATGACCCGGCGCAGCACCACGGGCTGGAACCAGGACGTGTTTGCCTTCGACGATTACCACGCGGAAGACGACGGCAGCGCGGGAATTCACGAACCGCTTCCCGGCGTGCCGTACATGGTTGCCGAAGCTGTGGGTCAGTTCGACTACGGCGTTAGCAGGACGTTCAACCGCAAGTATCGGCGCATGGGCGATCCCGCAATCCAGCGGCAACAAGCCGTGCTGCACGCGCAAGCCCACAACCAGGGCGCCTCCCACCCGCGTTGCGCCGGGGTGGTGGCCTGGTGCGCCTTCGATTACGGCAGCCTGATCAACCCGTATGAGGCGGTGAAGTGTCCCGGCGTGGCCGATGGTTTCCGAATCCCCAAGCTGGGCGCCTCTTTCTATCTGGCGCAGGGCGATGCCGGCGAACGGCCGGTCATCGAACCAGACTTCCACTGGGACTTCAGCGCTCCGGCAGCTTCCCGGCCCGGCGCGAAGGCGGCCATCTTTTCCAACTGCGAACGGCTCGAGTTGTTTGTTGCCGGCAAGCACATTGCCAGCGCGCATCCGGACCGGGCCAACTACCCGCACATCCAGCATCCGCCTTTCTTCGCCGACCTCACGGTGGATGGCGCCGGAAAGCCCGAGCTGCGGATTGACGGATACGTAGGCGACCGCATGGTGCTGTCGCGAACGTTTTCCGGGAACCGGGCCGAGGATCAACTGGTGCTGCGCGCCGACGATGCGGAACTGGTGGCGGACGGCTCCGACGCGACGCGCCTGGCGTTCGGCGTCGCCGACAAGTTTGGCACGCTGCGGCAATCCGCGGAAGGACAGGTGGCGCTAACCATCTCCGGTCCGGGAACCATCGTCGGAGACAACCCGTTTTCACTGGCGTCGAGCGGTGGAGTCGGGGCCGTGTGGATCCGTGCCGGCGCCAAACCCGGCCGCATCCGGGTAGAGGCCAGGCATCCCGGGTTCGGCGCAAAGTCGGCGGAAATCAATGTCGTTCCGGCCGGCGGCAACGCATGCGCAATCTGAGGCGATCGAGCCGCGGTTCCCGGAAACATGGACCATGGTACAATCGACCGAAGAAAAAGGGGTCCCAAGTTCGTGATCCTTCGAAAGCGTGCCATTTTGAATACCGCGCTGACCCTCGTTCCAAACCTCACCACTCGGGTGAAAAAATAGATGCCACTTTCACTAATCCTCTTACAGAGCGCCTCGCCTTCGCGCCTGATCTCCCTGAGCCCAATCGACATCGCGATTATCGCCATCTATTTTGTCGCCGTGCTCGGCATCGGCTTTTATCTGAAGGGCATGGCCGAGACCGGCGAAGGCTTCTTCCTGGCCGGCCGGGAAATGACCGCCTGGATCGCCGGCCTCAGCTTTCTCTCGGCCAATCTCGGTTCGCTGGAATTGATGGGCTGGGCGGCGGCCGCTTATCAATACGGAATTCTGGCCACGCACTGGTACTGGATCGGCGCCATCCCCGCGATGCTGTTTCTCGGCATCGTCATGATGCCGTTCTACTACATCTCCAAGACTCACTCGGTGCCCGGCTATCTGCGCCTGCGTTTCGGCGAACCCGCCCGCGCCTTCTCCGCCGTGTCGTTCGCCGTCATGACCGTGCTGATGAGCGGCATCAATATGTATTCGATGGCGCTTGTAATGAAGGTGGTGCTCGGTTGGGACATCCACTTCAGCATCTGGGTGTCTTCCATCACGGTGGCGATCTACGTCGCGCTGGGCGGGCTCCGTTCGGCCATCTTCAACGAGGTTTTACAATTTGTTCTGATCTGGCTCGGGGCCTTGCTGATCCCCATCCTCGGTTTGATCGAAGCCGGCGGATGGAGCGGGTTACAGCAACGCATCGCGGTCAACATGGGCGCTGAATACACGCACCTGTGGGGAACGCTCGGCTCGTTTACCGGCAACCCCATGGGCATCCACTGGACCGGGATTGTGCTCGGCCTGGGCTGGGTGATTTCCTTCGGCTATTGGACTACCGACTTCCTGGTGGTGCAGCGCGTGATTGCGGCGAAGGATCTGCGATCGGCCAAGATGGCTCCCATCATCGGCGCGGCGTTCAAGATGATGGTGCCGTTTATCGTCATTCTTCCCGGCCTGCTGGCCCTATCGGTGCTGCCGATGAAACTGGTCGGCGAAGGCCAGGCGGTCGCCACCGGGGCTCACAGTTACAACGAAGTGCTGCCGCTCATGTTGGCTCGCTACTGCGGCCCGGGGCTGCTTGGATTGGGCATAACAGCGCTGATTGCCGGATTCATGTCCGGCATGGCCGGCAACGTCAGCGCGTTCGCCACCGTCTGGACGTACGACCTCTACCGGGCCCTCGTCCGGCCCAAGGCGAGCGACGCGCACTACGTCAGCATGGGCAGGTGGTGCACCATTCTCGGTGTGCTCGTCAGCATCGGGACCGCCTACCTGGTGATGGAATTCAAGAGCATCATGGACTACGTGCAGGCCTTGTTCAGCTTCTTCATCGCGCCCTTGTTCGGCACCGTAATTCTCGGGATGCTTTGGAAACGCTGCACCCCGGCGGCCGGTTTTTGGGGCCTGCTGGTCGGCACCGTCTCCTCGGTCAGCCTGTGGGCTTGGGTCAGGTTGAATCCGGCTGCGCTGTCGGTTGTCGCGCTGTCGCCGGACGCAAAACCCATGGCCGAAAACATGTACCGCGCCCTGTGGAGCTGGATTATCTGCGTGGTGGTTACCGTGGCCGTGACTTACCTCACCAAGCCGTTGCCGGAAAGCCAGTTGACGGGCCTGGTGTACGGCTGCACCGAACTGCCGTCCGAAGGGGATTTGCCGATTTATAAACGGCCAATATTCTGGGCGGTGGCGGTTGCCATGGTGTTCGTGGTTCTCAATCTTCTGTTCTGGTAAAACGCATGACGGACGGAAAACAACAAATCTCGATTTGGTTCTTCATTGGCGTGCTGCTCACCATTTACGGCGTTCTCATTCTCGGCGTGAGCATCGTGAATATGGCCACGGGAACCGAACCCCACGTGGTTCTGTCGAACCTCCACGCCGGCGTCTGGTGGGGGGCGCTTCTGCTTGTGATCGGCGTGGTTTACCTGGTTCAGTTTGCGCCGAACCGGCACAAGTAGAGCGAGATTCCGGCGAACGCAAGCCATCGGCTTCGAAGGCGGTCCGCTCAGCGCCGTTGCCTGCGTTCGTTCTCCTCAATCCGCGCTTTCACAATCTTTTTCACCAGAGCGGCGGGCAGTGGCTTGTTCACCGGGAAGCGGATGGTACCCTTTGACGTCTGGAAGTCCTTGAGCTCGTTCTTGAAGGCGTCAATGACAGCATAACTCATGGGGAACAGGCTGCAATGCTTCGAGAACGCGGCGAAGGCCACCAGCGATCCTTTGTACCTGATTGTCGGAATCCGATAGCTGATGGCCTCGCTGGCCTCCCGCGGCACAGCCGACCGAATCGCCGCGCGAACCTTCTCCAGGGTGCCGCGGGCCGGTTCCGGAACGCCCGCGAGGTATTCGTCCACGTCCTTCGGTATGGAGCTGCCTTTCGGCGCCGGACCGCGATCGCCGGAATTTGCTTTTTTCATGTGGGTGTCATCGCCGAAGCGCTTACTTCAAATCTACACTTCCGCTCACGGCATGTCAGGCCGAGGTTTCCCGGGCGGCGCGCTTTTTCGACTCGGTGGGTCCTTCTTTTCCGCTCTGTGGCTCCTGCCGCGGCAGCACCTTCAACATGGCTTCTTCCAGATCCGACCCAAGAATGAGCTGATTCGCCAACCCCTGCCGGACAGCCTCCAGCACCACCTCCACATGGGATGCGCCAAAGCTGAGCAGCGTCACGCCAGGACGCGATCTGCTTTGTTCCGAAAAAGCGCGAGCCGCGCAGGCCTTTAGGTGTTCGATTCGGAGACCGGTCCATCTTCTGGTAAGGTCCTTTACCAGACGATGAGGCTGAGGTTTTCGGCTCGTCTTTTTCGCGACGTTCGGCAGACGTGGCAGCAGGACGCCCCCGATATCCCCGTATATGTACTCAGCCAGTAACTTGTATTCGTTGTCGTTTAGGCCCAGAAGGGGGTTGCGCCCGAAACCCAGGGGACGTTTTGAGGGACCCGCGGCCGTGATGATCATATGAAGATCATCGGCGATCGGCGCCGGCATTGGATGGGGCGGCTTGGTGCGCGGCCCAAAAATGCGAGGGTACTGCGGAGCGAGGTCGATGAGTTGATTGATCACCTCAATCTGATTCTGCTTCTTGAAAGTGCGGGGAATGTATGCGGGAACCAGTCCGAGCCATATGGGCCGCGGCTCATCGCCATTCACCGCCTTGCTCAGTTCGCTCACAATTCGCGAGGATGTCCGGTCGGCGTACCTTTCCTGCGAATTGATCAGGGGGTCGCCGCAGAGCGGTACGAATTCGATCGGCATTCGTTCGCGGTACGGACGTTGCGGGAGAATCGAACGAAGTGCCTGTGTTGTGTGCCACAGCGTGCTTCCCCACGCAACTCCCACCCGGCCACCCACATGTTCGAGTAAGTCTCTCAAAATCATAGCCGCTTGAGCCGCGAACGCGTCGAATTGGGGCCCTATCTCGGTGACTTCAACCATCGGCGCCACGAAGACACTCGGCGCCGGTTGTCCATGGTTGCGCGCGAGACAGGCGAGGCGATCGCCGATTTCGCGGTGTGACAATCGTCTGCGAACGTCCTGCTCCAGAGGCTTCTCGAGCTTTTCCCAAAGGAATTTTCGCTCGACTTGGATATAATCTTCCTGTACACTCCGGAGTAGACGTGAAACCGCGGATTGGCTGAGTTCGAGCGCCTTGGAGATTTCGGCCTGAGTTTTCCCCTCCGCGGAGAGGGCGGCGACGGCGAGCGCGTCAATGAAGGCTCTATTTGAGACGGTCATGGCCAGGTGAACCCCGAAACAGAATAACAGCTTCAGATCATGGGTTGGATATGCATCTTGGCTGTTGAATTGCATAGTCAATTATGGACTGAAATATTCTTGACCACGGCGGGCGCCGGCTCTATACTGGTCAAAACTCGAACGCGCCAGCAAGGCTGGACGCCTCGTGAGCGCCAGCCCACCAAAAGAGCCGAACGCCGCGGGGCGTTACCCCACGCGGGAGGAGGATCCCCATGAGCCTGGACGGAGACCATGAGGTCGAGAGCAAGTCCCACAAGGATCCGGTGAGCCTGACGAAGGGCATCATCAAACTTTTCGAACGGTTAAGCAATAAGCGGACAAGCGAAGGGGAACTGTGGGAGGCCCTCCTCTGGTGGCTGTATCAACTGGAGAAGGCACTGGCCGACCAGAGGAGTGCGACCCCGTCGCACCGCACGGAACGCAAGTCCGGGGCCCCGGGAGCGCCCGCGCCCACGGTTCAGCGTTTCCAGCTCGAAGAAACGCAGGACGGTAAGTTCATCGCAATCTTCGACAGCGCGCAGCAGGTCAAGCTGACCCCTGCTTTGAAGGATCTCATCAAGATCCTGGCGGAGGACTTGGGGGAGTCGCCGGACGATCTGGTGGCCTGGAAGAGTTTCGACCAGTTGAGTGAGTGGCTGGGCAAGCGGCTCGGCCACAAGTGCCAACGTCACACGGTTTCCGAGCGGTTGTTGCGGTTGCGCAAGGCGCTCGCGGCGGGAGACCTCGATAGGAAACTTCTTGAAAGTGACCCGAAACAGGGCGCGCGCCTGCGCCTGAAGCGGCGGCCGCCAGCCGCGGTTGTCGCAGGCTAGAGGCGCAAGGTCGCGATGCCGATACCACTTGGAAATCATCTTGGCAAGTTCGTGACTTCTGTGATCCAAATCTCGTTCACCACCTCCAACAATCACCCTTTTGGAGCCGCTCGACTTCCGCGTGTGATTTCGCTTAGGTGCTCGTCTGACCGTCGGTTCCGTGAGATGAAAGATTATGCGCCGGGCGCTCACGGCTTGGATTTTCCGACTGGCGTCGCGGTAGATGCGGCGCAGGTTCGTCAATTTCGACGGAGGCAATGATCGATGCCACATCTCTGGTTTCGCGACGCTGGCGAGGTCTGGTCCGTTATGTTGCTCAACGGGCAAGCGGTGGACGTTACTGCGATTCCCCCGCGGCCGCTGGCGGAAGATTTCCGGCTGGGCGAGGACGCGACGGCCGCTCTGGTATGCGCGGCAGCCGGAGACTCGCCCGCCTGGGTGCTGCTGGTGGCTCCGAACGGCGAGGTTCGCGTGAACGGCTTTGTGCCGGTGGCCGGCGCGCGTGTGCTCCAGCACCGTGACGAGATACGCCTGCCTCTTGCCGAGCCGTTGTTCTTCTCTACCGAATCGCTGGCGCACACAGTGGAGTTCGCCGCCGGTGAGCACGCTGTTTTCTGTGGCCGTTGCCGACAGCCGATGCGGGAGGGCGAACTGGCGGTCCGATGCCCGAGCTGTGGAATCTTTTATCACGAGACCAGTGGTCTTGCGTGCTGGAGCTATGCCCGCGCTTGTGCCTTCTGTCCCCAATCCACTTCGCTGGACGCCGGGTTCGCCTGGACTCCGGAGGCGTAAGCCGTGAGTCAGAAATCCATCGTCGTGGCTGGAGCCGGCGGGAACATCGGCTCGCACCTTACGGAAAGCCTGGCGCGCATGACGCCGGTGGGCCGCGTAACTTTGATCGACCGCGATGTGTATGAGCCGCGTAACGCGGCCAACCAGGATATTGTTGCCCGCGACATCGGCAAGCCCAAGGTCCTTGTGCAGGCGCGCCGGCTGATGCAAATTCGCCCGGACCTGGAGGTGACCGCTCTCCACACATCTCTGGAAAATCTCCCGCTGGGAGCGTGGCGAGTGGACCTGATCGTTTCGTGCCTGGATTCCCGCGCCGCGCGCCAGGCGGTGAACGAGCGCGCATGGCGGCTGGGCGTCCCGTGGGTGGACGCGGGCGTGCTCGGATCGGAGTGGCTGGCGCGCGTGAATGTCTACGCGCCCGCACACGATGCGCCGTGCCTGGAATGCGCGTGGTCGGACGACGACTACCGGCTTCTCGAGCAGCGGTACCCTTGCGGCGGCGGAGCCCAGGCGCCAGCGCCGAACGGGGCGACATCGGAGCTGGGCGCATTGGCCGCGGCCATGCTGGCCCTGGAGTGCCGCAAGGCGCTCACCGGCGAGTGGGACTGCGCCGCGGTCGCGCGGCAGATCACCTTCAACGCCCGCTGGCATCAGTTCGCAGTGACGTCCTTTCGTCGAAACCGACACTGCCGGTTCGACCACGGCACCTGGCGTATCGAGCCGCTCCCCTACCACACCCGCGAAACGCGCATTGCGGATGTACTGGCCTGGGCCGGCGCCGTGCGCGCGCCCGGGCAGCGTTTCATCCGACGCCTGGTATGCCCCACCTGCGGCGGCGAAAAACGGCTCTTCCGCCTCGAAGGCTCGCTCGACCAGCGCCGGCTCCGGTGCGGCGCCTGCCGGCGGTTGATGGCGGCGCCGGGCTTCGACATCGTCGAATGTCTCGACGGCGGCCTACCAACCGAGATACAGAAGCGAACGCTCGAACAAGCGGGCCTGCGCTACGGCGACGTGCTCCAGTGCGGTGATCGCTATTTCGAAATCACCGCGAACGATGTGATGGCGAGGAAAAAGTGAAACGGACTCAACTGATTTCCGATGTGATGCCGCAAAGCGCCGCGTTGCAAGGAGCCGCCGGCCTTACCCTGATTGAAAGGTTCACGATGACGCCGCAAGATCCCATCCTGCATGCATTCCTCAATCGCCAGGCCGAAGAAGGCCTTGCCCTGGCGCAGGCCAGCGACATTCTCTCCCTGGAGTGGCTCCCAACGCGTCAACATTTCATCGCGCACTACGCGTGCCGCGGGCTGGTCAAGCAGCCCGATGGATCAATAACAGAGGCCGACTCGTTTCATGTCGGCATCTTCTTTGGCGCCGACTATCTCAGAGGCGTAAACCCCTTTGAGACGCTGACTCTGTTCGACCCACTCAACACATATCACCCGAACATAGCATTCGGCGCTCCGTATATCTGCGTCGGGCGCATCGCGCCCGGAATGAGCCTGACTGATTTGCTCTATCAGGTTTACGAAATTCTCACCTGGCAGAAGGTGACACCAAGGGAAGATGACGCGCTCAACAAAGAAGCCTGCGCGTATGCGCGCGCTAACCAAAAACGATTTCCCACCGATCGGCGTCCCCTCAAGCGACGCACGCTCGCGCTGAAGGCAGAACGATTATGACTTGCCAGGGCATTCTCGAAAAAAACCTGGCGCGCTATTCGCAAGAGTGTAGCCGTCTCGACGCGGATCACTGGCGAGTTGCGCTCACCAACGGCAGCGCGTTCACGGTTGACGCGCGGCGCGATGAGGGTTTCCTCCTGCTTGACGCGGCTGCGGGTGCAAACCTGGCGGCCGGGCAACTGCTTCAGCTCATGGAAAGTTCACTCGAGTTCCCAGGGGCCGTGAAGTTCGCTCGCCGCAGTCCGAATTCTCTCCGTTTGCGCGCGGAGTTCCCATTGCCGGAGGAAAGCGAAGCGGTCGCGGGCCGGGTCCAATGTCATCTGGACGCGATGCGCCACGCGGCGCATCTGATCTCCGAGCCGACCTCCTGCGAAGCTGCCGGGATCCTGCCGGCCTGTCCGGAACCGTCGGAGGACGGGCAGGCCGGCTCTGGCAGCCTTGCGGATCTGATTCGCGAGGCCGGATGGGAGTATCACGAACGCCCGGGCGGCGCGCTGCTGGCGGACCTGGAATGCGGAGGGCCATTCCTTCAGGCCGAAATCGAGCCGTCCGGTGCGGGCGCGCGATTCCGCGTATTGACTGTACCGCGATGATGCGATCGACCGGCGCCGCGCGGGAGACGCTGTGCCTGTACCTGCTGGAGGCCAACGCGGCGCTGCGGTATGCCCGGGCTTTTCTTCAGCGCGAGGGCGAGGGGGCCTCGGCCGGCTTCGAGGTGCGCGTGGAAAACCAGCCGACGCCGGGCGAAGCCGGCCATGCGCTGGCCGCGCTATCGGTGGCGGGCCGGTATTGCGCCAGGGAATTGGAACTCTTGAAGAACAACGCGGTGTCCCGGTTTTACCGGTCAGCGCGCACACTATGACCACAACGGAACAGGAGCTTGAAACCATGACACAAACAGAAACGCTCGAAGGCATCAGCCTGACAGTCAGCGACGTTTCCGGACAGAAAGTGTTCCGGGTACCCAAAGCGCCGCCCGACGCTACGGTGGGCGAGCTGGTTCACAACCTTTTGTCGCAGATGAGTCTGCCTGCGAACGATACCAACGGCCAGCCACTGGCCTACCATGCGCGGCTCGAGCGGGAGGGCCGGCATCTGAATGCCGCCGAGAGGATCGGCGACGCGCTGGAATCGGGCGACAAGCTGATGCTGCAGCCCAACATCGACGCCGGCTAAACCGGCGTCGCCCAGGCGCATACGCGAGCGCCGCGGCACAAGTGAGGAGACTCCACATGCTGAAGAACGATTATCGATACGGCGTGCTGCTCTTTCGGAAAGACGGTTCCGCGTTGGGCTCCGCGTCTGTGAGGGTCGATTGGGATCCGGCGGTCGAATGCACGCGCTTCTATCACGCACGGCGCGGCGCAGTGGCCCTGTGCGCGCAGGGCACCGCGTCCCTTGAGCCGCTCTGGGACAGGGCGGAGGGCGAGCCTCACATCCGCGCCGTGCGCGTCGCGTATGAGGGCGGCGGGCCGAAGCCGGTGACCTCGGACTTTCCCTCCAGCTATTTCAAGGCGGCGGCGGCCGAGGCCTCAGCCGAATTCGTCAAGCAAGGCAAGCTCGAGGCGGGTGACACGTACCTGTTCCAGGTGGTGGCCTTTGCCAAGAACGGAACGGGCAACGAGCGCGCGGGACTGGATCTGGAAGTGGTGGAGGAAACCCCCGACGTGGGGTTCGTCGAGTCGCGACTGGACGATTTCCGGGGCCGTTGTTCGCCCGCGGGAGTGGTGGACACCGACGATATGCCGGTGTTCATCCCGCAGCGGGTGCTGGATGAGGCGGCAGCGCTCACCCGCGCCGAGCAGGGACGCGAGACCGGCGGCATTCTGATCGGCCGCCTCCATCACGACCCAGCCCTGCCGGAGATCTTTGCCGAAGTGAGTGCGCAGATTCCGGCGGAACACACGCAAGGCACCCTCGCCAAGCTGAGCTTCACGGCGGAAACCTGGAGCGCCGCCGAAGCCGCCCTGCGCTTGCGCAACCGGGCGGAAGTGTATCTGGGTTACTGGCACAGCCACCCGGTTCGAGAATGGTGCAGTGCCAGACAGTGCACCCCGGAGAAGCAAAAGACCTGCCAACTGGCCAAGGACTTTTTCAGCGAGGACGACCGCGCCGTGATGCGGGCAGCCTTTCCCCGCGCTCACAGCCTGGGGCTCGTGGTGAACGACACGGCTTTCGCGGATCTGAGTTTCAGCCTCTTCGGCTGGAGGGACGGCAAGATCCATCCCCGTGGCTTCTATCATCCTGGAGGAAACCTCATGCGTAATCCGACGCCGCCACCCGACAGCGCGGCCACCGAACTGTTACGGACTCTCTTCGCGCCCGGGCTGCGGCGCTCGCGATCTGGAACAAAACCTCGCGCTGTTGCAGCAGTTCCGCGCCGCGTCGCCGGAAGGTGGAATCCAGTTGGACCGCCTGGTGCTGGTGGAGTTCGGGCGCATGCTTACAGGGCTCGAAGCCGCCCGCGGCACCCAGGAGGCAGTGAAACAGACCATCCAGGAACTCACCGCTCCCCCCTACTTTCCCGGGGTGTACCTTTCGCGCGCCGGAGACGACCTGGCGGGAAGTGCGGTGGTGCGGGTGGGTGCGGAATTGCGGGCGGTCAGCTTCGGGGAGAACAATCCCGACGAGTTCAAGCCCGGCGACGTCGCTGCTGCTGTCGCACGAGCGGAACTTCATCTTCCGCAAGATCGGCTTCATGGCGTTCCCGTGCGGCGACACCGCAGCGTTCGTCCGCCACGCCGGGGAGGGCCGGCTGTTGGTGAAATCGCGGGACGAGGAGTTAGTGGTTCTGGCCGCGGCGCCGCTGCGGGAAGCGCCGTTGAAGCCCGGCGACCTGGTGCGCTTCGACCGGAATACGTTGGTCGCATACGAGAGACTCGAACGACCGCGCGGCGACCAGTACTTTTTGGAAGCAACGCCCAGTGAGACGTTCGACGCGGTCGGCGGGCTGGACGCCGAGATCGAAGAATTGAAGCGCTCCATCGAGCTGCATTTCTACCATCCCGAGACGGTGCGGAAGTATCACCTGCGCCGCAAGAAAGCGGTCCTGCTTCACGGACCTCCGGGAACGGGCAAGACGCTGATCGCCCGCGCCCTGGCGAACTATCTGGCGAGCCTGTCCAAGGCCGGCCGCTCGCGCTTCATCAACGTGAAGCCGGCGAGTCTGCACTCGATGTGGTATGGGCAGACGGAATCCAATTACCGCGAAGTGTTCCAAGTGGCCCGGGAGGCGGGAGACGACGAGCCGGGCATCCCGGTTGTGATTTTCTTCGATGAGGTCGATTCCATCGGCGGCGTCCGCGGCCGGTCCGTGCACGAGATTGACGACCGCGTGGCCAACGCCTTCATGGCTGAACTGAACGGCCTGGAGGATCGCGGCAACATCCTGGTGGTGACCGCCACCAACCGGCTGGACTCGTTGGACTCGGCGCTCACCCGGCCGGGCCGTCTGGGAGATCTCATGCTGCGCATTCCGAGGCCCGGCCGCAAAGCGGCGCGGCAGATCTTCGAAAAACATTTTCCCTTCGACATCCCGTATGTTGCCAACGGCCACGCGCCGGAGCGCGCCCGGAAGGACGCCATCGATACGGCGGTCTCCATGATCTTCACGCCGGATGGCGATGGCGAGTTGGCGCAGATCATGTTCCGTGACGGCAAGCGGCGCGCCGTCCGGGCCTGCGACCTGATCAACGGAGCCGAGATCGCCGCCGTCGCCCAGTCGGCCACCGAGCGCGCCTGCGCGAGGGAAGCTCGAAGGCGGCCCGGGTGGCGTGGTGATGGCAGATGTGGTGAATGCCGTGGGCGATTTCTTTGGCTCCGCGGCGCGCGCGCTGACGCCCCACAATTGCCGCAACTATCTGGACGACCTGCCCCAGGATGTGGATGTCGTGCGGGTGAACCCGGTGGAGCGCAAGGTCGACCGGCCGTACCGCTACATCAATGCGGCTTGAGGAAACCGAATCGTGAGCGAACACTCCATCCCGCGATTGTCCAAGCTGATTGGCGCCGATATCGAGCTCGGCAATTTCGTGTTGGGCCTGCCTGGCCGCGAGACCGGTGGGCTGGCATCCCGCGCGCTGCTGGCCGAGATCGACGGTCTGCCGCTGCCGCGAAACAACACCCCGGCGACGTACTCCGGGAGTTGGTCGTCATACGACTGCGGGCGACACGGGCGCGACGACGGCGGCGCGCTCGCCTTGGGCGGCTGGAATCCGCAGGACTGGGGCCGCAAGTACCTGCCCACCAACGGCGGCTGCGCATACATCGACCTCGACCATCTGGAGCTGTGCCTGCCCGAGACACTCAGCGCCTGGGATCATGCTGCCGCCTGGCACGCCATGTTGCGCATCGCCCGCCGCGCCATGAATGCGGCCAACGCACGTCTGCCCGAGGGCCGAACCATTCAGGTGGTGGTAAACAATAGCGACGGCCACGGCCATTCCTATGGGAGTCACCTGAACTTCCTGGTGACCCGGCGAGCCTGGGACAACATCATCCGCCGCAAGCCCCATTATCTGGCCTGGCTGGCTTCGTTTCAGGCGTCGAGCATCGTCTACACCGGGCAGGGGAAGGTAGGCGCGGAGAACGCCGCGCCGGATGTCCCTTTCCAAATTTCCCAGCGCGCCGACTACTTCGAAACGCTGGTCGGCACTCAAACCACTTTCGACCGCCCGATCGTCAATTCGCGGGAGGAACACCTGTGCGGGAGTCAACGATGGCCGGGCGAAGAACCCCAGCCGGCGCGGCTGCACGTCATATTTTTCGACAATTCACTGGCTCACCGCTCCTGCCTGCTCAAGGTGGGAGTGATGCAAATAGCCCTGGCCATGCTGGAGGCCGAGCGGGTGAATCCGCTGCTGATGCTGGACGACCCGCTGGCGGCGGTCGGGCTCTACAGCCACGACCCCATGCTGCGCCGCCGTGCGCGCCTGGCCGTCGGCGGAGAGGCGACGGCGGTGGAGCTGCAATTCCGGTTTCTGGCCGACGCCAGGCGCTTCGCCGCGGAGGGCGGATTCGAAGGCTTCGTGCCCCGGGCGCCGGAAATCCTCGAGCTGTGGGAAGACACGCTCCGGCTCCTGCAGGCGGGCGACTGGATAGGCTTGGCCCCCAAACTCGATTGGGTGATGAAGCTGATGAGCCTCCGGAGGGCGATGAGCCAACGCCCGTCGCTAACCTGGGACTCGCCTGAAATCCGCCACCTGGACCAGGTCTACTCGAGCCTGGATCCGAGCGGGTTGTACTGGGCCTACGAGCGAAGCGGATTCGCGGAGCGCCTAATCGACGAACAGCGGATACAACACTTCTGTTCGGAGCCGCCTTCCGATACGCGCGCCTGGACTCGGGCCATGCTGCTGCGCGGGGCGGATCCCGATTGGGTCGACAGCGTCGACTGGGATTCCATATCGTTCCGCGTGCGGGACGGCGGCTATTGGCCCTGGCGGCGCACCATCGGAATGGAGAACCCGCTGGGGATGACGGCCGCCGAAATGGGGCCGCTGTTCACGGCCGAAAGGAACTTCACTGAATTGTTGGACGCGATCGAAGCGCCGGGCCGCGCGGGCGTCGGCCAAACTCGGCGGGCAGTGAATTGAACTCGGATGCGGAAAGGAGAAGCGGATGCGGCAGAGAGAAAGACAGGACAACCAGCCCTCGCCGGGGGGCGGCAGCGAACCGGAAGGCGGGCTCGACCGTCTGCGGGAGCAGGCCAACCGATTCCTGGCCGCGGGCGATGAGGCCATCAATCGCGCCTTGGCCAACAGCGACAGCGAGGCGTTTCTCAGCGCCAACCGGCAACAAGGCGGGCAGTGAACCATGGTCAGGCCCCTGTTCGGCGTCGAGAGCGAAAGCGCCATCTCCGGCATCGGCGGCAAGCGGCCGATGCGCCGCGACGACCTGGTGAACCGGCTTATGGATGCGGCCCGCCGGCACGTCTGGCCCACCTGCCGGATACGTCTTCGGCATTTGGCATGTTCCTGGAGAACGGCGCGCGGTTCTACATCGATTGCGGCCTGCATCCGGAGATGACGACACCCGAGTGCACCACTCCCTGGGAGCTGGCGCGCTACGTCAAGGCGGGTGAGCGCATTCTGGAACAACTGACGCAAGCGGTGCAAGCCGAAGTGGGCCCCACCGCGGAAATCATGTGCTTCCGCTGCAATGTGGACTACAGCGGCTCGGGCAGTACCTGGGGGTGCCATGAATCTTACCTGCATCGCGCTAACCCCGGTCAACTTGCCGGAGCAGCTCATCCCGCACCTGGTGACGCGCGTCGTCTACACCGGCGCGGGCGGCTTCAACCCCCTGCTGAACTGGCCGGAATTCTGTGTGGCGCCGCGCCTGATGCATATCGAGCACGTAATTTCCAGCGACTCCACCGCCAACCGCGGCATCTTCCACACCAAGAACGAGTCCGCTCTCCGGCAGCGGTCATAACCGCCTCCACATCCTTTGCGGCGAGAGCCTGTGTTCCGAGACGGCCATCGTGCTCAAGATCGGGACCACCGCGCTGATGGTTGCCCTGGCGGAAGAGGGGCTGAAACCTGGCGCCGGGTTGCGGCTGTCGGCGCCGCTCGCGGCGTTGCACGCGGTCTCGTCGGACGCCACCTGTAAACGGGTGCTGCGCCTGGCCGGCGGCGGTCAAGCGACCGCCGTCGAGATCCAACGCCGCCTTCTGGAACATGGCCGAGCGCCACCTGGGCGTGTTGCCGCCGTGGGCGGACGCGATCTGCGCGCTGTGGCGATCCACCCTCGACGAACTGGAAGGCGCACCGGATGCGGTGTCCGACCGTTCTCGATTGGGCCATCAAGCTGCGGCTTTTCCAGGATCGCGCCGGGCGCCGCGGCATTCCCATGGAGCGATTCGGGTTCCTGAACTCGATCGTCAAACGGCTGAACACGGCCCTGGCGGGCGCCGGTGCGAACGGCAGGCACTTCCGGCTGAGTGCGGTTTTGGGCGCCGACAGCCCCATTCCCGAGGAGGCGGAGCGAATGGGCGCCGTATTGGCGCGGGAAGGACTGACGTGGAGCGATTTCGAGAATTTCCTGAGCCTGCGGGACGAGTTCTACCAGATCGACACCCGTTTCGGCCAGTTCGGTCCGCGCGGCATCTTCACGGAACTGGATCGCCGCGGTGCCCTCGATCACCGCGTTGCCGCCGTGGAGGGCGTTGAAGAGGCTATGCGCAAGCCGCCCGTCGTGGGCCGTGCGAAGCTGCGCGGCGAGTGGGTCCGCCGGCTCGCCGGCCAGAGCGGGGCGCGATGCAATTGGATGTCGGTAATCGGCCCCGACGGAAGCTTCCTCGACCTGAGCGACCCGTTCGCGTCCGCGGAAGCCTGGTCCGATCCAGCCGCGCCGCCAAAAACAGGGGGAGACCTGCCGCCGGATTCCATCGACGGGGACCTGTTCGGAGATCCCAACCGCTTTCAGCAAATGCTGGATGCGATAAGGAGGAGACATGGCCGCGCTCGAAGCCGGGCTTAAGGCGCGGCTGAAACAACTGAAGGTCCGAATCGATCGGCCGGACGGCGACACGTTCCTGTTGCGCAACGTGCCAGCCGACGCGCGTTGCTTCAGCAAACCTCAGACCAGCGTGCTGGTGAAGCGCCCGCGCCCCGGGCTGCCGTTTCTGGTGTGCGTGGATGAAGATCTGGAGTACGTGGGCCCCGACCGCGAACTGGCGCGCGCGTTCGCCGCGGCCGATCGCCGGCAGGGTTGGCGCGTGGTATCGGCGGGCCCCGGCGTGTACCCTCAGGCTGAAGACGCGGTGCAGCAGGCGCTCGCCATGCTGGGCGCGTCGGCCGAAGTTCTGGCTTCGGCGAAGCAGCCGGCACGGCTTCACGGCGGCTTGCTCGCCCGCTTTGCCGTGAACCTCACCGCGCAGGTGCGCGACGGTTCCGCGCCTTCCACGGTAGGCTGCGAGGAGCTGGCCGAACAGACGGCCGCGAGCCTTCTTGCCTGGCAGCCACGCCTGCCCGTGTTGGTGGGCGCGCCCGGTTCGGGAAAGACCAACCTTCTTTATAGGGTCGCCCGTCACCTGAACGATGTGCGCCCCGATTGGGAACTGCTCTCGATGGACCTTTCCTCGCTGCTGGCCGGCGCGCTGTGGGAATGCGAACGCGAGAAGTTGCTCAGCCTGGCGCTGGAGGAAGCCGAGGTCCGCGGCATGAAGGTGCTGGCGCTGGAGCGTGTGGAGTTGGCCGTCATGACCGCCCCGCTGGCGCCCTGGCTGCTGGCCGGCGCGCTCGACCGGGGCGCCCGCCTCGCCGCCACCTGCCTGCCGCCGTACATCGCGAAGCTGTCGCACGGCCCCATGGCGCACCGTATAGATCTCATCGAAATCACCGGGCTCGCGCGCGAGGACGCCGCCGCCGTGCTCGGCCATCTCCGCGAGACGTTAGCCGCCCATCACCGGGTGGCGATCGGCGCGCCGGTGGTCGAGGCGGCGGTGGTGCGTTCCCTGACCCTGGCCGGCCGACTGCCGGATAAGGCCATCACACTGCTGGACGCAGCCGCGGCAAGGGCCGCGCTGTTGAAACAGGCCGCGGTGACTGAGTGCGATGTGTATCTGGCCGCGTCGAGGATGAAAGAAGAGTAGACGCTGAGAGGGCACGCACCGCTCTGGTAGTGATCAAAGTCAAAGCCGCCTACGCGGCCGTTCCGTCGGCATTCAGCCGGATCTTTCTCTCCTGGCGGTAGGCGAGGTTTGCCATGTGGGGGCCGGCTACCGCCGCCGCGGCCACTTCAATGGGACAGTTCGGCTGCTGCCGCGTGCGGATGCACTCCAGGAAGTTTTGCTGATGCGCTTCCGGCCGGTCGGTATCCGCGACCACCTTCGCCGGCTCCTGGGGCACCTGCTGCGACCACGGCGCGTCGGCCGGGCCCGGATCCTTATACAGCCGCAGGCCGTGCCGGTCCAGCACCATGGCGGCTTTCTCGCCCATCAACGTGATGGACCAGTCGAACTCGTACGTAGTGCGGTAATCGAGAGTCCAGGTGGCCATGAAATCCGGGTATTCGAAGACCGCGGTGAAGATGTTCGGCACCTCGGCGCCGGCTGCGTTTGTTATGCGGCCCTGGCAGACGGCCGAACGAGGCGCGCCGGAGTTCGTCATCCACTGCACGACATCCATCAGGTGAGTGCCCTGGTCCGTCATGTTCCCACCCGAGTAATCCCAGAAACCGCGCCACCAGCGGAAGCGCCTGGGCTCCAGCGGGCGCTTCGGCGCAGACCCGAGAAAGCGGTTCCAGGCAAGCTCGCCCGGTAGCGGCGAGTTGTCCAGCGGGAGTGTGAAGTGCCAGTTCCACATCGCCTTCACCATCGAAATCCGCCCCAGTTCGCCGTCGTCCACCATTTTCTTCGCCTGCCGGACGAAGCTCATGCTGCGGCGCTGCATGCCGATCTGCACGATGCGGTCCGTCTTCCGCACCGCCTGGACCATTTCGTTGCTCTGTTCGAGCTTCATCGAGAGCGGCTTTTCGAGGTACACGTCCTTTCCGGACGCCAGCGCATCGTAGAGCATCGGAGCGTGGTGGTGATCGGGGGTGGCGATGACGATGAAATCGAGGCCGGCCTGTGCCATCAGGTCGTGGTGGTTCCCGTACGTCTTGACACCGGCCGGGGATTGCTTTTTCCCCAGTTCGAGATGCGGTGGATAAACGTCGCACAACGCCGCGCATTCGGCGCCAAGCTTCTGGAAGGCGCCGTTCAGCGCGCCGCCCCGGTTGCCCGAACCGATGAGGCCGTACGCCGGCCTGTCGTTCGCGCCCCAAGCCGCCGCGGGCACGAACATAGGCGCCGCGGCAATCGACTTCACAAAGCTTCTTCGATCCACAGTTGATTTCTTACCTGGAATTTCCATCTCGGGCCTCCAAAGTCCTATTCAGCATACACCCGCGTTATTGGATTATCACCGGTAAATATCCTCCGGCAAAGCCGGAGGGATTCGCTTAATGATTTAGTCGTGGTAATATTAGCCATGTTCAGAACTGGGGGAGCGGCGACCGTAATCGCCGCAGCGTTCACTTTGCTTTTTGCCGGGTCGGCGAGTGCCACGACGATTGTCAGCGACCTGGGCGACCAGGATCTCACGTCTGGCGAGGCCCTGGGGCCGTCTTTACTTTAACGCTGACGCCAGTACAGGTACGGGCGACCCTTCGGGGTTTAATACTATCACTGGCGACCTTGTGCAGAACATGGATCTCACGTGGACCCAAACGTTCTCGTCCCTTTCCGTTCTGACGAGTGGAACCCTGCTAATCGGTGGGTAAGACTTTGACGGCGTAGCATCTGGAGATCAAGTGGCCTCTTTCACGGTGGCCGGGGTGGACCTGACCGCCGCATTGAACGACCTTGTCAACGCAGGTCCAGGAACCAGTGGCACCGAATACTGGTACTCACTCGATCTCCCTCCCGCCGCCTTGACGGCGCTTTCCGACACCACCAGCGCCGTTTTTCATTTGCAATTGCAGCCTCCAGGCTATGGGATTCTCGGCGATACAGACTTTAATGACGGTGGTGTGGACTTCTCCTGGCTTACGCTGAGCAACGACCCGGTCGCCCCGGAGGTCCCCGAGCCCGCTTCTTCGGCGTTGGTGGGCGCGGGATTGGTTGCCCTCTTGTGGTGGCGGCGCAGACTGGCCCGCTAAAGCGCCGGCGGGCGTTCCATCAGATCGTAGGGACCGTTCTGATTCAGGATCCGGAACCCCAGCCGCCGGTAGAGGTGAAGGGCTGGGTTGTTCGCTTCCACGTGAATGCTTACCGGCACGCCTATCCGGCCGGCTTCCTCGAACAAGCCTTCTAAAAGCTGTCCGCCAATCTCCTGGCCGAGGCACTCTTTCAGCAGCGCGATATCGATGATCCGGATCTGATGCAGGCCGCGCCCCAAAGGAGCCTGCTCACACAACCGGAATAAAAGGGAAAACGGGACGCGCTTGGACAAACGGTCCGGGCCGGCACCCATGCGCCGCACGGCATCATCTTCGCCGGGGATGCCGGATTTCGAGTACACTGCTCTTAAAGATGCTTGCCGCTTGCAGGCATCGTGTCCTGGCTGGCAGCATCGAACTCTGAGCCGCTTCGAGTAATCTGCGGCCTCCGCCGGGTGAGATTCCGGACCGTGAGGGGATAGCATAGAGTGGAAGTAGGGGCGCATGGAAAGTCTGGATAAAACCATACACGAAAACACTGCACCGGCTTTTCACCTGCTGGTCAAGCCCACCGGCGCCATCTGCAACCTGGACTGCAAGTACTGTTTCTTTCTCAGCAAAGACCTGCTGTACCCCGGCAGCCGCTTCCAGATGAGCGATGAGGTGCTGGAGAACTACATCCGGCAACTTTTTGAGGCGAATCGGACACGCCCGGTCAACGTGGCCTGGCAGGGCGGCGAGCCCACCCTGATGGGTTTGGATTTCTTCCGGCGATCGGTTGAATACGCGGAAAAGTACAGGAAACCCGGACAGCAGGTGCTGCACACCATCCAGACCAACGGCACCCTGCTCGACGACGAGTGGTGCCGGTTTTTCAAGGATCACTCTTACCTGGTGGGCATCAGCGTGGATGGCCCCAAAGAAATGCACGATGCTTATCGGGTGAACAAGGGAGGAAAAGGTACCTTCGACCAGGTCATGCGCGGATGGGAGCATCTGCGCAAACACAACGTCGACGCGAATGTGCTGTGCACCCTTCACGCCGCCAACGCCGACTACCCCCGGGAAGTGTACCGCTTCTTCCGCGACGAGATGGAGGCGCAGTTCATCCAGTTTATCCCCATCGTGGAGCGGGCCACGCCCGAGATGCTGCCCATCGCCAACCTGGGCTGGAGCGAAAACGCGCGCAGGGATCGGCCGCTCTATACGCAGAGCGGAAACTTGCCCACCGACCGCTCGCTGAAGGCGAAGCAATATGGCCGGTTTCTGAACGGCGTCTTCGACGAGTGGGTGCGCCGGGATGTCGGCCGGATCTATGTCCAGATCTTCGACGTGACTCTCGGCTCGCATGTGGGCGAGCATCACCTATGCGTTTTTTCTCCGACCTGCGGGGACGCACTGGCGCTGGAACACAACGGCGATTTGTATTCCTGCGATCATTTCGTGGAACCGGACTTCCTGTTGGGAAATATCCACGAAACGCCCATGCCCGAGCTTGTCGCGTCGCCCAAGCAACGCCGCTTCGGTCAGGACAAGCAGGATACCCTGCCCCGGTATTGCCGTGAGTGTGAAGTACGTTTCGCCTGTCACGGCGGCTGCCCCAAAGACCGCTTCATTGAGACTCCGGACGGCGAACCCGGCCTGAACTACCTGTGTGCGGGATACAAGCTGTTCTTCAATCACACCAACCGGCCGATGCAAATCATGGCCGAATTGTTGCGCCAGGGCCGGGCTCCGGCCGAGATCATGCGAATCCTCGAGGCGGAGGAGACGGAACGCAAGACAATGGCCGCCTCCACCGGCCGTAACGATCCCTGCCCCTGCGGCAGCGGGAAGAAATTCAAGCGCTGCCACGGCGCTCCATCGAACGCCAGTCCGGTTGGCAGTGCATGACGGAAGACGCCGATTGCGCTTCAATCTTCCTTGACGATCGCCAGATTCCAGGCGGCCAAGGTCAGAGTACCGCCGCGCCCGCGCCGAATTTCTTCTTCAGGTAGTCGACAAAGAGCAGGTTCATATTCCGGGTCGGGAAACCTGTGGGATGGGTTTCGTTGTCGATCTGATAGCCGATGATGGCCGGATGATCCTTGAAGTGCGAGATCTCGTGCCGGATGACGCGCTCGGCGTAATACAGAAAAGTGGGCTTCGTCAGATCCACGTTCTGCCGCAGCCCGTACTCGCCCGGCGGGCTGACCACTCGCGGCGACGACAGCCCTTCTCCGGCGGACGGTGGATACGGCTCCATGTGCGTCACGGCGATTTCGAGATGCTTGTGATACAGCCATGCTGGAATCGAGTAAGTCGGCGTTCCGAGAATTACTTTGATTCCGGCGACGGAAGCTGAACCGTAGCAGTCGCCTTCCCGGCCAGCGGATTGTTGGTCAGGGCGAACGATTCGCCTCTCTTCACCGTTTCAACCGTTCGCAGGATATTGTCCGACGGCAGGCACACCAGGCCCCGGGCCGATTGCGCCTGGTCGGCGTAAACCACCAACTCGAGGTTCGACCAGTCGAGGTCGGCCGTCGATTGCGCCACCTTCATCTGAGGGATGACGGCCCCATCCCGCACCAGCATCACGACCGCGATCTGGCCCGCCTCGATTCTGTGCCAGCCGCCATCGTAGACCTTGCCGGTTTGATAATCGATCCACCGGCCGGGCGGCAGGTAGACTTGGCGGCCCGTGGCGCCGGCCTCCATCAGGGGCGCCACCAGGATGTCGGAGCCGAACAGGTACTCGTCCTCGATGTTCCACGACCCGGGATCGTCGGGGTATTCGACAAACAGCGCCCGCAGCATCGGCAGCCCGCGTTCGCTCGAGTCTTTCGCCTGGGCGTAAACATAAGGCATCAGGCGGTACTTCATCTCGTCGGCGCGGCGGAAGTAGTCGAGGAACGCCGGGCTATATTCCCACGGCTCCTTGGGCGGCGTGCCGTGGCAGCGGCTGTGCGAGGTCAGCATGCCGAAGGGCAGCCAGCGCCGGTACAACTCTTCGGGCGTCCTGGCCGCGAAGCCGCCGATGTCGTGGCTCCAGAACGTGAACCCGCTCAAGCCGAAAGACAGCCCTCCGCGCAGCGTGGCCGCCATGCCGCCGTCGGTGGCGCCCGAGTCGCCGCCCCAATGCAGCGGATAGCGCTGGCTGCCCGCCCACGCGCTGCGCGCCCAAATAATGTTCTCGCCCGTCACCTGTCGCGTGATGTCGGCGACGGCCTTGTTGTAACGCAGCGGATACAGGTTGTGTTCGTAGAAACCCGTTCTCCCGTTGGCGTAAACGCCCGTCAACGGGGCGGCCTCGCCAAAATCAACCTTGATGGCGCCGACTCCCATGCGGAGCAGACCCGCAATCTTGTCCTGGTACCACTGGATGGTGGCCGGATTGGTGAAATCGAGAATGGCGTCCTCATACGGCAGATCGCCCTTGCCGTCTTTCACCGCGAGCCCCTTGGCGACAATTTCCGGAAACAGCGAATTTTTCGGCACAAAGTAGGGAAGCTGCCAGAGGGAAATGTGAAAGCCCTCGCGCTTCAGGTCCGCGATCATCTTCACCGGGTCCTTGAAGCGCGTGGTGGAGAACTTGTAGTCGCAGCGCCAATCGGTCTCGAACCAGCCGGTATCGAGATGGATCACGTCGTCCGGAATCCGGTACTGGCGCAGCTTCGCGGCAACGTCGCGGGTCTGCGCCTCCGAGTAGTAGGTGATGCGGCTCATCCACAAGCCGAAAGACCACAAAGGCGGCATGGGGGCCTTGCCCGTCAGGTTGGTGTATTCGTTCAGGATGTCTTTGGGCCGGCCGAAGAAGAAGAACAGGTCGGCTTCGTTGTCGCCCAGCAGCAGCGAGTTGATGCTGGAGTTCGACGCTCCGAAATCGAACGTCGCCGGAGCCGACGTGTGCACGAACATCCCGTAGCCGCGGCTGGAGAGGAAGAACGGAATCGGCTTGTACATGCGCCCGGTTTCGACGCCGTTAGCGTCGTTGGCCCACAGCACCAGCTTTTGTCCGCGTTTGTCGAGTTTCGTGAACGATTCGCCGCCGCCGAACAGTTTCTCGCCGGGCTCCAGCGTGAACGCCGCCGAGACGCTTCGGGAATAGTCGGACGAGCGGCGGATGAACGAGAACGGCAGCACCGGCTCCAACGAAGTGGTGTTGTCCGCCGAGTGATCCGTTTTGGTCAGCAGCCGGCCGCTGGCGTCACGGAACTCGATGTGCCACGGGTTCTCCAGGATGGTGACGGATCCGGCGGCGCTGGTATAGCGATAGCCGCCGGCGAGGCGTTCGTATTTCCAGGAATTGTCGCGGGGCGGCTCGCCCACCAACATCAATGACGGCTCCTCAGCGGTGTCCGACGTGCTTGTCTTGATGCGTATTCGCACCGTTCGCGGCGAAACGAACTGAATCGAGAACGGAAGCACCGGGTTGACCGCATACTCGCCTTCGGGGAATGTCAATCCCGGAAACGGCTGCAGTACGTTCTCCATGTTGGAAAACGCGATTCGGGGATAGAGCTGGTTCCGCACCCAGGTGATGGTTCCCTGCCCCGTGGCCGGGTCGAAACTCGCCAGCTTGTCGGCAAGGAAGTAGGTGTTCCGGTATGCATGAAAATCGGCGCTGACATCCACCAGATCGCTCAACAAAGTTGGAGGATGGTCCACCATTTGGGCGTATGCCGAAACGTGCAGCGTCAGGCACGCGCAGAACAGCGGTAGACGGAGCCTGGAGATTGCAACGGAAAACTTCTCGCTCAAAATCAATTGACTGGGTTTCACGATACATATATCTTATTCGACGGGAACGTCAACAGAGAGGATCACGTCCCCCGATAGCAGAGCCGCGGGTTCCGTCAGGCTGCCGGTTGAGATACACTACATTCCCATGAAGGCGGAAGCCTTGGCCCGCTGAGACGAGAATCAGAACTTGTGGGCGCCTCTTGCGCCGGCGCAAGGCTCGAAAGGATCATCCGCTTGTTTCCGCAGTCTCGGCCGGGAGTTCACAACCGATTCGTACGACAAGGTGCATTCATGAATACAACAAGACTTGGTTTTCTGGCAGCCGCGTGCTTCGTCACCGCGGCCGCGGCGTACGCGCAGGACGCCCCGCACCTGCGAAAGCAGGGAACGGCGACGCAGTTGATCGTGGACGGCAAGCCGTTCCTGGCGCTCACGGGAGAGCTCCGCAACAACTCCGCCACCAGCCTGGAGTATATGCAGCCCATCTGGTCCAAACTGGTTGCGGGCAACCTCAACACCGTGTTGGCCGCCGTCTCGTGGGCGCAGGTGGAGCCGGAAGAGGGCAACTTCGAATTCGGCCTGGTAGACGGCCTGATCCAGGAGGCCCGCAGTCACAACCTGAAGCTGGTCTTTCTCTGGTTCGGAAGCTGGAAGAACGGCCTTTCCAGCTATGTGCCGTACTGGGTGAAGAAAGACTACCAACGGTACCCGCGCATTCGAATGAAGGGAGGCAAGACGATTGAATTGCTTAGTACCTTCGGAGACGCCTCCCGCGACGCCGATGCGCGAGCCTTCCGCGCGTTGATGCGGCACATCAAGGAAGTGGACAGCCTCCAGCACACCGTCCTGATGATGCAGGTGGAAAACGAAGTGGGCGTGCTGCGCGATTCGCGCGACCGTTCCGAGGCGGCGAACCTCGCGTTCGCCGGGCAGGTGCCGGCGGAGCTGATGGCCTACCTCCAGCGGCACAAAGACACACTCGCCCCGGAACTCCGCCAGGTTTGGGAGGCCAACGGATCGAAGACCTCGGGCACCTGGGAACAGGTGTTCGGCCCCGGCAAGCCTGAGAGCATCGACATGCCGATCCGGACCACCAGCCCGCCCATGAGCAAAGAGGAATACGAAACCGCCTGGCGCAAGCTGCATTGGCCCGTCGACGAGATCTTCATGGCCTGGCACTACGCGCGGTACATCAACAAGGTTGTCGAAGAGGGCAAGGCGGAATACAACATTCCGATGTACGTGAATGCGTGGCTCCAGCAACCCAACACGGCCTGGCCGGGGACCTATCCGAGCGGCGGCCCGCTGCCGCAGGTCCACGACGTCTGGCGTGCCGGCGCGCCCGCCATCGACATCCTCGCGCCCGACCTGTATCTCCCGTACTTCGATGAGGTCACTGAGCGCTTCATCCGGAACGGAAATCCGCTGTTCATTCCGGAGACCGGCGTCAGCGCGGCCAACGTTCTGATGGCGGTTGGGAAATACGGCGCCATCGGTTTCTCGCCCTTTGCCATCGAGCGAAGCGTCGGGCCGGACACGGAACTCGCGGCGGCCTATCGCCTGATCGAAGACATGGAACCGGTGATCGTGGCCAATCAGGGCAAGGACTCCATCACGGCCGTGCGCATGCATCAGGGCGACGCGCCGAAAAGCGTCCGGCTGGGCAACTACACGTTGAACCTCAGCTACGTGGGTAGAGGCCGCGTGCCGATCGCGCCGGAGCCGCCTGCGACCAGACAGGCCGGCGCGGGAACTCCGCCGCCACCCCAGCCCGCTCCCTTCGCCCGACGGGGCCCCGGCAATGCATCTGAGCCTATGCAAGCGGCGGGCATTTTTGTGTCAACGGGCCCCGACGAGTACTATATGTGTGGCGGCGGCTTCCGCATCGCTTTCACGCCGGAAACGCCGGGGCCGGCCATCGCCGGGCTCGGCATCGTGCAGGAGGGGAAGTTCGTCGACGGCAAGTGGACCGTGGTCCGGCAGCTTGGCGGCGACGACATCGGCCAGGGTGAGATTCTCGCCCTCCGGCCCGACACGATAATGCGGGTGCTCCTCTACCGGTACGAGTAGATTCACGGAGAATAAATATATGACTCGACGATCCATCTTACGGAGACTGGCGGGCGCCGGGAGCGCGGCGTGGACGGTTCATGTTGTGGGCGCGCAGACCGGCCGGCCGCAGCGGCGAATCGCGACCGGAATTTTCCAGCCAACCTGGGAATCGCTGGCACAGTACAAGGCGCCGGAGTGGTTTCGCGATGCCAAGTTCGGCCTGTGGGCGCATTGGACCGCGCAGTGCGTGCCCGAACAAGGCGATTGGTACGCGCGCAAGATGTACATCCAAGGCGATCCGGCCTACGAGTTTCACGTGAAGCGCTACGGGCACCCCTCGAAGTTCGGCTTCCTCGAGATCGACAATCTTTGGAAGGCGGAAGAATGGGATCCCGCGGCGCTGATGGAACTGTATGTCAAGGCGGGGGCCCGCTACTTTGTGGGTCTGGCGAACCACCACGACAATTTCGATTGCTACGACTCCACGCACCACCCCTGGAACTCGGTGAAGATCGGGCCGAAGAAAGACATCATCGGCATCTGGGCCGGCCTGGCACGCCGGCATAATCTCCGATTCGGAGTCACCAACCATTCGGCCCATGCCTGGCACTGGTTTCAGACCGCCTACGGCTACGACCCGGAGGGCCCGCTGGCGGGCGTTCGATACGACGGTTTCCTCACCAAGGAACAGGGCCGGGGAAAATGGTGGGACGGGCTCGATCCGCAAGATCTATACGTCGGCCAGAGCATGGTGATGCCCGATGGCATCTCCAGCATCAAGGAGGCTGACGAGTGGCACCGCACGCACGATCGCGTGTGGACGGAACAACCGCCCCCACGGCATCCCGAGTTTGTCGAAGAGTGGTTTCTCCGCTGCCAGGAACTGGTGGATAAATATCAGCCCGACCTGCTGTATTTCGACGACACCGAGCTTCCTCTGGGGCAGGCCGGCCTCGACATCGCGGCCCACTTGTACAATTCCAACATGAGCAGGCACGGCGGCCGCCTGGAAGCCGTGCTCACCTCCAAAGGCCTGTCGCCCGATCATGTCGGCACCATGGTGCTGGACATCGAGCGCGGACGCGCCGATCGGATTCTGCCCGACGCCTGGCAGACCGATACGTGCATCGGCGACTGGCACTACCGCCGGTCGATCTTCGAAAACCACACCTACAAAACCGCGGAAACCGTTGTCAAAATGCTGGTGGATATCGTCAGCAAGAACGGCAACCTTCTGTTGAACATTCCCTTGCGGGGCAGTGGAGCCATCGACGAGGACGAGCGCAAGGTGCTGGACGGCCTGGCCTCCTGGATGCCGGCCAACCAGGAAGCGATCTTCGGAACGCGGCCGTTTTCCGTGTTCGGCGAAGGCCCCCCCGACGTAAAGGGGAGCGGCAATTTCAACGAGCGCAACGCCCGTCCGTACACGGCCGAGGACATCCGCTTCACCAGGAAAGGAGAAACGCTATATGCGATTGCCCTCGGCTGGCCGGCCGACGGCAAAATCACGGTCAAAAGTCTGGCAGCCGGCAGCGCCCACTATCCCGGTGAGATCGGGCAGGTGGAATTGTTGGGAGCCGGCGGCGCGCTGTCATTCGCCCGCGACGCCAGCGGATTGGTGGTTAACCTGCCGGAACGAAAACCGAACGAGTACGCTTACGCGTTGAAGATCCAGCCAAAGCGCGCGTGAGTGTGCTTTGGTTTGACGACCTTCGCAAGGATATTCGTATCTGTGTCAGGTGTCACCGGCATGCGTGCCGGTGTCCATTTCGAGGGCCCACGTGCCACGTCGAGCCAGGTGGCCACGTGGTTGAATCCGGCTGGCCCGTCAGAGGATTTCGCTAAGGGTCAAGTTCAGTACCGGATCCCGTGTCGGGGGGAATTCGCCGGTCAGCGCAGCACAGGGTCGGTGCAGGCGTCGACCTCTGGTTCGGCCGGGCCGGGATGGCTGATTGCGCGGTGGACTGTCGTTTCGAAGTGGTACAGGCGAAGCTGGTCGGCAAGATTGAATCGCAGCGGCGTGCAGAAGCCGGTGTGGAACTGGTCCGACTTGCGCGATTCCCAGGGGCAGCCGCTCATACACAGAGGCGCCACCGGGCAGGTCTGGCAGGGAGTGTGCGTGAATGGATCGTAGGCGGCCCAGCGTTGGCGATTGTTCTCCATGGACTGAATATGAAGCAGCTCGTGACGGCCGTCATAGCGACCCGAGGCGGCCGGGGCCGGCATGTGGATTTCGTTCCAGCACTTGAAGAGCAGCCCGTCGGGGGCGATGACATAACCGTTCGGATTGTCGGCCACGCACTGGCTGCCCGAACGGGGTACGGGCAATTTGGCGCCGGTGCGGAACCCGAGACGAAACTTCAGGAATTGGAATTGGGTCTGCACCTGAGCGAATTCCTCGGTGGACAGAAATCCGCTCTCTTCCACGTGCTCGGTATACTCCCAGACGTGGCCCAAGTATATGCCGATTCGTTCGTGCAAGCCGTTTTCCCGCAGGATGTGCAGGAGTTCTTCCAACCCATCGACGTTGCGCCGGTCAACGTTCACGCGGATGGAGATCGTGATCAGGTCGGCGGCAGCCTTGATGTTGGACAGGATCTTGTCAAAGGTGCCCTGTCCGCCGAGCGCGGGACGGCGACGGTCGTGATAGGCCGGTGGACCGTCCAGAGTGATTTGCGCGTATCCGAACCGGGGGATGGAAGCCAGCCAGCGGGCCCTCTCCGGCGTCAACAGCGAGCCATTGGTGATGATGGCGTGGTAGAAGCTGCAATTGCGCTCCTGCGCCAGGGAAGCAAAGTAAGGGGCCAAATTCTCAATGACGTCAAAAGCCGCCAGCGGCTCCCCGCCAAACCAGGTGACCGAGAGGTTGGTCCCGGGCGCGAGGTGTTCCGCGGCGAACGTCTTCACCTTTTCAGCGTCGTGTTTCCGGATGGGCCGGTTGGCGTGGGATTGGAAACAATAACCGCAGTCGAAGTTACAACTCACCGTCGTGGTGACGGTCAAGCTTAAGCCTTTGACCTGCTGGCGCGGCTGGTAGTAACGCTTGTGGATCCGCTGGAGCTCGTCGCACTCGGCGGCCACGACGAAACCCGAATCCACCAGAAGCTGCTGGATTGGCGTTAGCCGCGAAGGCAGGTCGCCGGTATCTTCCACGCAAGCAAGTAAATCGTCGGTTTGCTGCAACTCCTCGTCGTCCAGCGTCAAAAACGCGCCGCTGAGGGCGTTGAATGCCAGGTAGCGTCCATCGAAGAATGACGTAACGATGTGATTGTACGCAGACGCCTTGAACGCTTCCTCCGCGAGGACGCCGATTCGCGAAGAACGAGATTCCAGAGTCATTGGAAGCTCAGTTGATGGTCAGACTGATACCCGACCAGCCACCGGGGATGGCTCCGAGCGCCGCCTGGAGCTGGGCCACCTGTCGCCCGGCCGTAGTATCCGGGCTAATCACGCCCCCCGTATGTTGGTCGCAGCCAAAGTTCGCGTCGCTACAGGCGTGAGCACTGCAACCATTCGTGTCACAATCGTGGGACGAGCAAGTCTGCGTGCTGCATGCCTCCGTGTCGCAGGCACTGTGGCCGGAGCAATCGCCGCCGCCGGGAGGCTCGGGCTCATAGCCGTCGCAGGTGTGCGTGCCGCAGCGAGT
The DNA here is from genome assembly GCA_963810595.1 of Bryobacterales bacterium. Classification (GTDB taxonomy): domain Bacteria; phylum Acidobacteriota; class Terriglobia; order Bryobacterales; family Bryobacteraceae; genus CAWEOG01. Next base: position 84,558 of record CAWEOG010000002.1, on the reverse strand, counting down.
GGCCCCCTCTCCCTGGCCGCTGCCGCCAACGATCGCGGTGAACTCGTCCAGCCTCGGGATCACCGACTGTATGGCCAGAATCGTTTTGCTGAGATCCTCCGCCTTCAGTGACGATTTCCGAGTCAACTTCAGGCGCATTGGTTTTGCCGCAGCCATTCTCCGCCCCTCCTGCCCAGTTTCTGACTGTTCAGAATTATAGGCGATCCGAATCAACGTTGCAAGACTATTTTAGAGAATATTTTCCCGTTCTCCAGTTTGTTTCTATTTCTTTGTAAAACTTGAAGTTGTCCAGCGATCCGCTCTCGCCCTTCGCCTCGATGGCGCGGCCGCGGCGAGGTGTATTCCTGGGATTCCGAACCGGATTAGTCACGCAGTGATGCCGGAGTCTTTGTCGTTATTGCCCTGGATCTCGAGGTCCGAACACCTACCCGGCGCCGGCAATTTCGGATAACGTCGCCTGATTTAGGTCTCGGCAATCGGCAGCTATTCTAACTCGTTCCCTTTTTGTGAACCAGCGGATTTCGACAGGCGCTCAGCGTAGTCCACGGTGCCGGTTTGCCAATCAGCCCAACACCTCCGAGAAATTCTGGATACAGCATCAACCGAAGGTGGCGCCACGGTTGCTAAAGAATTGTCAGGTCCTCGTTTCCGCCAGGTGTGTCCCCAGCTTCGCCGGCACCCGCGGAGGGCATCGGAAACGCCAGGGAGATCTCCGCGGCAGAACGTCGATTTGTCTCAGGGGATTACACGGACTTGGACGTCCGTGGCACCTGACACAGGCTCGATAGCCTGTGCCACGCCGCTCCTATTTTTGAATCACTTGCCAGAGGTCAGCGCCAGGACGGAATAAGCCGTGGCGGCGTCGCTCATAAAACGTCCGCGGTCGGTTGCGGGATCGCGTTCCTTATTTAGGGAAAACGCCTGCCAGGAACCCGTTTCGTGATTCTGGTTGCGGACAAGCCAAGAGCGAGCCCTCCGCCTGGCAGTCTGGGTAGCGGGCAATCTTGCCTGCTCGAACACGAACGCCACCAGGCCCGTCGCGAATCCGTCGCTCCTGGTTTCGAGCGGAGTTCCGTCGTGGCGCTTCCATGTCTTCACCACCAGGGACGAAGCCGCCCATCCGCCATCTTCCTGCTGCACGCGCATCACGTCCTTCCCGATGGAACCTTGCTGTTCGGGATCGAGCAGGCCCGGCAGCTTGGTCGACGCCCACAACAGCGAGAGACGATTCAGCAGAGTCTCTGTGGCCTGGCCTTTTTGTAAATAGGCGCTGAGTAGCCTGACGTGTTCCTGAGTCTCGGGAAGCGCGCGGTAGCCCGGTGGAGCACTGGCCACGGCAATCGCAGCCAGCGTATTTCCCCAGTATTGCGAATCGCCGGCTTCCCAGGGCTCGTTGTGGAAGTTCAACCAGGGCAGTGCCCCGGCTGTCTCGCCCGTCTTCAGTTGAAGCGCCCACATGTTATCCAAGGCCGACCGCGCGTCGTCGCTAAGTCCCTTTTCTGCGGGGCTGTAACGCGTCAGGATCAGAGCGTTCAAGACGGCTTCCGTCGCTCGAGACTCGAGAGACTTGGGTGCGCCGTTCTTGGCGTCCGTGTAAAAAGGCTGCACGTCTTCCCACATCCGTACGCGCTTCGTTACGTTCTCCAACAGTTTCTGCTCGGCAGGGGACGGCTGCCGCTCCCCCAGGCGGGTGCGAAGCGCGGGACGCGCTAACGCGTAGGGAAGGGTCGTGTGGCAGGAAACGCAGGATGTATCGTGATCCCGGGCCGACGAAGGCCACCCCATCCACCACTCCGCTCGATAGTCGAGATATCGGGCGGCGGCTTCGGCGTTCCAGGAGTTGGGAGGATTTGACGCGGCGTTCGAGCGATCCGTGAACACGCACACAGCGATTGCCGCGGCCAGAAAGGTTAATGCTGCGATGGTTCTCATCCAGGCCACCCCTCGTTAATGGGATTCAAAGACTTGAGCACCACCCACAAGAACGGGGTTGGCAGTGCGAAACGTAGTTTGCTCTATCCTAGCAAACGTACTGGAGAGAGACCAGAGCTAAAGACTGCCGGTCTGTCCCCCTAATAGAAGCCCTGAAAGAAACCGTAAATTTCGTGTTCGGTCGATATTCGGTCGATTGACTCATACAGATGGGGTCGAATATAATCGTTCGCATTGGCACGGGCAGGTACTTTAGGAAACACGGCAAACTTATCTACCGTTCGCTGTTTACCTGATTGACGTGCGACAAGACTGGTCCAATCGTTAGCAAAGGATTACTACAAATGAGAATCGGTGCATTCGCGCTGCTCGCGGCTTGTGTGTTCTGCGCACCGGCCTTGGCGACGTCGATAACATTCGACTTTACGGCTCTGGCCGGCGGCTCACCCACATCGCAAACCAGCCGGGTCTTCACCAGCGGGTCGCTCGAGTTGACCGTGACGGCGTTGGGCCAGGACGAGGACGCGCCGCCCAATCCGATTGTGTCCGAGGGAGTATCCTACGTGGCGGGCGAGGGCCTCGGCGTTCGTTACACCTCGGACGCCTTGGCAGCCGACATTGACGCCATCGACGGCAACCGCGGCAACGAAGAGTTGATCTTTACGTTCAACCAGGATGTGCTCTTCCAGTCGATAACCTTCGCGGATGCCAGCGACCAGTCCTTCGCGAATGAGGTTTTCTTTTTGTTGAATGACAGCGCCTTCGGCGACTTCAATGGCACGGGGATCCGGATCGCGTACTTCAACGCCGACGCGAACGGTGGGACGGGCAATCCTCAATGGCAGGGTCTGCCGAACTACGTTTTCCCGGCCAACAAGGCCGGGCCGAAGTCGATCATCGAGGTTTATGTGCAGGACCCGAACAGCGGGGAATATGTGTCGTCGTTGACCGTGGATTTCGCGGAACCTGTCCCCGAGCCAGGGACGTTGGCGTTGTTCGGCTTGGGTCTGGCCGGGTTGGGTGGAGTTCAGTTGGTGAGGAGACGCCGGCGAACCCGGCTCGCCGGCTGACGCAGGCCCCGCGTTAGCTGCATCCCGGCCGACATACAGGACACCGTCAGGATCTCCGCGCGAGTATTCTAACGGTGCAGCCGGGTGAAGCTCAACACGATGCGCGAGGCGTTCCAGCGCCTGGACAGGAACGCGGATGACAGTGTCGAGGTTTTTGGAACAGCCTGTCCGAACCACCCCTTTTTGGGTATGGTTGATGTTCGTTGCGTACCCGATCCTCACCGGGACAATACAGAACAAAGGGCCGGGGTCCTTTGATTAAACTCTTCCGCCGTCCACACGTTTCCTTGCTCTCATTTCCGTCGAAAGAAACCCGTCATCTTCAGGTCAGCTCCTCGACAAGTGCTGTTGCCGCCAGTGCCTCCATTCAGAGCCGATATGCCGCCAGGCGCATGGGCTTCTTGCTTGACTCGGATCGGAGAGTGGTTCAGTCGCGCCCAATAACCAGGAAATCCTGCGTGCAGGAGAATCGATAGCCCCCATCCGGCAAGCGGAATTCGCTCTCGACGTACGACTCCAATTCGACTCGCTTCAGCTCACAATCGTCGGGCCGCGTGCTGACAATGAATTCCGCCACCTTGTAAGCCGTTTCGAGGTTCGCGGCGTTGATATAGCACGGAACCGTGTCGATCCGGGCACTGAATTCCGAGCCTGCCGAATGCTGGAAGCGTCTCATCAAATCGCCCAAGCCGACGCGCCGGCCAAAGAACCTGTGAAACATCCGCCTGCAATCGGAGGTCGGGCACGGCATGATCAGGACCAAGACGCCCCCGGGCGCCAACCACGACGTCAGGTGGGCCAGATTTTCATCCCAATCCCGGTCATCGAGATAGGGGAACACATGGGAGCACAGCACGAAATCGCCCCGCGCTTCTGGCCGCGTCTCGAGGATGGTCTGGGGCAAGACGCGAGCGCGCGGACAAGACACGGCGAGGCGTTGGCGAAGAGATTCGTTGGGCTCGATTGCAAGCGTGTGTTGAAAGCGGCGGGCGATCCAGGCGGTGGTTGCCCCTTCGCCCGCCCCGGCGTCGATAAACACTTCGCGCCGCGGCAAGCCGTCCACCAATCTGTCCAACCATTCGCGCGCTTTCACTTTCTGATCGGTGTTGCGAAGGAACGTTTCGAACGAGTCGCGGTACGCTTCCGAGTCCGAGTCAAAACGGGCTACGAGTTCGCTGGTCAACCTTTTTCTTTCCTTTTCGGGGCGGCCGCATGCTCACAAATGAGTCGGGCCTGTCTGCTTTGATGACCAGGGTCTCGAGACCAAAATGCGCCAAAGTCCTCTTGCAGACTCCTCTACCTGCTTACGAAGGTCACCCAGAACGGATTTGCCTGCTGACAATCCTATAGGTCCAGTATAGGCGTTCCAGAATAGGGAAAGACCGGGAGAGATCTCATACCGGGAAATACGCCCGCCGGCATTCTTAACGAATTCTTTATACACCTGCCGCCACTTTTGACACGGTCTTTACGGCCGTTGTCTTAAGTTGTAATCGGTGGCAAATACCAAAGTCGCTGTACCGGTTTCGATCGCTCACCCGGCCGGGGAGAGAAACCAGCATTTTCGGGTTTACGTCGTCTTCACCGATCTTGAGGGGACAAGACGCGCCCTCAGGGCTGCGGCGTCCTTGACGCGTTACCTGGCGCCACGGCTCGTTTTGCTGGTACCCAGAGTGGTGCCCTACCCATTGCCCCTCGAAGCTCCTCCGGTGTCCACCAGCTTTACCGAAGCGGTCGTGGGCGGACTCGCCCGCGAATTGGAATCGGAAATCGCGATCAAAATCTGCCTCTGTCGCGATCGCAGCGAAATGATACGATGCGCAGTCTCGCCCGGATCGCCGGTCGTCATTGGGGTGAGCAGGCGCCGGTGGCCGGGCGTTCAACCGTCTTTGGCGCGACGGTTGATGCGTGCCGGACACACAGTCATTGTCATCGACGAAAGGTGGATCCAGCCGGCCGAACTGGTCGGGAAGAAAGTGGGACGGGTCACGTAGGAACATGCAAGGAACCTTCGATTTACGGAAGAGCAACACCGCCAAAGTTGTGGTGGCGACCACTGTCGCCCTGTCGTTCATCTCTTTCTGGCGGGCCGCCGCCGTCGTGCTGAACGACATGGCTTCGACGATGTTCTATATCGGAGGCATCACCGAGCAGGCCATCGGGAAACCGGCGCCCTGGATGGTGCTGGCCGTGATGCTATTCAGCTTCGCGGTTCGCTCCGTCTACATGGAAAGTTGCAGCATGTTCGTAAGGGGCGGTGTGTACATCGTCGTTAGGGACAGTATTGGACCGACCGTTGCCAAGCTTTCGGTCTCATCACTGGTTGTCGACTACATCCTCACGGGTCCGATCAGTGTAGTCGCGGCCGGTCAGTATCTGGGCCGGCTGGTAAACGAACTGAACCAGGTGCTCCACCAGAGCTGGCGCCTGGAGCCGAACTCGTTCTCGGTATTTTTCAGCATTGCGGTAACCGTGTACTTCTGGCGGAGCAACATCAAGGGCGTTCCGGAATCCAGCAGCAAGGCTCTTCGTATCATGCAGATCACCACCGTGATGGTGGTCGCGCTTCTGATCTGGTGTCCGCTGACCTTGTTGTTGCGTGGTGGCGCCCAGCTTCCACCCCTTCCGACGCCGGCCAATCTGCACCTCACCCCGGAGTCGTGGGGCTGGCTGAACAACACGTTTGTGGCCCAGATTTCGTTCGTTGTCGTGGTGGTGGCGCTAGGCCACTCGCTGCTGGCCATGAGCGGCTTTGAAACGTTTGCCCAGGTGTACCGCGAGCTTGCCTATCCCAAGTTGAAAAATCTTAAAATTACTGCAAATATCATATGCATCTATGCGGTAGTCAGCACCGGGTTCATCTCATTGTTCGCCGTGATGATTATTCCAGACTCGACGCGCAGTAGCTATTTTGACAACATGATCGGCGGCCTCGTGATGAACCTTGCGGGACCATCCGTGCTGAAACTAGGCTTCCATATTTTTGTCGTTGTGGTCGGAATTCTGATTCTGTCCGGCGCGGTGAACACCTCGCTCATCGGCGTCAACGGAGTGTTGAATCGTGTCGCTGAAGACGGCGTCCTTCTGGATTGGTTCCGGAAGCCGCATCGGAAGTACGGCACTACTTATCGCATTCTCAACACGATGGCGCTGTTGCAGATTGCCACTATCATCGCCAGCCGCGGGGACGTACTGCTGCTGGGAGAGGCATACGCATTCGGCGTGGTGTGGAGCTTTGCGCTGAAGTCCCTCGGCGTCCTGGTCCTGCGATACCAGCGCCATGATCAGGAATACAAGTTCCCGTTAAACCTGAACATAGGTAGGATAGAAATTCCATTTGGCCTGGGGGCCACTACCCTGGTGCTGTTTTTGGTGGGCATCGCCAACCTGTGTTCCAAGAAAATCGCGACGATTTACGGCCTTTCATTCACTATCATTCTCTATACCCTGTTTGTTGTGTCGGAGCACATCAACGCCCGCAAGAGTCAGGAGCACAGAAGTGGATTCGAGAAATTCAACCTGGATCATCAGCCCCAGGTTGACCCCGAGACTCTGCATGCGCGAGAAGGTTGCGTTCTGGTTGCGATTCGCGACAACACACGCATGTGGCACCTGGAACGAGTTTTGGAAAAAACCAACTTGCGCCGTCAGGACATTGTCGTGATGACGGTGCGCCAGCTTTCCGCCGGAGCCGGGGAGTACGATTTACGAGAGGATCAACTGTTCGCCGACTACGAACAGGAGTTGTTTTCTCGGGTCGTCACACTCGCCGAGAAGCAGGGCAAGCGGGTGGAACTGCTTGTCGTGCCGGCGGTTGATCCTTTCGACGCCATGGTGCAGACGGCAGCCAATCTGCGGGCCGCGCGGCTGGTGACTGGCGTCTCATCCCGCATGCCGTCGGCCGAGCTCGCACAGAGGATCGGGCTCGCCTGGGAGCGCCTGCCGCCTCCGCGACACCCGTTTTCGCTTGAAGTGATCGCACCCGACCGTCCCCCGGTCTATGCAAATTTGGGACCCCATCCGCCTCGCCTTTGGCCCGAGGACGTGGACCTCCTCCACAACCTCTGGCTGCAACTGACAGGGGAAAGGAATATCGGTTCCAGACTCCACCATCGGGACGTCGTGGGACTCGCGCTGCAGTACCTCGAGCGCGAACTCGACGGCAATCGTCGCGCGGATCTTCTTGCTGAGGCAGAGAAATTAGTAAGAAAGCAGGAGTGATCGTTCATAATGGCAACGTGGGCAGCCAAGCCAGCAGCGCAGCCAATCACGTCGAACCAGGGGTGGGCGCACATGGGCCTGCGCCGGCTCTGACTGGCGGCCGGTCGGCCAATGAGTTCGCTCTTGCCGTCATTGTGATCTCGGTGGCGACCGGAATCTCGGTGGGGTTGCGAGCTCACATTGCGGCAACGAATCTGGTGATGGTGTATTTGCTGGGCGTGGTCTTTGTTGCCGCCAGTTGCAGCCGCAGGACCTCGGTCTTGACGTCCGTTCTGAGCGTGGCTGCGTTCGACTTCTTCTGTGTCCCACCGTATCTGACCTTTCGCGTCCACGACTACCAATACCTGCTGACGTTCGCTGGAATGCTGGTGGTGGCCCTCGTCATCAGCGCTCAAACGGCCAGAATTCGCCGGCAGGCCGAGGAGGCTTCGGTGCGCGAGGCCCGCAACGAAAGCCTGTACCGGCTGTCGCGGCGGCTTGCTGGGGAGACCCGTGTATTCGACGTGGCCAGCACCGCGGCCGCGTATGCCGAAGAGACGGTGCAAGGACACGTCGTGGTCTTTCTTCCCGAAGACGGTAAGATCGCCTTTCGGCGGCGCACGTCCTATCAATTACTGCTCCCCAGATTCGAGGAATCCGTGGCGCAGTGGGCCTTTGATCATGGCGAGAAGGCCGGTCTCGCCACCCGGGTCCACGAACGCTCAACCGCTCTGTACCTCCCGCTGAAGGGCGCGAGAGAGACGGTGGGGGTGATGGCCGTCGTGCCCTCGGGTCGCGCCGGCCTGCCGGACGAACAGGTTCAACTCCTGGAAGTCATCGCCAGCCAGACGGCAATGGCGATCGAACGCACAAGCAGTCAACACGCGGCTGAGAGCGCTCGCGTCCAGGTGCAAACCGAGCAAATGCGCAGCTCGCTGTTGAGCGCCGTCTCGCACGATCTTCGCACTCCGCTGGCATCCATTACGGGCGCGGCATCAACGCTTCGCTCACAAGCGGATAAGCTCGACCGCGAAACCCGTCAAGAACTGCTCGAGAGCATCGCGGATGAGGCCGAGCGCCTCAGCCGGTTGGTCGGCAATCTCCTCGACATGACTCGCCTGCAATCCGGCGTGGAACTGCGCCGCGACCTGTTTCCGCTGGAAGAGATCGTCGGCGCGGCACTCCAGCGAATCGAGCCGCAGCTCGAACAGCGGCACGTAATCACCCGTCTGCCGGACGATCTGCCACTGGTCTACGTGGACGACGTTCTCGTGGGTCAGTTGCTGGTAAACCTGCTCGATAACGCAATCAAGTACACGCCTGCCGGATCGCCCATCCATTTGGAGGCGGACGCCGCACCCGACGCCGTGGTCCTTAAGATCAGCGATCGAGGGCCCGGCTTCGCGCCCGGAGACGAACAGCGAATCTTCGAGAAGTTTTACCGCGGGAAATCGGCAAGCGCTCGCGGCGCCGGTTTGGGGCTGGCTATCTGCCGTGCCATTGTCGAGGCCCACCGTGGGACCATCGAAGCGTTGAATCGCCCAGGCGGTGGAGCTGTGTTCCAAGTCCGACTTCCGCTACGAGGTGAGTGATGAAACCTCTTATCCTGATTGTCGAGGACGATCCGCAGATCTGTCGATTCCTGCGGGCAACGCTGGCCGCCGAAGGCTATCACTACCATGAGGCGATCACCGCGGAGGATGGCATCGCGCAGGCCAACACCAGGCGCCCCGATTTGATCCTGCTCGATCTCGGGCTCCCGGACCGCGATGGATTGGAGGTGATCAGCCGGGTGCGTGAATCGAGCCAGGTCCCGATCGTCGTGCTTTCCGCTCGCGGGCGGGAAGACGACAAGATCTCCGCCTTGGATCTGGGCGCCGACGACTACGTCGCGAAGCCGTTCGGCGTGGGCGAGTTGCTGGCGCGTATTCGCGCCGCGCTGCGCCGTTCGGCTGCGGGCGCGCCGGACGGGCCCGTTTTGCGCTTCGGCCGTACTGAAATAGATCTGGACAAACGGATCGTCAGGGTGGACGGCGAGGAGGTCCACCTCACTCCCAATGAATACAAGCTGCTTCAGGTGCTGATCAAGCATCCTGGAAAAGTGCTCACCCAGCGGCAAATCCTCAATGAGGTTTGGGGACCAAATCACCTGGACCAGGCACAGTACCTGCGCGTGTATGTCGCGCAGTTGCGGCGCAAGCTGGAACCGGACCCCGCCAGACCCAGGCACCTCCAAACCGAACCGGGTGTGGGTTATCGTCTGGTCATCGACTAGTCGGTTTCGTTACCACCTTGTACTCCCCACACGGCCGTGGTAATTCCCCAGGACGGCCACCCGCCTTCCTTTGAGGTAAGATCGTCTCTAACGACAATGCTATCCGACCTGAGAAACATCCCTCGCGTCATGCGGGGGCAGGGCTGGAACAACGGCGCGCGGCTGCTCGACACCTGGTTCTCTCGACCTTCGGCAATCGCCCCTGCGTATTCCGCCTCGGACACAACCACAATCCGCATGGACGCTTGGGCGCTTACATTCACCAGGGCTCGGCGGGTTTACGATCAGCTCATTCACGATCGCATCTGGGCGAACGCGCCGGCGCAGGTGGAGGTTGCCAACATGCTCCGCCGCAAAGGACTGCTCATCTCTACCCCCATGGCTTTCGGCCGGCTTTCCGATCCCGTTCCGGTTCAGCACGCCGATCGGATCAACTTCCGTACTGTCGGCAGCGTTACCGACTTTGACGACATGACGGCTGCGTTGGCGAACTTCACCTTCCGGGTGGTTGTGGCGGGCACCGTCGGTCCGGTGGCGCCTGCTCCAGGCGCACCCGCGGGCCCGACGACGTACCAGGTTCGCATCACCGAAGTGGGAGTTTATATTCAGGACTCATTCGATTTTGAAGGAGATCAATTTCTCGGATGCTGGAGTGACAGCCCGGATGGTTTCTCGCCCATACCTCCGCCCTCCGGAATCTCTATCGGACCGATCCCGATTCCCAGTTTTCAGTACAAACCGGTTTTTAACTCGACCTTTCGTGACTGGCGTACGAGCAACGGCCATGGGGGCGATTTTCTGGTCTTCTCCGACATGAAGCGTGTGACCCTGAGCACACCGGACACGTTTGTCATCTGATCAAGCATCGAGCATGGAACGGCCTACCCGTATAAAGCGCTACCGAAGACTCATCGCGGTCGGAGCTTTGGTGTGTCTGGCGATGGTAATCGGCTTTCTGGTTTGGAAGCAGGGGACCCCTTACCAGCAGCCATACTGGAGTCCAAACCACGAATACTATGTCCAGAAGTATTCCAACCTCATGCCGTCGCGATTTATCCCAGGCATGCCAGGCCACGGTTCCGATGCGATCGGCGGGTATATTCGCCTTTATGACAAAGACGGAAAACTCTTGGACGAGCGATTGCAGGGCTTTATTCGCGACATCGAACCGCAATGGTCGGGAAACAAGGTGTACTTAAAGGGTATCCCCGAAATGGACAACCATCCGTGGAAGCTTCCGAGCAGCTCGGAGTAGCGATGGGCGGATGAGTCGGAGAGTACCCGTAGGCCAGTTCCGTTGAGCGCCAACTGCAAAGGAGGCGGCCTGCTCCCCGACGTGCCTCCGTTACCCCAGCGTAGACCCCCTCCTTTACAGTCGGGGCTCAACCCGGAAGAGCCGGCGGTGTGCGTCGGAAAGCGGAGTGGAGTGACTACGCCGCCGGCCGGACAGGGTCGTCACTCCAGGACATGCCCGCGGGTCTCACGGGCGAAAAGCAGCACCAGCATCCCGAGCAAGTAAATCACCGAGATGGAACTGGCTGCGCGGGCGAAGGTCCCCAGGTGCACGATCAGGTATCCGGTGAGAAACGGCCCCGACGCGGCCAGGACGCGGCCGGCATTGAAACAGAATCCCGATCCGGTGGCACGAATTTCGGTGGGATACAGTTCCGGCAGATAGATGGGGAATCCGCTGAAAATGCCATTGGTGAAGAATCCCAGGGATGGCAGAATCAACAATACGGTGCCATAGCTTTCGGGAAACAGAAAGGTGGCTGGAAGGGAAATGGCGGAACCCAGCAGCATGATCAGGAATGCGGCCCGGCGTCCCAACCAATCCGCGATCCAGGGGAAGGCGAGGTATCCGAATATGGCTCCGGCATTGAGGCTCATGACGGAATAACTGACCATTCTGGTGACCAACTCGGGATCCAGGTGCCGGGGCTGCAGTAACTCCCGGATCAGTGAAGGCGTCCAGTTAGTGGCTCCCCAAAGGCCGAATACGGCGACGAAGGCGAGTGCCGAACCGACCAGCGTGTCACGCCTCCGCGCCGGAGTAAACAGTCTCCCCAGCGTCGGCCGTGCGGTCCCGGCGGCCCGGCACTCGGTCCACTTCTCCGGTTCACGCACTTTGAGCCGGGCGAGCATGGCCACCAGGGCGGGAACAATTCCAACGAAAAACATGACACGCCAGCTTTGTCCCGCCAGCAGGAGGTACAAGCTGGCGGCGAGGAAGTATCCCGCGCCCCATGCCGATTGGAGAAGTCCGGCGCCCTTCACGCGCAGGGATTCCGGCCACACCTCGGCCACCAGGGTCGCTCCGGCGGCCCATTCTCCGCCGATGCCGAGCGCGGTGAGAAAGCGGTACAAGGCCAGTTCCCACCAGGAATGCGACAAACCGGCCAGTGCGGTACAAACGGCGTAGATCAGGATGGTGATGACCAGAGTGCGTGCGCGCCCGAAGTGGTCGGCGACGATTCCGAAGGCGACGCCTCCGATCGCCCAGCCCACGATGAAGATGGAGAAGATGATCCCACCGTACCATCCGATGTTTTCCGGCGTGCCCTGTTTACCGAGCAGATCTTTCAGCGCGGGGGTGAGAACCAGGGCGTAGATGGTGGAATCCATCGAATCGAAGATCCATCCAAGCCAAGCCACGATGAGAACCACCCACTGATATCGGGAAAGCTGCCGCCACGGTGACATGACGCCGATTGTACTGGATTGGAAAGCGGTTCGGGAAGGACGAATGTGTCAAAGCAATTCTCAAGCAGTTCCTTTCAGGCCGGCCCAGAGGCAAATTCCCTGCCCGTGTGGCTCGCCGGCCAGCCCTGATTCGCTGAAGGTGGACCGCCAGACTGGCCCCTGGAAGGCTTCGCGCGGTCGAGATCGCCAGGTCGACACGTCTTCGCAGTGGCTCTGCGACAACCAATAGACACCTTCGCCCCGCAACCATCATCCAAGCTCCGCCGTAAAACCTGTGAACGCGAGAAGTAGACCCTCTCCGGCTGCCTGGAGGGTAGGCGGCAGGGATCACCGCGAACGCCGGGAATCCAGCAAAGCAGAGGCCCACACGGTTTCTTACTCAGAGCCGTTCTCCCCGAGCCTGCTTCTACGACGTGCGTTCGGCATTTCAACAGGCGGGGTATAGTCTGATAATCTTGTACTATCGTTATGCCGAGTGGGGCTACTTGCCGCCTCTTGCTGGGGCTGATTTTGGGGTGGCCGTTGTCTGCGCTGCTGACGCCACCCCTCGGCGCCTACTCGGTGCTTAGTCACGAGGCACTTATCGACACCGTTTGGAACCCTGTGGTCGTCCCGCTGCTACTGCGCCACTTCCCGAACGCCAAACCGTCGGAGCTGCGCGCGGCCCACGCTTTCGCATATGGTGGATGCGTCATCCAGGACTTAGGCTATTATCCTTTCGGAAGCCATTTCTTCAGCAATCTCACCCACTATGCTCGCACAGGCGACTTTGTTCTCGCGTTGTTGAAAGATTCGCGTACCGTCTACGAATACGCCTTCGCACTCGGCGCCCTCTCTCATTATGTTGCAGATAACGTCGGTCACCCATTGGCAGTGAATCTCTCGGTACCGGAAATGTACCCACGCCTCCGGCGTAAGTATGGAAACCGGGTGACTTATGAGGACGACCCCCGGGCGCACATCATGACTGAGTTTTCCTTTGACGTGGTCCAAATCACCGGTGCTGGTTACTTACCTCGGACCTATCATAACTTCATTGGATTCAAAGTGCCAAGGGAACTGCTTGAACGGGCATTTCATGAAACCTATGATTTACAGCTCGGCGATGTCTTCTTTTGGGAGATCCTTTCATTGAAGCTCTACAGACTGAGTGCCAGCGAGATTGTACCTTCTCTTGGCGAGGATATCTGGAGTCACCAGCGACGGAAACTCCAACGGCTGAACCCACAACTCGTTGTCCCAAGGTTCAAGTACAAACTGGCGCCGGGCAACTATCAAAGTGCGTCGGGCAAGAGGCAGAGTGTGTTGCGGCCCTGGAGATGGCATTGGAAGCAGACGGTGAAAAGAGCGAACATCTATCTGGTATCAAAGATAGTGGTGGCTTTCATCGAGATCATGCCTAAAGTCGGAGTGCTTTCCACCCTTAGGTTTCGGCCGCCCACGCTTCAGGTTCAGCACTTGTTCATTGATAGTTTTGAGGAAGCTGTCTCATCCTATGAGTCAAGGTTGTCAGACTTGCGCGCCGGATCCGTGAGCCTGCCTGAAAGGAATCTGGATACGGGTAGACCTTTGGTCGCCGGTCAGTACGAACTGGCCGACGAAACCTACACGCGGTGGCTGCACGATCTCGCGAAACATCAATATCGCGAAATGAGCCCTGCTGTCCGGCGGGACATTTTGAGGTTCTATGGCAATCTGCAGGCGCCCATCGCAACCAAGAAGGACCGGGAGCGTTGGATCGAGGTTCAGTCCGAACTGGACCGACTTCGGAACGCCTCCAATCTGTCGGCTCCGCCAGTTCGTTCGGTCGGTGGCCGATGATCGCTCGCACTTTGTGCCTGATCTCCGCTTCTCGCTGAGACATAATCACTTCATCGGATTGCATGATTTACCCGTCAGAATCACGGTTGGCCAAGATCTCTGCGCAATTGAGAACCTTTATTTTAGTGCTGTCCTGAGTGCTGGCTGGGCGTAGAGGTGCGTGCGGCTAGTCTGACTTCCGGGTGACCGATCGGGTGATCGTTTGGCGAAGGCGTCTAGCGCAAGAACGCCTCCTGCGTCACCGGGCGATTCGAACTTTGCGCTCAGGATCAGCTCACCTGGCGATGGACCTGGTTCGGGAATCGCCGGGGGCACAGTTGCCGTAGGGTGTTCAAGGCGGTACACGGCGGCCCCCACTGGCCCAGTCTGTCGTTGATACGTTACTATTGTCGCGTATAAATGATATTTCGCTTCGGGCTCCGGTATTCCGCCATCGCGGCTGCCTGCCTGCTGTGCGCGGGCTGCAGCCACCGCGCCCGGCCCGGCCAACTCTCGGTTGCCGCCGCCGCCGACTTGCACTTTGCGCTCGACAGCGCCAGGCGCGATTTCAATACCGCCCATCCAGACATCGAACTCTCGGTTGCTTACGGCTCCTCCGGCAACTTCTACGCACAGATCCGCAACGGAGCGCCGTTCGACGTCTTTCTCTCCGCCGACCTCCAGTATCCCCGCATGCTGGAGCGGGACGGCCTGGTGGTCCCCCACTCACGCTTCGTTTACGCCGTGGGCCGCATCGTTGTATGGGTCCCGGCGGGCTCGCCCCTCGACCCCGCCACAGCCCTCAGCGACTCATCGCTGCGCCGTCTGGCCATCGCCAATCCCGAGCACGCACCATACGGCCAGGCCGCCCAGGCGGCGCTGCGGTCGCTGGGCTTCTATGATAGCGTCGAAAAGAAACTGGTACTCGGAGAAAACGTCTCGCAGACTCTTCAGTTCGTAGAGAGCGGCGCGGCCGACGCCGGCATTGTGGCGCTTTCGCTGGCCAGCGCCCCGCCGGTTCGTTCGCAGGGGCGGTACTGGGAGATTCCCGCGGCGGCGTATCCGAAAATGGAACAAGGCGGAGCAATCGTCAAGGACTCGGCGGCCGCGCGGCAGTTTCGCGCTTGGATATTATCCTCTGCGGGGCGGCGCCTGCTCCGGCGGTATGGCTTTGACGTGCCGGGCGGCAAATGACATGGATTGGCAAGCGATCTGGCTCAGCTTACGGCTCGCCGCTTCCACCACCCTGGTTCTGGTCGTGGCGGGTGTGCCCCTGGCCTACTGGATCGCCTTCTCACCCCGCCGCTGGAAGTTCCTGGTGGAAGCCGTGGTAGCGCTGCCACTAGTGCTGCCGCCCACCGTCCTCGGTTTTTACGTGCTGCTGGCGTTGGGACCGCGCAGCCCTGTGGGCGCGCTGTATGGCAAGCTGACCGGCGGCCTGCTGCCGTTTTCCTTCGAGGGGCTGCTGCTGGCTTCGATCCTCTACAGCCTGCCGTTCACGGTGCAGCCGGTGGCCGCGGCTTTCGCAGGCGTGGACCGCAAACTCGTTGAGGTCTCCTGGTGCCTGGGAGTCTCGCGCGCGGCCACGTTCCGGCGCGTGGTGGCGCCGCTGGCGCTTCCCGGTATCGCTACCGGCGCCATGCTGAGCTTCGCTCACACCATGGGCGAATTCGGCGTGGTCCTGATGGTGGGCGGCAACATCGCCGGCGTCACCCGCACGGCTTCCATCTCCATCTACGACCAGGTGCAGGCCCTCGATTACACGGCGGCCACCGAAACCTCACTTCTCCTGATGGGCATTGCTTTTTCCGTTCTGGCGCTCACTTACGCGTTGCAGCGGCGGGTTTGGGCACTATGGCCGACCTCCTGAGCTGCGAGTGCCAGGCACGGCTCTCGTCCGGTTTCGAACTGGACGCCAGCCTGCGCATTCCCGCCGGACCTGCGCCAGTGACCGTGCTGTTCGGCCCTTCCGGCGCCGGTAAAACCACCCTTCTGCGGATCCTCGCCGGCCTCGATCGACCCGCCGCCGGCTTCATCCAGTTCCGCGGAAAACCGTGGTACGACGCAGCACGCGGCATCTGCCTGCCGCCCCAGCAGCGCCGCTCCGGCTTTCTGTTTCAGGATTACGCGCTGTTCCCGCACCTCACCGTGGCCGCCAACGTCGCGTTCGCCGCACGGCCCGGCAGGGCGCGCGAGTTGCTCGAGGCTTTCGATCTGGCCGGTCTCGCCACGCGCCTTCCGCGCGCCATTTCCGGCGGCCAGCAGCAGCGTGTGGCCTTGGCCCGCGCTCTCGCCGCCGAACCGGCGCTCCTGCTCCTCGATGAACCGCTCTCCGCTTTGGACGCCGCCACCCGGCTACGCACGCGCCACCAGTTGCGCCGCATGCTTCTCATGGGCGGCGTGCCGGCCATCATCGTGACCCACGACCGCATGGAAGCCGTCTCTCTGGGCGATTGGATTGCCGTGATGGCCGAAGGCCGTGTCCGCCAGACCGGCGCCGTGCACGAGGTTTTCCGTCGCCCCGCCGATGCCCGCGTAGCGGAATCCGTGGGCGTCGAGAATATCCTGCCGGCGCGTATCGCCGGGAGGGAGGGCGGCCTGCTCACGCTCGACGCCGGCCCCGTCCGGCTGCAGGCCGTCGATTCCGGGGAAGCCGGTCCGCTGGTGGCCTGCATACGCGGTGAAGACGTCGTGCTGACGCGCGAGCTGCCGCAGCCCTCATCCGCCCGCAACCGGTTGCCCGGCCACGTGCGTTCGGTCTCCCTGGAAAGCCCGCTGGCGCGCGTGGACCTCGACTGCGGCTTCCCGCTGGTAGCGGTGATTACCGCGCAATCGGTGGCGGAATTGGGCCTCGAAGCAGGGCAGCCCGTCTGCGCCATCGTGAAGACCACGGCCGTCCATCTGGCCGCTTGGACGGAATCCGCGGATGAACCGCGTGAGTGATGCGCGCAAAGCAGGGCAGTACAGCGAATCGAAACTCTGCCGCACCGCTGTAATATTCGATGTCCGGTGGCTCGTCCGTCACGCCGATGCCAGGTGCGCTTTCCCGGGCGATACCTGGAACGGAACGCACAAAGCTGCCAGGACCCAACCGCCCCAGCCGTTTTACAAGATTATTCTGTGCGCGCTCATCGGCCCGCCAAGCCGCCAGCGACATCGTTCCAATCGCCGGTTTCGCAGCCGCAAATGAACGGGAAGGCCAGTCCGAAGGAGCGGGCTCGGCAGCGACAACTGGTGGCCGGCGATCCGGAAGTGATGGCTCGCACTCCTGATCTTTAAGGCCGCCAGAATTCCCGTGGACCTGGTCGCCGGCATGCTCGCCCAAAGCGTAATCGCCGAGCAGATCGCGGCGTGCGCCCCGACAGTCAGACGGCGAAGTCAGGGACACTGTCACCCGTCACAGTGGTATTTTCACCAAAAAATTAAGGTCTGAAAAAGCGATATCCGCCGACAGCGACGGATACGGCGAATTTCCGAAGAACCTCCCGGGAATCAGCCGGATGCGTCCGGGATCGCTTGCAAAACAACCACCCCGTGAGGCGCGTCAAATGCCAAGATCGAGGTCACACTGTCGCCAGTGCCTTTCTCGGCATCAGGCTAAGTTCTGGCGTAGCATATACTTACAGATACACCCCTATGGGGCGGGTCAGACTGTCCCCGGTTCTCTCGACAAGGCCGAGTTCGACGGTCCATTGAAGAAACGCTGGACAGGTCCCCACGAGGTTTCCGTCGTGCAAGTTTTCGTATTCACCGGACCCCGCAAATACTTCCGACAGAGTGAAAGGCGACGCTGCCTACTGGGCCGGCGGTTTCTCCGGCCTCAGGCTTCGGACAGCGTGGTGGACGACGCGCGGCAATTCTCTTTCGGGTCTGTCTCGATCGGTTTCCTTAAATAGATCCGAAGTACGGAGGTATCGCGTAAACAGCCTCCGATGCGGTCGCCCGGTATCCATAAAAAGACATTCTTAACTGGCGCTCCATTGCCACAATTCGTAACCCAATCGCTCCAGCTTCCTTTGCAAAGTCGCGCAGAATTCGGGCCACGCCCTGGTCCCTCACTCCTCCGGCCCCGTACTTCCACAGGTCCCAGTCCCCAGTCCACGCCGACGCAACCAGCGAAGCCCAATAGGAAGGACTCGTCACGCTCAGCGCGTGCCGGGCTAGATTCTGCCACCAGTGCCCCTTCCCTACAAAAGCCGTCGGATTAAGCCCAGCCATTATGTTGATTCCCGGATAGCTACCCAGTGCAGCCACGCGTTTCATGTTCATCACGATCTTGGCTGCCTCTTCTGTCGCCTCTTTCGTTGCCGTCTCCCCTACCGAAAGCACTTTCCGAACGTCTGCTGCCATTGTCCCCGCTGAAAACATCATCAAAGCAACCACCGCGATCACATCCACCGTCATGGCCATCCTGTTCGCCTCGTCGTAACTCTGATTCAGCGCCTTCACGGCTCGCTGTGCCGCCTCTTTCCTCTCTCGGATCATCGCCTGGTCCAATTTGATCTGCTTCTGTAGCCGCGCCTGTGTCCACGGAATTGCAATTCTGGTCCCCGCCGGCAGCACCTCGGGAATCCCCACGGGAAAAAGCGGGAGATTCGGCGGATACGCAACCACCGGTCCAGGATTGCAGTCCGTGTAGCCGAATTTGCCGTTCAACAGAAAGGAGAGGTTCTCGACCTTGGTCGTCTCCAGTAAATTGTGAAACCAAATCTCATTCATGCCGCATCCCTTTTCGCTGGGCGGAACTCCACCCGGAACGCGGCGGCGCTCAAAGCCACACATTCCAGGCCTTTCCGCGCGGGGTCTTGTCCAGTTGTATTGATCGGGTGTTTCACCGAGGTATCCCTCTGTTCGCGTAACCTTCTGCTCAATTCCCAGGCTCACACGGTACCGTTACAACCACACGTAGCAGCAGTGATACAAATATTCTCGCCGTGGCGGCCACCCAGTCAGCGGAGAACCATACCTTGTAATCCGGTTTATGAATTGATTGTACAGCAAGCTCCGGCAAATCGAGCTTCGAAAATTAGAAAAACTTCCAGGAGTCAGCAACACACGGCGCTCTTGAATGATGAGAAATGCTTAATCTTTGGTCGGTATTAAAAGCGATCCGGTGGGTGAATGAGTCCATTGAAAACGAAAGTGCCCCCTACGACGTGAGGGGGCTCTGTTCATGACGGCTACTGGTTGGTTAGGTTCTTGCACCTGCCAGAGGCGAGGAGCGTTGGTGGACGGCTTGCTGGTCTGCCGTCTGGAGGTTGACGTAACGGCGGGTCATTTCCAAGCTGGAATGGCCGAGGATTCGTTGCAGCCGGAACGGGTCGCCACCGTTGCGAATGTAGCCCACCGCGAAGGTATGCCTCAGGGTGTGGAAGCTACAGCGGACGCCTTTGATGCCAAGGTGGCCGTTAAGTTGCTTGAAGTCTCTCAAGAGGTTTCGCTGTCCCAGTTTGCCACCGTTGCGTGTCGGAAAGGCGAGGTTGTGATGGTGCTTCGAGAGCCAACGGAACAGCACCTTTCGCATATCGAGCGACATCGGGACGACACGCTCTTTCGATCCTTTGCCTTTGACCTTCACGAGCAAGTTATCGAGGTCTATGTCTTGGCGACTTAGTCCTAGGGCTTCGTCTATGCGTAAGCCTGTATCGAGTAACAGCAGTGACAGGGTGTGCAGGCGAGCCGTTCCGAGAGCATTACGAGGCTTGTAGTCTACGAGCTTCTTGAGGTCGGAACTGTTGAAGGTGGCGAGGGTCTTTTGCTCTTGCTTGAGTCTGGGGATGCGGACCAATTCGGCGAAATGGCCTTCTTCGTGGCCCCACCGAAGGAAGGCGTTAATCGCTCGGGCGTAGGTATTGACGCTCGTCGCCGACACGCCTCTGTCGCGCAGGGTGGCTGTCTGGGTCAACCAACGGTCTTTCGGTGGCAAGGAGACGCTCTGGTCGCCAAAAACGGGCTTTCCCAGCGACCTCCACGAATCCCAGTACCAGCTTTCGGTTTTGAGCGTGACGTTCTTGAGGTAGACGCGCTCTTTGACAAACTGCCTGAAGAGAGTTTCCATCGGTTCTCCTCGGACAGTTCCCGACGGGCGAGCTTGCTCGCCTTCCGGCTGAAACAGGCAGGAGGTATTTTCCTGTTCGCGCTACGAGCACTTGAGGCCGTAAACCATTGAACCTAAACGGAATAGTGGTCGCGACAGGACTTGAACCTGTGACCTCCTGCGTGTGAATTGTCACAGCCGGTTGTTCCCATCGGTTAGACGCTGTTCGCGGTTGCCAGCAAGCCCTTGGAATCCCAGGGGCTTAGCTGGCGACCCCGCGATTCCTTCGGAGTCGCTCGCATTCGTGAGCAACAGGTCTTAGCGGCGCAACCGCCGCGATTCTGGGGCCGGTTACGTCACAATCCACGTCACAAATTTTCGGTTGGCGTCGGTTCAGTTGTCCGCCAAGGCGGTCCCCTCGCCGATGAGCCGGTCCGTCGGCCTACGCAAACCCTGCCCGATTTTCTTCCGCCGGGATTACTCCGGAAGGTGGTCAAGAAACAGCCAATTGTGGCTGCTACAGGACGATCCGGGGAAACTCCTTCGTCAAACCCTCAAGGAGCGCCGCCGCGACTGCTCCAAGAAGGCCAGAGGCGGCAAAGATGACGCGGCTGCGCTGCCAGCAGGGTCAAGATGGGCCGCTCAGCAGACAAGAGCTTGGTGAGGAACTGCGGCAGGGACCGAAAGCTATCTTGGCAGCCTGCTGAAAATGCGAAAGTGCCAGATTTTCTCTCACCCGGAGGCGGCCGCAGCGGAACTCCGGGAACTGTGGGAGTCGCCTGGAATGAAATCAAGGTAAAACGGCCTGAAACTCGGTAAGTCGGTGTACAATCAAGGATTGCTAGCAAGCGAAATCGGAAATCCTGGCCGAGGCGACTTTCCAGGACATGCCCAAGTGCTCGGAGGCGGAGCGCTCTGCGGTGCATCTGCCTGTTAGGCGACGGCATAATCCGTACAGTTTCGAATCGAACACCGGAAGGGGGAACGACGTGGCGTACAAGGTAATGCCGGTTTACAACATTGAACACTCCGTTGGTCAGGGCGGCGTCAACCAACAGCAGGATGTTCGGCTCATTCAGACCATGCTGAATGAACTGGCGATAATCAGGACGGACTGGGCGCCGGCTGCGCCGTTGCCTGTAGACGGGTTTGCTTCGCAGGTTCTCCGAGACTGGATCATCGCCTATCAGAAACATGTCCACGCGCAAGGCCAGCCGATTGCGATCGACGGGCGGGTGGACCCGATGGCAGTTACAAAATACGGGGACTGGAGTTCCGGCTTTGGCGGTTCGTGGTCGACGATGTTCACGCTGAATTACAATTTGCGCAAGCGTGCCGCAAGTGCCCACGAAGGTTTGGCGGGGCGACTGGGAATCGGGGAGATGCAGTTCTAACGCTACCGATGCCAGGGAAGCCCATCGAGGGGCTGAATGCCCATGCTGAAGGAGCGAACCACACCCGCAGTGCGGCCCGGTGGTTCTCCGACGTCTTTGAGGCGGAACTGACATTCGCAAGATACTGCCGCCCAGCCGGACGTTGCGTCACAATTCACGTCACAAACACTCCCTCCAGAGCCTCTCTGCGTCTGTATCCTTTTGATTTGAATGGTGGGCGCGACAGGACTCGAACCTGTGACCTCCTGCGTGTGAAGCAGGCGCTCTAACCAACTGAGCTACGCGCCCTCGGGCGGGCGAATCTGTAGTTTAGCGCATCCCGCCTATTTGCCGCAAAAACCGTTCCCGATGCCTTTTTCTTCAAACACTTACACTTCCCTCGAGCTTGCCCTTCTGGCCCAGCCTGCCGGCAGCTTGACCCATCGCTTCCACCCGACTGCCTCACTTTTCTCGAACTCCACACGCCTAACCCTCGTATTTTCCTTCGAAAGGGGGAGTATGAAGTTTCAACTGCCCGTCCTGCTTGTCGCGGCAGCCGCCATCGCGCTTACCGGCTGCGACGTCATCGAAGACATCGGCCCCAATAATCGGTTCACCGAGGATATTCAGCAGTCATACCCGCTCAACTCCGGCGGCAGGGTCTCCGTGGAGACTTTCAACGGCTCCGTCGAAGTCATCGGCTGGGACAAGGATTCGGTCGAGGTCACCGGCCAGAAATATGCCGCCAATGAAGATCTGCTCAAAGCCATTAACGTCGATATTACGTCCACGCCCGAGGCGCTGCGGATTCGCGTCGTCAAGCCGTACGGGCGCCGGGGGAACGGCGGCGCCAAGTTTACGCTCCGCGTCCCTCACAAAGTCGAGTTGGAGCGCGTGTCCAGCAGCAACGGCTCGCTCCGGCTCGAAG
Organism: Bryobacterales bacterium; assembly: GCA_963810595.1. Classification (GTDB taxonomy): domain Bacteria; phylum Acidobacteriota; class Terriglobia; order Bryobacterales; family Bryobacteraceae; genus CAWEOG01. Next base: position 62,240 of record CAWEOG010000002.1, on the reverse strand, counting down.
ACCTGGAGACCAACGCCCGACTGGTTTCCTCGAACGGCTCGTTGAAGATTTACAGGGTGAAGCGGAGCCGTGGATGCCGAAACCTCTAACGGCTCGATCGAGATGGTACAGGTGGCCGGCGGCGCCACGCTGCGTACCTCCAACGGGCGTATCAAGGCCGAAAACGTCAGCGGTCCGTTCGACGCACATACCTCAAACGGCAGCATCGAAGTCCGTATCGCCGAAAGCGACCGGGTGAAACCGCTCAAGCTCGATACCTCCAATGGCCACGTCAACGCGGTGGTGGAAAAATACAACCAGAACGAGATTGACATCACCTCCAGCAACTCCTCGATTACGCTGGAGCTGCCGCCGGCGTGAACGCCGAGCTGAAGGCTCACACTTCGAACTCGTCGGTCAAGTGCGACTTCGACGTCACGACCCACGGCGAGATCTCGAAGAACCGGCTGGAAGGCACCATCGGCCAAGGCGGTCCGCTGATCGATCTCAGCTCTTCGAACGGCTCCATCAACGTGAAGAAGGCGATTTGACGCGCCGGCCGCCGCGAACCATCCAGGATTTTCTCAGCGACTGATTCTTTCCCTTCAGGAGCCGGCAGCCCCGGCTCCTGCCCTTTCTCCCCTTTTCCGGATCTCGATCTTCCAGCGGCCCTATGCCAAAATGTATCATGTGACAGGTCACCAGGCACGCCAGACTTTCTTGACTACTTTGCCGAGCGCGGCCACCGGGTAGTGCGCTCGTCGTCGTTGGTGCCGGCCAACGATCCCACGCTGCTGTTTACCAATGCCGGCATGAATCAATTCAAGGATGTCTTCCTTGGACTGGAGAAGCGCGACTACTCGCGCGCCACCTCGTCGCAGAAATGCGTGCGGGCCGGCGGCAAACACAACGACCTCGAAAACGTCGGCCTGACCCGCCGCCACCACACGTTCTTCGAAATGCTGGGCAACTTCTCGTTCGGCGACTACTTCAAGAAAGACGCCATCGCGTATGCCTGGGAACTGGTAACCGGGGTTTACGGCCTGCCGAAGGACCGGCTGTACGTCACCGTGTTTCGCGAGGACGACGAGGCCGATGAACTCTGGCGGCAAGTGGCCGGCCTATCCCCGGAGCGCATCTTCCGGCTGGACGAGAAGGACAATTTCTGGCAGATGGGAGAGACCGGCCCGTGCGGACCTTGTTCGGAAATCCATTACGACCTGGGGCCGGGCGCCTCTGAGCCCGGCCACGAGCAGGAACAGTTTCCCGACGACGCCGGCGGCCGCTTCGTCGAGATCTGGAACCTCGTGTTCATGCAGTACGACCGCGACGGAGAGGGCAAGCTGACGCCGCTGCCGAAGCCGTCCATCGACACCGGCATGGGCCTGGAGCGGATGGCGGCCGTCATGCAGGGGAAGATCTCGAACTTCGACACGGACCTGATTCTGCCCATCATCCACCGCGCCGGCGAGCTGATCGGCGTTAGTTACGGCGCGGAGCCGGCGACCGACGTCGCGCTGCGCATCGCCGCCGACCACGGCCGCGCCGCCGCGTTCCTGATCCACGACGGCGTCACACCCTCCAACGACGGCCGCGGTTACGTGCTGCGCAAAATCATGCGCCGCGCCATGCGCCATGCGCGCCGCGCGGGGATGGCCGATCCGTTTCTTTACCAGCTCACCGGATACGTGGCCGAGTTTATGAAGCCCGCCTATCCCGAGCTGATGGAAAGCATCCACCGGGTGGCGCGCGTGGTGAAAGACGAAGAACACCGTTACGCCACCACCTTCCAGGTGGCCGAGCGCGTGTTCCACGACGAGGCCAAAAGCGCCGCCGGCGGCGTGCTGCCCGGACAGGCGGCCTTCAAGCTCTACGACACCTACGGGCTGGCGCTGGACGAGCAGTTGGAGATGGCCCGCGAGCTGGGCCTTACGATCGACGTGGACGCCTACCACGAGGCAATGGAGGCGCAGCGCGAACGCGCGCGGGCGAGCTGGCGAGGCGCCGAGAAGGCGCAGATCGCGCCGGCCTATCAATCGCTGGTCGAAAAGGGCGCACGCGATTTCTGGGCTACGAAAGCCTGGAAAAGGCCGATGCGGTGGTGCGCGCCATTCTGGTGGATCAATCCCCTGTCGGCGGGGTCGGGGCGGGAACCGAGGCCGAAGTGGTGCTCGAAGAAACCCCTTTCTACGCCGAATCGGGCGGCCAGGTGGGCGACAAGGGCGTTCTGCGATCGCCGGGCGGCGATGTGGTGGCGGTCGTCGAACATACCTACGCTCCGGTGGCCGGGGTGACGGCGCAGAAGGTTCGAACCCTCGCTCCGCTCAAAACGGGCGACCGCGTGGGCGCGTTTGTGGACCGCGGTCTGCGCCAGGCCACCATGCGCAACCACACCGCCACGCACCTGCTGCACGCGGCGTTGCGCTCGGTTCTCGGCACGCACGTCAAACAGGCGGGCAGCGTGGTGGAGCCGGCGCGCCTGCGCTTCGACTTCACACACTACGCCGCCATGGACCCCGAGGAACTGGCCGAAGTGGAGCGCCTGATTAACGTCAACGTTCTGCGCAACACGGCGGTGAACACCACCGTGATGGCGCTCGAGGACGCGCTGACCACCGGCGCCATGGCGCTGTTCGGCGAGAAATACGGCGAGAGCGTGCGCGTGGTGTCGGTGCCTGGATTCAGCCGCGAGCTGTGCGGCGGCACTCACGTTTCCCGCACCGGCGACATCGGCCTGTGCAAGATCGTGTATGAAGGCAGCATCTCGGCCGGGGTGCGCCGCATTGAGGCGGTTACCGGCGAAGGCTCGCTGCACCGCTTCCGCGAGACGGCGGAATCGCTGAACCGGGTGGCGCAGATCGATGCGCGCTTCGGAAGCCGAGCTCGTAGAACACGTCGAGAAGCTGATTGCCGAGCAGCGCGCCCTGGAAAAGCAGGTGGAACAGCTTAAGCAAAAACTGGCCCACTCGGCCGCCGGCGATCTGGAAAGCCAGGCGCGGGAAATCAAGGGCGTGAAGGTGCTGGCCGTCCGCGCCGACGGCATGGACCGCAAACAGATGCGGGCGCTGGCCGACGAGCTGCGCAACAAATGGAAGAGCGGCGTCGTGGTTCTTACCAGCGCCAGCGACGGCGCGGTGGCCATCGTCGCGGCGGTGACCAAGGACCTGACAAGCAAGGTGCACGCCGGCAAGCTCGCCGGGGAGTTGGCCCAGGGGCTCGGCGGCCGCGGCGGGGGCCGTCCGGATATGGCCGAGGCCGGCGGCAAGGATGCGTCGGCGCTGCCGGCGGCGCTGGAAAAAGTCTATGCCTCGGTGGAGTCGCTGCTATGAGCTGCTACGACGCCATCGTGGTGGGCGCCGGCCCCACCGGACTGGCCTGCGGCATCGAGCTGAAGCGGCGCGGCCTGCGGCCTCTTCTGATCGATAAGGGCTGCGTGGTGAACTCGCTCTACAACTACCCCACCAACATGGTGTTCTTCACCACGCCCGAGCTGCTGGAAATCGGCGACATTCCGATGACCTCTCTCAACGAGAAGCCGGTTCGCGGCGAAGCGCTGAAGTATTACCGGCGGGTTGCGGACCTGTACCAGCTCGAAATCCGGCAGTACGAAAAGGTGGACGATTTCGACGGCACCGACGGCGACTTCCAGGTGACCACTACCAGCCGTGACGGGGACCACCACAGCTACCGCGCTAAGAAGATGATTCTCGCCACCGGCTACTATGACCGCGCCAACATGCTGGAAGTGCCGGGAGAAGAGCTGGACAAGGTGATCCACTATTACAGGGAGGCGCACCCCTACTACGGGCACGACGTGCTGGTGGTGGGGGCCAAGAACTCGGCGGCGATTGCGGCGCTGGAGCTGTTCTGGACCGGCGCCCGCGTCACGCTGGCACACCGCGGGCCGCCAGCTTTCAAGAAGCATCAAGTACTGGATCAAACCCAACATCGAGAACCGCATCAAGAACGGCGAGGTGAAAGCCTACTTCAACACCACGGTAAAGGAAATCCGCCAGCACACGGTGGTACTGGCGACGCCCGAAGGCGAGCTGGAGATCGCGAACGACTTCGTCTTCGCGATGACCGGCTACCACCCCGATTTCGACTTCCTGACCTCGCACGGCATCCGGCTGGCCGACGCCGACTGCAAGCCGGTGACCAACCCCGACACGCTCGAAACCACGCGCCCCGGCGTGTATGTGGCGGGCGTCATCGTCGCGGGCATGAAGACCAACGAAATCTTCATCGAAAACGGGCGCTTCCACGGCGTCACCATCGCCCAAGACATCGCCCGCAAGCTGGGCGGCGCCACGCCGGGTCAGTAGCCCTTTTGTTTATCCACCACGTTGCGCAACGGCTCGCCGTTGACGAATTGATGAAGGTTGTCTTTGAACAGATCCATGCGGCGCCGATTCACGTTGTCCGAGCGGGTGGCCACGTGGGGCGTAATGACGACGTTCGGGAACTTCCACAGCGGATGGCCTTTCGGCAGCGGCTCGGGATTGGTGACATCCACGCCCGCGCCGGCCAGCTTCCGGCTGTCCAGAGCGTGAACCAGGCCGTCCATGCTGTACACGTGCCCGCGCGAGACGGCGATGAAGTAGGAGCCCTGCTTCATTAATTCGAACTGTTTGGGACCCATCATGTTTTCGCTTTGCGGGGTGTGCGGAGCGGAAACGAACACCACGTCGGCTTCGGGCAGCACTTCGTCCAGGCGATCGGGCGGCACCACCCGCGAGAGGAACGGCATGAAGGGAATGTCTTTGGGGTCAACGCCGATCACCGTCATCCCGAAGGCGTTCGCGCGCGCGGCGATTTGCGTCCCGATGCCCCCCACTCCAATCACCACGGCCGTCTTTCCGCGCAGCTCCACGGCTTGAAAATCCCGCTGGCTCCACACTTCCGAATTCTTCATTTGCTGGGCGAAGGCAAGGTCGCGGGTGAGATAAAGCAGCAGCGCCATGGCGTGGTCGGCAATTTCCGGGCCTTGGATGATTTTGGCGTTGGTGAGAATGATGTCGCTGTCGCGCAGCCACGGACCCGCCAGGTGAAGGTAGCGCTCCACGCCGGCGCTGCCGACCTGAAGCCACTTCAGGTGTTTGGCCGCCTGCATGGCTTCGAGCGGAGCCCCGCCGATCAGCGCGTCGGCGTCCAACAGTTCTTTCGCCACCGCGTCGCGAGCGGGGGCCACGATGTCCGCTTGCGGCGCGACTGAACGGAGTTCCTGAACTTGTTCGGAACTCATCCCGGTTACGACGATCTTCTTGGCTTGCGCGAAAACAGCCAACGCAGCGGCCAGCAGCAAAACAAAAGCACGAAGCATGGGATTCTCCTTCTTCCAGGGAATTCTATCCCAAGTTTCGTTTCCACCGGAATTTTTCGCTCGCGATGTCAGTTCGGGTTATAAGGAATGACCAGGTCGCCGCCGCCCAGGCCGCTGATGCGGATGCTCATTTTCTTGGCGGGCAGCGGGTGGGCCGCCGGCGTGCGCAAGGGTCTTGGTGCGTCCGTTCCTTCCAGTTTCGCCATTGCTTCCAGCGCGCCAGAGGAGGCCGATGCCCGCAGCGTGTCGAGGTCGCGCTCGAGCGCCTGTTCGGGTATTTGCGCGGTGACGCGGACCGTGTTGCCGTCGGCCCGCATCGCGAGGCCGTCGAGGATCTCCTTCATCTGCGGTTTGGCGTCTTTTTGGGTGGCGGCCAGTTGCAGAAGCGCGGTGATCATGCCCATCACCTGGCCGGCCTTTTCCGGAGAGGGCGTTTCCAGACCAAGCTCCATGCCGAGCCCCGAATCGAAGTTGATCCCCAATTGCACGCCGCGAAGATCCGCCAGGCCCGGCGGTATGGGAGCGCCTTGCCCGGCGGCGGCCACCTGGGCGGCCACTTGGGCGGGATCGATGGTAGCAGCAACCCAAATAGCGTTCCGGCCCGCGAGTTCGGCGGCTGTCTGGAATACGGAATCGGAAAGCAGCCGCTGCTGGGGTTGGGCGGCCTCGTCCAGAACGCGCTGGACCGTCGCCCGGCGGCCCAGAAGCATGGTGCGCGGGTTGACCACCGCCAGCGCATCTTCTCCGCTGCCGGAGCCTCTCAGCAGCATTGGCACGCCTTGGTACAGCGCTTCGGTGCTTTTCCCTCCGAGCACACCACGGACGTCGTCGAGCGTGAGGCTTCCCTCCAGCGCCACCACTCCGTCGGGGGCTGCGCCCGGAATCGCACCGTCCTCACCCGCCTTTCCCGGAACTCGAGTGGGCAGCGACGGCGCGGAGATCAAAATGCGGTCGATTTTCGCAGCGGCTTCCGGACTGAGATATTCGGCCAGCCCGGATTTCTTCAATTCCTCGGTCATCTTCCGGCCGACCGGCGATTGGAGCACCCGCTGCCATTCGATGCCAATCAGGATTTTGGTGTCGGGGTGCGTGTATCGCCACAGCGTCGGTTCGCCCGCGCGCAGCCCCAAGGGCGCCACAAGCAACGCACCGGCCACCGCGAACATCCAGATCTTTCCTTGCGTGGATTGCATGTCTACCGGCTCCGTTCCACCCGGATGCAGTGTGATCCCGGGCCCTAACAGGGCCGGGGCGACACCTCAGGTGTTGCTACTACTATCGGCGGCGATAGAGCAGTTGAACAGGGCAGCAGGCGCTAGAGTGATCGGTTATGGCTCTCGCCACCGGCTTGCGGAGAAGGAGAGTCCATCTCGGGGGGCGGGTCGAAGAAACGGATTTGCGGGTATACCCGCCACTGACAGATCAGTCCAGCGGGCAGAATGGCCCACACCAGGCTGAAAGAGAAATCGCGCCAGAGGGGATCGGCGGCGACGGGAATGAAAGCCAGCAGAATCAAACCCACCAATCCAAGAGGAACTCCACACAACCTGCAGGTGCTGGCACATAGATGCCGGTGCTCGGCAAAGCCGGAAAAGAACCTGCCCCAGACGAGACCAAAGACCAACGCCAGGAATACGGAAATGAGGACATCCGACAGCCCCAGGTCCATGCAACCTCCTTTGGCGGGTTAATATTAACCCCGGCGGCTATACACCGGCGTTTCGCCTAGTTTACATCAAATTGTAGCGATGGGAAACAGTTTATACGAAAAATGGAACTTTTGGTGTGCGAGGTCTACGCGCGAGCCCGGCCCGAAGTCAGCCGGCCCGCCACCCGGCCGGAGTCGCACCAAATGGAATAAGTATTTCAGCCACAGCACTTTAGCTGCTAAGCAGGCGGGCGATTTGTGCTTCGTCGTTGGGCACCACCGTGGGCTGGTTCCCGAAATTTGGCAGGATTGGGATACCGGCAGGGGTTTTCAACTGGCCGGTGTGGTAGCGATAGATGTAGTCGGGGTCCTTCAACACGTTGCCGGTCAACACCGCAACCACATCCGCGCGCTTCTCGATGACCCCGGCGCCGACAAGCTTCCGGATACCCGCTAACGTGGCGGCGGAGGCCGGTTCGCAGCCGATGCCGCAGAAACCGATTACCGCCTTGGCGTCGGCGATCTCCTGCTCGGTTACCGTTTCGACGGTGCCGCCGCTGGTGGAGACCTCGCGGAAGGCCTTGGGCCAGGAGACGGGGTCGCCGATGCGGATGGCGGTGGCCAGCGTCTCGGGCCGGGCAACGGCGGCAAAGGCCGGGCGCGGCTGGGCGTGGAAATAGTTGTAAAACGGAGCGGCGCCCACGGCCTGAATCACGGCCAGTTTCGGCAGCTTGTCGATGAACCCGAACCGGAGCAGCTCGCCCAGTGCCTTGCCGAAGGCCGAGATGTTGCCCAAGTTGCCGCCGGGAACCACAATCCAGTCGGGAACGCGCCAGTCGCGCTGGTCGAGCATTTCGATGATGATCGACTTCTGGCCTTCGATCCGGAACGGGTTTACGGAGTTCAGCAGGTAGATACCGAGGCGTTCGGCCAGCCCGCGCACCAAGGCGAGAATCTGGTCGAAGTTCGCCTCCACCTCGAGTGTCATGGCGCCGTATTCCAGCGCCTGCGCCAGCTTGCCGTACGAAATATTGCCGTGGGGTATGAAAATGATGGGCTTGAGACCGGCCACGGCGGCGTAGGCGGTCATCGACGCCGAAGTATTGCCGGTGGAAACGCACGCCACGCGATCCATTCCCAACCGCTTGGCCTGGGTGGCGCCGCAGGTCATTCCGTTGTCTTTGAAAGACCCGGTGGGATTGAACCCCTGGTGCTTGAACACCAGTTGCCGCAAGCCGCCGTAATCGGCCGCGCGCGGCGCGTCCAGCAGCGGGGTGTTGCCTTCCCGCAGGGTGACCACGTTCTGGGGGTCGTCCAGATATGGCAGCAATTCGCGGTAGCGCCAGACGCCGGACTGGTCGATGGCCTGCATGTTCATGCGACGCTCGCGCCAGACCCGCTTCAGGCGTTCGACGTCGTGGCTGGCGCCGGGGTAGTCGACCTCCAGCAGCCCACCGCACCGCGGGCAGTTATAGATGACCTCGTTCAGCGGGAAAGTCGTCCGGCAGGATGGTTCAAAGCAGATGAGTTCAGGGTTCACGAAGTCCCCATTATAGCGGGTGGCCGAATGCCGCTTGTCGCGCGCATGGGACAATAGAACACTTGGAGGTGGTCGCGATGGCGCGTAAACGAGTGGTGGTCACCGGCGGAGCGGGTTTTCTGGGCAGTCACTTGTGCGAGCGACTGCTGGATACGGGCGCCGACGTCATCTGCCTGGATAATTTCTTTACCGGCTCAAAAAGCAACGTGGCCCACCTTCTTCCCAACCCGCACTTTGAGATTGTGCGGCACGACCTGGTGCATCCCATCCTGCTCGAGGTGGACCAGATCTATAATTTTGCGTGCCCCGCCTCGCCGGTTCATTATCAATACAACCCGGTGAAGACGGTGAAGACCAGCGTGATCGGCGCCATCAATATGCTGGGCCTGGCCAAGCGCGTGCGCGCGCGCATCCTGCAGGCATCCACATCGGAGGTCTACGGCGATCCCAAGATCCATCCGCAAACCGAGTCGTACTGGGGTCATGTAAATCCGATCGGCCGTCGCAGTTGCTACGACGAAGGCAAGCGGGTGGCCGAAACGCTGATGATGGATTACCATCGACAGAATGGCGTCGACATCCGAATCGTGCGGATCTTCAACACCTACGGTCCGCGGATGGCGGTCAACGACGGCCGCGTGGTGAGCAATTTCATCGTGCAGGCGCTGCGCAACGAGCCGATCACGATTTATGGCGACGGCACGCAGACCCGCTCGTTCTGTTACGTGTCGGACCTGATTGACGGCATCTGGCGGCTGATGAATACCGAAGGGCTCACCGGACCGGTTAACATCGGCAACCCGAACGAGTTCACCATTCGGGAACTGGCCGACCTGGTGGTTTCCTTGACCGGCTCGCGCTCGGAAATCGTCCATCATCCGCTGCCTCAGGACGACCCGGTGCAGCGCCAGCCGGATATATCGCTGGCCCGGGAGAAACTGGGCTGGGAACCCACGGTCCCACTGAAGCAGGGTCTGGTGGCGACAATCGGGTATTTTGAGAAAGCTCTCGCCGGGGTGGTTTGAGGGGCAGCATGGTGCCAATTTTCTTGTTGTAAGTGGAAGATTTGTAATATACTTACTGTTTCCCTGCTGGAATCGTTCCATTCTAAATAGAGAAGGCGGAGATAGAGTCCATGTCTGAAAAAGAAGCTGAAGAACGAAAATTCGGATTCAATACGCGGGCGCTGCACGAGGGCTACGATCCACAGAGCGGGATGAAGGCCCGCGCGGTGCCGATCTTCCAATCGACCTCGTTCGTATTTGACGATTCCAGCCACGCGGCGCGTCTGTTCGCCCTGGAGGAGTTCGGCAACATCTACACGCGCATCATGAACCCCACCACCGACGTTCTGGAGAAACGGGTGGCATCGCTCGAAAACGGGGCGGCGGCGCTGGCCACCGCAAGCGGACAGGCGGCGCAGTTTCTGACCATCAGCAGCCTGCTCGACGCCGGCGACGATATGGTATCGGCCACTACGCTGTACGGGGGCACGTATACGCAGTTCGACGTCAGCTTCCGGAAGTTCGGCTATAACACCATCTTTGTGGAACCGGACGATCCGGAAAACTTCCGCCGGGCGATCACGCCCAAGACCAAATGCCTTTACGGCGAAACCATCAGCAACCCGCGGGGCAACGTGCTGGACATCGAGGCGGTGGCGAAGATTGCGCACGAGCACAACATTCCGCTGGTGATCGACAACACGTTTGCCACGCCATACCTGTGCCGGCCCATCGATTACGGGGCCGACATCGTGGTTCACTCGCTTACCAAGTTCATGGGTGGACACGGCACGAGCATCGGCGGAATCGTGGTGGACGGCGGGCGTTTCGACTGGACCAAGGGCAACTTCCCGCAGCTTACCCAGCCTTCGGCGGCCTATCACGGGATGAATTTTTCGGAGGTGTTCGGCGCCATCGCCTTCATCATCCGCGCGCGCGTCGAGGGTCTGCGCGACATGGGTCCGTGTCTGAGCCCGTTCAACGCGTTCCTGCTCCTGCAGGGAATTGAAACTCTCGCCATGCGGATGGACCGGCATGTCAGCAACGCGATGGCGGTGGCAGAATACCTGGAAAAGCATCCCAAAGTGAGCTGGGTGAAGCATCCCGGGTTGCAGTCGAGCCCGTACTACCAGACCGCGCGGAAATACCTGCCGAAGGGCGCCGGCTCGGTGTTCAGTTTCGGCATCCAGGGTGGCTATGAGGCGGGCAGGAAGTTCGTGGACAGCATGCAGTTGTTCTCGCACCTGGCGAACGTCGGCGACGCGCGCAGCCTGGTGATTCACCCGGCCTCGACCACGCACCAGCAGTTGTCGGCCGAGCAGCAGGAAGCGGCGGGGGTGTCGCCCGACCTGATTCGCCTGTCGGTCGGACTGGAGGACGCCGACGACCTGTTGTGGGATCTGGGTCAGGCGCTCGAGGCTTCGGTAGGGCCGGCTTGAAGCCGGCCCGCGAGCTTTAAGCTCGCCCCACACCCTGCGATACAATTGAAGTGAAGCCGTAACCCCCACATGATCGATGCAATTCTCGCCAAGATTTTTGGCACCAGGAACGAGCGCGAGGTCAAGCGAATGCGCCCCCGGATCGCGGCGATCAGCGATCTGGAACCGCAGATGGAGCAGCTCAGCGACGACGAACTGGCGGCAAAAACCGCCGAGTTCCGCCAGCGGCTGGAGCAGGGCGCCGCGCTCGACGACCTGCTGACCGAGGCTTTCGCCGTCGTCCGCGAAGGCGGACGCCGCGTGTTGGGCATGCGGCACTACGACGTGCAGATGGTGGGCGGCATCGTTCTTCACTCCGGAAAAATCGCCGAAATGAAAACCGGTGAAGGCAAGACGCTGGTGGCCACCCTGCCGGTTTATCTGAACGCACTCGAATCCAAGGGCGTCCACGTCATCACCGTCAACGACTACCTGGCCCGGCGCGACTCGGAGTGGATGGGCCGTCTGTACAAATTTCTAGGCATGAGCGTCGGCGTCATCGTCCACGACCTCGACGACGAAGAGCGCAAGGAAGCCTACAACTGCGATATCACCTACGGCACCAACAACGAGTTCGGCTTCGACTACCTTCGCGACAACATGAAGTTCCGGCTGGAAGATTGCGTCCAGCGGGAACACCACTACGCCATCGTGGACGAAGTGGATTCTATCCTTATTGATGAGGCGCGCACGCCGCTCATTATTTCGGGTCCGAGCGAAGAATCCACCGACAAGTATTACCGCGTCAACGGCATCATTCCCAACCTGGAGCAAGGCGAGGTGATCGAGGGGCGCGAGCCGAACGACAAGACCTACACCGGCGACTACACCGTCGAGGAAAAGCACAAAAGCGTCGCGCTCACCGAGCAGGGCGTGGGCAAAGTGGAGCGGATGCTGGGGGTCGAAAACCTGTACGACCCGGAAAACATCGATCTCAACCACCACGTGCAACAGGGCCTGCGCGCGCACGTCATGTACAAGCGCGACCGCGACTACGTGGTGAAGGACGGCGAAGTCATTATCGTCGACGAGTTCACCGGACGTCTGATGCCGGGCCGCCGCTGGAGCGACGGTTTGCACCAGGCCGTCGAAGCCAAGGAAGGCGTCAAGATCGAGCGCGAAAACCAGACGCTCGCCACCATCACCTTCCAGAACTACTTCCGCATGTACAAGAAGCTGGCCGGCATGACCGGTACGGCGGAAACCGAGGCGGCCGAGTTCTCCAAGATCTACAACCTCGACGTCACCGTCGTACCGACCAACCGAACGCTCATCCGGAAGGAGTTTTCCGATATCGTTTACCGCACGGAAGAGGAAAAATTCCGCAACGCGGCCAAGGAGATCAAGGCCCTGCACGACACCGGACAGCCGGTGCTGGTGGGCACCATCTCGGTGGAAAAGTCGGAGCGCCTTTCGAAGTCGCTGAAGAAGATGGGCGTGCGGCACGAGGTGTTGAACGCCAAGCAGCACGACCGCGAAGCGATTATCGTGTCGCAGGCGGGCCGCAAGAGCCAGGTCACCGTTTCCACCAACATGGCCGGCCGCGGAACCGACATCCTGCTGGGCGGTAACCCCGAGCACATGGCGCAGGAAGATTGCCTGAAGCAGAAGGTGATCGAGTGGCTGCCTCCGGGCAACGCGCAACTGGTGCGCGACGACCAGAACTACTTTTTCCAGCGCGGAGCCGAGCACTATCGCGTGCCGCGCGAGAAGTGGGACGAGATCTACGGAAAGCACAAGCAGGTGTGCGACGCCGAGCACAACGAGGTGGTGGCGCTGGGCGGGCTGCACATCCTCGGCACCGAGCGCCACGAGTCGCGGCGCATCGACAACCAGTTGCGCGGCCGCGCCGGCCGCCAGGGCGATCCGGGCAGTTCCCGCTTCTACCTCTCGCTCGAAGACGACCTGCTGCGCATCTTCGGCGGCGAGCGTATCCAGAAGCTGATGCTCCGCCTGGGTATGGAGGAGGACGTGCCCATCGAGAGCCGGCTCATCAGCAAGCGCATCGAGGGCGCGCAGAAAGCGGTGGAAGCGCAGAACTTCGCCTCGCGCAAACACCTGCTGGATTACGACGACGTGATGAACAAGCAGCGCCAGGCCGTGTACACCATGCGCCGGCAGTTGCTGGAGGGCAAGGACCAGCGCGAGAAGATCGTCGAGATGGTGCGGGGCGTCGCCGAGATGTTCCTGATGCGCCGGTGTTCGAAAGACGTTCATCCGGACAAGTGGGACCTGAAGGCGCTCGAAACCGACATCCTGACGCAGTTCGGCGTCAAGTTGGACATGGACGAAATGGCTCCGATGAGCCACCTGGAGCTCGAGGACTATGTCTACGAGCGCCTGGAGAAGCGCTACGCCGAAAAGGAAGCGATGGTCGGCGAAGAGATGATGCGGCACACCGAACGCATCATCATGCTCAGCGTGATGGACAACCAGTGGAAAGACCACCTGCTTTCCATGGACCACCTGAAGGAAGGCATCGGGCTGCGCGGCTACGGGCAGAAAGATCCGCTGGTGGAGTACAAGCGGGAATCCTTCGAGCTGTTCCAGGACATGATGGACCGCATCGAAGACGAGACGCTGCGCTACCTGTTCTTCATGCGGCTGGAAGCGAACACCGGATTCGTCGGCGCCGGGCAGGCCGGGGATGGCGACGGCGGAGAAGAGGTCGCCGAGACAGTGCAGGTGGAGCGCCAGCGCGCCGCGCAAAACACCGTCTCCGACTTCACCCGCAACATCCATCGGAAGAAAGAGAAGGAGATGGCCACCCTGCAATTCGCCGGCGGGGAATCGTCGAGCGTTTCGAAAACGGTGGTGCGCGGCGACAAGAAGGTCGGCCGCAACGATCCCTGTCCGTGCGGGAGCGGCAAGAAATACAAGAAATGCTGCGGGGCATAAATCTGTACCGAATTTCCGCGGCATGCGCCGCGGTGGCGTTGGCCGGTTGCGCCTGGGCGCAGCAACCGCCGGCGCCGGCGGCCGCCTCGCACATCTGGCCGGACCAATGGGGCAGCTTGAAACGGGTGTCGGTCGCGCCCATCGCGGTGACCGACAAGCCGGTTTGGGACGAGTTGGGGCTGGATGCCGCCGAGTCGGCCGAATACACCGGCGCAAGCGGCAGCATGCGCGGCGAGGCTTACCGGCTGGCCGATTCGACCGCCGCCTACAGTGCGTTCCTGTGGCAGCGCCCACCCGACTCGAAGCCATCCACCTATGCCGCCGTCGCAGCCGAGACGCCAAAGACGTTGACGATCGCCTTCGGCAATTACCTGCTAAAGTTCGAAGGCCTGAAACCGGCGCCGGAGGAATTGGGTGAATATTACGTCTTTCTTCCGCGCCTGACCAAGGCGGCATTGCCCCCGCTGATTACGCTGCTGCCCATGCAATCGCTGGTGCCGAATTCGGAGCGCTACATCATCGGCCCGGAGACGCTGAAGGCGTTCGCCCCGCAAATCGAACCCTCCCTGGCTGGCTTCCACCTTGGCGCCGAGGGCGAGGCGGCCCGCTATAACATTGGCGGCCACGAAATGGCGCTGGCGGTGTTCTCTTATCCCACACCCAACATCGCCCGGCAGCGGACCGAAGAATTCCGCAAACTGAGCGGAACGATGGTGAAGCGAAGCGGGCCGTTGGTGGCGGTAGTAATCTCTCCGCCCGACGCCAACGCCGCCGAGCATCTGCTCAGCCGGTTCCGCTATGAAGCCAACATTACCTGGGACGAGCCGCCCGGGGGCAACCCTAAAAACAACGTCGTTGACATGTTAATGGCGATCTTCTCGCTCACCGGTCTGTTGGTTCTGTGCTGCGTGGGGGGCGGTCTCCTGTTCGCCTTCGTGGTCTTTCAGCGCCGGAAGGGATTCGATTCCATCAGCGCGGACAAGGCGATGGTGCTATTGCACTTGGAGAAAGATCGCTAAACCAAGCGATATCCCTCGCTTAGAGCGAAATCCACCGTCCCGGAACTGGTCCGCCGCCAGGGCGGCGGCTCGGGCCCGAACTGGCAACTTCTCCCTAAGTGGCTGACGGGGAACTACTTGGGGCCACAAGAAATTCGCGGCTTTTTCCTCTTGACATCCCCGGTCGAACCCAATAACATTCGAATCACAACAGGTTTTGGCGGTCGTCGTTTACCGTCTGATCTGATTCTCCCGTTGAACATCACCCTGCAGTGTCAGGGAAGGAAATGCCCGCCAGCGTGGCGGGCATTTGCTTTGTTATCAGTGGTATGCGTACGTCTCACAGCGCCTTGGCGGAAGGCTTGGATAGCTAGAGGCGAACGGAGTCCCAGTAGCCGCCGGGAATATATGCTATTGATTCGCTAAGATAATCTTAGCGAGCTCTGCCAATATATTTACCGGATTGATAATTGACCGCGGCGCTCCGTTTTTACCCGGCGCTGTCGGCTCAACCGTCTCAGTTGGCTGCGAGGCCGTAACGCTTCATCTTGTTAATGAGTCCCTGGCGGCTCAGACCCAAAACACGCGCGGTCCTCTGCTGGTTGTTGTTGGTGCTGGCCAGGGTTTCCCGAATGCGGCGCATTTCGAGATCGGCGATCTCCTCCGCCAGAGTTTTGTGGGTCCCGTTCGTGTCCCGCGACCCGGCGTCGCGCGAACGAGCCTCGACGGACGCCGACTCCCGAATCCGTGGCGAAAGATCTTCCGGCAGGATTACTTTCTGCCGCGCGCAGACGGACAGCCGTTTCATTTCGTTCTGCAACTGCCGGACGTTGCCCGGCCAGTTGTAGCAAGTCAACAATTCCATGGCGTCCACCGAGATGCGACCCGGCTCGCGGTTCATCTCCCGGTAGAACTGGTTCAGGAAGTAGCCCGCCAGCAGCGGGATATCCTCGCGAATCGAGCGCAACGCGGGGGTCTGGATGTGAACGATGTTCAAACGGTAGAAGAGATCCTCGCGGAATCTGCCCTTCTCGATCTCCGCCTCCAGGTCCTTGTTGGTGGCAGCCACCACGCGAACGTCGACCGAAATGGACTGGCGCCCGCCGAGGTGTTCGACGACGTGCTCCTGTAGAACGCGAAGAATCTTGGCCTGGGCGGGCAGGCTCAAGTCGCCGATCTCGTCCAGAAACAAGGTGCCGTTGTGGGCGGCCTCGAACTTGCCAATGCGCTTCTCCACACCCGTGGCGACGCCTTTCTCCACCCCGAATAATTCGGATTCCAGCAGCGTCTCGGGAAGAGCTGCGCAATTCAACGCCAGAAAGGGGAAGCGGGCGCGCGGGCTGCTGTAATGCACGGCGCGTGCGATCAGATCTTTTCCGGTGCCGCTCTCTCCGGTGATGAGCACCCCCACGTCGCTATCGCTGATGCGGTTCACCAGAGCCAGAATTTCCTGTATCGGCTCGCTGCCACCGACGATATTGTGGGAGGCCAGCCGGCTGCCCACCTCTCGCCAGAGGTGGCGGTTTTCGATTGCCAGCTCGCGCCGGTTCTCGCTCAGTTCGGCGATCAACTGGGTGGTTTGGATGGCCACGGCGGCATTGGCCGCCAAAGAGCGCAAAATCTCCTCGTCGTCGGCGGAGAATGGCCCCCCGCGTTTGTTCAGGATCTCGAATGCGCCGATGGTTTTGCCGTCCGAACTGACAAGCGGCACCGCCAGCAGGTTGCTGGTGGTGTAGCCGGTTTGCCGGTCGATGGCGCCATTGAAGCGCTTATCGCGCGCCACATCCGCCACGTTGATGGTTTTCCCGGTGGTGGCGGCCACACCGGCCACGCCCAGCCGGACGTCGACGCGCACCGGATCCTTGCGGCCGATCGCCGCCCGCGAGACCAGCTCGTTTTTCTCGCCGTCCAGGAGGTAAATGGTGGCGCGCTCGGCGCCTAGCAGGCGTCCCGCTTCGTTTACCAGCAACTCCAGCAGAGAATCAATGTTTCTTTCGGAGTTGATCTTCTGGCAGACATTGAGGATCGCCCGGAGTTTGGATTCCGGCGAACTCGAAACACTGTCTACAAGCCCAGGTTGTGCCATGTGACCACTTACTGTCCAGTTTATAAAAGACCGGCCGATGTGTCCATGAAATTGACATCGTCGGGGACTTGTGGCGACGGGCTTTCGAAGAACTAGCGCGCAAAGTTACACCGGCTGTGTCAACACGGTAGACAGGGACAGCGATGAAGCGCCACAATGGCCTCGACGGTTCCGTATAACTTGCTGAAAACACGGAAACAACTGATTTCCGTCGCGGTCCTGGAGTATGGCATCCTTCGTGCTAACAACAGGAGCAACGGCGGAACCACCTGGTTCTTCCGGTTTATGCCCGACGGGATCGAGCTTCTTCGCGCGGGTATGCTGGCCAGGCCTGTGATGGGGTTTCCCATCCGGCAAGCGTTCTGGAGGACAGTGGCCATCATGCGGGGGAACCGCGGGGGGAAGTCGATCCCGAGGGTGCCAGTATCGTCTCCACCAAAAACCGCCCAGGAGACTCCGGTCCGCGTTTTCCTGGAGAGGGACCGGAGGGGGCTTGAGACATCGTCCCCGGCTATTGCGCCGGAAAGTAGTCTAGGTCCGGCCTCGAAATGGGTTCACGACGCGGACGGTACCATACCGCCGATCGTGCTGAAGGTCTTCGGTCAGGAGTTCCGGCAGGCCATAGTGCTCCGCGTACGACCATAAGTGTGCGTCGATCCAGCCAGCGATGCCGCGCCTGAGAAGCTCGGTGGCAATCTTTTGCTTTCCAGGAAAGCGGCTATCGAATCAATAGACCAGCACGTTGGTATCAACCAGAGCGGCCACGCCTGTAGAGGTCCTCTCTCGTCCATCCACGGTCGTGAGACCGCCCGGTGACAGGCCCTGATGGGCGCTTGCGGTGTCGTTGGGTTGCCTGATCAAACAAACGAAGCCGTGACTCCCCGTCTGGGGGTGGCGTCTGTTTGCCCTGTGGAATCACACGGATCACTTCGCCCGCCGGAACCCAGTCGATGTCGTGGCCGGGACGAATCCGGTACTTTTCCGCAATTCTCTTCGGCACAGTGACCTGAAATTTGGATTTGACTTTTGACATATGCGCGACCCACCCCCCTCTGTCCTTACTATCGCAAGGATCAAAACCTTACTTAACGCGCCGACTTTGGTAGAGGTCATGTACGCCGCCGGCCGCGGCCAGTTGATTTCTCCGCAGCCGCTGGAGCACAGGGCTGCTCCCCGGTCCGGCTGGCGCCGAAGACAGCGTCGGGATCGGCTAGGATGGTTCCATGGCCCCGCAACCGCCGCTTGGCTACAACACCTACTCCGTCCGCGCGATGCGCTGGAATGACGTGCAGCTTCTCGAATACGCCGCCAG
Organism: Bryobacterales bacterium; assembly: GCA_963810595.1. GTDB lineage: Bacteria > Acidobacteriota > Terriglobia > Bryobacterales > Bryobacteraceae > CAWEOG01. The sequence continues at coordinate 43,974 of CAWEOG010000002.1, read as the reverse complement.
CCTGAAGCTCGACGCCGTCTACCTGCAGGATTCCGTCGACGCCGGCAACAACGACCCCGCCCACTGGAAAGTACTTAAGGAGACCGCCGCCCGGCTTGGGCTCCGACTCGATGGCGGCGACGCGGGCGCGCTGCCGCGCACTCCGGACGGCATGGACGCCACCCTGAAGCGGTTGCGAGAAGGCATCCGGCACGCCACCGGCATCGGGTCGAAGCTGGTCCGCTTCCGCGTGGCGGGCGACCGCGCCAGCCTGCCACCCGGGCCGGTCGAAAAAACCATCGAGACGGCCATCCGCACCTTGCGCAGCGTGCGCACGGAGGCCCTGGACGCCGGTGTGAAGTTCGCCATCGAGAACCATAAGGACCTGTACTGCTGGCAAACCCGCCAGGTCATCGAAGGCGCGGGTAAGGAATTCGTCGGCTCGTATCTCGATACCGGCAATCCGGTTTTCGTCATGGAAGATCCGCTTTCCACCGTGGAGACGCTGGGCCCGTTGGCGGTGATGCTGCATTTGCGCGATTCGGTGGTGTACGAAACGCCCGACGGAGTTGCCGTGCAGTGGGTCCCGCTGGGGGAAGGCGTGGTGGATTTCAAGCGGATCATCGCCAAGGCGCGCGAGCTCTGCCCGCCGATTGCGGTTTACAACAAGCCGATCACCGGCCGGCCGCCCGCGCATCTTCGAATTTACGATCCCGAGTTCATGAAGACCTGGTCTGACATGCGCGCCTCCGATCTGGCCCGTTTTCTCGCGCTCGCCCGGCGGGGGCGGCCGTACGAAGGGCCCATGGTGATCGAAGACGTGCCCGGCAAAACGCCGGAGCCGTTTGCCGCCGCGCTCGCGTTTCAGCAACGCGACCACATGCAGCGCGGCCTGGAGTACGCGCGCAAGACTCTCGACCTGGGCATCCGGTGGCGCTCCTGAGAAGCAGGCTCGGAGAGCCCGCCGGCTATTTTTCGAATCCGGTCTCTTCCTTCCAGGCTTCCAGGGTGTTGTAGACGATGGGACAATAGACGGCGCGGTCGACGAACTGCCACATGCGGCTGGCCAGCGAGCCGCTGCCTCGCACCAGGTGCGGAAAATTCACGCAGGTGGAGGGCCGCGCTTCGTAGACGGCGCAAAGGTTGCCGGCCAGGAAAACACATCCTTGTTCGGTTCGCTTCAGGATGCGGCCTTCCTCCTGGCTCAACACGGTATATTCGCCCAGGAAGCGTGGAACTGTCAGGCCAAACAGCTTCGCAAGTTTTTCAATGTCGCGCTGCTGAAGCTTCACCGTAGCCATGCGGCAACAGTTGGCGCAGGCGGTGCAATCGATTTCGTCTTCGATCGCTTCGGCGATATGCCGCAGCTTTCGGTCGTCGATGCGGCGGTTGCGGAGGAATTTCCGGAAGCGGTGGTTTTCCGGGGCTTTCCGTTCGCCCAGCCGGCGGATCTGAACCAGGTCGGTCAGCATTGGTAGGCTAATTGTTCAGTGTAGCGAAGGAGCGTTCGATGGGGAACCAGCGGTACGAAGTAGTGGTGGTGGGCGGCGGGCACAACGGGCTGGTGGCGGCCGCCTACCTGGCCCGGGCGGGTTTTGAAGTGCTGGTGCTCGAAGCACGCGAACAAGTGGGCGGATGTTCGGTGACCGAAGAGATCTGGCCGGGCTATCGGGTCTCCACCGCCGCCTACCTGACCAGCCTGCTGCAGCCGAGAATCATCGCCGATCTGGAGCTCGAGAAGTTCGGCTACCGGGTGGACGCCAAGGACCCGGCGTTTTTCTCCCCGTTCCCGGATGGCCGCAGCTTCCTGATGTGGCAGGACCCCCGGAAAACCCTGGACGAGATCGCGAAATTTTCGCGCCACGACGCGGCTGTCTACCCGGCTTACGAAGAGCATCTCGAACGTCTGGCGCGGGTGGTGGAGTCGCTACTGCTCGAAAGCCCGCCGAACTTCCCACCCTCGGGCGCCGGCGATCTGCTCGACTATCTGAAAGTGATGGGGCGCCTGAGGCGCCTCGGCCGCCGGGAGATCGCCGGCCTGGTCAAGATCTTCACCCAAAGCGCCCAGGACTTCCTGGACGACTGGTTTGAATGCGATGAAGTGAAGGTGACGCTGGCCACCGACGGGGTCATCGGCGCCAACGGTGGGCCCCGGTCCCCGGGCACCGCCTACATTCTTCTGCACCATACGATGGGCAGCGTAGCCGGCCATCGCGGACTGTGGGGATTCGTGCGCGGCGGCATGGGGACGGTTTCCGAGGCCATCGCCGCCAGCGCCCGTAAACACGGGGCTTCCGTGCGCGTCAACGCTCCGGTCCAGCGGGTGCTGGTGCGTGACGGCCGCGCCACTGGCGTGGTGCTGGAAAGCGGCGAAGAGATCTCCGCACGAATTGTGGTCAGCAACCTGGATCCCAAGCGTACCTTTCTCGGCTTGTTCGAGCCCAAGGAGATCGGCCGCGAGTTTCGGGAGAGCATCCGCCGCTACCGCTCGGAAGGCACGTCGTTGAAGATCAACCTGGCGCTCAACGGCCTCCCCGATTTCAAGGCCTATCCCGGCACGCCCGGCCCACCGCACCGCGCCACCATGCACATCTGCCCCTCGCTCGATTACGTCGAGCGCGCCTGGGACGACGCCAAGTACGGGAAGCCGTCGGCGAACCCGCTGGTCGAGATGACCATTCCCACCAGCTACGACCCGTCGCTGGCCCCCGCGGGCAAGCACATCATGGGCATCTTCCTGCAATATGCGCCGTACACGCTGGCCGACGGCGACTGGGACGCCCTGCGGGACTCTTACGCGGACCGGGTGATCGACGTCATCGCCGGCTACGCCCCCAACATTCGGGAGATCATCGAGCACCGGCAGGTACTGACACCGCTCGACCTGGAGCGGCGCTTCGGACTGACGGGGGGCAACATCTTCCACGGCGAGATGAGTCTCGACCAGATGTTCTTTCTCCGCCCGGTGGCCGGCTGCGGAAGGTACCGCACACCGATCGAGCGCTTCTACCTGTGCGGGTCGGGCACCCACCCGGGCGGCGGCGTGATGGGAGCGCCGGGCTACAACGCCGCCCGGATGATTCTGGCGGAAGAGTAGCCGCCGCACTTCGAAACCCATTTGCGAAAAATCAGAGTCCCTTCGGGATCCAAGGCGCCCGGTAGGTTCCCACCACCAGGCGATTCGCCTCGGCGTCGCCGACCACCTGTTCGTTGGCAGCGTCCCAATGCAGTTTGCGGCCCACCCGGTAGGCGATATTTCCCAGCCGGCAGACCGTGTTGGCATAGTGGCCGTCTTCGATATTGGAAATCGGCCGTTTCCTGGTTCTGACCGAATCGATGAAGTTGCGGATGTGCGGCCAGTGCTGCATCGAGCTGTCGGACTGCTCGGGAAGAAACTCGGTGGTGTAGTAATAGCCGGGCTGCCGCTCGTCGTTGGTCCACATCACGGGGGCCGGAGGCTCGTTGGGTTCCTTGCGGCGAATCATTTGCGGAGTGATGCGGAAGCCGGCGCGGTCGATGAACAGCGTGCCTTTGGTGCCCTGGAACAGGCTGCCGTAGCTGCCGAAGCGTGCGGCGCCGGGGTCGCCATTGGGGCCGAACGAGTTGTGGCTCAACACCGAATAGTGGAGCAGGAAATCGTCGAATTCGTAAGTCACCTGCAACGTGTCCGGAATATCTCCGATTTTGCCTAGAAATTGCGCCCCCGAAGCGACCACGGTTTTCGGACTTTTCGCGCCCGTCGCCCACAGGATGATGTCCACCGAGTGGGCGCCCCATTCGGTGAGGTTGCCGCCGTAGAAATCCCAGTCGTGACGGCGTCCCACGCTCCACACTTCGCCGTATGGCTTGACCGGAGCGGGCCCGAGCCACATGTCCCAATCCAGGTCGGAGGGCGGGCCGCTGGGGGCCGGCGCTTCGGCGGCATCGGCGGCGGCGCCGCTGTGGTTCCAGGAGACGACGTAGTGGATCTTCCCCAGGCGGCCCTCTTGCAAATATTTGACCGCGCGCTGGAAGTGGGTGCTCGAGCGCTGCTGGGTGCCTACCTGGACGATGCGGTTATTTCGCCTGGCGGCCTCCACCATCAGCCGGCCGTCGCGAATATTATGCGAAGCCGGCTTCTCGACGTAGACGTCTTTGCCGGCGTCGCAGGCGTCGATGCACATAATGGCGTGCCAGTGTTCGGGGGTGGCGATGGCTACCGCCTGCACGTTCTTGTCTTCGAGCAGCTTGCGGAAGTCGTGGTAGGGTTTGGCCTTGCCCCCCGACAAGGCGACGGCCTTGTTCAGGTTGGGCTCATAGATGTCGCACACGGCGACGATTTCCACCCCTGGCAGGGTCTGCAGATCGCGTTGCTCCCAACCGCCCATGTTGCCGCAGCCGATGATGCCCATGGCGACGCGGTCGCTGGCCGGCGTTTGGGCGGCGCGGCTGGCGCTGGCGGCGCCCACCGCGGTGGCGGACGCGATGAATTCACGCCTGTTGGTTTTCATCTCGAGAACTCTCCTTTACGCTTTCCATCGCAAGCCCAGGCCGAGCGTCTTCTTGGCATACTCCAGGCTGCGCTCGAGATCGAACTTCTGCTGTTGTTTCAGGGCCTCCGCGTAAGCGGCGGGCTCACCCGCTTCGCCGCCGATGATCATCGATCCCATGAACGGCCGGCCGTGTTTCGCCATCTCCACGAAGCGCGCGAACTCGGCGGCCTTGGTGTTGGGATAGGCCTTCCAGAAATCCGGTTCGAAGTAGGCATGCACGCTGACGGGCCGTCCGGTGATGATCTCCAGGTTCACCGCCGCCTCGGGCGCAAGCTGGTGGAACCGCGCGACGAACCTCCCGAAGTCGACCACGCCGTCGCCCAGCGCCACCCACTGCCAGGCCGCGCCCTTGGGGTGATCGAACACCACCGAATCGCGCATGTGGCTGGTGAGGACATAGGGCCCGAGTGTCTCGAGGGTTACGAAGGGGTCTTCAATAACGGACACCGGGTTCCCGCTGTCCAGACAAACTCCGACAAAATCCTTTCCGGCGGCCTCCACCAGGTTCTTCATCTCCGAAGCCTGCAGGTCGCCGTGAGTTTCAACCGCGATCTTGATGTTGGCATCCATCGCCTGAGCGCGAACCGACCGCAGGGCCTGGACCACCCCGTCAATATGTTGTTCCAGGGGTAGCTTGCCGGTGCGGTCCGCCCCCGAGCCGAGGAAGCAGCGCATGCGGGTGGCCCCCAGGGCGCGAAACGTGTGCAGCCCGCGCAGCAGGTAGGCGGTGGGGCTGACGTTCTGCGGCCGCCACGAGGACGAAGTTGGGCACACGCAGCTAATCGAGCCTTCCACCACCAGCCCGAGACTGGCGGCGCGCTCCTTGACCTGCCGCACGTATGCCGGGTCTTCACTCTCGAAATCGCTGAGGTCCATGTGGACAGTGTCGAGTTTCAATTCGGCGGCATAATCCAGAAGCCGAAGCGCCTTCCATTGAAAACCTCGCACCGAGTAGACATCGAATCCGAGCCGGGTTCCCTCGCCCGGCGCCGCCGCGGAGGCGGGCCGCGCCGCCTGCGCGTAAGCGGCGACGCCGGCGGAAGTGTGCAAAAAGTCTCGACGGGTCATGGAATCAATTTACTCCTTGCGGGCGCGGATACCTAGCGCCCCTGCGTCATTTCGCGACGCTGGGTCTCAACCGCGTCCGATGAACGGCATCTTTGTGGCCATCACGGTGATGAACTGGACGTTGGCGTCGAGAGGCAGATTGGCCATATAGAGCACGGCCTCGGCCACGTGCCGCAGGTCCATGCGGGGCTCCACCATGCGGGCGCCATTCGCCTGCGGGACGCCGGCATTCATGCGTTCGGTCATTTCGGTGGCGGCATTGCCGATGTCGATCTGGCCGCAAGCGATGTCATACTTGCGGCCGTCGAGAGAAATGCACTTGGTAAGCCCGGTGATGGCGTGTTTGGTGGCGGTATAAGGAGCCGAGTTGGGCCGGGGCGTGTGGGCCGAGATCGAGCCGTTGTTGACGATGCGACCCCCGCGCGGATCCTGCGCTTTCATCATCCGAATGGCTTCCTGCGAGCACAGGAAGGCGCCCGTGAGGTTGACCGCCACCACCGCGCTCCATTGCTCGTAGCTCAAGTCTTCGAAGGGAATGCCGGGCGCGTTGATGCCGGCGTTGTTGAACAGCAGGTCCAGGCGGCCGAACTCCCGTCTGATGGTGGCAAACAGCGCGCGAACCGCCTCCGGGCTGGCGACATCGGTGGCGACAGCGAGCATCCTGCCGCCGGAGGGGGCAGCGGAAGCGGCGGTCTGGTGGAGCTGCGCAGCGCGGCGCCCGGCCAGCACGACGGAATAGCCGTCGGCTTGCAGGGCGAGCGCCACCGCACGGCCGATGCCGCTGCCCGCGCCGGTGACGAGCGCAATCTTCTCGTGGCTGGTCATTCTGGTGATCGTCCTCCCGCTCGAATCGGTTCGATGCCTGAATCAACTATTGTGCCTGAGCAGGCAGATAAAGGTGGGCGGGACGGACGGACGGCCTATTGCACTTCAATCCAGACGCTGTTGGATTGCTTCTGGTCCATCAGCAGTTCGACGTCCATGGCGCCTTTGCCGGTCAGGCTTTTCGGCAGCGGTCCGATGTTGGCCTGATCGAGCCCCGCGTAAACCGAGTGCGGACCGGCGAAGGTCACCGGCAGGACTGTGTCGCGGGCCACCGCGGCCCACCAGTGCTGCGTTGTATTGTCCCGGAACCCGGTGCCGTAGAGCACCAGGTACACGTCGTCGTTATTAAGCGAAATTGGCCGTACCGTGCAAACCTGGCCCGCCTGCAGGCAGGTGAAAGCGGGCTCGACCGTCTGATTCCCATTGGGTGCGAAGCGAAGAAAGTACGCCGCCGCTGGACCGTTCCCGTCGGAGTTCATCGAGAACAGGCCGGGGTGGGACGCGGCAATCTCCACCGTCGCTTCGGCGGTTCCTTCCGGGGTCTCCACCCGGACGGTCGCCAGGCCTGTGGCGGCCGAGGCCGGCACCAGAAAGTTGATTTGCGTTTGCGAGACGTAGAGCAGCGTGGCGGTGTGTTCGGTGGACGTGCTGTCAATGATGGTGACCTTGGTTTCGCCCAACGTGGGAGGAAGCGGCAGGGTGGTGGCGGTTGCGGGCGCGGTGGCAAGGCGCTGCCCGAAAATGACGGCCCAGGAATCGGGGCTGATGGCGCCGGGGCGGTAACTCGCCCCGTTGACTACCCCGCCGGGATCGATTTCCACTTGCGGCGCGGGCGCCTGCAAGGGGGCCGGGGCACTGGCCGGCGTCAGTGCCGAGGTTGTGTTGAAGACCTGATACAAATAGTGGTGGCCGGCGGCATCGAAGCCCGCCGGCGGCGTCCAGTCGAAGCTGGCCGTCTTTGAGACGTGGCTTCCGTTGCGAAGCACGACCTCGCCGACCCACCCGACGCGATCCACCCAGAAGCGCACCGTGGCCGAGGGGTCGGCGGCGGCGGCGGTGGGAACGAAAGGCGCGTTCAGGTGGAATTGGCCGGAAGTGCCTGACTCGGCAGGCGTGGCCGCCAGGTCCGCATCGGCTCTAGGCGCTACCGCTCCGGCCAGCACCTCGACACGTCCCGAAGGCGAATCGTCATAAGCGTTGGCGGTAAACGACCAGGCTCCCGACGGCAGATCGTAGACCGTCAGAGTGTCCGGAGAGCCGGTGTTGTCGGCGGCCGGAAGGGGCTCGCCGTTGTCGCCGAGAAGCGCCAGGAAGCCGCGCAGTCCGTTTTCGGCGCGCAGCCGGAAACCCACCGGGCCGGAAATGGAAACGTAGGTGCGGAACTGGGCACTCTCGCCTTGTGCCAGCGCGCCTTCGTAACGGAACGGCAACTTGCCATAAAGGAACTTCGACAAATCGGTGTAAGGCGGCGGCGTCCCGGTGAGCTGCGTTTCATCTACCAGCCCATTCAAGTTGTTGTCCACGGAATCGAACTTTTCCGGGGCATTGGGATAGACCGCGGCATTGTTGTCGTTCAGATCGCCTTGAAACGGGGAATATCCATCGTTGTCGCGATCCTGGCAGAACGGTGACGGCGAATAAGAAACGCCGAGTGCGGATCGAAGCTGCGGCGAGATGGGCCACGAAAGCTGGTCGGCGAAACAGCTCAGGTCGGCGTGCGCGGCGCCGCTCAACGACTCCCACATCAGGTCGCTCTTGTCGGACGCGCTGAGGTTCGCCGCCACCAGGCTGCGCGCATGCACCAATGAGGAGACCGAGAGGTAGAAGCCCTGTATGGCATCCCGGCCGTAAAGCTGCGCGACACGCCAGAAGACTCCGGCCGGGGTCCACACGGCGATCCGGGTTTTGGCGTCGTCCGTCCCGCAGGAAGCGTCTCGAACACAGGTGGCCCAGCTCGCCTGCGGCGTGGCCAGGTACTCCTCGAGCGAGCGCTCGGCCCAATAGTTCAGCAGGTCGGCGGCGGCCAGCCGCGGTTGCGCAATCGAGCCTTCCTGGCTCGAGACCGCGATGTAGCCGTCGATAAAAGTGGTCCAGGTGCGGGCCGGATCGGGTCCGGAAAACAGAAAACTGCTGTACAAGTCGAAATTGTCGGCCATGCCGTGTTTGCCGGCCTCGTACAGCGTGTCATCGCCGCTGCCGATCTTAGTCGCGCCGGCAAGCGTGGTGTCGACCTGAATGCCCTTGTAACCCAGAAACGCTTCGGAGGTCGTGGGATCGTCAACTCCGGCGATCTTGAGCAATCCCTCCCCGGGAGGCTCCACACCGAGCAGGGACTGGTATTGGTCGTAGAGTCGATCCCAGCGACCGATCAGTACGCGAATGTCGTCCATGGAAAACGAAGAGAGACGGCTGTCCTTGAGCAGAAATGCGACGTGAATTCCGTTGAACTGGCGGAGCTCGTAGTTCTTTCCGGTGTAGAAATCCTGGTAGGCAACCAACGATCCGTCGGCGGCCTCGTCGGTTGCGGCGCGGGCCGTCGTTCCGGCGCCCTGAACCGGCGCCGCGACAGTCCGGCGGTTATTGGCGATGCCCTCCGCCCGGCCGGCTCGGGAATCGGCGGCCATCAGTTGCCCGCAGGCAGCCAGAACAACAAGCGGCAGAACGAAACGTGGCAGCATCTGTTCACCCGTCCTTATAAGTATTCATTGTCAGCGCCAACGTGGCGCAAAACAAGGGCAAATATTCCTCGATGCTTCCAGTGCTTTTGGAGAGCCTGAAGTTCAGAGGCGGTTCGCGTTGGCGAAATGCTCCGGGCCGAATCTCCCGCCGGATACAATAGGGCATTATGCGAAAACTCGCGTTTGTTGCCTCTCTGGTTCTCGCTGCGGCCGTTTCCCCATTGTACGCCGCCGAGTGGACGGACCTGCTGGCGGGTAATACGCTCAATGCCTGGGAAGTCCGCGGTGAAGGGGTCTGGTACCTGCTCGACGACGGCACCCTGGTCGGCCAGCGGGACTTCGACCATCACAGTCCGACCACTGAATGGCCCTGGGACCATAGGAAGTTCACCTCCTGGGTGTTTACGCAAGCCTGGCTTTACACCAGGCAGGAGTTCGGCCAGTTCGATCTGGAACTGGAATACTGGCTGCCCAAGGGCGGCAACAGCGGGGTCTCCATCCGCGACAAGACCCGCGCCCAATACGCCATCGGCAAGCCCATGGACCCCACCAAGACACCGTCCCACGTGGCCTATGAAATCCAGCTCAACAACCAGTATCCGGACAACTACCGTTCCGGCAGCATCTACAATTTCGTTAACGCGCCCGCCGGCGTGCAGCACGACAACCAGTGGAACCGGCTACGCATCGAATCGCGCACCAACCGCATTACCGTTTACTTGAACGGGACGAAAGTGGCTGAATACGCGGGCGATCCTGCGCGTCCGAAGACGGGTCCCATCGGTCTGCAACTGCACGACCAGTTTTCACTTGCGATGTTCCGCCACATCCGTGTGCGGGAAGTGGCCGGACCGTAGCGTGAGCCGATCTCCCCGGCGATAAGCGATAGAATATGGCGGGGAGAATTTCATGCGATATCCATGCGGATGCCGGACGCCGGCCGCGATCGCCGGTTTCGCTTTGGTCTGTTTCTGCCCGCAGTTGGGCGCGTCCACCGAAACGCTGCGATCGAGCGCCCTGGAGCTGGAAGTCACCACCAGTCCTTACTCGTACCGGGTGCTCGAAAGGGCCGGCGGCAAGGTGTTGCTCTCGCACAGCGCGCTGGCTTTCACCGAGAAGGACCTGAGGGTGGCGTCGGCAACGAACGTTTCGAAGTCGGCCGATTCGTTGCGGGCCACGCTCGAACTCGCGAATGGCGCCGGCACGGCCCACGTCACCTTTACGTTTACCAGTCCGCAGGTGATTCAAGTGCTTGTCACATACGATCAGGGCGACCCGGGCGTGATTTCCGAGGAGTTCAACGACCAGGGCGAGCACTATTACGGCATTTGGGAATACAACGCCGAAGGCATTGATAATCGCGGTCTGGACCAGGACTTCATCGGGCTCCGCCCGGTCGGCTGGCAACTCCGCAGCGGGCCGCGGCGAGGAGGCCGGAGGAACGGGCCCCGGCGTGGGCCCCGCGGGCCCGGACAGGCAGTGAATTGGTCGAGCGCGCGGGCGCCCTTTTACGTGACCTCCGGCCACTACGGCATCTATGTCGAATCCGAGGCGCAGGGGCATTACAAGCTGGCGGTGAACAGCAAGACCAGCTTTTCGTTTCACGATTCCAAACTGAAGTACGACATTATCTACGGACCCACCTACGCCGACGTCTTCCAGCGCTATAACGCCATGGCCGGACCGGCCTTCTTCCCTCCCGACTGGGCGTTCGGCTCGTATTGGTGGCGGGACGATCATCATTCCGACCTGCGCGGCGTCGACAATGCGCAGGAAAAAGTGATTGACGACGCCGACCAACTGCGGCGGCTCAAGATTCCCGCCTCCGTCATCTGGATCGACCGGCCCTACGGCACGGGAACCATGGGCTGGGGCAACATGGATTTCGACAAATCGTTCCCCGACCCCGCGAAGATGGTGAGCGACCTGAAGGATCGCGGGATGCATCTGCTGCTGTGGATCGCCGACCGCTCGTTCAACAACCTCTACACCGAGGGCACCGAGAAGGGCTATCTGTTCACGGAAAAGGACGGCGTCGCCGAGAGCACGGGGCCGGCGGTAGACCTGCGAAACCCGGCCGCCTACGCCTGGCTCAAAGCCAAAATGAAGCCGTTGGTCGACGTCGGGGTGCAAGGCTGGAAGCTGGACCGGGGCGAAGAACACGCGCTGCCCGATTCGTTCATGAACCAGCACGCCATCCTCTACAACAAGCTGGCGGCGGAAGCGCTGGCGCAAGCTTACGGGAAAGATTATGTAGTCCTCTCGCGCAACGCCAACGACACCAGCCGGAAGTACACCACCATCTGGAACGGTGACACCCGCGCCACCTTTGCCGGCCTGGCGATTTCCGTGAAGGGCGGCCTGCGCTGCGGCGCCATTAACTTCCCCATCTGGGGCTCCGACACGGGCGGCTACATCGGCATCCCCGACAAGGAGCTGTTCTCGCGCTGGCTGGAGTTCAGCGCCTATAGCCCGACCATGGAGGTTCTGCTCGGTCCCCGGCGTACCATCTGGCAGGATTACGACAGCGCGCTGACCGACATCACGAGAAGACAGGTCACGGCGCACCACGATCTGATCCCCTACACTAGGTCGTACATGTACGAAGCGGAGCAGACGGGCATGCCCATCATGCGCTCGATCATCTTCGCCTATCCGAACGAGACCAGCCAGGCCAACACCTGGGACGAATATATGTACGGCGACGAGATCCTGGTGGCGCCGGTCACCGAGGCCGGGGTTACCAGCCGCCGGGTCTATCTGCCGGCCGGCAGGTGGATCGATTACAACGACAAAACCACCATCCACAACGGCGGCGCGAGCCTCGACGCGAAGGCGCCGTTGGGTGCCATCCCCTTGTTCGTGCGCGAAGGCGCCATCATCCCGCGGGGCGATATTCTCAAGGCTGACAACAACTGGGAGCCGAACTGGAAGCCGAATCTGCACATTGAATTCTTCCCTTCGGCCCGCCGGGCGAGCACGTTCGACTATTACACCGGCAGCGCGGCGCGGCACATCGCCGCCTCGGTAACGAAGAGTGGAATTGCCGTGAGTGTGGAGGACCTTGGCGTGGGCGGCGACCTGGAGGTCTATTGCCGCGGTGTCAAGGGCGTCACCAGCAACGGCGTGAAGCTGAAGGAAGGCGCGGGCTACCGTTACGACGGCGCCACCGGGAAGCTGACGGTACCCTTCAGCGGAGCCACCACGCTCGCGATTGAAGGCGCCGCCAGCGTGTTCGGCTCCTGAGCGGCGGCGCGGCACTCGCGGTTGCTCCGCGTTTCGCTGTACACTGTGCTCGGATGATATCTACACGCGCTCACGATCTGCTTCTTGAAGCGGCGGGTCCGGACGGAGTTCTTTCAGACCCCGAAGACCTGGTTCTCTATCAATACGACGGCAGCGTCGACCAGGCCACGCCGGAGCTGGTATTTTTTCCGCGAGCGACCGAGGAAGTCTCCCGCATCCTGAAGATCTGCCACCAATACCAGGTCCCGGTAACCGCGCGCGGCGCCGGCACCGGGCTGAGCGGCGGCGCCATTCCGGTTTGCGGCGGCGTCATCGTGTCGCTGGCGCGCATGAAGCGGATTGTCGAAATCGACGCCGCCAATCTGCGCGCCGTGGTCGAGCCCGGGGTAGTGAACCTGGATATCACGGTGGCCGTTCAAAACCTGGGTTTGTTCTACGCGCCCGACCCTTCCAGCCAGCGCGCCTGCACCATTGGCGGTAACGTGGCGGAAAACGCCGGAGGTCCGCACACGCTGGCATACGGGGTCACCACCAACCACGTGCTCGGTCTGGAGGCGGTGCTGCCCGACGGGACCATCGTCCAAACCGGCGGCAAGGAGTGCGACTGTCCCGGCTACGACCTGACCGGATTGCTCACCGGTTCAGAGGGCACCATGGCCATCGTCACCAAGGTGATCGTCCGCCTGATGCGCAAGCCGGAAGCGGTGAAAACGCTGCTGGCCATCTACGCCTCCAACGAAGACTGCGGCGAGACGGTGTCCGAGATCACGGCGCGCGGCATCGTGCCGGCCGCCTGCGAGATGATGGACGGCGTGATGTTGCGCATGGTGGAGGAAGCCACCCACGCCGGCTACCCGCTGGATGCCGGTGCCGTGCTGCTGATCGAGCTGGAAGGCTTGCGGGAGGCGGTCGAGGAACAGGTCGAGGGTGTAATAGCGGCGTGTACGGCCTGCAATGCACGTGAAGTGCGGCAGGCGCGCTCGGCCGAGGAGCGCGAGTTGCTCTGGAAGGGCCGCAAGAACGCTTTCGGGGCGGTGGGCCGCGTAGTCCCACTTACTATGTGCAGGACGGCGTGGTGCCGCGCACCAAGATCGCCGAGACGCTGCGCTACATCAACCAGGTGGCGCGCGAAAGCGGGCTCACCATCAGCAACATCTTTCACGCCGGCGACGGGAACATGCATCCCATCATCCTGTTCGACGCCCGCAAGGCGGGTGACCTGGAGAAGGCGCGCAAGGCGGGCGAGGACATTTTACGGCGCTGTATCGCGGTGGGAGGCACGATCACCGGCGAACACGGGGTGGGCATGGAAAAGATCGGTTTGATGCCCGAGCTTTTCCCGCCGGAATCCCTGGAAATGATCGGGCGCTTCAAGCTGCTGTTCGATCCCGGCGGTCGGCTGAATCCAGGCAAAGTGCTGCCCACCGGCAAGGGCTGCCTGGAGATCCGGCAGGCCCCGCTCACGACGCAGAACGCCCTCTGAGCGGCCCGCGGTGGATGGGTGCCAGGGTGGCGGAGATTCCGGGCAGGCGATAGAATCCGAGTGGCCGGGAAGGAAGGACCCAATGACTACCATCAGCCGCCGGCACCTGCTGCTGCTCACCGGAGTCCTGGCCGGCTGCGGGAAGCCAGCGGAGAACAGGCCGATGACATCGGTCGAGCGGGTGGACGCCGCGCTGGCCGGCAAACAGCCCGACCGGACCCCTTTCACCTTCTATCACCACTTCAAGCTGGAGGAGTTTGGCGGCGAGCGGGTGGCCCAGGCGACCCTCGAATTCCACCATTCCTACAAAACCGACCTGGTTAAGGTGATGAGCGATTTCCCGTTTCCCGAAGCCGGAATCGGGGCCCTGGTACCGGATGGCGCCCGTCGATAACCCTTACCCGCAGCAGATTCGCGCGCTCGAAAGCATTCGCCTCGGCCTGAACGGCACGGCATATTTCATCGAGACCATCTTCAACCCTTTCAAAGTGGCCGAAAATCTCTCCTCGCCGGCACAGGTGCAGAAGATGATGGATTCCCGGCCGGACGTGCTGCTGGAGGCGCTGCATTCCATTGCGCAGTCGCAGGCGAACCATGCGAAGCGGGCGGCGGCGGCCGGCGCCAAAGGGATTTTCCTGGCCATCGCCAACGCGGAAGAGTCGGTGCTCTCTCGCGAGGATTACGAAAGTTACAGCCGGCCCTTCGATCGCATGGTATTCGACGCTGTCGCCGGCCTGCCCTTGAACACGCTGCACATTCACGGCGCGAAGGTCTACCTGGACCTGTTCACCAGCGGCTGGCCGGCGCGCGTGCTGCAATACTCGGTAGCCGAAACCGGAATTCCACTGGCCGCCATCCGCGCGAAGTACGGCGGAGTGTTGATGGGCGGCATCGACGAGCTGAAATACCGCCAGTTGACCGAGCAGCAACTGCGGCAGGAGATGCTGACCGCGGTAAAAGCGGCCAGCCCGAAGTTCATCCTGGCGCCAGGTTGTTCCGTACCGGACGACTCGACCGAGTCGGAGCTGCTAAAGCTGCCGGACGTAGTCGGCGCGTAGGGGAGCGGGTTCGGAGCCGCATCCGGCGCCGGCGCCTGTCCGGCCATGTCCGTTGTTGCCGCAAATGAGGCAGTGTGGCGGACGCCACTGAAATCTCCGCCTCATATCGGGCCTGCCTTTGTCCAGCGCAGCCTGGGCCAGGATGGTCCACTCTTGAAAAGATCTCAAGTAACCCATTGAAAACAAAGACTGCGAGCGCATGAGGGCCCCGCGGACAAGGACATGGCACCCGGTTTGCCTTGTTGCAGATTGGTGATGACACGTCTGACGCTATTTGCGCTCGCGCTGGTCGTAGCCTTAGGCGTCGGTCGGGCAGGTCAACACACCGTCGCGCCCACCGGCAGTGAGGCCGGCCAGGGGTTCACGTCTAACGGCGACGACCAACTGAACACCTATCTATCTCTGGCGCTGACACGGAACCCCGGACTCAGTAGCGCGCTGGCGCAATATCGCGCCGCCCTGCAGCGATTGCCCCAGGTCAGCGCGCTGCCGGACCCGATGTTGGCGTTTACGAACTACCTGCGGACACCGGAGACCCGGGTCGGTTCGCAGACCAACGCCATCACTTTGTCACAGCAGTTCCCCTGGTTCGGCACCCTGGGGGTGCGCGAACAGGTGGCGGCCAAGGATGCGGCACGGGTTCGCCAACAGTACGAGGCCGCAAAGGAACAAGTGGTTCGGCACGTCAAGACCGCCTATTACAGCCTCGCGTTCATCGACCAGGCGGTCGGCATCAACGATGAAGAGCGGCTGCTGCTCGATCACTACGAAAAGCTGGCCGAGGCCCGCTATCAGCAGGGCGCCGGCCTCCAGCAGGCCGCCTTGAAATTACAGGCCGAAATCACGCGCGTCGAAAGCCGGCTGGAGGAGTTGAAGTCGCAGCGGGTGGATGCGGAGGCGTCGCTCAACGCGTTGATGAATCGTCCGGCGGAGACGACTGTCGCCCGAATCAAGATTCCGCCCGTTCCGCCGGCCGACATCGACTACCAGCAGCTTTATCAGGTTGGCCGCCGAAATCGCCCGGAGGTTCTGGCGTCTCTGCTCGCCATCGAACGGGACGAAAAGCGGATCGACCTGGCCCGCAAGGATTACTGGCCGAGTTTCAGCCTGGGCGGAACGTTCGTCAACGTGGATGCCCGTCCCCTGACGCCGGGCGCCATGCCCATCGATCAGAACGGCAAGAACGTTTTCAGCGTCAACTTCGGCATCAGCCTGCCGGTGCACCGGAGCAAGTACGACGCCGAAGTGGCCGAGGCAACGGAGGCCAAAATCGCCTCCACTCACGGTTATCAGGAAACCGTCAACGCCGTCGAGTCTTCCATCCGCGAAATCGGCTTTCGCATCGGCACGCTTCGCGACCAGATGCGCCTGTTCAACACCACGCTGATCCCGCAAGCGCAGCAGTCCCTCCAGTCGGCCGAAGCCGCGTACTCGACCGGCAGCCTGGGCGTGCTCGATTTGCTGGATGGCGAGCGCGTGCTGCTCCAGGTTCGTTTGGGACTGGCGCAGTTGACCACCGACTACATGAAGTCGCTGGCGGATATGGAACGCGCCATCGGGTCGCCGTTTCCGGAGGTGAATCCATGAAATCCGGCTTGAAGAAACTCGTTAGTGCGCTGGCTCTGCTGCTGGCCGGCGCCGCCGTGCCGGTGGCCCTCATGTGGAACCCCTGGCACTGGTCGTGGGCGGAAAGTATGATCAGGCAGTTGCACGGCACCTCCGCGGCCGGGGAGTCGGCGACCAACCCTTCCAAGCAGCTCTGGACTTGCGCCATGCACCCTCAGGTGATTCAAGATCACCCGGGCAACTGTCCGATCTGTGGCATGAAGTTGGTGCCTGTGAAGAACGGGGCGAGCGTGGCCGGCGCCGCTCCCAAGCAGCGCAAGATCAAATACTGGCGCGCTCCCATGAACCCCAACTACATCTCCGACAAACCTGGCAAGTCTCCCATGGGCATGGACCTGGTTCCGGTGTACGAGGACGAGCAGCAGCAGGAAACCGGTATTCGCGTGGACCCCAGCTTCCTGCAGAACTTTGCCGTCCGGACGGTGAAGGCGGAGCTGGGCTCGATTCCCGTGGACATCCGCACCGTCGGCCTGCTCAATTACAACGACAAAAGCCTGACCTCGATCAACACCAAGTTCGAAGGATGGATTGAAAAGGCCGACGTGAACTATGTCGGCGAGCCGGTGAGCAGGGGCCAGGTGCTGTTTGAGATCTATAGCCCGCAGCTTGTGACCACCGAACAGGAATATCTTTCTGCGCTCGAATATGTCCGCAAGCTGGAGGGGCGCGCGGAGGCCGACGCGGTTGCGCGCGCCCGCTCGCTGGCCGACGCCACCCGCGAGCGACTGCGTTATTGGGATATTACGGACGGCCAGATCGACGAGCTGCGGCGCACGGGCAAGATCACGAGAACTCTGAAAGTTGTGTCGCCCGTAACCGGTGTGGTGGTCTCCAAGATGAGCGATTCGCTCGAGGGCGTGAAGCTGGCCGCCGGAATGAACGTCTACAAGGTGGCCGACCTTTCCACCATCTGGGCGGCGGTGGAAGTTTACGAAGACCAGCTCCGGTACATGCAGCCCGGCAGGGTAGCCGACATCACGGTAGACGCTTTTCCCAATCGTCACTGGACGGGGAAGGTGATCTACCTCGATCCCTCGCTCAACCAGCAGTCCCGCACGTTGAGCGCCTACGTACAGATTCCGAATCCGGATCAGAAGCTGCGCCCGCAGATGTACGCCAACGTGGAAGTGCGCGTGCCGGTGGTGTCGGGTGCCGTCAAGGTGCCGGAAGAGGCAGTGTTGCACAGCGGCGAAAGCAGCGTGGTGATCGTCGAAAAGGCCACAGGGCTGTTCGAGCCGAGGCAGGTGGAGTTGGGCGCCTTGGGCGACGGCTATCGCGAAATTCTAAAGGGCGTGCGGGCCGGCGAAACGGTGGTGACCTCGTCGCAGTTCCTCATCGATTCGGAAAGCAATCTGAAAGAGGCTATTCAGAATATGCTCGCCGACAGAACGGTGTCCGCCGGCGACAAGGCCGTGCCGCAACAACAGCACTAGGAAGAACTCATGTTTGCGCGAATCATCCGGTGGTCCATCGACAACAAGTTCCTGGTGCTGCTGAGTACTGTCTTTCTGATCGTCGCCGGTGTCTATTCACTGCTGCAAACGCCGCTCGACGCCATTCCGGATCTGTCGGATGTGCAGGTGATTGTTTACACCGAGTATCCGGGACAGGCGCCGCAGATCGTGGAAGACCAGGTCACCTACCCGCTCACTACTCAGATGCTGGCGGTGCCGCACGCCAAAGTAGTACGGGGCTACTCGTTTTTCGGATTCTCGTTTGTCTACATCATTTTCGAGGACGGTACCGATATGTACTGGGCCCGCAGCCGGGTGCTCGAATCCCTGAACTACGTTTCCAGCCGGCTGCCGAAGGGAGTAACTCCTACGCTCGGCCCGGACGCCACCGGCGTCGGCTGGGCCTTCATGTACGCTCTGAAATCCGACCGTCACGACCTCAGCCAACTGCGCTCGATCCAGGACTGGTACCTGAAGTACGGTCTCACCGGCGTCCCGGGGGTTGCCGAGGTCGCCTCGGTAGGAGGCTTCGTCAAGCAATATCAGGTGACCGTCGACCCGAACAAACTGCGCGGCTACGACATCCCGATCTCCAAGGTCCGGATGGCCATTCAGCGCAGCAACAATGACGTGGGCGGGCGGCTGTTGGAAGTCTCGGAAAAAGAATTCATGATCCGCGGACTGGGCTACATCAAGTCACTTGCGGACCTCGACAAAACGGCCGTCGGTGTGGACCGCAATGGCACTCCCATCCTGTTGAAGGACATCGGCACCGTGCAATACGGTCCGGAAATCCGCCGCGGGCTGGCGGAGCTGGATGGGCAGGGCGAGACGGTGGGCGGCATCGTGGTGGTTCGTTCCGGCGCCAACGCACGGCAGGTGATCCAGGACGTCAAAACGAAGCTGGAGCAGTTAAAGAAGGGGCTGCCGGCGGGTGTCCGGATACAGGTGGCCTACGACCGCTCGGAGCTGATTGAGCGTGCCGTCGAAACCCTGCGAAGCAAGCTGCTCGAAGAGAGTATCGTCGTGGCGATCGTGTGCATCCTCTTTCTGCTGCACTTCCGCAGCGCGCTGGTGGCCATCATCACGCTTCCGGTTGCGATTCTGATTTCGTTCATCATCATGCACCAGCAGGGCATCAACGCCAACATCATGTCGCTCGGAGGAATCGCCATCGCCATCGGCGCCATGGTGGACGCGGCCATCATCATGATCGAAAACGCCCACAAACATATCGAGCGCGACGGCGGCCGGAAACCGCACTGGGAGATCATCTCCGATGCCGCCACCGAAGTAGGGCCGGCGTTGTTCTATTCCCTGCTGGTGATCACTGTATCTTTCGTTCCGGTGTTCACACTGGAGGCGCAGGAAGGGCGATTGTTCAAGCCGCTGGCGTTCACCAAGACCTACGCCATGGGAGCCGCGGCGCTGCTCTCCATCACGCTAGTGCCGGTGCTGATGGGCTACTTCATCCGCGGCAGAATCCTGCCCGAACATCGCAACCCGATCAACCGCGTGCTGATCCGGTTGTATCACCCGATCCTGGAATTCGCGCTGCGCTTCAAGTACCTGTTGTTGGGGGTGGCGGTGTTGGCGGTTGCCATTACGGCGATGCCGTTCGGGCGCCTGGGCTCGGAGTTCATGCCGCCGCTGTGGGAAGGCGACCTGCTCTACATGCCCACCACGCTGCCCGGGATTTCGATCACCAAAGCGCGTGAGATTCTGCAGCAGACCGACAAGATTATCAAGACATTCCCGGAGGTGGAGCACGTTTTCGGGAAGGTGGGGCGCGCCGAGACGGCCACCGATCCAGCCCCGCTCTCGATGATTGAAACCACCATTACCCTCAAGCCGGAAAGCCAGTGGCCGAAAGGGATGACGGTGGACAAGCTGACCGACCAGATGAATGCGGCAATTCAGATCCCGGGCCTTACCAACGCCTGGACCATGCCGATCAAGACGCGCATCGACATGCTCTCCACCGGCATCAAGACCCCGGTCGGCATCAAGCTGGCCGGCCCCGACCTGAACACGCTGCAGAGGCTGGGCAAGGACGTCGAGGCGGTGATGCGCGACGTGCCGGGTACGCTCAGCGTTTACGCCGAGCGGGTGATGGGCGGCAACTACCTGGACTTCTCCATCGACCGGGATGCGATTGCCCGCTACGGGCTGACCGTCGGAGATGTCCAGGACGTGATTCAGACGGCGATTGGCGGCATGGACATCACCACCACCGTCGAGGGCCTGGAGCGATACCCGGTAAATCTCCGCTACAGCCGCGACTTTCGCGATGACATTCCCGCGCTCGAATCGGTCCTGGTTCCGACGCCCACCGGACAACAGATCCCGCTCGGCCAGCTTGCTTCCGTGAAATACGTCGTGGGACCGCCCTCCATCAAGAGCGAAGGCGCCCGGCCGAACGCTTGGATCTACGTCGATCTTCGCGGCATCGATGTCGGCACCTATGTTGAGAACGCACAGAAGGTGGTGAGCGAGAAGATCAAGCTCCCCACTGGCTATACCATCACCTGGAGCGGCCAATACGAGTACATGCAACGCGCCAAAAAGCGGCTGATGTACGTAATTCCTTTGACGATCGTCATCATCTTCGTGATCATCTTCCTGAACACGAAGTCGTTGATAAAGACGGCCATCGTCTTTCTGGCGGTGCCCTTTTCACTGGTGGGCGCGATCTGGCTGATCTATCTGCTGGGCTATAACATGAGTGTCGCGGTGTGGGTGGGCATCATAGCCCTGGCCGGGCTGGACGCGGAAACCGGCGTGGTCATGCTGCTTTACCTCGACCAGGCGTTCGAGGATTTCAAAGCACGCGGTGTTCTCAACCACCGCAACGACCTGGCGGATTCCATTTATGAAGGCGCCGTGAAGAGGGTCCGGCCGAAAGTCATGACCATCTGCGTGATCGTAGCCGGGCTGGTGCCCATCCTGTGGAGCCACGGCGCCGGCGCCGACGTCATGAAGCGCATCGCCACGCCCATGGTGGGTGGCGTTATCACGTCCGGCATCATGGAGCTGGCAATCTATCCGATCATCTTTTACCTCTGGCGCAGCCGTCGTCTGCCGAAGGGCGGACGCTTCACCGGATTCCATCACTTGAAGGAAGCATCATGAAATACGCTGTTGTGTGGCTGGCATTCTGCGGACTGCTTTCGGCGGAGACTTTCCCCGCGAAGCTGGAGAAACCTCTCTGGCCCGACCGCGAAGGGACGGTCGAAATCGATGATCTCGGTATTACCTACACCGCTCGACAGAGCGCACACCGCCCCCATAACCTTTCGTGGAAATGGATCGATATTCAATATTTCGACCGCATCAGCCGCACCGAATTCGTGGTCCTGACTTATAAGGACGACTGGCGTTTCCTCGGCCGCGATCGGCAGTACCGGTTCCGGCTGACCCAGGGCGAATTGACCGACAGTCTTTTCGCGAATATCAGCAGCCACCTGAAACGGCCGCTAACCGATCGCGTGCCACCCAACAA
Source organism: Bryobacterales bacterium (assembly GCA_963810595.1). Lineage (GTDB taxonomy): Bacteria > Acidobacteriota > Terriglobia > Bryobacterales > Bryobacteraceae > CAWEOG01. The sequence continues at coordinate 22,523 of CAWEOG010000002.1, read as the reverse complement.
AGTGGCCGCGCTGTACACCATCCCCGTGAAACGCGACCGGGCTTTCGGCGGTTCCGAGGGAGAGCTGGAATTCACTCACGACGCGATCTACTACGTGACAAAACACGGGACCGACGGGCGCACATGGCTGATGGACCGCGATATCGTGTCGGTCTGGTCCGACGATCCTTACCGGCTGGAGATTCGCGCCTATGACAACGACCGAAGGGAATTCAGCCGCACGGCCACCTACAAATTCGATCTGAAGCAGAAGCTCGACCCGGAGTTTTATCGCGAGCTGAAGTTGAAGCTGTACGGCCTGGAGTCGAACGACCAGGTGATCCGTTAGCCGTCCAAGCCGGAGGTGCGCGGCCGCGCCACCAGCAGCGCACTGCGAAATCCCAATTGAGTGATCCGTTCTTCCCGCTCCACTTCCCAGCCGGATTTGCGCAGCCACTGTGCCGTATCGATCGGTCTGCAGTTTCCAACCAGGACCGGCGCGAGCCGGTACAGCGACATCCACAGCTTTTGAAAAACGGCCTTCTGCTCGGCCATCGCCAACAGCACCAGGCGGCCATCGGAGCGCAACACGCGTTGAAACTCACCGAGGACGATGGGGATCTCCGATTCAGAAAAAAGGTCGACCATGTAGCAGTTCAGAAGGCCGTCGAACGATTGCGCTCGAAAAGGAAGCGCACGGGCATCCGCCTGGCACAGCCAGACACGCCTTTCGGGGGCAGCGTGGAGGCGCCGCCGCGCCCGTTTCAGCATGGCCGTCGAAAGATCGATTCCAACCCAACGCCGGAAGGCAAAACCATCCGCGAGCTGGCTGGATTCCATCCCTGGCCCGACCGCTACCTCAAGCACGTCCCGGCCCGAGTGTGCTGCCAGAGCTCCCAGCGCCAGGCGATGCGCCCGCGTCTCCACGAGAGCGGCCCAAAATCCGTAGACGGGCGCCGTCAAATCATAGAATGTCATTCGACGCCATCAATGCCCTGGGATCGCCAGGGGCTGAGCAACTACCTGGAGAAACCGGCCAACCGCGCCACCATGTTCGGAGACGAATCTCTCGGCCGTGGCTTGATTCGCGAACGCGATAATGCTCGGTGAGCAGCGGTCGAACGCTAGCGGAACCGGCTGTCCGTCCCGGTTGAGCATCTCGTGCGAACGAACGCAAGGAATCACGTCACTGCCTTCCACCGCGTACGCGTCGGACGGGCGCAGTGGATGGCCCGTCTGGTAATCGGCCAATTGTTCGAATCGAACCGGCTGGTGTGTCTGTGCCCCGGCGCTGAGCGCACAAGTCGGGCAGCAGAAGACTTCACGCTTGCCACCCACAAACGCGACGGTTCGCATGTTGGCGTGAATGGTGCGTCCACAGACCTGGCAGACTGCCTCCCGCGAGGGGCTCCTCATCCGCCAGCCCGCATATCCGAGGCCCAAGACCAGGACCAGTAAAATACCCAGCCCAAAAGTCTGTTGCACGCGGCTCATGCCCCCCTCCTTTGTATCTATCGTAACGCCGATTCCGGCCTGCCCGATTTCCGACACCGGTGTCGTGTTAGTGCCTGAAATCGGACACCACCGGTGCGTTACCTGGCTGCGACAATTGAGTCGACGCGAATGGTGTTGGTCTTTCGATCGAGCACGCCCTTTACGGAAACCTTTTGCGCCGCGAAACGCTCCGGCGTCTGCTGATCGCTCAATATGTATACGCTCTTGCCGTCGTAAAGAGCGTATTTGTAGCGGCTTGGATCGGCGTGCACGCAGTCGCGCACGCACTTGGCATCGGGCGTCACGCCCATGGCCTTATGGCTCTTACCGCACATCGAGTCTGTGATCACGCCGGTAAACGTCCGCATCGGTGCGGCGGCAAACATCGCCGTCGCGGCCATTAACAAAGTCACAATTCCTTTTTTCATTTGACACTCCTGCCTACGGGTGATGATTTGCAAGCGCAGTGCCACACACACCAACGGGCCGGCCGGATGGCATGGCAGATGCTTGAAGAATACTCGACATTCGTTCCACGGCCGCGATGGACAGGTGGCCGATTCTCACCTCGAGGTGCGACGATGATGTTTGAACAGGAGGTACTTGCTCCCGCTCGTTTGGGGAAGCCCGTGCTGCAGCGGGTGCCTCTGGCGGAGGAACTCAGCGGAATGCCGGCCATGAAAACGCTCTCCACATCCACGAAGATTGCCGTCATCGCGTTGGCCATTCTCGCCGCATCGGGTCTTCATTACTTCACGCCGCACTCTCACCTGCTGCTGCATAACCTGTTTCAGAAGCTGTATTACCTGCCCATCATCTACGCCGCCATCGCATTCGGCTGGCGTGGAGGTCTGCTCGCCGCGGTGGCATCGACCATCTGCTTCATCCCTCACATCCTGACCTGGCGCCACCAGCCCTATTACGCAATGAGCCAGTACGCGGAATTGATTCTGTTCTTCCTGGTAGCCGGCATCACCGGCCTGCTGGCGGACCAGGGGCGCAAGCGTCGCCAGCAATTGGAAGCCACCACCAGGCAGTTGCAGGAGAGCTTCGAACAGGTTCAGCGCGCCGACCGGCTTTCGGCGGTGGGCCAGCTTGCGGCCAGTCTCGCGCATGAGATCCGCAACCCGCTGGGGAGTATTGAGGGAGCGGCCAACATCATTCGATCGCCCGAAACGTCGGCGGAGATTCGAGAAGGATCGCTCAACGTGATTCAGAAGGAGTGCCAGAGGCTCAACCGTCTGTTGACAAATCTGCTGGACTTCGCCCGGCCCCGGCAACCCGAGTTTCGGTCGGTGGACCTGCCCCGGCTGATCAATTCGGTCTTCGCGCTGGTCAGCCCGAACGCCCAGCTCCGCCACGTCACCCTCAAGAAAACGATCGAGCACGTGCCGGCATTGCTCGAATCCGATCCCGAACAACTCAAGCAGGTTCTGTTGAACCTGGTGATCAACGCAATCCAGGCGATGCCCGGCGGCGGCGAAATTGAAGTCAAGGTCGATCGGCAGGGGGAGGGGGTGGCGGTCTCGGTCAAGGACCAGGGCATCGGCATCGCTCCGGAGCATCTGGACAGGGTCTTCGATCCGTTTTTCACCACCAAGGAAGCCGGCACGGGTCTAGGGCTGTCTGTCGCTCACCAGGTGATCACCCAGCACGGCGGGCACATCCAAGCCGCACGCAACCCCGACCGCGGGATGACGTTTTCCATATCCCTGCCGCTGCACACCAGGAGTATGCCTTGAGCAAAAACCGCCTGTTAGTTGTCGATGATGACGAAAGCCTGCGATGGGTAACCAAAGTACAGCTTGAACAGAGCGGTTACGCTGTCAGCGCCGCCGCGGACGGCCACCAAGCTTTGGAGCTTCTCGAACAGTCCGGCGCCGACCTGGTGATCACCGACCTGATGATGCCCGGCATGTCGGGGCTGGATTTGTTGAAGGCCATCCGGTCCGGCCATCCGGACCTGTTGGTGATTGTCGCGACCGCGTTCGGCACCGTCGAAACGGCGGTGGAGGCGATGAAGGCCGGCGCTTACGATTACATCACCAAGCCCGTCAACATCGACGAGCTGCGGATGATCGTCGCGCGTGCTCTCGAACACGTGAACCTGAAGGAGGAAGTGCGGGCGCTCCGCTGCAGCCTGGACCGCAAGTACGGCTTCGAAAACATACTCGGCCAGTCGAAGGCGCTTTTGCACGTGCTCGACATGGCATCGCGGGCGGCGCGCACGATCTCGACGGTACTGATTCGGGGTGAGACCGGCACGGGAAAAGAGCTGCTGGCCAAGGCCATCCACTTCAACAGCCCGCGCAAGGACAGGTCCTTCATCACCATCAATTGCGGCGCGATTCCTAAAGACCTGATCGAGTCGGAGTTGTTCGGACACGTCAAAGGCTCGTTCACCGGCGCGCTGGCGAGCAAGCGGGGCCTGGTCGAGCAGGCCGACGGCGGCTCGCTGTTCCTGGACGAGATTGGCGAGTTGCCGCCCGAGTTGCAGGTGAAGCTGCTGCGCCTGATCCAACACGGCGAAGTGGCGACGGTTGGTGCCATGAGCGCCGGCAAGGTGGATGTGCGCGTGATCGCGGCCACGCATCGAAACCTCCAGGCCATGGTGGAAGACGGAACTTTCCGCGAGGATCTGTACTATCGCCTGACGGTGATCCCGCTCGAGCTGCCGCCGCTGCGCGACCGCCGGGAAGATATTCCGGAGCTGGTTCAGCACTTCTTCGTGAAGGCGACCGGGAAACACGGCCGTCCGGATTTGCAACTGCGCCCCTCTCTGCTGCCGTACTTCGCCTCCTACACCTGGCCCGGCAACGTGCGCGAACTGGAGAATATTGTCGAGCGTCTGGTGGTGCTTTCGCCGGGCGTCGAAATCACCCTGGAGGACCTGCCCGAATTTCTGCGGCGCGAGCGCCCGGCGGTGGAAGAGCTTCATCTCGATCTGCCGCCACAAGGTATCAGTCTGGAGGCGGTGGAAAAGGAACTCATTCTCAGCGCCCTGAAGAAGTTCAACTGGAATCAGACGCAGGCCGCCCGCTATCTGGACCTCAGCCGAAAGACGCTGATCTACCGGATGGAGAAGCACAACCTTCAGCGCGACCCGCAAAACGACAGCGCCGGCGGCGAGTAGTTGGTTCTCAGCGCGCCGCGCCTGCCGATCCACTTTTGAAAGTGCATTTGCGGGACCTCACCGGACGCTACACTAAAATTCGTATCCAACTTCATCCACAGCGATGGTCGAGAAAACCAAACCGCGTCTGCTTGCCGGCGTCACCCGTAACGTCTTGCTGCTGGGGCTGGTGAGCTTCGTCACCGACATCTCCTCGGAGATGCTCTATCCGCTGATACCCATCTTTCTCACCGTTACGCTGGGAGCGCCGGCTACCGTGGTGGGCCTGATGGAGGGCCTGGCGGAGATGACCTCCAGCCTGATGAAGGGGGCCACCGGCTACTGGTCCGATCACCTCGGAAAACGCCGGCCATTCGTGCTGGCCGGCTACGGTTTCTCGGCGCTGGCCAAGCCGCTGCTGGCCGCCGCAACCGGATGGCCGGGGGCTATTTCGGCGCGTGTCTTCGACCGCTTCGGCAAGGGCGTCAGAAGCACGTCGCGCGACGCCATTCTGGCGGAATCGAGCCCCGTGGAATACCGTGGGCGCGCTTTCGGCTTCCACCGCAGCATGGACCAGGCTGGCGCAGTTGTAGGCCCGCTATTGGCGATACCGCTGCTCGGCCTGTTCGGCGGCAACTTTCGCGCGCTGTTCCTGGTGGCGTTTGTGCCCGCAGCCGCGGGCGTAGCGTTGCTTCTACTGCTAAAGGAAACGAGCGTTGGCGCCGAGGGCGGATCGGGCCGCCTGCTGCGTTGGAGCGAATCGCCGCCGGCTTTTCGCAGGTACCTGATGGTAACCGTGCTGTTTGCGGCCGGCAATTCTTCGGACGCGTTTCTGATTCTGCGAGCGAAGCAATTGGGGGCGAGCACCACGCTGGTCATCCTGCTGTTTGCGGCTTACAACGCGGTCACCGTGCTGGCCGCCTTTCCCGCCGGGGCCCTTTCCGACCGACTCGGACGCAGAAACGTAGTTGCCGGCGGGTTCGCGATCTTCGCCGCCTGCTACGCGGGCTTCGCGGGAGCCGCGTATCCCGCCTGGATGTGGCCGCTGTTCGCCTTGTACGGCGTCTACACCGGCATCGCCGACGGCGCCGCGCGCGCCTACGTCGTAGACTTGGTCCGGCCGGAGCACAAAGCGGCGGCGCTGGGGCTGCACGGTGCCGCAAACGGCTGCATGATGCTGGCGGCAAGCTTGGTGGCCGGCATGCTCTGGGACAGACTGGGCCCAGGCGTCCCCTTTATCGTAGGCGCCGCGGCCGCCGCGGCCGCCTCGATCGCCCTGTTGGCGCTGCTACCCGCCAAGGTCGGCATCATTGATCCGCGCAGGCAATCGTGACGTCAAGCACCGTTTGCACCAGGTACATGGGCAGCTTCGTTTACTGAATTTATTTGTGACAAATGGATATGACAATCGGGTTTTATCTGCGCTCGGATTTATGAAACTTGGAATGCCTTAAGCGCGTCACCCTAGGTGTAAGGCGCCGAGCGAAGAAAGGGGCTGTGCGGAAGCCGGTTAACGCCCGCCAGCCCCCGAGGGAATGCCTCACTTCAACCGCCGCCGGCATCGCCCGAAGCGACCTTCCGCGCTGGATTCACGGACCGACCGCGCCGTGGATTGGTGTGCCTGGACGTTCCACGCGGATCACTTCGAGGCATTTATTATGAGAGCAGTTGGCTAAAGGAGGAAGCAGAAAAGATGTTCCGGAACAGGATTCTTGTTACGGCAAGCGCGTTGTTTATCGTCCCTCTATTAGGGTTTGCCGCGCCCACGGCCACTACCGCCACACAAAAGCCAGAAATGCGCGCCATTCTCTCCAAGACCAAGACGGTGCGCGACGAGGCGGTCGCGTTGAAGACGGAACTGGATTCCAAAACCCCCGCCGCATCGAAGGTTAAGCAAAACATACAGACCTTGCAGCGGGATGCGAGCAACTTGTCCACGATCGTCAGCGACTTCAGCAGCCACCAGACAGCGGTGACGAAAGAACAGAAGAAAGAACTCAGCGACATGACAGTCACCGCGCAGGTTATTAATGCCCTGATGAAGGGCGAAACACAATGGGCCGATCAGGGCGTAGCCAAGAATCGCAAGATGCTCCGCGCGAACGCGGAAGGAATTGAGCAACGCACGCGAACGATTGACAAAGACGCGAGCAGTCTGAATTTGTAAGGCCCGCTCGCCTCGCTGTCCGCATAAGTGTCGAGATACACTCCCCCGACGGCACACTGGGCTGTCCCGCCAACAAGGCCGGGGCGGCCCGATTTTTGTGTGCGGTTCCGCCTCATCATCCGCTGCCACGCCCCGCCCCTTTCAGTCGCTCGTGAACCTTCGCCGATTAAACGCCGCCGCGGGCGCAAAATTTCGCGAGTTCACACGACGCCGCCGGCCCGGCGCCGGATCGAGCTGATTCAACGGTTACAATGAAAGGTTGCCTGTGCGGGCGACAGAATGATCGATATTCACAGCCATATACTGCCTGAGCTCGACGATGGGTCCAACAGCCTGGAACAGAGCGTCGAGATGCTGCGGATTGCCGCCCGGTCGGGCACCACGGCGATGGTTGCCTCGCCGCACGCCAATCCCGAATTCAACTTCGATCCCGCGGTGGTGGAGCGCAAGATTGCCGAGCTGCAGGCGGCCGCCGGAGACGCGGTGCGCGTATACTATGGCTGCGATTTCCACTTGCAGTACGACAACATCACCGACGCGCTGCGGAATCCGCGCAAGTACACCGTGAACCACAAGTGTTACCTGCTGGTGGAGTTTTCAGACCTGGCGATCTTCCAGACTACGAACGAAGTATTTCGCAGCCTGCTGGCGGCGGGGATGGTTCCCATCATTACTCATCCGGAGCGCAATTCGCTGCTTCGCCAACGCCTGAACGACCTGCGGCGCTGGGTTCAGGAAGGCGTGCTGCTGCAGGTGACCTCGGAAAGCTTCTTTGGACATTGGGGGAAAAAGGCCAGGTCGTTTACCGAACTGCTGATGGAGCAGGGCCTGGTGCACGTGGTTGCCAGCGACGCGCACGATACCGAACATCGCCGGCCCTCTCTCAAGGAAGCCCGCCAATACGTTTCGCGGCGCTTTAGCGAAGACCTGGCGGTGAGGCTGTTCGAGGCGAACCCCCGCGCGATCGTCAACGGCGAACCGGTCGACGCAAACGATCCGGCGTTGCGTGTCAAAAGACGCAGGTGGTATTCAATCGGCTAGCGACACGCCGGAAACAGGTATTGCCGTGTTCCCATATCTCGAGATACATCCGCTGCCAATTGGCCCGGTATCGATCCAGCCGTTTGGGACCCTGGTGGTGATCAGCATCCTGGCAGGTTACCAGGTGCTGGAACGCCGTCTCACCCGCCAGGGGCTCGAAAAGGACGTGGGCCCGGGTTTCCGGTTCTGGATGGTGATGGCCGGATTTGCCGGCGCGGTGCTGGCGAAAGTATTTTACAATCCGGATTTCTTCGAGATTATCCTGGCCGGGCCCTCCCGCTGGGCCGATCTGTACGGCGGCATCGCTTCCTTTGGAGGAATCATCGCGGGCGCCGCCGGCGGCATCGTCTATCTGCGGCGGAACAAGGTGAGTTGGGCGGACATGGTGCGGTATCTGGACGGGGTGGCCTACGCGTTTCCGGCAGCGTTGTTTTTCGGCCGCATCGGCTGCTACATCGCCCACGACCATCCGGGCCTCCGCACCGATAGCTGGCTTGCGGTACGGTATCCGGGAGGACCGCGTTACGATTTGGGATTGCTCGAAGCGCTGTTCCTGATCCCGCTGACCGCGCTGATTTGGTGGCTGGGCCGCAAACCGAGGCCGGCCGGTTTTCTCTCCGGGGTGTTCTTCACGCTCTACGGCCTGTTCCGGTTGCTCATCGACCAACTGCACGAAGCCCCGCCGCGTTACTGGGGCTTCACCGTCGATCAGATTTTCTCGGTGTTGGCGCTGGCGGCGGGGGCCGGCTTCTTCTACCTGGCGGCCAGGGCGCGCGCCAGAAACGCCGCTTGATTCGGCTCGGCCGGCGCTCAGCGCTTCTCGGCAATCTCGGTTACAGCCCCGTCCAGTTCTTCCACCCGCACCAGGAAGCGCTTGCGCTCTTTCAACTGCTGTTCCGGTACGTCGAAGGCGCCCGCCACCATCGCGTCGAGCGATTGGCCGGGCTCGATCCTGGTCCCCATTTTCAGCGTGTTATTGTACTTCGCACCGAGTTCGAGCGCCTTGTACTTGAACAGGTCGTCCACGGCTCTTTGCGAAGCGAAACGGCTGGTGAGCAGCTCTCCTCCGCGAGTCTCGCAGACGATATCGACGGAGCGGATGACGAACGGATAATTGGCGGGATTCACGAAGTGGAAGTCGATTACGCCCACCGAGCTGTTGTCGCCGGTCGACACGGTGCGCACTTTCTGGACGCTGCCTTCCACACGGATGTGCGAGCCACGATTGAAGAAAACGATGATCGCGACCAGGATGGCCAGGCCGCCCAGGGCGATGAGGATGTACAGCGGCAGTCCTTCGAGCTTCAGCTTGAGCTTCATGGAATAAGCACCCTACCTGAATTATGCACACAATCCGGGGTTCGGGCGCCGCCGCACTCCGAGAGGATGAGGTGGGCGTGGCCGTGGTATAGTCAGCCCGGGAAGAACCTGACTATCGGCACACTCGGCTTAGGATCAGAGAATGGCCAGTGGCTTTCTTACTTCAAGAACCTAGTCCACGTAAATCCCGGCCGAGTTGGCGGCTACTCCGTTGATGCGTATGGTCACCACCTCGCCGTAAGACCTGCCATGAAACAGCTCGGGCACCAGGCGGACATTGATCTGATCCACCCCCGGCGTTGCCTGCGGACCGGCATAGACCACCGGCACATCAACACCGTCAATCGAGCAGGATACATTTTCCGTGTTCGCCCCGCGAAAACCGGTCGCGTAAGAGCTCAGGTAGATTGGGCGATCGCCGGATGAGGAGAGCGATATTGGGGTAAGAAAGCAGATGTCGGTGGAGACGTAATTCGTGCACTGGAAAACCGATATCCCGACCTGGGTGCCGTCGGGCTCGACGCGGATCGCTGTCGCGGCTGGTATGGCGCTTGGGTGGGAGATCATGAACAGCGCGGGCGCCACCTCGTTCACCTGCATACTCCCCACCACTACGGGCCCGTCTTCGCCGACCACAGTGAGCGTCGCTTCGCCCAGGGCTGTCTCAGCGGGAACCTGAAAGTTGATCTGCGTGGGGGAGACCATCAGCAGCGGCGCCATGTGCGTTGTTCCCGCGCTGTCCAGCACTTGCAGGCTGATGCCTCCCAAGCTGGCAAGGCCAGGGTGGGAAGGCGCTAAGCGTGGCAGCCACCGGCGTAGGCGCAACCAGCGTCGCCAGCGATTCCGGCGCCACAATCGCGGTGTTGCTGGCGGCCGAGACGGCGCGCTGCAGCGCAGGCTCTTCTTGAGCATTGGAAAACAACACGGACACGCTGTTGGCGTATTGGTTTGGGGTGACAAGGTCCGTGTGGCCGTCCCCATCCAGATCGGCGGTGGTGGCCGAGCCCGGCTGGACTCCACCCACGAACTGCTGCACCGGCGGCTGGAACTGCCCGTCGCCTTTGCCTGGAAGGACCAGGATGAAACTCATATCCTCCAGCGCCATCGCGAGATCGGCGTTGCCGTCGGAGTCGAAATCCGCAGCCGCCAGTGGCCACCTGGTGAACGCGGAAGCCATAACGGGCTGTCCGTCTGGCTGGGTTTCATACCAGACCGATTGAGGGAAGCGGCCATCTCCGTCACCTAGCAGGATGCGGTCTTCCGTCGCAATGTCGGGAACCCCGTCCCCATTGAAATCGGCGATCGGGAAGGAGGTCCAGGAAACCCCGGTGGTCTGGACCGGCGATCCGAACGTGCCGTCTCCATTTCCGAGGAAAACAATCAAGTCTCCGAAATCCCGCAGCACTACGTCGGCGTGGCCGTCGCGGTTGAGGTCCGCGACCGAGCCGGCGTACCCCCAACCGGGTACCGTTGTGGTCACGGGCTGACCAAGCACGAACGTCCCGTCACCGTTGCCCAGCCAAATAACCATAGCCGGCGGCGCCTCCGGAGGGGGTATATCGGGGCCACCGCCCGGTGAAAAGGAGGCCAGAAGATCTTTCTTCTCGTCACCGTTGAAGTCCGCCGCAGCCCTCACCCCGCCAACACCCGCCTGTGTTAGCCGGAACGTGCCGTCGCCCTGGCTGCACAGCACACTGCCGTTGGCTACCAGATCGTCCATGCCGTCCCCGTTGAAGTCGGCGACGACAAGATTCCCTGTCCAAGCCGCCCCCGCAACGATCGGGCTAGCAAACGTGGCGTGGCCCAAGTTGAGCATCGCGAAAAGGCCCTGCTCCGTGCTGACGGCCAAGTCCGGCTGGCCGTCTCCGTTGAAATCTCCCGCGGCCACGGCCTGTGGGTCTGCGCCGGTAGGAATGTCCTTGCGGAAAAAGGCCGGCTGGGCGATGAGGCAATGGGTGGCCGCCGTCGACAGCAGCAAGAACCAAAGAACGATTCGTTTTCGCATCAAAGCCTCCTATGAAACTCAGCTCCTCGTACAGGAACAGCAGGAAATGTCACACGCAGCAACCGAATCAGGACTCTGAACACGAATGGTTTCCTTCTCCGCCCAGTTTGAGCGAGGTTTTGAGGCCGGGAAAGTGACAAAACAGGGCAGTTTGGTCTTGTCGCATCTTGTCACCTGGAGTACTCTAAGTACGAATGAAACGGAGCATTCCAGAGGTCGCCATTTCGCGTGACAAGCTGGACTCGTGGAAGGAGATCGCCGGCTATCTGCGCCGGGACGTCCGCACTGTTATGCGGTGGGAAGAGGCCAGAGGTCTTCCGGTACACCGGCTGCCCGGAGGCCAAAAGCCGGGAGTGTATGCGCTTCGATCCGAACTGGACGTCTGGCAGAAAGAAGCCAGCCTGCGCCTGGTGGGGCCGGTCGAGCACGTCGCGCCACACGCCCGAATGCCCTCAGTGGCGGTGCTGCCGTTTGCGAATCTGAGCGCGGACAAGGAGAACGAGTACTTCAGCGACGGCCTGGCCGACGAGATCATTACGGACCTGACACGGATCTCGGGGCTGCGCGTGACCGCCCGCACTTCGTCGTTCGCTTTCCGCGGCAAACAGCAGGACGTGAGAGAAATCGGCAGCGTGCTGGGCGTCAGCACCCTGCTCGAGGGCAGCGTCCAGCGGATCGGCGGGCAGATCCGGGTGTCAGCCCAGTTAGTAGACGCCTCGAACGGCTTTCACCTTTGGAGCGAGCGCTACGACCGGGAGCTGGCGGATGTGTTTGCGATTCAGGATGAGATTTCAAGGGCCATCGCCGGGGCGCTCGAGGTTCATCTCGCACCGTTGCCGGCGTCGCGCCGCACCTCCAGCCTCGACGCCTACAACTTCTGGCTGAAGGGCCGTTACTACCATCGGTACGAAACCATGGAAGGGATCGCGAGATGCAGAGAGTGTTATGAGCAGGCGATCGCTCTCGATCCGTCCTTTCCCCAACCGTACATGGGCTTAGCCGAATTGTTTCGAGGTTTGTCGGATTACGGAATTGTGCGCCCGAAAGAAGTGGGAGAGCAAGGGCGGGTAGCCATTCACAAAGCATTCGAGCTGGACGACTCGCTCGGCGAGGCATATGCCCTGTCCGGGGCTTACCGCGCGTGGCAGGATTTTGACTGGAGGGGCGCCGAGGAAGATTTCAATCGGGCGGCGGTGTTGAGTCCCGCCGCCGTGGAGGCACATTGGCTCCGGGCGATGATGTGCCTGTTGCCGCTCAACCGCCTGGAAGAAGCGGTGCGCGAAATGGAGCGCGCCATCGAACTGGATCCCCTTTCGCCGCTCATCCATAGTTTTTTCGCGTGGCTGCTGGGATTCAAGCGCGAATTCCACCGCGCTTTGGCGGAAATCGAAACCGCCCTGACGCTGAACCCCGAGCACGCCGTTGCCTACGCGCTACGCGGTGCGGTTCTATACCACTCGGGCCGGATTGAGGAGGGATTGGCGTCGTGGCAGTCCGCGGCACGGAAGATGGAGCGCGCTCCGACCGCGATCGGCGCCGTCGGCTACGGCCTTGCCCGGCTTGGGCGCCATGTTGAGGCGAGGGGAATCCTGGCCGAGCTCGACGCCGCCGAATCCAAGTGCTACGTGACGCCGATCAGCCGTGCCTGGGTGTACCTCGGACTGGGTGAGTTTGACGCCGCTTTCGATTGGCTCGAACGCGCGGTCGACGAGCGCGATCCGCGTATTCTCCACTTTCCTTCGAAGCAGATCTACGATCCAATACGGCAGGACCGGCGGTTCACCGCACTGCTGCGCAAGATGCGGCTGACCAGTTAGCGTAACGTCTCCAAAATAACTTCACATTGACTGATCTTCTCGAAGATATTGGCAGTACTTGTGTTCTAAAAGGACGTCTTCGATACTCTAACAGGCGCTATGCGGCAAGATCGGACTTGCCCTGCTTTGTCACTTTCTCAGTGGGCGTCCTTCGTGCAAATTGGGTGAGGAGGTATGTATGTTACGCTCGCTATTACTCCTCACCTTTGTAATTCCCCTGTGGGGTAATCCCATGGGGAAAGTACATATTCCGCTTCCGGCCGACCTCGAGGGGAGCCTGAATGGGGCGGCCTACAAGATTCGGGCCCCGGGCAACTGGAACGGAACCCTGCTCGTCTATGCTCACGGCACTCAACTCCAGCCGGGTCTCGCCGAAATCTCGCCTGTTGCGTGGCCCGCCGCCAGCCCTTCATTAGAGGAGCGATTGCTTTCACTCGGATACGCGCTGGCTGGTTCCGGATACCACAATAGTGATAAGGACGGCGTGCAGCAGACGCTGGCACTCACGAATTTCTTCAAAGGAAAGGTCGGAAATCCAAATCGCATTATCGTTTGGGGCAATTCCCTCGGAGGTCTCGTAACCCTGAAATTGATGGAAGAGCATCCAGGCGTTTACGACGGAGGAATTGCAAATTGCGCGCCCGCGGCAGGGAAAGCGGAGAACATGGATGCCGCGCTCGCGTTCGGCCTGGCGTATGCCGCGGGTTTCGGTTGGCTCGACGCCAAGTGGGGACCAATCGAGGATCTCCGCGATGACCTAGACTTCTTTACCGACGTCCAACCTTACGTTGCCTGGCCGGCTGGCCCATCCGATGGCCGCTGGGAGTTCATCCGGTTGATAATGCGCCTGCCGATGCAGGCCTTCTACGCAAAAGACCCGCAGACCAACAGTTTCTTCTTCGGATTGGGAATGTGGAAGGCGATGGCCCAACGGGCCGCGGCGGAAGCTGAGCTGGGCGGTCCCGTCGCCGACAACATGGGCTTCGAATATACGCTGGAAGCAGGTGACAGAGCTCGCCTTACGACGCTCGGAGTCAACGTGGACGAGCTTCTGGCGTTTATGAACTCTCACGCCAATATACAAGCGCGTCGATCGGCAAGGAATCACGCGGAACAATGGGGCGGACTCGAGGGGCGTTTGACCCGGCCCGTCCTGACGATGCATTCCGTTTTCGACGGGCTTGCTCCCATTTACAACGAGAGCGCGTACCGGGAAGCGGTGTCGGCGGCGGGCGCTAGCGACCGCCTGGTGCAGGTTTTCGTCAATAATATCGGGCACTGTTCCTTCAGCCTTGACCAGTACCTGTCCACCGTGACGGCAATGGACGACTGGATCGATACGGGTATTCCGCCAGATCCTTGGGCGGTGCCGGACTCCAACCCAGGTTATACTCTGCCGGGGTGGCCTTTCTGAGGAGATCGGAACAAGACCAATTTTCGCTTCCGGACACTTCCGTGGCATGGCTCTTCGAGCTGCGGAAGGTTCCACCGGCTTTCGTGACGGTCGTGGTGCCGTCCAAATTCACATCGACGGTAAACGCAAATCCATTGGGATCGCTTGTGAACAAGGGCGTCGCTTGATCCGATTCGAATATGCTGAAGCCGAACGTCGATCCTTGCAGGGAAGTGCCGTCAGGCGACTGCACCGCCGGACCATCCAGTGCCAATAGGAAGCTGACCTGGGTCCCGAAATTGACAGCCTGAAAATAGTCGTTGTACGCAGTGCTATTGTCGATAGCCAGCGTCGTGAGCAACGTTCCCGATACACCTCCCGCGGTTGCCGGAGAACCGGACAAACCGGCGGAGGGCTGAAACAGGCTGATCGTCACGAAGCCGCTCTGGCTGCCGATACCTCCTGGATTGAATTGAAAATCCAGATAGCCCGAAGCAGGCGCGCCGCTCGTGTCGACCGTTACGTCGTAAGAGATCGGCGACGCGAACACAGCCGCGGCAAAAACGAGCGGCAGGAAAATATATCGCGACATCAAAGTCCTCCGGAAACGACCATTGGAGTGTAGCTCACGAACCCGTGTGAAGGATTATTGAATCTTACCTGGACGCTAGCGGAAGCTCCCGGCTCGATCGTGACGCCGCTCGGAACCGTGATGTAGGGGAGACCGGTTGTAACGCCCGTAGCGTTCGCCAGAGTGACCCCTGGCGTAAGATCCGCCAGCACTAGTTGGATGGGCGCGCTGATGGGCTGCGCGGAAGTATTGGTGATCGTTAGCGTGCCGTTGAAAGTCGCGGTTACCCGGCTATACAGCAGGCCCGTGGAGGTGACGCGCACCTGGCCGGTAACGTCGGTGGTGCCCGGAAGGTTCGTCAGCGCGAAGGCCGCCGAACTGGCGCCGGTCACCGAGGCCGTAACCGTGTAGGGGCCGCCCGCAGTCGAGTTTGCCGTGGCTATGGCGCTGGCGACACCGGAGGCGTTGGTGTTCGCGTGGGTGGATACTATGCTTGCTCCGCTGGCCGGGCCTGCGAAGTCGACCGTCACGCCGGGAACTGGATTATTGGCCCCGTCTCGCACCGTCACTGAAAGCGGATTCGCGAACGCCACATTCACCGTAGCGCTCTGGTCGGTACCGCTGTTCGCCGTTACCGTAGCGGGTAACTGGATTACGGTTGTGGGATCGTCAGCCTGGTTGTTCGCCGTGTTGATCTCGCCAACAGTCCCCACGGTTGCGCTGTTGGTGACGGACACAGCCGAATTCGCGGGGACATTTACCGTCAGGTCGAGTCCGGGGAGCGAGCTGCCGCCCGCAACGGCGGTGGCACTGGTGCAAGTTACCATGGTCGTTCCCGAACAGCTCCATCCCGTTCCACTAAATGAGGCGAGTGTCCAGCCGGCGGGCAGCGTATCGGTCACCGTCGTGGTTCCGTAGGTCGCGCCCAAAACGGCCGCCACGTTGCTCACAGCGATGGAGTAAGACCCGGTCTGGCCCTGCGTGAAGTTCCCGGCGTGCGATTTCTGGATGGTCAGGTCGGGCGCCGGAATGATAGTGGTTGTATCCGTCGTTGCCGCGACGCCAACCGAACCGCCTCCTGAGACGCTGGTGGAATTGATCTGGGTGGAACTCGCGTCCGCGGCCACGCTGACGGTAACCGTGATATCGGGGAAGCTGCCGCCGGCACTGATGTCGGCGGTGGACGTGCACGTCTTCGTTCCCACCGTACACGCCCAGCCTGTGCCGGACATGTCCGTGATGGTGAGTCCCGGGGCGCTCGTCAAGTCGTCAACCACCGTAGTGGCGCCGCTCGCCGGTCCGGGCCCATCATTTGTGACATGAACGGTGTAGGTATTGCCCGTCGATCCCTGCTGAAAGCTGCCGCTATGCGATTTCGCAATGCCCAGCACGGGCGGGTTCACAGTGAAGTTCACGCACCAGGATCCCAGGCTTGCATCATTGGCGGAGGCAACATTCTGAGAGAGGTACAGCGACCACGAACCGTTGCCGACGCGGTCCTGAAAGACGCCTGCCGTGGCTCCGTTGAAGCTGAATGCCGGTGGCGTGGCGTTACCGGCGGGAGCTGCATACTGGTACGGTCCGGCGGGCGCGGGGCTGGCGTAGGTATTCGTGTTCACCCGGCTGAAGGGCCTGTATGGACCGCCGGTGATCACGTCAAGCGAACTCGAATTCGGAATGGTGTTGGCAGCCGCATCCAGAAACGACAGATTGATCGTCCCCGTGCTGACCGCGCTTGACGGATTGGAAAAAAAGTCGATTGCATCGGAGGCGGCGGGTGCGCAGGCTTCTGTCTGGCATGGGCCGACCAGCAGAGATTGCAGTCCCTGAGGATTCAAATTGCTGTAATTCGCGAAATCCACTTGTACGGTCTTAATCGTGCCGGGCAAGTGCGTTACCGAGATGTTCGAAGGATACGGATAAGCCGGGCCGGAGACCTGATTGTTCCCTGGAACCTGAATTGCGGACGCCGAGTTGCAATATTGATAAGACCCGCCGGTCATCGTGAACACCGTTGGGTTATTGATGCGCAGGTTCAACGACCCGGAGCTGTAACCGAAGTTTGCTGTACCCCCATAGGCTGCCGTTATGGTGTGGTCGCCCTCGGACAAGTTGCTGATGTTGCTGAGGGTCGCCTGTCCATTGATTATCGAGGACATTCCCAGATTCATACCTGTGACGTTGTCGGAGAACGTCACGCTACCTTCGTTTAGGGGCGTTCCGGGGCTTGCGGTGTTCAGAACGTTTGCTGTAAGGTCGACCGGGTCTCCCGTGGTCGCTGGATTGGGGCTAGCGGAAAGGGTAGTGCTGGTGGCGGTCCCGTTCGCCATGGTGAAATTGATGCACCAGTTATTGACCGAGGCCGTGTCGGGGTTTCCCCGCTGCATGGAAAACAGCTTCCAAGTCCCGTTCGCCGCCGAACCGGCAAACTGCTCCAAGAGCGTACGCGCCGGATTACCAGCGGGCCCAGCGAGTTCAAACACGATGGGAGCGGGCTCGGACACGGTTACGCCGTTGCAGTCTGCTGCCTGGCAGTACGTGCTGGTCCCGTTGACGATTGCCGACGTCGGCTTGTAAGACCTGCTGGCGAGCGAGACCGTATTCGGCAATGCCTGCGATGCGGCAAAATCGTCGAAAATCAGGTTCAAGTTGCTAACGAGGGTCGAGCCGCCGGTCCACGAGAGAAACTCCAGCGTCTTTCCGTTGGGCCCCGCGAGCATAAAGGCGTTCGGACTCGGATTCGTCGAAGTATATCCGTTCAGGTAGACTTTGACATTCTCAACGATGCCGCTGACTCCGCTGACGACGATATCGGAGGGATAGGGCTTGCCCGGCCCTTGGCCCAATTGGGCGCCGGGCGTCGGCAGTGTGATGCCGCCGGGATTACAGAAGCCCACGGTTCCAGCGGGCGCGCCGGTTTGCGACGTCGTGGTCGCGATCACCTGTTGCGTGACGGGACTCGATGCGGGGCTTGCCGCGAAGGTCGAGCCGCCGGCATAGGTAGCTACCAAGACATGAGCGCCCTCGGAGGTGAACGTGAAAGTTGTACTGGCGACACCGCTGCTGTTGACGGCGGCGGTCCCGATGTCGGCTCCGGTGGAGTTGTCATGGAAAGTCACCGAACCATCGGTGGCGACGCCGGAAGAGGTTGTGACCGTCGCCGCAAGAGTAACCAGGCTCTGTGAGCCGGACGTAAAGGAGGGATTGGGAGCGGGATTCGAAAGAGTCGTTGTTGTCGACGAGCCCGAACCGGTCGTCGTGATTTCCAGCGTCCAAGATCCGATGGTGCCAGTCGTCGAACTTGACAGGGCCTGATTGGTTACATAGAGTCTCCAAACACCGTTGACGTTCGTGCCACTAAGCCCGTTAAACACATTCGCGAAGGTTCCGTTGCCATTGCTGCTGTCGGAGGCAGTGCTGGATCCGGTTGTATTGCCGTTGCTATCGGGCTCCGCTCGTGTATAGCCGCTGCTTCCTGGTCCTGGGGCCGGAAAACTGTCCGCCAAATAACCGCTAAAATGATGCGTTGTTGCGAGCCAATCTCCGGTATTAAAGCACGGGCTCACGTTGGTGGCGGCATGGCCGTTGACGGTTCCGGAGTCGGTAAGCCGGAAAGTCGTGGAGCCCGATACGTGGCAGGCGTTCGACATCACGTCCAACCCTGCGCCGCTCGGCGCCTGCAACAGGATTCCAAGGTTGAACGCGTTTGGGACGTTGAAACTGTTCAGCGTGAGTTTCACGTCGGCAATAGAGCCGTTTAGACCGCTCACAGTAATGCAGGCGCCGTTGTTGCAGGAGGCAATTGGAGAAGAAGGATACGGACTGGCCTGGAGAGCGCTACTGACGGTAATTGTGCCGCTCGAATTGAACGTCGAAGTTTGTGCGAATCCAGCGCTAGATGCCAGACAAAGAACAAGCAGCAAACGAGTACCGAAAAGCAATAGGACGCTGCCCCAGCCTTGCGTAGTGTCGACCTCCGATGAGAGGCGGGCACCCAAAATCTGCAGAACTGCGCCAAAACATGCATCCCAGAAGACCAGAGAAGGGCACCGCAGACACCGATTATACGGTACTCACTCCGCTGGGCACAGGGAAATTTGAGGCCCGTCGAGGAGTTGTCCGTATCTTCCTATTCGACGATGAAACATCCCCGAGGAGCCGCTTGAGCCGAGAGGCCGTCTGAATTGCCGCGAAGTCTCACAATCGGCGGCACTTACTTCGCCTTGTGGAAGTACGTGTTCCGGCGAAATTCAGAGCGGAATTGGAAGGCTGCCGCGGGCAGGCCGTCACGGATTCCCGCAAAATAACGCCCCCGAGACGCGTCAAATTCCAAAATTGGCGTGCTCCAGCCAAAGGTACGTCTGCTGGAACCAAGATACGTGCTTGCAGAGCATAAATTTACAGAGATACCCCGCTAGAGTGGGTTGTCCCGGATTCGTCCCGCATTCCCGCATTCCGTTGGAACGATCCGGCGCGCGCGTCTGGACTGACCAGGGTGCTATCGTTGGGGGAAGAGGCAGAGGGATGCAGTGGATCAGGCCAGTCCGGGCCGCCGTGTTCAGCCTCGCCGTAATCGTCTCGCTCCACGCCGTTGAGCGGTCCTTTCAGGAATATCCCGGTGTCGAATACAGCGTGGGCCAAATTCCGCTTCCCGCGGACTATCAGGAAAAGACAGAATGGGTGTTCGCCCGCCTGATGTTCCCGGGCGGTGGTGTCGACGACGGCTACTACCCGCGCTTCCAGGGAGACTACCGGCTCGGTCTTTCCCTGTGGACGCAGGACTACCCGCGCGCCGACCGTCACTTCTCCCTGGCTGTCCGACGGCTGACCCGCATTCACGCCCGTTCCGTGGAACAGGTGGTGGACCTCGACTCGGACGACGTCTACAACTGGCCCTGGATTTACGCCGTCCAGGTGGGCGAATGGGGACTGACTGAATCGGAAGCCCGGGTCCTGCGCGAATACCTGCTGCGCGGTGGCTTCTTTATGGCCGACGACCTGCACGGCCAGTATGAATGGGAGGTCTTCGCCCGTACCATGCGCATGACGTTTCCGGACCGGCCCATCGTGGACATCCCAGATGACGACCCCGCATTCCACACGGTTTACGATCTGAACGATCGCTTCCAGATACCCGGCTGGGCCCACTTGCGAGAGGGCTACAAGCGGCCCATCCATGCCACCGGGCCCGACGACGGCAAAGGAGCGCACTGGCGCGGCATTTACGACGACAAAGGCCGCCTGATGGTGGCGGTCTCGTACAATTCCGACATCGGCGACGCCTGGGAGTGGGCCGATAATCCGAGATATCCGGAACGATGCGCCGGCCTGGCCGTGCGGCTGGGGATCAACTACATCGTGTATGCGATGACGCATTGAGACGAAGGCCACTCTCCCGGTGCGGCCCCAGTTGCCTCTCACCCCCGCGAAGGGCGTCACAACTGAGTCGCTGCCTGAAGCAGGAGGGGCGTGAAGAATCCGAACAGCATCCTCACAGATCTCACCAGAATGCACCTTGCAGATTAAGCGATCACGGAGAGCCCGGATAGATTGGCTCCCCACGCTGGACACGTTTCGAACTTTTGCGGCGTAAATCACCCCGTGTTCGAACCGGCAGAACTGACTCATTGACCGGAAGATAGCGGGCGTCAGAAGACGCGCATCCAAACTGGGTGCCTACGCTGGACATATCTCGAATTCATCCCAGCCCATTTCCGTGTAGCCAATCCTGAAATCATCGAATAAATGTCGTGCCGTTACCCTCACGAAGATCGAATCGCATTCGCGCGCCGCCATTCGCCCGGACTAAGTCCCACGATGGCCGTGAAGGTTCGAGTGAAGTGACTCTGATCCGCAAATCCACAGAAGATCGCCACGTCGGCCAGGGACAGCGCTCGCGTTCCCAGGAGCTGTTTGGCTCGCTCGACGCGACGATTTAGAAGCCAGCGGTGCGGAGGCATGCCTACCGAACTGCGAAAGGCGCGCGCGAAGTGGCGGACGGACAAACCGCACTCCGCCGCGAGCCGGCTTAGTGCCAGTTCCCCGTTCAGGCTGGCATTTATCAGTTCCTTAGCTCGCCGCTCCTGCCATGGCGCCAATCCGCCCCGGGGTATGCCTGCGTTGGGGTTCATGCCGGCATATTGGCAGGCCAGATGGGCGGTCATCGCTGATACAACGTGGTCGAGAAACAGCGAATTGGCCCGCTGCGGCTCTTTCATGACAGGAAGGAGGGAGGAAAGCAGGTGCCGTGCGACGGGATCGTCAACGCTGACGCCTGGCCGGTGACGGAGGTCGTCGAGGCGAGGCGCTCCGGCGTCATAGGCCACGGCCTCGAGCGCCGTGCGCGGCAGATGGAACATAAGGCAATGATAGGGGTCGCGAATGTCAGCCACCGGGCCGCGGCGCAAATCGTAGATTGACGTTACACCTTCCGCATAATTCTCGGGGCGCGTGAGGCGGCCGTCGAAATACAAGTCATGATCGGGACATGCGCGTAATTGCAGCGCAACAAGGTAGGCCTCTTCCAGAGGCATGGCAGCCGTTCTCCCGAAGTTGGGGTGGTCGCACCGGAGCTCGGTAACGGACACGGTCGATTTGTGCAGGACCCTGGTGATCAGGCTCGGCGCATCCGGCGCGCGAAAAGCGTCGCTTAACCGGTTGCCATAAGCTACGCGGTTTTTCATGCTCCTCTCCAGCAGACGAACTCTGCCAAGTGGCCAAGTGGACGCCAAGTGGACAGCCTGCTGCGACGGGTTGGCGAAATTGATGAAGGGGACAGACGGCTCTGCCTCTTTCGCCAGTTTCGAGGTTTTTGGAGAGAATTCCCGGCCGGTCGCGGCACTACTTCAAAGAGATGCCCCGAAATGCTCGATGTGTGCAGCCCGGATTGCCCTATCACGTCACCCAGCGCGGAACCAACCGCCAACGCGGTTTTTCACCGCCGCCGACCGGTCCACCTATTTGCGCTTGCTGAAGTCCAATTTGGAGGACAGCGAAGCTCGGGTCGTGGCTTGGCGCCTGATGGAGAACCATGTGCATTTTGTTGTCGTTCCGGGGCGGGAGGACTCGCTCTCGCTGCTGTTCCAGCGGGTGCATGGGAGCTACGCCCAGTGCCTGTATGCCAGTCGCCAGCGGGGCGGGCATCATTGGCAGAGCCGATTCTTTTCCTGTCCGCTGGAGCAGAATCGTATGTGGAAGGGGTTGGCGTACGTGGAGCGGAATCCGGTGCGGGCGGGATGGTGGAGCGGGCCGAACAGTACCGCTGGTCGAGCTTGGGAGCGCATCTGAAAGGAAAAGACCGGCATGGACTTATAGACTGGGAGCTATGGCGGACGCAAGGGAGAAGCGAGGGCTGGAGAGGGTTGTTGCTGACACCGGAAGAAGCGTTGGAGATGCGGTTGCTGCGGCGCTGCACGTGCGCAGGGCGTCCGTTTGGGGGAGAGGAGTTCGTGGCGGGGATGGAGGAGCGATTCCAGCGGAGTTGGCGTCGCTGGGGCTTCGAGGCCAGTCACGTCGGGCCGGAGTTGGGGGTTCGGCTGCTGAGGCGCAAGCGTCGCGGGCGTGAAGCAGCGGGAGTTGGGGCAACAGGCGTCCAGAAATGCAAAACCAGCGAACCCGTCAGAGC
>CAWEOG010000001.1:0-14467 GCA_963810595.1 Bryobacterales bacterium | reverse complement strand
GGCGCATGACGACATCACACTGGTAATCCTGAAGGTGGAACCAAATGGCCGGCCGTCGTAAGATAGGTGCCTCGGCCCGTGTTTTTCGTGAGAGGGAGGAAACAGCCAGCTTGCCCAATACGTTTCATGTCGTGAAAACCCGACGCGAGGGGATCGCGGTCCTGTCTTTGGACGGTTTCCTGGACGCCCATACAGCTCCGCTGTTCGAGGCATCCATCCAGGAGGAAGTTGAGGCCGGACAGGTGCGCCTGGTTGTGGATTGCTCCCGGCTCACCTATATCTCATCCGCCGGCCTGGGAGTGTTTATGAGCTTCCTGGAGGAGATCCGGGAAAAAAGCGGGGACATCAAAATCTGCAGCGTAATCCCCAAGGTCCGCCAGGTATTCGAAATCCTTGGTTTCCCGTCGCTGTTCGAAATTGTCGCGGATATACCGGAGGCTATCCGAAGGTTTTCCAGTGCCGAAACGGAGAAAAAATGACCTCCCAGTCGTTCGAGCGAAGGTTCACTCTGAGCGTTCCCTCCTCCACCGACAACCTGGTGATGATCCGCGATTTCGTTGGCAAAATCGCCCAGCAGGCGGGGCTGGGCATGAACGAGGTGGCGCAACTGGAGCTGGCCGTGGACGAGGCCTGCGCCAACGTCATTGAACACGCCTACGGCAAGGACGTTTCCAAGGAAGTCGAGGTCCGGGCCATCGTCGACCACGAGTCGATACAAATTGACGTGATCGACACCGGAAGGGGGTTCGATCCCGGCTCGATCGAAACCAAGGACCTGCGGGAACTGGTGAGGGAACGCCGCTCGGGTGGCCTGGGAATGCGCCTGATGCGCCAGTTAATGGATGAGGTACACTACCAGATTACGCCAGGCGTAAAGAACGAGTTACGGATGGTAAAGCGTTTGAAGAAGCAGCCGGCGGACGGGTGATTTTTCCTATAGGCGGTGGCATAGATGAAGGAAACCCGGGTTCTCGTTGTGGATGATAATTCCGGCATCCGGTCGCTGCTGCGTTCCATTCTCGAGTCGGGCGGCTACCAGGTGGCCGAGGCGTCCAACGGCCGCCTGGCAATCGAACATCTTCGGACCAATCACGCCGACCTGGTGATGATGGACCTGGTAATGCCGGAACAGGAAGGAATAGAAACCATCAAGGAATTGCGCGTGGCGCTGCCGAATCTTCGTATTATCGCCATGTCTGGAGCGTTCGGCGGCGACTACCTGAAAGTGGCGAGGCTGTTGGGAGCTTCCGACGCCCTACAGAAACCGTTCGGCATCGACGAGGTGCTCGAATGCGTGAAGCGGAATCTGGAGAACGGTTAGGCGTAAGCCAAAAAAAGCGGCGGGAACATCCCCGCCGCTTGATAGTGTGAGTACCACTTACTGGAGCCGAACAAAAAACCGATTAGAGGTTGACCGCCTTCTGTTGGGTCAGTGTGCGGCTGCGAGTGGCGCCGAAGCGCCCGCGCCGCGTGCTGCGCATTTCATCCCGCGCGTTTTCGAGGCAGACGCCAAGCGGCTCGCCGGCCGATTCGTAGGCTCCCCAACTGAAGTCGATCATGAAAGATCCGATGTGCCGCAACTGGAAGTCCCAGAGACTTTCCGAAACCCCGGTGGAGCGGCTCCGCGCCTGCTGGCCGGTTACGCCGTCGAAAAGAAACACGATCTCCCCGTCGCCGGTGCGGCAGGCAAGATACTTGTTTTCCAACTGCGACTCGAATAACCAGTCCACCTCCGACTTTCGGAACTCGCGCCGCGTCCGCAGCGCTTCGTAATCGTTGATGCCCACGATCATGACCAGGCCGCGGAAGTTCTTGCGTGCCGCCAGTTCGCCTTCGAGCACCGAGGCATCCTGAATTCCCGTGCGCCGTGACGTATTCGCGGCGGCCGCCCGCACCGGGTCGTTTTCCATCTTCCGGGCTTCGAGCGCCTGGCGCGCTTCGCCGAACTTGATGACGATTTCCGGCCAGACGTCGTGCGCGCGCTCCGCGGCGGCCAGCGGGTCGGCGGTGGCCGCCGGCACTTCCTGCTTTGCCGGCTTGGTTTCCGCCGGGGCGTCGGCGACGACGGGGGTGATCTGCACCGGCGCGGCCATGGCAATCCTTGTCTCCCTCGCGGCTGCCGGTTTCTCCAGGCTGGGACCGTTGACCGCCACCCAGGAAGCGATTTCTTTGATCGATTCGGAGAGCTCGGCGGCGGATTTGCGCGGGCGGCGGCGTCCGTTGGCCAACCCGGTGGCGACGCCCACCGGCTCCGCACTGGCGTGGGCGGCAGGCGTGGCGGGCGCCTGCAGTCCGGCGCGCACCAGCGGTTTTGTCACGGAATTTCCCGCGGAAAGGAGGGAACTCTCTCGGGCGACAGCCTCCAGGCCGAGCAAGCGGCGTTCCGCCTCTTCTTTGCGGGCGCGCAGCTCCCGGTTCTGTTCGCGAAGGTGCTCGTTGTTGCCCTTGAGAAAATCACAGACCAGAGCGACGAACGCCGCGCCGAGAACCACGACGAGGCTGACGAAGATTTGAAGTTGGACTGTGGCGCTCATGCTTGTTCTCAGTCCGATTGTAGGCAGCCGGCGAGCTTTGGAGAATAGACCCGAGGTCACAAAATCCGCGTGGTACAGGTTATGTTACGCGAGTACGAGGCATGAACCGGTTGGCCGGGTTCGGGGTAGACGGATAGTACTAGCAACACAGCGGAGCGAATGGATTTCCAATCTCTGAGGGAATCGGAATGCGGACTACGGGATTCTTCTGCCGGTGCTGGTCCGCCGCTCCGGTTCGGGGTTGGACGGCGGGATTACCATTCGGGCGGGCCGGGGCACGGCGTTCGAGAAGTCGATCTCGTTCTCGGTGAATTCCAATTGCCGGTCCAGCACCATTTCCACCGAGGTGCCACGCGCCAGGACGGCGTCCGGCCCGCGCGAAAGCAACACGCCGACGAGACCCGCCGTGGCGCCCGCGGCCGCGCCGATTCCGGCGCCCACTCCGGGGCTGCCAGAAACGCTGCCGGCAATCGCACCTACCGACGCTCCGGTGGCGGCCGCCTCACCCACAGTTCTCGCGTCGCCGCCCTTGTTTCCGGCGCTTTCGATCTTTCCTTCGTCGCGGTCCAGACTCTCTCCGCCGGCGGCATCGAGCGTCGAAACGCGTCCGCGAAAATTCCGGGTGGTGCCGTTCGGCAGCGTCAGCGAATCGAAGCGGATGTAAATCTCTCCCCGGCCCTTCGACCGCCCGGGCCGCTTCACCGTTGTGACGGTGCCCGCCACATAACTGCCGGGCGGAATGACGATGCGTCCGTCGTCAAGAATCGGGAAGGTCGTTTCCAGGTAAACCCGGTCGCCCTCAGACGAGTGCTTGGTGCTGATGCTGTTGATCATGCTGAGGGGGATGCGGGTGCCCGCCGTGACCACGTACTTTTTCTCGATGGCCGGGCTTTTCCCCTCCGGTTCGCGCGTGGAGAGCGCCGGCGGCGGCGCGTCTTCCTTAACCGGTTGGGGCTGTTGGGCCGGCAGCCAGCACGCCGCCAGGAGGGCTAAGGCACATACCCGAAGTATCATCGCGTCCGCCTCATACTGAATTGTATCTCACCTATATTCAACGCGGCCGAATGCCGGCGCGTTGCGGCGATGTTGGCGGTGGCTACGGCGCGCCGGGTGTGGCGTTGTCCAGCCATATCCGCAGATCCCGGCGGCTTTGCCGACCGGCCAGCCGCAGACCAACCTCGGGGTTTGGGCCCACGCTTTTCGGCAGCTCCACGTTGATCTGGTACAGCCCGGCATAGCCCGGTGTGGTGCCCGCATATTTGATAAGCCGGGGATCGATCGCCACCCCGTCGAGCAGAATGTCCAACTGACTTCGAAGCAGCAGTTCCGAAGCCTCGACGGCCAGTGAACGGTCTTGCCAGGTTTCGTAGGTGCGTCCCAACCCGGTCACCCAGAACACCACCACCTCGCCGGGATGGGCGGGATTCGCAGGCAGCACCACGGTGCCGTCGGCGTGCGAGGCGACGACAAACCGTTCGTCCAACTGGAAAAATGCCGGCGCCGCTTCGGTAATCTGCAACTCGGCCGGGGGCCCCGAGATGACGCCCCGCGCCACCCGGATCTGCGATCGGCCCGCGATCAGGGTGCCGCGCACCAGGAAGTTGATCTGTGTCGGCGACACATAAAACAGACCCACCGGCGAGCCGTCCTGGTAGACGCGGGTGTCGGCGCCGGCGAGCGTGGTCGGCAGCATCCCGCCGCTCACGTCACCGGGCAACACCTGGCGGGTGGTGTTCGAGAGGTTTTCGCCGAAAATGGTGCCGATGCTGTAAGGAGACAGTCTCCCTTGCTCGTAAGAGGCGGCGTTGGTAACTCCTTCCGCCGTATAGTGCGGGGTATTCGGGTCTTCCGCCGCAAAAGCAGCCGGAAACAGGGCGAGGGCGAGGATAATGGTCCCAAACGGGCGCGTGGCCATAGGGAATTAGTGCGTTCGGCGAGGCTTTTTTCTCACTTATGATTTGGACCGGACGCGTGGAACCTGCTTCAAAGCCTTCGCGGCCATGGTGCTCAGCGGGATTTCCCCCAGACGGGATTCGGCCACCCATTCGAAGCCCGGCGGCACCCGCTCGAGCGACGCCCGCACCACGTCCACCCGATAAACGTGGTTGACGATGCCGTGACGGAAGCTGCCGGCGGCGTCCCCGCGAACGGCTTGCGGGAGCTGCTGCTGTTCCGGAAGCTCCCAGAAGCCGGCCAGCCGGCTGGAGTCGGCCGGGCGCCGCCACAGCAGCACACTGGCTCCACGCGAGATCAGCAACAGAGATTTCGTTTCGCGCACGGCGGCCGCTTTGGCCTCCCGCACCGGCAGGTCGTGCTGGCGCCCCTGGCGGCGCGCCTGGCAATCGTCGGAACAGGGACAAACCAGGCACAGAGGGTTGCGTGGGAGACAAACGGTGGCGCCCAGCTCCATCATCGCCTGGTTAAATTCGCCCGGCCGGGCCGGATCGACCAGCCGGCCGGCGAATTCCCCTATCCTTTTCTTGGTCGCAGTCGACTGAATCCCGCCGGCGTCGGCCGTTATACGGCTCACCACCCGCATGACGTTTCCGTCGACCACCGCCACCGGTTGGTTGAAGGCGATGCTGGCAATCGCCGCGGCGGTGTAGTCTCCGATTCCCGGCAGGTCGCGGATGGCTTGGAGTTCGGTGGGGAAATCTCCCCGCTCCACCACCACCTGAGCCGCTCGCCTCAAGTTTCGCGCGCGGCTGTAGTAGCCCAGGCCGGACCAGCGCGCCAGCAATTCCTCTTCTGTTGACGCGGCCAGCGCCGCCACCGTCGGAAAGGCTTGCAGAAATCTCCGATAGTACGGGATCACCGCGGTCACCCGCGTCTGCTGTAGCATCACTTCCGAAATCCAGATGCGATAGGGGTCTCGCGTGTCGCGCCAGGGCAGGTCGCGTTTTGCCCCCTCGTACCAGGCAATCAGTTTCCTCCGAAATTGCGGGACGTTTTGTAACATTCGGCCCAGCTTGCGCGTAACATCCGGAAATCGCGCCTCAGATCGTTCTCTCGAATCGTAACCCCAGTATACTGGGTGGCGTGGGATTTCGACTGAGCATCAATTACACGCCGCGCGGCGACCAGGGCACCGCCATCGAGCAACTGTTGCGCGGCGTGCGCGACGGCGAGCAGCACCAGGTGCTGCTGGGAGTCACCGGCTCGGGAAAAACCTTCACCATGGCGAAGGTTATGGAGGAAACCGGGCCGCCCTTCGCTGGTATCTAGCGCATAACAAAACGCTGGCCGCGCAGCTTTACCAGGAATTCAAGACATTTTTTCCGGCGAACGCGGTGGAGTACTTCGTCAGCTACTACGACTACTATCAGCCCGAGGCCTATATTCCCAACTCGGACACTTACATCGAGAAAGAAGCCACCATCAACGACGAACTGGACAAGCTGCGGCTGGCCGCCACCCGTTCGCTGTTCGAGCGCCGCGATTGCATCATCGTCGCCAGCGTCAGTTGCATTTACGGCCTGGGTTCGCCGGAAGCCTACTACGGCATGCTGCTGATGCTCGAAAAAGGCCAGCGCACCTCGCGCGACCAGATTGTGAAGCGCCTGGTGGAGATCCTCTACGAGCGCAATGACGGCGATTTCCGGCGCGGCACCTTCCGCGTCCGCGGCGACGTCGTCGAGGTCTTTCCGCACCTACGACGATTACGCCTATCGCATCGAGCTGTGGGGCGACGAGGTCGAGAGCCTCTCGCAGATCGATCCGCTCACCGGCCAGGTGCGCCAGACCTACGCGCGCCTGCCCATCTATCCCAAAACCCACTACGTCATGAGCGAGGAGACCGCGCGACAGGGCGATGGAGAGCATCACCGAAGAACTCACCTGGTGGCACCGGCGAGCTCGAAAAGCAGGGCAAGTCGATCGAGGCGCAGCGTCTGTTCCAGCGCACCATGTTCGACCTGGAAATGATGCGCAACGTCGGCTACTGCCACGGCATCGAGAACTACTCGCGCCATTTTTCCGGACGCCTGCCCGGGCGAAGCGCCGCCGACGCTGCTCGACTACCTGCCGCACGACGCGCTGCTGTTCATCGACGAAAGCCACCAGACGGTTCCGCAGTTGCGCGGCATGTACCACGGCGACCGCTCGCGCAAGGAGAACCTGGTGAAGTTCGGCTTTCGCCTGCCGAGCGCGATGGACAACCGGCCGCTGACCTTCGAGGAGTTCGAGAACCGCGTCAACCAGGTGGTCTATGTTTCCGCCACGCCCGGCCCCTACGAATTGACCAAGTCCAGCGGCGTGGTGGTGGAACAGGTCATCCGGCCCACCGGCCTGATCGATCCGGAAGTGGAGGTGCGGCCCATCAAGGGCCAGGTGGACAACCTGCTCGAAGAGATCCGCCGCCGCGCCGAGCGGAACGAGCGCGTGCTGGTCACCACGCTCACCAAGCGCATGTCCGAGGACCTGACCGAATACTACTCGGAGCTCGGCGTGCGCTGCCGGTATCTGCACTCCGAGGTTTCCACGCTCGACCGCGTGAAGATCCTGCGCGACGCTGCGCCGCGGCGAATTCGACGCGCTGATCGGCGTCAACCTGCTGCGCGAGGGACTCGATCTGCCCGAAGTGTCGCTGGTGGCGATTCTGGACGCCGACAAGGAAGGTTTCCTGCGCAGCAGCGGATCGCTGATTCAGACCATGGGGCGCGCGGCGCGCAATGTCAACGGCAAAGCGGTTCTATACGCCGACGTCATGACCGACAGCATGCGCCGGCCATCGAGGAAACCAACCGCCGCCGGCGCATCCAAACCGAATACAACGAGAGGAATGGAATCACGCCGCAGATCCATTGTCAAGCCCATCGACATGACGCTCGTGGCCATCGCCGAGGCGGACTATGTGGATGTTCCGATCGAGGCGGAGGGGCCCGCCAGGAGCTTTCCCCTGAAGCAGCGCACACAACTGATCGCCGAGCTGGAGCAGCAGATGCGCGAGGCGGCGAAAAATTTTGAGTTTGAAAAGGCGGCCCAATTTCGCGACCGCCTAAAGTCGCTCAAGACGCTGGAATTGCCATGACCCGAGCCAAGTGTCCATCGGTCTGGTTATCGCGGGCCCGTTAAGTCGTTTCCCGCTGGCGCGCGTTCGTGCCTTCGCCGACCGACGTTGGGTCCGATTCACTCCACCAGCCGCCGGCTGGCCAGCCGTTATTCTGGCCTGCTGCGCGCCGGCAGATCCGAAGTTGGTTGGGAAGCGTTTAATCACTGCGAACCTGATTTTCGTCAGCGTGCCGGACGAACTGTTCGAAGTGACGGTGGACGAGATGGCGGCCGCCCCCGTCTCGTGGAAAATCCGCGCCGTGGTGGTATGGCATCCGCGAGTGAATCAGCGCCGAACTGCGTGCGCTGGCGCGCCGCCAGGCCTCGACGGCGTCGCTGTGCGACTGGCCGTCGGCGCGGAGCACCCTGCTGTTGTTCGAAGGCGCCAAGCTGGCCCAGCGGCGACCTTCGCCGTCCTGTCTCCGCGCCACCCATCATCGTCTGATCACGGTGTCCACGCCCGGCAAGCCTCTGGTGGATGCCATTGTGCCGCTCGACCTCGGCCATGATGGCGTCGCTGGTGGAAGCCAGCGACCGCGCGTTCCGCAGCCTTTCCGTGCGGCCCGCCGATATCCTGCCGGCGTGGAAGTGCTTGTCGGCGACGCGTTGCGGTCGCACGGACAGGCGGGGCGCAAGAACTGGCGCTCGGCCTACCCTGCCGACGAGCTGCGGAACCTGATTCGCGAGATTGGCGCCACTGGATTCGTTCGACGCTCAGGTGGCTGTCTTTCTCCGGCAGCACATTGCCGCGGCTTGCGTCCACTTGCGCGACACCTCGCCAGAGTTTGAGCAGACCGGCCAGCCGCTGGTGTGGACGGCTGGCGGCGCCTGAACACATTCGCAAAGGCCCCATCCGGACCGCGAGGTGAAGAGAGGGAGTCTCAGGCGGGCTCGTCGCCGGCTCGGCCCGCCGCCGGCAGCTCCGCGCGGACGCGCGGCAGGCTACTCGGGATAACGCTCCTGCAGAAACTGGATCAGCTTTTCGCGCACGTAGACAACGCAGGTCCCAGGCCTTGCCGGAATCGGCGGCGCTCATCAGCGCCCGCAGCTCCATGGTGTGCTCGGTAGCGTTGGTCACCTGCAGACCGCAGACCTTCCCGTCCCATTTCCTCGCTGGCTTTCGAGGATGCGCCGCAACTCCTGCCGCACCTCGTCCAACGGCACCCTGTAATCGGTGTAGAGGAACACGGTCCCCAGCAAGTCGGCCGAAGATGCGCGTCCAGTTCTGGAACGGCTTCTCGATGAAATAGGAGAGCGGCACCACCAGCCGCCGCAGATCCCAGATGCGGATCACAACGTAAGTCGTATTGATCTCCTCGATGCGCCCCCACTCGCCTTCGACGATCACCACGTCGTCCAGCCGGATAGGCTCGGTCAACGCCATCTGCAGGCCCGGCCAGCAGATTTGCGATAGGTGGGCCGGGCAGCCATGCCAACCACCAGGCCGGCGAATCCCGCGGAAGCGAACAGGCCGGCGCCGATGTTCCAGATCTGACGGAAACGTCATCAGCATGGCGGCGAACGCCAGCATGCCGATGAGAATGGCCGCGGTCCGGCGCAACACGAAGTACTGGGTGCGGACCCGGCGGGCGTTCAGGTTGTCGGCGACGTCGATGCGGTAGCGCTCGGTGAGCACGTCCTCCAGGACGTTCAACATGTTGATGAAGAGCCACGCGACCGACGCGATGATCCCCAGCAGCAACGCGTGGCGCAGACGGTTCCATCGCCAACCGCGTCCGAGCGGCAGGCTGACGGAGCACAAGATACACGGCCACCAGCGGCAAATGTACTTCGCAGGGCGGTAGGAATGCCGGACGATGGAGTCGTCCACTGGTCTCGCGAGTGCGAGCCTTCATGCCGCGAAGGAAACGAAACACCAGGCGATGGACGATCAAGCTCAGCAGAATCGCGGCGGCAAGCCATCCGGCGGCGTAGGCCAAAGGCCTCCAGTTTTCGACCAACCACTCCATGTATCCACAGCTAGCGGCATGCGCGAGACCGCGGCAAACCGGGGGGCATGACCGGCGCGCCGCCGAGCCCTCACTGCGCTAGGATGGCACTTACTTCTTTATTCCACGGAGGAGCTATCATGGCCATTGTTGCCGGCGTCGATTTCGGCACGCAGAGTGTTCGAGTCTCTTTGTTCGACAGCAGCCAGGGCAGGCTGGGTTCCGCTTCGGCGGAATATGCCGTCCATCGCATCAAGGACGATCCCGACCACGCCACCCAGAGCCACGCCGATCACATGCGGGCGCTGACCCAGGCCGTGCGCGACGTGCTGAGCGAAACAGGCGTCAACGGGTGACGCGGTGGAATCCATCGCGCTCGATACCACCGGCTCCACTGTCATCCCGCTGGGCGAAGGCCTGGAGCCGCTGGGCGATTACTACCTCTGGTGCGATCACCGCGCCAAGGATGAGGCCGCCGAAATCACCGCGCAAGGCGCACGCCGCGAAACTGGAAGCCATTGATTGGTGCGGCGGCGTCTACTCCTCCGAGTGGGGCTTCGCCAAGCTGCTCCACTGGCTGCGCCACAACCCGGAGAAGCGCGCCCGCGATGGTCACGGTCGATGGAGCATTGCGACATGGTGGCGGCGGTGTCTGTGCGGCTGCACCGACGCTGGCCGAAGTGCCTCGCAGCATCTGCGCCATGGGCCACAAGTGGATGTGGAATGAGTCGCTTGGCGGTTTGCCCCCGGAAGAGTTTCTGGCGAAGGTCGATCCCGCTGCTTCAAGGGCGTGCGCGAGAAGCTGGCGGGCAACTACCGGACCTCGTCGGCCATCGCCGGCCGTTTCGCGAGGAGTGGGCTCGACGGCTCGGGCTGAAAGCCGGCATCCCGATCCCGGTGGGCGCTTTCGACGCCCACTGGGACGCTATCGGCGCCGGCATTCGCGAGGGCGACGTGGTGAACGTGGTGGGCACCTCCACCTGCATCATGGCCATCGCGCGCGAAGCGGACCTGGTTCCCGGGGTCTGCGGCGTTGTGAAGGGCTCCATTCACCCCGACCACTACGGCATCGAGGCGGGCCTCTCAGCCACCGGCGACATCTTCGAAGCCATCGCTACGCGCGCCGGTCCACCAGCGTCGCCGAGCTGTCGAAAGGCCTGGACGCGTGGCGCGCCGGTTCCACCGGCCTGTTGCGCACCACCTGGGACAACGGCGACCGCACCGTGCTGGTGAACCCGAATCTTGGCGGCATGACGCTCGGCTGGACGCTCACCACCACGGCGCAAGACGAACTCTTCGCGGCCATCGAAGGCACCGCCTTCCACAAGCGCATCATCTTCGATCGCATGGCCGAACACGGAGTCCCCATCAACCGCGTCATCAACGGCGGCGGCATCCCGCAGAAGAACGAAACGTTGAACCGCGTCTACGCCAACGTCTTCAACAAGCCGGTGCTGATTCCCCAGCGCGGAGGTCACCAGCCTGGGCTCGGCGATCTTCGCTTTCCTTGCCGCGGGCGCTTTCAAGATCCGTCGAAGAGGCCCAGGACGCGCTCTGCCCGAGCTTCCGGCGGGTGGATCCCGACCCGCGGAGGCGGCTGTTTACGAGCAACTGTTTCCGCTGTTTCGCAGCCTCTACTTCGGTTTCGGCCGGCCGGATGCGGAGCCGATGGCCGCGGGCGGCATTCTGCCCGAGCTGCGAAAAATCCGCTCCTCCGGCCGGAATGCGTGAATTTGCGCCAAGCGGCGTCTTCAGGCGGGATATTTGCCGGCGATGTAGTCGGTCAGGTGGCTGATGGTTTCCTGCTGCTTCATGATGGTCGACCGAACCAGGTCGCCGATGGAGACCACGCCCACAAGTTTCCCCGCCTCGATCACCGGCAGGTGGCGGATGCGATGATCGGTCGCGATCCTCATGCACTCTTCCACGGTGTGGTCGGGCGTAACCGTGATGACGGGGTGACTCATGATCTCGCCCACGCGGACCTCCCGGGACGCGTGACCCTTCAACACCACCTTGCGGGCGTAGTCGCGTTCGGAAATGACGCCGGCGACTTTGCCCTCGTCGACCACAATGAGAGCGCCTACCCCTCTTTCGGCCATCATGGCAACGGCTTCGAACACGGTCGATTCCGGTGCGAGCGACCAGACCTCTCTTCCCTTCCTGTTCAGGATGTGGCGAACAGATTCCATAATCCCCCTCCGTGCCTGTGCGTTTGCCCTTCCCCAGGTTCCAGTTTACAGCGGGAACGCCCGAGGGCAACTTCCCCGTCAGCGGACCGGCCTGCAGGAACCTCATAAACACCTTTTGCTCAATCACTTACACTATTTTTTTCAATACCGGAAATCGGCTTGATTAAGGCTTCGCATGATATATTGAGAGTTTCCCATGCAACTCGAAAAAGTGTATGAACCCCAGCGGCTGGAGCCGCGCTGGGCCGCCTGGTGGATCGAATCCGGTATTTATCACGCCCCGGACAAGCCCTCCGGGAGCAGGTTTTCGCTGGTCATCCCACCGCCCAACGTAACCGGCAGCCTGCACATCGGGCACATGCTGGAGCACTCGGAAATCGACGTCACCATCCGTTACCACCGCATGTGCGGCGAGGATACGTTGTGGCTGCCCGGCACCGACCACGCCGGCATCGCCACTCAGATGGTGGTGGAACGAGCGCTGGCCGCCGAGGGCGTTTCGCGCCACGAGCTGGGCCGCGAGGAGTTTGAAAAGCGCGTCTGGAAGTGGAAAGAGGAGTACGGCGGAACCATCAAGAAACAGATGATCCGCACCGGCGTCTCCTGCGACTGGAGCCGCGAGCGGTTCACCCTGGACCCCGGCCTGAATCGGGCCGTGCGCGAAGTGTTCGTCCGGCTCTACAACAAGGGGCTCATCTATCGCGGCGAGTACCTGATAAGCTGGTGCCCCCGCTGCCGGACAGCGCTCTCCGACCTGGAAGTGGTGCACGACGAGACGGCGGGCAACCTGTGGCACATCCGCTATCCGGTGATCGGCACCGGCCGTTCGGTGGTGGTGGCCACCACCCGGCCCGAAACCATGTTGGGCGACACGGCCGTCGCCATTAATCCCAAGGACGAACGTTATTTCGACCTGCACGGCAAGAAGGTATTGCTGCCGTTGATGGATCGCGAGGTTCCCATCATTCTCGACGACCTCGCCGACCCCGAGTTCGGCACCGGCGTGGTGAAAGTGACCCCGGCCCACGACCCTAACGATTTCGAAGCCGGCAAGCGGCATAATCTTCCGCGCATCACGGTCATCGGCTTCGACGCGAAGATGACTAAGGAAGCGGGTGAGTTTGCCGGCCTGGACCGCTTCGAAGCGCGCAAGCGCGTGGTGCAGAGGCTGGACGAGCTGGGACTGCTCGAAAAAGTCGAGCCGTACACGCTGAGCCTGGGCAAGTGCCAGCGCTGCAAAACCGCCGTCGAACCGCTGCTGTCAACCCAGTGGTTCGCAAAAATGAAACCGCTGGCCGAGCCGGCTATCCAGGCGGTGGAAGACGGCCGTATCCGCTTCGTCCCCGACGCCTGGAAAAAGACCTATTTCGAGTGGATGTACAACATCCGCGACTGGTGCGTGTCCCGGCAGCTTTGGTGGGGCCACCGCATCCCGGCGTGGCACTGCGGGTGCGGCGAAATTATCGTGGCCGTCGAGGCGCCAGCAGCCTGCCCAAAGTGCGGCTCCGAAAAGCCCCGGCAGGACCCCGACGTGCTCGACACCTGGTTCAGCAGCGGTCTGTGGCCGTTTTCCACCATGGGGTGGCCCGCCGAGACCGCCGATCTGGAAGCCTACTACCCGACTTCGCTGCTCATCACCGGCTTCGACATCCTGTTCTTCTGGGTGGCGCGCATGATCATGATGGGCATGGAATTCATGGGCGACGTGCCGTTCCGCGAAGTCTACATCCACGGCCTGGTGCGGGACGCCGAGCGCCAGAAAATGTCGAAGACCAAAGGCAACACCATCGACCCGCTCATCGTTACCGAAAAGTACGGCACCGACGCGGTGCGCTTTTCCCTGCTGCGCGGCGCCGCGCCGGGCACCGACATCGTGCTCAGCGAAGACCGCATGGAGGTGGCCCGCAACTTCGCCAACAAGATCTGGAACGCCGCGCGGTTCATCTTTATGAACATGGAGAAGGCGGGGGTGGCCAGCTACGACTACGCTCCGGAGGAGAGCTTCGAGGCCGGCGCGATCGGCGGCGAGGTGCCGATGGAGGACCGCTGGATGTTCAGCCGCCTGGCCACCTGCACCGAGACCCTGAACCGCGCCATCGCGAACTACCGCTACCACGAAGCCGCCGAGGTGCTCTACCATTACTTCTGGCACGAGTTCTGCGACTGGTACGTGGAGCTGAAAAAGCTGAAATTCCAGGAAGGCGGCGAGGCGGCGGCGCACCTGCGGAACCTGCTGCGCGTGTTTGAAGCCTCGCTGCGGCTGCTGCATCCGCTGATGCCGTTCGTCACCGAAGAAATCTGGCAGCGGTTTGTGGCGGCCTCCGATTCGCGGCCGAAGTCGATCTCGCTGGCGGCATATCCGGACTCCTCCGGGGCCGTGCGGGACGCTGCCGCGGAAAAGCAGATCGAGCTGATGCAGGAAATCATCACCGCCGCGCGTACGCTGCGGGCCGACCAGAAGCTGGACCCGAAGATGGCCCTCAACGGCGTGCTGTACCCGCGCGGGGAGGCCCGGGCAACGGTGATCGCGCAGAAATCCGCCATCGAGGCGCTGACGAACGTGAATTTCACAATCGCCGGCGAGCCGCCGGAGACGTCGGCCGCGGTGCGTTCGACGCCGGACTTCGACCTGGTGCTCGAAATTTCCGCGGCGCAGGCCGGCGTGCTGCGTGCGCGCCTCGAGAAGGAAGTCCAGCAACTCGAGAAATTAATCGCCAGCTCCGAAAAGCAGCTTGGCAACCAG